>NZ_JBNNGW010000002.1:0-726847 GCF_050268505.1 Psychrobacter sp. NPDC078409
AGTGACAGTAGCTTGGCTTTCCACGTGGTTTTCTCACCACGTTTTGCTAAGTGTGGTTTCCAGCGTACCATCACCATGACCGTGAGTGAGTACATCACCATACCGAGCATACCGGGTAAGAACCCAGCGATAAACATATCACCTACTGATTGCTGAGTTAAGATGGCATAGACCAGTAGCGCAATACTGGGTGGAATCATAATACCAAGCGTACCACCAGCGGCTAAGATACCGCAGGCAAAGCCTGGCTGATAGCCATACTTCTCCATTTGCGGTAAGGCCACTTTGGTCATGGTAGAGGCAGTGGCGAGTGATGAGCCTGAGATAGAGGCAAAGATACCGGATGAACCAATGCCTGCAATACCAAGACTCCCCCTTACTCCGCCAAATATGGTTCGGGTGGCTTCAAAGAGTTTACCTGCCATGCCGGAGTGAGTCGCAAACACGCCCATAAGAATAAATAAGGGAATGGCACTAAAGTCATACTTTGCTAAGACATCGACTGGGATGTCTTTGAGCATTTGCAGAGCACCACTAGGCGCAGTAACCGCACCGAAACCGACTAAGCCTACCCCTAACATGGCAAGTGCAACAGGTACTCGTAGGACGACAAGCAAGATCATGACCACTAGGCCAATCGCACCGATAATTTCTGGACTCATGCGCCTGTCTCCTCGGCGTCAAAGAATTCGCCTGTCTTAAAGATGTTGATGGATTCGATCAATGAGCGAATGGCGAGTAGGATGCTTAAGAATGCACTAACCATATAGATAGGCATCATAGATATTCGAAGGTCTTGGGTGACTTTGCCATACTCTAAGGCGTCAATGGCGCTCTCGTAGAGTCCCCATGAGAAGACGATGCCAATGATAAAAAAGCCCATCATAAAGATACCCATGAGGTAGCCTTTGATAGACTGGGGCATTTTCTGGGTGAAGACGTCGACGATGATTTGTGAGCGTTCGACAAACGCAGCAAAGGCAGCTAACAATGCAAATAGCATAAAGTAGGAGACAATCTCTACACTGCCTTTGACGGTAAAGCCAAACTCACCACCGGTGAGTTTGAATATGTAGCGTGCGACGACGTCGAGCATGGTGGTTAGGACGATGATGATGAGACTCACCCCACCGATAAACTGGCATAATCTAGAGATTAAGACGCTGAGCTTGACTAAAAATGTCATAGAGCACCTGCCTTATTATTCAAGGCTGATGCAATATCATTAGTATCATCATTTATAATGGGCAAAATGCCCTTGATGATTGCTAGAGATAATATTTTTTTCATCATGAAATCCCTTCTTGATGGTTAAGCGCTGTACTGATAATAGCGTGTTACGGGTTGTTCTTTAGGTTATGGCTGTTGCAATGTAGCGCCTGTTTTTGATTGCAATTCATCAAAGGTCAATCCATCAACCATGTCACGCACCACCAACCCTTGCTCAGTGATATCAATCACCGCTAGATCTGTATAAATCCGATTGACGCATTTTTCGCCAGTAATAGGCAAGTTTAGGTTTTCAACGATTTTGGGTTCGCCATTTTTGCTAACGTGATCCATAATGACGTAAACTTTTTTGGCACCAACTGCTAAATCCATCGCTCCGCCAACGGCTGGAATGTCTTTTGGACGACCCAAAAACCAGTTGGCAATATCGCCATTTTTAGCCACTTCAAATGCACCAAGAACACATAGATCGATATGTCCACCACGGATCATGGCAAAGGAATCACCATGGTGAAAGTAACTACCGCCTTTGAGTAGCGTGATATATTGTTTGCCAGCATTGATTAGGTCACCATCTCTATCGGCTTCTTCAGGGGCTGGCCCCATACCTAAAACACCATTTTCACTATGCAAAAAAATGTCTTTATCTTTTGGTAGGAAATCAGCGACTTTGGTAGGCTGTCCAATACCCAAATTGACATACATGCCCTCTTCGATGTCTTGAGCGACGCGCTTTGCAATCTCATCAACTGAACGCGGAGTATAATTACTCATTATTTGTCTCCTTCAATACAAACAACTTCATGCACAAAGATACCTGGCGTAATGATGTGTTCAGGATCCAACGCGCCCAATTCAACGACTTCACTCACTTGAGCGATAGTATGTTTCGATGCTGCCGCCATAATTGGACCAAAGTTACGAGCAGCTTTACGATAAGTTAGGTTGCCCCAACGATCACCTTTAAAAGCTTTGATAAGGGCAAAATCTGCTTTAATTGGATATTCCAATACGTAGTTTACGCCATCGATAGTCCGTGTTTCCTTGCCTTCAGCCAGCAACGTACCATAAGCGGTCGGTGTATAAATCGCGCCAAGACCACTACCGCCAGCTTGCATACGAGCAGCCAACGTACCTTGTGGTACCACTTCAAGCTCAATCTTGCCTGAACGATAAAGATCATCAAAGATATACGAGTCATGTTGACGCGGAAACGAACAAATGATTTTGCGCACACAGCCTGATTTTAGCAATAGTGCCAATCCTGTCTCGCCATTACCTGCATTATTACTTACGATTGTTAAATCTTTAGCATTACGATCAATCAGTGCGTCGATCAGCTCTGCTGGCTGACCTGCCAAGCCAAACCCACCTATCAAGATGGTTGCCCCATCATTGATATGGTTCATGGCGTCGATGGCAGATTCTGTCACTTTATTTAACATGGAATCATCCTATATAAAAAGTTGAGTAGCTAGGTGTAAGTAATTGAAACTCAACTATTTACTCTAGTGCTTCAAACGGTAAGCCAACGTAATTCTCAGCAATGGTTGCTTTTCCAGCATCTGAATGAATAAAGTAATCAAACTCAGCTTGCTGTACACGAAAATCGAAACGACCCGCACTCTGAAAACGATGTAATAGCATGGTCATCCACCATGAGAAGCGTACGGCTTTCCAAGCGCGTGCCAAGCAGATTTCTTGATAGCGAGGGATCAAGTCTGTACGTTCTTCCTCATATATTTTCACAAACAAACGAAACGCTGTTTCTACATCGCTAGCGGCTAGGTTCAACCCCTTAGCGCCAGTCGGCGGAACAATATGTGCCGCATCTCCTAACAAGAATACTTTGCCATATTGCATCGTTTCACAAACATAAGAGCGTAGCGGTGCAATACTCATCTCTATAGCAGGCCCAGTCACTAGTCGTTCAGCCATTTCTGGTGGAATACGGCGTTTTAACTCCGCCCAAAATTTTTCTTCATCCCAGTTTTCGATCTTGTCTGTATCAGGCACTTGGATGTAGTAGCGGCTTCTGGTTGGAGAACGCATCGAGCACAATGCAAAGCCACGCTCATGAGCACAGTAGACCAGCTCTTCATTGACTGGTGGCGTGTCACTCATCAACCCTAACCAACCAAACGGATAGACTTTCTCATATTCTTCTAACTTATTAGACGGAATAGACTTACGCGAGACACCATGGAAACCATCACATCCAGCTATGTAGTCACAGTCTAGATGGAACGACTCACCGTTATGCTGATAAGTGACGTAAGGTTGGTCTGATTCAATATCATGTAGCTCAACGTTCTCTGCCTGATAGACAGTGACACCGCCTACTGTTTCGCGCGCTTCCATCAAATCTCGAGTGACTTCTGTTTGACCATATACCACGACATGTTTGCCGCCACTATATTTTTCTAGGTCTATATGATAGTGCTCACCTTGAAAACTAAAGTCAGTACCAGTATGAACCAGTCCTTCTTTGTCCATTCGCTCACCAGCGCCCGACTCACGAATCAGATTTACAGTGCCCTGCTCCAAAACGCCTGCACGGATACGTCCTAGGACATACTCTCCTGTTTGACGCTCTAAAATAATATTGTCGATACCTGCTTTGGTCAGTAGTTGACCGAGCAATAAGCCTGATGGGCCAGCACCAATGATGGCCACCTGAGTTTTATAATTCATGAAATCCCTCTCATTACTTGATAAATTCCTATTTGCACTACATTTCTATCAACCGTTTCTCTACGAAAGCCATTAGCTATCCGTAAAAGTATTCATTTAAAAATCAAAAAAGACAGTCTCTCCATCACCTTGTAAGTAGATGTCAAATCGGTAGCGAGGTTTGCCATCGCCTTGTTCTTTTTTGGCTATCAATGTTTTTCGACGTTCTGCTGAAGGCACACTGTTCAATATTGGACACTGCTCATTGGCTTCTTGCTCATCATCGAAATAGGCTCTGGTTTGCAGATGTAAATTAATACCACGTGCAAAAATGGCGATATTGACGTGTGGCGCCATGGGCTTACCATAAAAATCTACTTGTCCAGGTTTGACGGTATGGAAGTGAAAATCCCCATCTAAAGCACAAGCACTACGTCCAAATCCGCTAAACGGTTCTTTGTTATCAAAATTACTAATATAATTACCGTGGCTGTCTGCTTGCCATATCTCGATCAATGCATCATGTACCGCTTCGCCATTACCGTCGTATACATGACCGACCAATTCTATGTGCTCACCTTCAGCGCCCTCTTTGGCCAAATCTTGCCAAATTTCGTCAGATCGTGACTCAAAACCAGCGATTTCTAATGCCAAGCCGATATGTACAAAAGGACCTGACGTTTGGGAGGCCGTCTCACGCAGCAGACCACTGTCGTCTTGTAATTTGTATTGGCTGTACATGATTTACTCCTCAAAATAGGTTTGTAATGCACCGCGTACCACGATGTCAAAACGATAGGCCAAGTAATCCATCGGCTTGCTTCGAGTCATATCTAAGCGTGCAATCATCGTTTCAACAGCCTCTGGATCTTTTAGCACTTGTACAATTGGGCACAGTGGAATAAGCGGGTCTCCTTCAAAATACATTTGGGTAATTAGACGTGTAGAGATTGAAGGACCCATGACAGATACATGAATGTGCGCAGGTCGCCAAGTGTTGACCCCATTCGGCCACGGATAAGGTCCTGGACGCACTGTACGGAAACGATAGCGACCTTCGGCATCAGTGATACATCGCCCAACACCGCCAAAGTTAGGATCTAGTGGCGCCAGATAGCCATCTTTTTTATGACGGTATTTACCACCAGCGTTTGCTTGCCACATCTCAACCAACGTATTAGGCACAGGCTTACCGAACTGATCGATTACCTGACCATGCATGAGGATACGTTCGCCAATAGGCAGACCTGCTTGCTCACCTTCTGCTCGAAAATTCATCAATAAGTCATTGTCGTACTGACCGATTTCTAAACCATCAAATACAGGACCACTACGCTCCGAATCGCTCGCTCTTTGGAGACTGACCAACGCTTGACGCGGTGAACGTGCCACCGAGGTTTTGTAACCCGGCGTGTAGGGTTCTGGCTGCCAAGTTCGATCACGTGATAGAAAAGAGGGATACTTGTAGCTCATTACATTGCTCTCCATTTTTATAAAGCAAACTTTATCAATATCGGGTGCTAACTAGCTGCTGTGCTGATTAACTACTGTGCTGACTCATTGCTGCCTTAACTTATGGGATTACCCCATCCATTATCTTTGGCTAAAGAAAACGCATGATTGGCCGCTGGTACGCCAGCATAAATCGATACATGCATCAGCACCTGACGTAACTGATCTTCATTAATACCTAGACGATGCGCGGTACGTAAATGCAAGCCCAGCTCACCATCGCGTCCAAGGGCAGCCAATATGGCAGTGGTAATCATGCTTCGTTGTTGTACGGTTAAGCTAGGATCTCCCCACAGCTCTCCCCAAGCATTACGTGTGATGAATTGCTGAAAAGGTCCATCTAATGTTGTGGCATTTTTGGAGGCTTTGGCAACATGGTCTTCACCAAGGATTCGCTTACGTTGTATAAGACCTTGCTCATAACCAATACCCGTCTGCCCTATAGAGTCACGCATGGGGTTGTTTTGTATGTATTCGACTAGCTGTTTGGGCATTTCAACCGCTGGCACATGCGCCAACCCGTCAAATACAGTTAATTCAGCATCAGTAAAAGCTTCTTGCAGTGCGGCGAGCGTCGCAGGCGGCGTAGAGACATCTTCTGCACCTGCCAGCAAGGCAACCTTGCCCGTATAACTTGCTAAGCGTTCACGATTATCAACGTGTGCAATGGCCTCACAAAGCTTGGCATAGCTCTCATCGTCGTTGCGTGATAACTGTACTTGCCAGCCAAGCAGTGCATCAGGGTTTTGTTTAATATATGCAGGTGCAAACCAGCGCGGGACAATCCCTTCAGCCATTTGAGCTAAGCCAAAACTGCGGACGTTGGCAGCGCGTTCAGCCCATGCCTCAACTGTCCCAATCACAGCACCTGTATTGGTAAGCCAAACCTGCTCTAAAGATTCTGGCGAAATTTGGCACAGGCTTTGCCCGATCATGCCGCCAATAGAAGTACCAATGAAACTAAAGCTTTCAATATCTAAAGCGTTTGCTAAGCTGAGTACATCATAAGCCAGCTGCTCTATCGTCAAATCTGCACAGGTAGCTCCACTGCTGCCATGGCCCGGCAAGTCCCAACGTATGCAACGATAATGACCATGTAGCTCATCACATACTTTGTCCCATACGTTACGGCTCATGCCTAACGGATGCGCCATAAACAATGCTGGCAAGTAGGTTTCACCACTATCTTGGTAAGCAATAAGGTGCGTGTCTGTTGTCAAAAATGCCATTATTGTTCTCCTGCTCTTGAAACCACTAAAGCAATACCTTGTCCAACACCAATACACATCGTACAAAGTGCACGGTCTTTTTTGGTACGTTGTAACTCATGAATGGCTGAAATCAAAATCCGTGCACCAGAAGCGCCAAGTGGATGACCTAAAGCAATAGAGCCACCTTTAGGGTTGAGTCTTGGATCGCGATCTTCTAATCCTAGTTCCCTAGAACATGCCAGTGCTTGGGCAGAAAAGGCTTCATTAAGCTCGATGATATCGATATCGTCTAAACTAAGATTAAGACGCTTTAATAGTTTTTGAGTAGCTGGTACCGGACCAATACCCATAATAGTTGGTGGCACGCCAGCGGTTGCCATTCCTTCGATCTTTGCCATGGGTGTTAGACCATATTTTTTTACGGCCGCTTCACTAGCGATTAACATCGCAGCAGCACCGTCATTGATGCCAGAAGCATTACCAGCAGTAATCGTCCCTCCTTCATAGATAGGACGCAGCTTTTCTAGAGCAGTCATATCAGTATTCGGACGTGGATGCTCGTCTGTATCGACGATTAACGCTTCTTTCTTGCGTCTCTCAATCGTGATAGGAGTGATTTCAGCCGCTAAACGTCCATCATTTTGTGCTTGAGCGGCCTTTTGTTGTGACCATACTGCAAAAGAGTCTTGGTCTTCACGAGAGATATTATATTTTTCCGCTAGGTTTTCTGCGGTGCGTGGCATCGCTTCTGTACCATACATGGCATCCAGTTTCTTATTAATAAAACGCCAACCCATGGTTGTGTCTTGCAGCGTTTGACGACGATCATAAGCACCCTCAGGCTTACCGATTACAAATGGTGCGCGGGTCATTGATTCGACACCGCCAGCGAGTGCTAGTTCCATCTCACCACTAACTATTGCGCGAAAGGCCGTTCCTACTGCATCGAGGCCTGAGCCACATAGTCGATTGATAGTTGTTGCCGGTACCTTTTCTGATAACCCTGATAACAAACCACTCATACGCGCAACGTTACGATTGTCTTCACCGCTTTGATTGGCACATCCCATAAAACTGTCTTCTATCGCACTATGATCAAAGTCAGGTGCATCATCGAGCACTGCCTTTATTACTTGTGCTAATAGATCATCAGGACGAATATCAGCCAATGCGCCGCCATACCGACCTACTGCTGATCTTTTTGGATGACAAATATAGACTGCTGTCATATCTTGCTCCTAGATTATTTAATGATATACTGTATTTGTTCTTAATTAGAATTATTGTTCGTATAGTGAATTAAATTATACCTTTTTTATTCCGATGTCAATGGTTTGTCTTGTTGCAATATTTAAGCTTCAATATCTGAGCCTGCTGTGCAAAATATAGCGCCACTGGCATGAATATTAGGATAGGAAAATAAAAGCCATAAAATAAAAAAGGTTGCCAACACTCTATGTAAAAGTGTCGGCAACCTTATTATGACTACGATAGTTTTTTAGGTTTATAAAATACGATAGAACCGTATAGTGTTAAATATAATAAGTTTGGATTTTTTCAGCGCAATCACGCAATATGGGCAAAAACTCTTCGATGAGCACTTCTTTTGATACGCGCATTGCATTTGTGCTGATATTAATTGCACCGATTAATTCATTATTTGACTTATAAACGGGTAACGCTAATGATCTCAGACCTGTGTCTAGCTCTTGATCGACAACCACATATTGATCGTCATGAGCATCGCTTAGCATTTTTTTGAATTGTTTACGATCCGTGATACTAAAAGGGGTATGTGCAGCCAGCTCAATTTTATTAACGTACTCTTCGCGCTCATCTTTGGGTAGATTGGCCAAAATAGCACGGCCCATAGAGGTATAAGCGACGGGCAATCTGGTACCAATAGATAATGTAATCGATAGTAGACGATGCTTGGCAGCAGATCTGGCGATATACACTACTTCATCGTCATCCAGTACGGCAAATGAACAAGACTCGCCCGTTTGCTCGGTCACTCGCTCAAGGTAGAACTGCACAATATCGTGATGATGCGCACTACTTAAATAACTAGATCCAATACTCAATGTTTTGGGAGATAGCTTAAATTGACGCTTGTCCTTGTGAACATACCCTAAAGCGTGCAGCGTCAACAGATAACGCCGTGCCTTTGCTCTGTCCATATCAGTACATTCAGCCACTTCGCTCAACGTCATAGTAGAATGATTGTCATCAAAAGCACGCAGAACGCTTAGACCGCCTGCAAGCGAAGCCACAAAATCTGGACTATCAAAGGGTATTTTCTTGTCTTGTTTCATAGATATATTATTTATACTTACCAAAGTTAGGAATTCTAAATGAAAATCAATCGATTAATCAATCAGCCTTTTGTACATTCTGACGTTGCCAATTCGTTTTCTGATCGAGCTTTCGTTCAAGCCATGTTAGATTTTGAGTTAACCGTGCTAGAAGTGCGAGGAAAAAATCAGCTTATCCCAAAAAACATCTTTCAACAATCCCGGCAAGCGTTAGCCTTAGAATTGTTTGATATTGACGCCATTGGAAAACAAACGTATTTGGGCGGTAACGCTGCTATTCCTTTTGTGGCACAAGCAAAGTCTTTACTCCCAGCCGATATAAAACCGTTCTTTCATCAAACACTGACCAGTCAGGATGTGATTGATACCGCGATGATGATGATGCTCAAACCGTCATTTAAACGTATTTATCAAGATTTGATTGAGGTATTGAAAGCTTGTGAGGTACTGATTCAAAAACATCGTACAACGCCGATGGCAGGCCGAACGCTAATGCAACAGGCGCTACCTATCACCTTTGGCACCAAAGTATCCCAATGGGCATCTTCATTGATAACTATCATACCTAAGTTAGCACAATTAGAGCAGTCAGGATTTTACTTACAATGGGGTGGTCCTGTTGGTGTAAGTAATGAAGAAAACGAGCATCATAATCTGCCTCAGCAGGTAGCGAAGTCACTGGGCCTATCAGCTCCTCTACTCCCTTGGCACACCAACAGACAACCTATTCATGCCATTGCTTCTACATTAGATGCCTGTGCTGGGGCAATAGAAAATATCGTCGAGGACATTGCTCTGATGTCTCAATCTGAGCTGGATGAAGTTGCTGAACCGTCTATCGAGGGAATGGGCGGCTCCTCATCGATGCCGCACAAGCGTAACCCTGTCCTATGCGCTTTGATCAAAACAGCCACGTTGCGAATGCATGGACATATGAGTGTGATTAGTAATAGCACAGCCCAGCCTTTTGAGCGCGCATTAGGACAGTGGCATGCTAGCTGGGTCCCTTTGACTGAGGGTACAGCTTTGATGGCAGGTGCTGTATCGTATTTGAAGACACTATTGCAAGGACTGCAAGTCTACCCTGAGCGTATGGCGGCCAACCTTGATTTACATAGCGATGCCTATTTAATCAAAGGCCTAGAAAAACATTTTGAGGCAGACAAAAACAAAATCTACCCATTGATTAATCAAGCGAGCCAACAAGCCCACAGTCAGCATCAAGGATTTGCAACTACCTTTTTGGCTTTGCTATCAGAGCAATCTATAATTTTAAGCAGTCATGATGAGCTTAAAACAGTTTTATCGCCTTTGACCTACTGCGGTGCAGCGCAAAGACAATGTCAAATCGTATTACAAGCAATTGAAGATATCACTTCAGAAATTGGGTTCTACAAGCAATAAAGCAGATTGACAGGAAAGTAAAAACAAGGTATTTTTAATTCACTATACGAACAAGAGTTCTTATTTAGAACAAAACATCAAAAAAGGATTTTATGATGCGAAAGATACTGCCCCTCAGTTTGACGTTAGCCGCTATGATTGGATTGACTGGCTGCTCGCAGTCGAACGAAGCCGCAACGGCGAGTACTGAAGAAGTCACCACCTTACGTTTTTCACATTTTTGGCCAGCAACGGCGGCCACTCATTCGGAAATCTTTGAGCCTTGGGCCAAAAAAGTCGAAGAGGAATCTGAAGGCCGTATCAAAGTTGAAATATATCCTTCAGCAACTCTTAGCAAACCGGACGCTACTTATGATGCGACTGCCAAAGGTACCGTCGATATAGGCTCTCAGCTACAAGGCTATACCAATGGCCGCTTTCCCTTGACCCAAGTGGCAGAACTGCCAGGCCTTTCTAACTCAGCGACTCAGATGAACTGTATGCTACAGACTCTATATGATGATGGGGTGATATCGAGTGAATACGAAGACACTCACCTGCTATTTATGATGGGTACGGGCCCTGGTGGGATGCATACTATTGATAAAGCCATCCGTACACCAGATGACCTAAAAGGGCTGCGTATGCGTCGCCCATCAGCGATTGCTGGAGATATTATTGAATCTGCAGGCGGTACACCAGTAGGTCTACCTGCCACTGATATCTATACGTCTCTTCAACGTGGTGTTTTGGATGGATTAAGTCTACCGTGGGATGCGACAGGTTCTTTTAGACTGATTGAGCTGACCAATACTCATACCAATATTCCTTTTTATAGCTCTGCCATCATGGTCACCATGAATAAAGATAAGTACGAGAGCTTGCCTGACGATCTCAAAAAGGTCATTGATGATAATTCTGGCAAAGCCATGGCTGCGATGGCAGGTAAAGTCTTTGATGCAGAGGACGCAAAATTCATGGCAGAAGCCAAAGCCAAAGGCGACACTATGATAGACATTCCTGATCCATTAAATGACCCACAATGGAAAGGCCCATTAGAAGCGGGTACTAAAAAGTACCTAAACGATGTCGCAGCATTGGGTTTAGACCCTCAAGCTGTCTATAAAAAAGCCAAAGAAGCTAGTGCGGCTTGTAGGGTTTAAACGACATTACTCATTTACTAATCATTTAGGAGAGTAAATCGTGAAAGCCGCTATGAAATGGGGAGTGCTGTTTGCTTTAGCCAATGATCTTGATGAATATTGAGTTGATAACAGTTTGGTTCATTGAAAAATTATTAAACTTTTTTAATCATTAACGTGTCTAATATACCTACTAAAAAAGGGGCGACTTATCTTAAGTCGCCCCTTTTTATGTCTCATCACTTTTAGTCGTTTAGACCCTTTCGAATCCACGCAAAAACTACTATTCCTCTCATTTTATAGCTACATAGCTACGACTTCAGATAAAGTTGAGTAAGTATCATCTCTAAAGTGTTGCTGGCCTGCCGACCTTTCGCAAAAAGCTCCTAAGATTGTATTAATGGTTCAGTATCTGCTAGAAAAAGTCACCTTTCTTTAACTTTCATAAAAGTACGTAACGCTATAACTCGCTATTATCTACTTATTCAATAAAGCGACTTTCAACTCAGATACCTTTAACCATTAAATAAACACGCTTACTTATAATCAGCCTAAAAGGACCTTACTATGAAAAACTTCAACATGAAAAAAATCGCTATCAGCTCACTATTGGCCGTATCTACTTGCTTTGCTATGATCGGTCCAGCAAATGCTGCCCAACAAGTTGTCGTAGTCAAAGACAAGCATCAAACAAAACAGGCTGTCGTCGTCAAAGCAAAGCCCAAAGCGAAACAAGTGGTCGTAGTTAAAGCGAAACCTAAAGCCAAAAAAGTAATCGTTGTGAAAGACAAACATCCAGCACAAAAAGTGGCCGTTGTGAAAGACAAACATCCAGCACAAAAAGTGGTCGTTGTGAAATCAAGATAGACCAAGCAAGATTGATACCCTATACAACTTATATAGAACCCGCTATATTAAGCAGGGAACACCACTACCTCATCGCCTTCCTGCCATGACTGAAACTTAGTCATGGCTTGTACAAATAACGGGTGTTCCAACCAATGTTGTAGCCAAAGCTGTAGCTTGGGATAAGGCAAACTATAAAAGACCTCACGATCTACATGGGCAAACTGGCGAACAAACGGCATGATACCAATATCTGCAACCGTCACGTTATTACCTAGTAGATAGGTATTCTTAGTCAATAACGCTTCTAAATCCTGCAGAAAAATTTCACCTTTTTGTCGATACTCTTTCTGAGACATCTCAGGATGACGATCAGCATATTTGTAGCGATCGAGCCACTGCTTAAACTCATTGTCGTTTTGTGCTATCAGTGCATTAGCCTGAGATACAACGTTTCTATCCAGCAGTCCCTGAGGATCGTTTTGCTCAAGCGACCACATCATGATCTCTGCACTCTCTTCAATCACCGACCCATCTGCAAGCTGTAATACTGGCACCGTAGCTTTTGGACTAATCGCTAGCATTTGCTCTGGCTTGTTCTTTAGTGTGATTTCTCGCAGCTCTACTGGTAACTCGGCAAATAGTAGACCGAGACGAGCACGCATAGCATAGGGACAGCGACGAAAAGAGTACAAGTAAGGCAATGAAGCGTTCATAGATATTTCCATAGTTGAATAGACATTAAACAGTAGGTAAAGAGCAAACAAAGAGAAACCAGTAGACGTAAACCTATCGATATTAATATCCATTAATGAGTTGTTGAATGTTCAGTAGACTTATAATTAGCCATCGTTTCTACCAACGACTGGGGTAGATAAGCATCTTTGAGATGCGCATGCGGATAATGCTGCTCAAGCCACGATTGATAGTTATGGACAGTTAGCGTACCACAATATACTAAATATAAAACCTGCACGCCGATGCTACGTGATAATCCCATCACGCAATGGAAATTGATAATCGTAGTGAGACTATCCTCTATATGACTATCATTATTAGCAGTTATCGCTCGCGTTTCAGCTGATCGCGTCAAAGCGTCAATTCGCTTAAATAGATCAATATAATCTTTGAGCAATACATCACTTAATGGCTGCAAATCTAGTAGAGGTAGATATAAATAATGGACAGGCGTACTCGTCATATTTTCAGCAGCTGTTTCGAGATGATCAACGTGGCTAGATATCTCAGCGACTAAATCAATGACGATAATCTGATAGTGAACCGAGGGCGGCAGTTTTTCTAATGAGCGCGACCGCTCTAGTAAATCACAGCCAAACACCCAATACGTTAAGTGATTATTTATATCCGTCTGCATCAATCGAGGTGAAGCAACAACTTTGACCTTGTCATTAATAGCATATGGCGTGAGTGAATACTTTTGACTTTTGGAGAAAACTTTAAAATACCAATGCCCTGAAAGTGACATGCCATTGTAAATAATAATGATTGGCGCAAACTTAATCCAAGTATGTAAGGTCAGTCGGCCGTTACTGGATTTTTGGAACCAGCGTGTATCCAGTATTGGCTTGTCCTGTTGATAGGCACAAGCCAACATCGTAAAACTGATCAGCCAATATGCAGCAATGATGATAGCTAAATTTCCTACAACTTTAGACGCTATCATACTCATATTAGCAAAGTAAAACCCTGCTATCGCTATCAATAAAAACCCTATTACACCCAGTGTCAGATGCTTGATTACCAATGCATTACGAATTCGATTTGAGAGTATAAACACCGTAACGGCTAACACTACCCCGCCTAACATATCTAACAAATGATGTTGATACGTCAACACTGTCGACAGGGCAATCAATGTACATATGCCAGTAAGCAATAACCGATAAGCCCCTGAAACCCATGATTTTCTAGACCCTGCAATATCCCATAATGACACGCCAAGCAATATGGCATAACTAACATGCAATGATGGCAATTGATTAAATGGCTTGTCTACTAATTGCAAAAACTGATAGCCGAACTGCGTCCAATCATTAGGTGTCAATCGATGAAACGAAAAACGAGCAGGATAAAAATAGAAGATCAAACAGGCAAAGATAGTCGCTAAGATTAGGCGATAACTCAATAAAGATAATTGCGTGGATGTCCGTACTAAAAAAAAGCTGACAACAAATAAAATCAACGACCAGCTATAAGGAACAATCATAGCTGGAATAAAAGGAATGGAGCTATCGAACGGCGTGGCGAGATTATGAATTGTCGATGGGTAGAGTTTATATAATGAAACACTATAAAAAGTCGTTAAGTTATAGAGCAGATAAAATATCGCTAACGCAAGAGCCAGATGTCTAAAACGTGTTGATTTTGATGGCGCACGATTCGTAGACAAAAGATGCGTAGACACAGTGTTCAATGAAATAGCCTTGAAATATGCTGACCTGTTTATATTGTTTGGGAAAAGCTCTGAGCTTGATGTCTAGATTGACACCACGCGCCATGCTCCTACTGTTTTTTCTTAAAAAACCACCTTGCACCTATCAGCAATGCTATTACAGCACCAATACCCAATACATAGATAGAACCAAACAAGCTCTTGTCTGCTGCAGCCAATGTCGGCGTGCTTGCTAATTTTATTTTATCAGTATTTAAAACACTATCTAGTGCTAGATCATCAGCAGATTCATGTGAATGATTATCTACGTCATGGCCGTCTTCGTCATGATGATATACCACCTCTTGACCACTTCCATCATGAGTATGCGGTTGAGTATCATCAGCTGTCATAGGCAGTACATCGCTGTTATTTTGTTGCCACTGACCATCAACCAACTGTAAACTTAAATGATGCTCATTGCTATCACTAAGTGTATATTGCGTCTTTGGAAATTGGTCAGACAGCAATACGACCGTCATTCGGTTGCCATGCAAGTCTTTAAAGAACGTATTGGTCAAATCAATAGATTCGACCGTATCGCCAATACCCTGCGCCTCGGCAGAGAACTGTGTGCCGTGGCCCAGCTGTACACTGGGGTTCACTACTTTAATGGGCTGGTCATTGATAGATAAAGTCAATGACTTAACAAAGTGCTCATTGGCTAACTGCTGAAACTCCTCCGCCGTTTTATACGCGTCGGTCGAGTACGTTTCGTTAATTTGCGCCTCTACTCCAGTCAAAGCACCATCTAGACGCACCAAATATTTGCCATCAGCCGCTTTCGACAGTATAAAAGTCGAGGTATTGGGGTTGTGGGCAGTCGCATTGACGCTCACGATACTCAGCCCAAATGCAGCTAAGCACGCAACCGTCGTTGATGACAAACTAGTCTTCAGCATACACACCACGCAGTCCGTTGATGAAGTTGTTATTGCCTGCTTTGTCCACATGATAGTGATACCCTCTCACATCATCATAATGTCCACGTGCTTCATCCAGATCGGTATATTCATTACCCTCTGCATCAGTATTAGCGTATATGCCATAACCATCAAGTGCATAACCTATCATTGGTGCATGACCGTCGTCTTGTTCAATCTTAGTCGTTAGTCCAGTGGCAGCATGATAATGGTAGCCGGCGTGAGGATTAATATGACCGCCTGCATCATCGAACGGCGCAAGCGTATAAGCGCCTAAGATATTACTGACAGGTGCTGGCGCATCAAAACGTACACCATTAAAGGCAATACCGCGTACCGATGGACCTCTCGATTGAGGGCCTGGGCCACCGAACTCAGTGATACTTGCTGAGGCTTTTGGCGTCACTGGTATATAGAAAGTATCGGTCAAATCTGCGGCGTACTCTGGCAGGCACTCCACACAATAGTTACGGTACTCTGCACCGACGTTGGGGTTGGCCGCAGCGACACAGTCCTCAAGCGTTGATGTTTTTATAATTTTCCCAGTGGTTTTGTTATACATATTCCAGTTGCTGTCGCCATAGAACTCTGCTAAGTTTTTAACGAACTCGCCATCAACATCATGGACTTCGCCGCCTTCTAGCCAAATCCCACCTTTTGAGGCATCATCTGCAATATTGCTCGGACACCACGGCCCCATACCAACGTCACTTGGCTTATTTTCGGTAACGATTTTATAGCATTCACCAGTGCTGCCATCTGACAATGAGCATGACACCTTACTAATAGGCTCAACCAAGCCATCACTCAAAAAATAAGACGGTTGTACCGATGGCATCACATTGTCTGCATTTTTGCTAGATACACTGGTAGACGTACTTTCACTAGTGTTCGACACGTCACTACTACAAGCGAAAAGCCCGCCTGATGCGAGTGTCAGCGCTAAGCAGCTTAAGCCAAATTTAGCAGTAGAAAGTTGCATAAATAGTATCCCCTTTATATAAATAGTTGATTAATTCCGTATAGAAATAATATAAATTGATTGTTAATAATTAGTAAGTTTTAATGAGTCTGATAAAGAATAGAGACGACTAGAATTTTACCCAACCTACAAGCACCACAAATCATTATTGTCGCTTGTAGGTTTTATAAAACGAGACCTACATAAAAAAGCTTAACCGGTCTGAAAGGGTTAACGAGATCAATCTTAGTTGGGTAAGGCCGCTTTCAAAGCCGCTTCGGTCACACCAAGATCTTTGGCAGCCGCAGCAGTATCGAGCTCTCTTCCACCATTTTTCATAATCGCGCTTAACAACTCAGTTTCTGAAACACCAAGTGTTGTAGCTGCTGTATCAAAACCTGGGGGCAAACCTTGGCCTGGACCACCTGCTCCCGGACCTCCTCCACCTTGAGCGCCAATGCCTTGTTTGGCAGTGGTCGTGAAGTTATCCTTAGCGACTACACCGCTCAAGCAACTTGGCAAGTTTGGAAATTCTGTCGATGCGTGGTAGTGGTAACCACCTTTAGGGTTTTCAAGGGTTGCGCCAGTATGTCCGTTGCAGGCATCCAGATCAGTCGGTATCTTGCCATCACTGTCCACGCTACCGTAGATAGGATAACCGTCAAATGCATAGGCGAACAGGGCATCAGCCTTTTGCTCTAAGGCACAACTAGCATCAACATGTTCATGCTCAAACACTGAATTGATGTCTGTTGATGTGGCATGCCAGTGGTACCAGCCACCCGGATCAATATGGCCACCGCAAGTGTCGAGCGCAGGCATGTGTCCGGTTTGTAGCACTGAAGGCGCGTCCGCAAAAATAGGCACGCCATCAAGAGCCAACCCAACTTTGGCTACAGTGCCTAGACTGGTTGCTTGGTCAGCTTTGACTGGTGATAATGGCAATAAAATGGTCATCTCGACCGATTCGTCAGCTGAGGCAGACAGGCAGGCATTATTTGCCGTTGGCTGGGTCGTACGTACGTCAACGATATTCACCTTGCCGTCAGCGTCATAGAATTGATAACCCTGCGTCTCTAACATCGTTAAAAACTTTTCATCGATACGGTAGAGCCCCGATTCTTCGCCATCCCAGTTCCAGACACCACCTTTGTCATCTAGCGTCTCTGGGCAAAACGGACCAATTTTTAAGTTATCAGGTTGGTGCTTGACTACTATCTTTGCACACTTGGCAGCAGCACCATTTTCTAATGTACAATCGACAGTTTCAGGGGCTTTTACAAGGGCATCTTGGCTGATGCGTGTCATATCAACACCACCATTAGCAGTGCTAGCAGTTTTTAGCGTTTGACTAGTATCGTTAGCAGCCTCTACCGAATATTGCTCAGCAAGTTGACTACAAGCGGTTAGTGTTAATGCCATACTGACCAGTATGCCATTGTAAAGTATCTTTGTTTTCATAAACCCTCTATTGCGAGTAGTAATTATCATAAATTATCAAAAAAAATTTAATCTTGTCACTGGTATTCGACCATGGCACTGATGACATTGCCGCTAATGACACTGGTACTTGTGACATTGACAGCGACTATTTTTCAGTCGATTCGCAGGTAAAATTGGTCATGTTTTTTATAACGAATACCACGTTTCCGATTAAAAATTGCCAAGCTCTAACACGGTTTCAGCAGTGACTGTATTGCCTTTATAGGTTTGAACCGTGACGTAATATTCATGGCCACTACCACCAGAGCAAGGCGGCATATAGGCTCCTTCTTTGTCCCAGCCAGCACCTCGATGTTCTGCAATTATCTCAAACCCTTTTGGCATCTCATAACTGTGTCCAGCCACAATCGGCAACTCAACCGCAGTTGCGCCTTTTGGTAGGGTGTAATTCATAATGCCATGTCCGCCATTGTTCATTTTTTTAGAGTCGCGGTCACTGTATACCAACACGACACTGTCTGACCCTGCTGGAATACCAGACACGCTAAGCTTTGGCGTACCGGGTTTAACTCCATCAAATTTTTGACACTGTTGTCCTTCAGGAATGGTCTTACCATCCCACTTACTGTCCACAAAATTAACATCAAGCGCGAAGGCGTAAGAAGACGTGGTTAATAACGTCAGTAAAGATAGGCGTTTGATAATACTTTTTGATCGAACAAGTGATTGAATAGAGGTCGACATCGTAAATTTCCTGATAGCTGGTTAGACTGAATGGGTGAAAAATCTCTTATAAAAACACTAATATTAAGACTGTTTTAAAATTAATTGTGTAGAAGCTAATTCTTCTGTATTCGAGCTATTCTCGCCTGGTGTAAAACCACCAAACGCATTGCGTAGCTCATGAGTAATTCTTGCAAGTTGCATTGCATTTTCAGACCCTATCGCCTCATATATCTCTTGATCTACTTCGCGCCATACCTCATAAATCTGCGTTAATAAACCTTTCCCATGCTTGGAGAGCTTGAGGACGTTACTGCGCAGCTCTTGCTCATCGACGCGTCTTTCTATTAGACCTGCTGCCAGTAAGCGTGCCGTCATCGTGCTCATGCTTGCAGCAGACAATCCAAACTCGTCAGCCAACTGTACTTGCGACGCTTGCCCCATTCTTCCGAGCGCATCTAATACTCGTGCTTGACGCGGCATGACCTCTAAAGGGGTCAGCTTAGTACGCAGGCGCTCTTCGATGAGATGACCACAATGCAAAAAAAAGTGAAATGGATAAGGTTGATTAGGCATATTAGATATCATTTAGTTAGCATGTTAATTGTTAGTATACTAACTATATGATGCTGTTGTGAAATAATTCCACTGCAAAAAATAACGTTAATTTGCATAGCACCTTATACATCTGCTTCATAAATGAAGTGTTATGTAGATTACATACACTAAATTATAAGCAATTATAACGGCATCTAAAATTGTGGAATTTAAAGAAAGGTAACAATATGGTCAGCTATCTGTAATTTTCACCAAACAACCCCCTCTGTATCAAAAATGGGAAATATTTAAAGTTGTCATAATAGCAACTTATTGTTGGCTAAAAACTGCCCGAACCCATTGGAAATACAGTGGTTTTGAACTTATACTTGACTATTTTCCGGACTTAGAAGGATTTGAGAAATGCAGTTTTTGAGGATGATAAGTCAGCAGTTGAGTCGATTTACGGCATTGGTTATTATTTTAGCGGCCGCAGTGACATTTATAGAGCCTGCGACTTTTTCTTGGGTGACAGGTGATACCCAAGTCATCGTTCTAGGTGTCATTATGCTCGCAATGGGTATGACACTAGGTAAAGAAGACTATAAGGTGTTGGCCCAGCGCCCGCTTGATATTTTTATCGGTTCAATTATCCAATATACCATTATGCCGATTTTAGCGATTAGCGTGGCTAGATTGTTTGACTTATCGCCTGGGTTGACACTGGGTCTAGTATTGGTTGGGACTTGTCCTGGTGGTGTGTCTTCAAACATTATGAGCTACCTTGCTAAAGGTGATGTGGCGTTTTCGGTAGGTATGACCACCGTATCAACCATCATTGCACCGTTAGTAACACCACTTTGGCTCAATTATTTGGTTGGTCAATCTGTAGAGATGGATGGCTGGGGTATGTTCCGCTTTATGCTATTAGTGACATTGTTGCCAGTCGCTATCGGCTCTATGTTAAACATTCTATTTCAAAACAAACACTGGTTTAATGATGTACGTGCGGTGATGCCAGGCGTGGCTGTATTAGCTTTTGCCGCTATTGTCGGTGGCGTTGCCGCTGTATTTGGTAATCAGTTCTTGCAGTCAGGGCTAGTCGTTATCTTGGCCATTGCGGTACACAATATCGTCGGCTATATATTGGGCTACTACTCAGGGGCCTTATTTGGTATGAGCAAACCCAAAAAACGCACCATATCTATCGAGGTTGGCGTACAAAATGCAGGTCTGGCCACGGGCTTAAGCACGAAGTTTTTCCCTGGCAATGCAGAATCCGCCATCGCTGCCGCCGTCGCTTGTATTTGGCACTCTATTTCTGGCTCTATATTGGCCAATATCTTCGCTTGGTGGGATAAGCGTCAGGAAGCGAAAAATCCTATTGTCATCGAGACTGAAGAGACCATGGAGCTTGGTAAACCAATTAGAAATCATTAGTACCGAGAAAGGTAATGCTCAGTAAGGTAATACTGAACTAGGTGATATTGAACTAGTTAATAAAGTTAAAAAGCTATGAGTTAAAACACTATGTTAGATTATTATTTCTAGCATAGTGTTTTCTAATAAAGTACCTTTTAATACAGAGTCTTTTAATACAGAGTCTTTTAATATAGTGGCTTCTAATATAGCGCTCTTCAGCATAGTATTTTCAGCATAACACTATCGATAATTTGCATGAACTACTAGCCTCTCTTCTAGGTTCTCACTTAACGTAGTCTACCGCAACTCGCATTCAAAACGTTTACGCACCTGACGCAAGTATAAAGCTGGCGCAATACGCCACAGCAAACTACCAAAGCGCGAGAGAGGGTCCGGCAATATCCAACGTTTGCGCCGCTGCAAACCTTGATCGATCTGTTCGGCCATCCACTCAGCACTACGCATATTACCGATCATTGAGCGTGGATGCTTTGAGATACTACCATCACGGCCGAGCGCGTGGTTCTCGATAGGTGTATCAAGAAAGCTGGGATAGACCATAAGGATATGTATACCTTCAGATTCTAGTTCCAAGCGCAATACTTCAAAGAACTGGGTCAGCGCACCTTTTGCCGCACAATACGCTGCCCGTCCAGGAACTGGCATCCAGCCAGCCATTGAGCCGATACAGATAATTTGACCTTTAGATTCTCGTAGCATCGGTAACGCAGCCATAGTCAGCTCTACTGCTCCTTGCCAATCTACCGCCATGACTTTGCGGAACACCGCAGGATCAGTCTGATGTGCTGGTGATCGATGGGTAATCCCAGCATTGTTCACCAATAGATCAAGACAGCCAAAGCGCTCGCTAATCTTCTCAATAAGCGCAGCAATATCATTAACTTTAGTGATATCAGTGACGACTGTCATGACTCTATCAGAGTCCTCTAACTCACGAGCGCGGGCGATCAGCGCTTGCTCATCTATATCAGCGAGTACTAAGTGATGTCCAACAGCATACCAGTGCTGTGCCATTGCCCAACCAAGTCCTGATGCAGCGCCAGTGATTAAAGTAACATTTATTGATGACATTGATGGCATTGATGGCATTGATGGCATTAATGATTTTCTCCCTATCAAGGTTTACGCAATCCATTGCGTTCGATGAAGTACTCGAAGGTTTCGGCAGACGTTTTTTCTAAACAATAACCAAACTCTTCTTTGAGTCGCCTATTACTCAGTACTGGGCGATAACGCAAAAAATTAACCTGTTCTGGTCCCGTTGGCTTACCACCCCATTTTGCCACTTGTAAGCCAGCCTTAACCAAACCCACTGGCAGGGTCAATAGCGGTTTATTAAGTCGGTTTGCGATATCCTTCATCGTTAGTGCGCCATCGCCTGCCATGTTGTAGATGCCAGATTTATCCTCACGAATACCTATTTCCATAGCGCTGATCACGTCTTGATCCCAAATAAACACAAAAGGCGACTCACTGCCTTTGAGCGCAAGCACACGCGGCGCCATAAACAGACTGGTAATTTGATTGCGCGTATCAGCGCCTAGTACGGTGCCAGGTCGAAAGATCAGCTGCTGTAATTGTGGCTGCTGCTCGCGAAAATCTGCAAGCATTTCCTCGACCTGCCTTTTGTGATCTGAGTAGGCAAACTCAGGGTTACCGCGTAGTGCATCTTGCTCATCAATCCATTCAGGATTGTCAGCGTGATATCCGTAAGCAGCACCCGAGCTGGTGAGCGTTATATGTGCGACACCTGCTTTGATGCAGCAATCAAGTACGTTACGCGTGCCATTGACATCGATATCATAGTCACGAGCACGATCTTTTGACGCTTGCAAGATAGAAGCGAGATGCACGACATGAGTGATGCCCTCTTCTTTTAGTAGCGTTGCCAAACGCTCATCACGCACGTCTAATACGTGAATTGGAAAGTCTAGGTCATCACGCTTGCGAATATCTGTGCCGACGACATGATAATAATCAGCCAGACGATTGCCCAGTTGATGGCCGATGTAACCTGCTGCACCAGTGATTAATATACGTTTATTCACTATGCTTTTATTTATTACGCTTTTATTCATAGGGTATCCGTGCCCAAATTTGTGAAAGTGTCAGTCCTGACACCAAATGCCATACGCCCCAGAACGCCGTGATCAGCATCATGCCACCTGCCTCTGGGAAAAAAGTAAATAAAATAACCAGTCCTAGCCCTGAGTTTTGTATTCCTACTTCTAAAGTCACCGCGCGCCGATCCGCGACTGGCAACTTGAGCACCAGCCCCATGCCATAACCTAACGAAAGCGCCAATAAATTATGGCCGACGACCAACCAAAAGAAGCTATGAAAACGCTCTAAAAATAGCGCAAAATTGCTAGAAAAAGCGATTGCCACAAAAGCCATCAGCACGAGTAGGGAGAAAATACGTAATGGCTTTTGGATACGTACGACCAGATCAGGTAAGCGTCGCCCTGTTACCATCCCTAGCACTAAAGGTAACGCTAACACTAATAGAACCAGTAACAGAATACTGCTAGGATCCATCGTTATCTTTGTCAGATACTCACGCGTGTGTGGGTTAAGCCAACCGTAAAAGGCAAAATTGACTGGTGTTAATATAGCTGCAGCGAGGCTTGATACCGCAGTCATACTGACTGACACCGCGACATTACCGCGTGCCAGCCAAGTCATAATGTTAGAAAAACTGCCACCTGGGCAAGATGCTACCAAAATCATCCCTAGCGCCAACTCAGGATCGATATTCAACGCCCACGTAAACAGACACGTGGCTAGGGGCAATAGAAAGAATTGGGCAAACAGACCTGCTATCGGCGCAATGGGAGACAAAACGACACGCTTAAAATCTTCGAGACGTAAACTCAATGACACGCCAAACATCATCAGCGCCAAGATGAGATTGAGCAGAATCAAGCTCCGTGGCTCAAACGCCACTGCCGCTATCATACCTCTGATGCCAATACAGGCTGTTCTGTTTCGAGCTCAGCGATATGCTTGGACAGCGTCTCTAAGTATTCATCTTTATTCACGTAATATGCCATACGCGCAAGCTTAATATAATCATAGCCGCCATCGAGTGTTTTGCCTGCTCGCTGACGTTTCACTTTATTAAACTGTTTAACGGCTGCTGTATTTTGCTGACGCTGCTGAATATATAGTGCAACAAGCCTAGCTTGTTGATTTCGACCTTCCCAGCCCAACCCTGCTGCCTCCACCATACCCATCATAAATAAATTATCATGCTCAGGATGAAAGACATTCATATAAAGCTGCGGAGCATCATGATTGGTAGGCCAATTAAGCTGAGCGCGCTCAATAAATGGATAATCAAGCAAGTATCCAGTCGCCATAAGAATCAAATCATAATCATGACTTTCTCCATCACTAAAGGTCACCGTATGACCATCGATGCGGCGAATATCACGGCGCGCCTTAATATCGCCATGACCCAAATGATGTAATACCAATGAATTGACCACAGGATGTGATTCATACATCCGATAGTTTGGGTTTGGCAATCCATAATCAGAAGGTTTTCCGATGACCATACGTATCATCGCTGCATCCATGCGCTGCTTAACTGGACGCGGTAACTTTATTTTTCCGCCTAGTGTGTCAATCGGCTGACCCTTGATAAATTTGGGCAGAAAGTAATAGCCGCGGCGCAGACTGATATCTACTGATTTGGCATGATGCACCGCGTCAACGGCGATATCAGCGCCCGAGTTACCACAGCCAACGATCAATACACGTTTGTCATTAAACACTGACGGGCTACGATATTCAGAAGAATGCATCAACGTGCCTGCAAACGTACCCGGCAAGCTTGGGATATTGGGAGTATGCAAAGTGCCATTTGCCATGAGCACACCATTAAACAGTCGCGATTGTTTTTGACCATTACACTCGCTGACAAGACGCCAGCCATCCCCTTCAGGCACCATGCTGACCACGCGCGTGGAGAATTCGTAAGATGATTTTAGATTGAACGTATCTGAAAAGTCGCGGAAGTACTGACGGAGCTGGGTATGATGAGGATACGCCGCGACTGAGTCACTCATAGGAAACTCTTTGAACTCCGTCATACGCTTGGACGAAATCAAATGGGCACTTTCATACATGGTGCTGTGCGGATTGTCGATATCCCATAGGCCCCCTACATCTGTATGTAGCTCAAAGCCGACAAAAGGAATATTGAGTTTTTGCAAATTTCGGGCTGCAGCGAGACCCATTGGACCTGCTCCAATTACTGCGTACATAAGCGCCACCTTAAAAATCCATTTCAATTATATAAATCAGTCAATTCCATTTGACTGCATCTCTGGTGGGCGATACCAGCGTACTCCATGCCCGTGATAAAACAATAGCATACATTGATACATGAACTGGCTCAAATGAATAAATTGTCCATACAGACTATTTATAATAGGTAAACCCATCCTCTGCTTTATACTTCTTGTTTACTCATCCTAAAGAGCCCAAATGTAGCAGCACTGCCCTATTTATAGATGATGCTATTAGCACCTTATCAAGCGACAGCCATACTTTACTCAAACCTAGTATATTTAAAATTGACTCAGTAATTCATTGTAATAGAAATGATTATCATTATAATAACGATTTAAATTACATGCTGGAAATATTCATGCAACTGTCTCGCTTATCTGCTGCTTTGTTTCGTCTTAACTCTCTGAATGTGTCTGGCACTTCTCTACGATTAGCGTCCATACCTTCACGCCTAGTATCGACGAAATCGCTACCTCTAAAATCACTATGTTCAGTCATCATACTAACCACAAGTCACTCGGCATGGGCGCTAGTAGATGATGCAGATACTCAAACCACCCCTAATGTAGTACTGGACACTATCGTCGTGACCAGTAGTGCTGATGCGTCAGCAGATGGGCTACCTAGCGCATATGAAGGTGGACAAGTGGCGACAGGCAGCCGCGTCGGACTCTTGGGCAACCAAGACATCATGGACACGCCGTTCTCTACCACCTCATACACCAATGAATATATCACCAATCAACAAGCACATAGTGTGGGCGATCTACTCAAAAAAGATCCTACTGTTCGTGTGGCAAGAGGTTTTGGTAACTTTCAAGAAGCGTATTTTATGCGTGGATTTGTGACCACCTCAGACGATACGATGTTCAATGGTCTATACGGCATACTACCTAGACAATATATCGCAACTGAATTGTTTGAGCGTGTCGAAGTACAGCGCGGTGCCTCAGCGATGCTAAATGGCGCGGCACCGAGTGGTGGTAACTCAGGCGGTACTATCAACCTGTTACCCAAACGAGCGGACAATGAGCCGCTACGTCAGCTAACGCTTGGTTATGGTCAAGGCGACCAAGGTAAGGTCGCAGTAGATGTCAGTGATCGCTTCGGTAGCGATGATGCTATTGGTGTTCGTTTTAATGCAGCTTATCAAGATGGTGACAGCGCTATCGACGATGAGTCATCGACTTTGGGTCTGGCTGCACTTGGTTTAGACTATAGAGGGGATCAGTATCGTCTATCAGCCGATTTGGGCTGGCAAGACAATAAACTATCAGAGACTCGTCCTAGTGTGACGCTTGCTGGTGTCTCTCATGTACCAAAAGCACCAGACGGCTCAAAAAATTGGGCACAGCCTTGGAGTTATTCAAACGAAGAGGATGTCTTTGGTACGATTCGCGGAGAATATGATTTTAATGACAGCATTACCGGTTATGGCGCCTACGGTATCAGACATGGTGATGAAGACAACTCGTTAGCCAACCTCACAGTATCTGACACAGATGGCACTGGCTCAACCTACCGCTTTGATAACGTTCGAGAAGATAAAGTCCAGAGTGCTGAGCTTGGTCTGCGTGGTCAATGGCAAACAGGTAAGATTGATCACAACTGGGTACTAGCCGCCGATCTTTATGATCAAGAGGAAAAAGGCGCTTACGCTTTTGACTTTGGTAACCAACTCGCGACCAATTTGTACCGCCCGACAGATTATGACAATGCGTGGTCAGATACCGCTTTCTTTGGCGGACGTTTTGATGATCCTAAGCGAACGAGTGAAACTCAATTACAGAGTTTTGCGTTTGCAGACACGTTCTCACTGTTCAACGATAAGCTAAAAACTACGGTAGGCGTACGTCATCAAAATATCAAAACAACCAGCTATGACTACAATACCCAAGCCAAAACAGCTAGCTATGATGAAAGCGCATGGACACCAAGCGTCGGTATCGTTTATCAGCCAACGATGGACTGGTCTGTATATGGCAACTATATTGAAAGTCTTGCCAAAGGAGCCGCTGCACCATTGGTTGATAATTCTGGCAATGCCATAACCAATGCAGGACAAAACCTAGACCCCTATGTAAGCAAACAAACTGAGCTGGGTGTGAAATACGACAATGGTGTGATCGGTAGCAGTTTTGCCATATTCCATACTGATGAGCCACGAGCTTATATCGATGACAATAACACCTTTACCGCAACTGGCGAGAACCGTCATCAAGGTGCTGAGCTGACTGTCTTTGGTAGTCCAAGCGAAAACATGCGCCTCAATGCTGGTGTTACCTATTTAAGTGCTAAGCAAAAAGATACGGGCGATAGTGCATTAGATGGCAACAGCGTTATTGGCCTGCCCACATTACAGAGTAACGTCAACCTAGAGTATGATTTGGCCGCCGTTGAAGGATTAACTTTAACGGGCGATATCATCCATACAGGTGCGCGTTATGCCGATGCCGCCAATACCTTAAAAGTTGATGGCTATACTACCCTAGATTTAGGTGCTCGCTATCGTACTATGCTAGCAGGACAAGACGTTACTCTAAAAGGTATGGTGACCAATGTCACAGGTGAAGACTACTGGCAGTCTGTAGGTGGATTACCAGGCTATGGCTATCTAAATGCAGGTGAACCAACGGCCTTAAAAGTATCGGCAACGTTCGATTTTTAAGCTTTATTAGTAGGCTTTATTAGCTTCCATAAAAGGGATTAGGCGCGACCTACTCCCTTTTCTGCTATCAAAAATTTATTTTATTACTGAGTTACTATGTCTTCTCGTACCACAGCGTCTTCTCGTACGACCGCTTCTTTATATCATATGATTTGGGCGAATTATCGTCTGCCTTTTCTCAAAGTCATTCTGCTAAATCTGGTCAATGCTGCTGTCAGTGTGGGTATTATTGCCTATATCAATCATACTTTTATTAGTCAGCCAGTATTTGACACTTTATCTTGGCTCAGTTTGGGGCGGTTTTCACTGCTGGTACTATTACTGCTGGTGACGACATTTTTGTCGCAATATGCATTGACGCGATTGGGACATCGATTTGTCTATGAGCTTAGAACCAAATTGGTCAAACAAATCATCGATACTACCGTTCCTCAGATAGACCATTTGGGTAGCGCACGCTTACTTGCCAGCTTATCCTCAGACATTCAATCGATTACCGTTGCTTTTGTCCGTATGCCAGAGCTGGTACAAGGTATTATTTTGTCTGTTGGCGTTGGGCTATATCTAGGTTGGTTGTCGTTGCCATTGTTATTCATTGTGATGTTTTGGATTGTAATGACGATTTGGATAAGTACTATATTGGTCAAGCATGTCTATACGCATTTGACCGAATTGAGAGAGATTAATGACGCGTTATATCAGGATTATCAATCGATAATAGAAGGTCGTAAAGAGCTAGCACTTAACCAACACCGAGCAGAAAAACTGTATACAGATGACTTCTTGGCTCATGCTAAATCGTATGAAAAGACCGTAACCAAATCTGATACTTTTCATTTATCAGCAGTGAACTGGTCCAATATTATGATGTTCGCATCGATTGGCATCGTGTTTGCAGTGGCAAATTATCTTGATATACCGATGGGAGTTGCCACTACTTTTTCTTTGACGATTTTGTTTATGCAGTCGCCACTCCTACATGCGGTTGGCGCTTACCCAACATTGCAGACCGCTCAAGTTGCGCTAGAAAAGATAAAGTCTTTAGAATTGGCCGAGCATCAGCCAAGCTTTGCGACAGATACTGTCGCCCAGAACTGGCAGTCCATAACTCTAAACAATATCAATTATCGCTATGTAGGCAATAGTAGTCATAGTAGTAATGCACCAGACACAGGGGTTAATGATAATGCCCAAAATAGCGATAACAGTGATAACAATCAAAACCCTACCAATAACATCTTAAAGTCCGTCAATTTAACCTTGCAACGAGGTGACGTGGTTTTCTTAATCGGTGCGAATGGTAGCGGCAAATCTACCCTTGCCAAAATCATTACTGGTATCTTTACCCCCACTACAGGGACGGTACAAGTCGATGGACAGAGCGTTAATTCAGAGAACAATGCCGATTTTAGACAGCTGTTTTCTGCGATTTTTAGCGACCAGCATCTATTTAAGCAACTGATTGGATATGAAGGCAATGAACCTGATGCGGCCCTAGTGTCTGACTGGCTGCATAAGCTCAATCTACAAGAAAAAGTTAGCGTATCTGACCATAAACTCTCTACAGATAAGCTGTCGCAAGGTCAGAGAAAACGCTTGGCTATGCTAATCGCCGTCGCCGAACAAAAGGACATATTACTGCTCGATGAGTGGGCAGCCGACCAAGACCCTGCTTTTCGTCGCGTATTTTATCAGACGCTCATCCCTGAGCTAAAAGCCATGGGTAAGACACTGTTTATTATTAGTCATGATGACAGTTATTTTGAGCATGCTGATCGATTATTACTGATGAAAGAAGGCCGTCTCATTGAGCTAAATGCCGAAGAGCGACAGCGTGCCAGCAAAGATGCCATTGCTATGCTTAAGTAAGCAATGCTTTAACTACTAGCATGGACCGAGCTATTTCAAGCCCATAAAACGTTTGATCAACTTTAAGCTAAGTAGCAGTTAATCTGAGCAGTTTTCGAAATAATCCGTTCTTAAAATCAGCAATTTTTAAGCAAAAAAAGGAGCGCCTTACTATAAGACGCTCCTTTACTATATTGAGAACAACGATATCTTACCGTTCGCTTATTTTAACCATTTCTGCAAAAACCCAACTCGAGAAATCACCAAGAAGTCTAATAGCGCGATAGCTATAATCGCGATAATAGCAGTCGGGAATATGATAGCCACCACTAACAAGGGAATAGCAAGTGGCCACCAGACGGAAACATCTGAGCCGCGAGCTGGTGGGTTTAATCCCACGCTATCGTTTGCATGACGAGGGCGACGCTGCCACCACATGATATAGCCACTGACACAAATAGCGATTACTGCTAGGCAAAATAGTACATTAGCCAGTACGCTCCACCATCCGAGCGTGCCCATATGCAGCGCGATACCAGCCGCCATAAACTTACCAAACGCATTATAGTCATCAAAATGAATATCAGCTAAGACATTACCCGAATAACGGTCGATATGTACCGTACGATCTGCTGTCGGACTTTTCATATCATAGCTCATTGAATCTTGGCTAATGGTCCAAACGCCTGTACTACCTTGTGGCAAGTTCAATTGATAACGCCCTTCAAAGCCGATTTCACGAGCGTAGCGATCCACCGTATCAATCATAATGGGTATGTTGGCGGCGATACCATCTTTACCCATAGTCGTGCCTGACACAGGCATTGGTGTCAACTCAAGTACCCAAGGAACTTCTTTGTTGTCGTCAGAGTTTAGAGCACTGCCATGCGTGGGCGCTTTAGTATGTGATTCAGACGCTGCCGCACCATGTACATGCGGCGCTGATGTAGACTCTTGCATCGTAGCGTGTTGACTGTGATCAATCGATACGGGAACAGGTGCAACGCCCCACTTACCCGCAGGAAACTGGCTCCATGCTTGCACCACTCTCTCACCCCACACACCTGCCCATGCCATACCTGATATACAGAAAAACAGTAGCAGCACAGATATCCAACTACCCAATGTCGCATGAATCGTACGGATAAAAGAGCGTTTTTTCTTATTGGCTGCCCTTTCACTAGGTATCAACATAGCTTTGACTGATTTACGTTTTTGCCACCACAGATACCAACCAGACAAAATCATCAAAATAGTCAATGATGCCGCCGTTTCTAACAAATAATCACCAACTTTACCAATCAGCAAGTCACTGTGGATATCATTAAACGTACTATAAAGACCGCTACTGTTAGGCACACTTTGGACGATATCAGCCGTATATGGGTTGACTGCCACCATATTGCTTTGGTCGTCTGATTTTATCTGAAATAAAGCCACTGTATCGGTATCACGAGGGGCGATATATTTAATCAGTGTGCTATCAGGCAAGGTGCTCAGCGCGTTTTTTGCTTGAGTAGAAACAGGTGATTGAACTGTAGACTCTGGCACGATAACCGTTAAGCGGTCGTTATCACGTCCTGCTGTGTTAGACATAAACAGCATACCGAGCGCCGTTATCGCCAAAACAACTAAAAAGGGAGCAACAAAAATACCTGCATAGAAATGCCAACGCCACACTGTGAAATAGCGTTGGTTGTTGGTGGATTGGTTGGAGGGTGTGTCCATAAATGTGACCTTAAACAATCTTTGGTTGCTCAATAAACAACGTAAACCTATCGATAATAATGGTATACCTGCTTGCAAGACTAATCTTAAAAGGTCTCGCAAAGAACTAGGATAACGCCGATACAGCGATGCAAAAACTCTACTGTAAATAATTGTATTCAGAATGCTGCTGCATAATACGAGAAAAGTCTGGTAAAAACCATCGTTTAAAATACATCGTTCAAAACAGTAAGTCTGCATGACTCTATTCGTAATACTGCTTCATTTGCAACACTGCGTCTCTACCTTTTTAAGTTCTGAAAATACTTCTCAAAACTGTCTCGTTGTAATTTTTTAATGATAATAATTATCATTAGTGTTATTATTAGCGTCGTTGCAAATTTGCTTTAACTGTCACAAATAATATTCAATCATTTTAGTGCAAGAGGAAATCTGATGCGGTCTCATCTAACCAATAACGTCATTCGCAAAAAATATCTCACCACAGCAGTACAAGTTGGCCTGATCATGGGTATGAGCCACGCCGCTTACGCTGTAGAGACGACAAACAATACTGAAAATGATGAGGCTGCTACACCCTCAGCCACCTTAGATGCTATTACCGTTTACTCAGATGGCTATCGTAGTACTGGCACCAAAACTGCATTGGATCCAAACGATGCGCCAATGAGTTATACCAGAATCGATCAAGACCTGTTGCAAAAGCGTCAGGCAGATAGCGTCAATGCTGCCCTACGTTATGAACCAGGCGTAAGCTCTGAGAGCCGCGGTACGGTATCTGTCTTTGATGAGTACAATATCCGCGGGTTTAAAACCTACTCAAACTTTTATGACGGACTAAGACTTCCCTACGATGGCGCTTGGAACCTAATGCCACAAGTCGATGTCTATGCGACTGAAGCGGTAGAAGTCGTGAAAGGTCCTGCATCTTCCCTCTATGGCTATGCAGCACCCGGCGGTATGGTGAACCAAATAGCCAAAGCCCCTAAGAGCACTCAAGAGAACGAAGTACAGCTACGACTTGGCAATCAAAACCTAAAAGAAGTGGCCGTCGATAGCACGGGCCCTATTACAGACACCTTGAACTACCGCTTAGTCGCGCTAAAACGTCAAAAAGATGGACAAATGCAAACCACAGAAGAAGAGCGATTGCTGATTAATCCGTCGCTTGAATGGCAGGCAACTGATGATGTCTCAGTACTTGCCAATCTGTTTTATCAAGATGATCCAGAGATGGTACCATCTACCCCATTGCCTGCTGTCGGCACCATCTACAAGGCAAGCTACGGCAAGCTCGACAGTGATGCCTATGCAGGCGATAAATGGAATAAGTTTAGTAAAGAAGTATTTATGCCAAGTGTCACCGTAAACTGGGATATCAATGACCAGTTAACTTTTAAACATATCATGCGCTATACTGATGCCGAGGCGCAGCAACGCAATATGTATAACAGTGGAGGGTTTGTAGAGGGCAGTGACACGATTCTCAATCGCGTGGCTTATACCACGGATGAGAGCATGAATAACTGGACCACGGACAACCAACTGGCCTATAAATTCAATACAGCTAACACCTCACACAATCTACTGTTCGGTGTTGAGTATCAAGAGACAGATAGCAATGCGACTTACTATGATGCTGGGGCAGATGGCACGCCAAATCTTGATTTATCTAGTCCAGATTATTCACAAATCAATGCTGACACTCTGCCATTAGATGCTTATCGTCAAGAGGAAGATATCGAACAAAGCCAGCTTGGTTTTTATGTACAAGATGAGATGAAGTGGAAAGACTTAACACTAGTGGCAGGCTTACGTCACGATAATTTTGACAGTATCACTGAGCAAACCAAAGCCACTGAAGGCGTCATCTATAGCGACAAAACAATTGACAATGATGCCTCAGAAACCAGTGGTCGTTTTGCTGCCATTTATGACTTTGGTAATGGTTTCTCCCCTTATGCCAGCTACTCGCAGTCGTTCCAGCCAGTGGTCGGTAGTAACTTTATTACCAATGAACCATTTAAGCCAACCACTGCCGATCAGTTAGAAGCTGGGGTGAAGTACTTGTCAAAAGATCGTGCGACTCAAGGAACGTTTGCCGTATTTGATATCACCCAAAAAAACGTCGTAGTAGCGGATGAAATCAACTACAGAAGCCAAACGCAAACTGGTGAAATTGAATCAAAAGGCTTTGAGATATCAGGCAGTCGTATGCTCAATGACTGGGTAGATCTCGCGGCAAGCTATAGCTATACCGATGCTGAGATCACAGAAGATGAGTTCAACCCTGATGTAGTCGGCAATACCCCTGCTCAAACTGCCAAACATAAAGCCACGCTATGGGCAGACTACTATGCTACGGACAAACTCACTCTCAATGCTGGCATTCGTTACGAAGACGGTATGGAGATTGACAAGCAAAACTCTGATGACTTACCCAGTGTGACCCTGGTAGATGTCGGCGGCAGCTATCAGATAAACCCTATGCTGGCTGTGGGTGCTAGTATCAACAATCTGTTTGATAAGACCTATGTCGGTGCTTGTTACGACATCAATAACTGCTGGATGGGACCTGAACGTCAAATGTCAGTCAGCCTAAAAGCCAATTTTTAATAAATACTACAGACAGCGGGTTGGTTCTATTAGTAAGCTAACCCCTAACTCCCTAACCCGCTAACCCGCTAACCCGCTGTTAGAAGGAAAGCACAATATGGCAAAACCTACTCCAAGAGTACTAGAAGTTATTGGCACTAGATACATTACGCCAAATATGTGCCGTGTCACGCTTGGCGGTGCTGGCATGGTTGATTTTCCTATCGATCAAGAAAGTGCTTATATCAAACTGATATTCCCTCAAGATGCAGGTAGCCGCCCACTGATGCGCACTTATACGGTGAGCGTGCAACGTGATGACGCAATAGATGTTGATTTTGCTTTACATGAGACGGAGGGACCTGCATCGGCATGGGCACGAAATGCTCAAGCCGGTGATCAAATTCTAATAGGTGGTCCAGGGCCAAAGAAACTCATTAACAATGAAGCAGATTGGTTTTTATTAGTCGGTGATATGACCGCGCTACCAGCGATTACGGTCAACTTAGCCCAGTTGCCTACTGAAGCTCGTGGTTACGCAGTACTTGAGGTGACGACTGAAGCAGACCGTCAGACGCTCAAAAAACCAGAGAACGTCGAGATACATTGGGTGATTAATGCGCATCCAAATGCAGATGATAGTCCTTTACTGGACTGTGTTAAATCATTGAACTGGCTTGATGGCCAACCTGCTGTATGGGCTGCGTGTGAGTTCCATAGTATGCGTGCATTGCGCCAGTACTTCAAAGTTGAGCGCGCGATACCAAAGACACATTTATATGTTTCTAGCTACTGGAAAGTCGATAGCACAGAGGATCAGCATAAAATCGTCAAAAGTCAGGATGCGCAAACGGAAGATCAGTAAATACGCATTTCGAAAAAAAAGGAGGGGCTAAGATTAGCCCCTCCTTTTTTTATCAATCATTATCTATCATGCTTCGACCACCTTCTCCTCTTTCGCTCTACTAATCGTCAGCCCCGTAAACCCGAATAGCAGCGTCAATAGCAATGATAAATAACAGAAGAATGCATAAGGTAGATAATCTAATACTGGCACCCCTAACGCCTGACTGATAAACACCCCGCACACACTCCAAGGTACCAGCGGATTAATCACCGTTCCTGCATCCTCAATCGTCCGCGACAAATTCTTAGGATGTAAGTGTAAACGCTCAAACGTCGACCGGAATGCCGTACCTGATAATAGAATACTCAAATACTGCTCACCGATCAGCACGTTAATGCTTAGTGCCGACATCGCTGCGGCAAAGATAGCTCGGCCTGATGTCGTCAACGTGTCTTTAATACCAGATAGCAGTGCTGGTAGAATCCCTAATGCCGTTAGTAACCCACCTAAGCTTAGGGCTAGTATCACAATCGCTTGAGTAAAGAACATACTCTGTACACCGCCACGCGACAGCATACCACCCACTTCCCCCAGCTCTAATGACTCAGCAGGAGCATAGCCTGCAAACAGATAACCACCCAATTGACCAAAGCTTGGTGAGCTGTGTACATAAGTAATGATCAGTGCCACAGCAATAGTACAGATAATCGTATAGATCGCATTGACCCGAAACAGTGCTAACCCAACCAATACCACAAAGGGTAATACCGAATACCCATGTACCAGACCACTGTCTATCAGTTGTCCTTGCAATATGATTACTTGACTCAGATCAGCACTGGTCGTCTGTCCTGAGAACATCCAAAACAATATCACCGTCAGTATCCAAGCAGGTACTGTCGTATACATCATATTGCGAATGTGCTCAAACAGATCAATACCAACGACAGAGGAGGCAATAGTACAGGTATCAGATAATGGCGACATCTTATCACCAAAGAACGCCCCTGATACTACCGCTCCCGCCGCTATCGCCACATTGGCATCAAAGGCATTACTCATACCAATAAAGGCCACACCAAGTGTTGCAGCGGTGGTTAAACTACTGCCTAGAGCAATACCAATAATAGAGGTCAAGATAAAGGCAGAAATATAATAGTACTCAGGTGAGATCAGCTGAAAGCCTACATACATCAGTGTAGGAATCGCCCCTGACATCATCAGAGCCGCCACCATAAGACCGATAAAGAAGAACAGGTAGATGGCACCGATACCGCGCATGACACCTGAGGCCATTTGTGCTTGCATGTCATCAAAGCTAAGTCCTTTGTACATACCGATAGCCAGTAGTACACAGATGGCCAAGATAAGAGACAGGTGCGGTACCCAGCCAAAGCCGATCATGGTGATGCCCATGATACCGATGACGATGGCGGATATGATAAAGGCGAGCTTGGCACTGATTAATGTAAGCGGTTTTGGTGGCATGACACATCCTTAAAATGCCAGTAAATACTGGCACTAAATTGGGTTTGATTTTAATTTTAATGGTAGAAGTATGGTTAAAGTGATTTGCTAGTGAAGCAACTTATTACTTACCCAGTAAGTCATCGGTCTTAGCTGCCATGACAAAATCATTGCGATGCAAACCCTTGATACTATGCGACCACCAAGTGACCGTAGCCTTACCCCACTCTACCAATATCCCCGGATGATGCCCTTCTGCTTCAGCGATGTCTGCCAGTTGATTGGCAAATGCCATTGCTGAGACGAAATTTTTAAATTTATACTGACGCTGCAATTGCTGAATGCCATCTATTTCGATCAATGACCAATCAGGAATTTGCGGTAATAGTTCTCGTGCTTCGGCTTCATCAACTTTCGGTGCGCCAATGCGGCAAGCTTCGCAGCTGTTTTGTGATAGTGCTGTCATGATAAAATCCTTTTATAGTGGCTGTTTCTAATGGTTGTTTTGATAGCTATTTTCTAATACTCGTACATCGATGTTGATATAGCTGTATTGCTATCTCAATACTTCGTACTGAAGTGATAGTTTTCATGTTTAATTTTAAATTGACGTTTTTAACGAGTTTTTTCTGGATAGGTCGGCTCAAATAGTCCAAGCGACATAGCTTTTTTGACCGCACCCATAATGTCACTATTGACGATATCAAATAAGGTATCTAATTCATCAATGACATAGTAGATCGGCTGTATCTGATCGATACGATAAGGTGTACGCAACACATCGAGCAAATCAAACGCTCGGTGCTCAGGTTGAGACTGAGGTTGAGATTGCGGCTTGTTTTGAGCGATTGAAAGCTCTTGCGGCATCCGATCAAGTGCATAAACCGTTTCAGAAGGTGAGCTCAATATACCGCCGCCATAGATTCTACGATTTTCCACGCGACTGCCGACCAATCCAAACTCAATGGTAAACCAATACAGTCGTGCTAAAAACCAGCGCTCCTCTTTCGTTGCGCTAAGACCAAGCTTACCATACGTTTCATTGAAAGCTGCAAACGCAGGATGGGTCAACAGCGGACAATGCCCAACGATTTCATGGAAAATATCAGGCTCTTCAATATAGTCCATATCATCGAATCGACGAATAAACGTCGCTACAGGAAAGGACTTATTGGCCAGTAATTTGAAAAATTTACCAAAGCTGATTAATGCAGGCACAGCGGCGGTCTGCCAACCTGTGGTCGCTTGCAATACCTCATCGATATCATGTAACTGCGGGATATGCGTCGTCGGTAAACTTAACTTAGTCAAACCCTCTAGATATGCAGTACACGCACGATTGGGCGTTTGTTCCGCTTGACGTGCCAGCAGCGCTTGCCACATCGCATGCTCATCATCACTATAGTGAATATGACCATAACTATCTGGCTGGTGTGAGATATAGGGCTGTTTTTTATTTGTCGCGTTAGAATGACTGGACGCATCGTTGCTTTGCTTATTAGTCGCAACGCTATTGGTACCGATGGCAGTATTAAGAGAATCTATCTGTGATAGGCGTTCCATGCCTGTATTCCTTTTATCGCAATGAGAGCATTACCTTTGCAATATGCTTTTAGGTAGTACTCCTATTAAGGACAACACAAACTCCTTTTGTCTTGTCCATTGGTTAAATGTGGTCTAAGCGTTAGGTAGCTTTATAGCGTTTCAGTCTCTGGCTGACCGACTGTGCCGCGACGTACTTGGTCGCGCTCTATCGATTCAAACAACGCTTTAAAGTTACCTTCACCAAAGCCATCTGCATAATCGCCTTTACGCTGAATAAACTCAAAGAAAACTGGGCTACCCAGAATAGTTTCAGAGAAAATCTGTAGTAGCAGACGCGGTGCACCGCCTTCTGTCGTACCGTCCAACAAGATACCGCGCGTTTGCAAGTCGGCGACATTTTCACCATGGTTTGGTAAGCGCTCGCTCAGCATTTCATAGTAAGCATCGTTTGGTGCGGTCATAAGTGGAATACCAGCCGCTTTTAGCTTATCGATACTGGCAAACAAATCATCACTGGCTAGAGCAATATGCTGAATACCTTCACCATTGAAATGCATTAGGTACTCTTCGATTTGACCACCGCCCTGTTTGGCTTCTTCATTCAGTGGAATACGGATTTTGCCATCAGGTGCGGTCATGGCTTTACTAGTTAATCCTGTGTACTCACCTTTGATATCAAAGTAACGAATCTCGCGGAAATTAAAGATACGCTCATAGAATTTTGCCCAGTACGCCATGCGTCCACGATAGACGTTGTGCGTTAGATGATCGATAACTTTGAAGCCATAGCCGACAGGGTTTCTGTCGATATCTGCAAAGAACTCAAAGTCGACGTCATAGATAGATTCCCCATCTTTATAACGGTCAATTAAATAGATTAGTGAGCCGCCGATGCCTTTGATAGCTGGCAATCTAAGCTCCATCACCCCAGTTGGCACGTCTACTGGCTGCGCGCCCATTTCAACCGCACGCTCATACGCTTTTTTGGCATCTTTTACCCGAAAGCCCATGCTACAAGCACCTGCGCCATGCTCTTCAACGAAATAACTGGCTTGGCTTTTTGGTTCGCGGTTTAGGATAAGGTTGATATCGCCTTGGCGATATAGCGCAACGTCTTTCGAGCGATGATTGGCGACATGGGCAAAACCAAGCTGCTTAAACAATGCGTCGACTGCATCAGGTTGCGGAGAAGCAAACTCGACAAAATCAAATCCATTTAGTCCCATTGGGTTGTCAAATAAATCTGCCATTGTAATTATCCTTAATTTCAATTGGTAATAGAAAATCGATGAGTAGTAAAAGTCGATTAATAGTAAAAGTCTATAAAACGATTAATAATCAATCTTTATTGTTGACGTTGTATTTATATTAGATTAGCTTTATTTATAAGACTAATTGTTTTTTATGATTTATTTATCAGGTTTACTTATGAATATCAGCATTCGCCAATTGACCGCATTTATCAAAGTCGCTGACAACGGCAGCTTTACTCGTGCCAGCGAACAGATGTATTTGACTCAATCTGCTGTTAGTGGATTGATTAAGGAATTAGAGACTGGCCTCGGTATCGTGCTGTTTGATCGCACCACTCGCCAGTTGTCTCTGTCAGCAGTAGGACGGCATCTACTACCACAAGCGCGGCGTATCTTGAATGAGATGCAGCTGTTTGAAAATGAAGCGAGTAGCTTGACCAGCTTGGCCCAAGGTCAGGTACGCTTGGCGGTGTCACAGTTTGCGGCGTCTTCCCTACCCGCTGTCATCGCTCAATTTGCCAAAGAATATCCAAATATTGGCGTCTCACTATTGGACTGCTCAGCCGAAAATTTACTTAAGCATATCCAAGATATCGAAGTCGATTTAGGCGTTGGCACCGAGCTTGGTTTTATAGAAACTGAAGATGACATTGGGGCTGACCTGTTGTATCAGCTACCTTTTTGCGTGGTTATGCCAGACAATCATGCGTTGGCACAAAGAGATGAAATTACTTGGCAAGATTTATTAGAAACGCCGCTGATTACTTTACAAGGTCCGTTCCTAGATCAAGTAACCGCAGAACTCGACGACTCTATCTCCGCTCATGTGCAACAAGCCCGCTACAAGGTGAACTTTATGTCCACCGCGCTTGAGATGACGCGGCAAGGCTTCGGCACTACCTTATGCCTACCCTACATGCCTGAAGTTATTGATTGGGTCAGCGCCAATGGTCTGCTGATGCGACCACTCACACAACCAGTCAAAATGCGGCAATTCTTTATCTATCAGCGAGCCTCACGGGCGCTCTCTCCGGCGACCATTGCTTTTAAGCAGTTCTTGCAAACCTATTTTGCGACTCATTATAACGACCTACATCACTCTGACTCATCGTCTAGCGAATGACGTATAGCATGTCAAATGCGCTTGATAGATGGATAAACAATCTATTTGGCTATTTATTTTATTAATTGCCGTATATAACCCACTCTCGTGTTGAGTTCAGCCGCGATTTGCTCTATGATTTTCGGCTGCTCGATTTATATTTTTATAAGGAAATGGCATGTTTGAACGTATCGATTATTACGCTGGTGATCCAATCTTAGGTCTTATGGAAAAATACTCAGCAGATAGCAATCCTAACAAGGTCAATTTAGGTATTGGTATTTATTATGATGAGAATGGCGTATTGCCTGTACTCGACTGTGTAAAAACAGCCGAAGAGCGTATTGCTGATCCTATCGCACCGCGTCCATACTTACCAATGGCAGGTCTACCAGGCCACCGTAAAGGCTGTCAGGAATTACTGTTTGGTAAAGACGCTCAGATTTTAAAAGATGGCTTGGTCGCTACTATCGCTACAATCGGTGGTTCTGGCGCGTTGAAAGTTGGTGCTGAGTTTATCCATGACTGGTTCCCACAAGCTAAATGCTATGTGAGCGATCCGACATGGGGCAACCATATCGCTATCTTTGAAGGCTCTGATGTAGAAGTCGGTAAATACCCGTACTACGATAAAGCCAACAGCAGCATCAAATTTGATGAAATGATTGCGTTTTTTGAAACATTGAACAAAAATGACGTCATTTTGCTACACCCATGCTGCCACAACCCAACTGGTATGGATTTGACCCAAGCGCAATGGGATACCGTACTCAACGTCGTGAAGGCGCGTGAGCTGATTCCATTCATGGACATCGCTTATCAAGGGTTTGGCGAAGACATGGACAGCGACGCTTACGCTATTCGTAAAGCGGTTGAGATGGGCTTGCCATTGTTTGTCAGCAACTCATTCTCTAAAAACTTATCGCTATATGGCGAGCGTGTCGGTGGCCTATCAGTCGTCTGCCCAACCGTAGACGAAACCGAGCGCGTATTCGGTCAGCTAAACGCAACTGTACGCCGTATTTACTCAAGCCCACCGTCACATGGTGGACGTGTGGTCGATATCGTCATGAACGATGAAGCCCTACATGAGCAATGGGTTGGCGAAGTTTATGCCATGCGCGACCGTATCAAAGCCATGCGCCTAAAGCTAAAATCGGTATTAGAAGCTAAAATCCCTAACCGTAACTTTGACTACATCACTCGTCAAAACGGTATGTTTAGCTTTACTGGTCTCACGCCTGAGCAAGTCGAGCGCCTACAGACCGAGTTTGGTATCTATATGGTTTCTAACTCACGTATGTGTGTGGCTGGCCTAAATACTAGTAACATCGACTATGTGGCCAATGCCATGGCAGACGTCCTAAAAGATTAATTAGTCCAAGTTACTTAACATGTTACTCAATATGTAACTTGATAAAAAATAAACGCGGATAAGAAAGGCTGAGCGATTGCTCGGCCTTTTTTTGTGCCTAGCATTTAATCAAAATTATTTCGTCAAAATTATTTTATTAAAATCATCTAGTCAGAACCGTTTAGCTAAAACCCTTTAGTCAAAACAACGACAACCACTTTTCAAAGCAGCCTTTTCACAAAAGACGTTGCATAAAAAACTTGCAATCCATATATCAATAAATTACATTATACGTAAGTAATTAATTATAACGTAATTCGTAATTTATATTAGCAAGGAGCAAATTATGTCAACGACTGACAGCACCCTCATCTCTTTTATCGATATCGCTGCTGACTCTGACTTTTCTATTCACAATCTCCCTTATGGCATATTTAGCGAAACTAAAGACGCTGCTAGTGATAACAAGCGCCGTGCAGGCGTTGCCATCGGTGAGCATGTGCTCGATTTGTCTGTATTAGAGGCAGAAGGACTATTAAGTTTGGATGGTGGTCCTTATTTTAGCCAATCCACGCTAAATGCTTTTATTGATTCAGGTCGAGAAAATTGGACGCAGGCACGCACAACCATTCAGACACTGCTGTCTAATGACCATGATACGTTACGTGACAATGCAGACTTGCAAAAAAAGGCGCTGTTTAAGCAGGCAGACGTCACCATGCATTTGCCAGTGCAAGTACCGGGATTTACCGATTTCTATTCATCGAAAGAGCACGCGACCAACGTCGGCACCATGTTCCGCGATCCAAACAACGCCCTCCTGCCTAACTGGACCGAAATGCCAGTTGGTTATAACGGACGCGCCAGTACCGTCATCGCCAGTGGAACTGATATCGTACGTCCATCTGGTCAGCTAAAGCCTAGCCCTGATGAGCGTCCTATCTTCTCAGCCTGTAAGCGCTTGGATTTTGAGCTAGAAACTGCCTTTGTCGTTGGTAAAGGCAATCATATCGGTCAGCCAATCGCCGTAGATGATGCCGCTGATCATATTTTTGGCATGGTGTTGCTCAATGACTGGTCAGCACGAGATATCCAAAAGTGGGAATACGTGCCTTTAGGTCCATTTAATGCCAAGACCTTTGCCTCTGAGGTGTCTCCTTGGATTGTCACTATGGATGCATTGGCACCGTTTAAAACAGCTTGTCCAACACAAGAACCCAAGCCGCTTGCATATCTAAACGAAAAATCGAGCGACAACAGCTTTGACATCAATCTATCGGTTGAGTTACTACCTGAAAATGCGCAAACAGCGACCGTCATTTGCGAGACCAACTTTAAATACATGTACTGGTCAATGGCACAGCAGCTCACCCACCACACCATCACTGGCTGCAAAGTTGAAGTCGGTGACATGATGGGTTCAGGTACGATCTCAGGGCCAACGCCTGACTCTTATGGCTCAATGCTAGAGATTGCTTGGAACGCTACCAAACCAGTCGTGCTAAAAGGTGGCGAGACGCGCAGCTTTATTGAAGATGGTGACACAGTCATCATGAAAGGCTATAGCGAAAAAGACGGCATTCGTGTTGGCTTTGGTGAAGTACGCGGCAAAGTATTACCAGCGCTGAGCTTTGATTTTGACAAGTAGTATTTGAAAAGTAATGACTGATAAATAGTATTTAAAAATAACATAGACAGAGAAATAGCAAAATAGGCGTGAAAATTCTCATGCAGGCTGATAGGAAGACAAACGCATTCACCTACTCATCGTTATGTGAATACAGCCAAATGAGTGACGCGCCTTATCAAAAGGAGTTTGATATGAGCTTTCAAATTGAGAAAATTCATCATGTGGCTTACCGCTGCAAAGATGCCAAAGAAACCGTTGAATGGTATAAAAAAAATCTAAACATGGATTTTATTTTAGCATTCGCAGAAGACCATGTGCCTTCGACAAAAGCCTTTGACCCCTATATGCACGTCTTTTTGGACGCTGGTAATGGCAATGTCTTAGCATTTTTCGAAGTACCCAATCAACCTGAGATGGGCTTTGATCCAAATACCCCAAGCTGGGTGCAGCACTTAGCGCTAAAGGTTAAGGACCGTGACGAGCTAATCGTTGCCAAAGAGCATTTAGAAAATGCCGGCATTGATGTCATTGGCGTGACCAATCACGGTATATTCCACTCGATTTATTTCTTTGATCCCAATGGTCATCGTCTAGAGCTGACCTATGATGATCCAACCTCAGAAGACAAAGTATCGATGATTACAGATGCCATCAAGCAAGACATGCTAGATGAGTGGTCTCGTACCAAACGCGCCCCAGCACATACACAGTTTTTGCATAGTGATGAGTTGGCTGAAGCACGCGAAGTTGCTCCTGTCGGCGAGTGACACAGAACATTAGAATATTTTTAGAAATAAGCTCTCTAAAGATATTTTAATTATGCAATTTGATAACGCTGTGCTATCGCTAGTATTTGCTTAACCACGTTATGTTGCTCGCTCATCGGTAACTGCTCTGTTGTTCCAATGATAGTGATAGCATATTCTAGCGGTAAATCTTCACTATCAGTTTTGTCACTACTCATGGATAGTTTAGCAGCACTATTGGCAAGCTGTGGCAATATAACAGGTATCGTAATGGCATTAATACCCATAAGCATATCGCCCGTCACTGTCGCATAGCCTTGAGTACGTATTTTAGCTTGTAGCTGGGTAAAGTGCTGCCATTTCTCGGTCATATCTACGGCGGTATTACTCGTATGCCACTCAGCTGTGACCAATGGCTGGATAACGGTGTCAGGTTGATAACTGGCAAATAACTGCCCTGTAGCCGATGTCGTCAGCGGCATACGTGAGCCAATGCGAGTAATGATACTAATCGGACTGTCTGGCTCAACGGACTGAATGATAATAGGGCCTTCGCTAAACCATTTGGCGATTTGCACACCGCAATTTAAGGTGTCTTTGATTTCGTTAGCCACTTGCGTGAGACGTGCCAAAAGATTGTTTTGGTTGAGTCCAGTATGTCCTAGTGATGCCAATGCATTGACTCTATCGCCAAGCCCATAGCGCCCATCATCAAGCTTACGCGCATAGTTTTTGCGGATGAGACTGACCAAGTAACGATGGGATTTTGCTGGGTGCATTTGCATGGATTCAGCGATATCCTTTAGCATCATAGGCTCATTGCGGTCGATCAGCACATCGAGTATCGACAGCCCAATCTCAAGCGACTGGACCCCACTTTGGTTTTTACTGCTGATAGAACTGTCTACAAGGGTTTTGTCTGCTGGCATGATTTGCTCGATTCTGGTGTGCTTGGTTATTTTTAATGATGGTTTGTTTGCTAATGGTTTTTTCAATAAGGGTTTGTTCAATAATGACTTACTCGATCAAATACCAGTGAGATACAGATCTTACTTCATAATATTTATCTTTATAAAAACACATCTACATAAGGACATGAATCATGATGACACTTTATGGCTACTTTCGTAGTAGCACGTCTTACCGTACTCGTATCGCTATAAATCTAAAAGGCTTAGATTACGATGATATCACGATCAATCTGGCACAGAATGAACAGTTAGAATCTGCCTTTAAAGCAATTAATCCACAAGGATTAGTGCCTGTCCTACAAGCTGACGATTTATTATTATATCAAAGTCCAGCTATCTTGGAGTGGTTAGAAGAGGTCTACCCTGAGCACGCACTATTACCTAACGATGCTGCTGGGCGTATGCAAGTACGCGCACTGAGCGCCATGATTGGTTGCGACATCCATCCAATTAATAATCGCCGCATTTTACAGTACCTACGCAATGAGCTGTCAGTAAATGAGGAAGATGTGATTGCATGGTGCAATCGCTGGATCAGTGAAGGTTTTTCCGCTTTAGAAACACGTTTGGCGGCGGATAACAATCGCGGACAGTTCTGCTATGGTGATAGTCCTACTCTCGCAGATTGTTATTTGATTCCACAAGTCTCTTCTGCTCGCCGCTTTAAAGTAGACTTGAGTGCTTATCCCAATATCGTCGCTATTGATACTCATTGCCGTACACTAGAAGCATTTGCAGATGCCGATCCTATGATGCAGCCTGATGCACCGAAAAGTTTATAATTATCAACATATTAAAACGGATAAAAGCGTAGACACAATACAGCAAACAAGTGTATAGTTAAAACCGACTTAATAAAGACATTACTTAGTTAATTGATATTTACAAACAATGTCGAGTCTTGGCCGTCCCATCATTTAAAGTTTCTTTACAAGGATCCGTATGAAATATACCACAAAGGCTCTAATAGCAGCGATAACACTGTGCATGAGTGCAAGTGCTGTTGCGTCAAGTCACCGTGAAGCCCCTTCTATTACCAAAACCCCAAAAGTCGATGCTTCTGACTTTTATATGTTCAATAGTTACGAAAATAACCGGGCAGATTACGTTACGATTATTGCTAACTACTTACCGCTGCAAGACGCTTATGGTGGACCCAATTATTTTGCTTTAGATCCAGATGCGCTCTATGAGATTCATGTTGATAATAACGGTGATGCTGTTGAAGATATTACTTTCCAATTTGATTTCACTCAAGAGCTAAACAGCATTGAAATTGACTCAGATGGTGATCCATCAACGCCAAACGTTGCCATTCCTTTGTCTAACGCTGGTGATGCGTCTAACTCTGCTAATGTACAAACGAGTGAGAGCTATAACGTAACAATGGTCAAAGGCGACCGCCGCAGTGGTTCACGTACTTCACTAGGTAATTTTGATAAACCATTTGACTATATTGGTACCAAATCTTTTGCAGATTACCCTACTTACGCGCGCAGCTTCATTAAACCTTTGAACTTAGGTAGCTGTGGTCAGGGTAGAGTTTTTGTCGGTCAACGTGCTGAAGGTTTTGCTATTGATCTAGGTAAAGTGTTTGACTTAGTTAACCTAAATCCGCTAGGTGCCCGTGATGCTGGGACTAACGTGTTGGCAGGGAAAAATGTTACCTCGATTGCAATGGAAGTACCGAAAGCTTGCCTCGTCAATAGTACAAGTAAAGATCCTGTCATCGGTGCTTGGACAACGGCCAGCGTGCGTCAAGCGACCTTGGTCAATGGCAATCCTGCTTCAGGCATTAGTACAACTGCCAAAAAAGGCGGTGCATGGACACAGGTTTCTAGACTTGGTATGCCACTAGTCAATGAAGTGGTTATTGGTCTCAAAGACAAGGACAAATTTAATGCCTCAGAGCCGAAAGACGACGTCGCAAAATTCGCACCTTATGTCTTTTATCCTACGCTCCCAGCATTGATTGAAACTTTGTATCCAAGCGCACCTGCACCGACAAACTTCCCGCGTCAAGATTTAGTAACCGCATTTTTGACAGGGGTTCCTACTGTCAACAAACCTGCCAACCCAAATATGGTGCCGTCAGATATGCTGCGCCTAAATACCAACATAGCAGCAGTCGCAGCTGCCAATCAAAACGACTTGGGTGTGATTAGCATCATTGACGCTCAGAACGATGGTCGCCCAAGCACTGCTAACGATATAGCAGGTTTTCCGAATGGTAGACGACCAGGTGATGATGTCACTGATATTGCTTTGAGAGTATCAATGGGCGCTTTATGTCATGCTGGCCTACCAGCTGATGCAACTTGTGTTCCTGAAGATGCAAAAGCTGGCAAAGCGCTTCTTACTGATGGTGCGCTTAAACCAGCTACCGAGTTTGACTCAGTATTTCCTTATCTAACCACCCCTACACCAGGTAGCCGATAAGCTGAATATAACCCAAGGAGAAATACTATGCGCTATATAATATTAGCCGTATTGATCACTGGATCAGCTGCGCTTTCTGGTTGTTTCAATGATAATGATAGCTCATCCGATTTAGCTAAGAGTGATGTTGCAGTAGACCAAGCCAAAGCTGAACTAGCTGTTGACAGAACTTCTGATGTAATTGATGCCAGTAATAATTTAGATACCGATGAGCCTCAAGATATCGATCGAATTATACTGCCTGAGGCCAATTTGGCAGAGCCCGTTGTGGTGACAGACGCCAACGCCTCGCTTTAATGTGATGTGAGATAAATCCAGCACCTAATCAGCTTTCTGATTGGGTGTTTATTTATGTTCTGAGCCGAGAAATTTTATGCATTGGATTCAATTTTATATCAAATCACTCTTGCTATTACTCATTAGCATACAACTTATTCATGCTACCCCTTTTGTACCAAATGATGATCAACAAGTCCTTGCGATACTACCCGAAGATTCTTCACCGCCGCGCTATACAAGCTCAGCTGACTTTTCCTCTGATATGAATGAAAACTCTTTGGCGCAGACCAGCGAATTATTAGAGCGTGCCTATCTACAAGGAGATCCACGTGCATTAGGACAGGCGCGCGCGCAGTTAGATTTAACCAAAGATCAAAGTACAGAAACTTTGATGTTGCAAGCAAGGGCGCTTCAATCAGATCATAAGTTTGACGAAGCAAAAGAGGTACTGAGACAGATATTAAGTCGAGAGGCGGATCATCCAGATGCTTTATTGACTCTCTCATCCCTACTGGTCGTTCAAGGTCAGTTTTCGGAAGCCATGAGTTATTGCAAAAAACTTAATGATCCTGCATTACGTGTTTATGCATTGGCCTGTGAAGCGCAAGTAAAAAGTATGACGGGGAAGCTTGAAGCAGCAAAACAGACCCTTAAGGGACTTGCTGCTCTAGCACCTGGCCTAGATGCATCAACTGCACGCTGGATCTACCTGATCCAAGCAGATGCAGCATTACGCAGTGAAGACACTGCTCTATCCACTCAAGTTTTTGATGTGATGGATAATCAGACGGTGCCTGCACTTATGGCCCGAACAGACTGGCTACTAAGTATTGGTGAGTATCAGCGAGTACGCACACTTCTCCAGACACACACTGATAAAGATGCTCTACTCCTACGCCTTATCACTGCTCAAATCAAATTAGGCGATCCTCAAGCACAGAAAAACTTGGCCTTGATGAAAGAGCGTATTGATGTATGGCAAATACGTCAAGAAAATGCTCATATGCGAGAACAGGCAACTTATGCTCTGTTATCTAAGCAAGTAGACTTGGCGCTTCAATTGGCTAAAGACAACTGGCAGCAGCAACGCGAAACAGCTGATATTGTTTTATATGCAACAGCAGCTATCGAAGCTGGCAGCCAAGAAGATATCAAGCTGATACGTCAATTTATGACAGAAACAAAGTTTGAATATTCAGCGCTTGAACAGGCATTACGCTTGGGTAAAATCAATGGTTGTCTGCATTGCAGCGCTGATCATACACAAAACTTAACCACCCAAACATCAGGTGCGCAAATGATGAATAAGGACACCCCTTTATGAGCGCATCAAAAAAAAGCCTTTGGCATCAAACCTATCGTTACGTAATGCTGCTCTCTCTGCTACTGACAGCCACTTTCGTACAGGCGCACGAATCTAGTACAGCATACCTAAACCTGTCTACCAATGAAGAGCGTGCCGTAAGCGCTGAATATGAGATCTCACTTCGCGATCTAGCATTACTGATAGAGATAGATCCAAATAAAGACAGCCAAGTTAATTGGGCCGAAGTAAAATCACAAACAGCTCTAATAGAGCAACTAATAACATCCAAGATAAGGTTAGAAGGTGATGCACAACAGTGTCAAATAACCGAGTTCTCACCATTGGCTATTAACACGCGCGGCGGCTTCAACTATTTGTATACAAGTTTTGAGCTAAAATGCGAGCAACCCGTCGATAGTCTTGATTACCAAATATTGACAGGTATCGATGCCAATCATCGATTAATTCTAACGCAGGCTAGTGACGATACGCCATTGCAAGTACTGACTGTAGGGCAGCATTCTATAGGCTCAGAGGCGAACAATGGATGGATGTCTACAGTAGCTAATTTTCTTAAAAGTGGTATACATCATCTATTGATTGGTTGGGATCACTTGCTGTTTTTGTTTGTGTTACTCATTCCTGCTGTATACATGCGTAAAGAGAAAACATTATTAGCCGTTCCTAAACCAAAAGCTGCCTTACTCGAAGTGTTTTGGATTGCGACGTCATTCACACTTGCTCATTCTATTACGTTGACGCTAGCAGCCCTACAAATTATCAGTATACCTGCCCGCTTTATTGAGTCTGTTATTGCGCTATCTATCGCCTTTGCCGCGCTTAACAACTTAGTGCCGATGCTGAGAGTGAGAGCAATCTATCTGGCATTTGTTTTTGGGCTGATTCATGGTTTCGGTTTTGCCAATGTATTAGTAGACTTACCGCTTGCCACAAGTGAACGCGTTTTGGCGTTACTGAGTTTCAATATCGGTATTGAGTTAGGGCAGCTAGTGTTTATCATTGCGGTATTCCCTATCGCATTACTGCTACGTCATACCCAATTTTATAAATGGATAATCTTTTATATAGGTTCGCTGATCAGCATTTTGATAGCACTGTGGTGGTTTTTTGAACGAGCCATTCAATAAAGTGACGACTAGCGATACAATGCAAAATATTAAAAAATATAAATGAGTATTTTTAAATCATTCACTCAAGGCCTCTCATAGACCAGTGACATAGGAACGATGGCATCGACGACGTTGCCATCGTTTTTTAATGGGTTCAATTGCCCTGCCCTAACTTGAGTGGTCGCTATCGCATCAATAATTGGGCTACCTGATGACTCCAGTAATTGCACCTCAGTAATTGCACCTTCTTTATTGACGTGCAACTCGAGCATAACGATAAAGACATCTCCTAGGCTCGTATTGACACTGCGCCATACAAGTGATGGAACACTTGTCGTAGGTTCCCCTTCTTCCTGCCAACTGCCATAATCCGCTTTAAACACTGTTTCTACAGTATTGTCCATTTCATTATCTAGCTCAGCTTGGTCACTATTTTGCTTTTCTGCTTGATCAGCAGCTAACGTAAGCATCTTTTCAATTGCCTCACTAGCCGCTTGTGCTTGCCAGCGATCCTTTTCAACCTGTTCTTTACTAGCCTGTTTTGTGGCTTGGCGCTTCTGTATGGCCTGTTCACGATTGAATTGAGCTGTCACTGCTCGAATCATAGCAGATAGATCGTCTTCGTTTTCATTGTTATTATCAGATGAATGAGCAACTTTTCTTGATTCTACTATTGTCAGACTTTGGACTGATGACGCAGCGTTGATAGTAGGTTTAGTATCTGTATATGTTTTAGGTAGTGTTTTATTTTCTGCTGGGACGGATGCTTTCTCTTTTGGATTTACTGGATTTACTGGATTTACTGGATTTACTGGATTTACTGGATTTGATACTACTGAAGGTTCCATTACTGGTGCAAGTTCGATTTCCTCTATCGGCTTCACTAACGTCTTATCAGGTATTAAGGCTTTGGAAGGTAAAGGTTGTGACCGAGAATCTTTGCTAAGCGTTTTTTCAGATGGCGATGGCAGTGTGATCAGCTCTAGCTGAATAGCTTTTGGTGTAATTTTTGTCTCAAGCGGTTTTGGGCTATCCACAGATATCATCGCCCACACAGTGATACCGTGCAATATGATGACAGCAACGGTCACCCAAGTAGTAATAAGACGAGTAAAGAGGTTTGGTATCATTATACCTCTTAGAATACTCATTAAAAACAACCCTGTATATGAGTTTATCTAATTAATATTTATGCACTGTACATATAATCTATACAGTCGCTGACACCTTAACGTAATTACTTAAAACGTAATTACTCAAATTGTAGTGCTAGAGGGTCTACTAACTGCCAAGATTATTGTCAACATTTTAATAAACACACCATTTATTCAATTTTTACAATATAATTTTTAATATATTCATATTAACAGTTGTATGGTGGGCGGCTGTTGGTTATTCTTTATATAAGCATTTGTCATCGCTCAAATTTGTACTTTATCAGCTGTAGAAAAAAGTACTGTCTTATTCATCACAATAAGGTTGAACAATATGAATGATATATCCTCAGCAGAGATAACCACCCTACCATCCGATGCAGCAAACAAGATTTATGCATCAGCAATCATGTTTAGAGATGAAACAGAAAGCGCTAGAAAAATTGCACCCGTGGTAGTCAATAAACTTTCAGAATTTGCATTGTTTAGAATGGGGCTGCCTAAATCATTAGGAGGATGGGCAGGAAACCCAATAGAAACGCTAAAAACTTATGAGACGTTGGCCAGTGCTGAGGCCTCCGTTGCTTGGATCGTTTGGAACAACCATTTGGCCTGTACATTCGGTCGATTTTTGGACGAGTCCAGTATGAAAGAAGTATACAGTGACCCCTCTCATATTTATGCCAATTCCGCACGTCCTGAGGGCGTGGCACAAACAGTAGATAATGGCTACATGGTATCAGGACAATGGACACTCGTCTCTGGATGCCAATTGGCTGACTGGTTTGTGCTCCGTTGTCTTGTTATCTCCGAAGGCTCTCCTACGACCCTTGGTCCAGGTGCAAATTTAAAGCTATTTTTTATTCCCAAGAAAGACGTAAAAATCATTGATACGTGGGATGTGGGCGGCCTAAATGGCACAGGTAGCCATGATATAATTGTTAAAGACGCTTTTGTCAAAGAGGCTTATGTAGTTGACTTTGACAGTTCTGTGGCTGTCGATACTGCCTACAGTCGACTGCCTATTGGTTGTATCAATGCTGCTGGCTGTGCAGCTATGGCGCTAGGCGTATTAAAAGCCGCTATGGATGACTTGGTTGATATGTGCCTTGAGAGAGTAACGCCTGGTAAGAGTCCAGATCTACGCGACCGTGCAACGGTACAGGCTACCATTGCTAAGAGTAAAACAGTACTGGCATCAAAACGCACCCAACTGCATTATAGTGTCGAGGTCCTATGGGAAGAATCTCAGCAGAAGAACACCTTTACTGATATACAGCTTGCCGATGTGTGGGCAGCGTCTTGTGAAGCCGCAAGAGAAGCTCGCGAGATGGTATCTGAAATTTACGCAGTCGCAGGTACGGCTTCCCTATATAAAAAGCACAAGATAGAAAGAGCACATAGAGATATTCATGCGATTTTGCAGCATGGCATTATTCAACCTCACTGGATGAATCAAGCAGGTATGGCCTATGTTGGACTGAAACCGAATGGTGCAATGTTCAGAATATAGAAGCACTTTAATTATAAGAAATAAGCGCTTGTAAGACACAACCTACAAGCGCTTATCTTTACTTATCGGTAGCTTTATTACCTTAATTGTTTATCTTTAAGCCGTAAAAAAGCAAGACATCCAATGTCTTGCTTTTTTATAGTCTACCGATAACTACAATTGAGAGGTTTTGTTAGTCAAAATGGAAGCCTGCACCAACTGCACCGCCTACGTTGCCTTGAGTATCTGCTGTACCATTTACCTTGATGACCCAGCGACCGTCATTAGATAACTTAGAGAAACCAATTGCTACAGCACTCTCTCCGTTATAGGTACCGACACCGCCACCAATCAATGACTTACCTGCGATATAAGCCTGAGGCATTGCCGACATAGCCATTGCAGCTGAGATACCTGCATTTGCATCGTCTTCTACTTCGTCGATTTTGTAGCCAAGATCGCTCATATTGTTATTGAGTCGACTATCAAGCGCGCTAAGCTGACTATAATTGACGGCGTCTGTTGCTTCGACCCCATCGGCGACACCAGTCATACGTTGGTTACCAGCATATAGACCTTGAGACGTCATACTTGGCCCATCTTGCATACTGATGCCCTCACTATTAATAACCGTTGTCCCAACTGTGACACTATCAACGCTGATATTACCGTTTAGATCAAACTTAATACTACTGCCATCTGCTGTGGTGGTGATGTTATTACTACCAGTGAAGCTGAGGACGCTACCATCGCCAATTGGTTTGTTGATATTGGCACCACTGTCTGCGCCAAAATTGAGTCCAGCATCTAGCTTATCCGTATTGGTTTCGATACTCGTAGTATTGGTCGTGATATTGCTGGTATTCGTAGCAATATTTGTCGTATTAGTGGTAATGCTCTCTGTGTTAATTTGCACATTTTCACTAATTTCAATCGTGCCTTGTCTGATAGAAGCAATCGCACCATCAATATTGCTTTCACCCGTTCCACCAATGTCGCTGTTGGTAAAAGTACCATCTTCGGCATTGTATACAGTGTCACCACCGATAATACTACTGATACCAGCTCCTTGGGCATAAAGCTGACCGCCATTTATAGCGTCCTGACTTGTCACCGAAACTTCCCCATTTTGAACGTTGGTAATTTTGGTATTAGCGGCATCAATACCAATTTTTGTGATGCTTGGGCCACCTGCAATGGTCAGTCCATTGTCATTCATAACCGTATCACCAGTGGTTACGCTATTCAAAGTAATATCTGGGTTCAGATCAAAGCTAATATCATTAGCATTGGTAGGGATGGCTGCAGCTTGCAATGATGGACTACTATCGAAAGCAGCCGCATCACTCACTGATTTCCTAGATACCTTGATATTACCGTCTTTACTACTGAGGTCGACGGCATCTCCTTGTTTTACCATCGTAGCGATATCACCTTGAGCGGTGATGCCCCAACCTTGATCCAAGGCAATGGCGACATCTTTTAACTGCCCAACATTGACAGCATCCGTATTTAGCACACCTTCCCCAACGTTGCGAATGGTGTTGCCTCCATTGTCTAGACCACGGCTACTCAATGAGACCTGCGCAACCATTCTATTCACGCCATTTCCAACGAAGGTAAAGCCTGCATCACTCATGATGCTATTGCCTATCTGTATACTGCCATCATCTCCGAGGTCTAACTGATTATTCAGTTTCACTTGGACGCCAGTCGCAGAAGCGACAGTAGTCAGATTGTTATCTCCTGTGACATTGATGGTATCGCCTAATGCAAATTGCTGATCATTAGCACTATTGCCGTCACCAATTTTGATACCTTTAGCAATTTCATCATTAGTCATAGTGAGCTGTGCAAAGTTTACGGCATCGGTTGGGGCAATTCCCTTATCAACTTTGATAATTCTATTATTACCATTATCAAGACCTTCGTTGCTTAACGTAATGGTCTGATTAGGACCATCAGTGATGGTGACGCCTGCATTATTAAGCACCGTGCTTTCCATTCTCACGCTACCGTTTTTACCAAGCATGACATCTTCAGCCAATCTAACATTTAGATTGCCATCTTCATCAGCGATCACACCGATATTGTTTTCAGTTACGTTGGTAGCACCTCCTTGGAGTGTCAACGTTTGACCTAACTTGCGATTGACGACAACATTTGTATCATCTCCTGTAAAGTTCAGTCCTAGGTCCACTGTATTGTTGGTTGCATTTAATTGTCTAACATTGACAGCATCAGTATCTGCATCACCATCATCTACATTGATGATTCTGTTGCCGCCATTATCAAGACCTTCACCACTCACACGAACTGTACTATCAGTAAAGCTAGCACTAGTGAAAGTGACATCCTCTTTTGTAGCGACTTTAATACCACCATCCTCAGCAGTGAGAACAATGTTATCTCCTGTTAGGAAATTCGCCGTATTGTCCGTTTGGTTAAGCGTTTTAACATCAACGCCATCTATTTGAGCAACAATGGTCTGCATGGCACTGTCCGCTTTTACCAGACTGGCTTTGCTATCAGCACTTAAGTCAACGGCATAGTCGGTCATGTTGGTAAACTCGTCTTTGTCACCTGCTGTGACCGTGACGGCAGAAGAGCCTGCTGAAGCAGTAACACCATCTGCATTGACGGTATAGACATCTTGACCGTTACCACCTGTAGACTTCACAACACCCGCAATATTAGTACCTGCGGCGACCTCTGTTTTAGCAGCGGCAGATGAGCTATTTAGCTGACTAACGTTGACAGCGTCTTTATCTAAGACACCCGCTTTAACGTTTGTGATCTTTTTATTGCCAGCATTGATACCACCAGATCTGGTCATGCTTGGACCATTCAGAATGGTTAGACCATCACTGGTCAACGTGGCATTAGATGGGTTAAAAGGGTTTATACCTGTTACGGTCACACCAGCGCCACTGACTGTAGTGACGCCACCCATTGCCAGACCACCTGTGACCATGCCCAAGCGATTAACTTGAGTGCCACCAAAGATATTACCTGTGCTGACGCTGCCGTTATTACCTAGGTCTAAGTTATTGTTGAGTTCGAACGAGACATCATTACTAGTAGTGTCTTTAGAAACAGTGATATTGCTGTTTTTACTGTTGAAGTCAACTGAATCTCCAGGTTCTACAGTGCTTGCAGTGGTAGCATCACCTTGTGCACTAATATCCCAACCTCTATTAGCAGTTTCTGTCACGACGTTTAGCTGTCTGACGTTGACAGCGTCCGTAGGTGCATCACCATCATCTACATTGATGATTCTATTGCCGCCATTATCAAGACCTTCACTACTCACACGGACTGTACTATTAGCAAAGCTGGCACTAGTAAAAGTAACATCCTCTTTTGTAGCGATTCTAATGCCACCATCCTCAGCATTAAGAACAATGTTATCTCCCGTTAGGAAATTAGCCGTATTATCAGTTTTATTGAGCGTTTTAACATCAACGCCATCTATTTGAGCAATAATGGTCTGCATGGCACTGTCTGCTTTAACTAGACTGGCTTTGCTATCAGTACTTAAATCAACAGAATAATCGGTCGTGTTAGTTGTGTCATCTTTTTCACCTGCTGTGACAGTGACGGCATCAGAGCCTGCTGAAGTAGTCACACCATCCGCATTAATAGTATAGACATCTTGACCGTTACCACCCGTAGACTTCACAACATCCTCCACGTTAGTACCTGCGGCGACCTCTGTTTTAGCGGCGGCAGAGGCACTGCTGAGCTGACTGACATTGACAGCGTCATTTGGGTCTTCACCGTTATCAACATTGATAATCTTTTTGTTGGCAGCATTGATACCACCAGATTTTGTTACGCTTGGACCACCAATAATATTGAGACCATTACTAGATAGAAGAGTTTTAGAAAATGGCGTTGATACAGCGACGCCTAAACTACTAACGGTTGTATTAACTACGCTATTACCCGTTCTCACACCTAAACCATCTACAGTTGTACTAAGGTATGAGTTACCTGTTGTTAGACCTGAGCGATCTAGTGTCGTTGTATCACCAAAACCGAACGGAGAGCTTGAACCCATTTCTACACTACCGTTATTACCTAGGTCTAAGTTATTGTTGAGTTCGAACGAGACATCATTACTAGTAGTGTCTTTAGAAACAGTGATATTGCTGTTTTTACTGTTGAAGTCAACTGAATCTCCAGGTCCTACTGTACTTGCGGTAGCACTATCACCTTGTGCGCTGATATCCCAGCCTCTATTAGCAGTTTCTGTAACCACTTTTAGCTGAGATACGTTCACTGCATCCGTATCTGCTGAACCACCTGCAACGTTAATGATACGACGTTCGCTTGCAACAGCGCCTACTGAGACGGTGCCGTTATTGGCATCAGCAGCAACGTTGGTTAAGAAAGATGCGCCGCTTTGTACAGCTGCAATAGAGTTTTGACCTAAAGCCACGCTGTTTAGAGCATTTGCACTAGCACCTTTACCGAGTGCCACACCGCCTTGCGCTTTAGCTTGTGCATCGAGACCAATTGCAATGGTGTCTTGAGCCATGGCTTTTGCTTGATAGCCTATCGCAACCGCACGACTTGCGGTTCCGTTTGTGGCTCTTTGACCTATCGCCACTGAATTAACACCCGCTTTGGCCTCCTGACCACCAGCAAAGCCGTTGAATGAAGATCTTGCGCCTTCACCGATAACGGTTGCATTTGCGTTTGCAAATGCGCTCTCTCCAACAGCGGTTGCATTATTACCTTTTGCATTGGCATTCGAGCCAACGGCAAGAGCATCAGTACCTGTTACTGACGTGGTGTATGGCTGTGCACTGCTAGAACGAATAGGAAAATCAATGCCAGCAACGATAGTATCTAACGCTTTTAATTGAGATACGTTTACTGCGTCACTGTCTTGAGTACCTGCTGCGACATTTACAATTTGGCGAGTGCCATTAGTAGAGCTACCAACAGAAACTGCACCAAGGCCTGTACTATTAGTTGCTGTAATAGCTGCTTTGTCTACGACACTAGCACTTGTTGGAGCAAAGCCAACCGCACCACCTGCAACGTTAGCCACAGATTGCGATCCTAGTGCCACGCCATCTTGAGCATTAGACTGAGCGCCAGCACCCAGTGCCAAGGCCCCTTTTTCAGTAGCAGAGGCAGCCACACCGAACGCTGATGACGCGGTTGCAGCAGCATTCGCATGCGTGCCTATTGCAGTTGCAAGATGACCTGCCGTACGAGCTTTGACACCAATTGCTATGGAAGCTGCCCCGCCCGATTCAGTATTTCCTGTATATGGGTCGCTTGCATCCAGTAGATCTCGACCCGCATATTCATTAAAAACCGTATTGACTGTGCCACTGTTTAGATCAGTGCTAGTGATACTACCGTCGATATTGTATATCGATGCTAAGTTTAGGTCATCGCCACCGATGGCAATAGAAGAGCCGCCTCTTGAAACGACATTGGCACCAATAGCAATAGACTGCTCGCCACTTGCTAATGTTTGCTGTCCAAATTCAGAGCTACCAATAGCGATGGTTTGGCTGCCAGTCGCCTTTGCGTTGCCACCCATGGCCATAGCGTTATAACCTGTTGCGCCATCGTTGTTGGCATTACCAATAGCTTCAGAGTCAACACTATAATATTTGGTTTTATTGTCTTTAACTATGTTGACCAATCTGTATAGCTGCGAGCCATTAACTGCATCTTTACTCCCTGCTATCACAGCACCATTGGATACATTGGTAATTTTGTTATTGCCATTGTTTAGGCCACTACTGCTCAAAATGACACTATTGGCTGGATTTATGGCTGTAATCTTAATGCCAGAATTATCGACTAAGGTATCGCCCGTTTTGAGACTGCCATCATTCCCTAAATCGACATTTTCATCGAGCTTTATCGTTAGCGCTTTATCACGCCTATTGGCATTCACGCTGATATTTTTGGTATTGGCATCGCCAGTGACCGTCTCTCCACCCTGCACCGTTAGTGTTTGATGAAAGAATGAGTTGGTATGTATTCTAGGTGTTGGGTCGTCTCCAGCAAAGTAAGTACCCAATGCATTTGCCTGCATGCCAAAGCCAGCAGCTAGTAGCCCAAGCGCTATAGTGCTCAGACGTAACGTATGGATAACGGACAGGTTAGACGTTGTGTTGATGGTAGCGTTAGAGCTAATACTCGATTTGGAAGATTTGCCACGTCCCTTCGCGTATTCACCAACGGCGGTAAAACAACTTAGGGCTTCATTCCAGATGACTTTATAGATGCGGTTCATGATGCGTACTCCCTTACAGACTTGTCAGATTTAAAAAATCAGAGATAAGATCCATGTCAGAGAGACGATGTGACAAAATAAAACGGGTTATAAGCTTATAATAACGAGACCTTGTTCAAATAATAGTTGTAGTAGTCTTTAAGGAATAAGACGTTCTGTTTTGTATAATCTTTATCACTCTCTGTATATATTAGTATTACCGAATATATACAGAGAGACAATGCCGTTCATCTGTGTTTTGATACCGTTCGTCATTTATATTCATATAAACGAATATAATTACTTTTAATTTGTGTCTATTTATAATAAATTACGTCGGTTTTAAAAAGAGTCAGCTTTTATCTACTACTAAACATGCGCTTATACACATTACAAATACATGATAAGCGCATATTGGTTACATAAATTATTTATCTTTTTATCTGCTAGGTAGCACTATTTGAACCACCAATCCTTGGATACCATCTTGGCGGTTATGAGCATTGATATATCCTTTATGCGCCATGACTACAGCGTGAACAATAGCCAATCCAAGACCATAGCCGCCAGTATCACGATGCCGAGCAGTATCGAGCCGCACAAAGGGATGGAAAATACGTTCTAAGTCCTTGTCTGCCACACCGCCACCTTCGTCTGTTATATTAATTTGAACAGCTGGTACCTTATTGTCCATTTGTATTGCTTTGATTTCCGCAATCACTGTCGAACCCGCTGCCGTGTGCATAAAAGCATTGCGAATGACGTTTTCAAGTGCGCTATACAACTGCTCTGCATTACCTTGGACGGTCCAAAAACCTTCCAAATCATCCAACGCTGAGGCTACAGGCGGTTGCCATTGCCAATGTACGTCTTTATGTTGAAACTCAAAGCAGACATCCTCTCCGATATTGCTAATGATGTCGGATATATCGACTGCCTCACTCTCCAAATTATCGACGGTATATTGCTGCATTTGTAGGGATTGAATATGAATGATCTGCTCAATTAGCTCATTCATTCGTGTAGATTCTTTATCGATACGGTCTAGATAACGATTGGCATTGGGCGCAAAGTCTCGAGTCAGTTCAGTCGCGACATCCAGACGAGCAAGTGGCGAACGCAGCTCATGTGAGATATCACTAAGCATTTGCTTGCGTGCCAGCTCACTGTCGACGAGCCTCGTCGATAGATGGGCGACGTCTTTGGCAAGTAGCCCCAACTCATCATCGCCCATCTTGGACAGTTCTGGGTTGGCTTGATAATTACCATCAATCATACGGTGTACGGTATTTTGTACACGGCCAATTCGCTGGGTCAGCGTACGACTGAGCCATATGCAGACCAGTACACTAAAGATAACGATTAATAGCAAACGTATTGGAAAATTCCCGTGCTGTATCTCTACTACGTCTGAAAAACGCAAGTGCGGACGCAACTGTATGATGATTGACTGACCATCAGGTAGTTCAACAGACATATCAGCCAGTTCAGGACGAGTATCGATATCAGCTACTGCTGCACTACTTGCCGTTCTTGGTTTTAGGAATTTTTGCCAAAAAGACGGCTCATCTTTTGGTATCTCATTGTCGTGTTCACGCAGTCTATTGTCAGCATTGCGGCCTTCTACGCCATAAACGTTATTCTCTACTCTAGGTGGTATTTGCTGCAACGGTTGTATTGCACGATCCATTAGCTGCCGACCACTTTGCAGTTGTCCTTGCGCGCGATCGTCTTTGTCACGGTAACGCGGGAATATAATAGCGCCCTGCTCATCATAGACTCTGATTTGATTCATCAGCTGGCGGTCTTGACGATACATCTCCCTGACAGACTCCACATCACCAGCCCGTAGTGATGCGACCATCTCTTCACGCTTTATCAATAGGCTATCGATTTGCACATCCATACGAGAGGTCAGCTCTTTTTCAGCTAGCCAGCGCTCTACCACGATGGACAGTACAGAGGTAATTAAAATCGTCAGTAATAGGCTCAGGAACAAACGCCAAAACAGAGTAATGCGCACCTTAAACTTAGGTGATTTTTTGAGGGTCTGCTCAGAAGCTTTCATCGATATGTCCGTCATTACAGCACCAGTTGATAACCTTTACCACGCACCGCTTTTATTGGCTCATCGTGGAAAGGTTGAAGTTTTTTGCGTAAGCGAGATACGTGTACATCGAGGCTACGGTCAAATGGCTGCAACTCACGCTGCAAGACATTTTCTGACAGCCATGCTTTACTGACCACTTCCCCTTTTTGTTTGAGCAAGGCCACGAGCAGATCAAACTCTGTACCCGTGACTTGTAGCGTTACCCCATCTATCTGACAGGCACGTTGGTTTTGATCGAGATGCAAACGACTCTCTGGCAACGGAGTATGCTCTGATGCGGTCGTATTGGTACGTTTAATCACTGCATTGATCCGAGCCAGCAGCTCTCTAGGGTTACAAGGTTTGGTGATATAGTCATCAGCACCAAGCTCTAGACCAATAATACGGTCAATCTCTTCCCCTTTTGCTGTCAGCATAATGACTGGAATATCGATAATATTTGGTAATTGACGCAAGACACTCAACCCATCCAGTTTCGGCATCATAATATCGAGCACGAGCAAATCATAAACCGTATCTTCGTGTGCTACTGCTTTGAGTCGTTGTATGACTGCTGCACCATCATGCACGCAGTCACAGCGAATGCCGTGATTGTCCAAGTACTCTTGCAATAACTGAGTTAACTCTTCGTCGTCATCGCCTATCAGGATGTTTGGCATACTTCTCTCCTTTAATTTTTATTTATCTTTATTTACTCAATCTATAATAATCATGACGCAGTAAGTCCGCGTACAGGTGTCATTGTGATATGGTTAGCGAGATTGTCGCCATGGTATTTTTATTGCCGGTAGACTGTAGTTAACCATATTATCAGGCAAGCACTTGCCAATTCACCAGAAACGTTACCTTTCTTAATACTTCATAAATGTTCGTAACCTTTAACTGTCGTAATATACTCCTATCAACAGCAAGTATTGCATTTCTAAGATGGCTAACCATAACGAGCGATAACGTTCAACAGATGGTACTTGCGAGATAAAAATTTAGTGCTTATGAAATCAAACTCAATGTAATCAAGGATATTATGATGAAAAAATTACTATTAGGCTCAGTATTAGCAGCGTCTAGCATATTTACAGTAACGGCTTGCACCAGCGTTAACGCAACCACTGATACAACGCCAACTGCACAAATGCAAAAGAACCACAAAGATGGCGCGATGAGAGGCCCAATGTCAAAACTGGATCTAACAGCGACACAGCAAGCGCAAATCAAAGCCATCATGCAAAACAAACGTGGCGATCGCACTGCTGACCGTGCAGAACATCAAGCAGAACGCGCGCAAATGGATCAGCAAATACAAGCACTGACCAATGCTAGCACTTTGAATACTGCTGCTTTAAACCGTCTGGCCGATCAACGAGCGGCAAAAGAAAAGCAACGCTTTATCGAACGTGTACAAACACAACATGCCATCGCTCAAGTGTTGACTCCTGAGCAACGTGCAAAGATGGAACAAATGAAATCAGAGAGACAAGAAAAAGGTCGTAAGCATTCGAAAGACCGTAAAGGCCATGACAAACAGCATCAAGGTATGTAATAAGCCACTCCGGAAAAGTGTTATTTTACCCAGCTGTATACGTATAAAATGAAAAAGCGCGCCGTTGATAGGTGCGCTTTTTTATTTACTTTTTATCGTCTATATATTTTAGTTGCATCCATATTGATTGCATGAATAGTTAAAGCTATTACCATTACTATCACTACCATTATGATAAGTATAAGAACCAATCTGTTGAGAAGATTTATTCCAAGAACCACCATCAGCACTGGTACCATTAGTATATGAAGTATTACCAATTTTATTGGTACTTTGGTTCCAACTACTTCCTGTACTACTATTATAGCCAGAGGTATATGTAGTATTCCCTATTCTATTATTTGTGTATGTATTTCCACTAGCATCAGAACATGTGGAGAACGATGAGTTGCCAATACATCCCGCTTGAGCAGAGCTAAAAGTGATGACAGCAAAAAATATACCTACTAAATATTGTTTCATACCTATCCTATTCGAATGTAGAAAAATCATTTTTACGAAACTCGCTATTTACTCAACCGAACCAAAACGCTCTCTGACCATCGGCAACATGTTAAAGACCATTTTACCTACTGCCGTGCCATTACCATCTTGGTAATATTGCAGCAGCTCTGGAGCATACTTTCGTAAATCAATGCTATTGCTAGCGTTCGGCGACTGCACATTACTTGGTAGGTTAGGGAACGCCAAGTCCTTAGTGCTAACAGCGGAATACTGCTGCAACACATCTATCCTCATGCCTTTGTTGTTATTCGCTTCGCTAGTGTTATCTAACTGACGGCGTAAGTGCTCCCATTTGAGTTGACCACGTTTATCAAACCCGTATAGTTCCTGTACTTCTGTATTGGCAACGGTCTCACCCGTCGTTGCTTCCTCATTCATTTGATCTTTTATCATAGCCAGTATTTTTTGCACAACAGACTTACTGGTGAATGCCTTTGGATTTTGAATCGACTCAAACGCTGTCATCGATTCGGGTTCTTGTACCAGCTCTGGGTATTTTTCACTGATTCGATCATAGAAAATCTGCATATATTTCTGTTGCGACGCTTGATAATCCTCAAAGCTTTGTACTCGGCGAATGATTTGATCGCTTGGTAGCATAGCCGATAACTGGTGCGCGGGCAGCTTTGGAGACAGGGAAGCAAGTGAGTTAGGGGCAACATAATTAAACTGGCTGACAGGCGCCGCGTCATAAGTCGCATCTAACGCTGCAAAGTGGCTTTTGATTACTTCACTACCAAACCCTTTAGGCAATGTACCATCATCAATGGCTATTTTTAACCACTTGTTTTGCCATTTTGTACCGAGTTTATCGTCTAACAATTCTGAGTTTAGAATCGCAAAGTTATCTGCCCATAGGTAAATATCACCGTTTTTAAAATCCATATAAATAGGCTGGTTGATGCTGCTGTGATGATTACGTGCTTGATATTGCGCGCTGGCGAGCATCGTAGCCTTGCCTGCCATCGGTTGATAGATCCCTTGAGAATCGATAGAAAGCGGCTTTAGTAGGTACTCATCTAATAACTGTGCTTTCTTCCTATCTAACGGTCTTTGTTTATCCTCATAATTATCAAATAGCGCTTGATAATCTGGTGCTACTTTTACATCGCTATCGTATTGATGGTCATCCCATGCATGATAGGCAGCTACGCACTCAAAGTACGACTGCCTTATGCTGTCACGCTTAGTATCGTAATCCACCGCTAAGATATCTTTGTTTTGCTGTTCTGCTTGCAGGATTAGAGCGGCGTACGCTTGGTCATGTGCCTCTTCGCAGTGTTCATCTACATAGTCTGATACCGCCATTTTCTCCGTACCAGTATCAGTATCAGCATCTGTAAATTGTTGGTTATTGCCAATCTCAAGATTGCTATGATAGCTAAATGACTGACGACGCTGTTTTTGTAGTGCTGTTTCTAGTGTCTTTTTAGCAACGCTAGGTGCTTGTTTTACAGCCGCCGTGTTGGACTGGCCCAAACCGGTAGACTGGCAACCTGTTAACAACAGTGCCCCTGTCAAAAATGCGCTGGTCACTAGCAGATTATTTTTAGTCTTAAATGGCAGACATTGTGCAATGGTGTGATGTACTATTTTCATTTTTTATCCTTAATAGATATGAGCGTAAATGCAATGAGATGAGGTCATTTGACTTCTATTCTTCATTCATATCATCTTGAGCATCGTCAACTCGGCTCTCATCGACAGCGTCTGCGCCATTGCCATTATCGTTACCATATTCATCGCTGCCATACTCATCACTGCTATAAGCACCCTCGACACCGTTATCTTGATAGTCGTAGCGTGCATAGCGGGCCGTTTGTAATCTGTCTTTTTTCTCGCGCTGCGTAGCTATCCATGCATTGCCATCGATAGGAGGCATCGCGTCTGGACCAAAAGACTCAGCGAGCAGCGGTGTCAAGGCATGACGGTTGAAGCTGGCTTTATCGTAACGCACTTGGTTTAGCATGGTTGTGGTCGACCCCATCAAATCACCACCGATATTGACACGTTGCTGCTTGGCCAGCAGTCGATCTGAGCTGTCTAAGTAATAGTAGTTGATTTGATTAAATGAGATAGGACCGATAGCTTCGATCAGCTGCAATAGCGAACCGACATCCGCGCTTTGATAGCCTTTATTGTATAACTGCACTTTAGCAAGTGCTGTCTTTAGTGCGGCACCATCAGGATATTTATCTAGATTGGCATCTACGTATTCTTGCAGTGATTTCGTCACATATTTGAGCGTCTTACCAATCATTTCACCGCTTTGCTGACTACCGAAATAGACTTTTATTGCACGAGTCGCACCGACTTCTTTGGCAAACGCATCACCACTGATATCAACTGCGCTAAAATGTTCAGGCGCAAGCTCAGCCATGCTGTTCTGTATTGCGTTGAGCACCGCATCATAGAGCACCGCTGGTGGCAATTGTGCCGTGATACTTTCAGGCAAACCAAAGCTCACCGTATGCGAGGTCATCTGTGCTGGTAGTGGCGTATTCTCAGGGTTAACAAGTGCAACGATCGGCATAATGGCCGATGGATCTACTACGACACTGCTATTATTAAAATCAAATGCTAACGGTATCTGTATCGATGAGCTAATCGTTGGTGTGGCGTAGTCGTAGCTATAGACGCTTTGTAGTTGGCGCTGTTTGGGACGGTATTGACTGACACTATTGAATGTTAGATGCTCATACTGATAAGCATTGGATGCAGCTATTTGCTCAGGAGTGCGGTAGAACATATCAAGTATATTGCCAATCATGCCTGTAGATGACATTGGTAGGCTGCCACGATTTACCGTCTTTGTCTTAGCTTGCTGTTTTGCCATTTGCATGGCTTCATACTTTGCAGCCATTGACTTTGGACTTAACCCTGACATCCCTGAGAGCATACCTTCAGTACCGCTACTGTATTCATCATAATTATCATAGTCCTCACTACTGTAATCAGCGCTACTATAATCGTCGTTATCATAATCTGCTGTATCGTAGGCATACTCGTTATTGCTGTTGGTATCACTGCTCGTCGGCTCATTCTCCCCCGCTTCCGCCAATATAGCAGCAATGGCTCTTCTCTCTGCTTCAGCTTCTGCTCTAGACTTATCATAATCACTAGGATAGCCGGACTCTATCGAATCTTTTGCGTCATCATAATCGTAGTTAATACCCTCTACCACACAGACTTCATAAGCATCATCGTCTTCGTTTTCATTGCATTTATTCGACTCTACACCTACCGCTGCTACTTCTGCTCTAGCCTCAGCTTGCGCCTCATCATCGCTACTATCATACATACCCTCAGGCTGATACACATAGGTTTCTATAATCGTTCTGAGCAAGCTACTAGATCCTGCGTCAATACTATTTGGGTCAATGAATGGTGTTGAGCGATAGTTGGCTGTGGCGACTGCGACATGCTCGGTCGCCAAGTGCTGACGAATGGCTGCAAGCAAGTGTGATTTGGCTTGGTTTTCGGTATTTGGATACTTCTCTTGATCAAATAGCTGCTCATAACGCGCGGCTTGAGCATTTTGACTGGCAGTAAAGGCTTGACCCTGACGTTGGCTCTGCGCGGCATCTGCGACACTAAAGTCCATCATAGTACTAGAGCCGCTGCTATTCGACGACAGATTGGAAGATGAGCTGGCTGGAGTTGATTGGCAACCTGCGAGTACAAGTGAAGCACTACCAACCATCAAGGCGATAGACGTCAATTTACTGGTTAGATATAGATGACCGTTATTATTGTTACCATTATATTTTTTATGATCAGTGGTAGATAAATAAGCAGGCGCAGTCTCAGAGTAGCGCTGTCGATTGCGGTTATTAATATGATGTGATGACATAGTAATCTCTTTGTATGAATAGACAGTCGATAATGAGTGTACAGTGGTACCGTTATTTATATCACAAGACATTACAATTTAGTAATATTAGCGAATATTTTTAAAGAACTTCTTCATTCATAAGTAATCTTCTCTATATAACGGCTGTTTTATAATCAGCTTCAGTTATTTGAAATGTAGCTGATACAGCCAAGCGCTATAAAAGCGTACACCACAAAAGATAATAAACAACTTTCTACTATTTCATATTTTCGTTACTATTTAGGCTCATCTATTTCCTAGCTCTATTCTCTCCACTCGCGTAAAAAGGACTTTGCGATGTCACAGTTATTATCTCGCCACCATCGAACCGCTCAGCAGCGTAAACCAAAAATTAATACCTTACTCAAATCTAGCGTCGTGCTCATTACCAGTACGCTACTACTATCTATATCCGCACAGGCTGTAGAGCCAACGACCTCAACAAGTAACGCCACGGTCAACAATACATCAATCAACACCAGTGCCATAAACTTGGCCATCATGGCTGATAGTCCAACGGTATTATCTGAAACCAAGCGCATCACGCGAGCGAAGACAAATACCCTTAACACCACATATAGTAAAGCCAATAGCGACCAAGCTATTTACTCTGAAGACGCCATTCATCATCCAGTTTGGGCGAAAAACGGCATGGTCGCTACCCAAGAAGCGCTTGCTTCTGACATTGGTCTACAGATTCTAAAAGATGGCGGTAATGCAGTAGATGCTGGCGTTGCAGTGGGTTTTGCCCTAGCAGTAACCTTGCCGCGTGCGGGTAATATCGGTGGTGGCGGTTTTATGATGATTTATGATGCCAAGCAAGGCAAAACGGTGGCGCTTGATTACCGTGAAAAAGCACCAAGTAGCGCCTCACGCGATATGTACCTCGATGAAGCAGGCAATGCTGTCAGCGACTTATCTCGCTATCATGGCTTGGCAGTTGGCGTACCAGGGACAGTAGCAGGACTACTAAAAGCATTAGAAGAGCATGGTACGATGAGCCGCGAGCAAGTTATGGCACCAGCGATAGCACTGGCTGAAGACGGCATAGAAGTCACCGCTGGCTTGTCAGAGTCACTCACGGCGTTGAGTGATCGCTTACAGAAATGGCCAAGTACCAAAAAAGTGTTTTTTAAGCCTGATGGCAGCGCTTATCAGCCGGGTGAGCGGTTAAAACAGCCAGAGCTTGCACGTTCGCTAAAGCTAATTGCCGCACAAGGTGCGGATGGGTTTTATAGGGGTGAGACTGCTCAAAAACTGGTCAAAGCAGTCAATGAAGCAGGCGGCAGCATGAGCCTGCAGGATTTAGCCAATTATCAAGCCATCGCTCGCGAACCTGTCAAAGGCGACTATCGTGGCTATGAGATTGTCTCTATGCCGCCGCCCTCTTCTGGTGGTATTCACATCGTGCAGATTTTAAATATCTTAGAAGGCTATCCGCTCAAAGACTACGGCCAAAATAGCGCCCAAACCATTCATTTAATGGCGGAAGCGATGCAACTGGCTTATGCAGATCGTGCTGAGTATCTGGGAGATGCTGACTTTATCGATGTACCTGCCAGCGGCTTAACGTCACAAGCCTACGCAGACAAACTGCGTACGTTGATTGATCCCAATAAAGCCACGCCAGCTGCCACTATCAAAGCAAACAATCCTCTGCCGTACGAGAGTGATCAGACCACACACTTCTCTATCGTCGATAAAGACGGCAATGCGATAGCCAACACCTATACGTTGAACTTCTCTTATGGTACTGGTCTCGTTGCGGACGGTACAGGCATTCTGCTCAATAATGAAATGGATGATTTCTCTGCCAAACCAGGCGTACCAAATGGCTACGGTCTACTTGGTGGCGACGCCAATGCGGTGGAAGCCAATAAGCGTCCATTGTCTTCTATGAGTCCAACGCTCGTATTCAAAGACAGCAAACCTTACATCGTCACGGGTAGCCCAGGTGGTAGCCGTATCATCACGACTGTCACTCAAATTATCTCTAACGTCATCGACCATGATATGAATATCGCTGAGGCAACACATGCGCCGCGTATCCATGATCAATGGCTACCTGATGAGATTCGAGTGGAAAAAGCACTGAATATTGATACTGTCAAAAAGCTCGAATCAATGGGTCATACGGTCAGTCCAAAATCCGCGATGGGATCTACGCAATCGATCATGCTCACACCAAACGGTATTTATGGATCGTCTGATCCACGTATTGTCGATGCAGCGGTGGTTGGTTACTAAAAAACTGACTTTAATTATCAATCACATAGCCCTCTATACCTCGTTATATTGAGGGCTTTTTGCTGTTGTCTATAACCGAGTTTTTACATCTTAATGACTTAACTCACGCAGATTAAACCCTTTGAACCTGTGGCTGTCTGCGGCAAATAATGCTATTATTGACGACCCCATTTAAAACGTATCAATATGGCTATCGAGGTCTTATCGGCCTCTAGATATCAGTATAATTGATTGATAATAATCAATTATTTTATCGCTAGCTTATTTCTTTGATCGTACCAGTAAGAGTCTTCTATGGCATTTGTACATCTTGGCATTCACAGCGAATATTCCATCACCGATTCTATCGTGCGTATTAAACCGCTGGTAAAAGCTGCTGCGGCTGACAATCAGCGCGCGTTGGCATTGACCGATTTGTCCAATTTATATGCCACGGTGAAATTTTATCGTGCCTGCTTAGGTGCGGGTATCAAGCCTATTATTGGCAGTGAAGTCATCATGGATAATGAAGACACCCGCCTTACCTTACTTGCAATGAATAACGAAGGGTATCAAAACATTACCCGTATCGTATCGCTTGGGTTTACCGAAGGTCGTGCTGATCCTATCAATCATGGTACGCCGGTTATTAAGCGCAGTCATATCTTAGAGCATGCAGCAGGTGTGATTGTACTGCTCACGGAAAAGTCAGACGTGGGTCAAGCATTGGTCGGCTCGATGCCAGAAAAGGCCGATGAACTACTTACTGAATGGCAGGAAAAATTTGATAATCGTTTGTACTTTGCGATCAAGCGTACCAATCGTTCAGGCGAAGATGCTTTTATTAGAGCAGCCATCCATTCAGGTGCCAAACACAACATCCCTATCATTGCGCATAATGACGTGCGTTTCTTAGAGCAAGATGATTTTGATGCCCATGAAGCCCGCGTTTGTATTGCAGGCTCTTATGTCCTTGCTGACCCAAACCGTCCGCAGACTTACTCGGATGAGCAGTATCTAAAAACACAAGCTCAGATGGAGCAATTATTTGCTGATATTCCGCAGGTTATTGATAATACCTTGCGCCTCGCTACACGTTGCAATGTCACCTTAACACTTGGTATTAACGTCCTACCTGATTTTCCTGTTCCTGAAGGCGAGACGATTGAATCGTTTTTTCGTGCCGAGTCACAACGCGGTCTTGAGCAGCGCTTAGATAAGCTGTTTCCTGTCGAAGCGCGTACTGATAATTGGAACGATTTCCGTCAAAGATACGATGAACGCCTTGCATATGAATTAGATATTATTCTATCCATGGGCTTCCCTGGTTACTTCCTAATCGTCATGGACTTTATCCGCTGGGCAAAAGCCAATGGCGTGCCAGTAGGCCCTGGACGTGGTTCTGGTGCAGGTTCATTGGTCGCATACGCATTAAACATTACCGACCTTGACCCGATTCATTACGATCTACTATTCGAGCGCTTCTTGAACCCTGAGCGTGTATCGATGCCCGATTTCGATATCGACTTTTGTATCGAAGGTCGTGACCGCGTCATTGATTATGTCGCGCAAACCTATGGCCGTGATGCCGTCTCACAGATTATTACCTTTGGTACCATGGCAGCGAAAGCAGTTGTGCGAGATGTGGCACGCGTACAAAGCAAGTCGTACTTTTTGGCCAATAAAATATCTAAGCTGATTCCAAAAACGCCTGGCATCACACTGAGCCAAGCGCTTGAGCAAGAACCACAGCTCAAAGACTTGATCTCTAATCCTGACAATATGGATTATGAGGATGCCATTGAGATTTGGGAGATGGCGATTAAGCTTGAAGGCGTCTGTCGAAACGTCGGTAAACATGCTGGTGGTGTATTGATTGCTCCGCACAAAATCACTGACTTTAGTGCCATTTACTGTGATGACGAAGGTCACCGCGTCAGCCAGTTTGATAAAGACGATGTAGAAGCTGTCGGGTTGGTAAAGTTTGACTTTTTGGGTTTACGTAACTTAACCGTCATCAACGCTGCGGTTGAAAATATTAATTTACGCCGTGCAAAAGAAAACGTACCTGCCTTAGTTTTAGAAGATTTGCCGTTAGATGACAGCAAAGCCTATAAGCTGCTGCAAGATGCCAAAACCACGGCGGTCTTTCAGCTAGAAAGTATGGGCATGAAGAAGTATCTTGCTAAACTGCAACCGACCAACATCGAAGATGTTATCGCCATGTGTGCGCTGTATCGTCCCGGCCCACTCGATGCAGGCATGGTAGAGATGTATATCGACCGTAAGCATGGTCGCGAAGAAGTCATTTATGACCATCCCAATCTTGAGCCGATTTTAGAAAACACCAATGGCGTTATTGTCTATCAAGAACAGGTCATGCAAATCTCACAGGTGATGGCAGGCTATAGTTTGGGCGGTGCAGATATGCTACGCCGTGCGATGGGTAAAAAGAAACCTGAAGAGATGGCAAAGCAGCGCGATATTTTTGTCACTGGTGCCACCTCACAAGGCATTGATGAAGTCACGTCAGGCGGTGTGTTTGACTTGATGGAAAAGTTCGCAGGTTACGGTTTTAACCGCTCGCATTCTGCGGCTTATGGCGTATTGGCTTATCAAACGGCCTACTTAAAGCAATACTACCCTGCTGAATTTATGGCAGCGGTCTTAACTTCAGATATGAACAACACCGACAACGTCGTGTTCTTTATCAATGATTGCCGTGAAAACTTTGGGTTAACCGTAGTCAATCCTTCAGTCAATCGTAGTGAGTGGCATTTCGTTGCCGATACTCCGACCAATATCATCTATGGTCTTGGCGCAATTAAAGGCGTGGGTGAAGGCGCGGTAGAGTCCATCGTAGATGCACGCCGCACGGATGGTCCTTTTAAAGACTTATATGACTTCTGCCGCCGTGTGGACATCAAAAAAGTCAATAAACGCACACTTGAAGCGTTGGTCAGTGCTGGCTGTTTTGATGACTTTGCCGCCACGCTACGACCTGACTTGCCAGCCGATGAAGCTTACGAGATTCGCGGTGCCTTGATGAGTCAATTGCCAAGCGCCGTACAAGCCGCTGAGCAAGACCGTCAAAACCGCGAAATCGGTATGATGGATTTGTTTGGTGAAATGGATGGTGTGGTCGCAGCGCCGCCGTTAGTCATGACGCCAGAACTCATCTGGGGTGACAAACACCGCCTAAAAGCCGAAAAAAACACCTTGGGACTGTACTTAACGGGACATCCAATCAATGAGTATTTGGATGAGTTGAAACGCTATACCTCTGGTGCGCGTCTCGACAAGTTGACCGATACTGGCTATAACGGCAGCTGTTATTTCTCGGGGCTTATCATAGATATTGCCAACTTTGGTAATCGTAACGTGATTACTTTAGATGATGGTACATCGAGACTCGAGGTCAGCTGCTACGCTGAGCGTTTTAATCGTGTCAAAGAACAGTTAAAAATCGATGAAGTCGTCATTATCAAAGGTAGCATTCGTGAGCGTGATGGACGTTTATTTGCACGTCTTGATAGTGCAATGAGCATGGTAGATGCCAGACTACGTTGGCTCAAAAAAATCAGTATCAAAGTTCACGGTAGTGATATTAATTTGCTCACACGTCTACAACCACTACTTAAATCAGCCCAATCTGACATTATTCCCGAGCCGCGTTTGGCTTATAACCAAGAGCAAGACGAGCAAGGTGGCAGCGGTAGTAATGTCTACGATCCTGGAATGGGTGGCAGCTTGTATGATGAGAACGGTAATGATTTATTGGCATTAGAAAGCGAAATGAACCATGACGCGGCCAATCAAAACGGTATGCCAGCCAGTTATGCCAATAACGCCCTGAGTAATACTGACGCTTCTATCAATGATAATTGTCTGCCACTTGGACTAAGCATTTATGAAGTCTATGGCATCGCAAATGTTGGACTGTCTGAACACTGGCGCGTTTACCCAAATGACGACAATCTGCAGACATTGAAGACTTTGGTCAGTGAAGAGAACTTACATTTCCATTACAGCTAAGACGTACATTACGTTTTAAAAATTCATTATAGTAATCTTATTGCTTTAACTTTTATAAATTGGACAACCACCATGGATGACACTACAAATAATAATATGCTCGGACAAACTGATGAAGAAATTATCAATCATGAACAGTTCGAGGACATGCGTGACTTGCTTGAAGAAGACTTTGTTGATTTGATACAAGTATATTTTGCTGATAGTAAGCAAAGAGTTGCAGCGCTGCGAATTGCTCATCAAAAAGACGATAACGCCAATGGCTTCGAAACTGCTCATGCTCTAAAAGGCGCCAGCGCCAATTTGGGTACAACTCAATTAGTCCGTCTGAGCAGCCAGTTACAAGAATACTGCCGTGAACGCCGTATCAATGAGCAAGCCGTCCTTATCGAAGAGATTGCCATTGCATTACACCGTGCTGAACAAGAAATCAATCAGAGACTGGGACAATAATGAGTAACGACGCTTCATCAGCCGTATCATCACGCACAGTGAACGACTATCTTGCTTGCCTACAAGTGGTCATGGTCAATACGACTTTGCCTGCCAATATTGGTTCGGCTGCCCGTGCAATGCATACCATGGGCTTGTCTCGCTTAACGGTAGTCGATCCCAAATTACCGATTGACGAAACCAGTGTGTCTCATGCAGCGGGTGGCAGTGAATTATTATCGTCAGCTTTGATTGCACCTACTTTAGAGTCTGCTATCTCTAGCTGTCAGCTGGTGTTTGCTGCTAGTAGTCGTAGCCGTCACTTACCTCGCCCTGTCGTGACACCTACGCAAGCTGCTAAGATTATGTTCGACTTTATCGATGCACAAGCAGCTTTAAGTGCAGACGAGAATAATGTTGATACCTCATCTGCTGCTACTGCTAACAAACCAAATATTGCTATATTATTTGGACGTGAAGACCGTGGATTGACCAATGAAGAATTGTCTTATGCCGATTATCATATTCAAATCGACGCCAATCCTGATTACCCTGTATTAAATGTCGCATCAGCGGTGCAAGTGATTGCCAGCTTTATTTTTGCGTATGCTCAAACGCACACTCAGACAGCTGATAGTTTAGATTCGGATACAAGCGCAGACGCCCAATCGACAATCAATGTGAATTTGCGTCAGCAATGGGATGAGCCTGCTATTAATCAGCAGCAGTTGCAACAGCTCACTCAGCGTACTACTGACCTTATGGTGCAGCGTGGACTAGCAAATAGCGAACATCTAAAGTCATTGCCATCACGCTTATCTAGACTTGGGTCACGCCTACAGCTTGATCAAAAAGAGTATCAGCTATTAAACGCTTTAATTGCCAAACTATCAAAAGACTAAAACAAGCCGTAGTTTATGAGCTTGCCTTTGTTTGAAAGCTTTTTACTATATTTTACGGTATAAAGCTGTTATAACTTGCAGAAGCTTAGCGAAAATATATATTCCTGATTATCCGAACTTTATGACCACAGATTAGAGGCATCGCTGTTTTCGCAACGACACTCTACCGACGAATAGATAGGACGCTTTATGTCATTGCCATCCAAATTATTCAAATCGCTTATTACTATCAAGAACGATTTGAAAGAAGATATTGATGCAGTATTCACCCGAGATCCTGCGGCGCGTAATAGTCTGGAAGTGATCCTAACTTATCCGGGCATACATGCGCTTGTTTTGCATCGCGGTGCACACTGTCTTTGGAACAATGAACAGAAACTAGCCGCACGCGTGATCTCTTACGGCTCGCGTATCATGACAGGTATCGAAATCCACCCTGCTGCTAAGATTGGTAGACGCTTTTTTATCGATCATGGTGTCGGCGTCGTCATCGGTGAGACCGCTGAGATTGGTAACGATGTGACCTTATACCATGGTGTTACTTTGGGCGGGGTGTCTTGGAATAATGGCAAACGCCACCCAACGCTAGAAGACGGTGTAACCGTTGGTGCTGGTGCAAAAGTCTTGGGGCCATTCACAGTCGGTAAAAATGCCAAAATTGGCTCAAATGCAGTGGTGGTCAAACCGGTACCAGCAGGTGCAACGATGGTCGGTAGTGCGGCTCGTATGATCTCAGACTATCATGACGAAAAAGGCAACCCGCTTACGACTAAGGTACAAGATGCCAAGCAACAAGAAAAAGTTGCAAAAGCAGGTGAGAGTAACGATCAGACTAAAGACACTACCCCTACTGCCAAACGTACCAATACCTTCCGTGCTTATGGTATCGATCCTTATTCGCAAGACCCTGTTGCAGAAGCTTTTGCTAAAATGCTAGAACACATTCAACAATCAGAGAATCGCCTAGACCAATTGCAGTCAGCAATGTGCCAACTTGATCCTGATTTCTGCAAAAAGGAATACGACAAGCTGTGTCTAGAAGATTTAGATGTGATTGGTCGTGCTGATGTAGAAGATATCAATGATGAAAAAAATCGCTAAGACAGTCGTTAAATGTAGGCAGTACTATTACCGTATAAACTGATAAAAAATGCTTATATAGGTTTTAGTGAAAAACGAATAAAATCAAAGCAGGTTTAGATAAAATCTACCATATCCGCATACATGGTAGATTGACCTGCTTCACCTTCTAGTAAACTCCAATCTTGAAAATCGTTGCTTTTCATCTCAGAGTAAGCCGCACGAGCTAGTAAGACATGATAAAAAATACCTTTAACTGACTGTGACATAATACTTTTCCTTTAATTTTAGAGTTATTAATTATTTATTAGCATGAGTATTGAATAATGATTCGTGTGGACTCAGTACGAATTCTTTTGGCATATAATCTTCAGTTATTTTGCCTGTCCCCCATAGTTCTCTGTCGCTTTTATCGCCCCACATCCAAGCATTGCCTTTATCATCTATAAAAGAATAGTCGGCGAAGCCTCCAGTTCCATATTGGTCAACTTTTATATCCTGAGCAATCCGTATAGGTCTTTGAATATAGTCTTTGGTTGAACTAGATCTAGATGAATACACGTAATTACCCCACGTATAAAGGTCACCATTGATAGTATTAGCCGATATACTATTTAATCTGACAACCTTTGATAGACCTTCTACTTTTTTTGGTGACTTAATAAAGATTTCTTTAGATTCTTTCTGAGCAGACCATTCATGCGAACGCCAACTCCAAACACTACCATCTTCTAATAAAGCAAAATTTGCGTACCCTTTAGTAAAATCAACTGCCTGTTTTGGAAGAGAGACAATGACTGGTGAATAATAAATTTTTCCATTGCTAATAGTAGTTTTTTTAGCGCTTGGATTACCTAAAGAGTCTAATGTTGAAGATGATGAAACAATTGATCCATCCTCATTTAGAGCGACGATAGCACCTGCACTACCTTCGGCTTTGACAATGTGTTCAAAACCTTCGACAAGCACAGGCGAATTAAATTTTTTCTGAATATTACCGTTAACAACACCTGTTTCGTTGTTCCCTAAAAAAAACACCTTTCCTTCACTATTAACAAATATAGAAGCTTGCTGACCTGCATGAATATATACCAAATTCTCAATTCCTTTAATTTCTCTTAATTCCTCTATGAAAGTATCTTCATCATTAGGGTCTATCTCTCCATATCTGTTGCTACCCCAGCCCCATACAGTGCCATCTTTACGTAGTAATAACATATGTCCACCACCGCCTGAAACGGCTACCGCATCATTCACACCCTCGACTTGCCTAGGCGTTGGGTCTTGTCCTGTCTTAGTCTCGCGCAGTAGACCATCTGTACCCCATGTCCAAAGCGTACCATCGTCTTTTACCCCTGCGCTCCATGAGCTGGTCATGGCTAAGCGCTTGGGTTCGATGTTAATCTCAAGTGGGGTTTCTAACGGCTCATCTGGCATATTTGCCACAGGATATTTGTCTGCGGTGAGGGTTTTAAGGTGTTCGGAGGGCGTTTTATCACAGGCAGACAAAGTAGACATCATGAGTATTATTGCTAAACTCATGGTTGGTTTTTTCTTCGAAAAATTCATTGGTTTTTGCATAGGTAGTAGTGACTTGAAGATTACATCGTCACTTATACTAACAATTGCTTAGATAATCGCATAGTTTTTATTAGATTTTTGTCTAGGAAACTGATGGGTTGAGGCAGAGTGAATACTGAACAGCGATGGTTCTAGATGAAAAGATATAATAGTGATTAAGATACGGTTACTTATTAGCCAAACTAGAGCTTGGTTAAAATCAATTCTTCAACCCCTGCTTCCTCATGCGCTTTAAACGGATAACGATCGGCCATTATAATCCAATCAGATATTGGTTTAGATTTTGATTCTTTGCTTAGGCTATTTTCTATATTAGCCAATTTAATCATCAAAATATCAATATCCATTGTCACTCGCCGTACTTGATTTAGCTCAGTCTGTCGACATCTATGACAGTCCCCTTCAAGAGTTTTAAAAGTTTGCTGTAGTTGCTGCAGGCGCATCGGTGTGGTCAGTATTAGATGGACACATTGATTGGTATAGTCAGGCTTTGGCTGTTCCAAGGTTGCAGTAAAATCAGGATTTTGAAAAGCCGTAGACAATCGCACCTCACCTAGCGCTGCTAATCGCTGCCTAGCAAGCGGGAGATACTTGTCGGCTTGATAGTTACTACCTAGCGCTAACACTAGCTCTACCACAGGCTGCGCTTGCACAGTCTCAGGTGCGCATTGTGTGAACGTTGCCAAATTCAAATCCACTGATGTTTTATGCATCATCAGCTTGGCTGACGTTAACTTCTTTGGCAGCTTCTTTAGTAATTAGCTCGTTGGTTGATGCTGGCGCATAGCGCGTTATTTGCACTCCTACCGTATCCGCTTTAGCAATAGCAGTAGGCTTAGCAATGCTCAACGTTATTTTTTGACAGTCATATTTTGCAAATATCTTATCAGAGATCTGACCAGCCAAATGCTCAAGCAGCTTTGCTTGAATCTCTTTACACCACTCGCTCACATCATCGCAGACTTCTTTATAGCTCAGGGCATCGCTGACATCATCTGACACAGCAGCACGGCTAATGTCCGTTTCGAGCGCAATATCAATGAGTAATGGCTGAGTAATGACTCGCTCCCAGTCATAAACACCGATGACCGCCTCAACTTTTAGACCTTTTATAAATACTACATCAGACTGAGTATGAAACATCCTGTCATCCTTGTTTGCTAATTTTTTCGTGTTTTTAGTGTTTACTTAACTGTTTTTAGCGCTTCTTCACGTAGGCGCGCCGCTTTTAACACTTTACTTGGACGATGGCGCCACAGGTCAATGCTGAATAATAGCAGACCTAACCAAATCAAACCAAATACTGCCAAACGTTGTAAATCGAACGGTTCTTTATAATAGAACACCGCCAAAAAGAAAATAAAGGTCGGCGTCAGATAGTTCATAAAGCTCAGAATACTGTATGCAACGAGCTTGGTAGATTTATTGAATAATAAAAGCGGTATTAGCGTAATCGGACCTGCGATCATAAGCAGCCAAATATTTGAGCTAAACCAAAAGCTCAGTTGATGACTTGCCACATCAGATTGCCAAAACCACCACAGACATAACGGTACTAGCATTGCAGTCTCGACAAACATGGCATCGACAGCAGTCAATGGCGTTTGTCGTTGAATCGTCCCGTAAGTACTAAAACTGAACGCCAAAATCAACGATATCCACGGCAGACTGCCAAGCATCACCACTTGAATGACCACAGACAACAGTGCAAATCCAATAGCGACCCACTGTAAAGGACGCAAACGCTCTTTGAACAAGATCATGGATAGTGCAACGCCGACCAATGGCCCGATAAAGTAACCCAGACTGGCCTCAAGGATACGGTCTTGATTGACCGCCCATACATAGGTCAGCCAGTTGGTTGCGATAATTAACCCAGAGACGAGTGATAGCGCAATCCATCTTGGGTTTTGCTTGAGTGTTTCTATCCACCCCCAACGTTTGGTAGCCACCAACACAATCAGTAGGCAACAAAACGTCCAAACGATACGGTGACCAATGATCTCTGTCGCATCATAATCAGATAGCTGTTTGAAGTATAGCGGAAATCCACCCCAGATAAAAAACGCGATAAGCGCAGTAATAATGCCGCGTCTGGTTGTGGTTATCGGGGCAACGGGTTTTTTGATGACATTTTGGGTAGTCATAATATAGGACAACTTTTTAGAGCAAAGCGCGCTCCCACATAATTCTAATTATTATTGTCAATCGAATCGTGAAAGCGCAGGGTTACTACAGTGAGATTATAAGGTAAAAAGCAATGTACTCATGCCAATAGTGACATGAGTACATTGCTAACGATGTTAGATTAAATCTTTAAGAGTTAATGGTAGCTTAGCGACTTATTCAGCACCAGTATCCACTTGGATAGACATACCGATTTGGTTGGCAAGTTCAGCAAATCCTGGGAAGCTAGTATTAACCGTTTCAACCCCTTCAATGGTAATTTGCTGGGATGCACGCAGACTGGCTACAGAGAAGCTCATCGCAATACGGTGATCATGATGCGAGACAATATGACCACCACCAAAAACAGGTTGGTCATTGTTGACTTCACCGTTTTCGGTAGCTACGCCTTTGCCTTCGATAATCAGACCATCATCGGTCACAGTACAATCAATACCAAGCGTATGTAACCCTTCTGCCATCACAGCGATACGGTCTGATTCTTTGACACGCAGCTCCTTGGCACCAGTCAATACCGTACGACCTTGGGCACAGCTGGCTGCGATAAATAGCACAGGGAATTCATCAATCGCCAGTGGTACGAGATGCTCTGGTATCTCAATACCGACTAGGTTTGAGCTGCAAATTGTAATATCAGCAACTGGCTCGCCGCCCACATGTGTCTCATTGCTTAGGCTAATATCTGCATTCATTAATTTTAGAATATCAATGACACCAGTACGCGTAGGGTTGATACCTACTTGGGTCAAGGTCAGCTCACTGTTTTGACTGATGGCCGCTGCCACCATAAAAAATGCTGCAGATGAGATATCAGCAGGAACAGCGATATCGCCGCCTGTTAGTGTGCCGCCACCAGTGACACTGATACGATTGCCTTCTACGGTTACCGGATAACCAAAGGCTGATAGCATACGCTCAGTATGGTCACGGCTGATCTCAGGTTGTGTGACCGTTGTCGTACCCTCGGCCCATAGACCTGCTAGTAGCAAGCAAGACTTTACCTGAGCTGAAGCGACTGGCATATCATACTCACTGCCTTGTAATGGCTTGCCCGCCGTGTCACGACCAGTGATACTCAGCGGCGCAGTACCACTATGACCAGTGCTCTGAATCACAGCTCCCATAGACCGTAGCGGTGCCGCTACGCGCTCCATTGGGCGTTTATTCAAGCTAGTATCACCTGTCAATACGCTATCAAATGATTGTGCTGCCAAGATACCAGATAGCAGACGCATACTGGTGCCAGAGTTACCCATGTATAAAGGGGTTTTGCTAGGCTTTAAACCATTCATACCGACACCATGAATGGTCAAGTTGCCATTATCAGGACCTTCGATAGTCACACCCATATCACGGAATGCTTGTAGCGTTGCTAGCGCATCTTCCCCTTCCAAAAACCCAGTAACATTTGTCACGCCTGTGGCAAGACTGCCGAGCATAATGCTGCGATGTGAGATAGATTTGTCACCAGGAATGGCGATAGTGCCAGAAACAGTATTGCTAGGGGTAATATTATAAGAAGCTGACATAGCAGAAGTATCCGTATAAGGGGTGCTGGCTAACATATGGCCGAAATGTCGCCGTGCGGCTTGCGCACGGCCCAAAAGTCCCATCAGGGCAGTTGAATCTTTATCAATGATAAGCTGGCGCATCGTCTGTAAATAGACACCATACTCATCAAGGGCGCTAACAATCGCGCTCTGGTTGGCAAAAAATATATCATGCCACATTTTAGGATCACTGGCAGCGATACGGGTAAAATCGCGGAACCCACCAGCGGCATAACGAAACATATCTAAATTATCATCATGGCTTGCCAATTGCTCAACCAAATTAAAAGCAAGCAGGTGTGGCAAATGGCTAGTGTGCGCTAATATGCGATCATGATGCTTAGCATCCATTGACATGACATTTGCGCCTACTGATTCCCATAATAGTCGCAACTTTGCAATAGCGGTTGGACTGGTTGTCGGTAGCTCGCAAATAATGACGCTATGATTGACAAATAAACTGGCGCGGCGCGCATGATACCCTGAATTTTCAGCCCCAGCAATTGGATGCGCTGGCACTAATCCTATCGGCAGCGAGCCGAACACTGCTTTAGCGGCATCAATGATATTGATCTTAGTACTACAGACATCCGTCATGATGCAATCACTGGCAAGCTGTCCGTTATCCATCGCTTGCTTGATATCAACAAACACTGCTTGAACTGCCTGTACAGGCACTGCAATGATAATTAAATCACTGCCAGCGATAACGTCCTGTAAGTTTGCACTACCTGCATCTAGCAGACCATGCTCGATGGCTTCTGTAATACTTGGCGCATGTCTATCGACTGCTACCAAACGCTCGCTTAAGCCATTGTCTTTAATGGCTTGCGCAAAACTGGCACCAATCAGCCCAAGTCCAATCACACAAACTTGTTTAAATATAGGTGGCGTAGTATTTAGAGACAATTGAAGTTTATTATTTTTCTGACTACTCACGGCTTTTCTCGTTGGACACACTAATACATAGATAGAGCCAGTCTTAGTGTTATAAATTTTAATGGCTAATTAAGAACAGTTTTTAAATTACAAAGCACTTATGGATGCGCTTAGTCTTCAGTCAAAATAGAACGCAAAGTATCGATCAAACGCAAATTGTCTTCAGCCACACCTACTGTGATACGTAGCCAGTTAGGTAGTCCATAAGCATCCAGCGGACGGACGATAACGCCTTGTTCAAGTAGCGCCTGATGGATAGAAGCAGCAGTTATATCTTCCATCTCAACCTGCACTTCGACCATAATAAAATTGGCATGCGACTTCACAAAACCCAACCCTAGCGCATCAAACTGCTTTTCTAACCAGCGCATTTGCTCATCATTTATCAGACGAGTTTTTTCGATAAAGTCTTGATCAGCAAGTGCAGCAGCAGCAGCAGCTAAACCAACACGGCTGACGTTAAATGGCTGACGAATTCGGTTTAGTAAATCCGCCACTGCTACCGAGCTTAGGGCATAACCGACGCGTAAACCTGCCAGCCCATAAGCTTTAGAAAAAGTACGCACAATAATGACATTATCGAACTCATCTAGTAAGGCGCGGTTGTTACTCTCAGGACTATACTCGATATAAGCTTCATCTAGTACCACCAAGACTGAGCTTGGCACACTGGCAACGAACTGGCGCAGCTCTTTTTGCTCTAACTGCGTACCCGTTGGATTGTTCGGATTGGCAATAAAGACGATTTTGGTATTCGGATTATCTTGTACCGCTTGGCTCATGGCTTTTAGATTGTGGCCGAAGCGCTGAGCAGGCACTTCAATGCCCGTGGCACCTTGCATCTTCGCTAGCATGGGATATACCACAAAAGCATACTGACTATAGACGATGGCATCATCAGCACCCACAAAGCTGCGTGCTAAAATATCGAGCAAATCATCAGAGCCATTACCTAAGGTAATTTGATTGGCATTGACATCGTTAAAGTCAGCCAGCGCTTGCTTTAGATAGTAACCATTGCCATCAGGATAGCGCGACAACTGCCCTAGCTGCTCAGTCACTGCTAGCGTCACTCGTGGGGAGCATCCCATCGGATTCTCATTGCTAGCCAGCTTGACCACGTCTGAGACACCATACTCACGTGTCAGCTCCTCAATTGGCTTACCGGTTTGATAAGGTGCCAATGCCAAAATACTGTCGTAAGCTGGCGTTAACGGCGATAGATCTGACGCGGTCAATTGAGTAGTCTGCATGGTTTATCCTTAGATGGTATCTGTAAATGCTTTTTTAATGCTATCTGCAAAAGCTAAGACCCATCTATTATGTATGAATACCAGTGAGTAAGCCTATAGTTGTCTATAGGACAGCTTTTGGATATGAGCCTAATATGCGCAAATCTTTGACCAATGGACGAATATCATTGATGGCAGCGCTAACGTTTGGATCATTAACATGACCATTCATATCGATAAAGAATACGTATGCCCACTTGTTAGGACGCTCAGGACGCGTCTCAATACTGGTCATCGATACGCCATGATATGACAAAGGTTTCAAGATTTCGATCAGTGCGCCTGCTTTATCGTGAGCGGAGACGACGATAGAGGTTTTGTCTTGACCAGATGGCGCAATTGCTTCATGACCGATAATAAGGAAGCGTGTGGTGTTACTTGGATTGTCTTCGATATTTGAGTAGAGCTTATGCAAGCCATACTCCGCAACAGCGACGTCACCTGCAATCGCAGCTGAATGCCATTCGTTTTTGAGGCGGCGAGCAGCTTCACCGTTGCTTGATACAGCAACGCGTTCAACATTAGGGAAGTTTACATCTAGCCAATGACGGCACTGAGCAAGCGACTGCTGGTGCGAATAAATACGGCTCAAGCCATCAATCTTAGTATGTTCAGCGACTAAGAAATTTTGATGAATTGGCAATTCAACTTCGCCTATGATCTTCAAGGTAGAAGACAAGAAACCATCTAGAGTATGGTTGACTACGCCTTCTGAAGAGTTTTCGACAGGAACCACGCCATACATCGCTGTCCCAGCTTCGACTTCGCGGAACACATCAGTAATAGTTGTCATCGGTACGGTATCCGCTGCTTTACCAAAGTGCTTGAGCGCAGCGGCATGCGTGAAGGTACCGACAGGGCCCAAGAAGGCAATACGCTGCGGCGCTTCTAAATCCAAGCATACTGACATGATTTCACGAAACAAGCGCGCCATTTTCTCATCAGCGATTGGACCCGCATTACGTTCCATGACAGCTTTTAGTACTTGTGCTTCACGTTCAGGGCGGTAAAAGATAGGATTGCTATTGTCATCAGCGGCGGTATGATTTTTCTTTACCATGGCTACTTGCTGAGCCAGCTTTGCACGGTTGTTGATTAACGTTTGAATCTCACAGTCTACTGCGTCAATATTTTGGCGAATATTGTCTAAAAACTCTTTTTCAGTTGCGGTATCGCTAGCGCCTGTAGTGGTTTGATTTAGATTATCCATTGTTTGCTCTGGTGACTGCTCGCTCATTACCGCCCATCCTTTTTAGATTTTATCGCTGTTAGATATTACTATTATTTAAATATCGCTATTACATTGCTATTACTTAGGTAGCTCTATTGCCAAATCTGACTGTTTGCTGTTTTTAGTTAAAGACTAAGCCTGATAGTAGAAACTATCTTCAAAACCAACCTCAGAACAGTCTATCAAAAACACCCTATATTGCTAGTGCCATTTGGCGTTAATGCTATATTTACTGCCAAATACAGCAGCTTGATACATAGCCGGCTCTACTATAGCAAAAACTAAGGTCAGTGCCCATGCGTAAATGCGTATAAATATACCAACTGTGATTAATATTAGCACAGCTGAGCCAGATAACAGTGGCGCATAGCATAACTATGAGGCAACACCTGCCCAAAACTGTGTTACAGTTCCAGTTCAGCTCCCTACCCTGTTATATATAAGAGGAGCATCATGTGATTAATAAGAAAAAGGATACCTGATGAGCGCATTACAACAGCTACGCACTATGACCACGATTGTTGCTGATACTGGTGACCTTGCCGCTATTGACCGTTTAAAACCTATCGATGCAACCACCAACCCAAGCCTTATTACCAAGGCTCTGATTCATCCTGATAATCAAGGCATGCTGTCAGAGACCATGAGTCGTCATAATGGTGACGTGGATGCCGTGATCGATGCGCTGACCATTCAGGTTGGCTGCGATATTTTAGAGCTGATTGAAGGCCGAGTCTCTACTGAAGTGGACGCTCGCTTATCTTATGATACTCAAGCGACGATAGATAAGGCACTGGCTTTTATGGATGCTTACCAAAAAGCGGGCGTCGATTCAGAGCGAGTATTGATCAAGATGGCGGCAACTTGGCAAGGTATTGAGGCGGCGCGCTATCTTGAGACTCAAAATATCCACTGCAACCTGACCCTACTGTTTGGACAACACCAAGCGATTGCCTGTGCAGATGCTGGTGTGACCCTGATATCACCTTTCGTCGGCCGTATTCTAGATTGGCAAAAACGACAACAAAGTCGTCAAAACGTACCGGCTTCTGATGACATGGGCGTACAGTCAGTCAAGCTCATTTATCAGTATTACAAACAGCACGGTTACGAGACGCAAGTAATGGGCGCTAGTTTCCGCTCTACCGAGCAAATTTTGGCATTGGCAGGTTGTGACTTGTTGACGATAGCTCCCAACCTCATTGATGAGTTGGCAGCCATGGATACCGAGGTAACTCGCCAACTGTCTCCGAGTATGTCGATGGATATGAAGGCGATGACTCAGGTAAGCTTAACGCATGAAGAGTTTAGTGCTGCGTATCAGCAAGACAAGGTTACACAGGACTTGTTACCTAAGGGTATTGACGGATTTATCGGGGCGCGTGACGAGCTGGCTAAGACATTAGCAGCCATTCGCGGACAATAATAGCCACACGACAGAGCGCGACGGATACTGAGCTGGCACAAAAGATATTTGCCTACTAATAGTAAGTTGGCTATCATTACCTACTTCAAATGACAAGAAGCAAGGCTTATATGAAACGGCTATCAATATTATTGGCAGGCAGTGCTTTAGCGATCAGCGCCCAGGCAGTTAACTGGGTAGAGGTGTCCGAGAGCAGCTCTGGATCAATTTTTAGTATAGATTTGGATTCTATTGAAAGCTCTGACATCAGTATCATAGATGAAAAAGACGTCGAAAATATCACGGTATCTATCCTTAGAACCTATCCTAAAGATAAAGATGCCGATAAAGATGACTCGAAGGAAGAAAAAAACAGTATTGACCATAGTGAGCAGCAACTACTCATTTCGTGTAAAGACGCCAGTTACTATAGACGAGCCTTTGTTAACTACAATGCTGAAGGCAAAGTAACCAAATCATGGCAGTCAGAAAAACCAATATTGACCACAAAAGACTTTAAAGCCACTACCCCAAAGACAGTCGGTCGTACGGTGATAGAGCAGTCTTGTAAGGACTACGAACAAGACGAAGAGCAATAAATACAGCCTACTTAACACAATACTAAAAAACATCAGTACAGTATCAAAAAAAGCGCCCTGACATAGTATCAGGGCGCTTTTTTATTTGGAGAATCGTTTAACTATATCGACAATACAACGTGTCTAGTAGTCAAAGAAACAGCAATTCATTTTAAGCTTTTAGTACCGTATAAACAGGTACTGGGAACTCGCCATGCAAGTCGACCAAGTCCAATAACACTAGCGCGCCGACCACAGTATGGTCAGCTGATTGGCACAGCTCGTAAGCAGTAGTCAACGTACCACCAGTTGCCAAGATGTCATCGACCAATAGTACGCGCTCAGGCGGCAGGTTATTTTGCATCTCAAGCGTGTCTTTACCATACTCCAGTGCATAGGCTTTGTTGGCAACAGGTGGCGGCAGCTTACCTGGTTTACGTAGCAAGATCATGCCTTTGCCCAAGCGGCCTGCTAGCATACTGGCAAAGACAAAGCCGCGCGCTTCTACCGCACCCAGACAATCTACCTCTTCCATAAGCCCTTCTGGCAATGCGGCAAGTAGCGCGTCAATGACAGCGTCAATATGACTGCGCAGTAACGGGGTAATGTCATAAAAATCAATGCCAGCTTTTGGAAAGTCTGGTACTGTGCGAATAATCTGCCAAAACGGATGGTCAGTATTGAGCACATGAGACGTCTCATTGGTGGTGGCGGATGTGGCGGCGGCATTGGTACTCATGATGACCCTTAGCTTATGTATTTAGATGGTTTAGTTAGTTTAAATAAGACAACAACTGGATGATATATCAGCGATAAATGCTAAGCATTACTGTGAATTTAGCGGCGACTATTATAGCATAATTGGTTTTCGTGTGGCGGGCTGGCGTCCAGTCTTGTTATTAAGCGCTAACAAGGTAACGTATGTGATTGACTTGATAAAAGAAAAGTCATCTCAATATACAAGTGTAAACTTAACTATGAAAATTGCGGTTATATGCTAAACTACGTGCGTTTTTGCAGTCTAATATAATAGCTGTAATATTAAAAATGAGCGTTTATAGCACGCTGTAACTGTAATACTGGTAATGATCGATAGGACTATTTATGAAACGTTATGAATGTATTGTCTGCGGCTGGATATATGATGAGGCGCTTGGCTGCCCAGAAGAAGGTATCGCACCTGGTACTAAGTGGGAAGACATCCCTGATGACTGGACTTGCCCTGAGTGCGGTGTCGGCAAGCTTGATTTTGAGATGCTTGAGCTGTAGTAGATGACCCTCTAATTAGGACACTTCATGACAAAATCAAATGACATCAATAGTGCCAAATTGCCTGAAACGCTAGATAACAATCTAGAAGATCATCTGAATAACTACCCTACTCCTGAGTGGCGCAAATTTGGGGAGCATCAATGGCGCGACTCTGACTTGAGTAAACACCTTCGTCAAGCAATGATTGACATCGGTGATGGTATTGAGTTGTGTGTCGAAGCTGGCGGTAACCCCAATAATCCACCGTTGCTGATGATCATGGGGCTAGGCTCACAAATGATATTTTGGCCAGACAATTTTATTAAGCGCTTTATCGATGCTGGTTTTTTTGTGATTCGTTTTGATAATCGTGATATCGGCTTGTCTTCTAAAGTACAGATAGAAGGTTTGCCGCGTATTAGCCAGCTTAAAATGATGGTACGCCTACAGACAGGGCTGTCTAACAAAAGCACGCAGGTTGCTTATAACTTGACGGATATGGCTGAAGACACCGCACGTCTAATTAAAGCACTAAAGCTTGGTAAGACACATCTGCTTGGGGCTTCGATGGGCGGTATGATTGCACAAATCGTGGCGGCACGTTATCCAAGCTTAGTGCAGCGAATGGCGCTTATGTTTACCACGACCAATCGTGCGTTTTTGAAGCCGCCCAAGCCCAAACAGCTATACACCCTTATCAATCGTCCAGAGAGCCACTCTGAGCGTGATATCGTGCGTCATAGCGTTTGGTTTATGAAGACCGTTGGTACACCAGGTCATGTGAATGTGCGTATGGTTCGTGAAATCGCTAAGATTCGCTATCAGCGCAACTTCCACCCGCTTGGTACGGTGCAGCAGCTCAATGCTATCTTAGCATCAGGCTCTATCAGCCGATTTAGTAAGCAAGTTAAAGCACCAACGATTGTATTACATGGTAGCGCTGACGGACTCCTGCCTGCCTCGCAGGGCCGAGTCGTTGCCAAGACCATCCCTAATGCTACATTCCATCTCATCGAAGGCATGGCACACGATATTCCAGAGTATTATCAGCCTTATATGGTCGACTTAATCAGTAATCATTTATCGAGCAAATAGCTTTAAAAACATCAGTGTCAAAAAAAGAGTGTAAAACCTAGCGAAAAATCACAGGTTTTACGCTCTTTTTTATTGCCTATTTAATCCTAGGGCGTGTCCTCAATTCAATCGATAGTTATCTAAATGGGTTAAAAATGAGGACACGCCCTAGTAATTGCATCAATCACAAGCAACACCAGCCCCTTCCTTATCAATACACATTTTATTTCCGTTCTTTAGGTTACCAATCCACGCCTTACCACCTGTAAATACAAAGGATGGTTTACCCTGATAGCTATCGCTAGCGTTCACACCATTGTTAGCAAAGCGAAAAGGAATCACTAGCTCACCGCCTAAATTGACAAAGCCCCACTCTTCACCGATACGCACGCCAGCATATTCCTCAGAAAATGGACGCACTTCATCAAATGAGTACGTAATCATCGTGACATTATTGTCATCGACGAAACCCCATTTACCATCTTGCTGACGCGATTGAAGCGTCGTAAACCGCGCCGGTACAGACTGTGATGCTGTGCTAGATTTTTCGTTAGAAGAAGTAGATTTATTCACTGCCTGAGTGTCATTCTGAGCATTTGGATCATTCGCTGCATTACCGTTTTTATCCACCCAACTGGTTGCACGGCCTTTGCGTACACGCGCCACCCCATTACGATAATTATCAATATCATCAATCGCTGCAGAAAATGAGACAACGGTACTATTGGCTGTGTTAATCACACCATAGTTACCCTCTTTTTTTACCACGATACGCCCATCCGATACAGGCCGCGCCCATCCTTGACTCTCTGTCAATATATCGTACATGGCAGGCACGACTTCGCGGCCCTGCATATTGAGATAACCGACTCGACTGTTACGCAGTACAGGCAACAGACCGCCCGATAATTTATCGGCATCGACTTTTTGATAACGTGACAAATCAACGACTCGTTTGCCTTTTTTATCGATTAACGCCACTGGCGCACCAAAATCTTTGATCGCCAAAAAGTAACTGCTACTGGCCGTGCAGGAGACGTTTTTGTAATAACTTTTTGGGATTTTACAACTGGCGGCGTGTGCGCTAGGCATCAAAAACAATGCGCTAGATAGCATCGTCACGACGACACTGTATCGCGATATTTTTGGTAGCAAGCCAGACAATGTATGTGGCTGTTTTTTTGATAGCAATCGTTGAAGCATAAATAAACCTAGACAAATAATATAGATTGTTTGGTATAACAAATCAGACGTTGAGTACATTATATCGTCAATCTACTATACATGTGTTGCAGCGTTAATGTCGCTTAAAGTGCTACACACATATCCTCCGTGCAGAAATATCACTTGTATACATTATGCGCTTTCCTACTCCTACGAATCGTCGCCCTGATACAAATTTTTTGATATAAGTACTATTACCCAACTGTCATAAGTCTATTTCTAAAAACGCAGCCATATCAAATACTTTGATTGTTTATTTGCGTCTAACATGCCCAATAATTTTCCGCATAGCGATAGTATTTGTATTCAGCATAATAAATTGTGGTTTTACCATTTCATTTTGCGTTTAAAACCACGACAATATGGCTCTATGTCAACATAAGTTCTGACATTATGCAATGATAATAAGAATGCTGTTATTCAAATACTGTTATAAGGACAAATTATGGCTATTGCTTCAACGCGATCTGCACCTATTGGCTTAGTCATTGGTTGTATCATTTTTGGATTGGGCAGCTTAATTGTTGCTCATGTCGATATTGGTGGTTGGGCCATGTCGTTTTGGCGATTGGCTGTTTCTGGTATTGTATTTGCGGTATTGGCTAAGATAATGGGCCAACGTATGCCCAAATCAAGACGCGCTATTTTTTATGCGCTACTATCGGGGGCATTTCTAGGATTAGATTTGGCGCTGTGGCATGAGAGTATTTATGCGGTTGGGCCTGGTATTTCGACGCTGCTTAATAGTCTGCAAATATTTTTCTTGGCCGCGATTGGGTTTTTGTATTTCAATGAGCGTCAGTCTATCGTACAACTCATTAGTTTATTCTTAGCCATGATAGGCGTGGCGATGATAGGTAGCCCTGAATTTGCACATAACAACGCGGCGACTTGGGGCTTTGTCACTGGTATTGTATCGGGTGCCATGTTAGCTGCATCAATGACATTTATCCGCAAAACGCATGACACTGAACCGACACCTATATTTATGCTAATGCAGCTAATCAGTATCGGTGGCGTCTTAGCCATGATTATACCGATGTTTGTATTTGACACAGGTAATATCCTACCCAATACATGGTCTGAGATTGGTTGGGTACTTATCTATGGTACGGTAATGCAATGCTTGGCATGGGGATTGATTGCCTACTCTATTCCTAAGCTTTCGTTGGCACTGACTGGGCTGCTATTGTTGACTGAGCCTATTGCAGCCCTTGTCATTGACTATAGCTGGCTGGACAAGCCGATTAATACTTTGCAGTGGAGTGGCGCATTACTAACGATGTTTGCTATTTACTTAGGCTCGTTGAAACCAAAACCACGCGCCCTTCGCCGCTATCGGTTTTTTTCAAGATTTTATAAGCGCGATTATAAATAGTTCCGATACTGTTGTTCGCTACTACTGTTGCTCAACACTGCCATACAAAAAAGCGCCCATACTATCGATAGCATGGGCGCTTTTTGTTAGATGAGATATTCTTTGACCATCTTTATTTGATAAGCTCAAACTTCAATCTCATCAGCCTTACTTATTTAGTTTCAGAGCTTTGGTTAAACAAGGCATTTAACACGATAGCGGCTAAAGTAGCAGTACCGATACCGCCTAAATCAAAGCCGCCTAAGTGCAAGCTAAAGTTACCAGTACCCATAATGACCGTTACTGCTGCAATGATCAAGTTGCTGTTTTTACTAAAATCAATATGGCTATCGATCCAGATTTTTATCCCAGCAACCGTGATAAGACCAAAGACAACAATAGAAGCACCGCCCAACAGAGCTGCTGGTATGGTCTGAATGATCGCACCAAACTTTGGTGACAGTCCCAATATGATAGCAACCAATCCTGCTACGACAAATATCGTTGTGCTATACACTTTGGTAACCGCCATGACACCGATGTTTTCAGCGTAAGTAGTGACACCTGTACCACCAAATCCTGCCGAAAAAGTCGTGGCCAAACCGTCCGCCAAAAATGCTCGGCCCATATAAGGCGTCACACGAGCCTTGGTCATGCCCTCTACGGCCTTAAAGTGCCCTAGGTTTTCAGCCACCAAAATAAAAGCCACAGGTGCAATTAGGATAATAGCGCTCATCTCAAAGCGCGGCGTATGAATGCTTGGTAGTCCAAACCATGAAGCGGCAGCTACTGTACTAAAATCAATCGCTGTACCAAAGCCTAGAATATTGGTCATGACAAAATAAGCAACGTACGACAGAACCAGACCGACGAGTAGCAACAGACGACGCAACATACCGCGAGTAAATACTGCAACACCACTAATGAGCAGTACGGTCAAGGTAGCCATCCAAGCATCAAACTGATTGGCAGACACGCCTTGAATGGTCACTGGCGCCAAGTTAAGACCGATAATCATGACAATCGCACCCGTCACGATAGGCGGCATCAAACGCTCAATCCAACCTGTACCTGTCTTCATCACTAGCAGACCAATCAATGCATAAATAATACCGCAGGCCATAATACCGCCTAGCGCAACATTTAGATTGTCATTGAACCCTGCGCCTGCATAAGCGGTCACCGCGATGACGGGACCAATAAAAGCAAAGCTTGATCCCAAGTAGCTCGGCATACGCCCACCGGTAATCATAAAGAACATTACTGTACAGATACCGGACATCAAGATAGCTAAGTTAGGATCAAACCCCATCAATAAAGGTGCAAGCACAGTTGCACCAAACATGGCAAACGTATGCTGTATACCGAGCAATACGCTTTTTGACGGAGGTAAATAGTCGTTGATACCGACTGGATCACGATCCAAATCGCCCTTATAAGGACGCCATGTCGGGAACCAACGGCCATTTTCAAAATCTGGATTATGCGGATAATTGATAGCGGCTGAATCAATGCCTGCAGACTCTAAGGCATTTTGAGTCGATAGATCTTGAGCGCTATTGTCTGACGCTGATGAAGGGTCTTTTTGAGATGGCATGCGCGCTTGTCCTATGTGAGCTAAGCTAAAGTAATAGGCTAGAATAACTGATAAAATAAGAATATTAATAAATGGACATATTTCTAAGGACTTGTATAAATAGCAGAACGTTAAGTCTTTCTATCTATAATATGTCATCCTAATTCATTCATTTATGTTGTAATATGACAAACCAAAAGTATTATTTGGTATGATAGCCATATCTTGCTAGATGTATGAATACGGATATGTCTGACTGAAAAATTTAGTCTTTTTTAATCCGTCTTATTTTACGATGATAACCAACTTACAGGATGTTACATAGTTGTTGACTGCGAGCATGATAACGGAGTTTCAAAATAAATAAAAGTTATTATTCAATTGCCCTCAGTGCTCATTTACCTTATAACCTTCATAAATAGTGTCTCGCGCCCACCTATCAACGGTGACTAGGAGCGATGGCTGTCTATTATATTTTTCACAAAAGCGCCCAATGCCATAGATAAAATAGGCTAAAGCGCTTAAAATTTTCGGTGACTTATTATGATCAGTGTTTTTGATTTATTTAAAATCGGCATCGGCCCATCCAGTTCGCATACAGTCGGACCGATGGTCGCTGCAAACTTATTTTTGACCTCGCTAACTGAGCAGATGGAACTGACTGCAGTTAAGACCATTGAGATTGAACTGTATGGCTCTTTGGCGGCGACCGGAAAAGGTCATGCAACAGATACCGCTATTTTACTAGGCCTACTTGGGCACACGCCTAGCACGATAGACACACGCATGACCAGTAGCTACCTATCTCCTATTTTCTCTGACAAAATTCTCAATGTATCAGGCACGCATACGATTGCTTTTGATACAGAGCAAGACATCTACTGGTATGACGACACTGTACTGCCTTATCACCCTAATGCATTGACGCTACGCGCTATCTCAACTGAAGGCGTTCGCTATCAGCAGACGTATTATTCAGTCGGTGGCGGTTTCGTCATTAATGAAGAAGATGCGACTAACCCAGACGAAGATCATGCCAACCCAACCATCGATAGAGTTCCCTACCCGTTCAATAACGCAGCAGAGCTACTAGAGCAATGTCGTGAGCATGATTTGAGTATCAGCGAGTTGGTACTGGCAAACGAATGTCACTTCCATGCTAAAGAAGAAGTCTTTGCTTATCTAGATAGCATTTGGGAAGTGATGCAAGACTGCGTCAAACAAGGCTGCGAAAATGGCGGTATCTTGCCGGGCGGATTAGATGTAAAACGCCGTGCCCAAGATTTGCATACACAGCTGTGCGCTGAAAAAGACCAACCTATCACCAAGACTGATAAGTTAGCCGCTATGGACTGGGTCGATTTGTACGCGCTCGCCGTTAACGAAGAAAACGCCAATGGCGGCAAAGTAGTCACGGCTCCAACCAATGGCGCAGCAGGTATCATTCCTGCCGTACTGCACTACTATCGTGACTTTTTGCCCAACTACGGCCAAGATGGTGTTCGTAAGTTTTTGCTAAATGCTACTGCTATCGGTAGCCTTATCAAGCAAAATGCCTCAATCTCTGGTGCTGAAGTTGGTTGCCAAGGTGAAGTTGGTTCTGCGTGTGCAATGGCAGGCTCTGCACTGGCAGAAATCATGAATGGCACGCCAGCCAAATGCTTAAATGCGGCGGAGATTGGCATTGAGCATAATCTAGGCCTTACTTGTGATCCTATTGGCGGCTTGGTACAAGTGCCTTGTATCGAGCGTAATGCGATGGGCGCAGTCAAGGCAATCAATGCAGCGCGCCTAGCCTGTAGAGGTAATGGTCAACACTTCGTATCTTTAGACAAAGCGATAGAGACGATGAAGCAAACAGGTGCCGATATGTCTGATAAATATAAAGAGACAGCACGAGGCGGCCTGGCGGTTTACGCTGACAATAGAATTCCTACGGCAACGCGTGGTGTTAGTGTCAACTACAGTCAATGCTAATTTGACTTCTCAAAAACTAATTTACTAACAATAAACACGTAAAAAGGCCTCTAACGAACTAGAGGCCTTTTTGTCATGGATAACTGCTTTTGTAACTGGTTTATCGTTTATATATTGCTATCAATATTATTCAGCAGTTTTTGATACCACTTCATTTAGAATCCAAACTGGTTGCACTACATTTGAGGCTTCTGCTTTTACTGCTTCTTGACGTACATCTAGGACATAACGATAGTTCGGCTCATAGGTAAAGCCTTGAATATTACCGTTTAGCGTAGTGTAGTTTTTCTGATAGGTCTGACGATACTGCAAGCACTGTGATTCAACCATGCTGCCATCACTAGCAGTCAAGTCACACACTGCTTTACGCGGTGCAATTTCCACTTCAAAACTTGGGATATTAACTACTTTTACATTCATAGGTTGTCCTTCAACAACCATCGTGCGCTCATTGTCCATACCCATCGTAGAGCAACCAGAAAGGGCAAAAGTTGTCATCAATGCTGCAAGTGCTAATTTCTTCATTATTCAATCCTCAGATAATTGTTATTAATTCTTTATTAATAGCTTAGTTACTGGCTTATTTATTGATTTCGCTACTAAATTATTGTTACTTAGATAAACTTATTATTTTGAACACCTTATCTTGTTTTACTATAAGCTAATAAGATTGTTTGCTTCTTACTGAAACCAGTATAGGTCGCTAGTCGTCTTACCCTCTATAACTGCTTTGTAAAGTAACGTCAGCTTTTGCAACTGATGTTAATGAAGCGTATTGAATAACAGAGTTATTTGCTACTGAGCAGAAATTTGACATTAAAAAACCAGAACAAATATTGCTCTGGCTCTTATACAACTATGCAAATTCTGTTTTTTAAGAATAATCAGCTACGATAATCAGCATTTATTTTGACATAATCGTATGACAAATCGCAGGTATATACGGTATCACTAGCATCGCCACGTGCAAGGTCGATATGAATGGTAATCTCAGGTCGGCTCATGACTGTTTTGCCCGCCTCTTCTGTATAGTCAGGTGCAACACCGCCATTTTGGCAAATCATTACCTCGTCTAGATACACATCGACTTGCTCTGTGTCTAGATCTTCGATACCAGCATAGCCCACTGCTGCTAATATGCGTCCCCAGTTAGCATCACTAGCAAAAAATGCCGTTTTTACTAAGGGTGAATGTGCGACTGCATAAGCCACATCGCAGCATTCTTGCGTGGTTTGACCGCCAGTCACTTTGACCGTCATGAATTTAGTAGCGCCTTCTCCATCACGTACAATCAGTTGTGCTAGACGGACAAACACATCAGCTAATGCATCGAATACAGGCTGATAATGTGGATGCTCTGGACTATCAATCACCTCTGAGCTAGCAGCACCTGTTGCGATTAACACACAACAATCATTGGTTGAGGTATCGCCATCGACAGTAATGCGGTTGAAAGACTGCTCATTGATAGCGCTTAGCATCTCTTGCAATAAGTCAGCAGCGATATTAGCATCTGTCGCCACATAGCCCAGCATAGTCGCCATATTTGGGCGTATCATTCCTGAGCCCTTAGACATACCAGTGATATGATAGCTAGTACCTGCTACATCAATTTTTTGGCTGGCCAATTTAGGAATGGTATCTGTTGTGCGAATGCCATTGGCAGCAGCTAGCCAGCTATCAGGCGCTAGATTAGCCAATGCATTATCCAAACCTGCGATGACCGCATCACTATTCAATGGCTCACCAATCACGCCAGTAGAGAATGGCAATATCGTATTGGTATCTACACCGGCCTTTTCAGCCAATGCTGTACAGATATCAATAGCGCGGCGCTTGCCATCAGCGCCCGTACCTGCATTTGCGTTACCTGTATTGGTGACTAAATAGCGCGGGCTGACCTTAGCAAAGTGCTCACGCAATACTCGCACTGGCGCGGCGCAAAAGGTATTTTTAGTGGTTACAACCGCAGTAGTGGCCTTATCCGATATTTCGATGACTACTAAATCATCGCGATCTTTATAACGAACGCCTGCCGCTGTGGCACTGAGCTTGATGCCGTCGATAGGATAGATAACGTCAGGTACTGATACATTTCCAACAGCCATAATAAAATCCTTATTTTTCAATTTTTATCGTTATTTACGGAATACTAAGTGATAAATACTAGCGTCAGTTCAAGACAGTTCAGATACAAGAAGAACTAGCTATAATGCTACAACCAGCAGACTGAGCAAGCTAATCATCGTATCTAATTGACATGAGAATTGACTATATATAGGTATCACAGTATATAAGTATTACGGTTTTTTTAGGTCAAATGCTGACCAAATTGGTGCATGGTCAGATGGTTTTTCCATAGCACGTAGCTCATAACTGATACCAGCATCGATACATTTATCGATTAAGTCTGAGGTACATAGAATATGATCAATACGTAACCCGCGCTTAGGTTCATCATTGAAGCCGCGACTGCGATAATCAAACCAGCTGTATAACTCGGTACTCGTTGGATAATGCAGACGGTAAGTATCTGTCAGCTCACGTGACATCAATGCTGAATACCATTCGCGCTCTTCTGGCAGAAATGAGGTTTTTCTGTTTTTCAACCAGCGTTTGGCATTGACTTCACCAATACCAATATCGATATCTTCTGGTGCGATATTCATATCACCCATGACGATAACCGAACGACCTTCCGCTTTTAGCGTATCAATATAAGCCATCAAATTGGCATAATAAGCGCGCTTCATAGGAAATTTAGTCGGGTGATCTTGGCTCTCTCCTTGCGGAAAGTAACCATTGAGCACATCCACTTCACGACCTTCAAACTCATAACGTGCATGGATAAAGCGCTTTTGGGCTTCTTCATCTTCGCCAGGAAAGCCTTTTTGTACAAATACAGGTGCAGCTTTGGATAAGAGTGCAACGCCGTAATGCCCTTTTTGTCCAAAATACTCGACGTGGTAGCCTAGCCCTTCGATATCGCTAAGCGGAAATTGATCATCATGAACCTTGGTTTCTTGTAGGCCCATGACATCAGGATCGATTACCTCGCGCACCGCCTCGAGCTGATGCTGACGTGCACGGATACCATTGATGTTAAAACTGACAAAACGGGTCATAAACTGTCCTATACTGATTGGTTAGAATATAGCGCTCTATAAATGGGTGAGATATAAACGGCTATGATAACAAATGTAAGCGGTTCTAGCGGTTGCATGGCCTGAAATCTTGAGCTAGAGTAACTCTATTATAAGCACTATCTATTATTGGTCTATCTGAAACACTTTTATTCAACAATACTTATTAAAAATATCGAGCATCACTATGACAACAATTAATCAAAAAAATACGACATCAGCCATGAATGATGACACCAAACCATTATTTGCTAAAGATTATAACGTCTATATTAACCATACTGATGCTGGCGGTATAGTCTATCACGCCAATCATTTGGTGTTTTTTGAAAACTGCCGACGCGACTGGTTTACTGAGCTGGGCTTAAATGGGTATTTTTTGCAGACTGATAGCGGTGAAGTGCAGCATTTTGTCGTGAGTCAGGCAGACTTGCAATACAAAAGAGCCATTCTATTAGATGAAGTAATTAGCGTACGTATTGATAAAGTAGAGCTAAAACCTGCCAGCATCATATTTTATCAAAGTATATATCGCAATCTACCAAATCATAGTACTACCGAAACAGATGATAGCCAGCTACTAAGCAGTACCAAAATTGTCATTGCCTGCGTACAAAATCTCGTCAAACCAGAGCCAATGAGTAATGATGAAATAGGCAGCGATAAACCAGATACTTCAGCGACAACCCCACCAATGCGTCCTATTCGTGTACCAAAAAAACTGCGCGTTACGATCGAACAAGCTATCGCTGAGCAAGTAAATGGTCAGCAGTAGAACTGCTATGAGCATAGATACGGGTAGAGTGTTGCTTGAATTTGATAATCTATGTGCACATAGCCAACGGACGATAAATGCTCAAAGCATTAAAAATAGCAAAGAAGCACTGAAAAAACCTTCTATGCCGTCTAGCATTTATCAAAAATGGACAAGCAATCTAACCAGTAACGCTTCACTGGATAAAGAGCCATCAACTCATGATCGAACGCTAATAAGCGGTGCGAGCGGTACGCTATTGTCAGGGCAAGTCACTGTTTTGACTGGAGCGTCTGGCAGCGGTAAATCCGTACTGCTGCGAGTATTAGCAGGATTATTGCCAATGAGCGGTGGTACTGTTCGTTTGGATGATGGCACGTCAAGTAATGTTTATCATGATATTCATGAGACTGCACCTGTACTGTGGCGCAAGCAAGTTGCCCTACTCGCTCAGCACCCACAGTTGTTAGACGGCAGTGTCCTTGAAAACCTACAAATGCCTTATCAATTGCATGCTCACCAATCGCAGACTTTTGATAGAGACTGGCATATTGCTCAGCTTGAACACTTAGATAGAAGTGCAAATTTTTTACAACAAGACGCCAAGCACTTATCTGGTGGCGAGCGCCAACTGGTCAATACATTGCGTCTATTGCAACTCAGTCCACAAGTTCTATTGCTAGATGAACCAACTGCTGCTTTGGACATGGACACTTCAGCACAGCTAGTCAACTTACTTATCAGCTGGTTGCACGCAGATGCACAGCGCACACTCCTATGGGTGACTCACGACACAAAAGATATTATGCCTTTGGCAAATAGACACTGGCATATGCAAGCAGGTGTGCTCACCGCAAACTCTTGAAGAACTTTTATACAAGAATATTTAATCAAATGAGTAAGTCGTCGCTTAGTTGCTCAGAAGTTTGGCACGTTGATGACTTCAACCCTCACCGTGTATTATTACTATAATTATTTCCTAAATAAGCTCATATGAGTGGTACGAATGATATGCAAATATTTCTCACTTACGGTGATATCGCGCTTGCTAGCAGCCTAATTATCATTGTATTACTCATCTCTTGGCGCTTACGTTTAAAACTAAGCAAGACCCTTTTGATAGCGGCATTTCGTACGATCATACAGCTTAGCTTTATTGGGCTGATACTGGCGTGGATTTTTGCACGCGAACAATGGTATGAAGTGCTACTTATCTTAACGGTCATGACTTTAATTGCAGGAAGTGCCGCCAAAAATCGCGTTAAGCGCAGTTATAAGGGGTTATTAACAGATACGTTATTGGCAGTCGGTATCTCTGCAATACTAGTAACAGCGATTGCGATTATAGCGATTTTGAATGTGCAGCCTTGGTATACACCGCAATTCATTATTCCTATATTGGGTCTGATATTAGGTAACTCTCTGACTGCCATTTCGTTGACAAGCAATCAATTGATTGAATCCTTTCATGAGCAATCTGGACGTATCGAGATGATGCTCAGTCTATCTGCTAAGCCATTCGAAGCCGTCCATGAGCAGATAAAAGCAGCTATCACTAATGGCATGACTCCAACCCTGAACTCTATGCTAGTCGTCGGTATTGTTAGCTTACCAGGCATGATGACGGGTCAAATTCTAGCGGGCGCCGATCCCACTCAAGCCGTACGCTATCAAATAGTCACTATGTTCCTGATATGTGTCAGCAGCACGCTTGGCTGCACCATCAGTGCCTTACTCATTTATCGACGTTTTTTTAATAAAAAAGATCAATTCATTTTACTGCAATAGTCTTAGCATCTACATTCCTGTGTTTTTTGTCAGCTTACCAATATTAATTATCTAATCCTTCTTTTGTCAGCCAGCAAAGTTAATATATTCTAATAAGTTAATATATGTACTGATCAGTATCGCTTACTGTTATTGTTTTAGACTAAATTCATGCTAATGTATTGCTCAAATGTATCGTTTTTTTGATACTTTATTTGTAAGTAGCAGATAAATAGTTTTAGAACGAACATTATTTTTATAATTGAATTTTTTATTTATTTGTTCTATTTAATGCTTTATCTAAATATTCGTTAAATAAAATGCTGTGACAGCAGCAAAAAAACCAGCTATTAATCAATAGACAAGGACGCTATTGAATGTGGGATATATCACTTATTTAAATGGTGTTCTGTACTACTGATAGATTGACAACCACCTTTTCAAAATACTTTAGCCTATATCAAATCGCAAGGATGCTAACTATGATATCGAACAAACCTTGGCTTTCTCAATATCCAGCCGGTGTGCCAAAAACCATTAATCCCGATAGATATAGCAGCATCATGGAGCTGTACGAAGAATGCTTCGATCGCTTCCGTGGACATCCAATGAGCATCTGTATGGGAGTGACTCATACTTATGGTGATATTGATAACGCTTCAATGGCAGTCGCTGCTTGGCTACAGAACCAAGGTTTGCCAAAAGGCAGTGTCGTCGCTCTCATGATGCCAAACGTTCCACAGTATCTACCAACTATGATTGGGATATTGCGTGCAGGCTACGTTTGTACCCCTGTCAACCCGCTATATACTGGCCGAGAATTACGCCATCAGCTTAACGATTCTGGTGCCCAAGCAATTTTTGTGGTCGATAACTTTGCCCAAGCGCTCGAGCAAGTCATTGAAGAAACGTCTATCAAACGTATTATCCTATCGAAGATGGGCGATATGATGGGTTTGAAAGGTATTTTGGTCAATACAATTATTCGTCAGGTCAAACGCTTAGTACCCAAGTACAATCTTAACGACCCTAAATACCACGTTACTAAATTCCCTGAAGTATTGAAAAAAGGTAAAAACCTACCTTTTCAGCAGCCAAAAATGTCTTTGGATCAAAAAGCATTTTTACAATATACAGGTGGTACTACAGGTCTTTCGAAAGGCGCTATTTTGTCGCAGCGTAATATCGTAGCAGCAGCGATGCAATCAGAAGCATGGACTCGCCCTATCACATCAGAAATTAACGAAGTGTATATCAATATGGTGATGGCGCTGCCGCTGTATCATATTTTTGCATTCATGCTGAGTTTACTTGGTATGCGCTCAGGCTATACCTTTATACTAGTACCTAATCCACGTGATATTCCTGGATTTGTTAAAACCTTGTCAAAACAACCGTTCCATATTTTCCCTGCGGTCAATACTCTCTTTAAGGGGCTGCTCGATAATCCTAATTTCAAAAATTTGGACTTTAGCTCTTTGCGTATCTCACAAGCTGGTGGTATGGCGGCTACTGAGCAAACTGCGAAGCGCTGGTTAGAAGTGACTGGCTGCGCGATGATCGAAGGTTGGGGTATGACAGAAGGCGTTGCCGTCGGTACCGCCAACGTTATTACCAATCGTGAGTTTAACGGTACTATCGGTGTACCAGCACCTGGTGTCGATGTCATTATTATCGATGAAGACGGCAAGCATGTAGGTTTAAACGAAGGGGGCGAACTATGTATTAAAGGCCCTAACGTAACCTCTGGATATCTGAATAGAGACAGTAGTGCTGACTTTACTAGCGATGGATACTTCCGCACTGGTGATATTGTCAGCATGGATGACAAAGGTTATATTAAACTGCTAGATCGTAAGAAAGACATGATCTTGGTTTCAGGGTTTAACGTATTCCCGAACGAAATCGAATCTGTGATGCTTGACTGTGATGGTATTCTTGACTGTGCGGTAATTGGTATTCCTGATAGTCATCAAGGTGAAGCGGTCAAAATATACGTAGTACCTGAAGACAATAATGTTACCAAAGAAGTGATTACAGATTTTGCGTTAGACAATCTAACGGGTTATAAGTGTCCACGTCACATTGAGTTTGTGAGCGACTTACCAAAGAGTAATGTCGGTAAAGTACTGCGTCAAAAATTGCGTGAAAAACACAATGCAGACCATCCACAAAGATAAACGAACATCAAAGTTTTAATTTTTTAAAAATTTGATTTTATTTTCACTAAAGAGCATTTTACATTTAATGTAAGATGCTCTTTTTGTATATTCATTTTATGTCATTCAATTATAAAATTTCTCTATTACCATTACTACAAATCTACCTTTATATTAAGTTATATGACATTTTTTGAATAAACTTCATGTTAATTACTTGATAAGAAAGTAAATTACTTGTCTAGGCATTTTATAATTATTCAACATATATTTTTTCATTTATCAAATTTAACTGTAAACTATCAAGTTCTTGTATAAGCATAACAGGCACGGTTGTAGTTATGTTAATGTATTGCCAAAATGTGTCACTATACTTTCTGTTATTTTAATCTTATATAATTATGACTCATATCGATTGATTAGCAGTATTACTAGTAGCTATTTTCATTATCAAAACATTAATTAGTTTTTTAACCTGATGAGATATTTATGCTCTGTGGTTGAATCAAACTTTATAAGGGCCTCGTATTTTAGCAGTATGTGAATATATAGGATAACACTCGACAATTTCTTGCTAACGGAACAGCAATATAAATTGTTGACATGGATGTGACTACTTTTTTATAGAGCCTTAATTTATTTTAATATTTAAGGACGCTAATCATGACTGTAGATAAACCTTGGCTTTCTCAATACCCGGAAAACGTACCTAAGACGATTAATCCGGATCAGTATGAAAGCCTCATAGAGTTATATGAAGAGTGTTTTAACCGCTTTCGTATGCATCCGATGACTATCTGTATGGGTGTGACGCATACTTATGGTGATGTTGATAACGCTTCACTGGCAGTAGCAGCATGGTTACAGGCTCAAGGTTTACCTAAAGGCAGCGTAGTGGCTCTTATGATGCCAAACGTTCCCCAATATCTACCAACTATGATTGGTATTCTACGTGCAGGTTATGTTTGCACTCCAGTAAACCCACTATATACGGGTCGCGAGTTGCGTCACCAATTGAATGACTCAGGTGCTCAGGTTATCTTTGTCGTTGACAACTTTGCTCAAGCCTTAGAGCAAGTCATTGAAGAGACCAATATCAAACGTATCGTGCTGTCAAAAATGGGCGATATGATGGGTCTAAAAGGTATTTTGGTCAATACGGTCATCCGTCAGGTCAAACGCCTGGTTCCAAAGTACAACCTAAACGATCCTAAGTATGACGTTACTAAGTTCCCTGAAGTTCTAAAGAAAGGTAAGAATCTACCGATTCAAGCACCAAAAACCACCCTACAACAGAAAGCTATTTTGCAGTATACAGGTGGTACGACTGGACTATCTAAAGGTGCTGTCCTAACACAACGTAATGTCGTCGCTGCTGCTATGCAATCAGAGGCATGGTATCGTCCTGTGACCTCAGGTATCAATGAAGTATATATCAATATGGTTATGGCCTTACCGCTATATCATATTTTTGCCTTCATGCTGAGTCTACTTGGTATGCGTTCAGGTTATACCTTTATCCTAGTACCTAATCCGCGCGATATGCCAGGGTTTATTAAAACGTTATCAAAACAACCGTTCCATATCTTCCCTGCCGTAAACACTCTATTCAAAGGGTTACTTGACCAGCCAAACTTTAAAAACTTAGACTTTAGTTCATTACGTATCACTCAGGCTGGTGGTATGGCGGCAACTGAGCAAACCGCAGCACGTTGGTTGGAAGTAACTGGCTGCCCTATGGTTGAAGGTTGGGGTATGACGGAAGGCGTTGCGGCAGGTACTGCTAACGTGATTACTGATCGTAAATTCAACGGTACTATTGGTATACCTGTTCCTAGTGTCGATATCATTGTAGTAGATGACAATGGCAAACGTGTGGGCCTAAATCAAGCAGGCGAAATGTGTATTAAAGGCCCTAATATTACGTCTGGTTACTTTAATAAAGACAATACCAATGATTTCACAAGTGACGGCTACTTCCGTACGGGTGATATTATCAGTATGGACGAAAAAGGCTATATCACCCTACTAGATCGTAAGAAAGACATGATCTTGGTTTCTGGATTCAATGTATTCCCTAACGAAATCGAATCCGTTATGCTCGACTGTGATGGTATCGTCGATTGCGCAGTAATTGGTATTCCTGATGACCATCAAGGCGAAGCGGTTAAAATTTATATCGTACCCGCCGATAATAATGTCACTAAAGAAGTCATCAAAGAATTTGCGCTGGACAATTTGACTGGTTATAAATGTCCACGCCATATTGAGTTTGTCAGTGAATTACCAAAGAGTAATGTTGGTAAAGTACTGCGTCAAAAGCTGCGTGAACAGCATATGTCAAATAATCCTCAAACGTTGTAATACTTGCCCTGCTATTTCAGAGCAAATAGAAGAAGCCCACTACAATAATAGTGGGCTTCTTCTTTTCTGCCTTAGGAAAACCAATTCGATTAACTTAGTTTATTCATTACCTGTAATGGCAAGTGCTTCATCGCGTGACTGACCATGGACCAAGGTAGGCTCGGCACACAGGCTTCATCCACACCCGCTTCGATAGCTGCGACAATAGCTTTAGTACCAGTATCTGCATCGACTTCAAATGGTAATGGCTTAGAGCCTTCGTTGATTTCAGTGCGAATATAACCTGGGTAAATTGTAGAAACTTTAATAGGTAAATTGGTCAAAAGCATATCAGCACGAATACCTTCTGCTAAGTGAGCCAAACCAGCTTTACTTGCACCATAGGTTGTCAAGTGTCTAGGCAATCCACGCATTGCTGACATGCTCGATATCACGACCAAATGCCCGCTATTCTGAGCACGGAAGATATTCATGGCGGCTTCACACTGTGCCAATGCGGCGACAAAATTAACATCAGCAGTGCGACGATTAGTCTCAAAATGCCCTTTACCAATGCGGCGGCTATCACCAATACCTGCATTGACCACTACTCGCTCAATGCTACCGAAGTCATCTGCAAAAGCATCAAATACTTGAAAGACCGTATCGTAATCACTCACATCTAGTGCTTGGTATTCGACTCGGATATCAGGATACTTCTGCATCATCTCCGATTTTAGATGCTCTAAACGATCAGTGCGACGCGCACATATGGCCAAGTTGTAGCCAAGGCTAGCAAACAGTCTGGCCATGCCCTCGCCCAGACCTGAACTGGCACCTGTGATAAGCACCGTTTTACCTGTGCCTACTTGCTGCTGACTCAAGTCTTTTAGATAGCTTGCAGGTCGAACCGCGCCTACTATCTGGTTTTTGCTATGGCGCGCACTTTTAGCAACCAATTTTATTAATTTATTTTGCATGTACCGTCCTTTGTATATCGATATTGCACAGAATCAAATCGGTAACTTTTTAGTATAAACGTCGATAAGGCTCATACTTTAAGCAGATATGACACTATATTATTCGCAAATCATGTGTAAATTTATCGCCATGTCACAAACGGTTTACCATCAGAGAATAAATGACTATATTCATTCAAAGACAGCAAGCGAGAGCTTTGATTCTTTAAAGTAATAGAGGTCACCCCCGTATTGACCAAGCTTTTATTCAGCTGATAAGCGGTCTGACTGCCTTGTCGCAATAACTGGGCAGTGATTGCAGCGATGACACCACCTGAAGTGAATACGAGCACGGTGCTGTCCTGATCTAAGCTCATACTTGCTACTTTTGTACGTACTTGTTCAAGGGCTTGTTGTGCACGATTATTAAACTGTGGCCAACTTTCAAGATAGTCTTGATCATTGTCACCAGCATGCCAGCGCTGCATCGCTTGATCAAATAGCTCAGCCAGTCGTGTCGCTGGCGATTCTGCTTTGGCGATTTCAGCTGAGATGTTAGATCGATTTCCCGATGCCTCTGCTGACTTGACGAACACGTCTTTATGATTAAACTCATCAAATTGCGGCAGAATATAACTATCAGGCTGATCAAAGTTGATTAAAGGCGCAACAGCAGTGCCATCGCCATTATTAACATGTGCAGATGATTGATAACGCTCCCAAAAATGACGTGCTGAGTCTTGCTGTCGAACCAACCTACCAGTAAATATGGCATCGATACGGCGCTGCGTAGCTGCATAGTGCTGACCTAGCATTTGGGCCTGAACAGTGCCTAGTTCTGAGAGTTGATCATAGTTTTCTTGTCCAAAAGACGCTTGGCCATGACGTGCTAAAAGTATGGTTGTCATAAATTATTACCTTTTATCATATTTGCTAAAGTACAGTTTGCTGAATACTTACGCTTCAGGAGAGTCAGGTGCTTTTGCAAAATAACCTTTTGGTAAAATACTTTTGACCACTTTTTGAACAGGGCTTGGTAACTGCTCGATAGCAGCAGCATCTACGCCTATGTCTTCTAAATGCGGCTGAACATGTGCATTGAATAAAGCTTCGCCTTCATATTGTGCAATTAATTTCAAACATTTAGCATGCATAACATGTATAACGAGCCAAGCGTTTTTGAACGCTGGATTGGTGGTTTGCTTATGATAATAACGATAGTAGATCTGTTGAATGATACCTGAGAGGCGGAACAATCCAAACACTTCATAAAAGGTCCAATTATCTATCTCTAAACCTGACTGTTTTAGATAATATTCAACCACTTCATCGCGCGTCATCATGCCTTCTAAATGTGTTGGCTGACGACGGAACTGCTGCATGATGATATTATCATCTTCTTCAATCCAGTAAGCCAACGCACTACCCAAGTCCATCAATGGATCACCAAGGGTTGCCATCTCCCAGTCGAGCACGCCAATAACTTTGGTCGGCTCATCTGCATCAAGTATGACATTGTCAAAGCGCCAATCATTATGAATGATACAAGTTTTGCTATCAGCTGGTGTGTGCTTAGCAAGCCATTGTCTAACCAGTGCAAAGCTCGGTACGTTTGGTGTCTTAGCTTTAACGTAACGTTTATCCCAACCACTAATCTGACGTTCACAGTAGCCTTCACCGCGGCCCAAATTGACCAAATCAGGATGCTCGGTATAGTCTATCTGGTGTAGCTCTACCAGAGCGTCTAATACATTGGTGCAAAGCAGACGCGTTTGCTCAGGATTTAGATCGATACCTTCTGGTAATTCTGCACGAGGGATAATACCTTCCATCCGCTCCATCACATAAAAGTCAGCGCCGATAACAGCTTCATCCGTACATAGCGCAATCATCTCAGGCACATAAGGATATGCATCTTTTAACGCTTTTTGAACGGTGTACTCACGCACCATGTCATGGGCAGATTTTGCCTTGGTACCTTTTGGTGGACGACGTAATATGAGGTCTTGGTTTTTATCTTTACCCTCATACTGTAGTCGATACGTCCAGTTTGATGCGCCGCCTGAGAACTGAGTGACTGTAGGCTCGCCTACCACGTCGACACCTTGACCGCGAAGCCATTCACTGACTGCTTTGGCATCAAGCTCTTCACCTTCGCGTACGGCACCGCCTTTGTCTAGTACTTTATTATCAGTTGCCATGAGACATTCCTTATCATGTGGTCATTTATTTTTATAACAGATATGCGAGCTAGTTCTCAATTCAATTTATCTCATTCTTCTCACTATTTTTGAAATAAGGACTCGCTTTAGTGATGAAAAATTCACTACTAAGTCGTTAATAGTGAATTCTTAATTAGCTTGTTGATTGGTTTATTCTTGATAGTTGCGTGAGCAAATCAAAACTAACTCATACAACCGTTTGTTAAGATGAAACTTAAGGCTAAGCTTTGTCAGATTTAGCAGAACGACTAAAGCCCTGACGTTTTAGTTCTAGCTTAGCAATCATGGTTTTATGTACTTCATCTGGACCGTCTGCTAAACGTAGTACACGTGCTTGCGCGTAGAAATTCGGTAGCAAGGTATCTTGGCAGACGCCCATACCACCATGAATCTGAATTGCCATATCGACGACTTCTTGTAGCACAGTTGGCGCCACTACTTTAATAGCAGAGATTTCAGTCAATGCGGCTTTGGTGCCTTGAGCATCCATTTTTTGTGCGGCGTACAATGTGAGCAAGCGTGCTTGGTCGATTTTGATACGGGCCTCGCTGATACGCTCAAAGTTACCACCTAATTGTAGTAATGGCTTACCAAAGGCAGTACGTGACATGCCACGTTTGACCGCTAATTCAAGAGATTTTTCAGCAGCGCCGATACAGCGCATGCAATGATGAATACGGCCTGGCCCTAGACGACCCTGTGCAATCTCAAAACCTTTACCAGGTCCGCCAATAAAGTGGCTGACTGGCACACGCACATTCTCGAAGCTAATCTCACCATGGCCGTGCGGTGCATCATAATCACCAAACACTTTAAGCATACGTTTAATGTTCACACCCAGAGTGTTGACTGGTACAAGCACCATCGAATGCTGATGATGACGGTCTGCACTTTCATCCGCGGTATATGCCATCACAATTAAAACATCAACCGCTGGATCGCCAAGACCAGATGACCACCATTTGCTACCATTGATGACAATCTCATCACCATCTACTACCGCTGTTGCTTGCATATTGGTTGCATCACTTGACGCTACATCAGGCTCAGTCATACAAAACACAGAACGCGTCTTACCTTCTAGGATTGGCGTGAGCCACTTGTCTTGCTGCTCTTGAGTACCGTAGCGCCATAACAGCTCCATGTTACCGCTGTCAGGGGCATTACAGTTAAATACATGAGGTGCTAGCAAACTGCGACCAGTCAATTCTGCAATAGGCGCATAATCAGTGACTGACAGTCCTGCACCTAGTGTGTCATCTGGCAGGAATAAATTCCATAAACCTTCTTCACGTGCTTGCTTGCGCAGGTTTTCGTAGGCTTCTGGCCACTCCCAGTTTTCCCAATTACCATCAGGGTTTTTCTTATGACAATCTTCCCAGAATTGGGCTTCGATAGGCTCAATATTCGTTTCGATGAACGCTTTGACTTTGGCATGCATGGCTTGACCATGTTCTGTTGCGGTAAACATTAAATTGTCGTTAGACATAAATGACTTCCTTTTCTGTATTGATTGTCTAAATCAAATGTTGATAAAAAGCTCTACTAGAGCTTTAGTGCACGCACGTATACTGTTTTCCGTGTGCTACATTTATAACACAGCAATTGTCAATAAACAGCAAAAAGGCGCGACCAGCTAGGCCACGCCTTTTACAAAATATAAACAATGTATCCAAAAACTTCTGAACACTAAAATACCATTATTTAACTATCATAATGATAACTAACATTATTTCAGAATATTTAGGCGACTATTCAAATCAAAACGTGCAAGTGCATCAGGTAATTTATCTACAGCCATGCTCAATGTCGCTTCTGCTGCTTGAGCCAATCCCAACTTTTCTGCTAACGTCGGCTTCTGACGTGAATATAGTGCATACACTTCTTTGTCTTCCATACGTTCCAAAATGTAGCTGTCTGAAGTCTGTAGACTATCAATTAAGTTAAGTTTTAGCGCATCTTCACCATACCAATGCTCACCCGTAGCTACTTTGGCAACATCGAGTTCTGGACGATACGTGTTAACGAAATGCTTAAATAGCTCATGCGTCTGCTCTAGCTCTTCTTGATATTTGGCACGGTCTTCGGCATCATTTTCACCAAATACAGTTACCGTACGCTTGTAGTCACCAGCGGTAAACATCTCATAATCGACGTCATGGTTTTTTAGCCATTTATGGAAGTTTGGCAATTGCGACACCACACCGATTGAACCAATGATAGCGAACGGTGCTGCTATTACCTTGTCTGCAACACATGCCATCATATAACCACCGCTCGCCGCCACTTTATCAACACAGACCGTTAGTTTTAAACCAGCATCTTTTAAGCGAACCAATTGCGCTGCGGCCAAACCATAGCCGTGTACCAAACCGCCGCCTGATTCGAGACGGACGATAACTTCGTCACCTTTATTTGCGGTACTAATTAAAGTACTGATTTCTTCACGCAAATGTTTGACCGCAGTTGCTTTGATATCACCGTCAAAATCGAGAACAAAAACTTGTGCCTTATCATCGGTATGTTTTTTCTTATTTTTAGTTTTTGCTTTCAATGCTTGCTTGGCTTTTTTGGCCATGACTTTTTTGAACTGTTTGAGGGCAGCTTTGCCTTGGGTGGCTTCCATCAAATCTTCGCGGCGCTGCTTTTGAGCATCATTCAAGTGGCGTATTTTAAGCTCGACAGGGTTTTTAGGGGGATGAAATAGCATGGTTACAAATCCTCAAGTCAGTAAATATATTGATATGGCTGTTTTTATTAGCGTGCGGTTGATATGTGCACACTAAGCGGCGTTTTCAAGCATGATGACAATATTTAACCCAATATAAATAACGCAGAATAAATACCTCAGATACTTACAGACTCCCGTTCTTTGATTGAACTCAGCCGGTTGTATAACAAAGGCAGATTAGGCATAATATGCGTTTATATCAAATTTTCTGCAGCCAACGTGATGACCATATGTCTTAATCGCGTTGTTTGTGTGTTTTTTTTGCAAATAGCTTGAAACGCACAACAATGGCTGCATTATTGTACTTCGAATTGGGCTGATAACTGGATAACCATATTATGACGCAAAGCACTATGACGCATAGCGAATACCGAGACGAGTATTGCGGAGCCGTAACCGAGAGCTTGCTTGAGCAAACCATTAGTATCGTAGGCTGGGTACATCGTCGTCGCGATCACGGTGGCGTGATTTTCTTAGACATGCGTGACCGCGCTGGTATCTTACAGGTCGTGGTCGACCCTGATACCCCAGAAGCTTTCGCAGCAGCTGATGCTGTCCGTCCTGAATACGTGCTAAAGATAACTGGCCGCGTACGTCGCCGTTATGAAGGTACTGAAAATAATAATATGACCAGTGGCCAGATTGAGCTATTGGGCAAAGAAATTGAAGTACTGGCTAAATCTGAAACGCCGCCATTCCCATTGAATGACGAAAAAACGACTGTATCTGAAGACTTGCGTCTGAAGTATCGTTATCTTGATATGCGTCGTCCGCAAATGCAAGAGCGTATGGTATTCCGTGCCAAGGCAACGTCAGCGATTCGTCGTTATTTAGATGATCATGGCTTCTTGGATGTTGAGACGCCTATCTTGACTCGTGCAACGCCTGAAGGTGCGCGTGATTATCTTGTACCATCACGTACTCGTCCAGGTAACTTCTTTGCCCTGCCGCAGTCACCACAGCTATTTAAGCAATTATTGATGGTGTCAGGTTTTGACCGTTATTATCAAATTGCCAAATGCTTCCGTGATGAAGATTTACGTGCCGATCGTCAGCCTGAATTTACTCAGGTGGATATTGAGACTTCTTTCTTAAATGAGGAAGAAATCATGAACATCAACGAAGGTCTTATCAAGCATTTGTTTAAGACAATGATGGACGTTGAGTTCAAGCAGTTCCCACGTATGACTTACGCAGAAGCCATGCGCGACTATGCATCAGACAAGCCTGACTTACGTATTCCTCTAAAGTTGGTTGATGTTGCAGATTTGATGAAAGACGTTGACTTTAAGGTATTTGCTGGCCCTGCGAACGATCCTAAAGGTCGTGTGGCTGCCCTACGCATCCCTGGTGGCGCATCATTAAGCCGTAAGCAAATTGATGCTTATACCAAGTTTGTTGGTATTTATGGCGCACGCGGTTTGGCTTATATCAAAGTCAATGACGCTAGCAGCATCAACAACGGTGTGGATAAAGAGTCTGGCCTACAGTCTCCAATTATCAAAAACATGACTGATGATGTGCTTGTGAGCTTGATCGAGCGTACTGCTGCAGAAGATGGCGACATTATCTTCTTTGGTGCGGACAAAGCAAGTGTCGTGAATGATGCGATTGGTGCATTGCGCCAAAAAATCGGTCTAGATCTTGAAATGACGACTTGTGAATGGGCACCACTTTGGGTAACTGACTTCCCAATGTTTGAAGAGACTGATGATGGTCGTTGGACGTCAATGCATCATCCGTTCACTAAGCCTAAAGGCTCAGTTGAAGAGTTGAAAAACAACCCAGAATCTGCCCTTTCTATCGCTTATGACATGGTATTGAACGGTACTGAGATTGGTGGTGGTAGCTTACGTATCAATACTTACGATATGCAGCAAGCTGTACTTGAAGCCTTGGGTATTGGTGAGCAAGAAGCTGAAGACAAATTCGGTTTCTTACTTGATGCTCTAAAATTCGGTGCGCCACCGCATGGCGGCCTAGCGTTTGGTTTGGATCGTTTGATTATGTTGATGGTAGGCGCAAGCTCTATCCGTGACGTTATCGCCTTCCCAAAAACCAAAACAGCTGATTGCCCATTAACTCAAGCACCTGCTGGCGTTGATAGCAAACAATTACGCGAGCTTGGTATCCGTGTGCGTGAAAAAGCACAGGCTGATACCAACAAGCCTGCTGAATAAATCGTTTGATGATGCGCGGTTGCTGTCTACAGTGCTTGTTACGTGATTCATTACCATGTGAGTGGTCATGAATCCGTATCATATTTTCAAAGTCGTGCCATTGTCTGTACTGCAGATGCTGGCACGTTTTGTTGCGTGGGTTATCATTAAGATACCCAGCCTAAGTATCATGCGTACCATTCAGATCAATATGGCGCTGATTACGGACAAATTATCTGAGCAGCAAAAACGGGCGCTGACTAAAGACATCATCTATCATCAATGTTTGACCAGTATTGAATCTATAAAAAGCTGGGCGATGCCACCTGAGTGGAGTATCGCTCAGATTCGTGATGTCCATAATAAAGACATTTTTTTAGAGGGTCTTGCCAATCCAAATGGTATGCTTGCTATCGTCCCGCATCTCGGCACTTGGGAGATGATGAATGCTTGGCTCAATCAGTTTGGTGCGCCAACCATTATGTATAAGCCAGTTGACGGCAAATTCGCTAACGAGTTTATTCTTCAAGGACGAGCGCGACTTAATGCCACTTTGGTACCTACTGATGGGAGCGGCGTTAAAGCCGTGTTTAAAACGCTCAAGCAAGGTGGTTTTAGTATTGTACTGCCCGACCACGTTCCAGAACCATCAGGCGGCGTTGTCGTTCCGTTCTTTGGTATCGAAACATTGACCAGTACACTTGCTTCCAAACTGGCCAGCAAAACCAAATGTGCGCTGGTTGGCTTATCTTGTATTCGCCGTACCGATGGACGCGGTTTTGATATCTACTGCTACAAACTCGACGATCCAGCCTTGTATGACCGTAATGCTGAAGTGGCGACTCATGCTCTCAATCAGGCCATGGAGCGTATGATTACAGACAACTACAGTCATTATATGTGGGGCTATCGACGTTTTAAGCGCATACCAAACTTAGGCAATCCTTACCGAAAAGATAAAGAGACTTTAGCAGCCTTTATCCAATCTCACCATTCTAGCGTTTCTAGTCGTTCTGCTAGCGATATCAACGATAGCGTTAAAAGCGACAATGCTAAAAACGATAGTGCTGTTAAAAATGATAACACTAAATTCGACAATCATTAGTCATCACCAACCTAGTGTTGCCTATTTATACATACCATCAGTTTAGACATACCATCAATTTAGACGTATCATCAGTCATAGCTATGCTAATATTGGCTGAACTCTATATTCTTTTACTTTTATTAGTCCTTCATTTATCTGACTATTATCTCAATACGAGTGCATTATGACATCTGACGTAACTAAGACCTCATCTATAGACCCTCATCAAACCAGCACAAATGCTGCTGAACAGCGTTATATCATCTGTATGAAATGGGGCGACAAATATGGTCCTGAATACGTCAATCGTCTCTACAACATGGTTAGTCGACATCTAACCCTAGATTTCCAAATGGTTTGCTTGACCGATGACAGCACAGGTATTGACCCTGCGATTGCCTGTTATCCGATACCTGACATGGATTTGCCAGCAGGTCCTGAACGTGGTTGGAAAAAACTGACTACCTTTAAGCCTGAGCTGTATGATTTAAAAGGTGTGGCCCTATTTTTAGATATCGATATCGTCATTGTCGATAATATCGATGCATTTTTTACTTACCAAGCTGAGCATGAGGACAGTGTCGTCATCATTCGCGACTGGAAAAAACCTTGGCGCATGATTGGCAATAGCTCCGTCTATCGCTTTAATATTGGTATGAATACTTATCCTGACTTGCTGTCCAATTTTGAGCGAAACTTTGAAACCATTCGTACCCAAGTACGTCACGAGCAGGCTTACCTCTCTAACTATTTGCGTGAGCATCATCACCTAGAGTATTGGGACAAAACATGGTGTGTCAGCTTTAAGTACCAATGTATTGCGCCGATTCCTTTTAATTTTGTGCGCACACCTACTCTGCCGGATGATGCCAAAATCGTTATTTTCCACGGTGAGATTAACCCGCCCGATGCAATTGCTGGTAGTGGCGGTAAATGGTATCGACATGTGAAGCCAAGCCCATGGTTAAAAGACCATTGGCAATAGATATTTAGCAATTAACCATATTTAGACAATTTATAATTAGCATAAAGGCAGTGTATTACGATATAAGATAGGTGAAATAAACGACTGGAAAATAGTATGGCGCTATATTTGAGATTACCTGCTACCGCTGGGTTCAATATTGATAATGAGCTCATCATTATCAATGCGTTTAATGCCAATGAACCAGCACAAAGCCTGCATGGAAAAGACATCAATATTATCGCCTCAGGGCCATCTATACAGCAGCTACCGTTAGCAGAGCTCCTAGATACGCCTACTATTTTTGTCAATGGCAGTATCAGCCTGATTAGGCAGCATCAGTTTACCGATATTGCTGGTTACGTCATCAGTGATGCGCGCTTTATCAATCATCAGCCGGAGATTTTACAGCAGTACTATACAGGGCAACCTCTATATGCAACGTTAGCTGTCTTTGAAGCAATGGCCACTACGCACCCTGATATTATGCGAACGTACCATCGTGCCATGCGAGTGTTGTACCCAGTAGATAGGCCATGGGGGGTGAAGTCAAACAAGCTATCTTTTAATAAGCTTATCTTTAAGAAAAAATTACTCAATAAAAAAATGCCGCTATCATACTTTATCAATAATCCAAACTTTATTATTGATAGCGATCATAAAGCGGCTGACATCGGCGTCTCTCTTAACATTACTCATGGATTTGTGGAAGCAGGAACCGTTGCTTATGTCGCGGCGCAGTTGGCGTTTTCGCGTCAAGCAGCGAGTATTCATCTGTACGGTATTGATCTGCTTAACAGCAAGCAACCACGGTTTTATGAAAATAAAAACAATAGTGCACCAAGTATGCTCAGTAAAGTCATGAACGAGCGCATTATCCCTTCGTTTAACTTACTTGGCAGAATCTATCAATCGCATGGTGTACCCGTCATCAACCACTCTCCTATCTCTAAATCGCTATTCGACACTTTGTAGTTAATGACTCGCAGTTAATAACCTCTACTTGATTGCGTTTAATTAAGAACCACTACAAGTTATAAACCCTCATTTTCTCCTGAATCTAAAACAGAACCAAACGCTAAGTACTGTCTTGCAATATTTTTGGGTAGTAACTGCTGGTTTAGCGGCACGATATAATCTGTAAGATTATCTATGACTTGATCGATAAGTAAAGCCAAACCATCAATATCACCTACCGCTATTAAGTTTTCTTTAGGTAATAATTCTCTTGGCCCAAAAGGACAATCCGTACTGATTACTGGTACACCCAGTGCTTGTGCCTCTACTATGACATAACCAAAGCCTTCAAACTTAGAGGTGAGTACCATCAGTGCAGCTGATCTAATTAATGGATAAGGGTTGGTCTGAAAGCCTAAAAACTGAATACTATCGCTAATATTTAGTTGGACAGCCAACTGTTCAATCTCTGCTTCAAGCCTACCTTTACCCACTAGTACTAACGGCAGCTTTCGTTCTGTTTTAGCATACGCCTGTAGCAAGTCTCGATGACCTTTCATGTCATCAAATGAGGCGACATGTATAATGTAATCTTTATCTACTAAGCCGAAATGTTCAAGATGGCTAGATACTGCTGCTTTGGTATTTATAGCGATAGCATCACAAGGGTTATAGATTGTTGTGGTTTTGGTAATATCTCCTATAAGAGCAATCAAGTCTTGGCGTGCACCCTTACTTACACAGCTGCAAAGATGAGCACCATAGACCATTTTTAAATGATTTATAGTCTGTACTGGCGCCTCTAATAATTGGTTTTGGAACTGCTTTGATAGCGCTGTATGCAGTACATTTACGATGTTTGGCAACTGGCTATATGCCATAATCCAGTTTATCTTATAAATATTAGCCAGTATCAAATCTGGCACTCCTATTTGGCGAAACACGTAAGTATCAATACGTTTAGCGACTGATTCATAGGCTTGTGCTTGTGTAGATTCTGGGTCGAGATTCTGCTCAGAAAACACCTCATCATATGGCACGATGTGATATTGCACGCGAGCGTCTAGTAGCATATCTTGCGTCGCTTCCAAGCATAGGATATAAGTACGATAGCCCATATCTGCATAAGCGCTTGCCAACGTCGCAACCATACGCTCAGCACCACGACCTTCAAGCGCTTTTAAAATAAATAGAATAGTAGGTGGCATCAGTGTCTCAGCTTGATTTTTTAACGGTATAGGCATGATAGGTTAGCCAAATGAATGCAACTATAGTCATAATTATTGCAGCGTTCTGACTTTATATGCTAGTCTCACCTACCGCTGGTGCTCGGCATTTATTTAGTAAAGTACGAGCAGGATTTAACGGTATCTCTATAAAAATTATAATGAGTCTAACTATCTAAATCGATTAAACCTCGTTAATAATCACATCAGCAAATATCATAGCTGGTCTAATATAGCTACTAAAATAGATGCATATCCGAAGAGAGCAGGATCAGTTATGAAGCAGCCTAATGAAAACACATTAGACATCGTCATTGCTTGGGTAGATGGCGCAGACCCTATACTCAAACAAAAGCGAGAACAGTATAAGCCAAGTAAAGAAGTGGCATCTGATGCAATAACTGACACACGTTTCGCCAGTGACGATGAGATATATTATAATATTGCTTCTATCATCAAATATGTGCCTTTTTGTCGTCATATATATGTCGTCACAGATCAACAAAAGCCAGCGTTCATCGATGAGTTTGCCAAGCAAGGTATTTGCTCAGCAGATAAAATACGCATTGTTGATCATAAGGACATATTTTTAGGTTATGAGCAATTTTTGCCTACGTTTAATACCCGATCGATTGAGTCGATGATATGGAATATTGAGGGGCTATCTGATTACTTCATCTATATGAATGATGATTTCTTTTTTAACCAACCAGTAAAAACAGATGACTTTTTAAATGGTAAAAAGCTGAACATTCACGGCCACTGGCGTAAGAGTGCTGCATTAAATGCTAAGCTTAGTTTCCGAAAATCTCGCTTTAAACTATTTGGAACACCGATTCAACCAAGGCATACTATCGCCCAAATGCTAAGTGCCAAAATAATCGGTATGGATCAATTCTTTGAAATTCATCACTATCCTCACATCGTCGATAGGAACATATTGAAAGATTATTTGCTAAATCATCCTCAGCTACTGACAGAGCAGATTAGATATCAATTTAGAGATGTGGCTCAGGTGAATCCGATAACCCTGATGAATCATCTGAAAATTCAAAAAGATGAAGCGAATCTAAAACCCGATACCTCTGTCAACTATCTAAAAAATGAAAGTAGTGTCGATGATTTTGTTACTGCTCTAGAAGATAAATCTATCAAGTACGGTTGTATTCAAAGCCTAGACCTTCTGGAACCAGATTTACACAAAAAAATTAGCCAAGCCATGAAACATAAATTTTTAGCGTATCTTCCCGCTTCTGTGACGGGAACACTAGCTCTCTGAGCTAAGGTGATCTGACACAGTATCGTGATTTTGAATCATATTTAGCCCAAGCCAATTTTGGATTAGAACCCTCAAAGCATAAACATTAATTGGATATATTATGAAAATAGCAGTAGTAGGTACAGGCTACGTAGGCTTATCAAATGCAATGCTATTAGCACAGCACAACGAAGTCGTCGCTGTTGACATTGTTCCTGAAAAAATCAACTTATTGAATGCCCAGCAGTCCCCTATTGAAGATGAAGATATTGAGGATTTTTTATCAAATAAAAATCTCAACTTTTCTGCGACACTTGATGCGTCGGCGGCCTATGAAGGCGCTGATTTTATTATTGTGGCGACACCAACTGATTATGACGCCAAGACCAATTATTTTAATACATCAACGGTAGAAGCAGTGATTGAGCAAGTACTTTTGGTCAATCAACAAGCAATCATTATTATAAAGTCTACCGTACCAGTGGGATATACGGCGAGTATTAGAGAACGTTATGCAACTGACCGTATTATCTTTTCACCCGAGTTTTTGCGAGAAGGTAAAGCGCTGCATGACAACCTTTACCCTTCTCGAATCATCGTAGGTGAACAGTCAGAACGAGCTCAATTATTCGCTAACTTACTCCTTGAAGGCGCGATCAAAAAGGACGTACCGCTACTATTTGTAAAGCCCACTGAAGCTGAGGCAATCAAGTTATTTTCTAATACTTATTTAGCAATGCGCGTGGCCTACTTTAATGAGCTTGATACTTATGCTCAAACATTTGGGCTCGAAACCAAACAGATCATAGAAGGTATTGGGTTAGACCCGCGTATTGGTGATCATTATAACAACCCATCATTTGGCTATGGTGGCTACTGCTTGCCTAAAGATACCAAACAGCTATTGGCAAATTATGATGAGGTGCCAAGTAACCTGATAAAAGCCATTGTCGACTCCAACAGAACTCGTAAAGACTTTATTGCTGATAAAGTTATTGAACTAAAACCAAAAATTGTAGGTATACACCGATTGGTTATGAAAAGCGGATCAGACAACTTTAGAGCTTCTGCGATACAAGGCATCATGAAACGTATTAAGGCAAAAGGTATTGAAGTCGTTGTTTACGAACCAGTATTGAAAGAAAGTACCTTTTTCAACTCACAAGTTATTCAAGACCTAGAAGCGTTTAAATCAATGAGTGATGTCATTGTGGCAAACCGTTTATCTACTGAAATCGAAGATGTGGCGGACAAAGTCTTTACCAGAGATTTATTCGGGAGCGATTAATGAATATTTTAATTACTGGTGCGGCAGGTTTTATTGGTTTTCATCTAATCAAAGCCCTATTACAAATACGGCTGCCTAATAGCAATAATTGCATCGTTGGTATTGATAACATCAACGACTACTATGACGTGAGCTTAAAAGAAGATCGCTTAAGACTACTAAATGAAATATCAGAACCAGAATATTTTACTTTCATTAAGCTAGACCTTGCTGATCGCGAAGCCATGTCTGATCTTTTTTCTACCTATCAATTCGATATTGTCATTAATTTAGGCGCACAAGCAGGTGTCCGCTACTCTATCGAAAACCCAAATGCTTATATTGATTCAAATGTGGTTGGCTTTGTTAATATACTTGAGGGCTGCCGCCATCATGATATCAAGCATTTAATCTATGCCAGCTCCAGCTCAGTCTATGGTATGAATATAAAGCAGCCATTTACCACTGCTGATTGTGTTGATTTTCCTATCAGCTTATATGCGGCTACCAAAAAATCTAACGAGCTCATGGCGCATAGCTACAGCCATTTATATAATATCCCTACGACAGGATTAAGGTTTTTTACCGTTTACGGTCCTCATGGTCGACCTGATATGGCATATTTTTCTTTTACCAAAAAAATTCTAGCTGGTGAGCCAATCAATGTCTTCAATAATGGTGATATGCAGCGTGACTTTACCTATATTGATGATATTGTAAAAGGTATTATTCGGATAATGGATAAAGCTCCCTCTCCTCAATACTCTACTATCACTACAGCGGCCGCCCCTTATAAAATATATAACATTGGCAATAACCAACCAGTAACTTTACGCCGTTTTATCACTGCCATCGAAAGCGCTTGTGGCAAAAAAGCGCAAGAGAATTTATTGCCGATGCAAGCAGGTGATGTGCCTATTACTTATGCAGATATAGACGAGCTAGTAGATGATATTGATTTCAAACCTGATACCAGTATCGAAGATGGAATCACAAAGTTTGTCGAATGGTACAAGCAATACTATTCAGTTTAAGCAGGAATATTTCATAAATTATTTTGGTATCAATTTTTTCGACAGACGTTTAAGCTCTAATTGCATCATACTTGTTCAAAGGATTTTAGTGACATGACTACACCTTCAAACTGGCAAAGAAAACTGCTATTGATATTTCTAAGTGAAAAAAGATTGAATGCGGGTAAGATTGTCAAAAACTATGATGGTAAAAGCTTTGATGAGATGAAAACGACAATAATCACCGAGTCATCGTGTGATATCGAAGCACTGACAGATGAGCGTAAAAGTACAGACTTAGAAATCCACTTAAATAATTTAAAGTATCAATCTTTAGGAGATTCTGAGCTCTGCTTTTATCACAATACGCTTATTATATTAATGCGCCGCAAATACAAAATAGATAAAACTTTTGCTGAATTTGAGAGGCTTTGGGAGTCAGAAAGCGACTATTTATTAGAGCATCTTTCGCTGCGCTGGATTGTTTCAGCCTGCGATACTTTCATTGATCACTCAAATAACAGTATTAGAGCTGCTATTTTGATGAATGTCATCACTCTAATGAATACCTTAAGGGTTCATGAGACCAAAAACTTTTTACAACTGAGCACTAATGCTGAACCTATGCCGTTATTAAACGAAAAAACCGACATACTTTATGCCGGCGATTTGCCTCTATACGATGGGCTTACTTATTTCCGTATTGGTACCGATGATAGCTTAAGAAATATGCGTAAACGCTATAATAAATTTCAGAAAGTCGATAAATTGGCTACGACTATACTGCTTGCTGTATTCGAAAAACTACAGAATAACCAGAGTGCTTTCGCTACTCTACGGCAATTGCATAGAGATGATTGGTCCAAATGGTGGTTAGATTAAGACCTTTTATCTATATTCTTAACATTCGATGCAAATTCAATATACTTCTTGGCTATTGTGACAGGAAGGAGTGCTTCGCTAAATTCAGAGTGGAATTGCTCTGGATCTTTCATAGCTAGGCTTAATTTAGCTGCAATAGCATCTATGTCTCTCATAGGCATTAGGTTTTTTTGAGGTAACAACTCACTTGGCCCGGATTGGCAGTCAGTACTGATAACTGGTGTTCCTAACACTAAAGACTCTGCAATCACTAAAGCAAAACCTTCCCAATCAGAAGTCAATACTTTAAATTTCGCATGCTTTATATACGGAAAAGGGTTTTCATGGAAACCTAAAAAGACAACTTTATCTTCTAGATTGAGCTCTGCTACCAGCGCCTCTGTATTGCTTTGAAGCTTCCCTTTACCCAAAAGAAGCAACGGCAAAGACTGATCTGTCTTCGCGTAAGCTCTCAATAGCACATCATGACGCTTTGCTTCTTTAAAACTGCCAACGTGAATAATATAATTTTGATATTCTGGAATGAAAGCATCAGCTAACTTTTGAATACCATCTCTATCAATAGGATTATGTATTGCTGTAGTTGAGGTAACATGACCAAAGTTTTCTACAAAATCCTTTTCTACTCCGTTACTGACACAGGCACAAGGATTTTTGGAATAAATTCTCGTAAAGTTTTCTTTTCTCCGATGACCAACATCTGTTTTTGCAAACTTATACAGTAATGACAAAGTATTATGAATCACGTAAATGATGTTCGGCAGGCTACTGTAGCTAAAAATACTGTCTGAACGATCAAGATTAGACAAAATGATATCAGGCTGTCCGATATTTTTTTTGACATAACGATCTACCGCATGAGCGAAAAATTTATCGCGACGCTGTGTTCCTGGTATCATCTTGTAGGGTTTGAATTTGAGCACATGATAAATAAGGTTTGGATTAAGATCATATTCAACCCGTGGTTTGAATCTTAAAATATGTACTTCGTATCCTAATTCGTAAAACCCCTGCCCCAAAGTAAGAACGACTCGCTCTGCCCCTCCACCTTGTAAACAATTAATAGCGAGCAACGCTACTTTTTTATCCTGCTTCATAAACGACAACCTATGGATGAATTTCTATTCATTTAATGTGTGAAATATTATTATATTAAATGAATCAACGTTTAAATAATTTTGCAAATAGTGATTTAGAAGCCTTTGGTCGAGTCACTTTATTGCCTATATATCCTTGTTGTGATTTTTTTGGAAAACTACCAAATGGCTCAATTCGATAACTTTCTAAATCATATCCAGCAGTAAGCGCTTCATTATAGTAGGTATCGAAAAGATCGACCAAATCCTGTCTTGGATGTGGTAATACTTCACCATCAAACCAATGCTCAATCCCTTCCTCACTCACTCTAGGTAAGGAGTACTTATGGCTGAATTGTGTGCCCATATCCGAATAATGCAAAATTTTGATTTGTTCTATTGCTAAGTCTTCACCATCGATACAGTTATAGCTATTTTGATAAGGCTCAATCAGTTGCGTATTTTTCTTAAACAAAGCCATCATTTCTTTGTGACTTTTGGGATCTTTTTTAAGTTTCTCAATAGGCAAAACCACATTTTTTGCAGCATCGCAATCCCAAACACAGGTACATAGACGAGTCATATCGGCATTTGCTTTAGCGGCTACTATAGACTGTCCTTTGATAGGATGCTGCCATAGCTTTGCTAGATCGTCTAAAATAACAACATCAGCGTCCATATAGATCGCACGTCCAGAGTAATTGCAATACTCTGGAATCGCCCATCTAAAACCAGAAAAAGGCGTTGACCACTTAGTAGTATCCCAGCCCTTACCAGTCTCAGGATTTGAATACCAGTAGCTATCCGGATCGCGCGATAACTGCATCCATACTATTTCCACTGGCATACTAGTATGTTTATGAATACTATAATCTAGAACCATCATCTGCTCTAAATCACAGTTATTTGGGTCACAGCCAACAAAGACTCTGATGGTATCATTTGTTTTCATAATTCTATCCATTCACTGGGTCATGCTTCTATCTTCACGAATATAAAGATAGAAAGCATCAATACTAACGTTTGCTAATATGGTAATAACTATAAAGTTAAATCTATTCTTTCCAGTACTTTTCAATCCACCCTACTGGTAAGATAAAATGACGCAAATGGCGCAATGGGCGTTTCAAGTTTTTAGGCTCAGTAAGTCTTTTTAGATGGTCTTTAGCATTATTGGCGGCGTTTTTATTGTATCTGCCTTCAATAGCGTGCGTAGGATACAAGTCACCTGGGAAAATGACAATACGAGCGCCTTTAGGAATCTTCGGTTCTTTGATGTAGTTAAGCGGAAATGGTTGGCGACATTTACGTCTAAAGTGTGCCACCCATGCCTTTGGAAACAGCTTCACACCACCTGGTGCATTGCGGGTGACAAAGCGTTGCTCAAAACGATATTCATCGGCGATACCTTGTGGATCAGCTTTGAACTTCTCTTGGAGTGAAACAAGTGACCCTATTTGAAATCTAAAGCAAGAGGTCTGCCCCAAGCGCTCCAACGGGTTGCTTGGGTTATAAGATAAAATAACATCGTCCGGCTTGCCATACTCAAAGAAAGGATCGAGGCTATCGACGATAATCACATCCAAGTCTACAAATAATACTGTCCCTGTTAAATCGCCAAGTTTTTCGCCCCACAAACGAGATTTAGGCCACTTTCCTAACGTATTCGTTGGCATAGTGACATCTAATGGTGGCAGTTCTTGACATTCGATTTCTGGACGTACATCAGTCGTATCATCCGTAAAACACACAAAACGAAACGGCGGGGTGATATTACGAGATACCATACCATATAGTTTATTGGCGTAATCAGCACCGTACTTTGTACCCCATTTAATACAAATAATTTGTTTGATATTATTATTATCGGCTGTACTAGAATCTATTGGCATTGACTGCTCACTTTAATCGTATGAATAAATATGATGGCTATATTAGCATAAAAAAAAGACTGAACAATTATGTTCAGCCTTTTTGGTCTTTAAAGTAACGGCATTATCAATCAATAAAGCTTAACCAGTCCATATATTTCTCATTACGACCATGAACTACATCAAAGTATAGGGTCTGTAGTTTTTCAGTCAACTCACCGCGGCCACCATTACCGATGATGCGATCATCATATTCACGAATAGGCGTAACTTCAGCAGCAGTACCTGTCATAAATATCTCGTCAGCCAAGTAAAACTCATCACGAGTGATACGGCGTTCGATAACATTGATACCTAGGTCAGCCGCAAACTGCAAAATAGTACGACGGGTAATACCGTCTAATGCTCCACCTGATAGGTCTGGCGTATGTAGCTCACCATTTTTTACCAAGAATAAGTTCTCGCCTGCGCCCTGACATACAAATCCTTGTGGATCCATCAAAATAGCTTCGTCATAGCCATTACGCGTCACTTCTTGGTTTGCCATAATAGACACAGGATAGTTACTAGAGGCTTTAGCCTTACACATAGTCACGTTTGGCATGTGATGCGTATATGATGACGTTTTTACACGGATACCGTTTTTGATACCTTCTTCACCAAGGTAAGCACCCCAATGCCAAGCAGCAACCATTGCATTGATGCTGTTGTCACGTGAAGACAGGCCAAGTTTTTCTGCACCTACCCAAATAAGCGGACGAATATAAGCTTCTGCCAAGTTGTTTTGCTTGACCACATCCTTATGTGCTTGCTCTAAAGTGGCAGCATCAAAAGGTACGTCCATTTGGAAGATTTTGGCTGAGCCAAGTAGACGCTCGGTATGTTCTTTTAAGCGGAAAATAGCAGTACGATTATCCGCTGTTTGGTAAGCGCGTACGCCTTCAAACACAGCCATACCATAATGCAAGCTATGTGTAAGCACATGAACTTTAGCATCTGGCTGTTCGATCATCGTGCCATTCATCCAAAGCTTACCATCTTGTGTTGCCATATTCATTTTATTGTCCTTATGTTAGCACTGACGTCTAACTTTTTTTAGGTAGGTTTTATTTAACAGTATTGATCAACATCGTATGATAACACCGCAGCGTCAATTTTTATTGCCGAAACAACAGCTTCATTATGACAAACGACTGACAGTATTATTATGATGTGTGACCGATTATATCACTGGCCGTCTTGGCAAATGAAATCTTTTGGTTTAGCACTATATGGTTTTTAATTATATCGTTTCTAGCTACCGATTCTACTCATAGTTTTTGTTGATAGTTTTTGTTGATAGCTTTTATTCATAGTTTCTACTCACAGAAACGCATTACAGTTTAAGCGTCTCTTGGACTATCGGCAAGGCCTTAATCATACAAGTTTCGATATTACTCGTCGTCTGTCTCCACACCCATAAGATGCTGCCATTGTGACTGTACTAACGCTCGCGTCTCCTGCCACAATGATTCATCAACGAGCAAAGACTGCTCTGATAGTGCTAACTGATGCGTGGCAGCACGTATCCTTAGATAGGCATCGGTCAAATCCTGACAGACTTGGTCATCCCAAATACCAAGCAAAGCAACTTCTGCAAAAATTCGCACATTATCGCTCCATTTGGTCAAACTCGGATATTCATGCGAGTAAGCCAATACGGCAAACTGTGCTAAAAACTCAATGTCTACAATACCGCCTGCATCTTGCTTAAGATGAAACTTGCCCGCTTCCTGCTGCCATTGGCTCGTGCCTAGATGTTTTTGCATTTTGATACGCATGCTAGTGACTTCGCTACGTACTTGATCCAGTGTCCGTGGCAACGACAATACGTCGCGGCGAATATCACAAAAGCGTGCAGTGACTCGTCTGTCCCCGCAAATCGCACGAGCACGTACCAGCGCTTGATGCTCCCATGACCATGCTTTATCCATTTGATAGGTTTCAAACGCATGACAAGACACCACCATCATGCCAGCATTTCCTGAAGGCCGCAGGCGCATATCAATCTCATAGGCACGGCCATCACGGGTTTGAGTATTGAGATAATTCATCAGTTTTTGTACAAGACGCGCGGCAAATTTCATACCACTGACTGATTTTTCACCAGTAGTCATGCCTTGCTCTTTTATTTTGTGTAAGAATACCAAGTCCAAATCTGAAGAATACGACAACTCTAAACCACCAAGCTTGCCATAACCGATAATTGCAAAGCCGCAGTCCGCTTCAGTGACTGGATCGCCATCTTGGCCAATAGGATACCCATAACGGTTAACAATCTCTGCAAAAGCGCGCTCTAATCCCGCTTCTAATACGACTTCAGCGATATAAGTCAATGAATCCGATACTTTCATAATCGGGCGTTCAGCCAATACATCACTAGCAGCGACCGCCAACACTTGATTCTTTTTAAACAGACGTAGGACGCTTAACAGCTCTTCTTCATCGTTTGGCTCGACGCGTAGTAATTGTTGGCGCAAGATATCGCGCAGCTCACGCTTATCTGGTAGATGGCGATAACGCTGCTGCAAAAAAGTATCCAATAATACAGGATACTGAGCCAACTCTTTTGCGATCCACGGGCTAGCAGATAGCATTGGAATCAGCTCAATCGTTGCATTGGGGTTTTCAGCAATCATAACCAAGTAGATAGAACGACGGCAAATCGCTTCAAGCAGTGAGATCAATCTTGGTAAAGCAGTATTGGCAAGTTGCTGCTGTTCTTGATGCGCTAACAACGCATGGACAATGACAGGATACGCATCGTCTAAGCGCTCTCTGGCCTCATCACTTAAGTTAGCGACCATTTTTGATTGCCAAAAGTTCTGTAGTAACTCGCGATTTTCTTCTGTCAGCACTTCATTTAAACGAGCAATTTGCTCATCTAAGTGCTCTGGCTCTAGGTCGGTATCTTCATTATCAGGTATTTGACGTTCAGTGACCATACGCTCAAACGGCACATTGACACTCTCGCGATGACGATTAAGCTGGTCTAATAAGGCATGCCAGTTTTTAAAATTCAGCGTCACTGCTAGATTATGCTGCCATTGCTCATCGTGTGGTAAGCGCTGGGTCTGCTGATCATTAATCGCTTGAATAGCATGCTCAAGCCGGCGCAAAAACCGATATGCTGCCTGTAGCTGCTCGTAAGTTGAATGCTCCAGATAGCCAAGCTCACACAATACTTGCATCGCTTGCAAGCAAGGTTTGATTTGCAGCTGTGGATGCCGGCCGCCATAGATAAGCTGAAAGGCCTGTACGATAAACTCAATATCTCTAATACCACCCGCACCAAGCTTGATATTATCCAAGTCTTCACGCTGTGCAACTTGATTTTGAATAAGAGACTTCATCTCTCTCAATGCCGAAAACGCACTGTAGTCCACATAATAACGAAAGACAAATGGCTTAATCAGCGCTTGTAACTCTTCATAAAATGGCTGGTCTATTTGTCCGACTACGCGCGCTTTTAACCAAGCAAAACGCTCCCATGCACGCCCATGCATCGTAAAGTATTTTTGTAATGCGGATAGATGAATAGCCAAATCACTTCCATCACCCCATGGACGTAAGCGCATATCTACTCGAAAGACAAAACCGTCAGCGGTCTTGTTATCAAGCAGTTTAATGATGCCTTGACCCAATCTGGTCATAAAGCGTTTGTTGTCTATGCTACGTGTACCTTTTGCCTTATTGCCATTGGTCTCGCCGCGCGCTTGATGCACAAAGATTAGATCAATATCACTTGATAAATTCAGCTCTTGCGCACCAAGTTTACCCATGGCCATGATTGCCATATCATCAATCTGTACATTGCCTTGTTCATTGATAAAGGTCGGCTCACCATATTTAGCAACCAAGTGCTGATAAGTATAATCCTTAGCAAAAGAGATACAGCCATCTGCAAATTCAGACAACTCATCGGTCAGCTGCTCCAGACTGATCGTTTGCAAGGCATCTTGCCAAATCCAGCGCATCATTAGTAGCGTGCGCAAGTGACGCAGACCACTCATGACCTTGATTTCATCAGCGAGTTGATAGTTCTCATCTAACGTATAATCTTGTATCAGATCATCGATTTGCTGACGGGTCAGCGTACTATTCAATGGATAGCTACGCAAAAACGTCTGACATGAAACGGTCCGACTTTCCCAAATTTGATAAGCGAACTCGCTCGCTGTCTGCAGGACTTGCAGTTGTTCTACGGTAGGCTGATAATCTGTACCATTGTTCACACGTGAGGGCATAGCAGGTAACATAGTGACAAAAACTCCTTACATAGAATGGTAAGACTACGTGAACCTAGCTCATAAGTTTATTGTTTTTTCTTACGAGGCAGTCACAGCATCAAATAATAATACTCAGTGTGCCTACACTTGAGATAAAACCACGTTAAATAACAGTGGCTCTATTTGGTTTGCGGCGCTTTATGTTAGCATAAACATCTTTGATAGAGACGACGCGCCTCTCTTTTATGACATAACGATATTTGATGTGACAGTATGATCCGCTGTATGGCGCATTATCAGTATAAATTCTGTTTTCTGTCACGCAAATTTGCACACAAGCACTATAATAATAACGACCAAATGACTTTATACAAAGCATTTATAGCAACTCGGCCATAATTTTTAAACTCTTATTTATAATATGTGATACCGCGCCTTATGACGACCACTACCCCGTTACTACTGATTACTGCTGACCCTAGTCACCCATTGGCACACTTGGCGTTACGCTATGCACGCGCTTACCTAAACGGCGCAGAAGATAGTCATGATATTGATAACAATGACACTAATCGCATAGGCAGCAGCGATAATGCTACCTCTGAACAACCCCTGCTCAATGTCTTCTTTTATGGCGACTCGGCTCACATAGCCAATCGATTGCGTTGGCAGTCAGCCGATCAATTAGACTTGACCAAAGAATGGCAGTCTTTGGCTAAGCAGTATCAATTACCCCTGCCTGTATGTGTCAGTACAGCCCTTAGCCGCGGTGTGAGTGATGTAGACAACAGCTCACGCCATCAGCTTGACGGTGCCAATCTTGCAACAGGGTTTACATTAGTGGGACTCAGTGAGCTTGCGATGATGATGCAGGACGACTGTCGTTTGATACAGTTTTGATAGCATGTCGTTTGATGGTTTGTCTATTAACATCACTGGTAGCGGTAAATATTTTTAGGAATAGATTATGAGATTATTAATTCAGCTGCATACGCCCACTGAAGCAGCAAGCTACGAAGGTTGTGCGCTTGCGCTAACTTTAGCGACATTTGGTCATGAGGTGCAACTATTCTTAGATGCGCCTGTCTTTGGCTTATTGATGCAATCTGACTCGCGGCTGCATGGCATGATTCAGTCACTTGAGCTTTACGATATGCCCGCAGCTTGGCTACCTGATGATGTCTTTAGTGGCTGGGTCACTGGTATGTTGCCGACAGATCTGGCATCACAGCTCACACTCGTGCCAGAGGTCATCAACTCACAAGACTTTGAGCAGATACTTACCTTTTAAAACGCTGTATAACTTAGATTTATAAAATAATAAAGCACGTAATTGGACACCTTTATGGCAACTTTATATCAATTGCATAGCACGATGGCTACCCTTAGACGCAGTACTGAAGAGATGTCTCGCACTTGGCGCACAGGTGACAGTATCCTCTTGCTTGGCAGCACTCCTGCTTTTATCGATTGGCTCAATGCTTATTTAAATGATAGCGATATAGATGGTATTGCTGGTATTTACGCATTAGCAGATGATATCGAACAGCTCACGACAAATACAACTGGCAAGCTTAATTTAGAGACTAAGTTAACTGCTATTTTAACCGATGCAGAATGGGTCAATCTGACTCAGAGCAGTCAGTTTGATAAAGTGGTGACGATTGCCTTATGAGTAATGACATGACCACTCACAACGCTGCATTATCAGCGGCTGATATCGAATTAGATCAAGACGGTCATCTGTGTGACCATACCATTTGGACGCCTGCTATCGCGCAGCAATTGGCAGACACGTTAGAGGTCAATCTAAGCGACGAGCATTTAGAAGTTTTGCAACAAGTGCGCGCGTTTTTTGACAAATTTAATCACGCGCCAGCAACCCGTCCACTAATCAAATGGCTACAAAAGACTTTGCCAGAACTTGATATTAGCAATCAAAAGCTACAGCAATTGTTTAATACAGGTTTAGTCGCGCGTCATGTCAATCGCTTGGCAGGACTACCAAAACCACCAAACTGTTTATAAGTGCTTTATAAGCGATAAGATACAATCGATGTCGCACTAGAAAATCATCATATGTACATGAGCAGTATCTAATATTTTACTGCTCATTGAGTACGCAAATACTTTTAAGTCTATAGTTATTGCTTTGTAGAATCGCTATTTTGGGTCGTAGACTGTCAATGTCTCATACCCAATACTACGACCTTCATCGCCTAAAAATCCTTGCTGTCGCCATATCTCATATAGACATATAGCTACGCTATTTGATAAGTTTAAACTACGCGAGTCAGCCAGCATGGGCAGTCTTAGCCAGTTATCAGCACCGATATCTTCACGTATATCATCTGCCAGACCTGCCGTCTCAGAACCAAAGACTAGCGCAATATTGGGCATAGCAGCCTTATTAGATGCTTCAGAGTCCGAGTGCTTACCAAAGTCATAATCGTAGAATGGTTTGCTCAACTTAGTCGTCAATGCCGTTACGACATGGCAATCAGCGGCTTGTAGTGCTTGCCTCGCAGCTGTCCAATCGTCATGCACTTGCAAATGCGCGTATTCATGATAATCGAGACCTGCACGGCGTAGCTTTTTATCATCAAGCTCAAACCCTAATGGTCTGACTAAATGTAGCTGTGCTCCGCTATTGGCACACAGTCGAATAATATTGCCAGTGTTGCTCGGCATTTTTGGTGCTACTAGCACGATATGGATTGTCATTCTTACTCCACAAATGTTCAACGCTCTATTATTTAAATTTATGAGCGGTAGGTAATCGAAAGTTACAGTTTACTGCCAATAATTACATTTTGATACTGTGCAGCGTTTTTAACTTTCACTATGATGTCTGTAATGGATAACGCGATAGCATTTATGTATGACTGTCTCATCCAATACCCCTTCAGTGAAGCTTAAGCACGATGCTTAGCGTCACTGTTGTTATTTATAACCATTCATTTATCTTTGAGGATACTATTATGAAAAAAGTAATCATCGCATCTTTAACTGCTATGTTCGTTCTAACTGGTTGCAACACGTTCAAAGGCTTTGGCCAAGACGTATCAAGCGCTGGTGATGCTGTAACTGGCGGCGCACAAGAAGTACAAAACAAAATCTAAGGTCTGCTTTTTTTAGATTTTCAAAAGGGCTTATCATTCATTTGATAAGCCTTTTTTGTGTTCTTACTTCGCTGTTATTAAACAATCGCTCAAGCAAGTTTTTATAAAAACGCGCGTAATATCTGATTGAGATAACGCTGTCCTAATACGGTCGGTTGCAACTGCGTATCACTATCTACCAACAATCCTTGTTTGACCAAACTGTTTACTTGTTCAGCAATACTATCAAGGGTTAATCCAGTTCTCTCTTCAAACAGTGACCAAGCGACGCCGCCATGTAAGCGCAGAGCGTTTAGCATAAACTCGCTCACCAATTCTTCTTGATCAATCACTTGCCAGCCAACCATTTTTGGTGTGATTTGGCGTATGTCAGACATCTTCGTGATATCTGGATTCATGACTACATAATCTTTTGGCAAACGCGATTTGCTAAAGCGATAGATACCTGACACTACTAACAAGTCATCTTCCATTTTATCTTTTACGTCTGACGAGTTACTACCATTGCTATCGTTACGACCAATCGTCACTTTACCATGTGCCCCAGCGCCAATGGCTAGATAATCGCCAAACTGCCAATAGTTGATATTATGACGACATGGTTTATCTGACTCGCCTGCCCACGCAGACACCTCATAATTGCGATAGCCTAATTGCTGTAATAACGACTGACCTGCTTGTTCAATATCTGCCAAATTGTCTTCATCGGGTAAAATAGGCTGGCTACGGTAAAACACGGTATTTGGCTCAATAGTCAGTTGATACCAAGAGATATGCGTTGCGCCAGCATCATGCGCCATTTGGATATCTTCTAGCGCTTCATTCATGGTTTGCTGCGGTAGACCGTGCATCAAGTCGACGTTGACCCGTGCAAATCCAGCTGCTTTGGCAGCGCGAATCGCTGATAATGCTTGCACAGGATCATGGATACGTCCAAGTACCTTTAGCTTATCAGCAGCGAAGCTCTGTACGCCGATAGACAGACGATTGATACCAACCTCTAAATACTGGGCAAATGGTGCATGCTCAAGCGTGCCGGGATTGGCCTCCATCGTGACTTCGATGTCTTCTGCAAATTCAAAACATGTACGCAACCCAGAGAACAATCGCTGATACTGAGAAATGGGTAGCAAAGACGGCGTACCACCACCGATAAATATCGAACCAATTTTTCGGCCTTGAGTTAAAGGTTGCTGCATTGCGGCATCTAACAATAATGCATCGACATATTCTTCATACATGGATAGTTCACTGTCCATCGGTAGCTCATGCGAATTAAAATCGCAATAAGGACATTTCTTCACACACCACGGGATGTGAATGTAAAGAGACAATGGAATGTCGGTCACATTTACCGAGATAGTATCCGTCGTTGGTTCAGTAAGACTTAACGCATTCAAGTCGTTTGGCATGCTTTCTGTATTCACTTTGGGCATAAATAAACTTATTTTGTAGTGAGCAATGATGATCGGTATCAAAAATAACGCTAGGATAGCGACTAGATGGGATAAAGAAAAGCCTATCTATCATAAAATTATTAACAAAAACACGTATAAACGCTCTATTCACCATGACAACTTATGGGCAGTATATAGAGACTCTATTAAAAACAGCCTCTACTAAGAACAGACACGATTTAAAACATGTTTGAGGGTGAGTTAATAGAAACTAACCCTAGTAGTTTTAAGAATGAATTAAAGAATAAACAAAAATTTAAAGGACAGATATATGGCGTATTGGTTAATGAAATCCAACCCTAAATTTTTTGGTATTGAAGATTTGCAGCGCTTGGGCACCGACGGTTGGGACGGCGTTCGCAACTACCGTGCGCGTAACTTTATGCGTGATGATATGAAAGTTGGTGACAAAGTGTTCTTTTATCACTCTAGCGCCAAGCCGTCTGGAGTCGCTGGTATCATGGCAGTTACTACAGCAGGGTATCCTGATCCTACTCAGTTTCACCCTGAGCATCGTCATTATGATCCTATTGCGACTGAAGAGGAACCTCGTTGGTATATGGTCGATCTCACTTTTGAGCAAGCTTTTACAGAGGTGTTACCACTATCAGAGCTAAAATTTTTGCCAACTTTGGAAGATTCGTTATTACTAAGGAAAGGATGTCAGCAATTAACAGTAATTCCATTAGAGCCCAAACATTGGCGAGCAATTATGGACATGGTGGAGACACTTGAGTTGTTGCCGGAGTAAACTTATTAAATCATCTCTGAGCTATTGGCTATTGGCTATTGGCTATTGGCTATTGGCTATTGGCTATTGGCTATTGGCTATTGGCTATTGGCTATGAAATAGAGTACAAAAAACCTAAGATTAATACTTACATAGCGGTGCTAAAGCGTTGACATCATAGTGTGGCTTCTTTACCATCTTACTATGTATATGACCTGTCAATCCACTACTTGGATCGACGGGTTATTTTTATTTTAGTGTCTTTACTTTTATTTTCATACTCTGCCTATCTACTCATGCAACATTATAAGCTTGCTCATATTATTTATCGGAGTATTATCGTCGGCACTACTCTCCTCGCTGCGTCAACCTTAGTCGATTGATAGCAGTGTTTGTTTATTAATAATAACTACCTTAATAACAATTACCGCAAAGAATAAAAAGTTGCTTACCATGGTTTTTCCATTGTCTTTCAAAGATTTTAAAAGCTATAGCTTACGTTTAGGCGTACTTGCCCTCCCTATCTTAATTACTCAGTTTTGCCAAGCCGCACTTGGCGTGGTCGATGCCATCATGGCAGGTCAAGTTTCGGCGCTTGATTTGGCTGCGGTAGCCGTTGGCTCTGGTATTTGGCTGCCGCTGTTTTTATTGGCCACAGGTGTGCTTATCGCAACCACGCCTCTGATTGGTGAAGCGATTGGTCAAGACCAACACGGGCAAGTACCGCATATCACGCAGCAGTCCTTATGGACCGCAGGTGTCATTGGCATTATCGGTTTTATCATTGTCAATTTGGCTCCCAATGTTCTTGGCATTATGGGTGTACCAGAAAACATTCAGCCGATAGCGACGCAGTATTTACATGGTGTCTCATTTGGTTTCCCAGCGCTCGCTGTATATGCTGTTCTACGCAGTTATTGTGAGGCATTGGGTCGTCCTGAGCCTGTGACTGTCATTAGCATCATTGGCCTGCTTGCAGATATTCCTTTGAACTATATTTTTATTCATGGGTTATTTGGCATGCCAGAAATGGGCGGTGCAGGCTGCGGGGTGGCGACAGCATTGGTGTTATGGATAAATGTCCTATTATTGGCTGCCTATACTAGCTTCACAAAACGTCGCGAATTTGTGAGCACGCGATTCTTTTATGGCTTCTCTAGCCCCAATCGTACACAGATTAAAAAACTGTTGAAACTTGGTATTCCTATTGGCATCTCTATTTTCTTTGAAGCCAGTTTGTTTAGCTTAGGTGCACTCGTTATCAGTCCATTGGGTGAGCTGGCAACAGCATCGCATCAAGTGGCACTGTCAGTGACCTCACAGCTATTTATGATACCGATATCGGTCGCCATGGCGCTCACTATCATGGTTTCCAATCGATTTGGTCAAAAAAACCTATTAGCACTGCGCCAAGTGCAAGCTACTGGACTGGCATGGACCGTATTGATCGCTTTAACCTGTATGCTTGGGATATGGCTATTCAGACCAGAACTCGCAGCAGCATTCACCGATAACCCAGAGGTCAGAGCCCAGTCTATGCATCTGCTTATCTTCGCGCTTGCTTATCAGTTATTTGATGGCTGGCAGGTTAACGTCGCTGGTATATTGCGCGGTATGCAAGATACCACCATACCGATGTGGGTAACGCTCTTCTGCTATTGGTTAGTGGCCCTGCCACTTGGCGTCTATCTGGTGCGTTTCACTGACGTTGGCGCACAAGGATTTTGGATGGCGTTAATTACAGGTTTGTTCTTATCATCTATTTTACTTACTTTGCGTCTACGCTATCAGCAAAAACGCTTAACTATACTATGGGGTTAAGCCAATTGCTTATGGATTGCATTTTATAATCATTATTAGCGTCATTTGATCATACAGACTATGAAAAATCGTAGATATTTTCTTGCTAAAAAGATGGCTTACGTCAAAATATGTAAAAATTCTCAGTTAACAACTGTACATTGATTGCTCATTGCCCTGAATCTAGGTATCATTAGCAATTAATTAGACAATATTTAGTTACACTATTTCTCGAATTTAGTACAAGGCCAGATAAAAACTATGGATATTGAAAAAATACGCACCCTCATCGCCCTTATGGAAGAAAGTGAACTGGTTAATTTAGAAATCAGTTCTGACGACGAGCATATTAGCTTAACTCGTCACTATGACGCGCCTGCGCCAACTATGATGGCTGCCCCAGCTGCGAGCGCTGCTCCTGCTGCCGCTGTTGAAGGCAAACCTGCAGAAAAAGCGGGTAGCGTTGAGTCTTCACCAATGGTTGGTGTTTTTTATTCAGCACCAAGCCCTAATGACCCACCATTTGTGAAAGTCGGTCAAAAGGTTCAGGCAGGTGATACCTTAGGTATCATCGAAGCCATGAAAATCATGAACCCGCTTGAAGCGACTCAAAGTGGTATTGTTGACGAAATCTTGGTAGATAACTCTGAAGTCGTACAGTTCGGTCAACCTGTCATACGCTACAAAGCGTAACGATATTTGCCATACTTTATTTCATTATGGCTGACTTTTGGTATATATACCGCGTCAATGCTAAACAACCTGATGCTATGTATCGAAACTCAGTCAATGACTGACGCTTCGACAAGGATGAACCCATGATAAAAAAATTGCTCATTGCCAACAGAGGTGAAATTGCCCTGCGCATCGTCCGCGCCTGTAAAGCGCTAGGTATCGAAACGGTAGGTGTCTACTCTACTGCGGATGCCAACTTGATGCACTTGCGCTTTGTTGATGAGGCAATTTGTATTGGCAAGCCTAATGCTAACCAAAGCTACCTTGATATCAATACCATCTTAACTGCTGCTGAAATCACTGGTGCAGATGCTATCCATCCTGGTTATGGCTTTTTGTCTGAGAATGCTGAATTTGCTGAACAAGTAGAAGAAGCAGGATTGACCTTCGTTGGTCCTAATGCTGATCATATTCGCCTTATGGGCAACAAAGTTTCTGCCATCAACGCTATGAAAAAAGCTGGCGTACCAACTGTACCTGGTTCAGTTGGCGCTGTGACCCTGCATAATGCTGAAGAGCAAGCCCGCAATATCGGTTTCCCACTATTGATTAAAGCGGCTTCTGGCGGCGGTGGACGCGGTATGCGTGTGGTTGAACGCTTTGACGAATTAATTGGTCAGGTACAAGCGGCCAAACAAGAAGCTGAGCTTTGGTTCGGTGACGACACTGTCTATATGGAGCGCTATCTGCAAAACCCGCGCCACGTAGAAGTACAGGTACTAGGCGATGGTAATGGTAATGCTATCCATCTATATGATCGTGATTGCTCATTGCAGCGTCGCCATCAAAAAGTTCTAGAAGAAGCACCTGCCCCAGACATCCCAGATGATGTACGTGAGCCAATCTTAAAGGCGTGTGTAAAAGCGTGCGAGCTTGTTAAGTATCGCGGTGCTGGTACGTTTGAATTTTTGTTTGAAAATAACGAGTTTTTCTTTATTGAAATGAACACTCGTGTACAGGTTGAGCATCCAGTGACTGAGATGATTACTGGTATTGATGTTGTGGTCGAGCAGCTCAAAATCGCAGCTGGTTACGGTCTGTCTTATCGCCAAAGCGAGATTGAGATCCAAGGTCATGCGATCGAATGTCGTATTAATGCCGAAGATGCAGCAACTTTTGTACCTTGCCCAGGCACTATCAGTCAATTGTTCACGCCAAGTGGTTCTGGCATTCGCTTTGACTCTCATCTATACCCTGGCTATGAGATACCGACCTATTACGATTCATTGATTGGTAAGCTTATCTGTCACGGTCAAACTCGTCAGCAAGCCATTGCTAAGACAGTACATGCCCTTGATGAGCTGATTATCGAAGGTATCAAAACCAATATTCCTTTACATCGTGATGTGATTTTGGCGGATGATAACTTTACTCGTGAAGCGCAAAATATTCACTATCTCGAAAGAGAGCTGTTGACTGCGAATAAAGCTAAAAAAGACTCGTAGGCTAAAATACTTATAGAGTTCGCTAAGTTTAATTAAAACAGCACATAAAAAACCGCTATTAATATAGCGGTTTTTTTATGTCATCAATAAGCTGTCAATCATACATAAAGTACAACGAGCATATCTAATTATGGCAACACTCTATTGAAGTTCATAAAGCATTCGTTACCATCAGGATCAGCGCACCATTGCATCTGGTTGCCATCATGATTGATAAATGCAATTAACGCTTCATCAGTCTGGTCGATCTGATTGCCTGAGCAGTCTACTTCATTATTATCATAAACAGTCTTGATCGCAATAACTGGCAGCCCTTCTTCACGATGGGTAACCAGATATCGGCCGTATGTCCACTCTTTGCCACTGACAGACCACATCTCATTATCCGCACTAAAGTTATATAGCTCGCGGCACTGGTTAGACTTACCAACTGATGCAAGTAAGTTTTTGCTAGTAGTTGGTTGAATGTTTAGAACCCGCTCTTCACTTTGAGTCAGTACGCCGCCGTCCATGCCTGTTATCACCTTGGGCTCTACACTGCTAGGCTGTGGCGCAATATTTGCCGACTGGTTATCTTCCGCTTCCTTGGTCATCATAGCCTGAGTAGAATGAGCGCTACTATCCAAGTCTATTTCCCACTGTCCGGCAATGGCTGGACTAATATGAGTGGTGATGGTCGGCTTGGTAGCCTCACCGTTCGCAGGCAACGAAGCCAAAATAGATGCTAGCGTGAATGAAGCAAATGAGATAGGTTCCATAATTAACCTTTTATTTATAATATTTTAATATATACATTAGCGTAAGTCTTAGACACCAAAAACACAAGTAACATTATGCTATTGCTCATAAACCTGTAGTCGGAATTTCATAGGTATTTATAGCAAAAAATAACGCCATCGCTTTACTTGCTAGAGACAAGAAGCGATGGCGTTATTAGCATACAGGATTTTGCGTGATATTAATGACTACTTGACACTAAGCAGCTTCTGTATTTAGCGCTTGAGCAAAAGCTGATAACGCCCCTTTTAGCATGGCTGATACTGTACTGCTGCAAGTACCGATACCTGAATACACTTCGCCATCAACATTTAACTGAATGTAAGCGGCAGCATTGGCATTGGTTTTGTTATCACTATTGGTATCATCATCGATACCATTACCGCTGTTATGATGCGGGTTAATCGCATGCTCTGCATAGTTAATAATATGTAGTGATTTGCCCGTATGCTGCGCAAGTCCGTCAATAAACGATGACAATGGGCCGTTACCCGTGCCATCAATATCGATGGTGTCGCTATTCATTTGTACTTGACCACTAAAGTAAACCGCACCGCCTTTATTGTTGACGCTATAGTCTAGCAGCTCAAATTTGCCCTGCTGCAAGTAAGTATCTTCAAAGGTCTGCAAGATTTCATCATTCTGCAATTCTCGTGCAGCCGCTTCAGCTTGCTTTTGTACCACACGGCTAAAGTCAATTTGCATCCAACGTGGTAGGTTAAAACCGTAGTTACGCTGCAAGATATATGCGACGCCGCCTTTGCCTGACTGGCTATTGATACGTACTACATCTTGGTAGCTACGCCCAATATGCGCAGGATCGATAGGTAGATAAGCCACGTCCCAGACGTTGTCTGTTTCGCTCTGATTGCTTTCATTGTAATCGAGAGATTTTTTGATAGCATCTTGATGTGAGCCACTAAAGGCCGTGAAGACCAACTCGCCTACATAAGGATGACGTGGGTGCAATGGTAGGTTATTGCATTCGCTCACAACCTGTACGATTTCACTCATATTGCTAAAATCAAGCTCAGGATCGATACCTTGGCTAAACAAGTTCATGGCCATGACCATGATATCCATATTCCCTGTACGCTCACCGTTACCAAGCAATGTGCCTTCGATACGATCTGCACCCGCAAGCACACCTAACTCAGCTGCCGCTACCGCACAGCCACGGTCATTATGGGTATGCAAGCTCACAATCACGTGCTCACGCTGCGCTAGATTGCGGCAGAAGTACTCTACTTGATCAGCAAAGACATTGGGCATAGAAGCCTCAACCGTCGCTGGCAAGTTAAAAATAACCTCCTGACCCTGCTGTGGTTGCCACACGTCACACACTGCATCGCAAACCTCTACGGCATATTCAGTCTCTGTCTGGCTAAAGCTCTCTGGCGAGTACTGAAATACCCAATCTGTCTCAGGGTACTTTGCTGCATACTCTTGCAATAGCTTAGCGCCTGCAATCGCAATCTCTTTGATTTCAGCTTTATCTTTGCCATAGACTTTTTCGCGTTGTACACGGCTGGTTGAGTTATAGACATGGACAACCGCACGTTTAGCGCCTTTCAATGATTCAAATGTACGGGCAATCAAATGCTCGCGCGCTTGTACCAATACTTGTAGCGTTACATCTTCAGGTACGTGGTTTTCTTCGATAAGTTTACGCGCAAAGTCAAACTCTACCTGCGCCGCTGACGGAAAACCAATCTCAATTTCTTTAAAACCAACATCTACTAAAGTCTTAAAGAAGCGCATTTTTTGTTCAATGGTCATCGGATCAATCAATGCTTGGTTACCATCACGCAGATCCACACTTGCCCATATCGGTGACTTCTCAATTGTTTTGCTTGGCCAAGTACGATCTGGCAGCGATGGCGCAAATGCAAATGGACGGTATTTACGGAAGTCAAAAGCGGCACTTTTTGGTGTGATCTTTGCAGTCCCTGTGGCTGCAGTGTGCGTGGCTTGGTCAGACATAATCAATCCTTAGATGATATGGTTATTTATATATTTAGCTAGGCGATTAGCTGTTGATTAGATCAGTATTTATCATACGAGATAACTAGTGTTCATACCATAATAATATCAAAGTTTAACAGAGAGAAACCTGCTTTCTTTTACTTTATTTTCTGTTATTTTAGTGGAAAAGCACAATTTAGACATTATAATCGAATAAATTCACTATTAAGGCTTAAGAAATGCCAGATAATCATATTGATAGTACAGGGACAGCAGATATAGACGAGATAGATAGACAGTTGCTACGCTTATTACAAACACAGGCGCGTATGAGCATTACTGAACTCGCTGAACGCGTCAACCTGTCTGCCACTCCCTGCGCACGCCGTATCAAACGCTTAGAAGATGCGAACATTATCACTGGCTACCATACCAAAACCGATTCGCAAAAACTTGGCTATCCGCTAGCCGTGTTTATCGCTATTAGTATGGATCGTCATACAGCAGAACGTTTTGAGCAATTTGAACGCAAAGTTCAGAGCTTTGAAGAAGTCATCAGCTGTAGTATTGTCACAGGTCGCACCGAAGACTATCTGATTAAGGTCAGAGTACGTGATATGACACATTACGAAGAGTTTTTATTGCATCGCCTCAATCGTATCGAAGGCGTAGCCCAAGTTCATACCAGTTTTGAACTACGAGAAGTGTTTAGCCGTAGCGTGGTTTAGACGATCTAAGCAGTCGTTGGTGACTGTCGACGAAACCATACCAATAGTACAAATCCAATCATTAATCCGATAGCAGCGACCAGTAACCCTGCATTGAAATTGCCATCCTTCCCTGCCAGTGCCACTGTCACCAATGGTCCTAAAAACTGTCCTAACGCATAGGCCAACGTCGCTAGGGCAATCAGTAAGTTAGAATAGGCAGGATTGATATTTTTAAATAAAGTCAGTGTCATTGATACCATACCGACAAAGGTCAATCCCAAAATCGCAGCATTGCCATATAATCCAAGTGCACCATCAAGCCATATCGGCAAGCACATGCCAAATGCTTGCAATACCGTCAGCCCCATTAAGGTTTTTATCTCACCGATACGTTTGGCAAGCGCGCCCCATAGGGGGTTTGACAACATCGCAAAAATACCAACAACCAACCAAATCATCAATCCAGCATACGTCTGTGTCGTTAGCCGCTGTGCTGCCATGACGGGCAAAAAAGTCGCCGAGCTGATATAACCAAACCCTGCCAGTACGTAGCTGACGAAAAGTAAAGTAAGCGCTTTATGGTGTCCAGAGATGGCTTCGTATAAGGAGCGCTTAAAGTTTAAATAGGTCTGATGCATTGATACGTGTTGTTTGGCATCAATCTGCTGTGAATCAACAGCCTGTACTTGTCTTGGCTTTATCGCATACAGTAGCCATATGAGCGGCAAACTGGTGACGCCTGCGACCAGCCAAATTACATCGAAGTGATAGCCTAATTTTAATAGCCACCATGTCACTATGGCAGAGGCGCTAATGCCAACACCGATGCCTGCATAGTGGACTGCTGATAATACAGAACGGCGCTCAGGGCTAAGGTTTTGAATCACAAAAGATGAGCTTAGAATCATCGCCACGCCACTTGCAATACCTGCAATTGAGCGGATGATATACCATAGTGTGAGCGACATATTTGGTATGACGAGTAACATCGTGGTAACAACACTTATAATCGCCCAAAGTGTCATCGCCTGCCATGTCGAGCGCTGAGGTATAAACATGGCAATAAGAGCGCCAATAAAGTAACCGATATAATTGATTGATGCTAGCCAGCCTGCAATCGTCGTTGGTAGCGACAATTGCACCATAATATCAGGTAAGGTGGCGGTAAACAGAAAGCGTCCATAACCCATAACGACTGCCATGCAGTACATACCGATACAGGCAATGGCAGCTTCGTTGGTAATCGTCGGGACCATACGGCTTTTAAAAGCAGTCATCATGACAGCGCCATTTTTGTGGCAATTAGCACACAATCCTTTGTGTTAGACAGTCAAAAGCAGTAATAAATAAACGCAGAAATAGAAAAGTTATTAAATACATTAAGTCAGAATAAAGTGTTAGAGAAAACTATAATACGTCTAACGTTGGTGTCTCTACTGTATCCTGTCCTAGCATTTGTACCCGCTGATCGCTAAACATATCCATGTCTGGAGCTAGCGTACGCATAAACCGATCAAAGTACAACATCTGTTTGGTTAATAGAGCAAAGTCGCGTGGAAAATGGATGCCATGACGTTTACCAACCTCAACAATCTCAAGCATCATTTTATTGAGCTCATCAGCTTGTTCTTTACTATTGAAAGGTACACCACTGGTAAAGGTTTTATCTTCTGCCATGATAGTTGTCATCATACGCTGCAAGTCATTCCCCAGTGCAGCCACATCGACTTTATTGCCACCATGCGTCATTTCCATATCAACCATATGGCGCGCCATAGCTTGATAGTCACTGTCTTGCATGGCTTGCATCATGCCCATACATGCACGCCAGCTCTCAGCTTTGAGCTTACCGACGATACCAAAATCCAAAAATCCAATACGGCCATCGGTCAATAGCATCAAATTGCCCGCATGCAGATCAGCATGGAAACTATTGCACAGCATAAGACTGGCAAACCATGTATTTAAAGTATCTGCCATAACTTGAGCAGGATCTGCACAGTATTGACGCATGAGTGACTCATCAACCATAGAGACGCCATAGAGACGGCTCATCGTTAGAACACGCTTGGTAGTCAGCTCTTCATAGACAGTTGGTGCAACGACACGAGTATTACCTGATACCGCTAAGAACTGCTGAAAATCGCGGATGTTCTGCGCTTCAGCGATAAAGTCAGTCTCGGCAAGCATACGCAGACGAATCTCATCAATAATCGGTGCAATACTCGCAAATTTCATCGATGGCATTAGTATTTCAAGTAGCTTAGTTACGCCATGTAATACACCCAAGTCGGTCTGCATGATGGTTTCGACGCCAGGTTTTTGTACCTTTAGCACCACCTCATCGCCATTGTGCAGACGAGCTGCATGCACTTGAGCGATAGAAGCTGATGCTAATGGCTCTGAGTCAATATGCGCAAATGTATCATCAAGCGTACTGCCATCAGTCGCTAGCTCTTCTTTTAGCACTTGCTCGATATAAGCATAAGACAATGGCGTGGTTTGATCCAAACAGCTCTGGAAAGCCTTGACATAATCACGTGGAAACAATGACGGCGTACTGGCGATGAACTGACCGATTTTGATATAAGTCGTACCTAACTGCTCAAAGGTTTCTTTGAGTAGCATCGCGTCAGGTTTCTCACCTTTTGCCACTCTTAGCGCAGACAGACCTGCCACACTCGCTGTTTGGCGAACACGATTAACGACATTAAAAGTATGCTTTAATAAATGCGGACGATGAATTTTCATAAAAAACAACTATGGTAATAAGAAGGAGGTTTGAAGATAGGCAATACAATATAAAAATACGTTAAAATCAGATTACTCAGTTATAGTCGGTTCAAAATAATTTGGATACAAGAAAGGCGAGTGAAAGTACTACAAGTCGTAGACTAAGCAAGCCTGACATCGTATCCAATTTATAGAGAGTTGACTATAGGACTGCTACAGACAGGACACTGCGGGTCTTTTCGATAGCCCATTAGCCGCTGCTGCATCTGACTACCATCCCATATGAGCAGCTTGTTTGTCAGTGGATTTTTGGTTAATCCCAAGTATTGCAACGCAGCATTGGCTTGTAGGTTACCCATGACGGCAGTAGTACTGGCAAGCACTCCTGAATTGGCACACGTACGTTCGTCAGCGGCTTCGTCAAGCACCACTGAACCAAACACGCAATGGTAGCAGCCAGTGTTTAACTGTGGCTCATACAAAGCTAACTGCCCTTGCATCGCAATTGCAGACGCAGATAATAATGGAATCTGATAACGCACACTAATACGATTGATCACATCACGTGTGGCAAAATTATCAGTACAGTCCAAGAGCAAATCAGGCTTACCAGTCGCTATATCGAGCAATTCATAGGCATTGTCTTCATCTAACCGCGCCACTGTGCCACGAGTCTTTATCAAAGGATTGATGCGCTCTAACATGGCTGCTGCGGTCAATGCTTTGGGCTGACCGATATCGTCAGGCAAAAACAGCGTTTGCCGTTGTAGATTACTCGCCTCAATCTCATCATCATCGATCAGATGGACATGGCCTACTCCAGCACGTACCAATGTCTCAGAAGCAGGGCAGCCTAGACCGCCTGCCCCTATCATCACCACGCGTGCTGACTTTAGTCGCAGCTGAGCATCCATATCCCAACCGTCTAGCAGTATTTGCCGTGCATAACGGAGCAACTCGTCATCTGATAGCTGTAACAGCGCTTCTACCATAGTCATTCAAAGCCTATAATCAAATAAGTTTACTAATAAAAAACCTGTCTACTGAACTTGCCCTAGCGTGACGCGATCATTACCACCGTAATCTTTTACGGTATGTACTGACTTAAAGCCATTATCTAGAAACAACTGTCGAACAACATCACCTTGATCATAGCCATGTTCAATAGCTAATAACCCACCTGTACAGAGATATGTCATTGCTTGTTGAACGATATGCTCGATATCAGCCAAACCCTGATTGGGTGCACTGAGCGCACTAATCGGTTCAGCTGTTAGACCTGCCAAATGCTCGTCTGTCTCGTCAATATACGGAGGGTTTGACACAATCACGTCAAACTGCGGCTCATTATCAGTAGGTAGCGCTTGATACCAACTGCTTTGGACAAAATCAACATTGGCAACATTATTGCTCACGGCATTGTGCTGAGCAACTTCAAGCGCCTCTGACGATAAATCGACTGCCACGACTTGCCAGTTAGCGTGCTTTAACTCATAGGCAAGACTGATAGCGATACAACCTGACCCTGTCCCCAAATCTAACAATCGCTTATTATTGAGTTGCGCTGGCTGAGCGTTTATCCAGTTTAATACCTGTTCAACCAATACCTCGGTATCAGGTCTAGGAATCAAGGTATGCTCGTTTACCCTAAAGTTAAGCGACCAAAACTCCTGCTGCCCAGTCAGATACGCAAGCGGTATGCCTTGCTGCATCTTATTCACACCATCGTTGAAACGTGCAATCTCACTATTAGTGAGCTGATAATCTTCATCAGTCATCAACGCTATCGCAGGCTTATCAATGACATACAACAACCAATCCGTGAACCAAAATGACGGTAGCTGATTATCAGTATCACCATTCGTCAGTTGTTGAATCTGCTGCTTAATTTGACGAATGGTTGATACGGTCATAGATAGCTCTTAAAAAACAGTGAATGGATAAAGGTAAAATACTGCTTAGCCTACTCTGATGCGCGTGGTGGCTCTTTGGTATCGGTCAGGTTAGGATTGGTTTTACTTAGCTTGTCACCTATCCCATTGCCGCCGCTGCTATCATTATTGTCATCGCCGTAAATATCATCGTTATCACCAATGACAATATGTCTATCAACAAAGTAGATCAGTGCCAGAATTGGAATACCAATAGCAAAGGTAAAGATAAAGAAAAACGGATAACCCATATTATCGACGATAGCACCAGAATAACCACCCATCACTTTTGGTATCAGGGTCATCAAGGAGGAAAAAATCGCATACTGTACAGCAGTAAAGCGAATCGATGTCAGTGCTGATAAGAAAGCGATGAATACAGCGCTCGCAAGGCCCGCAGCCAAGTTATCAAATATCACTGCCATATACATGATGGGCAGGCTACCTGGGTTGTATGTCAATACCACAAACAACAGGTTGGTCGCACACGCTAAAATCGCGCCAATCATCATGGCATGCATGATACGGAAACGCTGAGCCAAAATCCCGCCCAAGAAGCCGCCTGCAATTGCCATAATCACACCAACCAGTTTTACGGCATTGGCGATATCTGTTTTGCTAAAGCCCATGTCTTGATAAAAGACGTTGGAGATCACGCCTGCGACGATATCTGAGATACGGTATAGACCAATCAAGGCTAATAGCAGCAGGGCTTTTTTGCCGTAACGTCGGAAAAAGTCTAAAACAGGCTCGATCCATGTTGCCATGGCCACTTCTTTTTTCACCAGTCCTACTTGTACCAGTGCATAACCTGCTGCCATCGCCGCGCCTAGGCTTACTAATAAGTGCAAGGTTTCTACAAAGAAGCTAGAAAAAGCGCCTTCGAACTCCGGTAAGACTTGTCCCATCAATATGTAAGCAGCGATAAAAGCAATCACTGAAAATACAAACAACGCTACCAGTCTGACGTAGTCTTCACGAGTTTCAGCAACCAACGGAGCTTTGTTAATGATTTTTGGTTGATTGATAATAAAGTACAGCAATAATAATGGCGCGAACGCGACCAATGCTAAAAAGTAAAATTTAATCGCTGGCATTACCATTAGTGGTATCAAGGCCACTGTGCTATTAAATACTGTATTGATCAAAATATTAATCAGGTAAATAACACCAAACAGCAGACCTGGGATAAGTAGTAACGCAGAATAAATTAGGAATACTTTTAAGTTACCCTTTTGTTTTTTACTTTGCAGGGTCTCAGCGGTTGGCTCATAACTGGCAAACGTTGTTAATATCCCTAACGTCATGACCCCTGCCATGATGTAGTAAGTATTACGCCATGCTTCATAACTATAAAATGTCTCATTTGAGCCAAAATAATCAGCCAAATATAACGCGCCTGCCCCTGCGACAATCATACCGATACGGTAGCCTGACACATAGATAGAAGACAAGATAGACTGCATAGACGGCGGTGCAAGCTCAATACGATACGCATCAATCACGATATCTTGCGTCGCAGAAGAGAACCCAAGCAACACGGCCGCGCCTGCCATATAAACCAAGACATCTTCGCTAACAGGATTTACCCTTGCCATCAAAAAAATAGCCAGCACGATAAGCAGCTGTGATACCACCATCCAACTACGACGACGCCCTAGCCACTTGGTCAAAAACGGCACAGGAAGCGCATCAATCAATGGCGCCCAAATAAATTTGAACGAATATCCCAGTGCCGCCCAGCTGAACATAGTGACGACACTACGATCAATGCCTGCTTCTCTCAGCCATAGCGATAGACTTGAGAAAATCAGCAGAATAGGTATACCCGCTGAAAAACCCAAAAACAGCATAATAATGACACGAGGATCGAGATAAGCTTTTGTAGCCTCGCCCCATGATTTTTTGGCAATTGGTTGATTGGGCGGTACAGATTTGACAGCAGACATAATAACTCACCAACAATTCAGACAAAGAACACAACCGCGCACAATTTTTATCAATCTTTAGAATCAGTTATCGACAAAAGGATCGATAAAAATTGCTCTACGTTGCACCAATATTATCATTACAACAAAATCCAGTTATGGTACTTGAGAACCTTTATCTTGACTAGATTTTTTTGCATTAACTTAGCGATTGCAGGCCATGCGTAATCGCTTATATTTCTTAATCGTAACGCAAAAAACTGCAGTGTTTTACCAAGGTTATCTTAGCTCTCTTTTTTATTGCTCATTTCTATTTTGAAAGATGTCTGACAATGACATTATTTATAGGTAATATAAAGGTAGTAGTAAAACTGACGCAGGCTTGATTGGTTAGGTGCACACTCTTGGTTTACTCTTAACTGGCGACGATAAGCATAGGCGTTAATGAAGATTTAGATAAACAAAACATCAAGTCTTTTATGATTGGTAATTTAAAACTTATAATTCTTATATATTAGTTTTATAAATCTACTCAGCTTAGTTATGCTTTGTACATAAACAACGACTACCGAGATTCACGGTTTGTTCTTTCGATTATCATAGCCTAGGAGTTATACCATGTCCGACTCAACCAATAACACCACTGACAAAAACACTGTCCCAGATGCTGCTCGTTGTCCTGTAGATCACGAAAGCAACAATAATAATGCGCCTACTAACACAACCTATGATCAGGGTGATGGTCAAGGTCCAACGATCCATAGCGAAAACGTTGATAACTCGCACGAGCCTCAGCGTCCTAGCATGGGCGGCTGTCCTGTTATGCATCAAGCGCATACTACCACTGCATCTGCTGCGACAGATTGGTGGCCAAATGCTCTAAACTTAGACATATTGCATCAGCAAGACAAAAAGACTGACCCTATGGGTGAAGACTTTGACTATGCTGAAGCTTTTAAACAGCTAGATCTAGAAGCGGTCAAAACTGATCTAAAAAACCTAATGACTGAGTCGCAAGAATGGTGGCCAGCGGATTGGGGGCACTATGGCGGTTTGATGATTCGTATGGCTTGGCATTCAGCTGGTACGTACCGCGGTGCTGATGGTCGCGGCGGCTCTAATACTGGTAACCAACGCTTTGCACCATTGAACAGCTGGCCTGACAACGTCAATCTTGACAAAGCCCGTCGTCTATTATGGCCAATCAAGAAAAAATACGGCAATAAATTGTCATGGGCCGATTTGATGATTTTGGCAGGTAATATGGCTTATGAATCTATGGGCTTTAAAACTCTAGGATTTGCTGGTGGCCGTGCTGATATCTGGCATCCAGAAAAAGACATCTACTGGGGTTCTGAGCGCGAATGGTTAGCCGCTACCAAAAACCGTTATGACAGCGACGAAGACCGTGCATCATTAGAAAACCCACTAGCAGCAGTACAAATGGGCTTGATTTATGTCAACCCTGAAGGTGTCGATGGTAACCCTGACCCACTAAAAACTGCTCAAGATATGCGTACTACCTTTGCTCGTATGTCAATGAACGATGAAGAGACGGTCGCTCTAACCGCTGGTGGACACACCGTTGGTAAATGTCACGGTAATGGTGATGCGACGATACTAGAAGACGAGCCAGAAGCCGCTGATATCAAAGAGCAAGGTCTAGGCTGGCGCAATCCTAAAGGTCGTGGTAATGCAGGTGATACTGTTTCAAGTGGTATCGAAGGCGCATGGACCACCAATCCGACCCAGTGGGATCATGGTTACTTTGAGCTACTATTGAACCATGAATGGGCACTAACCAAAAGTCCAGCGGGTGCATGGCAGTGGGAACCAACTGACATCAAAGAAGAAGATCGTCCGTTAGATGCTCATGATCCAAGTGTACGTCGTAACCCAATCATGACTGATGCAGATATGGCATTGAGCAAAGATCCTATCTATCGTGAGATTTCAGAGAAGTTCCATGACAACCCAGAGTACTTTGATGAAGTGTTTGCTAGAGCGTGGTTCAAACTGACTCACCGCGATTTGGGACCAAAATCTCGTTACTTAGGTGCCGATGTACCGAGCGAAGATTTTGTATGGCAAGACCCTATTCCTACAGGTAATGCGGACTTGACTGCTGATGATATTGCAACGCTAAAATCGCAAATATTAGACAGTGACCTTAGTCGTCGTGAGTTAATCATCACAGCATGGGACAGCGCTCGTACCTTCCGCGCTTCGGACTATCGCGGCGGTGCAAATGGTGCACGCATCCGTTTAGCCCCACAAAAAGACTGGGCAGGCAATGAGCCAGAACAGCTACAACGTGTACTTGAGACATTGACCAGCATTCAGTCTGGCTTTGATAAAGACGTTAGCTTAGCAGACCTTATTATATTGGCTGGTAACGCTGCGATTGAACAAGCAGCAAACGATGCAGGTGTAGGTATTACTGTACCGTTCAATCCAGGTCGCGGCGATGCTGACGCTGAAATGACTGACGCCGAATCTTTCGCTGATTTAGAGCCGCTACATGATGGCTATCGTAACTGGATTCAGGGCGACTACGCGGTATCACCAGAAGAGATGCTACTTGATCGCACACAATTAATGGGATTGACAGCGCCTGAGATGGTCGTATTGCTTGGTGGTATGCGAGTCCTTGATACCAACCACGGTCAGAGCCAACATGGCGTCTTTACTGAACGTGCTGGCGTGCTTACCAACGACTTCTTTGTCAATTTAACAGACATGAATTACACATGGCACCCTGTAAAAGCAGCCGACAATACTGCTAATAGTTACGAAGTACGTGAGCGTGGTACAGGAAACGTCAAATGGCAAGCAAGCCGTGTAGACTTGGTATTTGGCTCTAACTCTATATTACGTGCTTATGCTGAGCTATACGCGCAAGATGATAACTTAGAGAAATTCGTTCGTGACTTCGTCCGCGCTTGGAACAAGGTTATGAATGCAGATCGCTTTGATATTGCAAAATAAACCAAGTTTGAAGTTGGTTAATATCGACTAATTACCAGTAATAAATAACTTTATAACTAACGAACAGCTATCTTTTAGAAGGTAGCTGTTTTTTTTATGCTCAATAGTGACTGTTCTTTATAAGTTGTTAAGTCAAATGGTTTCACTGACTAAGTAGCATTTATTGAACGAATAATTTTTTAGCATTGCAAAATACAAATTCTATATTCATAATTATCATAAATTGATAGCTATTTATTATATACAAGAATAATAGCTTTGTTTTACACTACTTTATTACTGTATGTTCAGACATTTTTACTTTCATATACAGACGAGGTTTGTATATTTATACAATAGGATTAAGTTATGGCAATCGACGTAGTGGTCAACCAACGGCATTTGCAGATTCAGCTCAAACAGCTAGAAACAGTATGGCATACGGTGATTAACGGTTATAACTTAAGCCAAGCGGCGACCGTGCTACATACCAGTCAATCAAGCTTATCAAAGCATATTGCTGCACTAGAAAACCAGTTAAAGACGGAAGTGTTTGTGCGCCAAGGCAAACGTCTGACAGGACTGACCACTATGGGCACAGCGCTTATGCCGCATATCGAGTCTATCTTTGCTGAAATCCGTACCATTGAAAACCTCAGTTTAGACTTTAATAATCCTAATATCGGTACGTTGACGATTGCCACTACTCACACACAAGCGCGTTATGTACTGCCGCAAGTGGTTAAAGAGTTCAAAGATCGTTTCCCTAAAGTAAATTTGATTTTACAACAGGCAGATCCTGAGACCATCGCTCAAATGGTCATCCGTGGTCAAGCCGATATTGGTATCGCCACTGAGTCCTTGTTACATAATAATTATCTTAGATGCTACCGTTACTATGACTGGACGCATCGCGTTATCGTACCGAGTGATCACGAACTGGCTAGCCAAGAGTCTATTGACCTGCCCACACTTGCCAGCTATCCGATTGTTACTTATCACGGTGGTTTTACAGGACGCGGTGCGATTGACAAGACGTTCGACGAAGCAGGATTAGAGCCAGATATCGTACTAGCGGCGCTCGATGCCGATGTGATTAGCACCTATGTCGGTCTGGGCTTAGGTATTGGTATCATCGCAGAAATGGCATTTGAGCCAAGTCATTATCAAAACCTGACGGCCATACCCGTCGATCATTTTGGCCGCTTTACCAGTTGGATGGCGGTACGTGATGATGCAGAAATCCGCCAATATGGTCGTGCGTTCATGGAGCTATGCCAAAAGCAATTTGCAAATTAATGAGCATTTGTTAAATAAAGTATCTCAGACTTGCTCACCCTTACTAGACTGAGCTGTGGATGATAAAATAGGTTCTAGAACGTTATTCAATGTTTCTTTTATATATTATTCACACTTGTATTGATATTTGGTCGAATGAAATTGACTATCGACTAAATATCAATACATATTAACTTGCTCTTTTGTAAACAGGTGATACCGCTCATGGAAAAATTCGTAGCGATCATTATGGCAATTTTTGCCGCCCCTCTACTCATTGGCGGCGCTTATTTATTGTCCTTAGGCGGTAGTCCTTACTACCTTATTGCTGGCGTTATCATACTAACGACAGCTTTTTTATTGTTCAAAAAACACTGGAGTGCTTACGGGTTATATGCGCTATTCATCGTAGCGACCATGGCTTGGGCACTTTGGGAATCTGGGTTCTATTGGTGGGCGCTAGCACCTCGAGTTGGCTTCCCGCTCATCTTCGGTTTGCTCATGCTACTGCCATGGGTATCCAACAAAATGCGTGGGCCTAAAACTCAAGTAGCCGCAAACGCTGCAGCTAATACATCAACCACAAACACTGTTAAGAAAAGCCCTCTATATTATTGGGGTCTGCTCGTAAGCGTAATCGTAGGTGCACTGCTCTCTTTTGGTAGTTTAGCCAACAATGCCACTGACAAACTCGGTGAGCTAGACTTGACTGCTGCAAATGATGACGAGCAAAACGTCAGCTCAGATGAGACCTCAGCCAACCTTGGTGATCCGTTATCAAACGGTCAGCAAACGCCAGATGGCGAATGGAGCGCGTATGGTCGTACTGATTATGGTCAGCGCTACTCTCCTCTAGATAAAATCAATACCGATAACGTCAAAGATTTAGAATTGGCTTGGCAAATCCAAACAGGTGATGTCAAAGGTCCTAACGATGTCGGCGAGACCACTTATCAGGCAACACCATTAAAAATCGGCAATGGCTTATACCTATGTACCCCTCATAACTGGGTAATGGCACTAGACGCTGACTCTGGTGAGTCACTATGGACATTTGATCCAAAAGTAGAGAAAAACCTACAACGCCAGCATCAAACTTGCCGTGGTGTGTCTTATTATGCTGGTCAAGCGACCAGTCCTGTGCAAGTACAAAAAATTGCTGGCAATACCTTTGAAAACGCATCTAAGCAATGCGATGCCAAGATATTTATTCCAACTTCTGATGCGAAACTATATGCACTCGATCCAAGTACTGGGCAACGCTGCCAAGACTTTGGAGATGATGGTGCATTAGACTTGATGCATAACATGCCGTTCAATCAAGCAGGTTACTATTACTCGACGTCACCACCAGTTATCGCGGGTGATACCATCATCGTAGCTGGTGCTGTCAATGATAACTATGACGTCAACTCGCCTTCTGGTGTGATCCGTGCGTATGATGTCAATACTGGTGAGCTTCTTTGGAACTGGGACTCAGGCGATCCTGATAATACAGCGCCTTTCGATGTCAATGATCCAACCCAAACTTACAAGACCAGCTCACCAAATTCATGGTCAGTCGCTACTGCCGATGAAGAGCTTGGATTGGCATACTTCCCTATGGGTAACCGTACGCCAGATCAGCTAGGCAGTTATCGAAATGCCGCTGAAGAAAAGTATGCAACATCTGTTGTCGCCCTAGATATCGAGACGGGTGAAGCACGCTGGGTTCAGCAGTTTGTGCATCATGACCTTTGGGACATGGATACACCTGCTCAGCCGACCTTACTTGATCTAGATACGGCTGACGGCGTACAGCCTGCGCTGGTTGTACCAACCAAACAAGGCGATGTATACGTCTTGAACCGCGCAACGGGTGAGCCTATTGTACCTATCAAGGAGCGTCCTGCACCGCAAGGCTATCTCATAGCGGGAGAGCACGCAGCGCCAACTCAGCCTTATTCTGGCTTGAGCTTTGAGCCTGAACCACTGACTGAAAAAGACATGTGGGGTGCCAGTCTCGTTGATCAAATGATGTGCCGTATTGAGTTCAATCAGCTCAACTATGATGGTCGCTATACCCCACCATCAACCAATGGTAGCTTGGTCTATCCTGGTAACTTTGGTACCTTTAACTGGGGCGGTATCGCTGTCGATCCTGAGAATGGCGTGATGTTCGGTATGCCGACTTACTTGGCATTTACCTCAAAACTCATTCCTAGAGATACGTTGGGCGATGCAGAGACCAATAAAGGCGAGCAAGGCATCAATGCCAATGAAGGTGCAGATTACGCAGTAGAATTGGGCCCCTTCTTGTCACCATTAGGCGTACCTTGTCAGCAGCCACCATGGGGCACGATCGCTGGTGCTGACTTAGCCACAGGTGATATCGCTTATCAACGTAAAAATGGTACGGTACAAGACTTGTCTCCTATTCCTATCAAACTGGAACTGGGCGTACCTGGTATCGGTGGACCTATCATCACCAAAGGTGGCGTAGCGTTCTTGTCAGCGGCGACAGAAAACAACTTCCGAGCTTATGACTTGAAAAATGGCGACGTACTATGGAATGTTCGTATTCCAGCAGGTGGTCAAGCCACGCCAATGACTTACTTGAACTCTAAAGGTGAGCAAATGGTCGTATTGGTCGCAGGTGGTCATGGTTCAGTTGGCACAACCATTGGTGATTATGTCTTAGCTTACAAGCTTGGTGACCAAGATAAATAATGCTGAATTTGGTTCTTAAGATAGTGATTATTTAATTTATCATTATCTTATAATCGACCAATTAGAGAAGCAGGTAACCTAGGTTGCCTGCTTTTTTTAATGCCATCTTTTTTTAATGCCATAGTGTAATGCTGCTAAATCCTTTTATGACCTTACTTACGGTTTATTTATCGCTTATTTTGACCAATGACAACCTTTATAAATACACCTTAATAATTATTAAGTCAGCTTAAAAACAGAGTTAGCTGACTTTGTTATGATTCATTAACAGTGACTAGCGGCACTTGAAACCACCACTACCTATAAGCATATCAGTAGAAAATAATTTACACACTACTGGAACATTTATGAGTAATAAAATCCCTTTATCTTTTTTAGATCTCGCACCTGTACCTCAAGGCAAAACCATCGCTGAAGGCATCGCCCAAACGGTGGAAACCGCACAGCAAGCAGAAAAATCAGGTTTAAACCGCTACTGGATGGCAGAGCATCATAATATGCCGGGCATCGCTAGCGCAGCCACTTCAGTACTACTATCGCATATTGGTAGTCAAACCGACCGTATCCGTATCGGTGCTGGCGGCGTCATGCTACCGAACCATGCTCCTCTCGTGATTGCTGAGCAGTTTGGTACTTTGCAGGCATTATATGGTGACCGTGTGGACCTAGGCCTAGGCCGTGCGCCTGGTACTGATGGTGCGACGTTTCAGGCACTTCGTCGACAAATGAAAGATGCAGAACGCTTTCCACAAGATGTGCAAGAGCTGATGTATTTCTTAGGTAATGATACAGATGGCAGTCCTGTACAGGCATTCCCTGGCGCAAAATCAGGCATACCGATTTGGATATTAGGCTCTTCTCTATTTGGTGCGACCTTGGCTGCACATTTAGGACTGCCTTATGTGTTTGCCTCTCACTTTGCCCCGCAAATGCTTGGGCAAGCAATTGAGGCTTATCGTGAACAGTTTAAACCGTCTGTCTATCTAGATAAGCCTTATGTGATGTTGGCCGCAAACTTGTTACTGGCTGATGATGATGCGACCGCGCAGTATCACTTTACCTCAGCACAGCAGAGCTTTGTACGTCTGCGTCGTGGTGAAACAGGTCAAATGCCTAAGCCTACCCACGATATGGACAGTATTTGGAGTCAAGCAGAGAAAATGATGGTAGACAATGCATTATCAGTATCATTCATTGGCTCTGTCGACACGGTCAAACCAAGACTCGCTGCGTTTTTGGCAACTTATCAGCCAGATGAGCTGATTGTGACGGCCAATATTTATGACCAAGCTGCCCGTATCCGTTCACTTGAACTTACATCGGAGCTAAACTTATTTACTTTACAATGAAATGAGACACTTGCATAATTATTGATGAACCTTAACTGGATTTTTGACATGGAAGCAACTCCCATTATCGGTGCATCGCTCATGATTGGCTCATCAATATTTATGTATATCGTGGCGCTCCTTGCAGTACTGGCTATCGGTGGTTATTTGACCTACCGTACTAACCCAAAGCGCAAGCAGCGCCGTGAAGACAAGCGTAATAGCGAACGCTAGATTGATACCAAAAGCCCTCTTTTCTTATTTGAAAAGAGGGCTTTTTTAATGCTGTCAAAATTAGATAAAGCGAAAGTACTTACTTATTTAAAAATAGTACAAAATCTGCATTACATCAACCCAAGCGCACGTAACGTCGCTGCCCCAATCGCCATACCAAACATGCCGACAACAGTGGTAAATGCCAAAATATTAGCCGCCAATACATCATTGCCACCCATCGCTTTTGCCATGACATAGCTGGCTGCAGCTGTTGGTGATGCGACCATCAAAAACAACACCCCCATATGCACGCCTGACAACCCGAACCCAAGTCCAACAGCAATAGCAATCAATGGTGCAATGACAATTCGACCAATGCTTGCTTGCATGGATAAGCCCGAAGGATGCAACATAGACTTTAGGTTAATACTAGCACCCGCACAGATCAGTGCTAACGGCAGAGCCACCGCTGCTAATAAGTCGCCAGTGGTATGAATCACACCAGTGAGTGGCGGTAATGGTAGTGCCTTATAGACGAACGCCCCAACCAGTGCCAAAATCAAAGGGTTTGTTAGTAACTTTTTCACAATCATCGTACCGCGACTAACCCATGTGTCATCCACGCTTTTGGATACGCGGCTCAAGGTAATGACTGCCAAGATATTAAACAGTATCGTTACCACGCCCATATAGACAGCACCGATACTTAATCCTTGTGCGCCGTAAGCGTTGGCTACGGTTGCAAGGCCAATGATAGCCATGTTGCTACGGAATACGCCTTGTACAAACACGCCTTGGTCTTCAGGACGCTTGACGAAGCGTTTGGCGTAAAACTCTGCGCCAATAAATAATATAAACGTCACCAAGATACCAACAAGGATAAGCGTAATTTGCTTACCATAATCGACGTCGCTATCAACCACGCTAAAAAACAATAAGCACGGCAAGCAATAATTAAAGACAAAACTTGATGCCTGATCGATAAAAGTTTGGCTTGCTTCACCACGTCGTTGCATAAAAAAACCCAACCACATTAAGGCAAGGTTGGGTAAGACAATAGTAATAGCAAAAACAATAGCATCAATCATAAGTAGACTCAGTTCGGTGACAAGCCCATCAATATATGGACCTCAGCGAGACAAATTAACAAGTAATAAGAAAATTTACTGACCTAGTATAGAGACAAAGTAGTAAGTAGGACAAGGTTACATGTGACTTTCTTTTAAAACTAACGGTTTTTTTGACAAACAAAAGCCCGTAACAAAATGTCGTTACGGGCTTTTTATACTATAAGTGCTTTACTATAAAAAGCTTTATTACATAGCTATTATGAGTCCAGTGCAGCTTTTGCTTTTTTATGCTTTTTAACCGTCATTGCCAACAATTGAATAGCAGCAGGGGTTACACCGCTTACGCGTCCAGCTTGGGCTAGCGTCGCAGGACGAACTTGCGTAAGTTTCTGTACTATCTCGTTCGATAGACCTGACACGATACTATAATCAAAGTCTAACGGTAGCGCCGTGTTTTCTAAACGCTTCATTTGATCGATATCTTCTTGTTGACGATCGATATAGCCAGCATATTTGACAGAAATCTCTATCTGCTCGCCCACTTGTGCATCAACGGTTGAGTCAGTGATAGCTGCGATATCAGCAAAATGTATTTGCGGACGCTTTAGCAAATCAAAGGCAGTAGACTCTTTAGACAACACTTCACCTGTTTGCTCGGTCACTCGCTTACCTAAAGCATTAGCAGGCGTGGCCCACATATCTTTTAGACGTGAGGTTTCTGTGGCGATGGCTTCCATTTTTTCTTGATAGGCCTGCCAGCGTACATCGTCTACTAGACCTAGCTTGCGACCAGTCTCAGTCAAACGCTGATCTGCATTGTCTTCACGTAAGAGCAAGCGATATTCTGCACGGCTCGTAAACATACGATAAGGCTCGGTAGTACCGTGGGTAATCAAGTCATCGACAAGCACACCAAGATACGCTTCATCGCGGCGCGGTGTCCACACGTCAAATTCACTATTATTAGTGGTCACGAGTGCCGCGTTTGTACCTGCCAATAAACCCTGCACGCCCGCTTCTTCATAGCCCGTCGTACCATTGATCTGACCAGCAAAATACAGACGATCGATAGACTTGGTTTCTAGCGTTGGCTTTAGGTTTTGTGGATCAAAATAATCATACTCAATCGCGTAACCTGGACGAGTAATATGGGCGTTTTCTAAGCCTTTCATACTATGAATGAAGTCTAACTGCACATCAAATGGCAAGCTCGTTGAGATACCGTTCGGATACAGCTCATGCGTGGTCAGACCTTCTGGCTCAATGAAAATCTGATGGCTGTCTTTATCCGCAAAGCGATGAATCTTATCTTCGATAGATGGGCAATAACGCGGGCCTACGCCTTCGATTTTGCCAGAGAACATCGGTGAGCGGTCAAGGTTTTCACGAATGATGTCATGAGTACGCGCATTGGTATGCGTGATATAACAATTGACCTGCTCAGGATGCATAGAAACATCACCCATATAGCTCATCACTGGCAATGGCGTGTCACCCGGCTGTACCGTCATTACACTGAAATCAACACTACGCGCATCGATACGAGCTGGCGTACCCGTTTTTAGACGACCAACTGGCAGCTTAAGCTCACGTAAACGATCTGCCAATTTGATAGAAGGCTGATCCCCTGCGCGGCCACCCTTTGAGTTCTCCAAACCGATATGGATAACGCCGCCTAAGAAAGTCCCTGAGGTCAATACGACTGTTTCGGTCTTAAAGATAATACCTGTAGAAGTCACGACTGCCGTCGCACGGCCGTTTTCGACCAAGATATCATCAGCAGCTTGTTGAAATATATCCAGATTTGGCTGATTTTCTAACGTATGACGGATAGCCGCTTTATACAAAATGCGGTCTGCTTGCGCACGCGTGGCACGAACGGCAGCCCCTTTACGGCTGTTTAGCACGCGAAACTGGATACCCGCTTTGTCCGTTGCCAGCGCCATTGCACCGCCTAGCGCATCAATCTCACGTACTAGATGCGATTTACCGATACCACCAATCGCAGGGTTACAACTCATCTGCCCGAGCGTCTCAATATTATGCGTCAACAATAAGGTCTGTGCGCCCATACGTGCAGCCGCCAAAGCAGCTTCTGTACCAGCATGACCACCGCCGATCACTATCACGTCGTAATGTTTTGGGTATTGCATGTGTGCCTCACTTGACTCATAACGCTGCTGATTACCATATCCTATGTTCAAATAAGAAAACAGTCAGCAAATAAACGTCAGTCGAATTTATAAGAAGATAACGACTTAGATAAGTCGTTCATAATTGGTTAGGGCGTGTTCTCATTTTGAAAATGGTGATAAAAATGAGGTAAATTGCAGTCAAACAAGGAAAGTAGCGCAGATAATATCAGGATATTAACCAGCTATTTGACATAGTTTGGCAATATTTAACCATTTTTAGCCCATTCAGATGCTTTTGTTCAGATTAAGGACATGCCCTGAATAACCCATAATTATAACAATTTTTTGATACTTAAAAAACGTTAGAACAAAAACTATTAAAATTAAGCGAAAAGTTCTCTACTCTAGTTACTGTCTTGCTAGTTGTTGCTTTACTAGGGCGTGTCTTCATTTCAAAAATGATGATAAAAATGAGATAAATTGCCGTCAAACAAGAAAAATAGCGCAGATAATATCGGGATATTAAACAGCTATTTGACAATGTTTGGCAAGATTTAGCCATTTTTAGCCCATTTAGATGACTATCGGATGAATTGAAGACACGCCTTAGTTACTATTTTAATCATTATTTTGGTTATTTTTGCCAGGGCTAAGCGGTACGATCTGATCTGATTGCCCACTAGACAGCATATGATGGCTACCATACCCTTCTGGATTGATCTGCAAATAGGCATTCATTTGACCAATGGCATCGCCGTCATCACTTGCTAAGATCTGCTCTTTGATAAGCTCAACTGGCGGTAACGGTAAGTTTTTGAGCAAGGCCAAGCGTTGATGGTTATCACCCTTGTTGACTACCAATTCGATAAGCTGACGAGCATCGATTGGCAAATCCGGTGTGTTTTGTGCCAGCAATGCCAAATGATAAGCACCTGCAGGGTCTTGGTCTACAACGATGCGCTGTTCGATAGCCACATATGTCGCTTCAGTTGCACCACCTGCCACACTAAGCTGATGAATACATTTCAGTGCTGAGTATGACTCATTATTAGCAATCTCAATAATGCGTGTCGATTCATTTTTTAAACGTTCACGGCGTTTTTCAATCGCCGCCTGCTCAGCCGCTTCTCTTTGCTCGTTTGACTGTTCGCTGGTTTGGTTATTCATAAAGCTCTCTTACTCACCTGTTAATTATTATTTATATCGCTGATATCTTGGACACTATATGGGGGTAAATCCTATAAAAACAACGAATCCTAATGATATAGGCGCGTGAAAATACTAATGGGAACAAGAATATATACGCTACTAACAACACTAATAGCGACAATAAAAAACCCAAATAGCCATTAAATGACTATTTGGGTTTGCTGTGCTTATATCTTACAAAGGCTAATTAGACATCAAAGACATCTAACCAACACTCTCAAGTATTAAGCAGCAGGGCTGTTTGCTTCAACCAATGGCTTTAGCTCGCCTGATTGATACATTTGCAAGATGATGTCTGATCCACCCATTAGCTCGCCATCAATCCATAACTGCGGGAACGTTGGCCAGTTCGCAATTTTTGGCAACGTTGCACGGATTTCTGGGTTTTCTAAAATATTTACAAACGCAAATGGACGACCAATCTGAGTCAACACTTCGATAGAGCGCGCTGAGAAGCCACACTGTGGAAATTGCGGTGTGCCTTTCATGTAGATAATAACTTTATTGTCACGGATTTGATCACGGATCAATTGTTCAACGTCGTTTGCAGCAGTGTTTGGGGTTTGCTCACTCATAAAAGCTCCTATTGATAAAGCGGTTCATTAAAATGATTATTTATATAAAATAATTGTGTAAAGATGTGGCTGATACATGGGGCGACTGCCGCTGTATTACAAGCACGAATTTCGATCTATGTAGGTTCGATAGCATTAGGGACTAATAATACCACGGCATTGGCCATGATGCCCTCTTGACGACCCGTAAATCCCAATTTTTCAGTCGTGGTAGCTTTTACACTGATATTACTAATATCCGTTTGCAGGTCACTAGCGATATTAGCGCGCATTGCTAGATTATGCGGCGCTAACTTTGGACGCTCACACATTACCGTAATATCAGCATTGCCTAGGCTATAACCAGCCTCTTGCACTTTACTATAAACATAACGCAGCAGTACTCGTGAATCCAATCCAGCATGTGCCGCATCGGTATCGGGAAAATGCTGCCCAATATCACCAAGCGCCAATGCACCAAGTAGTGCGTCAGCAAGTGCGTGCAAGACCACATCACCATCAGAGTGTGCGAGCAAACTGTGAGTATGCTCAATAGGCACGCCTGCTAGTATGACATATTGTTGCTGCTGACCATTATTATGAAAAGCATGAACGTCGATACCTTGACCAATTTTTATCATTATTATTCCAAGATGAGTTAAAGGTGATTAAAATAATTCAAAACCACTATCTGAATTTTCAAAGTGGTTTTACTAGTAGCCAGACACCATCGGTCGCCACCAGTTTCAATTAACTGGTATAATATGACGTTTATTTTATCATAATACCAGATCCAAAAGACAAGCTGACGTTGTTGTGCTGAGACTACCTATTGTAGTGATTGCATATCACTTGGCGTCGGCATGTACTTTGGATAACGTATAAATAGTTGAGCCGTTTTATGTCAGCCATACAAAATACCTCAAGCACAACCGTTTCTGAGTCTTTTAATGCTCATCACCCTTTAACACTTGCTGATGTCGAAAATCCTAGCACCAAGCATGTGATTGTCGGTATGTCAGGCGGGGTCGATTCTTCTGTATCAGCCGTATTACTTCAACAGGCAGGCTTCAAGGTTGAAGGCTTGTTTATGAAAAACTGGGAAGAAGATGACGGCACCGAATACTGTACGGCGATGGATGATCTAGCAGACGCGCAAGCCGTATGTGACAAAATCGGTATGAAGCTGCACACAGCCAACTTTGCTATGGAATACTGGGATCGCGTATTCGAGCACTTTTTGGCGGAATATAAAGCAGGACGCACCCCAAACCCAGATATCTTGTGCAATAAAGAAATTAAGTTTAAAGCGTTTTTGGACTATGCGTTGACCCTTGGGGCAGATTATATCGCTACAGGTCACTACACGCGCCGCAGTGTAAACTATACCAATGCCGAAGGTGAAGAGGTTGCGCAGCTCTTACGCGGTCTTGATAACAATAAAGACCAAAGCTATTTCTTGCATGCGGTTGGCGGTGACAAAATCGCCAAAACGCTATTCCCAGTTGGTGAGCTTGAAAAGCCAGTGGTACGTCAGATTGCTGAAGAGCATGACCTAGCGACGGCTAAGAAGAAAGACTCTACAGGCATTTGCTTTATTGGTGAGCGCCGCTTTAAAGACTTCTTACAGCAATATCTGCCTGCCCAAAAAGGCGAGATACTTACTGATGATAATAAAGTCATCGGTACTCATGATGGCCTCATGTATTACACATTGGGTCAACGCGGCGGCATCGGCATTGGCGGTGTTAAAGACCGTGTAGAGGCACCGTGGTTTGTATTGGCAAAAGACTTAGAGAAAAATCGTTTAATCGTCGGTCAAGGGCATGAACATCCCATGCTAATGAGCAACGAGCTAAAAGCCTATAAGCTCGATTGGATTGATGGTCTACCACCTGCGGATGTGTTTAGCGACGAAGGTCTAGCCTGTATGGAAAAGTCTCGCTATCGCCAGCCAGATCAAGCATGTCGCGTATTTGCGACCAATGCTGATGGCAGCGAAGTACGCGTGGTATTTGATGAGCCACAGCGCGCTGTCACCCCTGGTCAGTCAGCGGTATTTTATATTGATGAAGTATGTCTAGGCGGCGGCGTGATTGAATCTATCGATGCACCTTGCGGGTTTTAATTACTTCCTAAGACCCAACTTAAAGCATAGATGTTGACGCAGCGAATAACATAATTTTAACGAGCGTCAACATCGCTTTATTTGCATAGACGGCTTTTTTAATATCGTATTTCTGCTATATTACGCGCAACGATTTCGACATTGTTTTTATATAGTCATTTTTTCTTTTATGTAGTCACTTTTTCGTTTTTATATCGTTACTTTTATTTAGACTCTTGCAGTTTTTTATTTCATAACTACTGAGGCATAACCATGACCCCACTTACCGCTCTCTCTCCAATTGATGGTCGTTACGCATCAAAGGCTGACAGCTTACGCCCTTATTTATCTGAATTTGGTCTAATCAAAGCCCGCGTCACGGTAGAGATTCGCTGGTTGCAGTCATTAGCTGACAACAGTGCGATTGGTGAATTAGCAGCATTCGATGACCAGACCAATGCTTTTTTAAATGCGATCGTTGATGACTTTAGTGAAGCCGATGCTCAAGCGATCAAAGACATCGAAGCAACGACCAATCACGATGTAAAAGCGGTTGAGTACTTTATCAAAGACAAGTTCCGTGGTCAGGATGCCTTAATTGATTCGCTTGAGTTCATTCACTTTGCTTGTACCAGTGAAGATATCAATAACTTATCATACGCATTGATGCTAAAAGACAGCCGCGAGCTGGTTGTTGCCAAAATGCAGCAAGTGACTGACAGTATCGTTGACTTGGCGATCACTCATGCTGACCAACCGATGCTATCACGCACGCATGGTCAGACCGCTAGCCCAACGACATTGGGTAAAGAGATGGCAAACGTGGCCTACCGCCTAGCCCGTCAAATCAAGCAAGTCAATCAAGTAGAGCTGTTAGGTAAAATTAATGGCGCCGTTGGTAACTATAATGCGCATTTTTCAGCGTATCCTGACGTCGACTGGCAGAGCCATGCTGAAGCGTTTATCAATCAGCGTCTAGAGCTAACGTTTAACCCTTATACGACTCAAATTGAGCCACACGACTATATCGCTGAATTGTTTGATGCCGTTAAGCGCTTCAATACAATCTTGATCGATTTCAACCGTGATATTTGGCAATACATTAGCTTAGGCTATTTTAAACAGCGCCTAAAAGATGGTGAAGTTGGCTCTTCTACCATGCCGCATAAAGTTAATCCAATTGACTTTGAAAACTCTGAAGGTAACTTAGGCGTTGCCAATGCAATGCTAGCCCATTTGGGTGAGAAGCTGCCTATCTCACGTATGCAGCGTGACCTATCTGACTCAACAGTGTTGCGTAATATCGGTGTTGGCCTAGCCCAAAGCATGATTGCGTTTGACGCTTGCCTAAAAGGTGTTGGTAAACTTGAGCTAAATGCACAGCGTTTAAATGATGACTTGAATCAAGCGCAAGAAGTGTTGGCAGAACCGATTCAAACGGTCATGCGTCGCTACCGCGTTGAAAACCCGTACGAGAAGCTAAAAGCCTTGACTCGTGGTAATGCCATGACTCGTGAAGCCATGCTAACTTTCGTAGAAAGTGATGAGCTATCGGCAGTTAGTGATGCGGATAAAGAACGCTTGCGTGCATTGACGCCTGCTACTTATATCGGTAATGCCGCTGAGCAAGCACGCGCTATTAAAGAATGGATTGCCAAGCTTTAATAGTTAATAAGAGCATACTGATAATAAGATTAGACTAGAAAGGTAGGAGCGCCTAGTATTATTTACTCGCTCCTACTTGATAGTATTTTTATCTTATTCAGTTGTTATCTGAATAAATAATAACCTTACTTTGACCGCTATGATTGGTTTTGATTCAAAACCCATAGTTGATAAGTAAGGTTTTATTTTTTATCATCATCGTCATCACTGTCGCCCGGTATGATGGCTTTACCTACAGCAACGGTTCCTTTGACCACGCCTTTGGTAGTTTTATAAGCGATTTTTGCGGGTACTGTGACGATTTTATGGACACAGGCCTGTAGCAAAAACACGCTAGCGATGATGACAACAAAATGCAGCTTTTTCATAACGTTCCTACGATTGAGTGGATGCTCTGATGACAGCTATTATTTTGATAATCGTTATTGCTTATATGTACTATATAAACGTCACCAAAATAATAGACATCAAATAGATGACAATCTTAAACTATTAAAACCTTCCTATAAAGCATCCCTTATTATTAATCTTGTACACCGCCAAAATATGGATTTATCAATGACTTCTATTCCTCTTTGTTTACCCGACTCTATTACGCCTGAACAATTCTTATCTGAATACTGGCAAAAGAAGCCACTGCTTATTAAGCAAGGGTTGCCGCAGCTGATTGATATGTTTGAGCCAGATGACATGATTGGTCTTGCGCTTGAAGAAGATGCTAGTGCAAGACTGCTGACCCAAGCAGCCAGTAAAAAAGAAGGTCAGGCACAGTGGCAACTCAAAAAAAGCCCGTTGAATGAGACTGATTTTGAAAACCTACCAGAGCAATGGACCGTATTAGTACAAAATCTTGAGCAATGGTCACCAGAGCTTGGTCAATTGTGGCAAGCATTTGACTTTATTCCGCAATGGCAGCGCGACGATATCATGGTTTCTTACGCGCCAGCAGGTGGGTCGGTCGGTAAGCATTATGACGACTACGATGTATTTTTGGCACAAGGCTATGGCTCTAGACGTTGGCAGTTGGGCAAATTCTGTGATGACCAGACAGAGTTTGTTGCTGATGAGCCGCTTCGTTTATTTGACGATATGGGCGAGCTTATTTTTGATGAGATACTAGAAGCGGGTGATGTCCTTTATGTACCGCCTAAATTATCACATTTCGGTGTGGCACAAGACGACTGTCTGACTTTCTCGTTTGGTTGCCGCCGTCCAAACCTGATACAAATCATCGATAGCGTGGCCGATATCGCAACCAACGACAGCAAGTTATTTATCCCGATGCTACTACCGCAAGCACTACAAGCGTCAGGTAAATTGCAATCAGATAGCATTGCCGCTATCAAGGCGCAATTGCTAGAGATGCTACAATCTGATCGCGGTGATGATATGATTCGCCAAGCAGTCTCTGAAGTGGTTAGTAAGCGCCAATATGATGCGCTGATGCCAGAAGAAACGTTAGATACCGATGAGCTAATACAAGCCCTATCAGAAGGAGCTACATTGCAGGCGGACTATAGCAACCGCCTACTCTATAGCCAGACCACTGATGGCACCGTGCTGTATGCCAACGGTCAACGTATCGATGGACTTGATGAAGCTGCGATAGCAGTACTAGTACGCTTGGCCAATGGTGAAGCGTTACAGCATAGCGACGTCGCAGATGTTGATGCAGATGATTTAAGCGAATGGCTAGAGAACGGCTGGGTATGGGTTGATATTGCTGAATAACATCCTATCATTAGGCTTCAGTTAGGTAGTATAAACAAAAAAACCGCTATCTGATAATTACTCAAATAGCGGTTTTCTCTTATACATCCAATCACTAGTTTGGCATTTATAGCGCTACCAAACACCGCTTAGCTTTTATAAAAGTTGATATAAAAGCTAAGCGGATTCGTAATTAATGCAGTGATTCTACTCTGTACCAAGCTCAAGCAAGCTCGCGTTACCACCGATTGCTGTGGTATTGATAGTCTTGACGCGCTCAGTGACAAAGCGATGCAGATAGTCAGGCGTTAGCATTTCTGATAAGCCTTCCATATCAGTGACACTGATAACCTGTGTCAAAATACCGTCAGTATTGGCAAGCTCTTGACTGATGGCTTGCACTTCGCTGCGGCTACCAGAGACAGCCACTTGTGCTAGACGATCAATATATAAAAGCGTGACTGTTTGCGAATCGTTAGCTACACTCAATACATCTTCGCTGATACCTGTGTCGTGCAGTATCTTAGCAGCTTCATTACACATCTCATCTTGGCTTGGGCAATGCAATATAACTTCATTACCTGTTAGGAGTGCCGCGATAAGCTGACCTAATACTGCCATGGCTCTAGCAGTTTCGCCGCCGATGACCATCGTCTTACCACGGCCAGTCACATACAAGTCATTGGACTCGCCTGTTGCCCCTGTCATACGATGCATCTCATCCAAGCTAGGCGCAGCGCTCAACAAATGGTTGAATAAACGCTTTGCTTTATTGGCATCACCAGTGAGCAATGCCAGTTTTGGAATGGCTGCTTGTAGATACGTTGCGCGATTGACTGCGCCGAGTAATCGCCAAGATTCACAAACCTGGGCATGATTTTTTTTGAATTCAGTCGCCATGTTGCTACTCCTTATGCGAGTTCTGTTTGAGTGGTAGTTTGGGTTTCGGTCGCTGTCATATGAGCAGCTGACTGTTCAGCGTTGACTGCTTCTGAGCTAAGTTGCATGAGACGCGCGACATAGTGCGGGCCACCAGCTTTAGGACCAGTACCTGATAGACCACAACCACCAAATGGCTGTACGTTTACGACCGCGCCGATTTGGTTACGGTTGATGTAAGTGTTACCGACAAATGCGCGGCGCTCAATGTGCTCAACAGTATTTTCGATACGGCTATGGATACCTAACGTCAAACCAAAGCCTGTGTTGTTGATGGCATCAATCAGCTTATTCAAATCACGCGCTTGATAACGCAGTACGTGTAGAATTGGACCAAAGTGCTCACCACCGATCACATCAATGCTCTTCACTTCGATTGCGGTTGGCAATACAAAGGTAGACTTCTCTTGACTGACGACTGAGCTTGAGCTCATTGGCGTCTGTGCCAAAATGGTAGCAGTCGGCTCAGCACTCATACGTTCGATGTGCGCCTCTAAACCATGCTTAGCATCAGCATCAATCACTGGACCTACATCTGTGGCAGCATATAGAGGATTACCTACAGACAGCTCAGCCATATTACCTTGCAATAGCTCGATTAAATCATCCGCCATCTCTTCTTGTACACACAATATGCGACAAGCTGAACAACGCTGACCTGCTGAACCAAATGCTGATAGTACCGCATCTCTAACGACTTGCTCTGGCAGTGCCGTTGAGTCAACGATCATCGCATTTTGACCGCCAGTCTCAGCGATAAAGACAGGCAATTCACCGCTAGCTTGTGCATGATCATTTAAGCTTTGGTTGATACGTTGGGCTGTTTGAGTAGAACCTGTAAATATCACACCTGCGATATTATCAGCAGCCGTCAAAGCACCACCTACGTCGCCTGCACCAATGACTAATTGCAATGCTTCTGCTGGTATACCCGCTTGATACATCAATTGGGCACCAAAATGAGCTACCAAACTGGTTTGTTCAGCAGGTTTCGCTACTACCGTGTTACCTGCAGCAAGTGCAGCTACAATCTGTCCCGTATAGATAGCCAATGGGAAGTTCCATGGACTGATACAAACAAAAGTACCGCGTGCTTTATATACTTGACGAGACTGCTTACCAGCCAAGTCTGTAAACTCATGTACGACGTCATCTAGGCGCTCTGCTTCGTCAGCATAGAAACGACAGAAATCAACGGCTTCTTTGATTTCATCAATACCGTCTTGCATGGTTTTGCCCGCTTCAACTTGACATAGTGCCATTAGCTCAGCGTAGTTTTCTTCGTATAGCTCAGCAATCTTGCGTAATATCTCAGCACGCTTAGCAGCTGGTACATTTTTCCATACATCTTGACCGGCAACAGCAACGTCAATCGCTTGGCGAGCCACTTCAGCGTTAGCATAAGTTACTTTACCAGCACTAACTTCGTGGTTCCAAGGCGCTAGTACAGTCTGCGTATCAAGTTGATTCGTTTGACCATCTACTTCGTAGGTATCAACAGCTTTACCATTGATAATAGAGGTTGCTGACCATGTTTTGTGCAGATGGCTATCAATAGCTGATTTGAACGGCAACCATTGTGACTCTACAAAGATATTAGGGCCAAAACTTGCACGGCGTTCACCGTAAATCTCTAACGGTAACGGGATGTCTGGATTGTGCAATGTTGCATTACCAAGCAGCTTGTCATATGGATGCACTGTTAGCTTTTCGATTGGATAAGACTTATCTAGCAACTGATGAACAAACGAGCTGTTGGCACCGTTCTCAAGCAAGCGGCGTACCAAGTACGGTAGCAAGTCTTTGTGTGCACCTACTGGCGCATAGATACGTACAGGAATCTCATAAGCTTGCAAAATGTGATCATAAAGCGCATCGCCCATGCCGTGCAGACGTTGGAACTCAAAGTCTCTGTGTGCACTCATGGTCATGATTGATGACAGTGTATGCGCATTATGCGTCGCAAACTGTGGCCAGATTAGACCGCGCAAATGGTCTGACAATAAGAAGCGCGCACAAGCAAGATATGCAGTATCCGTACCTTCTTTACGTGTCCAAACTGGATAGCCTGATAGACCTTTTTGCTGAGCAAGTTTGATCTCAGTATCCCAGTAAGCGCCTTTTACTAGACGTACTGGTATACGATCACCGACTTCAGTAGACAAACGAGCAAGCCATGCTAATACAGCGATAGCGCGTTTAGAGTACCCTTGTACAACGATGCCTAAACCATCCCAGTCCGCCGTTAAATTATCACGGTACAAAGACTCAAACAGTTTTAGAGAAATCTCAAGGCGATCTGCTTCTTCAGCATCAATACTGATATCGACATTGACTTCACGTGCCGCTTCAATCAATAGCAGGCAGCGCTGACGCAATAAGCCCATTACTTGCGCTTCTTGCGTGGCTTCATAGCGAGGATGCAGTGCCGATAATTTGATAGATACTGACGGCTTTGGCATGCCTTCTTTGACTTTTACGTTGGCCGTTGCTCTGATCGCATGTAGATAGTCGTTGAAGTATTTTTCCGCATCTTTATGCGTGATAGCCGCTTCACCTAACATATCAAATGAATAGGTATAGCCTCTATTACGATATGGCTGGCTGTTTTTATTTGCGTCTTCAATGGTCTCGCCCAATACAAACTGATGGCCCATGATACGCATGGCTTTTTGCATCGCACTACGAATAACAGGCTCACCCATTTTCTTAGTCATGCGATCCAAGAAACCTGATGCAGTGGTGCTGCTGTCAATACTGACAACGCGACCAGTCATCATCATACCCCAAGTAGAGGCATTGACCATAAAGCCGTTGTCATTTTTGATGTGCTTTTTCCAGTCAGCCACACTCATTTTGTCATGAATCAACGCATCAGCCGTATAGTTGTCTGGCACACGAATCAAGGCTTCTGCCAAGCTCATTAGCAAGATACCTTCTTGGGTATCAAGGCTATACTCCAGCAATAATGAGTCAACCATCTTGACGGCTTTACCATCATTACGCACGTGCTCGACCAGTTTGCGCGTTTGCTCAGCAGCAGCATCGCGTTCTTCTATACTAGGTTTGGCAAGTGGCAATAACTCAGACAACCAACGTTCTTCATCGGCGCTATATAGCGGCGAAATACGCTTATTTAGCGCTTCTGCTGACTGGGCGAGATACTCAGGCGACAGCATATCAACAGGATTAAACAAGATCGGCTCTTGCGGGGTAAACTGGTCTACTGGGTTCATAATAACTCCATAACTATCGTTTAAAAACCATAATAAATGGTGCTTTAGGAAGTCTGATCGTCCTGTATAACTGCTCATAACCGCTATCAAAAAATAGTGGTTATTGACGGATATTCACAGCAATAATCAAAAGACCAAACGGCGCCATCACAAAACTAAAAATCCAGCATAGGCTGGAGACGGTTAAGTAGGTCGTTCGACTGTTAAACGGGCTACGTTAACAATACAAAGGCAACAACGAAAAGCTAAGCGGCATTAGTGCCTTCTTCTTGTTAGTAGTGAAAGGAGTGTGATGACCAAATATCGCCTTATTGAACCGAAAAATCGCTCTAATAATCACAAATCTGTCATCTTTGGTGATGCTAATTCACTGTAAGAAAAACCTCTACGGCGTTGATTGAGGTGATGCGCTTAACTCGGCTATAATATCACGAAAGTTTTTTTCAAACTAACGAAATTTATTATTTTCATAAATTAATATATCTCTAAATAACAATAACTTACAAGCACTTTATTGGCCATGACGCTTTGGTTACGTTTTTTTGTTTACTATTGCCCATAGTTTGGCATCACCCTACTTAATACTCGTATCAGAAATACTAAACATTAACTCCCGAAATACAGAACTCAAATTAAAAAGATAGTCTTATAATGCTGACAAAAAAACCCTCCTTATCATCAGCTGATAAGGAGGGTTTCTTGATTAAGACGCTATTAATGTCTTGCTACACTTTGCATTATAGGAAGATAATTTTGAACAATAATATAGCAGTCAAAATCCAGACCGCGATACTGATATCTGCAAACTTGCCTGCAATTGCTTTTACAGCCGTAAAGGTAATAAAACCAAGTGCGATACCGTCAGCGATGGAGTATGTAAGCGGTGTGAATAGCAATACCACGACCACTGGTGCTGCTTCTGTTAAGTCGCTCCAGTTAATGTCCTTTAGAGTACCCATCATAAGCACGGCTACATAAAAGATAGCGCCAGCCGTTGCATAAGCTGGAATCATACCTGCTAATGGCGAGAAGAAAATACTGAACAGGAATAGCACACCTACCGTAACAGCCATTAAGCCTGTACGGCCACCTGAGGCGATACCAGAGATACTCTCGATATAACTGGTCGTCGATGAAGTACCTAGTAAAGAACCCGCTACTGTCGCTGTTGAATCAGCGAGTAGTGCTTTACCCATGTTCGGGATATTGCCATCTTTGTCCGTTAGTTTTGCTTGGCTAGTGGTAGCAATCAAAGTACCAGCAGTATCAAACAAATCGACAAATAAGAAAGCAAAGATAACACTGATCATGCCCACATCAAATGCACCAGCAATGTCTAACTGCATAAGCGTCGGTGCAATAGAAGGCGGTGAAGAGATGATACCTGTGAACTGTGTATAGCCCATTAATAAGCTAATCAATGCAACCAATAAAATACCAATGGTTACCGCACCTGGGACTCTCTTATAAGACAGGCCAATGATAACAACAAAACCTAATGAAGCCATGACAGGACCAAATGACGTCATGTCACCAAGGCCAACTAAGGTTGCATCATGATTGACGATGATGCCTGCGCTTTGCAATGCGATAAACGCCAAGAACGCACCAATACCAGCAACTACGCCATTTTTGAGAGACGTTGGAATGGCATTAATGATTGCTTCACGAATCTTGAATAGACTCAGTAGTACGAAGATACAACCAGACAAGAACACCGCACCTAGCGCTGTCTGCCATGCATAGCCCATACCAAGCACCACACCATAGGTAAAGAAAGCATTAAGACCCATACCTGGTGCCAGCGCAACTGGTAGTCGGGCGTAGATACCCATAATGAAACAACCCACTGCTGCTGCTATACAGGTCGCTACAAATACGGCCCCTTTATCCATACCCGCATCGGCTAAGACGTTAGGGTTGACAAAGATAATATAAGCCATCGTCAAGAACGTGGTTATACCAGCGATGATTTCTGTTTTGATCGTGGTATTTTCACCATTAATCCCAAAATAGCGTTCAATTGCATTCATAAGTGTCGCCCCCGACTGGCTAATAAAAAGTCATCATTACCTAAAATTAAACATGACCTCAGCGAAAAAATAACGATGCCACAATAAAAATAATGTAGTAACAAAGCGTAACATATTAGACCAGTTATCTTACAAACTCAATCGTTGATAATGTCTATCTCGTACAAAATAGAATTTTGAGAGACTTCCACACTATCGGTCAAAAAAGCTATATATAGTCATGCTGCCCTACGCTATTCGAAAAACTACTTTCTATTCGCTGTTAATTTAACATTCGGTTTGAGTCATGAGTTTTAAGTAGTAAGTTTTTGCTCTGTCATTATTCATGTTATCCAACTAACTATTGAATGAATCAGTAGCAGCCCAACTAAATAGTCGTTTAACACATTAATAATGACCTTTCTCTCATTTAGAAGTAAACTAGGGGGTTATTATACCGATACCTAAATCGCGATACTTACTGTTGCAGCATTTTTCTAAGCACAGTTACAAATTTTTAGTGAAGAAACGTGCTGCGTATTAATAATAAAAAGTAAATAGTGTTTGTTTAGAGGTTGTCTGGTTCGGATATCACTATTCCAGCCAGCTGTTATCAATTATTCGTGAGTCCATTACATGCCTGAATCATTAAATATTGTCGATCTTATTACCCAAGCCAGTCTATTGGTGCAGATTGTGATGGCACTATTGTTATTAGCCTCTTTGCTCAGCTGGGTTATTATCTTTCGCATGAGTGCGCGACTTGGTACAGCCAAAAACTTTGATCAACAGTTTGAGACTTGGTTTTGGTCAGGCGAAGACTTGGCCAAGCTATACCAAGGCATTCAGGGCTCTCCTGATCGTCAGGGGCTAGAGCAGATTTTTTATGTGGGCTTTTCAGAATATCTGAGAATGCATAAAAAGCGTCAACCTAAAGACGACATTATCGATGGTGTTGAACGCAAGCTACGCGTCGGCCTAGGTCGCCAGCAGCAATTACTAGAGTCAGGACTGACGACGCTAGCCAGCATTGGCTCCGTTGCTCCGTACATCGGACTGTTCGGTACAGTGTGGGGCATTATGAATGCCTTTTTGGGACTGTCCCAAACTGAGCAAGCTACCCTCGCCTCTGTCGCTCCCGGGATCGCTGAAGCACTGATTGCCACAGCCATGGGTTTGTTTGCCGCTATCCCTGCGGTATTGGCATACAACCACTTCACAGCAAAATCGAGCCGCTTGTATGACTCGCGTGCCTTATTTTGTGATGAGATGACAGGCATGCTACAGCGTGAGACCAGCGTACAAGCACCTATTAGCAAAGAAACCCAAGTTAATGCAGGTCAGGTGACAGGGCTATGAAACCAAACCCCTACGGCCGTGAGAAAAAAGCCCTTAATGCAGAAATGAACGTCGTGCCTTACATTGATGTCATGCTGGTGCTACTGGTGATATTTATGGTAACAGCGCCAATGCTAATTACAGGTGTCGATGTTGATCTGCCAAAAGAGCAAACCAATACCATGAGTCAAAGCCAATTGCCTGTGATTGTCTCGTTGACTGACAAGGGTGATATTTTTATCAGTTATGAAAGCAATGTCGACGTACCAGTAAGTGAGCCTGAGCTAATTAATACATTATCTAACCTGCAGTCTCAGAGTGATAATAGTAATGCTGAACCAGTACAGGTAATGATCAATGCCGATCAAAACAATCAGTACGGTGCCATCATGACGCTCATGGCAACCTTGCAACAAGCAGGTATCGAAAAAGTTGGATTACTGACTGGTGCACCACTACCCACGCCTTCTTTATAGTGATAAATGTTTCTTAGTAAATGTCTTATATCATAATAGCCAATCCTAGTAATCATTCTGACAAATCACGTTCATGAGTATCCTTACCATGCATAATGCTCCTGCCGTCTATGTACCTACCGAACCAGAAAGCAACGGCCTAACACTGCCGACATTGCTAAGCCTACTAGCGCATGGTCTTGTCATCGGCATACTGGTTTACAACTATCAAACCACTGAGGTTGAGACTGCTGGTAGTATCGAAACGGTCATGGTATCTCCTGAGCAGCTTGCTGAAATGCAAGGACAAATATTGGCCAACCGTGCAGCAGCCAGTGCAATGCAGATGGATAGTAGCACTAGCGACTCGTCCAGTAGTGCTCAACCAGAAGTGTCTGGCAGTAGCGTCGGTGCGCAAAATTCAAGTCAGTCAAGCTCTCAGCGCGTGCCTGTATTTACACGATCTGAGGAGCCAGCTGGTCAACCCATACTGATGAGCGAAGACCATCAACAACGTCTGCTTGAGCAAAATCAAGAGTATGAGCGCAAAATGGCTGAGTGGGCAGCACAACTAGACGAGTCAGCCATGGAAGAGCTTGACCAAGTCGATCAAAGCAAACGCGATCAGCTCATAGAAGAACAAAAAAGGCTGGGAGAGTTTCGTCAAAAGCAAAATAATCCACCAAAGATAAAACGTCCTACTGCTACTGATCGCAATATTGAGATTGATACTGCTGGCTCTGGCAATGCAGGAAAAAACTTTAGCCTATCAGATGGGCAGTCTACTATGTCTGGTGATACGTCAACCTCTAGTACATCCAAGGGCAGTAGTCGTTCTGCATCCAGTGGCAGTCGCGGTGCCAGCAACAGTGAAATCATCAACTTAATCAAGCGCAACTATACGCCGCCTACTGCTGCGCGAGGCTCTACTCAACGTGCCACCCTGACCATCACTGTCAATGCAAATGGCGATGTGATCAATGTGACCGCCTCTGGACCTGATAGCACGGTCAACGAAGCGGCCAGACAAGCGGTACTCAATACTGGCAGTCTCCCGATTGATGCTGATGACCCTAAATACCCGACTTTTACCATACAGTTTAAAGGCAGCAATTAATCAGTTGCTAGGTCCTTATAATGTTGGTAACGTGACGTTAAGCGGCTTGTCTCGCATAGGTTGCTGCCTCATCTAGATGCTTGTCTCATTAAATAAAAAATGAATATCATACTAATTTTAGGAGCTCCCTTTACTCATGCGTACCCACAAAAAATTACTAGTATCATTACTCGTCAGCACTTCAGCATTGCTGGTATCGCAAAGCGTGCTCGCTGCACCTGTTGTACTAGAACTGGACTATGAAATTCCTGTTCAGCAAAACCAAGTTGCGTTTGTGCCGTTTGCGGGTGACTCTGTCTTATCACCTATTATATTAAATGACTTGAGTAAAACCGAGTTAAAAGTAACCAATCAAGATCTGCCGCAGCAGCCGCACAGTAGTAAAGAGCTGACAGGTACATTACCTGTTTGGCAAAGCATGGGCATACCGTATCTGGTCGTCGGTAGCACGCGTACCAATCGTGGCAAAATAATCACCGATTATGAAGTCATCGATGTCAAATCTGGTCGCGTGATAGAAGGCAAGCAAAGCCTAACTGCTGACAACAATAGAGAAAGCATGCGTTATGCCGGTCATGTCATTGCAGACAAAGTATACGAGCTGATTACTGGTATTCCAGGAGACTTCTCAGGACGCATTGCTTATATTGAAGAAACAGGAACTGGCAAGCAAAAGATCTCGCGTCTCAAAGTGATGGATGCTGATGGCGAAAATGCTAGAACCATTACTGAAGTGACAGGCTCTATTTTTTCACCAGCATGGTCACCTGATGGCAACCGTATCGCCTACTCAGTACAACGTGAAAAATCATATCCTGTCATCTACGTGCAAAACGTCAGTGGCGGCGGCGCAACTGCCCTGACGCCTTTTTCAGGTAGCAACCTAAGCCCCTCTTTCTCTCCTGATGGCAGCAAGATATTATTCTCTAGCAGCTTTGAAGGTAGCGCTGATATCTATGAGATGAGCGCCAGCGGCGGTACACCTAGAAGGCTCACTAATTTACCGAGCAGTGAAGTGCAGCCAAGCTATGCACCAGACGGCAAATCTTTCGTTTTCGTCAGTGATAAAACTGGCTTTAACAAGCCGCAGGTATATCGCTACGAGTTTGCCACAGGACAAACAACTAAAGTGTCAAACGGTGGTTATGCGACCAGCCCGCAGTTTAGCAGTGACGGTACACAAATTGCCTTTTTGAGTGGGCGCTCAGCGGCTATTATGAATAGTAATGGTGCTGTTACTACCAATCTTGGCAATACAGGTATCGATGAAGCTCCAAGCTTCTCACCAAACGGTAAGCGCGTGGTCTACGCATCGACCCAAGGCGGCAAAGGCGTGCTGACCATCAAATCTCTCAATGGTGGCGAAGCGTTTGGTAAATCAGGGCAAGGTGTTATTCGCTCACCCGTATGGTCATCAAGTCCAAAATAACTGGTCGTCCACCAAAGTAGCAATTTTGGTTATAGTAGAATAAATATCAAGTAAGCAAAATTGAAATGCCCCAATCATAGTCGTTATGGTTGGAGCTTTTTTTTGTTTAAAAAACAGCAATAGAGCTGCCGATAGATCTTAGTACTTATTCGTTCTCAATGGTCAGTCAGTACTCCTCGTTTTTTCGATCTACTTTTCAATGTTACCTAACCCTCCCTATTTCGTAACAAACCTGTAAACGCACTAGTACCAAAAAAAACATTGCAATGACTTGTATTTTACCTATACCCTAAATAGACCTGACTAATTGGTCAGGTTGTTCAAATATTAGCCGACATATATTAGTTATTTTCATTGTTTATCTTACAGACGGATGCGTATCCCTATTGTTTACATCGATAAAAAAACAAATCAAAGATTAGGTTAAAACTTTGATCTCGTGATCTACCACATTGTCTGATATCTACAGTTAAGCGGGTACTAAGCAGTTATTTTAGGAGGAAACCACCATGAGTGAAAACGTTCCAGCGAATACCGATTTACTGTATAGACTGCATGACCGTCCTACCCCCATTAAAGCATTTTTAGGTGCTATACAGCACGTACTTGCAGCGTTTGTAGGTATCATCACACCCTCTCTTATCATAGGTGGCACATTAGGTTTAGGAGAGCATATCCCCTACCTTCTCAGTATGTCATTGATAGTATCTGGGGTCGCAACCTTTATTCAGACTCGTAAAGTAGGCCCTATTGGGTCTGGCCTCATGGCATTACAAGGCACCAGTTTTGGATTTTTGGCAGCGGTACTGACGGCAGGGTTTGTGGTAAAAAACCGCGGCGGTGGTCCAGAAGAGATTTTATCCGTTATTTTTGGTGTTTCATTTCTCGGTGCATTTGTTGAGATATTTTTGAGTCAGTTTATTACCAAACTCAAATCTTTTATGAGCCCTATTGTTACAGGCTGCGTGATTGTCACGATTGGTTTGTCATTAACCAAGGTAGGTCTGACCGACTTAGCGGGCGGGTTTGGTGCTGAAAATTTTGGTAGTATTCCGAACTTGCTTTTGGGTGGTGGTGTGCTGGCAAGTGTCGTACTGATTAGCATCATTAATAATAAAGTCATTCGCTCAAGCGCCATCTTTATCGGTTTGATGCTCGGCCTTGTCGCTGCCGTATTTATGGGACGTATCGATTTCTCACTGGTTTCTGAAGCCGCCTTTTTTACAGTGCCAATCCCTTTTAAGTATGGCTTTGGTTTTGACTGGCAAGCTTTTATTCCTATTGCCTTTATGTACATCATTACCAGTATCGAGACCTCAGGCGATCTGACGGCTACCTCGATGATATCAGGTGAACCGATCAAAGGCCCTCTCTATGAGAAACGCATTAAAGGCGGCGTACTAGGAGATGGTGTTAACTCGCTGATTGCTGCGGTATTCAACACCTTCCCTGTAACAACCTTTAGCCAGAACAACGGTGTGATCCAAATGACAGGTATTGCCAGTCGCTACGTAGGTTTCTATGTGGGCGGCATCCTATGCCTGATGGGACTGTTCCCTGTCCTTGGTGCTGTTTTTACGCAATTACCCAAGCCTGTCGTTGGCGGCGTCACGCTACTGATGTTTGCGACGGTGGCAACTGCTGGCATTCGTATTTTATCTACCGTGCAATTTACGCACCGAAATGTCTTAATCATTGCCACCTCACTGGGTCTGGCAACGGGTATCGCCTTTGTCCCTGACGTACTGTCACAAACGCCGCAGTTTTTTCAGAATATCTTTGGCTCAGCGGTGACGATGGCAGGGATTGTGGCTATCACCCTTGATATGATTTTACCCAAAAACTATGGCATCGAGTTTGATACCAAAGCACAGCATACTGACGACGGTTTAGAACCAACGCAGGAAGTCGCTTAAGACTAAACGCAAGCTAGGGTTAAATATATCGAAGTATTTAGCCGTAAACGAGGTGTGATAGACAAACAAATAGCAACAGTCTATGCACCTCACTTATCAAACAGCCACCATATCATCATTCAAGGCCACAGCCCTTTAAAATAAAAGGCACCAGAAAGTCTGCCGCACGCGCTTCATCTGCTGCGTCATAAGCGGTCTTATCCATCAATCCAACGATTTCAATTTCAAATTCAGCATAACGTTGGGTAGTCGCCCAAATCAAAATCAGTAGTTGTAGAGGATCAGTAATCCCAATTTTTCCTTGCTTGTGCCACTCTTTCATTACCTGTGCTTTATCGTGTACCCACTCCTTCATCGTGGTGGACATAAATTCATGCAAATGCGGTGCGCCGCCGATGACTTCAATCGCAAATAGTTTATGGCGACTTGGATTGACAAAGGCTTGATGTAGCTTGGTACGGACAAATTTTTCGATGACCGTTTTTGGGTCGCTATCTACCGTCATGGTTACCAAGCCTTCATTCCATTCTTGAATGATTGAGCGCAGCACTGCCATGTAGAGATTCTTTTTGTTTTTAAAATAATAGTGAACATTGGCTTTAGGTAAGCCTGCCCTATCGGCAATGCCCTGCATCGTAGCGCCGCGATAGCTCTGAAGCACAAACTCTTCTTCAGCTGCCGCTAAGATAAGCGCTTGATTCTGTGCGCGAATGGCTTGTTGGCTACGGTGCGAGGGCGTATCAGTCACTGAGGTTTCTTCCTTTTGATTGTTTTGAGTCATAGCAGTAGTATCTCACTCTAAGAGACAGATTCGACAAAATAGTCGCTATATTTCGCTGTGTATTCTTATATAAACACATAGATGTGATCAGCATAACCTGTTAAATAAAAATATTTCGCATAAAACAGTTGACCAATTAGTCAGGTTTTAGCAAAATGGGAACTGTAAATCAATCACGCTGTCATTAATCACTTCTTGCCAGACGTTTTGGACGGTCAAAATATCAGTGTTTCCTTAGCAAATCTGTTTCATATTGTCAGTTCACTATAACTTGAAATTATGCAAAGCGTATATAAGCGCCAAAGGCCTGACTACGAACACATCGATTATCGACTTTTGATTTTAAGCAAATTAATAGCTGCTAGCTTAATTAAATCAGCCATAAAGCTGAAGCAACCGCTACTTATCAAAATTACTGCTTATACCTATAAGTTTATGCAAATAATCATAAGGTATAAACCTTTATCAAACATTTATCGCCCAATACAGATAACGGGTTGTCATATTAGAAAAGGATGTCATCGTGAGCTTAACCTTAGCGCAATTCAACGATTTATCACAAGAAGTCGCCATCGCCCAATTATTGACTTGTTGCACCAGTAAAAACTGGGCCTATAAACTTGCAGACGCTCGCCCTTTTGCAGACTTTAATGCACTACTAGCAAGTAGCGACGCTATCTGGAACAAAGTACAAAATGATGAGGCTAACTTATTAGAAGCGTTTGATGGGCATCCACAAATCGGCAACGTGGCATCTCTAAAAGAAAAATACCGCAACACACAAAGTAGCGCTGCACACGAACAATCAGGCGCTAACGATGCAGCAGATGAGGTGCTCGAAGCACTTGCCAAAGGCAATCAAGACTATCTCGATAAATTTGGTTTTATTTTTATTGTCTTTGCGACGGGTAAAAGCGCGCAGCAAATGCTAGATCTGCTATTAGCGCGCCTACCTAATGATCGCGCCACAGAGCTTGCCAATGCAGCCACTGAGCAAAATAAAATTACGCGTTTACGTTTAAATAAATTGCTAGGTAATGCTTCGACAACCAAATAGTAGTCGCAGAGTTAGACTAGCATTTTCACCCAATTTATATTTTTCACAAATTTAAAGGAAGCATCATGTCTGCCACCCTATCGTCACATATCCTAGACACTCATCTTGGCAAACCTGCCGCTGATGTCGCCGTTACCTTACACCGCGTACAAGACAATGGTGTCGCCACATTACTAGCGCATGGTACAACCAATAGTGATGGCCGTGTCACACCATACGCTTGGCAGTTTGATACAGCCATCGATAGTACTGACCGTCAGCTAGATACCGGACGCTATACCGTAACGTTCGATACTCAGTCTTATTTTGATGCTCAGCAGCTGACAGCATTTTACCCGCAAGTGGTAATCGACTTTGTAGTAAACGATGCCAGTCATTATCACGTGCCGCTCCTGCTTAGTGCGCACGGTTATAGCACCTATCGCGGATCGTAGCTCTAGCGTTGTTTAGCTCTCTGCTTGGTTATTAGCTTACAGGAAATACTATCAAAAGAAATTACCAAGACATTTTATTAAGACACTGTCATATTAAAGGACATTTATTACATGGGCGCCTATCTTCTCGAATGGTTGAGTTTATTTTTCCGCTGGTTTCATGTTATCGCTGGGGTAGCATGGATTGGTGCATCGTTTTATTTTGTGTGGCTAGATCTAAGCCTACGCAAACCGCCACAGTGGAAAACAGACAAAGGCATTTCGGGTGATCTTTGGGCCGTTCATGGCGGCGGGTTTTATGAAATTGCCAAATACAAACTCGAACCAGAAGAGATGCCAAAGACGCTACATTGGTTTAAATGGGAAGCTTATACCACTTGGCTGACGGGTGCGGCGATGATGTCTATCGTCTATTATGCCAATGCAACTGCCTACCTAATTGACCCAAGCAAAGTGCCGTTTACTAGTATCGGTGCCATTGCCACCAGCTTGCTTTTCTTATTTGGTAGTTACTTCATTTACGAAGTGATCGTACGCAGTCATTTGGGTAAAAACGCCTTTATCTTTAGTACCTTGATTTTTATCTTGCTAGTCATCGCGAGCTGGGGTTCTTACCAGCTGTTTAGTGATCGCGCCTCATTTATACATATCGGTGCTATCTTGGGCACGGTGATGGTAGGTAACGTATTCTTTGGTATTATGCCGGCTCAGCGTGCACTCGTTGACTGTGTGCGGCGCGGTGAAAAACCGGGTAAAGAAGTGGCTGAATTGGCATTACAAGCCAAAAATCGCTCACTGATGAATAACTATTTTACCCTACCGCTCATCTTTACCATGATCAGCAACCATTACCCAATGATGTATGCTCATGAGAAAGGTTGGTTGGTATTGGTCTTCGTCGGTATCATTACCGCGACTGCCCGTCATTACTTTAACCAAAAGCACTTAGGTCATAAAAAACCACGCTACTTGGTCATTCCAGCCGTATTAACCGTATTGTTGATTATTTGGATGCGACCTGAGCCGATTGATCCATTGCCTGCAATGCCTGCTACTGCCTCCGTAGCACCTACAACGACTGATAGCACGCCGCCAGCTACAAGCGCGACTACTGACTCAAGCACTGATACCGTTGCTAATGCTAATAACAGTTCTAATAGTAATGCTACTAACAGTGCTAATAACAGTGTTAGTAATGATGCAGCTACTGCTGAAGCCGTACCCGTGAGCGCATCAGCAGATGACGCTATGATGGATGTCGTGCATACGCGCTGTAGTACTTGTCATGCGGTACAACCGACGCAGCAAGGCTTCGCCGCGCCGCCAGCAGGAATCATTTTGCAGACACCAGAAGACTTAAAAATTCATAAAGCGAAAATCGTCACTGCGGTACAGACTGGCTATATGCCGCTTGGTAATATTACTCAGTTGACGGATGTCGAGCGCCAACAGCTTGTGGCATATGCGTCATCACTTTAATTTTTGATAAAAAATAACTGTCCTTTACGAGCAACATTCAAATAAATATTTAAGGCTCTAAGCGATATAGGAATATAGATAATGAGCAAAAAAATTACCAGTGACTTTGATCTGAGCACATATCCCCGCGACCTAAAAGGCTATGCTGGAAATCCACCAAAAGCGAACTGGCCAGGCGGCGCAAAAATCGCCATACAGTTTGTATTAAACATCGAAGAAGGTGCAGAAAATAGCGTCATCCACGGCGATGGACAATCAGAGCGTTTCTTGTCTGATATCTTAGGCACACCAGAATTTAACAACCGTCACCAGTCTATTGAATCTGCATTTGAGTACGGTAGCCGTGTCGGTGTGTGGCGTGTATTAGATGTATTCAAAGAATTTGGCGTGCCAATCACCACGTTTACCTGTGCCGCCGCTGCTGAAAAAACACCGCATATTATCGAGCGTGTATTAAAAGACGGTCATGAGATTGCCAGTCATGGTCTACGCTGGATTACTTATCAGGATATGTACCGTGAGACGGAGCGTGAACACATTCGCTGCGCCACCCAGATATTTAAACGTATGCTAGGCGGCCAACCTCTCGGCTGGTATACAGGACGCGATAGTCCAAATACTCGTGAACTGGTCGCCGAGCAAGGCGGCTATACCTATGACTCTGACTCGTACGGTGACGAGTTACCATATTGGCTCAATGTAAAGGTCCAAGATGGCAATCTGATCACGCGTAAACCACATTTGGTCATCCCTTATAGCCTAGAGACCAATGACATGCGTTTTTCTTCTAGCCCAGGATTCACCCACGCTGAACCATTTTATCAGTATCTCAAAGACAGCTTTGATACCTTATACGAAGAAGGCGCACATACCCCTAAAATGCTGACCATTGGCTTGCATTGCCGCATTATTGGGCGTGCAGGACGTATCAAAGCGCTAAAGCAGTTTTTGCAATATATCACCAATAAGCCCGACATATGGATATGCCGCCGTGATGATATCGCTAAACACTGGTACGAAAACCATCCTGCTACGTCAGACAACACTGCTAACTGGATGTAAGCTAGGCTATCGTCATAGCACTCGCTTTACTTAGCTAAGCGCGTACGAATTAGCATAGATTAATATATAAAATAAGCCATACGTTATTAATAAACACCATTATTAAAAAAGGAATCATTGTGAGTCAAAACACTTCAGAAGTTGGACAAATTATCTCCGCAAATAATCTACCTGATACCCTGCCAGCGTTTACCAAGAAATCAAACGTCGCTGACAGTCGCTTGGGCGCAAAATCGCTATTTGCTACCGATGACTTCTTTGCGGATAAAAGCCGTATTCTAAATCCTGATGCACCTATATTTGTGGTGGGTAAGTTCGATGACAACGGTAAGTGGATGGACGGCTGGGAAACTCGTCGTAAACGCCATTTGGGTTACGATTATTTAGTGATTCAACTGGCTCGCCCAACCAAAATAGCTGGTCTCGATATTGATACCAGTCACTTTACGGGTAATTTTCCCTCTTCCGCCAGTGTCGATGCTTTATACGCGCCCGAGCTGCTGCAGCAAGATGAAGCTGAACTTACTAGTCTAAGCAAAGAAGATTGGGACAATAAAAACTGGCAGGCACTAGTGGGTATGACCCCGCTTCAAGGTCACAATCATGAGCTTGTCGAGATTCATCATGAGCAAACAGTGACCCATATTCGTTTGAACATCTATCCAGATGGCGGCGTTGCCCGACTACGTGTCTATGGTGATATCCAACTTGATGCCAGCCTAAACATACAAGGCGAGACGCTTGACTTGGCGGGCGCGTTAAACGGTGGTCGTGCGATTGCTAGTAACGATGCACATTTTGGTGCGGCTAGTAATTTACTACTACCAACTAAAGCGCCTAACATGGGTGATGGCTGGGAGACTCGTCGTCGCCGTGAGCCAGGCAATGACTGGTGCATCATCGCGTTAGGTAAAGCAGGTATCGTTGATTCCATCGAGATAGATACTGCTCACTTTAAAGGCAATTATCCTGATAAAGTATCGATCCAAGCCGTCTACTCACCAAATACACCAGAGCAAACTTTAGTGACTCAGAGTATGTTTTGGGAGACCTTGCTTGAGCCGCAAAAAACCAATGCTGACGACGTTCATCACTTTGGTAAAGATAAGCTCCAACTTGATAAACCTATCACGCATATTCGGGTCAATATCTTCCCAGATGGTGGTATCAGCCGTGTACGCGTGTATGGCAAAATTGCTAAGGCTAATATTGACACTGGTACTGATGTTGATAGTAAAGAGGCTAAATAATGGGTGTCACTTTAACAGCTAAGCCTTTAACCAAGGCAAACTTTGCCCCCTATGGCTCGGTTATCGAGCGCTATAGTGATAATGAGCAAACAGATGACAATACTTATGAGATCAATAATGGCTATGCGGTTCGTCATCATGCACTTGCCGAAAGTAAGCTCGTCGGTGGCTCAGTTGGTATGAGTATTTTCCGGGCCAAGAAACGTGAGAACCCTATTGCACTCTCGGTCATGGAATACCATCCGCTTGGGACACAAGCATTTGTATCTATGGAAGGCCAAGACTATATCGTCGTTGTCGCAAAAGCTGGTGTGCCGCCGCAGTCGCCTGATGACTTAGTAGTGTTTTATGCAAAATCTAATCAAGGCGTACAGTACGATGCCAATGTCTGGCATCACCCACTACTCGCGCTTGGACGTGACAGTGATTTCTTAGTTATTGATCGTATCAATGGCGAGGGTGATAACTGTCATGAGATTGATATCACGGATTGGCATGTGTTTATTGAGTTAAAAGGCGAATGCAGTTAACTCAATAGAAAATAGTCGCATCCGACATGTACAAACTTAACGCCAGCTAATTTCTATTAGCTGGCTTTTTTATGTTTATTGAGTTGTTAAATCATATGCCTATCAATTGATTAAAGTCCGTCAGACGACCCAATTTGGGGCACATGGATATCCATTTTGGTGCTTTTATGGCGCATCTGATCCTTCGAAAAACATTGTTTGCCACATATATTTAAATGCACGGAAATTGGCCCTCTCATTTGAGAATAGTTAAGGACTATTTTGCTTATTTCTACCCTTACTAATGGCTAATAAGACTAAAAATTAGAAGACTCTGTAGATGACAGCCCTCTAGGTCATTTGTGGCACAGTTATTGAATGCTCTTTAGTAGTAAGCATTTAAGCACTATCAATCAACCGTTGTCTAAGAGCATTGGATTAATAGTTTGTTTACTAGCCAATAATAACGATACAGTTTTGGGGCAATCAACAATCAATTGTACATAATGGGGTCATATTTTGCGTTTTGATTTATTAACGAGCTTATCCTGTCATACCAAATCATCTAGCCAAAAGCTAGCTTTACTCAAACCTTTGTCGATGGCAGCTGTTGCTATCGCTGCTTTAGGTAGCATGTCGAACATCCATGCTAAGACCTTCTTTACTGATACGAGTGTCTCCGTACTTTACGGTGACGACTATGAACTTGTAGAAGACGGAGAGCTGACGACAGTTACATTAGAGCATGCCTCTGCGCATGACTGGGGCGGCGTATTCTTCTTTGTCGATCGAAACCAAGGTGCCGATGACATTGAAAACAATAGATTTAGAGAAACTTATGGCGAGCTGTCTCCTACATTCAAAATAGCCACTTTTAATGACAGTTTTATCAAGCAGGTTAATTTAGCCGCTACGTATGAATTTGGTTCGAACAGCACTGGCTTTGATCAAGATAATTATCTAGTTGGTATTGGTGCAGATCTCAATGTACCTATTCCAGGTACGACATTTGCTTCCGCGACGCTATATCATGCTTTTAACGACAATACTGACGACGATCAGCAAATTACCTTAACGTATGGTTGGGAGCGCAACAACTTCGTGGTGGATGGTTTTATTGATTATTCATTTAATAATGATGATATTGAAGATAATATTCATATCAATCCGCAAATTAAATACAACTTACAAGAAGTGCTCGGTATTGATAACCGTTTAGAAGTCGGTATGGAGTATAGCTATTGGAAAAATAAATACGGTGTTGATGGCGTGAATCAAAACTCCCCTAGTGCATTGGTAAAATTCCATTTTTAATACTAAATAGAAACTCACTTGGCAGTAATAAACCCTTGTTCCTACAATATAGGAACAAGGGTTTGTTTTTTATACCTGAAAGAAGTCTCACTTGTTCCTGATTTAGGTACAGCGTTTATTTACACCTATAAAGTTGATTTACGATAGCGACTTACGCCTGCGATGACTGTCTGATCAATTACTCTGTCATCGCCTAGCATCATTAGTACAAACAACTGCTCTTCCAGTGTTTTGGTCTGCGCCATACGTCGCTCAAGCAATTCCGTTGCACCCATATCGATGATCACAAAATCCGCTTCTTTATTTGGCATAAAGTTACCGATTTTATCGTCCAATAATAGCGACTGGGCATTACCCAACGTAATTTGATATAGCCCTTGATGAGCGGATAGTTGATTGCTTTGTAGTTGTTGGATTTTATACGCTTCTGACAGAGTCGTCAGCATCGACAGACTTGTCCCTGCTCCAACGTCAGTGGCGATACTGACACCGGTATAACTTAACGTCTTGGGTAAATCGAACAATCCACTACCCAAAAATAAATTGGACGTCGGACAGTGTGATATTTGTGTGCCAGTCGCGCGCAGACGCTCATACTCAGATATTTCAAGATGAATACCATGTGCCAAGGTGGTGCGTCGACCCAGTAATCCCATATCGTCATAGACATCGAGATAGCCTTTGTGATTGGGATACAGTTGTTTTACAAACGCAATCTCATCATGATTCTCTGCCAAATGCGTTTGCAGATAAACACTCTCGTAACTGGCATATAACTCGCCTGCCATGCGCAACTGTTTCGGTGTTGAGGTAATGGCAAATCTTGGCGTAATAGCCACATGTTGGCGGCCGCGCTCATGCCAATTATCAATGATGTTTTGGGTATCTCGAATGCCTTGCTCAGCAGGTACACATAAATTATCAGGCGCATTTTGATCCATCAGCACATTGCCTGTGATCATACGGGTATTGAGCCGATGACTTTCTGTGAAGAATGCTTCTGCAGATAATGGATGGCTGGTAGAGAACACCATGGCGCTCGTCGTACCATTGGCCAGCAGCTGATTTAAAAAGAACTGTGCCGTATCATGTGCTACTTTCGGATCGCCAAAATTGGCCTCAGTGACGAAAGTATAATTATTAAGCCAATCAAGTAATTGCTCACCGTAAGCAGCAATCATATCTACTTGCGGATAATGCACATGGGTATCAATAAAGCCTGGCATGATCAATTTATCGCGATAGTCGTGCACTTTGACTGCTGGCTCACCCTCTTCATTGGAATACTTTGACAGTATAGTTTCACTACGACCATACTCTACAATGCACCATGTCACATCATCTACAACAAGCGCACCATCAGCGATATATTCAGGATAAACCTGTACATCTTCAATCACTGGTAGCAACGTAATGTCTCGTTCCACAGCTAATGTCTGTGAATGATCAGAGGTTGCACGCTCAGTACGATCGCTTTCGGTCAAGTAGTGCAGCAGTCGAGCTTGATAAATATGTAGGGTCATTCGTAGATCTCACAATGGCTTGGTAGTCCTGAGCGTTTTGATAAATAGTACTGAGCGCTTTAATGATTTAATAAAAAGTATAAAAGTTATATAGAATGAGCCGTTCAAGAAATAGCCTGATGATACTGCTGTAAGAGCTGCGCCACGATAGAAACTGCCACTGCCATCGGCTCTTTTCCGCCAATTTGCAATCCAATTGGCATAACCAGTTGATTTACTAATTGCTCACTGTAGCCACGCTGAATCAAACGATCTCTAAAACGCTTAGCCTTAGTTGCTGAGCTAATGCAGCCGATGTAAGGTGCTGAAATATCTGAGCACTTATCATGAGGTGAGCTAGTATCAGAAATAGTATCTAATGCCGCCCGTACTAACTCAAAATCAAAACTATGGTCATGAGTCATAACCAGAATAAAACGCTGACCACCCTGCTCGATAAATGGGCGCACAAAATCTACAGGCTCATCATCGATATGCGGACGGATATGCGCTGGTAAGCTATAAATTTTGGATTGATTAGTAGTAGATTCATCAACTAAATAACGCTCAAACATCTCTGGGCGACTGTCCACCCAATCTACCTGACAAGGTAGCTCAGCGAGTATGGTCATTAGCGCTGATGCCACATGCCCTGCACCAAACACTAGTACTGACATCGGCGGCGTTACATTGAAGCATTCGAACATAACGGTGACGCTACCACCGCAACACTGTGCCAACTTTGCACCCAATGGGTAATGCTTGGTATAGACAGCATCACGGCGCACTGCTTTAGAAGATACTGACGCGCTTTCACTGTCAGTTTCAGAAACTTTTGGTTTGACTTCTTTTGAGACAGTTGATGCTATTTCACCGTTCAGTAGTTGCCGTGCCGTGTTGATAACATCATGCTCTAGACCGCCGCCGCCCAGCGTATCCACGATATTGTCTTGCGTGATGATCATCTTCGCCTGTAGCGCTCGAGGAGCAGATCCATTTACGGCTACGACCGTCGCCAACACGTGAGCGATACCTCGCTGCTGATATCGCGCTAGACCTTCATACCAAACGACTGGCGGTGCTAACGACTCATTCACTGTGCGCAGGACCTCTTGCCCCTGCTACATTTGGATGCTCTATCGCATTAGGCTGGTCATCGGTTTGTTTGCCTTCGACTTCTTTTGGATCGATATCTTTAGCATGACGTACGTCTTGCGGCATGGCTTTTTCGTTGTAAAGGTCGCTATTTTCTTTAGCGCCTTTGACTAAACTATCAACCGTATCTGTGTCTGCTTCAGTTGTTAAATCCCACGACGTGCCTTGCATACGCATGACTGCTTTTAACACTGCTTCTGGCGTCGCAGGCATGGTCAGCTCTGGATTCTTCTTATACTCCCCGAGACTAGCCACTGCATTATTGAGAGCGCACCAGACACTGGCTGCCAACATAAACGGCGGCTCACCAACGGCTTTAGAGTTATAGATAGTTTGTTCTTCGTTTTTGCGGTCGTACAGTTTGACATTCCACTGCTTAGGCAAGTCATGCGCCGTTGGAATTTTATAGTTGGCAGGACTATCAGATGCGAGCTTTCCTTTATCATTCCAGATCAGCTCTTCTGCTGTGAGCCAACCCATGCCTTGCACGAAACCACCTTCAATCTGGCCAATATCAATGGCAGGGTTGATCGACTGCCCTGCATCATGCAGCACATCACAGCGCAGCACTTTGTACTCACCTGTCAACGTATCAATCTCAACCTCAGCGCAGGCAGCGCCTAATGCAAAGTAAAAGAACGGACGTCCCCATGCTTTAGAGCGATCATAAAATATCTTCGGCGTTTTATAGTAGCCAGTAGACGACAGACTAATACGGTTCTGATACGACAGTTGAATCATTTCAGAAAAAGTGAGCGTTTCTTTATCACCGATATAGACGTGGTTTTTTTCAAAACGTATGTCTTCTTGTGCTACGTCGAAATGCTCAGCAGCGAACTCAAGTATGCGCGCTTTGATACTCAAGCAAGCGTTCTGTGCTGCCTTGCCATTAATGTCTGTCCCTGATGACGCGGCAGTTGGTGAGGTATTAGGTACTTTGTCTGTACGTGTCGCTGATACTTTAACTGTATCCAGATCAACGTCAAATTCATTGGCAACAATTTGGGCAATTTTGATATATAGCCCTTGTCCCATCTCCGTACCACCATGATTGAGATGGATACTGCCATCTGTATAAATATGTACCAATGCACCTGCCTGATTGAGCGTTTGCACTGTAAATGAAATACCGAATTTTACTGGCGTTAAAGCAAGACCCAAACGTTTATCACTGCCTTCAGCGGCAGCTTTTTGGTTTGCTTCTAGAATTTGTTGACGGCGATTGTCATAATCACAATCGTCTGCCAACTTAGTCATGATGGCGGCCAAATCGAAATGCTCAATCGTCTGACCGTAATGGGTACTTTGACCATCTTGATATAAGTTTGCCAAACGCACTTGTAGCGGATCTTGCCCTAATGTATAGGCGATATGATCCATCATATATTCAGCAGTCATTAACCCTTGTGGCCCACCAAACCCTCGATAGGCTGTATTGGATACCGTATGCGTCTTGCAGCGATGACCCGCTACATGAGCCGCTGGATAATAATAGGAATTATCACAGTGGAACATCGCTCTATCGACGATGGCATCAGATAGATCTGGCGCGTAACCACATAAGCCAGCCAGTTGCATATCGACGCCCAATATACGACCAGACTCGTCTAAACCAACCTCATAACGGTTGGCAAACTCATGACGTTTACCGGTCACCACCATATCGTCTTGGCGATCTAACCGCATACTGACGGGGACATTGTGACGTTTGGCAACGATACCGCACAGACACGCCCACGCCGCCGCTTGTGTTTCTTTACCACCAAAGCCGCCACCCATACGGCGCACCACGGTATTGACCGCATGAAATGGCAGATCTGTTACTTCGGCGACTAGTTGCTGTACTTCGCTTGGATGCTGTGACGACGTGTATACTTCTAGCCCACCATCGTCACAAGGCACGACATAAGACACTTGGCCTTCGAGATAAAAGTGCTCTTGCCCGCGCATATGAATATGGCCTTCAATGCGAATCGGTGCGTTATCAAGCGCAGTCGCCGCGTCACCACGCTTCATAAAATGACTCGGACGCACAAACAACTCTTGCTCTAACGCTTTATCAATACTAAGTACTGCTGGCAATGGCTCATATTCTACCACTGCCTTGGTAGCCGCTTTTTTGGCAGCGCGATGACTACTCGCTACTACTACAAATAACGTCTGACCCACATACTCTGTGATGTCATCCACCATCAATGGCTCACCGTCGAACACCGCACCGATATCCGTCTGCGCAGGCAAATCTTTAAAACTTAAGACATCTACCACCCCATCCGCATCTCTAACAGCGCTCAAATCCATACTCAATACACGTGCGTGAGCGTGGCTGCTTTTACCTACTGCTAGATGTAGCGTGCCTTGCGGTTTTGCAATATCATCCACATAAGTTGCCGTCCCCATGACATGGCTGATCGCACTATCATGCTTAGCCGAGGTGCCAATTTTGTTTTTTGGCGGACGCACGCGGCGGATACTATAACTGTCAAATAAGGACGAATGATGGCTCATGGCAGATCTCTTCTATTAGGACGCTTTGATTAATGCTCTTTTGTTCTTGGCAAATATAACGATAAGGCGGTATTAGCAAACAACTCTGCTAGTTAAGCGGTCTCGGTCTGTCTACCTGCTACCAATTGCTTGCCACACTTTGCCAGTAGGCGCTGTACCACATGTGAGCGATATTCACGGCTGGCTCTAACATCAGTCATGGGCGTAACGTCTGCAGACAAGACTTGTGCTGCTTGCTCAAAACTCGCAACTTCAGCTGCTTGCCCAATGAGCGCTTGCTGACAGGTTGTGGCTAACAATGGTATGGCAGCCATGCCGCCAAGCCCAAGCCTTGCATTCTCTATCGTCATGCCATTTGCTGATACATCGATTCGCGCCGCTAGTAGACACGCTGAAATATCATCTTCGTAGCGTTTGCTAATTTTATGAATAAATAAGTGCTGATTGTCATGCATCAGAGGAATATGGATAGCAACTACGTAACTGCCTGCTTGCAGTTTGGTCTTTTTATAATCTAAGAAAAATTCTGATAAAGGTATGATCTCATCCGTATAAACCGAATCACTACTATCTAAATCGTTACCTGATTCTTCACGATTAGGCGCGCAATGACGCAGATGAATTGACGCATCTAACGCTAATAAAATCGGTGGTAAATCACCAATTGGAGAAGCATTGGCTATATTGCCGCCGATGGTGCCCATATTACGGATTTGCGGAGAAGCAATACGCTCAAATACTTGCGCAAAGCTTGGAAAATACTGCTCAAGCACAGGCAACATCTGCTGATAGCTCATGCCAGCACCCAGTATTAGTGTTTGGCTAGGAGCTTGCTCGTTATTCGAGTCTTCATGGCTTAAGTCAGACTTTGCGTCAAATAGTGACCATGATTTTAATGCCTCAACACCTGAAAGCTGGATAATCACCTCATGGTCGACTAAGTGCTGCGTCACGCTCAATCCTAAATCCGTACCACCTGCCCAAATCGTAGCCTGCGGATAGGCCGCTAATACTTGATTAAGTTCATCTAATGACTTAGGCATATACAACTGTCGCCCAGCATCATTAAGTGCAGGTGCAATCGTTTTCAGCTCTTCATTGTTCAACTTAGCTTTAGCTGGCACATGCTCAGATACTACTGACTCCTTTGTACTGCCCATCGCATCTGTCGCTAGACTGATCGTCAAGTCTTTCACCGCCGACTGCTCTGCTTCTCTCTGCTGACCGATATCGCTCATCAGTAGGCCCGCCTCGATAATCGGACGATAACCTGTACAGCGGCATAAGTTGCCAGATATTGATGCAACCACTTCATCGTAACTTAATTGCTTGGCATCGTTCTGACTTGCTGCTTCTGGACTTGTCTGCATACGATTGTTTTCGTAAACACAAGCCAGCGACATCACAAACCCAGGCGTGCAAAAACCGCACTGCGACCCGTGACATTCAACCATCGCTTGCTGCGCTGGATGCAGCAGAGCACGTTCTGGATGATGCTCAGGATTATCTGCCAAATAAGAAGCCGTCATCAGATGATGACCATCCATGAGCGACACTAGCGTAATGCAGGAGTTGATCGTATAGAACGGTGGCGTAGCATTTTTTTCGTCGCCATTTTCATCATTAAGCGCTGGCTGGCTAGCGTTAGGCAGGCGCTGAACCATCACAGTACAGGCACCGCAATCACCACTACCACAGCCTTCCTTCGTATCCGTCTGGCCTTCATGCAATCGTAGATACTCAAGCACCGTCGTATTAGGGTTAAGCTGGGTTAGCTCGTGGCGTTTCCCATTTAAGTAAAAACTAATCATAGCAAGACTCGGCTAAAATAAAATAATGAAGATAAGCATAAGGCTTAAGGAGTTTGTCGGCTTAAATACTGAAAGTAAGCACTTGGTTTACATCATGCTGCAACCGTTTAAGTACGGTCATTCTGTCTTATTTTCTAATACATTCTAAGAGATAAAAAATCAGGACAGCGCACTTTTTATATCAGGTAAATCGGTTGCAAATATCAGCAAGTATCAAACAATTTTGTTAGAAAACTCGTACTATAGGATACTTGACTATTTGGTCAGCTTTCAACATATTATCACTATTCTTATTTATAACACAACCCGTTAAAATGCCTATAGATACTATCAAACAGTTGGCGAATAATTGGTGAATAATTTAAATCTAAGTAAATACTTATACGTTTTGTAGATTTTATTCGTTACTCAGCCACTCAAAATCAGACACTGTTTTTATAAATATTTCTAATTTTATACATGACAAATCAAACGAAGCGTTAGATAAGCCATACTATAAACAGCGAGATAGCCTGCGTAAAAACAGTACCGAATACATATATCGCCTTTAAACTGCTATCAGCAGCTGATTTTTATATATAATGTCTGCAAATAAGCCTGACTCTTCACTGTTGTGACTTCTAATGATAAGTAATCGTGACATATCGTTGGGCTAAAATCGTTTTTGAGATATTACTATGAAGTCATTTGCCTTTACCTATTTGCTAATAGCAACGATGCTGTTAGGAGGTTGTCAATCATTTCAATTCGTTGACAGTCCTATCCCCGTGAAGCCTGCCCCTACTAAGCTTGTTGCTCAATAAAAGCCTAGCGCTTAATAGCACTTATCGTTCAATAAAAACTGGCACAAAAAAAGCAGACATCAATAATGTCTGCTTTTTTATTCGATTGCTCTGTCGGTTCTAGCTGCTTTTATAGCTTAGCATCAGCTGGTTGATGCTTAATAATCGTTTTGGCTAGATGATCACCAAACCAAATAGCAGTATCAATATCGCCCGAACCTGGTGTCTCTTCAGGTGGGCCATCAAGCGACTGAGTCATCAAACCCAAAAAGCTAGACAGACGGTTTAAGTCGTGAGCCTCATGACCTGTCGGCATCAATGGCAGACCAATCCAATTCATACCATGTTGCATCGCATATAGGGAAATCTGCTGCAATACAGCAAGTTTATCACCACTCAGGCCGCCCGAATTGGCAAACGCTGCTGCCCATTTACCCTCCCATTTGCGATGATACCAACGCTTGGATGTCTCATCCATAAAGGTTTTAAACTCAGCTGTCACGCTACCCATATACACTGCACTACCGAAAACCAGCAAATCTGCCTGATCTAAATAGTCCCAATCAACATCATAAACATCGACAGCCTTGGCTTGCGCTTCTGGCAATTGCTGATGCGCACCTTGTACTATCGCCTCAGCGACACGCTTGGTATGACCATAATTACTATGGAAGATAACAGCGATTGAGACATTAGGCGTGTTATCAGTAGGTGTAGAAGTGTTAGACGATTTAGCAGGTGTATTCATACGTACTCTAATAATAAATAATTGGTTGAATATAAAACTTACAAAATATTGGATACTTAGCCACAGTCGATAGCTAGTGACTTCACTTTCACTAATAAGTACTTATCGATAGCTCAAGCCCTTAAACTATCAGGCGATATAACAGAATCAAGAAATGCTTCTTTGAGTGAATTTAACTGGCAGAAATATCAATGGTGATGGAACAATCGCATAGTCTTTAATTACACTGTCTTTAACTGCACAGTCTTTAATTACATAGTCTCTATACGGCAGCATATACATACCAGTATATATGCGATGAACTTCATTGAATTCAAGCCCATTGTATCAGACGTATTTTCGTTTTTAAGTTATTTATTAAAGTCTGACTAATCAGATCACATATACTTTTAATATATTTTGTATAAATGGGTAAGTCGCGTTAACTGATAATATGAAACAAACAACTTCCTAATAACTGATAAACCTATAATTATCAGCTCCATAGATAACTATTAATATAAGCTCATATACATAGCAGTCCATTTATTCCATATAATCATATACTAATTCTATTTCTTCTAATCTCTCCGTATTTACATTAATGACAATAGGATTATGATGTAACGCTTCTTACTGCTTAACCAAATCAATCGAATTAACAGAAATACAGTTTCCAATTCTGCAAACCTGCGTAACTATACTCATATAAATTCTTATAAAAATGATATCTGATAACATCATCGGATAAGGAAGCTATTACCTTGACTACTCTTGTTCAACCTGTAAACGACACAAAAGATCCTATCATTAGAGATGATCTGGCCCTAAATGCACCACAAAAACCCTTAATTATGGGTGGTGGCATCGTAGGATTGATGGTGCTTGCGTATCTATTAGCCACTCAACATATCTCCCAATCATTGCTACTTGGGATAGGTCTTTTGTTAGGCTATACCCTTTTTCATGCCCGCTTTGGCTTTACCTCTGCTTTTAGACGTATGATGGCAGTGGGCAACGGTCAAGCGATGCGCTCTCACATGCTGATGTTGGCAGTTGCTGTCACGCTGTTTGCGCCAATACTTGCTTATGGCACGACGCTATTTGGCGGTCCTGTCGCAGGTTATGTCGCGCCGTTAGGGGTCAGTCTAGTCGTAGGCGCATTTGTATTTGGTATCGGCATGCAACTGGGTGGCGGCTGTGCCTCTGGTACGCTCTATGCGGTAGGCGGTGGACGCTCTGTTATGTTCATCACCTTTATTTTCTTCATAGTGGGCGCCACGATTGGGGCTTATCATTTGCCATTCTGGACAGAAGAGATGCCCGCTTACGCACCTTTCTCTTTGGCAACCTCTACAGGTCTTGGTTATACAGGGGCGTGGCTGGTGTCGCTTGCTATATTCGGCATTATCGCATGGGTAACATTAGTCGTTGAGAAAAAAAGAAACGCACCAAAGATGGCACCCGTACCTTCTGAGTCTGGCTGGAAACGAATCTTTCGTGGTTCTTGGCCGCTATTTGCTGCCGCAATCGTCTTAGCTTTACTTAACGGTCTGACATTACTTACACGTGGTCAACCGTGGGGCATTACGTCAGCATTCACATTGTGGGGCTCTAAAATTGCAAGCGGCTTTGGCATGGATGTGGCTAGCTGGGGCTACTGGCAAGGGGCTAATGCAGCGGCGCTTGAGGCTTCTATATTTGCAGATTCGACCACTGTATTAAATATCGGCATTATCATTGGCGCGTTTATCGCCTCTGCTGCGGGTGGTTTGTTTAAGTTTACTAAGATTACTGCCGGTAACTTTGCAGCATCAGTCATCGGCGGATTGATGATGGGGTACGGTGCACGTCTCGCGTTCGGTTGTAATATCGGCGCTTACTTTGGTGGTATCGCTTCTTTTAGCTTACATGGTTATATCTGGGGCATACTGGCAATGGCAGGTACGTTCTTGGCACTATATTTACGTCCTCTATTTGGCCTATCAGTACCAAAATCTAGCGACTCCGTTTGCTAATACAAATTTCGTGTTAATACAGACCTTGTGTTAATAAAAATGTAGCACTCAAACAAAAAAACAGCAGAATAATCTGCTGTTTTTTTATTGTTTATCACTTCGTTTCCACTACCCATTATTATATAGCCAAAGAAATCTAAAACAGCTACAAGGCAGCCGACCGTAGATTGTACATATAGTACATCTAGGGAGGGTAACACCGTAGCGGTTTAGTAGTTCGCTGACTATAAAGCTGCTAACGACGGACGATGACTAGTGCCATCCGACCTGTGGCAGGCTGCTGCATATGAGTCTGGCGGCGATACGAGTAATAGTGAGTATCAGCGTAACTACAATCAACAGGCAAGTCATTCACAACTGTAGCACCAGCAGCTTCTAATTGCATGGCAGCAAGCTTCGGTAAATCCAACTTTATCTTGTCGTCATAAAACGATATAGAAAATAACGACACAAAGTTATCGATATGCTTCTGTGACAACGTCTGATTCGTTATACACCCAGCCAATAGCTTATCGCGAACGTCTGTATTTACTTCATAGTTTCCCTGACTGATACAAACGCCTATCCAAGCTTGTATAGGGCCTGAATCAGTAAAGCGATTAACAGTCTCTTGTATCACACCACAGGCCAATCCTTGCCAGCCTGCATGAATCGCTGCGATTTTGCCACTGGTTGGCTGATATAAGACAATCGGTACACAGTCCGCCGTCATGATTGCCAGACCGCGACCACTTTGTTGACTGACCATCGCATCAGCAGATAGTGGCGCCATATTCAACGTAGTAGCATCGACATCATGAATATGTTTACCATGAACCTGACTGACCCAATGTAAGCGATTAATGGCCGCATGCTGCTCGTTCTGTGCAGACTTATCGATCAGCTGCTCATTGATAGCAGCCAATAGACTCATGCGGTTATCTAATACTTGCAGTGCATTATCATTGACATGCAGACCTAGATTCAGCTCGCCGTAATTTGACTGACCCTCAAACCCTGTACGCTGGTTTTTGGTAGCAGAATCATCCATATCACCATACGCAAAAGCAGCCGTCTGAAAAACAGCCACATCATCAATTTGCGCAATCATTGTCATCGGGAACGTGTTCGTCATGGCTGCTCGCTCTCACCTCTCATCTAGTAGACATTAGCGTTTACTCTTCATAATAACCATCGCTTAGTACGGCCATCAGTTTTTGCATATCTTCAGGTAGTGGCGTCGTCACCTCAATGTCCTCACCTGTCGTCGGATGCACGAATCCTAACGTATAGGCATGCAGTGCTTGGCGCGGGAAATTATTGATAGCTTGGCGCTGGGCTTCTGTCAATCCAGAGCGTAGCTGACGACGGCCACCATAGACACGGTCACCGACTAGTGGATAAGTAATGTGACTTAGATGCACACGAATTTGATGCGTACGTCCAGTCTCAAGTCCGACATCTAGTAGACAGTAATTTTCGTTCAATGGCGTGACATTTAGCAGATGCGTTACCGCTTCGCGACCAGCGGTCATCACCGTCATCTTAGTACGCTGATTGCGATGTCGGCCAATCGGTGCATCGATACGACGATGACGAGATAGGCTTGCTTGGTCCCCTGCTACCACACACTTATAGTGACGATAAACAGACTTGTCTTTTAGCTGCTCCATTAGTGCCATCTGAGCAGGTTTGGTTTTGCCAATCAATAGCAATCCAGAGGTGTCTTTATCAATACGATGCACGAGACCTGCACGCGGTAAATGATGCTGCTGAGGATAGTGATATAGCAATGCATTGACCAAAGTGCCGTTTTGATTACCTGCGCCAGGATGAACCACCATACCGACAGGTTTATTGATTACTAATACGTCATCATCTTCATAGACAACATCGATATCTATATTTTCTGGTTGGTCTTCGCCATGCTGCTGTAACGTCGTTGATAGATGCAATACGTCATCTGCTTTGACACGAACTTTTGGTTTTTGGACACTGCCGTTATAGAGTAGACTACCATCAGTAATCCAGTTCTGGAGTTGCACCCGCGAAAAGTCTGAAAACGCTTGTGAGGCGACCTTATCAATACGCAGACCAGCTTGATCTTCTGTGACTACATGCGTCATATCTACAATCACTGGTACAGCTTGACCCGCTACTGGGGCTTCATCGTCATCGCCGTCCATGTCGCTGTCATCAATATCATTATCATCAATATCGCTATCGTTCAGATCATTACCATCATCGATGAGCAACTCTTCATTATCAAGCGCATCATCATGCACTTGATCACTCATCATTGGTTGATTATCAGGTAACTTATTATTGTTCAAAACATCATTTGGCATTGGTGACTCTTGTGCTGATGAATCAGTATCTGGAGATTGATTCGGTGATAAATTGGTAGTCATGGCATCATTATTCATAGCGGATTGATACATTGATACGTGGCAAAGTTCCTGACAGTGTTTTGTGAGGCGACTTCGAAGATAGTATTATAAATAGCAGTATAAAAAATTGTCGTTTTTTGATTATAGTTTTTTGCCTATAAATGGCAGATAACCACCTTTAAGGTACAAAAAAGCAAAGACAATACTACTCTAGTGTATCATGTCGCACGCATAAGCCCTATAGAAGCTGCATGCTATCTGTTAATTTTTGAGCATACCTTTGGGCTGTAAGATGCCTCGCTTAACTCTCTAGAACATGACATTGCTGTAATTTACTGTATATTTACTCATGCTAGCGACATTCGATATCGCTCGTAACAGCCGCTCATGTTAAACTGCCTATACAATATAGATGGCGAAAAAATAGACGTAGCAAATGTTATTCTATAAAGTATAGCCATGTTTTGCTGTATGCTATGGCACTGTATGCGAATGCCGTATTTAGATACAGTATGAAAATAGCACTGGGTTTCGTTGACCGTGATTGCCATTTAAACCGTTTGATTATGGCTAAATGCATGTGGTCTATGACTGGCTTACTATACAAGCGCTATGCATCAAACCCAATCTATCAGTACAATACGTCATAACAAAAACTGCATTCGATAAAAAATTTTTGCTGGTGGACCGCTGACTATTTAGCGTCGTTTTTTATCACTAACCTTTTATATAGCATGATAGCGCCGCTGCTATTATGCGTCTTGTGTCGGAGAAGAAGTATGCAAGCTGTTGGCAATACGTTTATCAAACTGTCCTCAATAACCCTACTGGCGCTTAGCGTCAATCTAGTGGGTTGCCAGACTTTCAAAAATATAACTGGCGCCAAAGATGGTGAGGCAGTAGAAACAGCTGAAAAATCAGAGCAAGGGTATTATAACGAGGCCGTCAATCAGATTGACAAAGGTCACTATATCCAAGGCATCGAAGAGCTGACCAATCTGCGCACATTTTATCCAACCGGACAGTACGCTGAGCAAGCCTTGCTTGACATGATGTATGCACAATACGAAGGCGACAAGTATGAAATGGCGGCAGCAAGTGCTGAGCAGTTTATCCGTCTGTATCCGTCTAACCCACAAGTCAGCTACGCCTACTATGTGCGCGGTGTTGCTAATATGGAAGGCTCATCTGAAAGCCTAAAGCTATTTAAACTAAACCAAGCTGAGCGTGATACTGCGTATTTGCGTATTGCCTTTGCCAACTTCCAAGAGCTTATCAATAAATATCCAAACAGCCCATATGCACCAGATGCCGCTCAACGTATGACGTTCATCTACAATCAGTTTGCTGAGAGCGAAATGAGCGCAGCCAACTGGTATATCGAGCGTGAAGCTTATGTAGCAGCGGTCAACCGTGCCAAATGGGTATTCCAGTACTACCCGCTGAGTGAGTCAACCCTAGATGCTCTTGCGGTACTAGCTTATAGCCATGAAAAACTTGGTCTAACCGATTTGGCTAATGAATACAAAACGCTGTTGCAGATCAACTACCCAGAAATGCTAACCAGCAATGGTAGTGTGAAATTGAGCACCAAACGTGATCGTACTTGGCTCAATAAAATTACCTTTGGCAAGCTTGGTCGTTCGAACACAACTGACAAATCAGTCGCATCTGGTGAGTATAACGGCGCAACCAAGACACAAATAATTCGTAACGCAGCCCAGTTGAGACTAGCAGGAACAAACACGACGCCTGTTAATACTCCAGTCGCCAATAATGCTGCTGCACGTAATGGTATTAGCGTAGGCTTAGGTCTGCCTGAGGCATCAGCTGAGCGCGTGACCAGCCAATCAAGTACTGGCTCGACTGCAAGAGAAGCCAACGTCGATCCTCTAAATACCAATCCAACACGCCGCACTACGTTAAATGACGACAGTGTGAGTGATATGGATAATAATTGATTACGTGAAGTCTCTTCTTAGCTTAGCCTAACTAACACAGTCTGTATTCATTGATAATAAGGCCAACATTATGTTGGCCTTATTTTTCTAGCAGTACCTTATTACCTCTGCCCCAACATAATCGACCTATGGTAAACTGTTTTTTGTATGAGCATTCCTAACCATATTCTTGAACAACTAAATAGCCAAGCTGACCTGATCAGCATCATTGGCAAACACACCACGCTTAAACGCGCTGGTAGTGAATATAAAGGCTGCTGCCCTTTTCATGGTGAAAAATCGCCTTCTTTTTATGTCAATCCACAAAAAAACATCTATCACTGCTTTGGCTGTAGCGTCGGTGGCAATGCCATCAGTTTTTTGCGTGATTATGAAAATTTGACGTTTATTGAAGCGGTCAATGAACTATCAAAGCAAACAGGCATCGAAGTACCGAAAGAAGAGCAGCAAAACGTTAGTTATCAACGTCACGCACCCAAACCTATTGCGCCGCCTGTGCACAATGTGCCTAGCCCAACTGTAGAACATAACAAAGTAAGCCAAGACGGTGCAAATCAAGACAACCATCAAAATAATCGTCAAGACAGTCATCAAAACAATGTCGCCCAAAGTGACCAAAACTGCATCGACCAGCCCATTTATGATGACAATCAAGGCTACGAGGATTTTCCACCGTTAGAGGCGTATGATTCAGCGTCCTATTCGATGGACTCATATTCCTCAGAGCCGTATTCACCAAACCATGCAAATGACAGTGGCTATCCGCCAGCATGGCTAACAGATACCGATACTAGCGCTGGTATGCAGGACGCTCATGGTATTGACCAAAACGATGATAAAGATGGCAATCTATATGAGCTGCTAGAGCAAATCCAACAGTTTTATCAGCACAATTTGACCACGCATCCCCATGCCAAGCACTACTTTTTATCACGCGGTATCACCGAAGACATCTTTGAGACCTTTGGTCTTGGCTATGCGCCATTTGGTTGGCAGCATCTTGAGCATCAATTTCCGCAGGATATTGAGGGTCTAAAAGCCTTAGGATTGGTACGTCAATCAGAGTCTGGCCGCGACTACGATCTATTGCGCGACCGAGTCATCTTCCCAATTCGTGATAATCAAGGCCGCACCATTGGCTTTGGTGGCCGGGCGCTCGATGACGAAGTAAAGCCTAAATATATCAACTCCTCAGACTCGCCCGTCTTTCATAAGCAGCATGTACTATACGGCTATTATGAATCACGTCAGCAGCGCGCAGACAGCTGGCTGGTGGTCGAAGGCTATATGGATGTGATCGCCCTTTATCAAGCGGGTATCTATGGGGCAATCGCCTCGATGGGTACAGCGATTAATGAAAGCCAAATATCGCGTCTACTGACACTCAATCCAACGCTTACTTTGAGCTTTGATGGGGATAGTGCAGGACAAAAAGCCGCTTGGCGTACACTTGAAGTTGCGCTGCCTGTACTAGCCGATGACAAAGAGCTGCGGTTTTTAACCCTGCCGAACAATCATGATCCTGATACTTTTATTAAGAGTCAGGGCAGCGATGCCATGCGTGAGCAAATCGCTAATGCCATGCCACTATCACAGTATATTTTTGCGTATTTGAGTGAGCGTTATGACATGAGTCTGGCTGAAGGCAAAGCCAAGCTCATGTCCCAAGTACGCTCGTTGACGACCGCCTTACCCAAAGGCAGTAGCTTTCGCTATTTGCTCAACAATGACGTTTATCAAAAGCTTGGCGGTAAACGCAGTCAGAATGTCGAGGCCAAAGATGCGCTGCTAGATTTTGATGGTGATATGACCATCAGTCAGCAATTGCAGCTGTGCTTTTTGTTTCAGCCACGCGCGTTAATCGATGACCCTATTGAGTCGATTTGGCAACAGTCAGGGATTAATGGCTTACACCTACCTGCTCATATCAAACAAAAAGCATCGCCTGATACGCTACGTCCGCTTGCGTGGGAAGACTTGCAAGATGCTGCTCTGCTAGATATCGTAAGCACCATCAAGCGCTGTCTTAACTACCTACCAAAAGATGTCAATGCAGCGGCGCATTTTATCTTATCAAACGTAAAACCTGCGACCCAAGACATGCTTAGCCGTAATTGGGGCGGCTTCTATAAAGCGCTAACCGCACGCAATATTTTGGGGCTTGATGGCCTAATCGAAGAACTAGTCAGTCAGCTACTTGAGCGTAACATGAAGAAAAAAATACAAGAGCTGATACAGAACCCAGATCATATTAAGCTTGCGATCGTCCGTAAACAAACCCAATTATTAAATGATTGGCTACGCGCACAGCAGGCAGAGCAATCTGCCCAGATGGTCACTGTGCAGTCTTAATGTTTAATTTCAAATGTTGACCCTTTAAAAGTCTAGCAGCTGCCCCCACTACTAATGATTATGCCCAGTAGCATGAGTCGCTCCTAAATCATTTAGCTGATGGCAGATAATCAGTAAAAAATGGTTGGTAGCTATCACTAGCTCGTGCTTGACCACTGTGGTCTGTGTTAAACTGTGTCGCTGTATATTGACAGCACTGCTTGGTGAATGATTGTGAGCATGCATCGTTAAGCACAAACTTTAGGTATTATTTTTACGTATCCGCTTTTAGATACTATTTTTGAGTATTAAATTTTAAGTACTATATTTTTTTAGGTACTGTATTGAAGTCTTTTTAGCTTTTCTAATTTTTAGCTGTTTTTCAGCATTGTTATTGTAGTGTTTTGAGCCTTTATTCATATCAACTCATTTTTGATATTATTGACAACCTCTACGCCATATTTTGATCAATCGATTGATAAGATCAACGCAAAGAGCGAGCGATAGCGAGTCACAATATAAAAATGTCCGATGCAAGTAAGCGAGTATTTATGAACGATAAGTCAGTTTCTAAGTCCACATCTCAACTGGCCACCTTAATCCAAATGGGCAAAGAGCAAGGGTATCTTACCTACGCTGAGGTGAATGACCAGCTGCCCGACTCTATTACCGAAAGCGATCAGATCGAAGACATTGTGCAAATGCTGACCGATGTCGGTATCAAAATCTTTGAATCAGCTCCTGATGCCGATGACATCTTGATGAACGATGATTCAAGCGATGATGATATGGCAGCAGATGAGGCAGCGGCAGTACTCGCCTCTGTTGAAACTGAGCCTGGTCGTACCACTGACCCTGTACGTATGTATATGCGTGAAATGGGTACGGTTGACCTATTAACTCGCGAAGGCGAGATTGCCATTGCGAAGCGTATCGAAGAAGGTATTCGTGATGTGCAGCATGCTATGTCTTACTGGCCTGGTACCGTACAATTTGTCCTTGACGAGTATCAAAAAGTACAAGATGGCGAAAAAAAGCTATCTGACGTCATCACTGGTTTCTTAGACCCTGAAACCGAAGAAGACAAAATCGCAGCCCAAGAAGCAAAAGAAGCGGCGAAAGAAGAACGTGAGCGCATCAAAGAAGAAAAAGAAAACCCACCAGTTATCAAAGCTAAAGTCAATGCGAAAGCAGCTGCGCTTGATGATGACGACGAAGACGAAGATGACGTTGAAGACGAAGCTGAAGAAGAAACCAGCGGTCTTGATCCAGAAGAAGTTCGTTTGCGTCTAGAAGAGATCGAGCATCTATTTATCAAAGCCAAGCAAGCATTGCTTGATTATGGCCGTGGTAGCGTACAAGCTGATACAGCGTATGCTTTACTTGCTGAACGCTTTATGATGTTAAAGCTAAACAACCGCTTGTCAGATCAGGTCATGGCCATCATGCATGACGTCTATGACGACGTGCGTAAGCAAGAACGTCAGATTATGCGTCTGGTGATTCGCCGTGGTCGTATGCCGCGTGAAGAGTTCCGTAAGACCTTCCCTAGCAATGAAACCAATGTTGATTGGTTGATTGAACGTATCAAAGGTAAGCCTGCATTTGCTGGTACGCTAGAAAAAGTTACTGATGACGTCATTTTACTTCAACGTCGTATCCGTGATTACGAGCAACAGCTCGACATGAAAATCCACGACATGAAAGATGTGGCACGTCGTATGGCGGTTGGTGAAGCAAAAGCTCGCCGCGCGAAAAAAGAAATGGTTGAAGCTAACCTACGTCTAGTTATCTCTATCGCCAAAAAATATACTAACCGTGGTCTACAGTTTTTGGATCTTATCCAAGAAGGTAACATCGGTCTGATGAAAGCCGTTGATAAGTTTGAATATCGCCGTGGTTATAAGTTCTCGACGTACGCCACATGGTGGATTCGTCAGGCGATTACCCGCTCTATCGCTGACCAAGCACGCACCATCCGTATCCCTGTGCATATGATTGAGACGATCAACAAGATAAACCGCGTTTCACGTCAATTGCTACAGGAAATGGGTCGCGAGCCAACACCTGAGGAATTAGGCGAACGCTTAGAGATGGACGAAGTTAAAGTCCGTAAAGTGCTGAAGATTGCTAAAGAACCGATTTCTATGGAAACCCCTATCGGTGATGATGAAGATTCGCACCTAGGTGATTTCATCGAAGATGGTACGATCTCAAGCCCTGTCGATGATGCAACAGCTGCTGGTCTGCAAGAAGCGACGCGTGATGTATTGGGTAACCTGACTGAGCGTGAAGCGCGTGTCCTAAAAATGCGTTTCGGTATCGATATGCCAACGGATCATACTTTGGAAGAAGTCGGTAAACAGTTCGATGTAACGCGTGAGCGTATTCGTCAGATTGAGGCAAAAGCATTGCGTAAATTGCGTCATCCATCACGTTCTGAGCACTTGCGCTCTTTCCTTGAAAATGACTAAATTTTCAGAGAAATACTGAGCCTAGCTAATAGGTTTCAGATAGCTGTTAAAAATAAAAAAGCTGAGTATATCTCAGCTTTTTTTGTGCCTGCTTTTTAGTTCTAGAATTTATTAATCACTGTGTTTATTAATTACAATTTTTTTAATTGCAAAGCTGTTTAATTATAAATCTTCTTAATTACAAAACCTCCTAGTCATAAAACCATTCAATCTAAGAGCTCCTCGTTCAATATATCCCTATTTTCTTGACCCTCTACTGTCTTATCTTATTCAAAATTATCCAAGTTTAGATAGACACACTCCTTCAAAAACCATTTTATAGTTGACACTGTCAACCTTATTCTATATAGTTGCTTCTATCAACTATATCAAAGAGTTTTTATGTCTAACAATTCATTGAGCGAAACACTACATCAATTGATGCATACCTATACCAATCTACTGCTAGAAGGCATTCGTCAGCAAGGTGTCGAGTTGTCCGTGACCAATATCAGAACCTTAAAAGGTGTCTGTTATAACCCAAATAGCACTGCGCTATCTATCTCTAAACACATGCAGCGAGACAAAGCGCAGATTACCCGTGCCTTAAATGACCTATTGGCGGCTGAGCTAATCTTAAAGACAGACAACCCGCTTGATGGTCGTAGCCAATTACTACAGCTGACCTCTAAAGGCGAAGAAGTTATGACAAAGCTTGATGCAGCGGAAGAATGGACAAGACAGCAATTAACGAAAGATTTAAGCCTCGTAGAGCTTGCGTTATTTTTCCGTGTCAGTCGCACCATGATAGACAACGTTAGCAGCAGCAAGACTACCGATAAATAAGTAAGGACAGATCCATATGAATAACACAATAAATCAAAAACCAGTACGCGAGATCATGACCTTGGCTCACAAGCAAATGATTACTCCGCACTACATCCGTATATACCTCACAGGGCAAGCAGATACTATTGCCAATATTGCGACCATGACAGTTGGCGCAAACAATAAAGTACTTATCCCTGTCGATAAAGCTCAGCCAATTGACCTAAATGACAATACTACATTCGTTGTCCGCACTTATACTCACCGCGGCGCTGATGTGGCAAAACAACAGATCTGGATTGATTTTGTCGCTCATGGTGACGAGGCGCCTGCTTCAGGCTGGGCCACTCATGCTGAGGTTGGCGACGAGATTGGTATCTTAATGAAGCCTAAAACCAAAGCGCTTTGTCCCGATGCAGATAATTTTCTACTGATTGGCGATGCCACAGCGATACCAGTGCTCGGCTCGATATTAGAAAGCTTGCCCGCCAGTGCGACTGGTCAATGCATCATCGAAGTGCACGGTGCAGAAGATGAGCAAGAATTGCCGACAGCAGCCAACATCAACATGACATGGTTACACAACCCAGATCCAACCCAAGGCAGCCAATTAATCGACACAGTAAAATCTCTCGATTTGCCAACTGCAGAGCAGAGCCGTTTTGCTTATATTGCTAGCGAATTCTCATCTGTCAAAGCCCTTCGTCATTATCTAAAGGTCGAGCAACAGTGGTCTAAAGACGAACTATATGCTTTTTCTTACTGGAAAGCAGGTGTTGCAGAAGACCAATCTGTAAGCGATCGACAGGCAGAAAAAAACACCGACTAATTAAACGCTCTTTATGATGATAGGAAAATAACTATGGCTCCAAATACTATGCCGGCAAATACTAAGACCCTGCTCATTGATGGCTCTAAAAGTGGTGGCGCTAAGAATGATGGCACTAAAAAAACACCGTTGCTCTACAAAGTGTTGTTAATACTTGCCTTAATGACTGTCATAGGTGGTCTCTTAACAGGTGTGATGACCTATATGAATGTCGGATATTCCGATACATTTTTTATAGACTGGTCTAGAGCGCTACTGGCAGCGTATGCGATCATGCCGATTGGCTTCTTACTGATGGGTCTGGTCACAAAATTTATTAATCACAAGTTACCTAATACCAAAGAGTACAAGCGTAATCTCATCACAGGTATATTGATGGCTTGTATCATGGAGTCTATGCTGGCCTTTAGCACCGCCTCGAAGACGATTGGTTTTGCCAATCAAACAGCATTTTTGAATGGCTGGTTAGAAGGGTTTCTAGTTGCATTACCAGTAGGATTGACGTTAATGGTCATCATTTCTATGACTATCAAACCAAAAATTGAAGCATTTCTAAAAAGCTAAAATATCACGACGATGTTTATTAGATTTTTTGGCACTCTGACGCGACGCTAACCAGATTAATAAAAAAGCTTAATAAAATTGAAGAACATAAAGCATCAAGGGCGTGTTGAATATTCAACACGCCCTTGTCATGTCAGAAGCTTTCTAATACTATTTTACTACTGGTTCGGCAAAGAAATAACGTGTATTTAATAAGTCAGTCGTAACAACGTTTGGTGTTAACTTCGATTTGAAACAGTCTTTTTTACCCGTCATATATTGTTACTATTCGACAATATTCCGATGACTAGACAGTACAACTGTCATAATTAATCTAGTTTTGGCTGTATACTCTACTGTTATAGCAACGTATAGTCAGAAGATAAACGCTAGTTATAAGCAGGATGCTACTAGTAGCCGTTTATTTGTATATGGTTGACACATTAGCGGTAGATAGACTCTACTCATCTATGGTGTTTATACTCATAATGAGTAAGCTAAAAATCTAATGTTCCACTCTGACAGTTGTTGATTATTAACTAGGTATCGATATCACACATTTTATGAATACAGAAAACATAATATCTGCACTTAACAACCCCATGCGTCGTCAAATCATAAAGTGGTTGAAGGACAGGTCGAACTTTCCAGCGTCATTACCAGAGCATGCTAATCTGGATGGGGTATGCGTCAGCTACATCCAAGAAAAAGCTGGATTGTCGCAATCAACCATTTCAAACTATATGGGTGTGTTAAAAAAAGCAGGATTGGTTACGTCCGAACGCCATGGACAATGGACGTTTTATCAGCGTCATGAAGCTAACATCGAAGCATTTCTCAATGAAGTTGAAAAAGAGCTGTTGAAACTTTAAAAAATTCTCATAATCTTTAGAGTTATTTTCCTTTGTTACAAAACATCTAGATATTTCAATATAACGATTAACTATCTCAATATCACACCATTTTCTAAATTATCATCCTCTTCTCTTCTAGCTATCCCTTCTCTTCTGCCATCCTATTAGCTTGTAAAATACTTATCCATAATAGAATATAGTCTTCTAATCAGTTTTTAATTTGCATAAAAAAAGCCAAGGTACACTCAGCTTTTTTGTATTTATCAATATGACACTACTAATCCATAGCTAACTAATGCGCGCCTAAGCTTTGCTCAGCATCTGGCTTATCATGCACACCGAAATTGTCTATCATCGCTTGGCTCGCCTCGTTCAAACCTATGAGCTCTACTTCAGTGCCTTCGCGGCGAAATTTAATAATCACTTTATCTATGGCAGCGACTGCTGTCACGTCCCAAAAATGCGCGCGCGACACGTCAATGACCACGTTAGAGACAGATTCTTTAATATCAAAGGAGTCAATCATACGCTCTGCTGATGAGAAAAATACTTGGCCATCAACTTGATAATAACGCGTTTGCACTGCTTCATCCATGTGACTATGCACACTCATATAGCGCTCAATCTTATTGGCAAAGAACAATGCTGATAGCAGCACACCAATCAATACGCCATAAGCCAAGTTATGCGTCGCGACCACCACAGCAACGGTCGTAATCATAACCACATTACTTTGCAGCGGCTTGGTTTTTAGCTCTTTAAATGAACCCCAGTTAAAAGTACCGATAGACACCATAATCATCACAGCGACCAATGCGGCCATTGGAATAATCTTTAGCCAATCGCTTAAGAACACAACCATCAATAATAAAAACACGCCTGCTACTAAGGTAGAAAGACGTGTATAACCGCCTGACTTGACGTTGATGATCGACTGCCCAATCATCGCACAGCCTGCCATCCCGCCAAAAAAGCTACTAACCACATTGGCAATACCTTGGCCTTTGCATTCTTGCGTACGGTCGCCTTTGGTATCAGTCAAATCATCTACGATTGTCATGGTCATCATAGACTCAAGTAAGCCCACTATCGCCAAACTGATAGAATACGGAAAAATAATAATCAACGTATCTAAGTTCAACGGGATATCAGGTATCAAAAACATCGGCAGGGTATCAGGTAGCTGCCCCATATCATTGATGGTTCGAGCCTCTGCACCCAATAAAATCGCTATAGCCGTGACCAGTACAATACTGACCAATGGCGATGGAATCACTTTACCAATCTTTGGAATATATGGATAGCCATAGATAACGACGAGACCTAGCGCTACAAGACCGTAAACATGTACTAGGTTTGAACCTGCCTGCGGCATCAGCTCAGGAACCTGCGACATAAAAATCAAAATAGCCAAGGCATTGATAAAGCCGAGCACTACGGATTGCGATACATATTTCATCAGATTCCCCAGCTTTAAGAAGCCAAAAATAATCTGTATAACACCTGTCAGCACACTGGCTGCTAACAAATACTGCAATCCATAATCCTTGACCAGCGTCACCATTAGTAGCGCCATCGCACCTGTCGCCGCCGAAATCATCGCTGGACGACCGCCGACAAACGAAATCACTACCGCGATACAAAACGAGGCATAAAGCCCTACTTGGGGATCGACACCGGCAATGATAGAAAACGCAATCGCTTCAGGGATAAGCGCCAAAGCGACGACCATGCCAGCCAAGACATCGCCGCGCGCATTGGATAACCAATGCTCTTTAATTGTATTCAACATATTTAACTCAGTTTTGGGGAACTGCTATAGTCTGTCAATAAACGAGGTATCTGATAGTTATTTGGAAAGTATCCAATGGTTACTTAGGAAATATCTAAAAAGTAGTTAAAAACCCGCTCACATCAAAAGTCTGACACATCTCTATCTAGGTACCTTGCCCATTACCTGTCAGGTAATAAATATAAGGATGTGAACGATCATAGTTAGCGAGTTATCGTCATAACATACTTTTAGTGGGATAATCTTTAGGATCCACTAGATATATCGAATAGTGATACAAACGTTAAAGCAGTGCGTGCGCACAAGAAAAAGCGTTAGACGCTTTATGAGAGTAATTGCTATAGGAAGCAATCATTACTGAGGAGGGGTACAGCTAGGGTGGCATATTCATCTTTGTGGTGGCAGCTTTTATAGAGTTAAGAAGTGATATTTTGCGTCATTTTAACATACATAAAGTAAATTAATAAAAACATCTCCCTTTTGGCGAGGATTTAACTTTTTGGCTATCCCAATTACCGAGCTCAAGTAACCACCCTACGCTTCTGTTTGAATAAATTTATAGTCTTTTGGGCTTTACAGAACTCGATTCTATATTAGAATCACATGGGACATTGAATAGTGTCCCCATATACCCCATCGCTAGGAAACTGACATGATTGTCCGGCAAACACCCAATGCCCTTAAGATATTTTTTACCCTACGTGGATCAATCATTCCAAAAATCTATCCGCAAATTTTGCTGATTACTATTCTTAGTACGCTTATCACGATTATTCAGCACTGGCTTCCTGACTCGTTTCCCTATTATGGTATGGCAACGTTTACCTTGCTTGGAATTGCGTTATCATTGTTTCTTGGGTTTCGAAACAACGCCAGTTATCAGCGTTGGTGGGAAGCGCGCGGACTATGGGGTCAGCTGGTATATGACTCTCGTAGCTTAACGCGCCAAGTGCTATCCTTTATAGACGAGGACGATGCGACTGGTATAGAAGATGACGAGGATAACAATGCAACTGGACGAGATACTCAGCGAACAATGGTATATCTGACCATTGCTTTTGCCCATGCGGTGCGCCACCGATTGCGTGGTACGCCACCTTGGACGGATATCGAGCCTCTTGTCGCAGCAATACATTATGACCGTATGCGCCAAGCGAAAAACGTACCTGATTATATAATGCGCCTGATGGGTAAGCAGCTTGGCGATATTCGGCGTCAGGGACTGGTATCGGAGCAAGTCGTACAAAACATGGACGAGCGCCTGACCTCTATGACAATTGTACTGGCAGCTTGCGAGCGTATTCATAACACCCCGCTACCCTTTGCTTACATGCTGCTGGTACATCGCACCACCTATCTGTATTGCATTATGTTGCCCTTTGGCTTGGTGGCATCACTCGGTTGGGCGACCCCGTTGATTTGTGCGGTAATTGCTTATACCTTTTTTGGTTTGGACGCGCTTAGTGAAGAGTTAGAAGAGCCTTTTGGCTTGGCGGCTAACCAGTTACCTCTAACTGCCTTGTCACGCACTATCGAGATTAATCTGCGAGAAGCATTGGGAGAGACGGATATTCCGCCTGATATCACTCCTATCAATGGTTATTTGCAATAGCTTCTATTAACAGCTATTAATAAAAGCCATTTGGCTTACTGTTTCGCGATAAACCTGACTAAATACAGACTTCACTTGAATAATCGTCCATAGACCACTATAAACAGTGCATATATTCTCTGCCTAATATAGCCATTCCACTATAAAAGTATGACAGCGTTAACCTCGCTTGAAGTATCACATGTACATCTACACTCGGTTGCCTTGTACTACTTTTGAATTGAATCGACTATAGCTTGACTGATTTAAATGCCACTTACGACCATACTGAGCCTGTCTCAGATTTTGGTGTTATGCTTTTGGCATCATTAGAGCAAATGTCTGACTAACTAAATGTCTATAGCAGCGATTTTCGAATGACTTAATGTTAGTTACTTACTACTAATGACTGATTAACTTTTACCTATTTACCTATAAAAGCGAGGCTCATATCATGAGTGATGATTCAAAAGACAACAATGATAACAATTCAAATAACCCAACTAGCAATCAGCCATCAGTCAAAGTAACTGACCTGACGCCAAATAAAGGCGCATTGGTAGGCAAAAAGACCGATATTCAAAACCCAGAGCTTTGGGAGTTCCCAATGAACTACCCATTAAGCATTATCGGTCATGAAGGCGAGCGTGAGAGTTTGCTTAATGAAGTGAAGCTAATTTTGGGTAGCCAGTTCCCTGATTTTGATTTGGCGTCTATCGAAGTTAAGCCGTCTAAAACAGGTCGTTTTCACTCAGCACGGGTTAATTTGTACCTAACGGCTGCTGAGCAAGTAAATGCGCTTTATGCCTCACTTGATAATGCAAAAACGGTTCGTATTGTTTTATAAGTCGCATAAAAAACTTTAACGCCTTTTTGGTCCAAGTCGTCACTCGCTAGTAATAAGTTATGGGTGGCGATTTTTTGTGGTTTGATGTACAATCTGCGCCCGCATTATTGCCGCCATGACTCGCAATATCAGTCGACAATAACCGAGAGAATGAAAAGTAAATCTCACGATATTTTTACAAAAATTTTATTATTGACCGCATTTGCGTCTAACCCTTATCCCATCGTCCTTTGCCAAAATTTGGACTGCCTACAACCTTGTAGCAACATAGTTTTATTCTAAAATCAATATAGTATTTTCAAAATTTTCCCGCTATATTGTGCCTACCAATTAACAAACACGCTATATGTAGTACTCAGTGATTTTAACCGTCACTATGAGTAGTGGTAGCTTTTTGCCCAAAAAAACCAGCTAGCACAACCCCGCATAATAGCGTTATAAAGAATGTCTGCCGCTGATTCAGCGCGCAGCATCACAATAAGCAATCAAAATAGAGGCCAGCATGACACATATTGACAAAATCCAAGTAACCAAACGTGATGGACGTTTAGAGCCTATTGATTTAGACAAAATCCACAAGGTAATAGCGTGGGCAGCTCACGGCTTGGACAACGTGTCTGTGTCTCAAGTTGAGCTAAAGTCGCACATCCAGTTTTATGAAGGTATCAAGACTCGTGACATTCACGAAACCATCATCAAATCTGCCGCCGACCTAATCTCTGAAACCACGCCTGACTATCAATATCTGGCTGCGCGCTTGGCTATCTTCCATCTACGTAAGATTGCTTATAACAAATTCACCCCGCCGCATCTATATGACCATGTCAAAACTTTGACAGACGCTGGCAAATATGATCAGCACATCCTAGCTGACTATAGCCGTGCTGAATTTGACGAGTTGGAAGAGTATCTTGATCACTGGCGCGATATGAATCTTGCCTATGCAGCTGTTGAGCAAATGGCAGGTAAATATCTAGTACAGGATCGCGTGAGCAAAACTGTTTATGAGAGCCCGCAGTTCTTATATATGCTCGTTGGTATGTGTTTGTTTAGTCAATACGACAAGTCAGATCGTCTTGATTTCGTCAAACGCTTCTATGATGCGACCTCAGAATTCAAAATCTCACTACCAACGCCTATCATGTCAGGTGTGCGTACCCCGTCGCGCCAGTTTAGCTCGTGCGTATTGATCGAATGTGGTGATAGCCTAGACTCTATCAACGCGACCACCAGCGCCATCGTACGCTATGTGTCACAGCGTGCTGGTATCGGCATCAACGCAGGTCGTATCCGCGCCCTTGGTAGCCCTATCCGTGGCGGCGAAGCGCAGCATACTGGTTGTATCCCATTCTACAAACTGTTCCAAACGGCGGTGAAATGCTGCTCACAAGGTGGCGTCCGTGGCGGTGCTGCGACCCTGTTCTACCCACTATGGCATTTAGAAGTTGAGTCATTACTGGTACTGAAAAACAACCGCGGCGTCGAAGACAACCGTGTCCGTCATATGGACTACGGCGTACAGTTAAACAAGACAATGTACACGCGCCTCATCAAAGGTCAAGACATCTCGCTATTCTCACCAGGCGACACGCCAGGCCTATATGATGCATTCTTTGAAGATCAAGACAAATTCGAAGAGCTATACACCAAGTACGAAAATGATCCTAACGTTCGTAGCCGTCAAATCCCAGCTGCTGATTTGTTCAGCCTAATGATGCAAGAGCGCGCCAGCACAGGTCGTATCTATATCCAAAACGTCGATCATTGCAACACGCACAGCCCATTTGACGCGACGGTTGCGCCGATTCGCCAGTCAAACCTATGTATGGAAATCGCGCTACCGACTAAGCCACTGGATAACATCAATGACGAAGAAGGCGAAATCGCGCTTTGTACGCTATCAGCGGTCAACTTGGGTAAAGTTGAAAACGTCAGCGATATCGAAGAGCCAGCCGAGCTAATCGTCCGTGCGCTTGATGCCCTGCTCGACTATCAAGACTATCCAGTAAAAGCGGCTCAAAACGGCAGCATGCGTCGCCGTACGCTCGGTGTTGGCGTGATTAACTATGCTTATTACTTAGCTAAGAATGGCGCACGCTACTCTGACGACAGCGCGCTTGGTCTGACTCATCAGACGTTTGAAGCGTTGCAGTTCTATCTCTTGAAAGCGTCAAACAAATTGGCAAAAGAGCAAGGCGCGTGCCCTGCGTTCAATGAGACCACGTACTCACAAGGTATCTTGCCGATTGATACGTACAAAGCTGACTTGGACAAAATCTGCCAAGAGCCGCTACATCTCGATTGGGAAACGCTACGCGGCGAGATCACTGAGCACGGTCTACGCAACTCTACCCTAACCGCCTTGATGCCGTCTGAGACCTCTAGTCAGATCGCCAACGCGACCAACGGTATCGAGCCACCACGTGGTCTGGTCTCTATCAAAGCGTCAAAAGATGGCATCTTAAAGCAAGTCGTGCCTGAGATTGATAAGCTAAAAGATCAGTACGAGCTACTATGGCAAATGCCAAACAATGACGGTTACCTAAAGCTGGTCGCTATCATGCAGAAATTCGTCGATCAAAGTATCTCTGCCAACACCAACTACGATCCAGTTCGTTATGCAGGTGGCCGTGTACCGATGAAGATATTGCTAAAAGATTTGCTAAACGCTTATAAAATGGGTGTGAAGACGTTGTACTACCATAACACTCGTGATGGTGCGAACGACGCCCAAGCGGATATGGAAGATGATTGCGCTGGCGGTGCGTGTAAGATCTAAGTTTTGTTGGATGGCGGGTTTGGCTCTTGGGTTAAGCTCGCTATTCGAAATTGGCGATAAGACAGTGTTTTATCTAATATATGAAATGATTTAGGTTTAGTATTTTTCTGAACTAATATTTAACCAGCTTTTATCATTCAATAAGAATAGGTAAGTAATGTGACTACTGATAGTATAATTACAATGGTTGGTTCATTAGTAAGTGTCATATCTATGGTAGTAGCTATAATGCAAGCTTCAAATGCGAAAAACTATCGTGAACAAATCAAAGCAGACATAAGAAAAATAAACTTAGCCAAATGTACTCAAAAAATTGATCGTATCTTAGAGATTTGCAACCAATTACCAACTAGCCTGAATCAGCAGCCTAGAGGTAATAAAGTTCCAAACATAGTTAAAGATATTAATAATCAATTAAGTCACTCAATCAGTATATTGAGTGAACTCGGAGCAGACAAAGAAATACGTGAGAATCTAGTAAATGCCCAAAACAAGCTTCATTTTTATGAGAAAAAATATACGCAGGGTAGTATAGATAGTGACGACGTTCTGAAAATTAGATCGTATATTCAAGACTCAATATCTACCTCAAATACTATACTATATGGAATTGGAGAAAAATAATGAATTTAGAAGAAAAGGTTAATCTACTTCAGTATCATGTAACCCTTCTTGCAAACTGTATTGATTCTGATGAACATCCTGTAGAAAATTTAATACTGACTATGAACTGGAATGAAGAACAAATCGAAAAGGCTCACGATATATTTCAAAAATATGATGAATTAATTGATCTTAAATCAGATATTGTCTGGAGTAGGTTTGAGCATGAATTAAGAGATCAATTTTCAATAGGATATCAAACTGTAAAGCGAATTGTACTCGCATTTTATAGGAACCATCAATGGGTAGATGTTTGCTATCAGTACGCAATGAGCTTTGAGCCAACTACTCCGATAGAATTTCATCAAATTACTCGTCGTAATAATTTTTAAATTTTAATAAAATAGCTATACTAAAAATGTATTACGTATTCAAGGTGAAATTATGATCTTAGATGCTGCTATTATTTCTAAAGCTATTATAGCTGTTATATCTCCTATTGTAGCAGCAGCTATAAAAATAATTTACAAGCCAAGAAAAAGGATATCTTGTGTAATATTTCTTGATAAAAACCTTAAAAATACAGAGTTAGAAACTGAATCGAAACAGTGTATTACTCTTGAATTTCATAATAGTGGTAGTAAATCACTTACCAAAAAAGACTTTCACAAACCAGTAGTTTTAGATTTTAAGAATGGTTCTAAGATAATCAGCTATCAAATTTATGATAAAAATCCATCCAATGTAGAAGTATATACTCGAAAAGAAATTAACAAAATTCTAATCTTACCCGATCTAATGAATAAAAATGAAAGTTTTAAATTAAATATTACTTTGAAAAGATTTGAAGAAAACAGTTTAATTATTTTGCATAGAATGATTGATGTAGAACTTAAGGTATCTAAAAAATCTGATACTAATTTTATAGACTTTATAAGAATCTTATTATCTCTTATAGTCTTTTGTCTGATTATGTTCTGGATATACAACTCTATAGGAATACTGGAAAATAACTCAGATATATTCAAGGAATTTGTAATTGCACTTTCCAAGTCTTTATTTATATTACCTATAGTTTACTTTATCATTCACATTCGTTTGCCTAGAAAGAAAATTGAGTATGTATTTTGATTTTAAATTTAACAATTTGTTGGGTCTCATTCTTCGACACCAACCTACGTTTAGATCGTAGCGGATGTTGTAGGCTGGGTTTTTAACCCAGCCTTTTAATTCTGCAAAAACAGGATGCTGGGTTAAAAACCCAGCCTACGCAAAAACATAGCCAACTTTATAGCTTATGTTGGCTCGTGATGTAGGGTGCGCCCCGCGCACCAACAGTTTGAAAGTGTTTAACGGTGCTTAAAAAGCACCCTACGCAATAAGCATAAATAGCGATACTTGTAGGCAAGATCAACCATGTCCTAACAAGGTCGTTTAGCCCCGACTATAGCGGTATCCTGCTGACGACGATGGCGATGCAGTCCGTGACTGAACGTAGTATCGAGGCAACAGGAATGCGGTCAGACACAATAGACTGCACGCCAGCGGCAAGGCAGATACAAGCGGTAGGCGGGATTAGCTACTGTTATAATTAAAACATACAGATAGAACTAAAACGACGGAGGTCATGTGCAATATACCGCAATCATCAAAGACGGTGGTTTGTTTATCCCAAACGTATTTTCAGACCTAAACGATGGTGGCTCGCATATCGTACAAGTCGAGGTTGATATTGCAGAGGTGCGTCAGCAGTTAGGTATGGATGAAGCACCAAAGACAACTGTCGCCAAAAAAAGCGTGGCAAAAGCAGTCAAAAAACCAGCATCGAGAGCGGCTAAAAAAGACTTAAAAATAGCAGCAGAAGAGTCTGATGTGAGTACCCTACGCAAAAGCGCACTTGATGAACTAGAAGCACTCGATGATAGTGAGCTGAGCGAAATATTCAAAGCCTATATGAACGATGGGCAAGAGTCGTCGCAGATATCGCTAGAGAACCTCTAAGCTAAAACGCTATAATCCAAAAACGTGTCATAACCTCAAATCAAAACCAGTCAAACCCCTATAAATTAATAACCGTATCAATTATAAAGGCAGTCCCATGACTTACTCGATTTTTTCTCAAACGCCAAACAATGCGCTAAAAGAGCCGATGTTCTTTGGTCAGCCCGTCAACGTGGCGCGCTATGACCAACAAAAACACCCTATCTTTGAGCAATTGATTGAAAAGCAGCTATCGTTCTTTTGGCGTCCAGAAGAAGTCGATGTATCACGCGATCGTATCGACTTTAGCAATCTGTCCTCGCATGAGCAGCATATATTTTTGAGCAACCTCAAGTACCAGACCCTACTCGACTCTATCCAAGGTCGTAGTCCAAACGTGGTGCTACTGCCGCTGGTGTCTATCCCTGAGCTTGAGACGTGGATTGAGACATGGTCGTTCTCTGAGACCATTCACTCACGCAGCTATACGCATATCATTCGTAATATCGTCAATGACCCAAATATTATCTTTGATGACATCATGCAAAACGAGCACATCTTAGGCCGTGCCTCTGATATCGCCCAGTACTATGATGAGCTGTACCGCAACTCACAGCTATATAGCCTGTATGGGCCAGGTACGCACAACATCAATGGCGAGCAAGTGACGGTTGATTTAAGATCATTGAAGAAACAAATGTACCTATGCATCATGGCGGTCAACGTCCTAGAAGCCATTCGTTTCTATGTGTCGTTTGCCTGCTCGTTTGCGTTTGCTGAGCGCAAATTGATGGAAGGTAATGCCAAAATCATCAAGCTAATCGCTCGTGATGAAGCGCTGCATCTGACGGGTACGCAGCATATGCTAAACCTCATGCGCAATGGTCGTGACGACCCTGAAATGGTCGAGATTGCCGCAGAGTGTTATGAAGAAAGCATCGAAATCTTCCGCAAGGCTGCTGAGCAAGAAAAAGAATGGGCAGGCTATCTGTTCAAAGATGGCTCGATGATCGGCCTAAACAAAGACATTTTGTGCCAATATATCGAATACATCACCAACTTGCGTATGGAAACGGTCGGCTTGCCAGCGGCGTTCCCGAACTCAAAGTCAAACCCAATCCCGTGGATCAACACGTGGTTGTCGTCTGACAATGTGCAAGTAGCACCGCAAGAGACTGAGATTAGCTCGTACTTGGTCGGTCAGATTGACTCTGATTTATCGGATAGTGATTTTGATGACTTTGAATTATAAGAGCTGAGTTGTAAGAGATTTGAGCTATAAAGGTTTGAACTATAAAAATCTGAATTAAAAGAGCTTGGAATGATAAAGGCTTAAGCGGTAGAAATTTGAAGCTATAAAATTTCTACCGCTATAATCGTCTTATGGGTTAATAGTAGGGATAGTAATAGCATAGACATATCCCAATAGGATTAACGATGACTTGGGTAATGACCAGTAAAAAGCAGTTCTATCTACATGATGACGAGAGTCTGCTAGATGGACTGCTACGCACCGGACACGATGTAAACTATCAATGCCGCGAAGGCTACTGTGGTAGCTGCCGAGTCAAACGTATTGCTAGCTCGCATACAGTCGATTATCCATTTGACCCACTGGCGATGATTGAAGAAGATGAAATCCTGCCTTGCTGTTGCCGTGTGCAAGGCGTTATTTATATCAATCATGACCCGATTCAGAAGTTATAGCAGGGTTATATATAGATAAAGTTAGCCTTTAAAATTTAGAAAAATCAGCTCCAACAAAAAGCGCGCTCCTCTAGATAAGGAGCGCGCTTTTTTATGTTATCAGCCAAATAAAAATGCTGACTCATATATACATTATGAGTCAGCACATAGTGGTAACAGTAACTACGACTTACTGCGACGCAGCATCTTGTTCAAACAGTTTCATCAGCTCTTCACGCATACGATCACGCTCTGCCTTTGACATCATTGGCGTTTCTTCATCACCTTGAATGTTTGGTTGCTCCATTCCACCCATGCTCTCATTTTGTAGTACGACAGGACGCTCAAGCGGCTCTTGTGCTGGACGCTCTTCTAGCGTGATTTTTACTTGGGCGTTTTTACCTTGACGTAGTATCTGCGCATCCAGTTCAGTGTTTGGTGGCTTACGAGCAACATACTGAATCAAAGTATTGGCATCTGTCATCTCGACATCATCGATGGTTAGGACGATATCACCGACACGTAGACCGCTTTTTTCCGCTGGACTGTTATCAATGACGTTTAGCACTTCTACACCTGTTGACGTCTCTAACTGTGTTGGGTCACGTAGCTGTGACTGAATCTCGATACCTAACCAACCACGACTGACACGGCCGTCTTTGATCAAGGCATTCATCACTTGCTCAACCAGTGCCGTTGGAATCGCAAAGCCAATGCCCATTGAGCCACCAGAGCGCGAGAATATGACGGTGTTGATACCGACTAGCTCGCCATGAGCATCGACCAGTGCGCCGCCTGAGTTACCCGGATTAATCGCCGCATCGGTTTGGATAAAATCTTCAAACTTATTAACGCCCAATCCAGTACGTCCAGTCGCTGAGATAATCCCCTGCGTCACTGTCTGACCCACACCGAACGGATTACCAATTGCTAAGGCCAAATCACCCACACGAATCGGATCTTCGCGGAAGCCAAGTGGTGTCAGCCCTGTCATATCGACCTTGATCACAGCTAGGTCACTATCAGGATCTGTACCAATGATTCTGGCACGGCTCTTACGACCATCATTGAATGCGACTGTGATTTCATCAGCTTTTTCGATCACATGAGCATTGGTCACGATATAGCCATCTTCTGATACGATCACACCAGAGCCTAAATTGGTATTGCCCTGCTCTTGTGATGGGCCACCATGATATTCAAAAAACCGGCGCAGTACGGGATCATCCATATAAGGATGCTCGGTCATCGTTTGCGTCGTATAGATATTGACTACAGACTGCGACGCGCGCGCCACCGCATTATGATAAGAAGAGATAGGCGCTGGCGTGTCCGACACTGGTTCTGCTGCTTGCTGCTCAGCAGGCGGGGTTCTCGGCGGCTCCCATGTAGCCTCCGATGTCGACTTCATACTCGTGAACAACCAGATAAACGCTGCCAACACTAGCAGCAATAAGACCCAAGGTAACCATTTTAATAAAGACGCCTTGTCATTGGTGTTCCGGGATGACGACATATAAAACCTCTATAAATTTATTGCAAACAGACAGTGAAAAACGAAGTGAGATAATAGCAACCGCTTAGCTAGTCTTGACCCATTCATAGGATGGTCAAATGCTATACAGCTAGGCAGACTCACGTGTATAAATTATAACCGCAATACCAGTAAATAGTAACGTATCGTGTACCATTTCAGTTATCCAGCTTGTCTGCTTGCTTACAACGACATGTTAAAATAGCTTTTACGATACTCGACACTTAAGCATCTTGAGAATTGAACATAAAGCTAGAAGCTAAAAATTAAACATTCTCAAACATGACAGATAATACATAATTTTTGCTTAGTTAATCTATAGCACCTTACGACATACATTTTATTAATGACAGGAAAATATAATGACTGCAAATCATACGACAGCTGAATCCAATACTCAAAGCATTAGCGCTCAGGCGTTGACACAGTTCTGTGACGACTACTTATCTACCAGCGCGTTTAAAGACTATGCGCCAAATGGCCTACAAGTCGATGGTGGACGCCCGATTCAGCGTATCGTCACTGGTGTCACGGCTTGTGAAGCCTTGATAGATGCTGCGATTGCTAACAATGCCGATGCGATTATGGTACATCATGGATATTTCTGGAAAGGTGAACCTGCTACTCTCACTGGGATGAAAGGTCGACGCGTGCGCAAGCTGATGCAACATGGTATCTCTATGCTTGGCTATCATCTACCGCTTGATGCACACCCAATCTCTGGCAATAATGCGAAGCTTGCTGACGTACTCGGCATGACAATCACTGGTGGGCTATATCCTACTGAATCCCATCCTGTGGGCAATATCGCTACTTGTACACCGCAAAGCGCTGACGATCTTATTGCCACCATTACTCAAGCTTTAGGTCGCGCGCCATTACATATCTCAGCTGAGTATCATGCAGACTCATCTGCTCAGACAAATGGTAGGCTGATCGAACGTGTGGGTATATGTACGGGCGGTGCACAAGATATGATTGAGCAAGCGGCTAGCATGGGCTGTGATGCGTTTATCTCAGGAGAGATATCTGAGCGTACCACGCATAGCGCGCGTGAGCTTGGGATTGACTATTTTGCTTGTGGTCATCATGCGACGGAGCGTGGCGGTATTCAGGCGTTAGGAGAGATAGTCGCTCAAAAATTTGGTCTGCCAGTTACCTTTATCGATATCGAAAATCCAGCATAAACTAGCCACTTAAAAAGCCATTTTAAACGGTGGTCATTTATAGAGAAAAAATTGTAGAGAAAATGATAGTTTAAAAGCCAAACTAGACTTGCTAACAGCTATAGTCACACCATAAGCATAAAGTCTAGTTTGACTACCATTTGAACTTTGTTATTCTATTTTTGATTATTATGTACCAAATATCTGGAAAATTAACCGTTTATATCTTAATTGTTAAGTTTTATCGCTTTTTTCTTAACTCCACTTGAATAATGCAATTAGTAACCGCATATTACTACCCGTAAGAAAGAACGTTTTGTCATGAAACTTCCCATTATTACAGCTTCCGGTTATGGCACTAAAATAATGCTGGTAGTTATTTAAGACTTTATCACGCTATATCAGTGATAAGGTTTTAAACCGCTACCCATTGAAATACTATGTTTGCACTATATATGTTAGCGGCATAGTATTTTTTTATTTTTGGTGTCGCGATGACGATATGACATAGTCAGTTTGATAGACAGCTATAAACTATCAATTCTGGTTATTTTGCTTACCCTCATTGCTGGACAAACAACTTTAGTAGCCAGCTATCCTATTACTAGTAACTTAATATTAGTGATTCAAAGTATAGCCAGCCATCAAAGTTAGCATAGTTAAAACAGATGAATGTATTTGCCTCATTGGCAAAACCTTACATCAATGTTTCAAGCTATGCCTTTGTCTCAATAACTTAATCATGACCTTACCTATGTTTGACATATAGTTGTTTGGCCACTAGCCATATTTAGTTATCGATGAAGGAATCATCTGATTTATATCCTTCACGTCGTTGTGCGTTCAGTATTTTAAACCAGTACTTATAAATACTATTTAGAACGTTTTTATGACATATCGATAGCTAGCTGACGACAAACTATCCCACTAACTCTTAGAGAGAGTACGCTAGTGGCGCTATAGTCAAACAAGATAGAGCGGCATTTATCCTATTAAAAATGCCACTTTATTTAAGACACGATATCGATATATGTCAATATTATGCACATATATTTATGCGTGTTTTTGCGGTAAGAAGGATGGCTAAAATCAGGAGACATCCATGCAGCGTATTACTTATCGTGTAAAAGTATCTGCGCAAGGGGCCAAACGCCGTATTTCTTATTTACTGCGTCCATCTAAACGCCTACTGAACACCAAAAGTAACATCGTTTCATCCGTTACCCCTATTGCGTCTAATCGTTTTGCCAGAACCAAGAAGCTGGCACAAATCTCTAGCATCGCTCTACTCTCGTTGCCCGCTGAGAGTTTGACGACCATGAACACATCGGTACCAGCCTATGACAACGTCATGCTGGAGAACACCTTGACCATTGCTGCGGTACCAGGCGATAGCACTTACTTTGCTACCGATGGCTTCCAACATGGTTTTGGGTTTGATCTGGTGCGCACTTATGCTGACGAGCTCGGTGTCGATATCAATCTAAAAGCCTACGCCAGTGAAGAAGCGGCGCTAAAAGCATTAAGAACCGGCAACGCTGACATGGCGCTGACTACGGCTAGCACTAAGCTAAAAAGCCAGTTGAACCTATCTTCTATCAATGTCAGCTGTGGTTATGATTCTAGTCTGACTAAAAATGGTCTACATCCTAAGGTAAGTTGGACATTTAGCTCATCCAATGATCCACTATCAAGAAAGGCCAGTTACTTTTTGTGCGATAGCATCAAGCTAAAAAACACACAAAAACTTGCCGCGTTCTACAATCAAAACTTGCTTAAGGATGCCTATAGTCAGGATCATTTCCAGAAGACGTTGACGGAAAAATTACCGGACTATCAGTCTTCGTTTGAAGAGCAAGCACGCAATTATAATCACGATTGGGAACTATTGGTCGCGATGGGTTATCAAGAGTCACATCTTGATGCCAACGCTGTCTCGCCGACTGGCGTACGCGGATTAATGATGCTGACCAACAACACTGCAAAAGCGATGGGCGTCTCAGACCGTGTTGATCCTTACCAAAGCATTGGTGGCGGTGCACGCTATCTAGAGCAAGTGAAAGCGGACTTCTCTGACGTGCCAAAAACTGACCGTATCTGGTTTGCCCTTGCAGGTTATAACATGGGTCCCAATGCGGTAAAAAGAATCCAGCGCGAACTACGAGCTCAAGGTATCGATGATAAGAGTTGGGCGAACGTCTATGCTTATTTAGCAGATAATAGAGCGTCGAATAGCCGCTATGGTCAAGCCATGCATTATGTCAGTAATATCAGAAGCTATCTTGAGACGATCAAAACCCAGACTGTCTAATTCGTAGCTATTACTAGACAGTTCGCAAGCTGACGTCTCAAAATAAGTTATTCTTGTTAAATAAAAAAAGCTGCTCTTATAAAGAGCAGCTTTTTTATGCGTTACGATTAACAGTTAATATCAATGACGTCTCGTTTAAACGGTATCCATTAATATTTTATTCATTAGCGATTTGGAACTGTCAGACGCTGACCACGCTGCAACATCGTATCCGCGGCAATATTATTCATATCAGCCAGCTCTTGCGTTGATACGCCATATTTACGTGCTAGACCAATCAAGCTGTCGCCCGAACCAACCGTGTAGCTTACTGTCGCTTTTGGTACTTTAAGCGTTTGGCCGCGTTGTAGCTGAGCATTGGTCGCTAGATCATTTGTCGCTGCCAAGTCCTCTACTGAGATGCCAAACTGACGTGCCAAAGCAATTAAGCCATCGCCAGATTTAACTTTGTAGCTTTCAGTATTACCTAATTTCGTACCACTGCTTGCTGAGCTACTACTGTTACTACTAGCAGAGCTGCTGCTTTGACTGCTACTAGATGCGCTTGCCACACTACCGCTCGCAGGGATAGTGATAGTACGACCCAGTATCAGATTCGAATTGGTATTTAAGTTATTTGCTGATGCCAAATCACTTAAGCCAATATTGTAGCGTTTGGCGACACCCGTTAGCGTATCACCTGATTTTACTTTGTAGCTGACCGCTTTGTCATTTAACTGACGATCAACCAACTCTTTAGTAGCAGGAACTTTAATCGTTTGACCACGTTGCAGGCGAGCTTTTGCATCAAAGTTGCTGTTTACCGCAGCCAATTCCGTTGCACTCACTCCGATGCTGTTCGCAATACCAATCAGCGTATCACCTGATTTCACTTTGTAATTGGTGGTCGCGACCGAGCTTGAGCTGTTACTAGCACTTGTCGTACTTGCAGCATCAAAATCAACACTGGCTGGCACTTTAAGCGTCTGACCAACATACAGCGAGCTTGTGCTGTTGATGCCGTTAAGGCTGGCTAAAGTATCTGTCGAGACGTTGAATTGACGTGCCAATGCAATTAAGCCGTCCCCTGCTTTTACTTTATAGTTTTTGGTCGCAGTGCTTGATTTACTCGGCTTGGTAGAAGGCGCTGCAGGTGTCGTCGCAGGGGCAGTCACTTTACCCGGTATGAGCCATAGTTTTTGACCTCTGAGCAGATCAGCACGGCTGCTCAGATTATTGTAGCTGGCTAGTTGGGTAACTGATAAGCCAAAACGATTAGCCGTACCGATAAGCGTATCACCACCTTGTACAACATAACTATCAGGCTGACTAGCGGCTGCGTTGTTAGCAGTACTCAATGGCTCGATAGTCTTGGCATCATATAGATATAACGTGCTGCCAGAGAGCAAATTGGCACTGGCATCTATCTGGTTCCATTCTGCGATATCACGCCAGCTAACCCCTGCTCGACTCGCAATGTTCGAGAGCGTATCGCCACGTTTTACCGTATAAGTGGTACGTGCGCCCTGTGGTTTTGGCTTACTTACCGAGGTTTTAGCAAAGCTAAGTTTTTTCTCTGCGCCACTCGCTTCTAAGATAGACTGCTGCGTCTGTACAGCTGATAGATTGATGTTGCCGTCAGCATTGATAACATTGGTCTCAGAAGTATTTCTACGGATTTGATTAGCAATAAAATCACGCTCTTCTTTGCTAAGCGGTGGCTCTTGGACAATCGTATTGTTCTGAGTAATCTGAGCTGAGGTTGTCGGTAAGCTGTTACTGCTCTTAAGCTCAGCATTGATCTTGTTAGTCTCTGCGGTGGTCAGTGGTGGCTCAGTACGAGCTGAGGAATTGCCGCTGTATACCGAGCTGCTAGTCGGTGTCGCAGATGGTGAGATATAGCTCGTGGTCTGCTGAGGTACACTTGCGCTAGCGGCATAATCGGCCAATGCGCTACCAGTAGATGGCAGTGATGAGGCAGTATATGGTTTGTTATTGTAGCTTGGCGTCGTGGCTGTTGTACTTGAGCTACCTGCGTTGTTTGAAGCGAGTACATTGCCTGTACCATTACCTCTGAGCCCGCTTAGTTTGGCGTCAGCATTGAGACTGACGTCGTTAGGAATGATGACACGCTGTGGACCTGAAGAATCAACGCGGCCTGATGTCAGTGCGGTATTTAGACGCTCTAGCTCATCATAGCTAACGCCAGTTAACTGCGATACTTCTGCCAAGCTCACACCATAGTTAACAGGTACACTACGGAAATGCTGACGGTTAGCAATAGCTGGTAGATACACACCATACTGCTCAGGCTTGGCAACGATTTCGGCTACAGCTAAGAAACGCGGCACATAGTTCATCGTTTCAGTCGGTAATTGAAGTGACCAATAGTCTGTTGGTAGTCCGCGCGCTGCATTGGCATCGATTGCTTTCTGTACACGGCCAGGGCCAGCGTTATAGGCAGCCAATGCTAGCTCCCAACTACCGAACTGATTGTGCAGTGCTGTCAAGAAGTCATAGGCAGCACGTGTCGATTCGATAACATCGCGGCGACCATCATAAGTACTGCTTTGGTTCAAGCCATAGATACGGCCTGTACTCGGGATAAACTGCCATAAGCCCGCAGCTGCCGCACTACTCGTACCACTTGGATCGTAAGAGCTTTCGATAACTGGTAACAAGGCAAGCTCTGTTGGGATATTGCGACGCTCTGCCTCTCGTACCGTATGATAGATATAACGACTGGCACGTGCAGTTAGGCGATTTAGATAATCCTGTCTACTGGTAAACCAGCTTTTTTGACCTTCAATACGCTGATTATAGATTGGCTTACCCCCATTCATACGGTAGCCTGCGCGTAGACGATTCCACAAATCACCATATTGCTGAATAGCAAGCTGGTTACCTTCTACCATGGTCATGTCAGTGGCTTCTAACAAGTCAGCCAACTCATCTAAACTCTCTGCGTCCAAAAACGCAGTTGAGTAATCTGCACTACCTGTATTAGCCCCTTGATTGGCAGGACTTTTAGTGATGACAGATGAGCTATTGGTCGCACCTTTGTTTTTTACCGCTGATGTATTGCTACACGCACTAATCAGTAAAGTGGATACCGCAAGCGTCAATGGCAACGCAATAAATGAGCGAGAGTGTGATAGCACAGTAGACATGATATTGGAGGTTTCCTAACGACAGAAATTAATAAGATAAAGTTGATGGATAGTATAGTATGCAATGTAAAGCAAAGACTAGCCTAATATAAAAGATAATAATAGACGCTCAAGTAGCCTATAAAACTAAGTAATAACTGTTTAACCAACTAAAACCCTTTATAGGTTAGAATCTCAGCCAGTTAGATTAGCTATTGCTTATATGACCTATTGTATTTCGAGTCTTGCTTAGTTAATGGCGACTTAATTAATAGCCACCTGAGATACTGCGCGCAAGAGCACTGCATTACCAGTAGACAAGGTCAAGGTCACACGAGATGTGGTGACAAATGATACTTGCTGACCATTTTTTACCCAGCTCTCATTGGTCGTCACATTGGCTTTGGCTTGTGAACCAGTAATCACCACATTATCTACCGAAATATCATAGCGATAATTAGACGTATCATTCCAACTGTTTTGAAGCAGCTTTAAATACGCGTCTTTGTCTAAACTGGTAGATTTACCTTTTCTAGATAAAGAAATAAGCGCGTCATCTGATACAAGGCGCGATACCTGATTGATACTTTGGCTATTCGCTGATGCTTTCATTGCAGCGGCATAGTTCTGTACCAAGTCCTCGGTCATAGTTGCCGCTTGTGCATTGATACTGATGGTGCTGGCTACTGCTACGATTGCAGTAATGCTGGCGCTTTTCACCAATAGAGCTAATAGCCTATTTCCCAATAATTTTTTCATGATAATCCTTAGCGATATTTTTTTCGTTAGTGTCATATAGTGACGATTAACGCTCTTTTATCATTTATTTCGGCAGTGTATCTGTATAGATATATCTATATAAGTATACTCATATCATATGCCGAGCCTATCATCGAATTCTCACAGCCATGTGACACCCTGTGTAATTATTGCGAATAAAAACCCAAGCTATCAAATCAAATGTTCTTAACATTTTATGCTGTAAATCCTAGCTCAAACGGTTAGATGCTTCGTGGCTCTATTTGTATAGTCAGCCCATAATGAGCTGACCATTGTTAAACCATCAATCTGTAGAACCGTCAATACTATGGTTAAGCTATTAACGTTAGAGTTTGGCATCGTTAAGGCATAGTTAAGGCTTCGTTAAGACTTGGTTTCGTTAGTACTTAGGTTCGCTGTTACTGTCTTCATACTGTTCATCATCGCTGAGCTTCATGCCCAAACGCTCTACCCGTCTATCCATCATCTGGCGAGCCAAGGCCTGCATGTCTTCGACGCGGTCTATCTCATCGACAATCTCAAGACCTAACAATGTCTCAAATACATCTTCTAACGTGACAAGTCCTTTAACTTCACCATATTCACCGACTGTAATCGCAATATGAATACGGTTTTTTAGCATCAATTCTAACAAGTCAAACAGCTTCATTTTAGAGAAAACAAAAGTGATGTCGCGCTGAAACTGCGTCAACGGCTTATGCATAGCATGATTAACTTTAGCCAGTAGCATATCCGTTTTTAGAACAAAGCCAGTAATGTTATCCAAGTCACCATCGTAGATCGGCAAGCGAGAAAACGTCAGCTTTGGACGATCAACCAATAGCTCAGCAACAGTTTTATTTTCTTCGAATGCAAGCATCACTGATCGCGGGGTCATGATGTCTTCGACTTTAATCGCGCCAAACGCGAGCAAGTTACGAATGATACGCGACTCTAGTGGGTCAATTTGACCTGACTCTTCACCGATACTAGCAAGAGCAGCAAATTCGCGGCGGCTAAATGTTTGCGGTTCTTTACCACGTACCAATAGTTTTGTCAGACGCTCTGAGAACCAGATTAATGGGTATAGCAGCAGGATGATGCCACGAACGAAATAAGCAACCAAGCCACTTAGTTGACGCCAGTAAACTGTACCTAATGTTTTTGGGATAATCTCAGACAAGAATAAGATAGCAAGCGTCATGAGGGCAGAAAACAGACCAAACCACGCACTACCAAAGACGATCGTAGCCTGTGCACCCGCACCGATAGAGCCGAGTGTATGGGCAACCGTATTTAACGTTAAAATAGCGGCTAGTGACTGATCAATATTATCCACTTTCAGGCTTTTAAGCATTTCTGCTTTTTTGGGACTGGTCTCTTGCACATCTGCAATAAACGATGGCGTCATGCTTAGCAAAACAGACTCTGCTAATGAACAGACAAAGGAGACACCAATAGCGAGTAAGACAAAAAATATCAATAAAGAAACGCTAAGCGCAGTTGGTGCTGCCGCCTCGCTAGATGCTGATACAGCACCAGCTGCCCACACTGCCTGCGGTAGCATAAATATTGCTAATGCAGATAGTGCCGAAAAAGAAGTATAACCAAATCGAGAACTAGTAGTCATTCTCGGGGGAGGTTCTGCAGATGCGTCTTTACGATGAGCGCGCGGACGACATAAACGAGGTACAAACATAAAAGTGGTGAACAAGTTAGGTAACCTAAAAAGAGAAAAAGGAAGATAATGTCATGAGCAATTTATATCGATTTTCAGATTACTATTAATAAAGCAATAGAATGCATCTGTCTATCGTATAAATAGTTACTCAAAGCTGATTTAGCTGATTTAATCGCTATTTCAAAGTCATACTATGCTTTAAAAAGCGTAATATGGTTCAATATGTAGCATACTAAATACAGGCAATCATTGCCATTTGATAGTAGCATTGATGATACCATTTCACAATAAGTCGCCATTTTTAAGTTTTTGTTTTTTGATGACTTTTATTGCCCTACTATTAACGGTTGTATGACGACATCTTTACTAGCCAATTCATGACAGCTATTTAAGCTGAGGCTTTATATAGGTTATCTGAATATAGTAAAAACATTGTTGTCCTATCCGTTGGCTGATAGTATGCCTTACGCTAAGAAAAACACGCTCAGCCTATGATTAACAGTTACCAAGTCTGGGATTTTTTGTTACTATGCGTCTAATTTTATTATTGTCTATGACTTACTGAGAGATATTATGAGCTTATTTATTCAAGCTGCCCATGCTGCGCCAGAGACTGCAGGTGCTGCAGGTCTATTCGGTCAGATTTTACTGCCTGTTGCGTTTTTTGCGATTTTTTACTTCTTGGTCATTCGCCCGCAGTCTAAGCGTACTAAAGAACACCGTGCCATGGTTAACGCATTGACCGTGGGTAGTGAAATCATTTTCGCTGGTGGTTTAATGGGCCGTATCAAAGCAATCGAAGGCGATTATGCCGTTGTGAGCCTAAACAACAATACTGACGTGAAAGTACAACGTGCTTCTGTTATTTCAGTATTGCCTGCTGGCACGATCGAAAGCGTCTAATTAGAATGTTCACTAGCTTTTATTAGTGAACATTCAATAGTCGTCACATTAACGAATGTAATGACTAAAAAATGACCGTATATGATTTACGGTCATTTTTCGCTATTAACACAGTAAGGTAAAATTGCTATATAAATTAGGCTTACTGTTTAGATGTCCTATCTTTATCCAAGTCAGCCATATAATTTTTGGTGACCGGATAAATAGACATCTGTATTATTTGCTTTACTGTTTTATGCGTTACTATCATCGCGGATGATCGCAATGGTGCATGATGACGGCTGCTGAACATAGCACTCAACCGTTGCTATCGCTAACTTCCCATCTGCTAACTTGTGGCCTACGTCGCCAGTCGTTTATCAACTTAAAGAAGTGATTATGCAATATCCCGCTTGGAAATACTTACTAATTGCCGTCGTGCTACTCGTTGCCGGTCTATATGCTGCCCCCAACCTTTACCCTGACGAACCTGCTGTGCAGATTACGAGCGCAGCAGCAGGAACTCAGCTATCTGAAGGCATCTTAACTGAGTCTCAAAGCTTACTCGAAGAGGCAGGTCTAGATAACCACGATGGTACGTTTGAGGGCAACAGCGCACTTGTACGCCTCAACAACCCAGTCGATCAGCTAAAAGCGCAAGAAGTGCTACGTCAAAACTTGGGCGAAGACTATGTCGTTGCCCTTAACCTAGCACAGACAACCCCGCAGTGGCTACGCGATATCGGTGCAAGACCGATGAAGCTTGGTCTCGATTTACGTGGTGGTGTACGCTTTGTACTCGAAGTCGATATGGACAAGGCGCTTGAACAGCGTTTGACCAGTGCCAGTCGTGATATGCGACGTGAGCTACGTGCTGAGCGAGTAGCAATCAAAGGTATCAAAACCGAAGATCGCGGCGTGGTATTGCATTTTGCTGATACTGATACTCGTAACCGTGCACAGAACGTATTACAAGGCTCGATGAGCAATACGTTCAACTTGCAGTCTTCTATTGATGATCAAGGTCCTGCATTGGTCTTATCGTATAACGATGCGACACTTGACGAAATCAATAGCTACGCGGTCAACCAGAACTTGACGACTCTACGTAACCGTATTGCTGAGCTGGGTGTTACCGAAGCTTTGGTACAGTCGCAAGGCGCTAGCCGTATCGTCGTTGAGCTACCTGGTGTACAAGATACCGCTGAAGCGAAACGTGTACTTGGTCGTACTGCAAACCTTGAGTTCCGTATGGTGGCAGAAGACGCCGACACCTATACTGGCGGCATACCTCCAGCAGGCACAGAAGCATTCCCATTCGAAACACTTGATGGCCCGCCTGTATTGTTAGATCGTCAAGCGATCGTCACTGGGGACAAAGTAACCAACGCGCAAACTGGCTTGGATGAAAGCGGTCTACCTGAAGTAAGTATTACCTTGGACAGTGCTGGCGGCAAGCTCATGCAGAACGCCACACGTACAGCTGTTGGTCAACAGATGGCTGTATTGTTCATTGAAAACAAACAGAGAATCACTTACGAAGAAGATCCAGCGACTGGTGAGACGACTGAAGTACGCACACCTTATGCTGAAACCAAAGTCATCAACCGTGCCAACATTCAAGCGGTACTGGGTTCATCGTTCCGTATTACTGGTCTAGATAGTAGTGCTGAAGCAGCCGAGCTTGCGCTATTGCTACGTTCAGGCGCACTTGCTGCACCGATGTACTTCGTAGAAGAGCGCACTATCGGTCCATCACTCGGTCAAGAAAACATCGATAAAGGATTGTTCTCTACGCAGGTCGGCTATCTATTAGTCTTCGCGTTTATGATTATCTTCTATCGTTTGTTTGGGGTAATTGCCAACGTTGCGCTAGCTGTTAACGTTATTATTATCATTGCCATTATGTCAATTTTGGGTTCATCACTTACCCTACCTGGTATCGCAGGTATCGTTTTGACCATTGGTATGGCAGTTGATGCCAACGTACTGATCTTTGAGCGAATACGAGAAGAGATTGCCAATGGTGTCCGGCCAAAATCAGCCATCGTGGCAGGTTTTGACCGGGCATTTAGTAGTATTTTTGATGCCAACATTACAACCTTATTGGTCGCGTTTATCCTATTTGCGATTGGTACTGGTCCGATTAAAGGCTTTGCGATTACGCTAGCTATTGGTATTGTCAGCTCGCTATTCACTGCAATTTTGGTGACACGTGCACTGGTACAAATTGCTTATGGTAAGCGTAAATCCATCAAAAGTCTGAGCATCGGTTAGGAGAATATTATGGCGATCGATAATAACAACCCTTTAGAACAGCAGAATAATCCTGATCGAAATGGCTCAAACGGTGACACGACCAATGCAAGTACGCGTCGCCGTAACAAACCGCGTCGTGATGGTAAAGGTAGCAATACTAAAACCAATAATCCTACTACTGCAAAGTCAGGTAAAAGCCCTAGTCATCGCGGCGGTAAAGGTCAAAATGCCAAGGACAGTCAAGCGCTGTCTACCGCTGTTGATTCTGACGTAATATCAGGTGACGCCGCTGATGATGCCGCAGCTGTCGCTGAAGGTGGCATCAAAGCGGTTGGCAACCAGCGTATCATTCCATTTATGAAGATAGAAAAGCCGATGGCACTACTATCTTTATTTATGGTGATCGGTAGTATCATTGCTATCGCGGTAAACGGTCTGAACTTAGGACTTGATTTTACTGGTGGTGTCTCAGCAGACGTTCGCTATGAGCAGCCTGTTGAGCAAGTTGCTGTTGTACAAGCATTGGCAGACAATGGCTTTGATGATGCGGTTGTACAGTATCTAGGTACTCGTGAAGAGCTATTGGTACGTCTACCTCCTCAGTCTGATAACGTCGATGGGCTAAGCGCAAATCTAACGCAAGCATTGGCATTACCTAGCAACACCGCTACGATTAGCAACGTAAATATCATCGGTAGCCAAGTTGGTAATGAGGTTTATCTAAACTCAGTCATGGCATTGGTATTGGCACTGGTATGTATGCTCGGCTATGTTGCCCTACGCTTCCAGTTCAAATTGTCTCTAGGTGCTGTACTGTCACTGTTCCATGATGCTGTCGTAACCATCGGTGTATTTGCACTATTCGGCTTTCCGTTTGATTTGACGGTGTTGGCTGCGGTATTGGCATTGATTGGTTATTCATTGAACGATACCATCGTTGTCTATGACCGTATTCGTGAAAACTTCCGCCGTGTTCGTGGAATTACGCCAGAACAGACGATTGATTTGTCATTGACCGAGACGCTACGCCGTACGATTATGACCATTTCAACTGTTTTGTTGGTCGTACTAGCCATGCTCTTCTTGGGCGGTGATGGATTATACTGGTTCTCAGTAGCTCTGTTTATTGGTTTACTTGCGGGTACTTACTCATCGACTTATATCGCCAGCTCGATTCCGCTACGCATGGGTCTGTCGCGTGATGACTTTATCGTAAAAGTAAAACCAGAGTTTGAAGAAGAAATCGTTACTTTCAATGATCCAAAAATGTTTGAGCAAGACAACGTCTAGTAAGGTATATTAGATGGATTGATACGTTGAAATAGCGTGTCATCAGTCTTTATAGACCTACTGATTGCACAGCTACAACGTTTAAATAAGAGCACCTGACTCATGAATAATGAGTCTAGGTGCTTTTGTCTTTATAGCTATTTTGTCTCTTATATTAAATGTCCTGCCTTACGAACTTATTATCATTTAACGAACATATCTCTTTATCGTTCACGCATAAACGAGTCACCCATGTCAGCTAATGCCGCAACTTCTCACGCGATGCCACCTATTGACACAAGCTATAAACGTATTGTCGCGATTGCACTGCCTGTGCTACTGGCCAATTTGGCCATGCCATTGCAAAGCGTGATTGATACGGCCATTGTAGGCAATATGAATGACACGGCGAAACTTGCTGGCATGGGTTTGGCCATACAGCTACTATCGCTATTGCTTGTTAGCTTTAACTTTTTGCAGTATGCATCATCTGGGCTTGCTGCGCAGGCATTGGGACAATTAGCTAATAATAGCAATACATCAACCATATCAGTGCCCACGCCTTTACTATCTATCTTACAGCGCGCTTTATTATTGGCATTTGTTATCGGAGCAATATTACTACTCGCAAAGCCATGGCTGATTGATTTTGGCTTACAAGCACTATCAGCCAATCCTGAGAGTGGCCGCGCAGCGAAAACCTACTTAGACGTACGCTTTTGGGGCGTGATCGCGGAGCTGATGAACTTTGCATTTATTGGTTGGTTTGCAGGACAAGGCAAGACACGTTATATGCTGTATCAGCAGGGTTTTATTGCCGTACTTAATATCGTACTGACTCTGTTTTTTGTATTTGCAATGCAGATGGGATTAGCTGGTGTCGCACTAGGAACCACTATTGCATTTTGGTTTGGAATACTGCTGGCACTGTGGTTGAGCCGTCAACACTTAAAAATATCGTGGTCTGTATTATTTAAAGCAGATCGACAGTATTTTACGAAAGAAAAAATGCTTAGGCTATTTTCTTTGAACAAAGATATCTTTGTACGTACTCTTATCTTAACGCTAAGCTTTGCTTGGATTACTCGACTATCTGCCCAAAGCGGTGATGTCATACTGGCTGCCAATGCTATTTTATTGCAAGTATTAAGCATATCTGCCTTCGCTTTAGATGGCGTCGCTGTCTCTGCTGAAACGTTAAGTGGACAAGCTGCAGGACGACGTGATTGGCCACGGTTTCGTATTATCGTCAAACGTACAGGCGTGGTTAGTTATGGCCTTGCTATCGTGTTAAGCGCTATTTGGTGGCTTGCAATGCCTACGTATTTGGGATTTATGACCAATATTGAGTCGGTGTTTACCCTCGCCTATGACTACCATTTATATGCCGTATTATTGCCTCTGGTTGGTGTTGGTGCCTATTGGCTGGATGGGATATTTTTCGGTTTGACGGCTGGTAGCGTGATTCGTAATGCGGCGCTGATACTGGCTGCTATTTTCTTCCCTTTGAGCTGGTTGCTCTATCAGCAATGGGATATGACAGGTATTTGGCTTAGCGTGTGGTGTCTATTATTATTAAGACTAATCATTCTAGGTGGGTTTTTGTACCGTGCTAATCAGACTGGCAGTTATGAGAAACTACAACCTGAAGCTTAGTTAATTTTATACTATGTTTGCTCTATCAATTTTCGATAGATCATTTTTATTAAGCTCGTTTTTCATTTTTTAATTTTACAGTAATACCGTTTGAATCAATAATTTTTATATCGATAAATTTATAAAAATATCATAAGAAAAATTTAGGATGTCATGTGAATACTCATTCAAATGAATTAAGCCACCAACATAAGAGTCATTACAACTGGGCTGAGGGCTTTAAGAAAAGCTTGCCCGTTGCTATGGGCTATTTGCCTGCCGGTATTGCCTTTGGTGTACTTGCACAGGTAGCAGGTATCCCGATATGGGCAACGATTATGCTCAGTATCGTTCTCTATGCTGGTGCAGCTCAATACGCTTGTCTGCCAATGCTGAGCGCTGGCCTACCGATTGGCAATATCGCCACCAATATTGCCGCGATTAATCTACGCCATGTATTCTATGGTATGCCGTTGCTACAGTATCTACCAAAAAATAAGCTGGCCAAAACATATTGTCTTTTTGCTTTGACCGACGAGACTTTTTCGATCATGACAAGCTTACCAAATGAGTCACGACGAGCGCTCATACTTCCTATCAGCCTCTTTAACCAAAGCTGGTGGGTACTCGCGAGTACGGTTGGCGTCATGATTGGTAGTACGCTCAGTGACTTGGTACCAAATTTAGATTTTGCTTTGGTTTGTCTGTTTGCGATTCTTGCTTATGAGCAATTTCAAAGTATCAAACGCTACTTCCCGATTGGTATTGCCGTGCTTGGCTTAATCATTGCCTCGCTATTTACCAGTGACTGGTTGCTACTAGTAGCCATCACTATCTGTATGTTTATGATTTTGGTACGTGGGTTTTGGATAGAGCGTCAAAAGACGGGAGACTCTTATGACCAGTAGTTATCTTATTTTTGCTATGCTTGCCATGGCAGCAGTGACCTTTATCACTCGTGCGCTACCCGCACTGATACCTAGAAAGCTGCTAGACACACCTTGGCTACATCGATTAAATGAGAGTTTACCATTATCAGTGATGGTGCTTCTAATTTTGACTAGCCTCTCTTATCAAGACATATCGACGACTGTTACTTTAAGTGATATCGAATTACATCTATTAATGGCACAAATCGGCGCACTTATTTTGGTATTATTTATTTATCATATCAGCCGTCAGCTTTTGGTCAGTATGGTTGTCGGTATTGCAGCAATCAATGGTCTGTTTTGGCTATTTAGCAGTTTTCTAGGCTAAAGCTGTTTTGTCCATTTATATAAACGTCAGTACCCTTAGCGATATTTTAAACATAAAAAAGCTAGATTCCATTTAGAATCTAGCTTTTTGTTATCTGAAAACAATGGCTTTAATAGGAATTAAAGCTCTTCTACACCCATCATATCAACTGGGGTATCAGCCACTATTTGTACGCCTTTTTTACCAGTTTTGGCAGTATCATTACGCTGCTCTTGCAGGTGATCAAGATACGCTTCATTGATCTGGCCAGTGATGTAGCAGCCGTTAAATACCGCACAATCAAAACCTTCCACTCGGCTATGTTTGGTATCTTTTACTGCGTCGATCAAATCATCCAAATCTTGGAAAATCAAACGATCGGCGCCGATGATATCACGTACTTCTTCGACACTATTACCTGAGGCAATAAGCTCGCTACGTACTGGCATATCAATGCCGTATACGTTTGGAAATTTCACTGGTGGCGCAGCACTGGCAAAAAACACCTTATTAGCACCAGCATCTCGTGCCATTTGAATAATTTCATGACAGGTCGTACCGCGAACGATAGAATCATCAACCAACAGTACGTTTTTGCCTTTGAACTCTAGCGGCACAGCGCTGAGTTTCTGGCGAACTGATTTTTTACGCTGCTGCTGACCTGGCATAATGAACGTACGACCGATGTAGCGGTTTTTCATAAACCCTTCACGATACTTGACGTTCATTTTTAACGCCAGCTCCATCGCTGAAGTACGCGACGTATCTGGAATTGGAATGACCACGTCGATATCATGATCCTCACCCCATTCAGCAAGGATTTTATCTGCCAGTTTTTCACCCATGCGTAGGCGTGATTTATAAACTGAGATATTGTCCATAATCGAATCTGGACGAGCAAAGTAAACATATTCAAAGATACAAGGCGTGTATTCTTTTTGCTCGACGCACTGATGCGTATGTAGCTTATGGTTTAAATCAATGAAAATTGCTTCGCCTGGTTTTACATCACGAACGATAGTAAAGCCAGAACCTGTCAATGCAACTGATTCAGAAGCGACCATATACTCAGTGCCGCCATTCGGTGCCATACGCTTACCAAAGATAAGTGGACGGATACCATTTGGATCGCGGAACGCCAGTAAGCCATGACCCGTGATTAAAGCGACAACGCCGTAAGCGCCTTCACAGCGTTTATAGACGGCTTTTACTGCTTCAAAAATATCATCAGCAGTTGGATGTGTTTTGCCTAGATTCTGCATCTCATGTGCCAATACGTTTAACAGTACTTCAGAATCTGAGTCAGTATTAAGGTGGCGACGATCTTCAATGTACAAAGATTTGGCCAAACTCTCAGCATTGGTCAAGTTACCATTGTGCGCAAGGGTAATACCATATGGTGAGTTAACATAAAATGGCTGCGCTTCAGCGCTGCTAGAAGTACCAGCTGTCGGGTAACGAACGTGACCGATACCGAACTTACCAACCAGTTTCATCATATGACGATTCATAAATACGTCACGTACCATGCCATTTTCTTTACGTAGATAGAGTCGCCCATCTTGCAAAGTGACAATACCTGCTGCATCTTGCCCGCGATGCTGTAGCATCGTCAAACCGTCATAAAGAATCTGATTGACTGGTTCGTGAGCTGCAACTCCAATGACTCCACACATAATAGCTATATCCTATTTTGACTCATACATTAGTACGACAATAACGGCAAACTTAACGACAGTATATTGCTAAAATCATTCACTGTCGCACGCCGCTAACCTGATGATATTGTAAGAAACTTAACGAGATTTTTCGATAATCTGTTTTTGATTATCAGTGACACGTGCAAACATTTAGAAGTATAAAAAGAAGTAAAATAATAGGCATTTAGATAAAATAATAGGCAATTAAACAATTACGACTGATTGACCTGATCCCAAGCCATGCCTAATACGTCCGATACTAGAGCCTTGCCCATCGGTGCATATGGCATTAGCTCAGGCGCTAGTACTGAGGTTTGCCACTGCGGCATCTGTACTAGCAATGGTGCACTGACGCTGAGTACAACCAAGACCATTAGTACGTTTTTGGCCGCACCTAATACGCCTCCCGCCATTTTGTCCAAGACGCCCAAACGTAAGGTTTTAAGCACGCCTGAGAATACAAACGCCATCAGATGCATGATTGCCAATATGGCAATCACTACCAATAAAAAGGCCATGGCCATCTGTAGTACAGGGTTTTGTACGATACCCGTTAATTGGGGCGACACCACTCCTGCCAGTCTAGTAGCAGCGATAAGGGCGATAAACCAACCTACCAAGCCTATTGCTGTTTTAATCAGTCCTACTTGAAAGCCGCGCCATAAGCCAATCAAGACAACGATAGCAATCACAATATCTAAACCACTCATGCTTTACGCCTTATTACCTTATTTATTGGATTAGCTTTCCATGGCATCGTAATAGCCACCGATTGCCTGAATGCAAGACTGCACCAGCCCAGGACCACGATAGATAAGCCCTGTATAGAGCTGTACCATGTCTGCGCCTGCTTCGATTTTTTTGACGGCTTTGGCACCACTATCAATACCACCTACGCCTATCAAAGCGACTTTACCATCTAACTGATCAGAGAATTGTTGCAAAATCTGGGTACTAATATGACTCACAGGACGACCGGATAGACCACCCATTTGATCACCATCACGCAAGTCTTCGACACCCACGCGGCTTAGTGTTGTATTAGTCGCTATCAGACCGTCAATCTCAAAGTCTATTAATTGCTGCGAGATATAATCAACTTGTAATGGCTCTAAATCTGGAGCAACCTTAAGCACTAATGGGACATAAAAACCATATTCAGTAGCTAACTGACTGTGACGGTTTTTGATCGTATCCATCAGCTGAGTCAGCGCTTCACCACTTTGCAAATCACGTAAGTTTTTGGTATTTGGCGATGAGATATTGACCGTGATGTATGAGGCATGCGGATACACACGCTCTAAGCAATACACATAATCATCAGCGGCTTGCTCTACCGGCGTATCGGCATTTTTACCAATATTGATACCGATATTGCCTTTATATTTGCAGCGTTTGACATTGTCGATTAGATAATCAACGCCTTCATTGTTAAAGCCCATACGATTGATAATCGCGTCTGCTTGCTTGATTCTAAACAGTCTGGGCTTGTCGTTGCCTACTTGCGGTCTTGGCGTGACGGTTCCTACTTCTATAAAACCAAATCCCAACTCAGCCAGCGCATCAATATAATCGCCGTTTTTGTCCATGCCTGCTGCCAGACCAACTGGGTTAGAAAACTGCAAACCCATACAGTCTGTTGGTTGCATTGACTGACCATACGCCAAGCCTAAAACACGCGCTTTATGCGCCTTATCCAATAAAGATAGCGTCATCTCATGGGCGTGTTCGGGATCCATATTAAACAAAAAAGGACGAAGTAAGGCATAAGACATAGTGATGGCAGACCCTGCTTGGAAGAAATAGTGAATAAAAAATGCGAATGAAATCGGGCGCAGCGATTATATCAGCTTAACAGAAATAAGAGCAAAGTTTCAGTCGCTAAATTTCTACATTTAAGCGGTAACCAATACTGATGAATCTCTACTAAATAACGATAAGCTGCAGCTTTCTAAGCTAAAGACATAGCACAAAGGTACTCTTAAACGTCTACGGTACTGGACGCCCATCAGTCAACGCAATCCAACCACGTATAATGCGATATAAATGCCAGATAAAGGTAAAGGTCATAATCAGTAAACCAAGCCCGGCCAATAATATTGAACCAATAGCGATATTGCCACTATCCGCCAACACGCTAACGCCAAAGCCGCCTAATGCAAAGGTAATCAAAATAATGCCAATGACGAACCAAACGATACTGTACCAAAAGGTCTTGATTTGCCAATCGAAATGCGTGGCTAACCATGAACCATTAGCATCATGGCGCTTGGCATAATTCATTACAATCGGCACAATCCACAACAGACCCGCAGTAAAGTAACTGATCACATATAAGAAATAAGTGATGTGGTTATAAGTAATCAAAGAACGGCGCTTATTGTTGCTCATACTGTCCCGCATTATGTGAGGTTTTCCTTACTGGTAATATTTTTATTCAATAGTCATATGATTAACTATTTAATGGAGCCGGATAAATGGCTTTTCAATGATACCAACGATAAAGCAGTATTTTGCTGTCGAGGATTGAGTGTCGAGTACTAAGCACACAGTGATATAAGTACTTAAAATTTCTATCACAGTCTGACGCGTTTTAGGAAGTAACCGTTGCTTGTACCTGAATAGATTTATTGGTCAGATCTTGCTGCATAGATAGCTGTGTAAATTGCCAACCTTGCTGTTCAAGCTTACCCAGTGCAGTGCTGACGACCGCTTGACTAGGATGCGTAAAGCTCAATTGCACTGCATCGCCAGTCGCAACCACCTGAGCACCTGCTATACCTGAGTTATTGAGCAGCGCATTGATACGACTAGCAGGCGGCATATCAGCCTCTCCAGTAGCGTTATTCCCAGTATTCAATGCACTACTATCAATATTACCTGCTTGAGCACGCAACCAAAAATAATCCGCCACTTGCTCCTGATAGTCGTCTTTACTATCGCTTGCTGCTTGATGAACGCTATAGCCACCATAGCCGCCAATAAATAATAGTAAAAATATAGACAATATAGCTAGCGCTAGTTGATCACGGGGAGGTAATGCTTGCCAGCGCGTCGTGAGTACATTTTGATAATTATTCATACGCTCTGACAATACATGAGCCTTAGTACTGGTTGCAGAGACAGCTGCATTACGTTTGGTACGGCGTTGTAATCGTTTCATGTTTTGACCTTTATTACCAATACCTTGATGAGTTACGACGCTGCCGCATTGCTTGCCATGTCGCTGCTTTCTACAATATTATTTTCTATCACCTTGACAGTGACTTGACCACTAAACCGACCTTGCTCATTACTATTCACTTGCGCAAGTTTGGCATTTAAGCCTTGTGCTACCAGTGTGCTCGTAAATTTATCAAGACTACTACGATCTGGGGCAATCAAGGTAAAACTGAGCGCTGATGGTTGCATTATCAGTGATTGTGCATGCAATGAAGACTGTTTAATTAATGGTGATATGCGTGATAGTGTGGCCATATGCGATGCAGGCGCTTGGCTATCGCTACGCAGTTTTGGTTGCAGCTGTACTTGCAGTTTAGTGCGCGTACTCAGTGGCTCATCGGCGAACCAAGACTGATACTGTGCTGCAATTGCAGTCTTGGTTGCTGCGGTCGCTTCATTATACTTATACCACTGCACACCATCGGTTGCCATTTGCAGCACTAACGCTGATAGCGCAACCATCATCGCCACTCGCAAATATGGTGATAGTTGTGAGTCAGTAGATTTCATAAAGAAATTAAGTGTGTGACGTTCGGGACTGTCAATTGGCTTAGGTACTGTAGGCAGGGTCGTCAGCAATAGCTGATGATCAGCGATCAGCGCTTTAGTTTGCGCTACTAAATCCATGGACGATGATGAATCTAGTGAATCGAGCGCTGCGTCAACAGGTGCCTCAATAGACGGCAGTACCATTACCTCACTCAAATGCGGGAAACGCTCAAACATTAGTGGTAAATAGCTGACAGCCATACCCTGACGCAATGATTGGCGCAGCAGCATAGTCTGCGAATCTTGATAAAGGGTCACTTGTTGACCTGCGCCCTCTTCTGGCGGTGGCAACAATAAAAAGTCTGGCAGTAACGCTACTATATTCATACCGGCTAGCTGCGCGCTTTGTTGCCATGCCTCAATATCGCTTTGTGCCAGTGCGTACAGTTGCGTCGTATCAGCATGGCTCAGTTGGCGGATGTTTAATTGCTCAATAGGCGTTAGTGAGGTTTCTTCAAATAGGTATTGCTTGCCGCTATTACCAAGCTGTTTAAGCTGAGTAGTATTGAGCGATGTCTCCACTTGCAACGCATGACTTGAGGGAAAATATAGACAAAGCGTCTTTTGGCTACTGGACTTATAGTTACCATAAATTGTTTGCAGCTGTTGCCAACCGTCAACCATTTGCCATTGCTGTACATCTTCGTGCCAGACAGCTAGCGGGCTATGCTGCGCTCGTAACCAAACATGTAACACTAAACGTGTCCTCAATTATTGCTGCGGTTATCAAAATATTGTTAATGACTGATGCGGTTTTTAAAAGCATTGGATGATTTTATATGATTGATAAAGGGCTGAACTTTGTATCAATACCATTTTAAATCCGTTATATTCAATCAATTATGCTCTAGTAAAACGTTCCTAATCAAAATATTAGAATGTCTAGTCTAATAAGGCTGGTCAGGAACAAAACGATCAACTTCCGTTGCCATGCCAGTCATCACAAACTCCATGTCAAACACTCTGGCTTCTGCTAAAGAGAACGATTCTGGATAATCACCTGTCAGCAATCCCGCGATATAGGCGACGATAGACATATGACAAACAACAACCAAACACTCAGCTTCAATATTGGCAATATCTATCAGAGCTTGGCGAGCATCGTCCGATGGCGTGATATTTTCCTGCACAGATGAGGCTACTTGCGGCGCGCACGACTGGAACGCAGATAAAGTCTGCTGCGCTCTAATATAAGGGCTAACCACAAAACGATCTGGGCTATAGTGAGTGGTCACATACTCTGCCGTTTGTGCTGCTTGCTGCCGACCAAAGTCCGTCAGCTGACGCGCGCTATCTGGGCATGTCTCGTCTTCTGCTTGACCATGACGTACTAATATAATTTTCATAACCTTCCTTGGAGCGCTAAGTTCGACTCTCTTAATACTTATTTTTAACGGTGTGTCTTACTTATCAGCATCGCTGTCTTTGCTTTTGGTATTACTGCCAGAGGTTTTCATATGAGCCGTAAGTGCTGCATTGCTATGATCATGCGCCATGACAAACTCAACATCGCTACGGAATCCTGCTTCCATTAAATGTAGCGCAACGCCTAGAGCCGCTTTGTCTTCATAAATGACTGCATAGAGCGCATGAGTAATTGGCATATAGATACCCGCTTTGGTCGCCTTTTCATGTACTTGCTGAATGGTGTTCACCCCTTCAGCGGTCTGTCCAAGCTTTTTGACCGCGGCATCAATACTCATACCGCGTCCAAGCATATTACCGATACGATAGTTACGACTTAGCTCTGAGCTACAGGTGGCGTACAAATCGCCCACCCCTGACAGACCTAAGAAAGTCAGTGGATTGGCACCTTCTTCAACGCCAAAGCGGCTCATCTCTGCCAAAGCACGAGTAAGAATCATCGCTTTAGTGTTCTCACCTACTTCATAAGCTGCCGCCATACCCATGGCAATTGCGTAGATATTTTTGAGCGCGCCGCCAAGCTCGACGCCGCGTATATCATCACTAGCAAATACTCTAAAGAAGGCACTATGTAATGCTGCTTGTACAGCATGACGCAATGGTTCCGACTCACTTGCGATAACCGTAGCAGACGGCATATTTTTCATGATTTCTATAGCGAGGTTCGGCCCTGACATGACGCCAAAGTTCACTTCTGGCAGCACTTCTTTGATGATATCACTCATCATGGCGAAGGTATCTTTTTCCATACCTTTAGTCAACGACACAATGGACTGACCACTGATAAAAGGCGCGATGTTTTTTAGCGTCTCGCGAAAAGCTAAACCTGGCACAGCAATAAAAATAATGTCTTTATCTTTGACACTTTCCGCTAAATCATGGCTGTATTTCAGTCGGTCATCAAGCTTATAGCCCGGTAGATACTTTTTATTGGTCTGTGTTTTGGCCATCGCTTTTACGGTACGCTTATTACGTACCCACAGCGTGGTATCACAGCCATTACGTGCGGCTAAATTTGCCATTGCCGTACCGAAGCTACCACCACCTAAAAACGCCAAACGCAGCTTGGTTGGATTGCTATGAATGTCGGCCATATCCTTTGCCACAGCTGATTCAACAGGGCTAGGGTTTGATTTTTTACGGCCGAGACCTGACTTGGTTGCTCGCTCAAGAATACCTGCAAGCATACCGTTCTGCTTTTCAGACGACTCTTTGTCCGTCTCATTGTTAGCACTGCTGTTGTTTTTATTACTATTGTTAGGGCTTGTCATGTTCTTTTATCCGTGTTGACTGACGTATTATCAATAGAATCTATCGGGCTCAGCTACTGGCCTTATTATCTTTGAATTACAACTTTGTGCAATTATAATCTTATTAATAGACAGCACTGAGCTACATTACGACTCGAAGCGAACTAACGGTTCGATATCGATAGGTTTACGTTTGGACTCATCCTTGGGACTTGTGCCAGTATAAACAAAAGCGGTCACATAATCATCTTCGCCTACACCGAAATACGCTTTTACTGCAGGCTCATTACACAGCAGCCCAGTGCGCCAAACCGTACTAAATCCTTGGGCTTTTAATGCCAAAATTAGATTTTGCACAGCAGCACCCGCACTTAGCATTTGCTCAAAAGGTGGCACTTTTTTGTGTTCTTGCATTTGAGTCACAGCCGTTATGATCAGCGGCGCTCGCAGCGGCATGTTTTGAGTTTTAGTGACGGTTTTTTCAGACAACTCTTCGCCATCTTCTAGCGCTTTTGCTTGGGCAGCTTCGAGCAAGGCACGGCCTAACTCGTGGCGCGCCTCACCTTGCGTCACGATAAACCGCCACGGACGCAATTTTTTATGATCTGGCGCAGTTGCTGCACATTCAATGGCAGACTCAATCTGCGCACGCGTCGGGGCTGGCTCATCTAGATTGCCCATGCTGCGTCTTGAATTTATCCAGCCTATCAGCTCATCACTGGTAGAGGAGATGTCATTTGCCGCTACGTTCTTCACAGACAGTTTTTTGTCTTCTACTTCTTGGCTTTCATTATCAGCATTGTCAGTTGTAGTCATTGTTTTATCCTTATTTATTATTATCTGTCACTACTTATTATTAATAATATCATTTTCTTATTTTTTAACAGTTATAGAGCAGTTGAGAGCTACACATAAACAGTCTCAACTCAGCGATAAACTACGCAACATCTTCGACTCGGTGGTCCATGCGTAGGTAGTCCTCTGACTGCATCTCAAGCAAGCGTGAACGAGTACGTTCAATCTCAAACGCCAATTTTTCTCCTTGATACAAGTCTAGAATCGGCTGCTCAGCCCGTACCAATAGTTTTACACGGCGATCATAAAACTCATCGACGAGATAAATGAAACGGCGCGTTGGATCACGCAAGTCGTCATCTAATGCTGGTACAGAGTCAACTAAAACGGTGCTAAATCGTTTGGCAAGCTCAATGAAATCAGCGGCTGATCGCGGCGCCATACAGAGATGACGGAAGTCACAGAATAAAATATCTTCGGTACAAGCGTTGATTTTTACTTCCCGTCCATTGATAGTAATGGGCTCTTTACTGATTTTCTGATTGTTCGACAAGCTCGCAAAACGGTTGGCTAACCAATGGTAGTTCGCCTTAGTAAGCGGCGCTTCGTATAGCTCAGCTTGTTGCAATACGCGCAGACGATAATCAATTCCAGAGTCGATATTCATGACCGTGGTATGACTCTCAACTTCCGCAATGGCAGGCATAAAACGGTCACGATGTAAGCCATCTTTATACAGTCCAGCTGGCTCAATGTTTGAAGTAGCAACCAAAGTAATACCGCGATTGAACAGCATAGTGAACAAATCACCTAATATCATGGCATCAGAAACATTAGAAACAAAAAACTCATCAAAACAGATGATAACCGCTTCTTTATAAATAATATCGGCGACTTTTTCGAGTGGATCGCTCTCACCTTGCAGTTTGTTAAGCTCTCTATGAACACGCTGCATAAAATGATGAAAATGCAGACGCATCTTGCGCTCGATGGTCAACGAGTCATAAAACATATCCATCATCCACGTTTTACCGCGGCCCACGCCGCCCCACATATAAAGGCCTGTTGGCGCGACTGGCTTAGATTTCAAAAAGCCAAAAAAACCTTTCTTTTGCGGTGCACTATTGATGAGCTGATGGTATATCTCATCAAGATAGCTCATGGCCTGAAATTGCTGCTCATCCCGAGTAAACTCATCTGTACTGACGGCTTTCTCGTAACGTTGCAATGGAGATAAACTCATAATACGACTCATCGTTGGATTAAATAAATATCAAAATAGTAGGGTAATTTAGCATAACGCTGGTGCTGCAAAGCAAGCCATGCTAAACCATATCAAAACGGAAACCATCAAGCTGAGTTAGGTAACAAATAAATCTAGCTGTCCTGCCCAAAGCTATGCTTGTCTAATAAACCCTTGAGCTCTGATAAGCGACCATGGAAGAAATGACCCGCGCCATCGACCACGCTGATTTCAATGCCTAATCGGTCTGCAAATGCCTGCATATTATCAGGTTCAATTACTTCATCCGCATTACCATAAATCTCAAAAGTTCTATCCGCAGGCAAATTAATATCAGTACTGTCGTTTTTTTCGACTGATGGTGCGATAAGGGCGATTTTCGTCACTTCAAAGTCACCCAGCCCCCATATATGTGCGGCCTCAAGCACTTGTTCAGCCACGCGTGCCGTGACATAGCCACCAAAAGAAAAACCACCTAACCATAGCTTTCGAGCATTGGTTTGTTCAGCAATCCATTGTAGCACGGTCATTGCATCGACCACTTCACCTTCCGCATAATCATGCTCGCCTGTCGATTGACCAACGCCGCGAAAGTTAAAGCGTACCACATGCATACCATTGTCGCGGGCAAAGCGATACATGGTGGTGACCACCTTGTTATTCATCGTACCATCAAACAACGGATTGGGATGGCACAGCAGCGCCACCGTGTCTGTATTTGGGTCATTAGGATTGTCATTTTGCCACAGTGCGTCAACCTCTAGCACGCCAGCAGGAGCAGGAATTAATTGCATAGTATTACTTATTAATAAAAAATGAATGACTCAATTATCCTAGATACAATTTATATTTCAAGTGATTTGCTGTGTACGGATGCGACTTGTTTTATTTTTAGTCAATAACGGTTGTCTACAGTTTTGCAATATTGCTGTTCTCAAGATATTAAACTGGTTTATATCTGGGGCAAGGTTCATCGGCAATATACTGGTAATACAGCACACAATAACTGTCTAGACAGGTAATATCTAGATAAGCTACATTCATAAAGCTTTGCCTATAGCTAAGACGTTCTGCTTATATAAATCAGGAATTATTTATGAATACTTTTAATAAAACTGCCAGTTTGACGGCAACGTTAGCGGCTGTACTTGCGTTGAGCGCTTGTCAAAGTACGCCTTCTTCACCAGTGATCCAGCGTGCCAACTCTATCTATGAGACAACCGGTATCGCTGATACCAAAGTTAAGGCACAACAAAATGCGATCGATAGTGCTCAAAAAACTTGTCGAAGCAAGCAAGTGATTATCGTTGATGATAATGTAAAGTATAATGGTATCTTAAACGAACGCACTGGCCGTATGGTTGGTCAAGTAGGTGCTGTCGTCGGCTCAATATTTGGCACGGGTACACCAGATTTGTCACGTAACGATGATTACGAATACACCATTAACTTCCGTTGCCAATAAATATCGTCAATACCATATAAATCAGATACAGTGTCAGGCTCACTCAGTCTACTATTTGTAGCAATTTCACTTGCCTTCCTTGTATCTGAATTATCTCAAACCGACTATATCTAGCTAAAAATATCTATCTACTTTTCTCTGCACGACAATCTCTTTTAGACGCAAACAGGTTTAGATCTAACCGCTAACATTAAGTGACATACAATTCTTCTCTGATTAAACAGCCAACAAACTACGATATAGATAATATATCAATCAAAGCTTGTTGGCTTCGCTTTTTGTGCTCTCCTTTTTAAGTTAAACTATCCGCTATCGTATTCAGCACATCCTCATCAGTCTTTATATTTTCATTATCTTTGGTCTAATATTATGCGCAAACCCAATCTTTCAAATATTAAACAGGCCAAAGTATTAGCACCTGCCAAAGATTTGGCCACTCTAGAGGCAGAACTCGCTGAGCAGGAAGACCATCTAGAGGATACAGTCCTACGCCTAAGTGATTACTTGTCAGCGGTTGAGATGGTCATTAAACAAACTTTTGACCATCGTGTCTGGGTAAAAGCTGAAATCCGTAATCTGTCGAGTAAGGGTGGTCACTATTATTTTGAATTGGCAGAAAAAGACGATGATGGCAAAGTAGTCGCCAGTTGCCGCGGCAATCTATGGCGTTTTAAAGCGGCTCGTGTATTAGCCAAGTTTGAGCGCGCGACTGGTATGCCGCTCGAGCGTGACTTGACCGTACTTCTTAAAGTATCGGCAGGATTCCATGCCCAGTACGGTTTTTCAATCACCATTGAAGATATCGACCCCAGCTATACGCTAGGCGACTTGGCACGGCAGTATGCAGAAATGGTCGATCGCTTAACAGGCGAAGGGCTATTACACCTTAATCAGCAGCTACCCGCTCCTTTTGATATCGAACATGTGCTGGTCATCGCTCCTGAAAAGGCAGCCGGACTGGGTGATTTTCAAGCAGATGCTGATCGCTTAGCCAGTACAGGTGCGTGTCAGTTCCACTACCATAATGCGACTTTTCAAGGCAATCATGCACCCGCTGAAATCCGCCAAGCCATCGTTAGCGCCCAGCAGCAGTTTTACGATACTTATCAGCGTCTACCAGACTTGTTGGTTATTATTCGCGGCGGCGGTGCGGTTGGTGATTTGGCTTATCTCAATGATTATGAGTTGGCCGCTCTGGTTGCTGAGCAGCCCGTCCCTGTCTGGGTGGGCATCGGTCATGAACGTGATAAAGTCATCTTAGATGAAGTAGCGCATACCAGTTTTGATACGCCTTCAAAGGTGATTGCTGCTATCCATAGCCATTTGGCCCAGCTCATCACTCAGACGCTACAATATCAAGCACAAATTAAGCAAGCGGCTCAGCGTCAATTGAATACTGCTGAGCAACAAACCGCACGCCAGTTAAGCCAAATGCAGTCACAAACGATTGGGCAGCTCACCGCTCTACGAAAAGACAGTGATTATGCATGGCGCAGTATTCAACAAAGTGCCCAGCGCCAAGTAAAGCAAGCAGTCAGACTGACGGCTGAGCAATACACACAAACGCAAACCTTAGCGCATCAACAGCTCGCAAAAGCCGCTACCAATAGCAGAAATCATCAAGAGACAGTAATGCAAAACGCACAACAGCAAATTGTGCAAGCACAGCGCGATAGCGAACATCTACGTGACATCGTGCTATTACATCGACCTTCTCGCGTACTCAAGCAAGGCTACACCATGCTCACGGATGCTCAAAACAAACAAACCCTCACTAGTAGTACCCAACTGTATCCTGAGCAAACCGTTAATATTATTTTAAAAGATGGCAACGCAAAAGCGCAGATTATCGATGTCAATATGGATAAAGAAGCGATAGAAACCTCAGGTACTCCAACTTGACCACGTAATAATATCTAACGATTACTCATCTACTTACCTTTAAAAATTAGGAAATTTTATGACTACCCCTACTCGCCGACGCAAAAAATCCGCCCCAAAAACCTTTAAGGCGGCTTACGATATCTTAAAAACCAATGCGGCGGAACTGCAACAACAAGACGAGCCTGATATTGATAATCTGATGACAACGGTCGAAGAATCTATTGCCGCTTATCGCGTTTGCGAGACTCGTATCAATGCTGTACAGCAAGCACTGGATGCGGCCTTTGCCGAAGAAAAATCTACCAGCAGTGTTGATAGTTAAACGAAAAACAGCCACTAGATAGCAGCTGTTTGGCCAAGCCAAGCGCATCAATCTCATTTGGCACATTTGGCAACGCAACAGTTTGATATTCTGTTTACTCTGGTTCATCAACTTCAAAAACTTGGCGCAGATAGGCAAGATACGTGTCGTTATTGATCATGGTCTTGCCTGGGCTATCAGACAGCTTGGCGACTGGCTGACCATTACACTCTACCAACTTGAGCACGATATTAATCGGCGTAATGCCCATGTCATTGGTCAGATTGGTGCCAATACCAAAGCTAGTTCTAATGCGACCTTTAAAGTATTGATGCAGCTCCCACGCCTTCTCTAAATCCAACCCATCGCTAAAAGTTAGAATCTTTGTTTTTGGATCTATTTTTAACTTTTCATAATGGGCAATCGCCTTATCGCCCCAGATGTAAGGGTCACCGCTATCATGACGCAGACCGTCGAATAGCTTAGCAAAATACAAATCAAAATCACGTAAGAACGCATCCATGCCGACTACGTCTGTTAATGCAATACCTAAGTCGCCACGATACTCATGCACCCACGCTTCAAGTGCAGCCTTTTGTGAGTCACGCAGACGCACATCTAATGCCTGAAACGCCTGCATAAACTCGTGCGCCATCGTGCCTATCGGCGTCATTCCTAGTTGCTTGGCCAAATACACGTTAGATGTACCACCGACTATTTTTGGCTCGGCTTTATGTAGTGTTTCCACTACATGTGCTTGCCAGCGTCGACTAAAGCGTCTACGTGTGCCAAAGTCAGCAACGATAAATGGCGGCGTATCCTGACCGTACTGAGTTTGCGCATCGGCATACTGATGTAATAGCGCTACTTTTGCATCGAGGCGACGTTGCCCTTCTTCTATCACGCTGTCATTAGATAGCGCATTAAAATACAGCTCATTGACAATAGCCAGTACAAATACTTCAAAAAACATCGCTTGAATCATTGGCCCTTCGATGTCGATAAACAGGCGACCTTTATCGTCTGTATTTACCGTAATAAAACGACGTTTTAGCTTAAACAATTCTAGATAATCAACGAAATCTGAGCGAATAAAGCGTAAGCTACGTAAGTACTCGAGCTCATCTGGCAAAAAGCGCAATTCGCATAAACTGTCTAACTGCTGCTCTAGATCTTTTTGGATATCAGCCAATGGATAGGCTGTATCTTTGTTATTACGGCAGCGAAAGCGATAAACACCATGGGTTTGCGGGAACTGATGCAGCATGGCTTGTAACATCGTAAATTTGTACAAATCATTATCAAGCAATGAAGTAATAATAGGTGCATAAGAAACGGTCATGCTATGGCCTTAAAAGTGCAAAATAAGAAACAAACGTCATTTGATAGACAAAGCGACATCATATGTGGACGATAAACAATACACGCTCATTCATTATGAGCCATCGATAAACCGTTCAGTATAACGAAGTTTGGTATTTATTTCAGAGTTCACTTTTGATTACCGTAAAATGATAGTGAAATGATTGCGATTAATAGTGACTGCCAGCACCACATTTGTATGTTCAACAGATCCTAAAACCATTCATAAAAATATCGTATAAGTCTATCCAGACAATCCATTCATAGGTGGTTATTACAGCTTACGCTTTTGCACTCATAAACTGCTCCACATAGTCATCAGCAGGATTGTGCCGCAACTCGCTTGGCGTCCCCGTTTGTATAAGTCGACCGCCATTTAGCATACTGATACGCTGACCTACTTTGACAGCTTCATCAATATCATGGGTAATAAATACAATGGTTTTGCTCAATCGTTCTTGCAATTCAAGTAGTTGGTCTTGCAGCTGAGCGCGAATGAGCGGATCAAGTGCAGAGAACGCTTCATCCATTAGCAAAATTGGATTGTCCGTTGCTAAAGCACGAGCCAGACCAACACGCTGCTGCATACCGCCTGAGAGCTCATCAGGGTAACTGTTTTCCAGATTGGATAGCCCTACTTCATTGAGCCAATGTTGAGCCGTTTCATGTCGCTCGTTTGCGCTCATCTTTCGGACACGCAGCCCATAAGCGACGTTTTGTATGACCGTCATGTGCGGCACTAAGCCGAAATGCTGAAAAACCATACTGACTGTCTGCTGACGATAATGCTGCAACTGCTTATCGTTGAGCGCTAAAATATTAATAGCGGTAGCAGAACTTTCTTTTACTGCCGTACTTGTATTATCTGTCGCTGATTGCCTATCAGCTGTTGTGTGAATTGTATGATCTCTATTCAAAGCAGTATCTACCCATATCTCGCCACTGGTCGGATCGATTAAGCGGTTAATATGGCGTATCAGCGTTGATTTTCCTGAGCCTGACAGACCCATGATGCAATGCAACTCGCCTGCCTTGATATCTAGATTTATATCATAAAGACCCACTGAATAGCCCGTTTGCTCTTTTACCTTGATACTATCCATACCCTCAGCCAGCAATGCCAATGCAGACTGTGCTTGCGTGCTACTGGCATTATAAATCTTACTGATATTTTTCAATTGGATATGATTCATCGGTGCTCTCACTATTCACGTGGTTTTTATCATTATGGCTTCGGTCGATTACCATGGGTTCAGTCGTATACCACTAGATAATTTTCTATCCAATCGGACGTCTGCCTGCTTCGATGGTTTTTTGACGGGTACGCTTACCTTGACCAAATGCTTGCGTAATACGGTCAATGATAATAGCAACGATAACGATGGCCGTACCTGCTTGTAGACCCTGACCGATATTGAGCGTTTGGATAGACTGCAATACATCTTCACCAAGCCCAGGAGCACCAATCATTGAGGCCAATACCACCATGGCAAGCGACATCATCACAGCCTGATTGATACCTGCCATAATACTTGGCAACGCTTGTGGCAATTTAATCCAGAGAAGTAGCTGTAAATGCGTACTACCAAAGGAGCGTCCTGCTTCGACCATTTCATGATTGACTTGTGTAATCCCTAATGTCGTCAGACGAATCAAGGGTGGCAGCGCATAAATCACGGTCGCGAATAACGCAGGCACTTTACCAATACCAAACAACATCAGCACTGGTATGAGATATACAAAACTCGGCATGGTCTGCATGATATCTAGCACTGGCGTCACAATCTTGCGTAGCAGTTTGCTACCTGACATAGCGATACCAATAGGAATACCAATCACCACCGTGACCAGTACCGATACGATAAGCAGCGCTAAAGTATCGATCAGTGCGCCCCATAAACCAAAAGCACCTATCAAAAATAGCCCTGCACCGCATGCCAGCGCGAACCAAATCTTGCGGACACCAAGCCAGCCAAGCACAGTCACAAATGCAATAATCAGCCAAGGTGGAATAACCGTTAATAATCGTTCAATAGGTAATAGCAGATAAGTAAGCGCCATCGTGCTAATAGTACGAAATACGTCACCATAGTTTTGGACAACATTTGCTAAAGCGTTATTGAGTGGGGTCTCAAGCGACCATGAAGGAAAGCTTGATGCGAGCGCTGACGCATTGATACTAGATGTAGTTGTACCGGTAGAGGTAGCACCCGTTGAGTTAAGACCTAACTTGGTAGCGAGATTGGTAGCGGCTTCATCGGATAACCATGCTTGCCAAACCTCTGGGTTGTCACGCAAAAACACCATGGCTTGCTCATCGCCAGTACGTTTACTTTCGCTCATCTCCAAGATAGCACCGTTTAGCTCATCAGAGGTAAATTGCACCTTTTCAAAGACATTCGCTAGTGCAGGATTGGATTCGACAAACGGGGTAGAAACAGCAATACCTAACGGTGATACTGGGAATCCTGAGACGCAATCCATCTTACCATCAGCGAGCAGCAGATTTTGCCAACAAGCATCTTCATAAGCTGGGAACTCTAATGGCGCAAGGTCATATTTTGCCATTAGCCCAGTGGGTTGCCAGTAGTAAAACAACAGTGGCTTATGCTGCTCGAAAGCGGAGGCAATTTCGGCATCGAGAGCAGCACCCGTACCAGGATGTGCGTTGTTAAAAAGACTGTCTAGACCAGTGGTTTTTAGCAAACGTGTGTTAAAAATCTCACATGTCCAACCAGAGGGGCAGTTCATAAAGCGAGATTTACCAGGGTCTTCAGGGTCTTTAAATAGCTCAGTATATTTAGGCAAATCTTGATAGCTGCGTAGTCCTGGATTTTCTTCCAAGACGTATCGCGGGACATACCAGCCTTGAGTTGCACCACCTTTCAGCGTATCGCCGATGATGGCCACTTTATTTTGCTCAATGGCTTTTTCCATGATTGGCGAGCGACCAACCCACTGCTCCCCGATGACCTGAATGTCATTCTGTGAGAGCGCCGTATCAAGGGCAGGCCCTGCTCCTGGTACTTCTTCTACTGTGCAGCCGTACCCATCTTCTACGATATGTCTGAGTATGCCGGAGGTGAACTGCCCACTCTCCCAAGTTAGCGCCCCAAACTTGATCGGTGACTCACATGCTGCAGATGCCGATACTGGCAGTAGTAACGCGCTCATACACAGTAAGCTTAATGCAATCCATTGGCGCATACTCTTTCCTATTATTATGTTGTATCGGCATGAAATCACTATAAAAACAATAGAACTAAAAAATAGCCGAACGTCGCTATATCAAGTTTACCAATGCTAGCCATAGACCATTCAGCTACTATCTACTGTTGTTTAGACTTACTACAAAGTGTAGCGATTTATAGAAGTGATGACAAACGCTTATTTGTCGATTAACGCAGTATATAAATTTACGATAATCTTGATAAAGCTCTTAAGATAAGTCGCTCTTAATTTTAGAAATCTATATTTGAGAAGTTATATTTTAGACAAAAAAATAGCACCTATCTGGGTAGGTGCTATTGGTTATGGTATCGATTAAAAAAGGTCACTATTACTTTCTATAGCTACTATAAAATGTCTAACTCAAGAATTGTTATTTTAAAAACAGCGCCATCGCCTTTTTAAACAGTCCACCATACGGCGGCAATAGTAAATTCAGGCCATTGAGCTTGGTTTGGACAAAAATTGGCTTCATATGGCTGAGGCGTTCAAAACCAGCCTTACCATGGTACGCGCCAGTACCAGAATCACCCACACCACCAAATGGCAAGTCATGCTGAGCCACATGTATCAGAACTTCGTTGATACACAGACCACCTGAGACCGTATTATTACGCACGTTTTCGATACTGCTGTAGTTGTCACTAAACACATATAGCGCCAATGGGCGTGGACGCGAATTTACAAAATAAATGGCATCATCAAGCGTCTCATAATGCATCAGCGGCAAAATCGGGGCAAAAATCTCGTTTTGCATAAGGTCGCTGTCAGGCGCAGGTTCGCTGACGATGACTGGCGGCATTAGACGGTTTTCTATATTGGGTTCGGCGCCAGTTAACGCATGTACCTCGCCGCCTGTTAACGCATCTAGATAGCCTTTTACCCGTTTGAACTGCTCACCATTAATAATGCGAGAATAATCTGGGTTTTCTTCAATATTAGGATAATGCTTGGTCATCCACTCTTTTGCGAGTTGGATAAACTGGTCATGGTATTGACGTTGAATCAAGACATAATCTGGCGCAATACACGTCTGTCCCGCATTTAGTGTCTTACCCATCATCACTCGATTGACGACAGACTCTAGATTGGCATCATCTAGTACGATTACTGGTGATTTACCACCAAGCTCAAGTGTCACTGGTGTTAGATTTGGCGCAGCGGCAGCCATGACTTTTTTGCCCACCGCAGTCGATCCGGTATATAACAGGTGATCAAATGGTAACTTACTAAAGGCGGCGGCAATCTCAACTTCACCGAGTACCACACAGATCATATCTGGCGAAAAATAACGAGCAATGGCGTCAGCAAACGTCTGAGCAAATTGCGGCGCAGCTTCACTCATCTTGACCATGATACGGTTACCTGCGGTGAGTGCATCAATCATCGGGCCAATTGCTAAAAATAACGGATAGTTCCAAGGCACCATAATACCGACCACACCCAATGGCTGAGGCTGGATTTCATTATGGGCTGGCATATACAGCGCTGAAATAGGCGCACGATGGGCTTTCATCCATTTTTTGCCGTGTTTTTTGGCGTGGCTAATACCAGTAAAGCTAGGAAACAACTCAGCAAACTGCGTCTCTGACTGGCTACGATAGCCAAAGTCTGCACTAATCGCCTTTGCAAAACTTTCTTGGTTATCACTAAGCATCACTTCTAGATTGTCTAGCTGCGTCGTACGAGTGGCCCAATCATTGATTGGCTGGGTACGGCTTAACATTTGCAAGCGTGAAAATTGCGCTTTCATCTCATCGATAGTCGTCGCCGTACTTAGTGCTTCAGGCACACGCTGCAGCGCAAAACCTGTCTCGGTCACTGCCTGATCATGGGCGCTTTGGTTGCTATCTGTCATTTGTCTTCCTTGTCATAATCATAGTAATAGTCATAAGGTTTGTAGTCACTATACTATATTGGGTTAGAGGCTCCATCTTTCTAGTCAGGTGCACTCTTTGATAACCTACTCTGACTATAAATTTCATCAGATTCCATTCATCACACTTTAATGTAGCGCATCGACTGAGCAATGAACAGCACCTTTGGTTGACTACTGCGTCTGTACTAGCAGTACCTTTATAAGCGACTTACCACTGTTCTATACCTATTATTTCATCATCAATTGCTAGCTGTTTATTATTAGCATTTACGCCACTTACAGACATTGCGACAGTATATATCTTTGGGCGATAGTCGCCAAAACTGCTACACTACCGATGAGCATTATTTATTTTAAACTTGATAATAATAAGACAGATACTCTCATGCAAAATGACACACAACTCCTTAATGATACGCTTGTCAGCAAATCTCTCTCAGCGGCCGATTATGTCCCTACTCTCGATGCGATGCTGGCACGCACCCTTGAACGTATCGATCTAAAGAAACGACAAGGGCTGCGTACGCCTGATGAATTATGGATTGTAGATCATAACGACGTCTACACGCTTGGACAGGCAGGTAAAGAAGAGCACATATTACAGCGTACTGATACACCTATCATCAAGACCGATCGCGGTGGTCAAGTGACATGGCATGGTCATGGGCAGCTGGTTATCTATTGGTTGTTTGACTTGGACAGCCTCAAATGGAGTGTGCGCAATCTTGTCTCCCATGCTGAGCAAGCGATAGAAGACGTCATCAATGACTGTTTGCGTAGCTCACCGTCTAATAGTGACAATATCAGTGCTCATGCGCGCCGCGATGCCCCAGGTGTCTACCTATATGCAGATACTGTTGCAACAGATGACCGCACCGCTACAGATGACAGTTCTCTTGATAATAAAATTATGCTTGGAAAAATGGCTTCACTAGGCTTTAAGATTAAGCATGGCTTTAGCTACCATGGTATTGCGATTAATTTAAATTGTGACCTGTCCTCATTTAACGCCATCAATCCTTGTGGCTATGCCGGCATGCAGATGTTGCGACTGTCTGACTTTGTAGCCATGCAAACAGATTCAGAGCAAACAGAGCTAGAGGCGCAGTCTAAACAGCAAATGAGCGATTCATTCAGCTATGAGACAGTCACTCAAAAACTTATTGATAACATCGCCAAGCGCCATGCTGGACTGATTGAGTTGCGAGCTATCGCACCCAAGTAAGTTTTGAGCCCATTTTTGCATAATCTTTTTTTGCATAATATCTTGCACGCTTAGACTTAAGCATTAAGAGAAAATTCAGTACAAACTTGCTATAATCGCATGCAGTACAAATCGGACGCAGCAACTATCCTTGCTGTATCCCTAGCTCAACCCCTTATTCAAACATTTAAAACAAAAGCAAATTGGAGCATTTTATGGCAGATTTTAACAAAATTTTGGACGCAGGCGACGTAGACGGCGGCATCATCAACGTAGTAGTAGAGATCCCAGCTGGTAGCAGCCATAAAATTGAGTGGAATCGCGAATTAGCAGTATTTGAGCTTGACCGTATTGACCCACAGATTTTTGCCAAACCTTGTAACTATGGTTTTATCCCGCAAACACTTGACGAAGATGGTGATGAGCTTGACGTATTGCTATTGACTGAGCAGCCACTACCGACTGGTATTTTCTTAAAAGCAAAAGTCATCGGTGTGATGAAGTTTGTTGATGATGGCGAAGTAGATGACAAAATCGTTGTTGTCCCTGCTGACGACCGTGACACAGGCAATGCTTACAACAGCTTAGAAGACCTACCAAAGCAGTTGATCAACCAGTTAGAGTTCCATTTCAGTCATTATAAAGACCTGAAAAAAGCTGGTACGACGGTTGTTGAATCTTGGGGTGATGTTGCAGAAGCGAAAGAAGTCATCAAAGAGTCTATCCAACGCTGGAAAGATCTATAATTATCAAATATTGGCAAAAATACCAATAACGATAAATAAGAAAATACCGCAGTCACCATAGTGGCCGCGGTATTTTTTTGCTTGAACATTGCTTATTTAACATGGTTATAATGAGCATATAACTCATTCACACTTATACGCCGTAATAAGGACAGTCATGTTTAACCCCGACCCTAGCGCAAAACCGGTCAATACCAAGTTGCCAAGAGACGTCATTATGATGGTCGAAAAAAACAACCTAGTAATGGCCATCAAAACTTTGGCGGCAGACGAAAACATCAGTATGGATGAAGCCAAAAGTAGAATTGATGCTTATGAGACCCAACTGAAAGTAAAGCAACAACAGAAGCTCAATACCATCGCTAGTAAACAAGGCATTCCAAATCAAGCCATCAGCTTTGATAGAGAGCAAGAAGAAGACGAGCCTGGGCCATTGGTAAAAAATCGTGTTAAAACCACCAAACAGAGCCAAGGGTTTAAGGGGCTACAAGATGGTGTCGATAGTCAGTTGAATGACTTAGGCTATAAGAAACCTCTACTACCTTATTGGCTAAAACGACTGCTCGTGATTGCTGTCTTGATGATAGGAATATTTTGGATACTGTGGCGAGTATTTGGTTAAGTGATTTAGCTAAATAAGAAACTGGCTCGACATGTTCCCCATACAGCCACATACCGACTAGCTATAATTTAAGAATGTAGCTAGTCGATATGCTAATTGAAAACCTGCCCCTGAATCCTTTCAAGCGTCCATTAATCTCAAATTACTTAGAGCAATCCTTTATATAAAAAGTAACAGCCTACGACGGTCAACAGTACTGCAAAGCATTTTTTCAGCAACTGCGGCGATAATGCGTGAGCGACTTTTGCGCCTAGCTTGGCGGTAAAAAAGCTCATGATACTAATACCTAAAAAAGCATAGATATGGACAAAGCCAATCGTATTGGGCACGTCGACTTGCGCTTGCATGCCAAAGAACATAAATCCTAGCGCACCTGCAATCGCGATAGGCAATCCACAAGCGGCTGAGGTTCCAACGGCTTTTTGCATCACTACACCGTAACGCGTGAGATAAGGTACGGTTAAGCTACCACCGCCAATCCCAAAAATAGCAGAAGCGATACCGATACCAGCTCCTGCTGCTAGTTGCTTAGGCTTTGAAGGCAAGGCTATATGGACATTACCAGCATCGCTATCTGCTTTCTTTTTGCCACCCATAAACATTTTATAAGCAACCCAAAGCAAAAACACACCAACAATCAACTGCAGATACAACCCAGATATCTGTCCTGCTATCCCTGCCCCTAAAAAGCAGCCTATTGCTAAGCCTGGCGTCAGATTTTTAAAGACAGGCCACATGACTGCGCCTTTCTTGTTATGCGCCATGAGCGAGCTTATGGACGTAACAATAATAGTCGCCAGTGAAGTACCCAAAGCCAAATGCATAATAGTGTCAGGACTGTAACCCATTTGCGTAAAGACAATAAATAGCAGTGGTACGATAATAGTGCCACCGCCTACTCCGAATAGCCCTGCAGCAAATCCTGCTAGCGCCCCTATTATTAAAAAAGTTATTAATTCCACAGGATAGTTACTTCTTATTTAGATTTAATGAAATGATAATTATAGTTAAACGACTGCTCAATATTGAACGAGCAATATTCCATAGGCTTAGGTATTGGATAATAGGTATTAGATTAAATAAGCTCTACTTGCCCAACTCTAGAATAGGCACGGTTAAAGTAAACCAACCCTTCATCAGTGCCGCCTTGTGGCTCAGCCTGATTGATTGCGACAACGCGGCACATAAAGACGCTATGCGTGCCGACTTCTTGAATTTGTTCAATCTCACAATCAAAGCTGACCAAGGCATCTGCTAACACAGGAGCACCTGTTTGTAATTGTGTCCAAGAACCATATGCAAACCGTTCTTCTGAACACAGTTTAGAGGCAAAAGCATTGGACAGCTGCTCATGTTGCGCGCCTAACACATTGACACTTAAAACCTTATTTTCCAGAAAGTAGCCATGTGACCGAGACGTTTGATTCATACAGACAAGCAAGGTCGGCGGTGTGTCTGTGACACTACATACTGCTGATGCAGTAAACCCATGCATGCCCGTCGCGCCTGATGTAGTCACCACATTGACCGCAGTCGTTAGCAAAGACATGGCATCTCTAAAGTCGGTCGCGTCAATCCTATCTTTAATCATTGCTTCAATCCTGAGAAACGTTAAAAAATAACGTTAAAAAATTGTGCTTCAATTTTAGTTTTACAAGGGAAGTTCTCTAAATAAAATTTCCTAAACGGCTAGACTCTAAGCAGTCAGTTCTTGGCGAACGATTTGAGCACCAGCGCTTAGTGCTGCGAGCTTACCACGTGCGACTTGGCGAGACAAAGGTGCCATGCCGCAGTTGGTCGCAGGATATAGCTTGTCAGCATCGACAAATTGTAGCGCTTTGCGTAGCGTATCGGCCACCTCTTCTGGTGTCTCGATAGTGTTGGTTGCCACATCAATGGCACCGACCATCACCTTTTTACCACGAATCAATTCAATCAAATCCATAGGTACACGTGAGTTTTGACACTCCAGTGAGATGATATCGATTTTTGATTGTTGCAGTTTAGGAAATGCTTTTTCGTATTCGCGCCACTCTGAGCCCAGTGTCTTTTTCCAATCGGTATTGGCTTTGATGCCATAGCCATAGCAAATATGCACAGCTGTCTCACACTTTAGACCTTCAATGGCGCGCTCTAAAGTTGCAATACCCCAGTCGTTCACATCATCAAAGAATACGTTAAATGCGGGCTCATCAAACTGGATAATATCAACACCAGCCGCTTCTAATTCTTTTGCTTCTTGGTTCAGGATTTTAGCAAATTCCCAAGCCAATTTTTCACGGCTTTTATAATGACCGTCATATAACGTATCAATCATCGTCATCGGCCCTGGCAACGCCCATTTGATTGGCTGATTGGTTTGTTGACGTAAAAACTTGGCATCATCAACGAATACGGACTTCGGACGGCTCACCGCACCAACGACTGAAGGCACGCTCGCATCGTAGCGATTACGGATTTTGACCGTCTCACGCTTCTCAAAGTCAACACCATCAAGGTGTTCGATGAATGTAGTCACAAAGTGCTGACGGGTCTGCTCGCCATCACTGACAATATCAATCCCTGCATGCTGCTGTTCTTGCAATGATACGCGTAGCGCATCTTGCTTGGCTTCAAGCAACTGCTCGCCCTCTAACGCCCAAGGTGACCAAATTTTCTCGGGTTCTGCTAGCCAAGATGGTTTTGGTAAGCTGCCAGCGGTAGACGTCGGTAATAGTAGTTTCATACGATTTATCTTCTAATTAATTTATTTTTTATTATGTTGATGAGGGATGCTCAGTTAAGCGGCTTGCTTCCTAGCCGTTTTATTGTCAGCGGCTTCTTTTTGAGCAATCTCGCCTGTTACATCATAGCTTGCAGCCCATTCCTCAAGGATTGTTTGATACGGCTTAATAAAATGCGTCTCGGTAAATCTGCCTTGGGTCACTGCCATTTGACTACGTTCGGCGCGATCATAGACCACTTGAGTCAATGAATAGTCTTGGTAGTTCAAGCTCGGTTGATATACTTGTCCAGCGCTTGAGTTGGCGTTGTAAATCTCAGGACGGTAGATCTTCTGAAAGGTCTCCATGGTGCTAATCGCACTAATCAGCTCAAGATCGGTGTAGTCACTGAGCAAGTCCCCTGCAAAATAAAAGGCTAATGGCGCGGCGCTACCTTCAGGCTTAAAATAACGTACCGTTAAACCCATTTTATGAAAATAGTCGTCGGTCAACGAGTATTCATCTTGCTTGTATTCAATACCCAATACAGGGTGCTGATTGACAGTACGGTAGTAAGTCTTGCTAGTTGACACGCTCAGGCAAATCACTGGTTTTTTGTGAAAATGAGCGTTGTAAGCTTCTGAGTTCAATAAGTATTGAAACAATTTGCCGTGCAACTCACCAAAATTATCTGGTGTTATGGATGCTAGGTTTTTGTCGCGATGCTCTGGTAACACAATACTAAAGTCATAATCACGCACGTAAGAGGAGAAACTGTTGCCAACCATGCCGTCGATACGCTTGTTTTCTTTGTGATCCACAATCGTGGTTTTTAGCGTTTCGATAATAGGGAATGTCTGACCATTGCCTTTAACATCTAGATCGACAGAGATGATATCAACTTCAACAGAATAACGATCTGCTGTCAGATTGTCCCAATGCGCCAATGCATTAAAGCGGTTATTAATCATGGTTAACGTTTTGCGTAAGTTCTCTTGGCGGTGCTCGCCGCGTGCCAAATTTGCAAAGTTAGTCGTCAAACGCGTGCTATCTGCAGGTTGATAGTTTTCGTCAAAACGAATGTGCTTAATTGAACAATTGAATTCTTTACTCATGGTGATCCGCTACCTTATTTATCTGAGATAAAACCAAATCTGTGTATGAGGTGAATCATACCGAAATCTAAACATGAATAAAAACGATACAATCTAAACATAAGATGAATTTTATTCATCTTATTAGAAATTAGAGATACAAAGGAAATTTAACAGCGGAAGTTTTAAGAGTTCATTTAACGTATAACTAAGCCTTTCACGCACTGGCGGCGAAGAAGGCTTTTGTACTGCTTAAGCATATTTTTAAGGCATAAAAAAAGGATACCGTAGTATCCTCCTTATCCAAATTCGAGCCTGATAACAAATCGATTCTAGTGATGCTCACCAGGAAGGATTTTGGCAAAGGCGCGTTGAGCAAGATTAGGCTTGCTATCAGTCGTTTGCGCAGCAGTCGAACTTGGGAAAATACGATAGCCAATGGACTGAACACCAACGTTAAAGGCTGGTACCAGTGAATAAGTCGCCGAGGCAAATTTACCCATATTACTCGCAATGCTATTTGGCTTATGAACGATAGCTTTTGCGACCATCATCGCTGCTTCATCGGGCATCAGTGCTGGCATATAACGGTATAGCTTGGTTGGCGCTATCATTGGGGTACGTACAAGTGGCATAAAAATATTGGTTACTTTGATGTTATCGCCTTTGACTTCAGCAGCCAGACAGCGACTAAATGCATCTAAGGCCGCCTTTGACGCGACATACGCTGAAAAACGAGGGCTATTAGCCAATACCCCAATTGAGGATATGTTCACGATTTGACCAGTTTGACGACCAATCATCGTTGGCAAGAAACCAAGAATGATTTTGACCGCGCCAAAATAATTAATCTCCATAGTACGTTCAAAATCATGAAAACGGTTGACCGATTCATGCACTGAACGGCGAATCGAACGTCCTGCATTGTTGACTAGTACATCGACATGTTTAAAGTCAGCCAAAATCTTTTCACTGGTTTTTTCAATCTCATCCATATTGGTAAGATCGCATGGATAGTAGCTAGCCGCGCCGCCAAGTGTTTCAATATTTTCTTTGACCATTTTTAGCTTATCTTCAGTACGGGCCAGCAAAATAACATGCGCGCCACATTCACTGAGCAAAAAAGCCGTACGCTCACCGATACCACTTGAAGCGCCTGTGATGATAATATTCTTGCCCTTGACGGCTTTGGTGATTGCTTTTTTCGAGAGATTGGCCATAAAAAGTCCTTTTCGTTTATTCTATAGTTATTGGTATTCGGTTATAGCATAGCAAAAAAATGTCGTATGGAGTGAACAAAACCACAGTGGGCGTTAGCTAACGGGATCTTTACAAATTTCGTCGTCTACATAAATATTTATAAACATATTTTTAGCTTATTGTTAAGTCCTAAGTGTTAAATGCTAAGCTTTTTTTTGATTAATTATGAGGAGTACCTGCTTTGATAGACACACTAACTCACTATATCGACTTAATTGCCAAAATGATCGAAGTCATTGGCGTCCTCATTATGTTTTTTGGGCTATTTCTTGCCTTGTATAAAGCTTTTCGAGCGTCTGGCCATTTCAACAATGATACTTATGTCGAGATCAGACAGACCGTAGGCAAATCTATATTGTTAGGGTTAGAGGTGCTAATCGCCGCTGATATCGTGGCTACTGTCGTCACCGAGCCATCGCTACGCAGCGTACTGGTGCTAGGTTTTATCGTACTGATTCGAACCTTTTTAAGCTTATCGCTACAAGTTGAACTAGAAGGTCGATTCCCTTGGCAAAATAGAAAACCTGCGCCTGATAAACAGTCTGATACTGACAATCATACTGTGCCAATTGATAAAGCATAGCTGTTATATAAAAGAGCTATCAAAAGGCAAGACGTAAAAAGTACTATGAAAAGTAACTAGCACGAGTTTATAAAACAAGATTTAAGCGATTACTACTCGTGCGCCTGCAAAAAAGTCTCGACCACTTTAAATTGTCCAGCCGTGCTTTCTTCACCATACATCGCCTGTCTAAAGGCGTTAGAGTTTGGAATACCTGTCGTATACCATGCAATATGTTTGCGAGCGATACGGCAGCCTGAGTACTCGCCATAAAAATCATAGAGCTCTTGCAAATGGGCCAGTACGATCTCTTTTATCTTACTGACGCTCGGTGACTCCAGACACTCGCCTGTACGCAAAAAGTGCTCAATATCGCGAAATATCCATGGTTGCCCTTGTGCAGCACGCCCAATCATCACTGCATCACAGCCTGTCATCTCATAGACGTGTTGGGCTTTTTGTGCGCTATCGATATCACCATTGGCAATGACAGGAATACTGATGCTTTCTTTGACTTCGCGTATTAGCTCATAGCGTGCATTACCTGTATACATGTCTTCACGCGTACGTCCATGAATAGCAATTGCTGCAATGCCTGCCTGCTCAGCACGCTTGGCGACTCGTAAAATGTTTTCACGACCATTCTCAAAACCTAGACGTGTCTTTAGCGTGACAGGTGCATTCACCGCATTGACCGTTGCATCTAGCAATCGCGCGACCAAATCTTCGTCTTGCAATAATGCAGAACCTGCCAGCTTACGACAGACCTTTTTGGCCGGACAGCCCATGTTGATATCGATAATCTGTGCACCATTATCAATCTGATATCGTGCCGCTTCAGCTAATTTGTCCGGCTCAGCACCTGCTATCTGCGCCGAAATAGGCGCAATCTCATTATCAAAATTGGCACGGTACAAGGATTTTTTGCGCGCATAAAGGGCCGTATCAGCGATGATCATTTCACTGACCGCATGACCTGCGCCAAATGACTTGCACAGTCGGCGAAAGGGGTTGTCCGTCACGCCTGCCATTGGTGCGACCATTAAACGGTTTTCAATCGTCAGGCCACCGATATTCAATGGCTGCAACAATGGATGGTCAGACACTGGCACAGATGTGGGTACAACAGGAAAGTCTATAGACATAAGAAAACGGCTTGCAGTTGATTGAAGTAAGTCAATGAAAACAAGCCGTTATTCTAAGGATTCGTGCACATAATGCAAGCTATTCACGTGAATAACTTGCATACATGATGTTTGATTTCAAACAATTACTCTAATTATTTATCAAGCACACTGCCCTGCTCTAGCGTGATGTCATCATCATGCTCTTGCATACGCCACGGTAGACTATCAGGCGATACATTAAGGAAATGTAAATACTTCTCAAACTGATCAATGATGTCATTAATCACTGATTCAGATTTGTAGCCGTATAAGTCATAGGTCTGACCACCACGGCGTAGATACACCTCAGCGCGATGATGGTGCTCTTGTGGCAAGGTATCTGCGCTGTCTTCAGTATAATAATCAGGCGCATCATGTTCAGATAAGCGAACTTCATACCAAAACTCGACATCGTCACCACGTTGCAACTCTAGCACCGCACGGTTATTGACCGCGTCATAGTTGACCTCAGTCGTCCAGCCAGTTTCTGCAAATTTGGACGACACCTCCATCATCGAAGGCATAACCACTTCTTTGATATAGCTAAGAACCTTTTCACGCGTTGGCTTATCGGTCATATAATCAATACGCTCGCGCCATGCAGACGGTTTGAGTAAATGCGGCGGCAGTCTGTTGTCATTACCGAGGCTCTGATTACGATGTCCTTCGATACGCAGCGCACGCCACATACCAAACATTGAAATAAGAATAATAATCGCAAATGGTAACGCACTAACGATAGCCGCTGTTTGTAGGGCTTCTAAACCACCTGCAAGTAGCAATACTGCTGCGACAGCACCTTCAGTCACTACCCAAAAGCTACGCTGCCACCATGGTGTATCACTGCGACCACCTGCCGCTAGCGAGTCGATTACCAATGAGCCAGAATCCGATGACGTCACAAAAAAGGTAATAATCAATAAAATGGTCAACGACGACACAAATTCAGTAAACGGTAGATTCTCTAACAGTTTAAACAAAGCGATCGCTTGGTTGTTTTGTACTTCACTGATTAATGAGGTATAACCATCGACCATAATCATGTGTAGCGCGGTATCACCAAACACCGAAAACCAAAAGAATGTAAAGAAGGTCGGTACCAGCATGACACCAAGTACAAACTCACGAATAGTACGACCACGGCTGATCTTAGCAATAAACAGACCCACAAAAGGCGCCCATGCAATCGTCCATGCAAAAATAAATAAAGTCCAGCTGCCGATCCAATTGCTATTCTCGTATGCTTGCAAGCTAAAGGTACGTTCAACGATATTACCCAAATAGCTACCCGTATTTTCCATGAAGGCATTTAAGATAAAAATGGTCGGACCGACAACAAATACGAACAGCATCAGCGCAGTTGCCAACAGCATATTTAAAATAGATAAGCGTTTTACACCCTTATCCATCCCTGCTAATACCGATACCAGTGCCGCGGCGGTCACCAAGGCAATAGCAATCACCTGTATGGTCGTATTCACTGGAATGATATCTGGCAATAGATAATTGAGTCCCGCATTGATTTGCGACACCGACAAGCCAAGACTGGTCGCAATACCAAACATCGTACCTAATATCGCAAACACATCGACTGTATGACCGATAGGGCCATGAATCCTGTCACCAATAATCGGATACAGCGTCGAGCGTATTGATAGTGGTAGACCATGACGAAACGCAAAATACGCTAGTGATAAACCAACGACACCATAAATTGCCCAAATATGAAAACCCCAATGAAAATACGCAATTTGCATCGCTTCTTTTGCCGCGGCGATAGTCTGCGGATCCGACATTGGCGGACTAGAAAAGTGCATCACTGGTTCCGCTACCCCATAAAACAGTAGCGCAATCCCGTAACCTGCCGAAAACAGCATGGCAAACCATTCAAGGAATCCGTACTCTGCCTCAGCATGATCAGGGCCCAGCTTGATACTGCCATAAGACGAAAACGCCAGTACAATAATGAACATCAAAAACAGTGCAACTGCCAGCATATAAAACCAGCCAAATGTCTCAGTCGTAAAACTAAGCACATCACTGAACAGAGCACCCGCTGCTTCAGGATTGATCGCAGTACCGATGACCAATAGCAGCATAATAATTGCTGCAGGTACAAAGACTGGCAATAAAATAGTCGAACGAGGTAATTTACTCATGAAAGATAATATCCTCAAAAGTTAACAATGCCTTTTTATGAAAATTTTTAATTAAGGCAAAGATTAGAAAATGTGTGTGAATGGTTATAATAATTATCACACTCTTTTCCAAAACCCTAGACAAGCGTTCAACTCGTAACATGACTTTAACGAATGTTACATGACTATTACCAAGAAAATAAAAAAGGCAGCTTGCTAGCTGCCTTTTGATTGTATATGGATTCTACTTTGGTAATTTATAATCTATAAATGCTCGCTAATTCGTAAATACCAATATTTTGTACCTAAATAGAAGCACTCTGTTTCCTAACTAGGCATCAATCACTGCCGCCAGTTTCTGAGCAATATCTGCCAAATCATTATTATCAGCTTGGGTCACCGCATGACGACCCAATTCATGGATACTTGATGGAATGAGATGCACATGATAATGAAAGACTGTTTGACCTGCTTGTGAACCATTTAACTGCATTTGGATAACGCCTTCACGCTCAAAAACTTGACGCTGGGCTTGCATTACCTTTTTAGAGGTCATTAATACCGCAGCAGCGTACTCTGGCTCAAGATCGGCCAGATCTACCGCTTTTTGCTTTGGTATCACCAATACATGGCCTTCTGCTTGCGGCATGATATCCATAAAGGCGAGCGTTTTATCATCTTCATATACTTTGTGATATGGAATATCACCATCTAGCATTTTGGCAAAGATATTATTGTCATCATAAGTGGTCTGTTGATTCAATTCAGTCATTATTTTTCCTTTAAGGGTTTTATTATCAGTTAATTAATAGCTTAATAGCTATCCAAAATAGATAAAAGCATCTGTCATATAGTGGACGAAATATAGCCTTAGTACAAGTCAGTATGACAATCGAATTTGAAAAATATCAAGCCATATTCCAACCATACTAGCTCACTAATTTATTGGCGGGCCATGCCCTTAAAATGTTATATTAACCCTCTATTTTAATAACGCTATGCTTATGGATTTGCCTACTTTGCCGACCAATAGATCAGATAGCCTAGATAACGGCGACCCGTCTTCAACACTCAATGACAATGCCCAAACGTCTGGATCAAATGTCTCTGTGCCTGATAGTACTGGCTTAGAGCAACTTAGTACTGAGCCTGACAATAGTACTCAAACTATCGATCCGAACGCTATCATATTAGCAGAAGCATTGACTGATAAAGCCATCAGCTGGCAGATACACAATTGTAAAATTATAAAGAAAACTGTCACACAAGATTTGCCACTGCCCTTTTTGTATCACTATGACAGTTTAGATGATGCGATCAAACAAACTCACCCGCTCACTCCTGAGTTACTGCTTCAATTTAACACACCTATGTCGGCTCATGAGGCTGCCAAGTTAATTGGTATTGACGATGAGCTGCTGACCAGTCCTTGGCATGTGAAAATTATCGGCTCGTTGGTCGTATTTAGTGAGGCATTGCAATTGGCCGTACGACTACACTGGACCAATACGGGTAAAGAGACGCAGCAGGTATATACCAAGGATGCTGCAGATGCAATTACGGCAGCGTTCAAAGACTGGCAGTTTTTTGGTCGTGTAGACGTCCTTTATAAAAATAATAAACAAATATTAATTAGTATTGACGAGCAAAACCCCAATACGCAAGCACTACCTGTCGAATCATTGCTGACGATTGAAGCTAGTGGCGATTATCAACAGTTACTGGCTACTCATGCGCTTGCAGCCATTGTAAAATTAGAAGCAGACAAAGCTGATCTTCCTTGGTTTGACAAAGCCATATTAGAACGTATTGAGTAGCTATTTTGAATAACTGTTTTTTCGTTCATCGCTTGTGATTATTAATTCACTGTTATTAGCATATTGTTTTTAATTATTCATATCTAATGGTATGGTAACGAATTAGTATTATTCACTAGTACTCACTCTCTATAAAAAGCACACTATCCCTATTAAAACTAAGGGTGCACATTTTTATAACCCCGCCTATTTGTAAGGAATATCACATGGATTATCGCTCAAAAACCTCTACCGGCGGTCGTAATATGGCAGGCGCGCGCGCATTATGGCGTGCAACCGGCATGACTGACGGCGACTTTGGCAAGCCAATCATTGCGATTGCTAACTCTTTTACCCAGTTTGTACCCGGCCATGTGCATCTAAAAGACCTTGGACAGCTGGTCGCCCGTGAAATTGAGCAAGCAGGCGGCGTTGCAAAAGAGTTTAATACCATTGCGGTCGATGATGGTATTGCGATGGGCCATAGCGGTATGTTGTACTCGCTACCAAGCCGTGATTTGATCGCTGATTCTGTCGAGTATATGGTCAATGCCCACTGTGCAGATGCGCTAGTTTGTATTTCTAACTGTGACAAAATCACTCCGGGTATGTTGATGGCCGCCATGCGCCTTAACATTCCAGTGGTGTTTATCTCAGGTGGCCCAATGGAAGCGGGCAAAATCTTAGCCAGTACCGTTGGTAAGAGCCACAATACCGATAGTAGTGACAGCAGTGCTGTTCGCAAACTTGACCTAGTCGATGCAATGATGGACGCGGCTGATGATAGCATCAGTGATGAAGACGTCGCCGCTATCGAGGCTTCAGCCTGCCCTACTTGTGGTTCGTGCTCTGGTATGTTTACCGCCAACTCGATGAACTGCTTGACCGAAGCTTTAGGCTTAGCTTTACCAGGTAATGGCTCACTGCTAGCTACTCATTCATTGCGCCGCGAGCTATTCTTAGAAGCGGGTCGTACCATTGTGTCGCTTGCTAAGCGTCGTTATGAGCAAGATGATGACTCTGTACTACCACGCTCTATCGCTACCAAAGCCGCTTTTGAAAATGCCATGAGCTTAGATATCGCCATGGGCGGCTCAACCAATACCATCTTGCATCTACTTGCTGCGGCTAATGAAGCAGAAATCGACTTTAAGATGGCTGATATCGACCGCCTAAGTCGCGGTGTGCCTTGTCTGGCAAAAGTAGCCCCTGCCTCACAGAAATACCATATGGAAGACGTGCATCGTGCTGGCGGTGTCTTTGCATTACTCGCTGAGCTTGATCGCGCTGAGTTATTAAAAACTGATGTGCCAACTATCCATAGCGCAACGATGAAAGAGGCGATCGATAAGTGGGACATCATGAACCCTGACAATCATGAAGCTCGCGCACGCTTCCTTGCAGCACCTGGTGGCGTACGTACCACAGAAGCATTCTCACAATCAAAAGAGTGGTCAAACCTCGACGTCAACCGTGAGTCAGGCTGTATCCGTAGTGCCAAACACGCCTACTCTACAGATGGCGGCTTAGCCGTACTATATGGCAATATCGCCGAGCGCGGCTGTGTGGTCAAAACCGCAGGCGTCGACGAAAGCATCTTGACCTTTACTGGTCGCGCGCGTCTATTTGAATCACAAGATGATGCGGTTGCTGCGGTATTGGCTGATCAAATCGTTGCAGGCGATGTGGTCATCATTCGCTACGAAGGCCCTAAAGGCGGCCCTGGTATGCAAGAAATGCTGTACCCAACGACTTATCTGAAGTCAAAAGGATTGGGTAAAGAATGTGCTCTACTTACCGATGGTCGTTTCTCTGGTGGTACATCAGGTCTATCAATTGGTCATGCCAGCCCAGAAGCTGCTGAAGGCGGTGCGATTGGTTTGGTTGAAGAAGGCGATAGTATTCATATCGATATCCCAAACCGTACCATCAACATGAAAGTGAGTGATGCAGACTTAGCCGCTCGCCGAGAAGCTATGGAAGCGCGTGGTCGTGATGCATGGAAGCCTGTCAACCGTGACCGTCATGTCTCGCCAGCATTACGTGCTTATGCTGCTATGACTACCAGTGCTGATACTGGTGCCGTACGTGACGTGAGCCAAGTCGAGCGCTAGTCTGTAAGCTATTAATGATACAAACATACTGATAAAAACATATTAAGCCTGCGCAACGCAGGCTTTTTTTTCACCAAAAAACAACGTAGCGGTCGTTTTGATAACTATTTTCTGCGGTAATTATTTTATTTTGGCGTCATGATAAAGAGTATCAGTGATTGACTATCAACTATTGCTGTGAATTGTCATCAATATCTAAAATTACTCTCTTAAAATTGACCCTTAAAACATAACGACGTGCGTAAACCTTATGATTGAAAAATATAACTTATTCTTATTAATCTGCGGGATTGCCTTTTTACTCGGGGCCTTGTTTCCTGTTATTTTTAAGCGCACCTCTATCTCATTACCGATGCTCCAAGTCAGCTTCGGTCTGATGATGGGCTACTGGTGGACGTCTTTATCCTTTTTAGACCCACTTGATAACGGTTTACTCATCGAAAAACTGACTGAGATTGTTGTACTGGTCTCATTGGTTGGTGCTGGTATTAAAATCGATACAGAGCTGTCTTGGCGATTGTGGCGACCAACAGTAAGGCTACTACTTATTACCATGCCTATTGGTATTTTTGCGATGGCAGTCTTGGGGTATTACGCGTTTGGTTTGAGCCTTGGTGCAGCTATCTTATTAGGTGCAGTGTTAGCGCCCACTGATCCCGTGTTAGCTTCGAGCATTCAGGTGGGACCTCCCAATACAGGAGGAGAAGACACACCGCGCTTTACCTTAACGTCAGAGGCCGGGTTGAACGATGGCCTGGCTTTTCCGTTTGTATATCTAGCGATTAAGATCGCAGAAGCATTCAGTGAAGGCAAAGCCTTTACTTACGAGATGCTATGGTCGTGGTTTACTCATGATGTCTTATGGAAGATTGGCGCAGGCGTAGTGGTAGGTGTATTGGTTGGTAAAATGTTGGCCAAAGTCGTGTTTTCTAAACACACTCGCGAAACTACCATCTCGCAAGGCTATGTGGTTATTGCGTTGACGCTACTAGCCTATGGTCTTGCTGAGTATGTACACAGTTATGGCTTTATCGCTGTATTTGTGGCCGCATTTGCGTTTCGTCGCTCGGAGTGTGAGCATACTTATCACCAGAAACTGCATGATTTCGCTGAGCAATCAGAAGGCTTACTAATGTCATTAGTGCTGGTTATCTTTGGCATGTTCCTTGGTCAAGGGTTGCAAGCAGGTGTCGAGCTGACATGGCGCGTCTATATCGTCAGCTTTACCTTCTTACTACTTATACGTCCAATTGGTGGATTTATTGCCTTATCAGGATTGAACTTACCTCATACCGAGAAATACGCAATATCGGCTTTGGGTATTCGCGGTATCGGTACTTTGTATTATCTGTCCTATGCGCTCAATCAAGGTTTCTTCGCGGATGAAGATGCGCTCAAACTGTGGATTGTCTGTTCGATTGTCATCTTGACTTCTATCTTTATACACGGTCTTAGCGCATCAAGACTGCTTAAAATGACACCAAACAAGCAGCATTAAAATTAATGCTGCTTATATTTGAAACAGAATCAATTCGCGATTGAAGTTGGCATTATTAAAGTATCTCTTCTACCCAGCTCAAGACGGCTTCTGTCAGCGCAAACTGACGAACGTCATTGAGCATAGTGGTATCAAAATTATGAATAAAAGCAAATGACAATTGGCGCTCAGGGTCGCACCAAGCAACCGAGCCGTTATATCCCATATGCCCAAATCCTGATAAAGCAGGACTCATTCCCTTATCCGTATCCTCGTTGTTAGCATACAAGCTAAATAATCTATGGTAGCCCAATCGCCATTTCATGGCCGCTGGCATAACCGCATCTAAACCCTTAACTTGCGGAGTAGATAACTGCTCAAAAGTAGCACTATCAATCAGCGTTTTCCCTTGCCATATACCGCCATTAGCGAGCATTGCGTAAATTGTTGCCAATGCTTTGGCGGAAGCGACACCATTTGCCGCTGGAATGACCGCCTGTAGCGTCTGACGATTATAATAGTCAAGGGCATGCTTGCCAGCAGGTATCAGCGCTGCCTTATAGTTTTTTAGATTGAGCTGACTGGTATTGAAATATAAACTATTGATACGCGCCGTATTTAAGATAGGTTGTACGTTATCAATATCAGGGCTATCTAGATTTTCATCAAGGCTGTCATTAAGGCTACTTTGCGTCTCAGCTGCACGCTTATCATTTAGCATTTTCTGTTGCCAACAATGATAACTAGGCAAGCTTGCATAAGTACGTAAAGTCTCTTGAGAGTCTACTTTTAAGGTTGGTTTTTGGCGTCTCGATTTCAATTGAGAGCTTGTATCCTCTGTTTCTTCAAAATCTTTGGCTAATTTTGCCACCTGATCTACTTTACTATCTGGCACACCAAAATAGCAGCTGTCGGCAATACCCAGAGGCTCTGTTAGAGACTGGCTCAGTGCTTCAGCGAACGATAGATTCGTGACCGCCTCTACTACGCCGCCCAATACCCAACCGTAGACCAATGCACTATAAGCGCTGTCATACTTGGTCGCATCTTCGGGAGAAGTAATAGGCATCGCTGCAATGTGGCGCAGCATCGTATCCCAATCGAGTACCGTCTCGCTATCAACATCAATACTTTGAATCGAAAACAGATCGGCCTGATGTGACATGATTTGTCGCAACGTAATTTGGTCTTTGCCGTTTGCAGCAAATTCTGGCCAGTAATGGGCAATAGGTTTGTCATATTCGATCAGTTGCTGCGAAACCAGCACATGAACCAACGTTGCCAATACTCCTTTACCAGTAGAAAAATTAATGGCCAACGTATCAGGCTGCCACGACATATCAGGACGTGCCATACCTGTACTGGCTTGCGCTATACATTGACCTGCCTGATACACGGCCACGGCCCCGCCAGCGGGTGCATCATCAAGCTGCAAATCTGTCAGTAATTGCTGTAATTTGTTTTGAAAGTCAGCGTTTATGGGTGTATTAGAATTCTCTGTATTATGATCCATTATTATTACCTTGCTCCAGTGATATGAATTATTCTATTTTTAAAATGATAGTAATACACAAGCTACATAAAATATTTGAACCAGTATAAATGAATTGTGAGCCAATAAAAAAGGCCACCTATTGGTCGCCTTTTTTATTATTTATTTCGATGATATTTTTAGAGTTTGTTAACATCTAAGGCAGCGTTCACATTCGATGCCATAAATATAGTTAACGCGGTACTAGCAAACGATTATGAACTTCTTGTTCAAGCTTGGTCAAACCATGACTGCGACCACGTTCCATCGCCGTATCCATCTTACGTCCACGCAACCATCCTGCCCGCAGCGCTATTGCAGCTCCTACTCTATTACCCGACCCACAGTGCATAGCGACTTTTTTGCCATGATGTTGGCGTAATACATTATCAAACGCCAAGATTTTAAGCTGCTTTAGCTCTTTAGCACCGCTGATAGGCAGCTGTTCGTAGTGCATACCTGCTTGCTCAACTGCTGATGCCTCATCAAAGCTTAACTCGTCATCAAGCTGCAAGTTGATGACCAGCTCGACACCTGCTTTCGCTAAAGCCGCAACTTTTCCGTCATCTAATGCACCGCACACGATAGTGTTTGCATCTGGACGAAAATAAGGCTCAAAGATATCGGCCAAATCAACGCCATTATCGGCACTAACATGAATGTTAGCGCCGCTATCGTTAGCAGCGGCCGTATTGGTTGCTATCGAGCTATTTGATTGATCTACGTCTATCGCGTTTTCTTCTGAAGGCATGTTTTGTGAAGTCATAATAATAAATATGTACGTTAAATATGGCTGTAAAATAGAAGCTTTATGATGTTTATATTACTTGCTGTCGCTCTTTAAGGTTACAACACCCGCCAAATGCGGTTTATTGTTTTTAGAGCTATATAATCCAAACTCACAAGTATCATCTACGTTTGTAAGTTGGGCTACTGGCTCAGCAATCAGCTCTACTTCAGCTGGCAAAAAGATAGGCAGCTTAAATGAGACGTCAATTGTGTAAGCATCAGGCAAGTCACCCATCAGAGCAAGACACTTAGCCTTTGACCACATACCGTGTGCAATCGCTTTAGGGAAACCAAACGCGCGTGCTGATAGTGGATGCAAATGAATCAAGTTAAAGTCGCCTGAGACAAAAGCATAACGACGACCGATATCTTCTGGCACTTCAAAAATGCTATGAACACCTTCTTCGTTTACTTCAGGCTTGACCATAACCGGACGCGGCGCGCTCTTCTTATCTTTACTGCTAGGTTTTTTGCTACGTGATAAATAAGTCGATGTGCCTTCCCAGATGACTTCATCTTCTGACTTTACAATAGTGACAAAATCAAACTGCTGACCTTGGGCATGATCGCGCAGGTTGTCAAAAGTGACCGACATTGCTACCGTTTCACGCTCTCCAATCGGACGATACTGGGTGACGCTATTATCAACATGAACAAGACCTAACATGGCAAATGGGAATGGCTCTTTGACCATCATGTTCATCTGCAGCGTCTGTGACAATACCGAGAAGTAAGTCGCTGGTACTTTGCCATCATCAGCAAAACCGCAAATTTTGCGATAGTCGTCTAGGTTTTCTTGATCGATATGCAAGTCATCTACATAGTAAGTAGATTGTGGCAACTGGTCTCTACTGACCTTGCCACCATTACCGATAGGCAATAAGCTTTTGACAATATTGGCATAAGTGGTGTGCGCTTTTGGCAACGCATCATAATGTTTGTCTGACATAAGTACATCCTAAGTGTGGCTTGAACAAGTTCTTTAACGTATATAAAGACAATCTGCAGTCATTGACTAAAGCCTACTATTAAATCATCTAATAAGCATTAAATTTAATCAACCTCATGAGTATCTTTAATAGCAAAAAATAGTTTGGCTATTGGTTCTTGTGTTTTTATCATAAAAAAGCCACCCTTGGGCAGCTTTATTACACTTTATCAGAGATTATTTCGTAAGCATATGTGATACAAACGAGAAATAATAGCTCATATGATACAACTACTGTCTCTATCTGTACCTTATTTCTCACATATACCTATCAATTAATCAACATTATGCACCAAGTAAGCTTTGACCACAGACGCGAACCGTGTTGCCATTTAGACCGCCAGACGCAGGTGAAGCGAACCATGCGATAGTCTCAGCCACATCTACTGGCAAGCCGCCTTGGCTCATCGAGTTCATGCGGCGACCAGCTTCACGAATAGCAAATGGAATGGCTTCTGTCATTTGGGTTTCGATGAAACCAGGAGCGACTGCATTGATCGTCATGCCTTTAGCATTGTCTTCTAATTGCTTGGCAGTTGCGTTAACCAAACCAATCACACCAGCTTTAGAAGTGGCATAGTTGGTCTGACCCATGTTGCCAGCGATACCTGAAATTGATGATACACATACGATACGTGCGTTTTCTTTCAACACATCGTTATCTAACAAGTAGCGGTTCAATCTAGCGATACTGCCCAAGTTGATATCGATGACCATGTTCCATTTTTTCTCATCCATCTTAGCCAACGTCTTATCGCGAGTCACGCCAGCATTATGGATGATTGAATCTAGACCACCACGTTTTTGAGCAGCGTCAGCGATTTCTGCACCAGCGTCTTCACTAGTGATATCTACTGTCAAAGCAGAACCACTGATTTCGCTAGCAACTTTTTGTAGGTCAGCTTGCTGCTGCGGTACATCTAGACATATAACATGCGCCCCTTCACGAGCCAATACACGAGCGATAGCTTCGCCAATACCGCGACTTGCGCCAGTCACTAGCATAGTTTTGCCGCCCAAAGGTTGGTTCCAGTCAACATCGACTGAGCTGCCTTTACTGACACGTACTACTTGTCCTGATACATAAGCTGAACGAGCTGAGGTAAAAAAGCGTAAGGTTGAATCTAGGTTTTGCTCTGCGCCTTCTTCAACATAAATCAGCTGCGCTGTGATACCACGTTTAAACTCTTTACCCACTGACTTCACAAAACCTTCAAGCGAACGTTGAGCCATTGCAGATTCAATATCAGTGATGTTCTCTGGCGTACGACCAACCACAACCACACGGCCTGATTTTTCTACGCGGCGTGCAACTGTATGGAAAAACTCATAAAGTTCTTTTAGCTGTTCAGCATTACTGATATTGCTGGCATCAAAAAGCAGTACTTTGAATTGATCATCGCCGCCCGTGTTGGCTTTTGCCTCTACGCCTGCATCAGCAAGTGCGTCTTTGATGTCATCACTGCTGTTTACATATACTTCGGCATGGACGTCTGACAGGATACGGGCAACAGACTCACTGACGCTCTTGTCATCACCAGTAGCACGGCCAACCAATACACTACCACGCACCAAACGCTCACCGCTTTCGAAACGATCAAGCGTCGTTGGCATCGGCAAACCTAAGTTTTTTGCTACTTTTTTGCCAATAGAAGATTGAACAAAATCACCATAACGGTCTGACATAATATAATCCTTATAATTAATGATTCGTATAATAATAAAAAATGCAATGAATCTATTATATAGAGACATTGACATCGTAATTATTTAAATTTAGTAAATCGCCTCAAAACCAGCCTAACTATACACTTCCCTTATAAACAAGTCCAAAAACAGATAATGTCTACAACATTCTGTAAACAAGTCAGTATACAAGCCAGTCGTTTTTAGCAGCGTTAAGCGCTACTATAACATGTTAAAATCTGACCTATAGGTTATGGCATACTTAATTATTGATAACAATATATTATCAAACGTACTGTTATGCAATGCTAATATTTCTTACTAGCCAGTCTATTAGAGCGATGCGTCATGGTCATGAATCTACTACCGACCTCATACAAGCGTCACATAGTTTGCTAAAGAGATACATTAAGTGAATAAAAACGCCTTATGATAAACAGCTGTATTGCGTAATAAATGATAATATTTGCTTGTATAAAATAACTTAACTATTTTTTATTGTTACCTATCACTTTTTACTTCTACCCATACTTTTTAAGGATAATATTATGAGTAATAAAAACAATCATCCAGATAGCCCTGTTGTTGAAAGTACAGTTGTTAAAGCAACGGATACAAAATCAGATACAGCAAAAAAAGAAACCGCTGCAAAAAACACCTCGACTAAAGACACCAGCGCTAAAGAAACTGCTAGCAAAAAAGCGGTCGATGAAAAAGTAGAAACCGCTGCTGCCAAAAAACCTGCTCCAGCTAAAAAAGCCAGCACAACCAAACCAGCTTCAAACCTGAATCGTGTTGCGATCTTAGGTGGTAACCGTATTCCATTCGCGCGCTCAAATGGATCATACGCTGATGTTAGCAACACAGACATGCTAACCGCTGCATTGGACGGTTTGGTTGAGCGTTATAACTTACAAGGCGAAACCGTAGGTGAAGTGGTATCTGGCGCAGTTATGAAACTTAGCCGTGATATCAACCTTACTCGTGAAGCGACATTGAATACTGCGTTAAACCCACATACGCCAACTTATGATATCTCACAAGCTTGCGGTACTGGCTTACAAGCGACCTTTGCTTCTGCTAACAAGATTGCACTTGGTCTGATCGATTCGGCAATCACTGGCGGTGTAGATACTACTTCTGACGCTCCTATCGCTGTCGGCGATGGCTTGCGTAAAGTACTTATCAAACTTGGTGCAGCAAAAGACAACAAACAACGTTTAAAAGCACTAATGGGTCTAAATCCAAAAGACTTAATCGATTCACCGCAAAATGGTGAGCCACGTACTGGCCTATCAATGGGCGATCATCAAGCGATTACTACGCTTGAGTGGAATATCAGCCGTGAAGCGCAGGATGAGCTTGCATTTAACAGCCATCAAAACCTAGCACGCGCTTATGACGAAGGTTTCTTTGACGACTTGATCACGCCATACAAAGGCCTGACTCGTGATAACAACTTGCGTCCAGATACTACATTAGAAAAACTGGGTAAATTAAAGCCAGTATTTGGTAGAAAAAATGCCAATCCAACGATGACAGCTGCCAACTCTACGCCGCTTACTGACGGTGCTTCTTGTGTACTACTAGGTACTGATGAGTGGGCAAAAGAGCACGGCCTAAAGCCACTTGCTTATATCGTCCATCAAGAAACCGCAGCGGTAGACTTCATCGGTAAATCTGGTACCACAGAAGGCTTACTAATGGCACCAGCTTATGCGGTACCACGTATGCTTGAGCGCGCTGGTCTGACTCTACAAGACTTTGACTTTTATGAGATTCATGAAGCCTTCGCTTCACAAGTACTATCAACCTTAGCTGCTTGGGAAGATGAGAAATTCTGTGAAGAGCGCTTAGGCTTAGATGCACCACTAGGGTCTATCGATCGTAGCAAGCTAAACGTAAACGGTTCATCACTAGCGGCAGGTCATCCATTTGCAGCCACTGGTGGTCGTATTTTAGCCACTGCTGCTAAATTATTGGATCAAAAAGGTTCAGGCCGTGTACTTATCTCTATCTGCGCAGCAGGTGGTCAAGGCGTGACTTGTATCCTAGAAAAATAAGCTTGGTCTCTTTTAAGTGAATAAGATACGCTGACTTATTGTTTTAATCAGTACATATCTATCAATAAAAAATGCCCTTTAATTTATTTAAAGGGCATTTTTTATTGTCTGTACTTTGCTATGATAGAAACGACCTAGATAGTAGCCTCTTAAAAAAGCCGATACGCAAAACAAAGGTAATATTTATGGGTAAGACAAAAATTTTATTAAGAAAAATTAGGCAAGTCATTTTTGGCTCTGAAAAACTGGTGATGACAGAACCGCTTGCAACCGCTGATTTTCAATCTCTAACGACTGAGGAAGATGTAGATCGGTACCATCAGGAACAAGCCATTCTTACTGAACGCATCGAAAAAGACATTCTTGATGATGATTTACGTCGAAAAATGCACCAAGACTTAATCGATACATATGATGAAGAACTAGAAAATGAAATAGATGACTATGCACGTGACTTTCGTTTTAACGGACGTGAGATGAGCGAGCAAGAAAAACTGGATCGACGCACCTACTTTCAAGAGTTGGTACGACTACAGCGAGAACTGATAAAATTACAAGATTGGGTCGTTGATCGCGGTGAGCGTATCGTCGTTATCTTTGAAGGGCGGGATTCTGCTGGTAAAGGTGGTGCCATTAAACGCATTACCCAACGATTAAACCCACGCGTTTGCAGGGTAGCTGCCCTGCCGGCTCCCACTGAGCGCGAGCAAACGCAGTGGTACTTCCAACGTTACGTGGCCCACTTGCCTGCAGCAGGCGAAATCGTACTGTTTGACCGTAGTTGGTACAACCGCGGAGGCGTTGAGCGTGTCATGGGGTTTTGTACTGACGCGCAATATGAGGAATTTTTTCAATCAGTACCAGAATTTGAGCGTATGCTCGTACGCTCAGGCATTCGCTTAGTAAAATACTGGTTTTCTATCACTGATGATGAGCAACATGCTCGATTTATGAGCCGAATATATGATCCGCTTAAGCAGTGGAAACTCTCACCAATGGATCTACAGTCGCGCCGACGCTGGGAAGATTACACCAAAGCAAAAGAAACCATGTTTGAGCGTACTCATATTCCTGAAGCACCCTGGTGGGTCGTCGAAGGCAATAATAAAAAACGTGCTAGGCTGAACTGTATTGCCCATTTGCTCGACCAAATCCCTTACAAAGAAGTGCCTCGTGACGAAATTGAGTTACCCAATCGCAAACGCGATGATGAATATTACCGCGAACCTATTCCCGATGATATGTATGTACCGCCTCGTTATTAAGCGACTAGCGCCTACTACTATAAAAAATTAAAGAAAATTGATCTAAAAAAGCAGCCTTACTAAATAATAAGACTGCTTTTTTTATATTAATAAGTTCAAAACCACAGCCAAACTTATTAAAGATACAGGTGTGATTTCTAGATACTACCTAGTTATTAATAGATACTACATAGTATAAGTCGATTGCAAGCTATCGATTTTTCCCGCTAGTAGGCGCTCAACTTCATTCTTAATTCTTTGGCCAGAGACATCACTACCAATTTGCACAGCAAACCCTGCTGGGCGACTGCCTTGACTCTTAGAGTTAATCCAAACAACCTTACCATTCATTGGTAGGCGTTCACTAGAGTTAGGTAGCGTGATAGCAATAAACACCTCATCACCCAATTGCTGAGGTTTGTCAGACGGTACAAACAAAGCGCCATTACTGACAAATGATAAATAGCTGGCATATAACATTTCGATACTTTCATAATGACAGGTTAGAATCCCGCCACGTCCTGGCATTGCCATAGTCAGCTTCCTTTATCAACTGGGTTTAATATGTTTATATAAATAATTGATAGTATATAGTTAAGAACAATTGCAAATTTTCGAACACTAATTAAGCGTTAAAACATGGTTCTATAAGCTTGCCAACTCTTGCATTAGCTTATCATAGGCAAATTTTTCTTGCACATTTTGTTGCAGCGCAATTTTGGTCTGCTGCACGCTGTTGGCAAATGCCTCTAACCCGCTATCGGTAGGCTGATAAGTAGCCAATATCGTTGATAGATTGACATCCTTTTGTAGTTCAACAAGGCCCAAACAGACACGGCGTATATCAAGGAGCATCAGCTCAGACAGCTGTATAAACTCTTTAATATTGAGCTGACCTTGCCAATAATCACTTGCCGCCACACCACTACGTTTGCCGCTACGTAGCGCCTGCCATGTGGTCAGCCATAGGCTGCGCTTGCTATACCATGGTGCTTGTGCCAAAGCTATAGCAGCTAACGGCGCACCATTGGCTAGTTGTATTAACTGTTCAATCGCAGCGCTACCGACGGCTTCGTGGTTAATCGTATGACCTAGCGCCTGCGTCACATAATCGACAGCAACAGTCGGCTCAATTGTCTGTAATGCTAACTGTTGCACACGACTCTTAATCGTTGGCAATAGCTGAGCAGGCGTATCACTAATCAAAAACAGATGCACCTGCGCTTGCGGTTCTTCCAATGTTTTAAGCAGCGCATTAGCAGCGGCTACTGTCATTTTTTCAGCGTGATCTAATACACAGATGCGCATCCCTTGCCCGCCTTGATAAATAAAAGGCTGCAAAGCACGAATATCATCTACTTTGATCTTAAGTGCGCTATTGCTAGTAGCTTTAGCGCCTTTTTTATCTTTTGTACTGCTTGATTTTTCTTGAAGCGCATCGCTCTCGACACTGATAGGCATACTAACGAGTGGTAATACTTGTAGGCTCGGATGAGTTCCCGACTTGAGCCACTGACAACTCTCACATACTTCGCAAGCACCTAATGGGTGTGCGCCACGCTCACGGCATAATAGCCAAGCGACCAATCGCCATACAAAGGCGCGTTTACCCATACCTTGCATACCAGCAGCGAGCAATGCATGCGGCAAAGACTGCTGCTTAAGTACGCGCTCGGTCAACTGTAACCACAGTACTTTTTGCCATGGCAGTAGTGGCGCAAAATACATACGGTCTGTGTTATCTAGTGCGTCCATATTTCCTGTCAAATTATTCATGGTTATGGCTCTGTCACATTGATTAGGTATTTCAGGTATAGCCACAACAACGATACTTTAGCGTTGTATGAAGCTTAGAATTGTACGCAACTTTGCTCAGACTATTACTTAGTAGATTTCTGAAAGTTATCTAAGCTCATCGCGTTTAGACGGTCTAAATCTTCTTGTGTATCGACACCAGCTGGTAGCTGACAGGCAGCTTCTGCGATTGCGATATGCTGACCATTTTCTAAAACACGTAACTGCTCTAAGCTTTCAAGTATCTCAAGTGGCGTTTGTGGCCAGTTTACGAACTGCTGTAATAGACTGACACGATAAGCATATAAACCCAAATGGCGATAGGCGTTCTTTGGTGGGTGCATCTGGTTATTATCAGCTAATACAACGTCACGATCACAAGGCATCGGTGCGCGGCTAAAATAGAGCGCACGCTGTAAGTTATTAGCAAATTGGCTGACCACTTTTACTACCGATGGTCGCTGGAACGTATCATAGTCATCGATAGGCTCACAAAGTGTGGCCATCACGCTATCCTCATCCGCTACCAAAAGCGCCTGTACTTGCTCCAAAAGCAATGGCGGTACAAGTGGCTCATCACCTTGCATATTCACCACAATATCGTGGTCAGCCCAACCTTTGATAGCTGCTACTTCTGCCAAACGATCCGTCCCTGAAGCATGCTCGCTACTGGTCATAACAACATCAAAGCCTGCATCGGTGCAAACTTTTGCGATTTGCTCATCATCAGTCGCTATACACATGTCATCAGCAAAACTTGCTGTCTGCGCTTTTTCTGCTACCCAAAGTATCATCGGCTTACCATGAATAGCTAGCAATGGCTTACCGGGTAAACGCGTACTTTTAAAACGTGCAGGAATCACGATGTGGGTCTTGGCAGGTGTGGTGGCGAACGACATGGCGTATTCCTATAAAAATTATACGGCGATTTAAAATATTAGCTGATATTTATAATGAGGCTGACGTGTTCATATCATGGTCGATACGAACCCCTAGCGCCTTTAGCTGCGCATCTAGATTGTGATAACTATTCTCTGATAATACAGCCGTCACTGGCAACACCCATAGTCTACTAACAAGTTCTACATACTCATCGTTGAGTGCTTGTGTCGCTGCATATTCCGCCAATAATACGCTGATTTTTACCGCATCTTTACTGGTTACGATGATAGGATAGTCACCATATTGTAAAAGCTCAGCCAAACTAAAATCATAGTGATCAGGGTAAGGATGCCCTATGACCTCAAAGCCAATAGATTCTAAGGTATCAAAAAACCGCTGCGGATAGCCGATACCACTAACAGCATGGACGCGGCTATTATTAGTAGGCTTCACACTATTGAGTTGAGCTGCACTCGATGTAGGATTCCATAGACGTTGCAACTCAGCTGGTTGCAAATGCATGGTCAAACGGTCAGCAGACTGTATCTTATTACCGCTTCTAGAAGTCTGAGTTAAATCAGTACTTGGCTTTTCATGATAGATAACATTTGCACCCTCTAATCGTGACATCGGCTCACGCAAAAAACCTGTTGGTAATAACTGTTTGTTGCCAAACCCACGAGCGACATCTACCACAATCCATTCGATATCGCGATTAAGTGCATAGTGCTGTAAACCATCATCCGCAATAATCAATTGTAAATCAGGCTTTGCCTTTAACAGAGTAGCAATCGCTTGCTGGCGATTGGGACACACTGCCATAGCAGCGCCTGTCATATGAGCAATCAAGCACGGCTCATCCCCTACTACATGGGGTAAACTGGTAGCACTAACCAATGCGGGCATTTGACTCGTATCACCGCCATATCCGCGACTGATTACCCCTACTTTTACGCCTTTTTTCTGTAAGTAGCTGACCAGAGCAATGATCAGCGGCGTCTTACCACTACCGCCCACACTGATATTACCAATGACCATCACGGGAATAGGTGCTCGATAGCTTGATAATAGGCCAGCCTTATAAGCTTGACGACGCAAGAAGGTGATGAAACCGTATAACCAACTGATAGGCAGCAACAACCACAACCAAACAGCTTGACGTTGCCATGCGCGGGTGACTGTCGTCTCAATACTCATTAATCAATATCGCTTATCTTATTGGTTCATGGCTGCGTGAAAATTGGCTAAAAGCTTCTAAACTGGCTACTCGAAGTCTCGAGCATACATTTGCGCATAGTGACCTTGCAGTTGCATTAGCTCATTGTGCGTTCCTAATTCAACAATCTGACCACCATCCATCACAGCAATACGATCAGCTGATTCAATAGTCGTTAATCGATGGGCAATGACTAACGTGGTACGGTCTTTCATCACATTATCGAGCGCTTGCTGGATATAATACTCAGACTCATTATCAAGCGCGCTGGTGGCTTCATCTAAAATTAAAATCGGTGCATCCTTTAATAGTGCACGAGCAATCGATAATCGCTGACGCTGACCACCAGATAGTTGCAACCCTTCAGCACCAATTTCACTCTGATAGCCGTTTGGCATTTTCATAATAAAGTCATGAGCGAAGGCATCTTTTGCGGCTTGTTCAACCTCAGCTTGAGTCTTATCAGCTAAACTGCCATAAGCAATATTATTAAATACAGTGGTATTAAACAATACTACCTGCTGGTTCACCATTGCAATCTGGGCACGCAAACTCTCTAACTTAATGTCTTCGATTGGCATACCATCTAATGTGATTTGCCCTGAGGAAGTCTCTAAAGTACGCGTTAACAAATTAACTAGTGATGACTTGCCCGCACCACTTCGCCCTACTAGCGCAACTGTCTCGCCTGCTTTAATATTCAAGGTAAAATCACGTAGAGCCACCGTCGAATCTGGATATACCAAGTTGACATTGTCTAATGACATTTGCCCTGATAGCGCTTTACTGATTGTGCCTGTGTCTTCTTCTTCTGGCTCATCAAGTAGTGCAAAAATCGACTCACCAGCAGCCAGACCTTTTTGCAGCTTCTGATTAATATCAGTCAGTGAACGTACTGGCTTACTTAATAAACCTGCTGCTGCAATGTAAGAGATGAACTCACCTGCTGAAATATCATCTATTACTTCAGGTCGCAGCGCAAGCCAGACGACAACCGCCATCGCAATCGCCATCAATAGCTGTACGGCTGGTGTATTAATACTATTGGTAACAACTACCTTCATACCTTGGCGTAGGTTTTTCTTCGATGTTTTGTCAAAACGTGCTGACTCGTATGATTGACCGCCGTAGTTTTTGACCACTTGATAGCCGCCGATGACTTCATTAGTAATGTGACTGACATTACCCATCGTCTCTTGGATACCTTTTGAGAGCTTAAGATAGCGCTTTGATGCAATGCGCACCAGCCATAGTATTGGTGGCAATACCACAAATAAAATAAGCGTTAGACGCCAATTGCTATAGAACAAAAAACCAATCAACGCGACGACGGTCAAACCATCACGCAGCAAAGTCTTCATTGAGTCTGTACTGGCGGCCGTGACCTGTTCAACATCAAATATCAATTTCGATGAAATCGTACCGGCTGGATTGGCCAAATAAAACGAACTAGGCAAGCGCAGTAACTTATTAAAAACTTCTACGCGTAGCTCATAGACTAAGTTGCGTGAGACCAATGCAGAGTAATAGTTACCCAAAAAACTACCAACCCCGCGCACAAAGAATAGCAATATAATCAATAGCGGAAATAAGGCTTGTTTGCTTCGATCATTCTGATTGATAGCATCAGTAATATATTGCAAGAGCTTGGCAGTCCAAATCTCTGTCCCTGCATTAATCGCAAAACCTAAAGCTGTCAATAGCAATGCCCACCAGTAAGGCTTCAAATACCTTAATAAGCGTAATAATGTCTTACTCTTAGGCGTAACGGGCGATACTGCCGATGCATTTTTAGCAGAAGATTTTTTAGAGTCAGGTAAGTAAGCTTGGCTCATAAAAGCCTCAATTTGGGTATCGTGGTATGAATGGGCTGTGTGTCACACAGTTTTATGATGATAAGGCTATATCTGTTATTGCGGCAGCGTTTGGCCAAGTGGTACCACTGTACTGATGTTTAAATTCAAAAATCCGAGCTTTCCAGCGATATCCATTACTCGTACCACAGACTGATGAGTGGCATTGGCATCCGCTGCAATGACAAATAGCATATCGCGATTGCTGCCCGCCTCTTGCTGCAACATACTGGTCAGTTCAGCCTCATTGCTACTAGCAAGTGTAATGCCGTTGACTAAATAGCTACCATCTTCTTGTACAGCTACTTCGATACTGTTGTTTTGTTCTGTCAGTGCAACACCTTCCGCTTCAGGAAGGATAATATTTAAACGACTAAAGTGATTGAATGAGGTAGCAAGTAATAAAAAAACAATCAAAAATAGTAAACAATCAATCATTGGTGTCAGATTAATTTCAAGCGGTTCAACCGTTGGTTTTCTAAAACGCATATCAATCTCTTTAATTCAGTTACCATTTATAGGCTTAAGACTTCTATTCTTTAAAACCGTATTTACTACACTGCTGCTATACTGGTTTTATCCGAATCCAACGCACCGAATGAACGTTCTTGCACAATGCTATCATCTATTGACTTATGGCTAGAAGATGTAGATGCCTGCGTACTAGCAAGCAAATGATAATCATACAGCTCTTGAATCATAAGCCCTGCTTGAGTCTCAAACTGAGCGTTAATATCAATGATACGGCGCTGAAAATAACGATAAGCAACCAGCGCAGGGATAGCAACAATCATACCAGCAGCGGTAGTGATTAGTGCCTGTGATACGCCAGCGGCTAGCATCGTCGGATCTTGCATCGCGCCATCGGTAATCGCCAAGAACGACGAGATGATTCCTAGTACCGTACCTAGTAGGCCAAGTAACGGAGCTATCGCACCAATAGTACCTAACATATTGATGTTTTTTTCTAACTGATGAACTTGGATGCTGGCACGATTTTGCATGTGCATCGTCATCGACTCTAGCCCATACTGACGATATAACAAACCCGTTGCCAAGATATCGCCAAGTGCCGTCTTTTCTTTTACATTCATCAATTGTGTGCGGCCAATATCACCATTTTCACGTAAGCGAGTGATTAGCTGTTCGCGCAACCTACTAGGAGCGACTTTGTTAAACTGTAGCGTATGGCTACGTTCAATAATAATGACTAATGCCAATATAGAACAGACCACGATAGGTGTCATTAGCCAGCCACCTGCTTTTACCAACTCCCACATACCCACTCTCTTCCGTATTTTTGCAAAAATAGTTGTTCAGAGGCGATTTAGCATTTGGATAGATACAGCTAACTCGCAAACGTTCTTAAGCCTGAGCTTCTATATGTTTAATCAACGCAGCTAATTGATCTTGATTGTGGAAAAATATCTCAACACTACCTTGACCATCTTTTTTATGTTTTAGTTTGACTTCAGCACCAAGCATGTCTGTCAATCTTTGGGTCAAACGCTCTACATCTCGAGATTGTACTTGTTCAGCACGATTGATTTTGGGCGCTGGCTGCAAGATTGACTTGACCAACTTTTCAGCTTCTCGCACGGTCATACCGCCATCGATAATCTTTTGCGCGATGATAGGTTGCTGTTCAGAGGACAACGCCAACAGTGTACGAGCATGACCCATATCTAGCGCACTGTTGGCCAAATGGTCTTTTACTGTATCATGCAGCTGATTTAAACGAAGTAGATTCGATACTGTCGTACGCGCCTTGCCAACGACTTCAGCAATCATGGCATGACTCATACCAAATTCCGTATGAAATCGCTGCAACGCCGCTGCCTGCTCAATCACTGATAAGTCTTCGCGCTGGATGTTTTCAATCAGTGCCAATGCAATTGCCAACTCATCAGATAAGGCACGCTCAATCGCAGGGATAACCGCTTTTCCTGCCATTTTTGCTGCGCGCCAGCGGCGTTCACCAGCGATAATTTCGTGGGTGACAAATGCTTCACTCTTATCCTCATTTGCCAATAGTGGGCGGATAACGATAGGCTGCATCACGCCATGCTGCTCGATAGAGGACGCTAATTCTGCAAGTGCTGTCTCACTCATATCACGACGAGGCTGATACTTACCTGCTTGCAAGCGTGTGACATCAATCTGTACAAGGCTAATCTGATCTTCGGTTGCGCTCGTATCTGCACTATTGCCACGTGATTTGTTGAGCGACACCTTACTAGTAGCACGAGATGAACGTGGCGCGCGAGTGCTACTCTCACTAGCAGCATCGTTATCAGTAGTCTTCGCAGATGATTTTTTACTGGCTTTCGTCGGAGTGATATCAGGCGCCACATCCGTAGACACAGTATCTACAGGCACATTAGCATCTACAGGCACATTAATATCTGGCGCAGCATTTTCACGCGCCACCATGTCGTCTTGCAAGGCAGAGGCGGTAATTTGCTTTTCTTTTTTGATTGACCCTAATAAGGCATCTAAGCCCCGATTAGCAGCCAACCCTCTTTTCTTCGCCATGATTACCTATCCTCTAACGCTAAAATAAAAGCCAATTGATTACTGATGCGGCTTACTAAATACAATGTTAAGTGTTCTATACTTATGCTATTCATTTACTGTCTTGATCAGTGACACTTTTTATCTAAAAATTCTTTGTGAGAACTTTAGATAGAAACTAGCTGCTTTGCTTCATCACTTCAGCGGCCAGCTTTTGATACGCGCGTGCGCCTTTTGACCACCTCTCATACGCAATAACTGGTAAGCCGTGCGCAGGAGCTTCTGCCAAGCGAATATTCCTTGGAATATGAGTCTTGTACATGATATCGCCAAAGTGCGCTTCTAGCTCAGTAGAGACATCACGGGCAAGCGTGTTACGCGCATCAAATAGCGTTCTGACCACACCGCGAATATATAGCTTGGGGTTTAACTCTGTAAGGCGTTCAATGGTTTGTGATAAGTCAGCCAACCCTTCTAGTGCATAGTACTCACACTGCATAGGGATAATCACACTATCTGTAGCCACCAACGCATTAATCGTCAGTAGGTTCAAACTAGGCGCACAATCGATAATCACATAATCGTATGGCTGTTTTTGTGTAGATATCTGATCGTTAACCAATTCGGCCATAGCGGTTTTGAACAGCTCATGACTGTCCGTCTTGCTCATTAAGGTAATGTCCATGCCAGCCAGATCGCGATTGGCACCGATGACATCGAACCCTGCAGGACTGGTAACAATTGCTTCAGACAACGCGACACCATCTAGCAAAACGTCCGCTATGGTAAGATTCAACTCGTTTTTGTCAACACCTGTACCACTGGTCGCATTACCTTGTGGGTCTAAGTCAATCAGCAGTACATGCTTGCGTTTAGCAGCCAAGCTGGCGGTCAAATTTACTGCCGTTGTGGTTTTACCCACACCGCCTTTTTGATTCGCAATTGCTATGATTTCCATACACTCACTCAATTTTATTAGGGTCTATTACTTTTGACTCGGTTGGTACGATTATTTTTATTCAATCTTGTACAGCGACACTCGCTCAGTATTTAAAAATAAGCAATTTATGGTCTAAAATACTCAGTTTATGGTCGAGCATTTTAAATGCTTTTAAATACTATGTCATTTAGATACAGACGTAAACTGTGTTTCACAAAAAACAGTGCCTGTTTCATGACTGCGAAGTATTTATGGTTCAACTATCTTTAGCAGACATTTCAATTAAATGACGACTGTCGTGCAAACGTGGCACCGTCAGCTTGATGGTTTTGATATGCCAATCGCTATCTAATGCATGCAGCTCTTCTTCACTCGGGACTTTGCCTTTCATAGCACATAAGAAGCCACCATCTGCTAATCTTGGCTGCGCGACTTCTACAAAATCTATCAAACTGGCAAACGCTCGTGATGTCACCACAGCATAGCTTGCTTCGTGCGCTTCAATACGAGATGCAATCGGCTGCATATTACTCAAACCGAGCTCGCTGCTGATCTGCTTAATAAAGCGAATTTTCTTCTGATTGCTATCAAGCGCAGTACACTGGCGCTCAGGCTGACAAATGGCAATAATAACTGCTGGCAACCCTGCTCCCGTGCCGATATCTAGCAACGATCCGGCAGGTAAATGCGTTATAATAGACAAACAATCTATCACATGCTTGATCAGCGCTTCTTCTGGATCAGTGATCGCGGTCAGATTATACGCCTTATTCCATAGTAAAAGCTGGTCTAAGTACAATAATAACGTGCGCTGCTGCGTTTCACTTAACGGCAGACCCAGCTCATTTATCGCTTGCGCCAAGATGTTGGCTAGCTTCGGCAGTTGCGAACCAAGCTTTACGAAACCAGTCGGATCAATATTGATAGTACCCATACTAGCAGACGATGAAGAGTTTTTAGCGAAAGCTGACATACAACGAGTTATCCAGTTTGACTTGTGAACCGTTTATTTTATCATGCAGTCTGCCCATTGAATAGTTGCAGATTGCGCCAATGTGGGACATCTTATACTATCTACGCTTATCATGAGGCGTTATTCTGCTTTGATTGTCTCCAATTCGCTGATTAAGTCATTCGTTTTTTACTGTTTACGCTCAAGCATTTGCCTAAATATGATACAAAACTGCGCTTAATGACTTCGCTAATAGGTGACTATATCTTGTAAGATGTCATGATTGATTATAAAAAACTCAGAATACGCATGACTAGATAAAACCAATCACTTCTCATATTCCTTTAATACTTTTTAAGATGATTTTTCAAACGCCTATGACAGAACAACCCTATACCCCTATATTGCAAGTATCAAAAGACGCTAACAATATGGTAGTACCTGCTACCGATACAAAAAACACTAAGCAAACAGCACCTGATACCCCAAACCCTATCTTCACAGAAGTTCAGCAAAATTGTCGCATTTCCGCTGAGCAATTAAAACGCTATAGCGACCCTGATGAATTGCCTACAGACACACGCACGGCGCCCGACTTAGATGTGGGCTTCGGTCAACAACGCGCGCTTAAAGCATTACATACAGCGCTAGATATTAAAGCCAGTGGTTATCATGTGTTTGCCGCTGGTGAAAACGGTTTGGGCAAGCGTACCGTCATTAGTCGTCTGTTAACACGTATTGCCGCCGACGCACCGACGCCAGATGATTGGGTATACGTGCATAATTTCACCGATCCACGCACACCTTTGGCGCTGCGTCTACCAGCTGGTCAAGCCTCGCTATTACAGCAGCAAGTTAATAACTTATGGCAGCAAGCAAAAAAGCGTTTAAGCCAACGCTTTCGTAGCGATCAATACCAGAGCAAAATCGAAGCTATCAAAAACAGTACTCATCAAAAAGAAAGTCATGCCTATGACGCGCTTAATGCTGAAGGCAAACAATATGACCTAGCATTAACGTTTCGCTCGTTCGATAATAAAGCCGTATTTGTTCATCCCAGTCAACTGCCTACAGAAAGCAATAGCGGTGATGATAAGCAAATAAAAATACCTAGCAATCGTAAAAATTCAGAAAAGCTCAACGATAGCGAAAAAGTTCACATTTTGGGCAATGAAAATAATGAGCGTAAGGAAAGCCAAGATTCTACATATGACAATAATGAGTATGAAGCTGAGCTGAATAACTTTGTACAAAAAAACCATATGCAAAAGCGCCTGAGTCAATTGACTATCGCTTTAGAGCAACTAGAAGATGAAGCCAACGATGAGATAGAGGCGTTACATCGTAGTATTGCGCAACGTGCTCTACAGCCGCTATTTACCCCTATCTATGAGCAGTTTTCGACTCACCCACTTGTCGTGGCATATCTCAAGGCTGTATTCGACGACATGGTCACTCATGTAGAGCGTATCGTCAATGGCGATGATGAGGAGTTTGTGACGGCAGTGTTGGCTACAACGCCCAGTCGTTATGCGGTCAATGTTATTGTCAGTCATGCACCTGACAGTGGCGCACCTGTGGTCTTTGAGGATTTGCCAACCCATCTCAATTTGTTAGGGCATGTCGAGCAAATCACCCAATTAGGCACAGTAACCACTGACGTAAGTATGATTCGTGCAGGTGCGCTACATCGCGCCAATGGCGGCTATTTACTGTTAGAAGCTAGCCACGTCCTTGAGCATCCTTATGCATGGCAAGGCTTAAAGCGCGCATTACAATCACGAAAAATCAAACTATCAAGTCTAGAGCAAATGCTGACGCTAACCGGTAGCTTGTCTCTGTCACCAGCGCCTATTGATTTAGATATCAAGGTTATCTTGTTAGGTGAAGCAGATTTATATTACGAGCTGCTAGAGCTTGAGCCTGAATTTGATGCGGTATTCAAAGTCCGCGCTGACTTTCATGACGATGTGCCTCGTACCATTGAGCATGAATTGGCACTGGTCGCAAAAATGGCCGATATCATCGACTATGCCGACCTTTATTCGTTTGATAGTAGCGCGCAGGCCACACTACTTGAGCACTTAAGCCTGCAAGCTGAAGAACAAGATCGCTTAAGCCTACACAGTGATTTGTTGATTAAACTCTTGCATGAATCAAACCGTCACGCTCGCTTAAACAATGAGACTATGGTGACGGCAGATCACGTCACTCAAGCAATCGATGACATGGATGAGCGTTCAGGATATTTGCGCGATCTGTACTGGGATGAGCTTAAAAACGGCCAACAGCTGATTCAAACGCAAGGCGATGCTATCGGACAAGTTAATGCATTAACCGTGGTCAGTTATGCCGATAGTGAGTTTGGCATGCCAGCACGGCTTACTGCGGTCATTCAGCCCAATATTGGCACAGGTGAAATTCTTGATATTGAGCGTGATGTAGACTTGGGCGGTAGTTTACACGCCAAAGGCATGCTGATTATGACCAGCTATTTGCGTGCGTTGTTTAGTCAACATCATGCGCTGAATTTTAGTGCCTCACTGGCGTTCGAGCAAAGCTACGCGCAAATCGATGGTGATAGTGCTACTGTTAGCGAGGGCTGTGCATTGCTATCCGCGTTAGCAAACGTCCCTATCAATCAGTCTCTCGCGATTACTGGATCAATGAACCAGCTAGGCGAAGTACAGGCAGTTGGTGGCATCAATGCCAAAATCGCAGGTTTCTTCGACGCTTGCCGCGAGCAAGAGCTAACAGGCGATCAAGGCGTCGTCATTCCGATGGCTAATGTCAAACAACTGATGCTACGTGACGACATTATCGATGCAGTAAATAGAGGCAAATTTCATATCTATGGCGTCTATACGCTAAGTGAAGCCCTGACGCTGATGACTGGTTTGCCCATCGACACCATGAATAAAAAAGGCCGTTATCGTAAAGATACTTTATTTGGCAAAGTATTAAGCCGTCTGATGCTGTGGGATGAAAACCAAGACAGCACGGACGATATCGATGATGAAAAGTCCAAAAAGAAAGCGAAGAAAAAGCGTAAAGAAAAACGTCAAAAGAAAGAAGATAAGAGAATAAAAGAAAAGCGTAAAGATGAGAGAAGTAATGAGAAAAACAGCGAGACAAGTAGCAAGCAAAGCGATGCTAAGCCTATTGATGACACCCTAAACGATAGCGAGACAACAGCTGTCGATGAAGATGGCAATTAAAATTTGAACGGTACTGCCGATACGTACGCACATTGCTGTTCGACTAGATTCATTGTTATGTCTATGCCTAGATCGAGCAGCTATCATCGAATAACAACTATTAAATAAACATACGCATGTATGAACGTCGCTAGACGCTACGCTGCTTTTCTGCGATGATTAACGGTTCCTGATCGAGTAATATCGTGCCAGAAACCGACTTGTAACTTCATAAAGGGTATCTCTTAATGACTGTACATCCTACTGATGCTGATAACATCCAAGCTCAGTCCAATCCTAGTGAGCAGGCAGGTGCGCTTGCAGCTGTAGACACTGGCACCTCAAAAGAGGTCAATGCCGCCAATATTAATGACAATCGACATGGTGCGGCAACGACTGCTCGGCAATGGCAGGTACTATCACAACTACAGCGCAATCGCTGGGTAGGCACCACGCATATTTATGAGCAGCTGATGATGGCAGGCTTCGATATCAGCCTACGTACTGTCCAACGCGATTTGAACGCCCTTGCCAAACGCTTCCCTATCGAAAAAAACAATGCCAATCCTCAAGGTTGGCGCTGGAAAGAAGACGCCCCATTACAAAGCTTGCCGCATATGAACTTATCACAAGCGGTTGCTTTTAATATGGTCGAGGCCAATCTGACCCAGTTACTGCCACCTGTGATCTTAGATGAATTATTTCCTTGGTTTGACTTAGCACGGCGACAGCTCAAAAACAGCAAAGTGACCCACTCTTGGATAGACAGAGTCCGTATCGAGCCTGCCACACAGCCACTTATCGCACCAGATATAGATTTAGATAGTAAAGACAATATTTACCATGCGCTATTTTATCAGCTGCAAATTCATGCTTGTTATACTCGTAGCAACAAATTACAAGCCAGCGAATATATCCTAAATCCAATCGCAATTATCCAGCGCGGTGTGATTATCTATCTGCTGGCAACTCGTACTGACGATCCAGAAGCCACCATTCGCACCTTTGCCTTACATCGGTTTGATAGTGTTGAGATTCTCGAAACCGCTGCAAAAACACCAGAGAATTTTCAACTCGATACGTATTTGGATGAAGGCAGCATGGGCTTTAGCCACCCACTGTTTGGCGAATTGGACGAGCGTGGCAAGAATACCGCTGTTGAGCTTAGGTTCACTAGGCAAGCTGGTAAGAGTCTGACCGAAAGTAAACTTAATGACGATCAAACCGTGACGCTAAATGAGGATAATACCCTTACTGTAAAAGCCACTGTTAACTTAACCTCACAGCTGGTCTGGTGGCTACGTGGATTTGGTAGTGGCTTATTAGATGCTAAGCCTGAACTACTTTATCAAGCGGTATTAGACAAACCTGCGACAGCAATCAGTGAGTGATATCACTGGTATTAAGCTTGCTTACATCACCATTACTCGAGTAAGCAGTCACTAAATCTAGATAACGGTTAAAAACTAAGAATAAAAAAGGAAAGTTATGTCGACCACCGCCCCATCACCACTGTTGTCAGATAGTTTACGAGGACTGGGACTAGACGCAGGGACTTTATTCTTTGCGCTCAATTATGAATTTACCAAAATTGAGCCAAAAGGCATGTTTAAACGCTTCAAAAAAAATCAAAGCGCGATGGATATTGATCTGGCTTGCGTGTTGTACGATGACAATTGCGTCATCAGTGACATCGTTTGGTTTAAGCAATTACGTGATAAAGCTGAATCGGTCAAGCATCAAGGTGACAGCTTAAATGGTAAGGATCGCGGTGAACAAGCCACGTATCTGGCTCCGCTTGATCAAGAGCAAATCAGATTGGAACTCGAAAAAATTCCCGCTCATATCACTCATATTGGTTTAATCGCCAACTCATACCACGGTCATTCGTTCTCTAGGGTGAAAAAAGGCGAAATTCATCTGAGTGACGATGAAGGAAACCGTTGTTTTGAAGTCAACCTTAAGCAGCTTCCACGCGACTGCACGACGTTATGGGTAGCGCATCTGCGTCGATCTGTTGACGACTGGCATTTAACATTGCAAAACTTACCACTCACTGCAGAAGATCTAGCAGATGCAGCACAAGAAGTGGCTCATGAGTTAGCACGTGCATTGCCTATTCCTCAGGGAATATAAGAGCAATTAGTAATCGCATATAAAAGAGGTCTTGTGCTATCCAAACACAAGACCTCTTTTTATGGGCAAATCATTAGCTGTAATTAATTGCTAAAAACCTATCTGTTATAAATCATCTTACACTTGCCTATAAAACTTCACCGCAATGCGGACAGAAGTTCTTTTGACGTGTCTCAACTTCTCTTTCACGCCGTTCGAGCTCTTGCTCTCGAAGTACTTGTAAAACGATATTTTGTGCCTGCTCTTTATCTAAGCCTAGCTCTCGACGAATTTTATCAATCATCATCTGATTTTGTACCAGATCAAAATCGCTATCAATTAACTGCTCACGAAAGTGCTGTTCAAGCTCTTCACGGCGCTGAGCCAATTCATTCGCTAGTCCTGTCGCTAGAATACCAGCTGGCAGTGCTGCGAGACCTACGCCCAATATCGTAATGACCGCACCCAATATTTTGCCAGCATTAGTAATTGGCGTGACATCTCCATAGCCTACGGTTGTCAGTGTTACCACAGCCCACCACATCGCTTTAGGTATGGACTCAAACTCATCTGGCTGTGCGTGATTCTCTACCAGATATATACCGCTAGAGGCGGTCACAATCATAATAATAAGAATAAAGATAACAGCCTGAAATGAGCCTCGCTCCTTGCTAATCACGACTAGCAAAATACGCATTGAAGCAAAATAACGCGTCAACTTTAGGATTCGAAACAAACGTAAAATACGCAAGAAACGCAAATCAATATTGACAAAGAAATTCAAAAAGGCGGGCACGATGGCTACTAAGTCAATCAATGCGGATGGGCTTCTGAGCCAATCCCATCGCTGTTTCCATGTTGTGTTATCAGGCTTGGCTTCAGCCACACTCCACAGGCGCAATAAGTATTCAATAGAAAAGACAACGATAGAGAAATTTTCAAATAAGGTGAAGTAATCTTGATAAGGGTAATACCACTGATCGACAGACTCTGCTATCACAGCAGCTACGTTAGTCATAATCAAAAATATAAGAAAATAATCAACGTAACGGCTAAATAACGTGTCATGTTCTTCATTTTGTAAAATATCATAAACAAAATGACGCAAGCGCCGTATAGATTGGAATAACATGCCAGCCCTATGCGGTGAAATACCGATTTGATGTTAGTAGAATAAAACAACAGTCAAACAATAAAAACCAAACTTTCATCACAGAACATAGGAGATATTTGCAGCAATCATCCGTGATTTTTATCAGAAACGCTTCATTTGGTACTGACCTGTCCATTATCAGCCATGACTAGCGGCTATACAAAATGCAGATAATAAACATAGACCGATACCAGCAGTATAAACACAATTAATAGGATAGAGAACCTTAAGAACTGTTCGTCAGCACGAAGCTGCTGACTAATATCCTGTGCAGGTATCAAAAACAAGTGACATTCAGGACAACAAGAGTCTACCTGATTCAGTATTTTCATCGTACGCGCATTCGTACAGCGTAGAGGGGAGTTACTGCAATAGCCAAGCATAATATATTGCACCTCTTGTTGAATCATAAATAAGAGATACCGACTCACGTCAATGACACTTACTTAAAGAGCAGCTTTTGTTGTGTTTAATTATAGACTGTAGACAATTGAATTACACGTAAATGTAATTTATTGCAGAAACATTGCTAATTTATATTTAAAACCTTACCGGTAATAATGATTTTCGTATCATAATAGAGATTAAATGTTACAGATTAAACTTTAATCATGACATCATGTATCAGTAGCTAATGCCATCCCTCATTAGATAACTGCTGATAATTTTTTATTACGTTAAGGAATGAAATGATGAAACTACAATCCCTAGTTTTAGCAACTGCTGCTGTACTTACAATGACAACTGCTTTTGCAGTCCCTGCTGGTACTTGGTCTGTTGCTGCTGGCGCACATTATGTTGATCCTAAAAGCGACAACGGTACTCTAGATAACGGTTTATCTGTTGATGTTGATGGCGATGTACGTCCAACTATCAGTGGTGAATATTTCATCGCTAACAACGTTGGTGTTGAACTGCTAGCTGCTATTCCATTCCATCATGACATCACTCTAAAAACTGGTGATACTACTATTGATGCAGAAACTCAGCACCTACCACCTACTCTATCTGTACAGTATCACTTCGATGGCTATGACTTGCCTATGAATGTGAAGCCTTTTGTTGGTGTTGGTGTGAACTACACAACATTTTTCAAAGAAAGAATTTACCTTGGTAACGGTAATGATTTAGAGCTTGATGATAGCGTTGGTGTAGCTGGCCATGTTGGTCTTGATATTCCTTTTGCTCCTACCGAAGCTTTCCGTATCGATGCCCGTTATATGGACATCAAAACAGATGCAAGCCTAAACGGTACTGATATTGGTGAAGTTGATATCAGCCCTTGGGTATATGGCGTAGCATTCGTTAAACAGTTCTAAATTAGTAAAGATACCATGCGTAATAAGAGCCAGCTTGATAGCTGGCTTTTTTGTGCCTATTAACTATGGTTACTACCATCTGTCTACACTAGCTACTAGGCAATTATTTATAAAAATAGCTAATAACCTGTAAGAACAAATAATCTTCATAAAAAAAGACCACCCGTGGGCAGTCTTTTTTTATTGCTAGCTAGCTTTAGATCAAGATACGACGTGGGTCTGCTAGTAACGTTGCGATATAACGAGTAAATACAGCAGCATCTGCGCCATTGATCACACGGTGGTCATAAGACAAAGACAGTGGCAGCATCAAACGTGGCTCAAAGCTTTGTTTTTTAGCATCCCAACGTGGTTGCATACTTGCTTCAGAGACACCTAAGATACCAACTTGTGGCCAATTAACTAGTGGCGTAAACGCTGTACCGCCCAAGTTACCTTGGCTCGATATTGTAAAGCTTGCCCCTTGCAAATCTTTGGTACTGAGCTTCTTATCACGAGCTTTTACTGCAAGCTCGCCGATCTCAATCGCGATTTGCTTCAAGCCTTTATCTTGTACGTTTTTGATAACAGGTACGATAAGACCATCATCAGTTGCCACTGCGATACCCATATTGACACTTTTACGCAATATAACCTGAGTATTGTCATCGCTCAAATGACTATTGAATCGTGGGTGCTGAGTCAACGCGTAAGCAGTAGCTTTAACCACAAATGCCAAGATAGTAAAGCCAACACCTTCAGCTTTCATGCCACCTTTTATCTCACCACGTAGTTTTTCAGTCTCGGTAATATCAGACAGATCGAACTGCGTTACTTGCGGTAGCAAAGTATTGTAGTTGAGCTGTGGTATCGAGACTTTCTGCAAGCGGCTGAGGTCTTGTGTTTCTGTCTCACCCCAGATCTCAGCGTTACTCATGTCAGGCAGCTTCGGTAGACCTGAGCTAACAGGATTACTGCTCACAGGTGCCGCTTTCTGCTTGGTTAGACTGTTTTTAACATGTGCAAACAAGTCTTCTTTTAGAATGCGATCGTTTAGAGCTGAACCATTCACTTGTGTGATATCCACACCCAACTGACGCGCTAGTTTACGGACGGCAGGACCTGCGTACACATCAACCAATTTTTCATTGACCTGTGCTTCAGTTAATTTACCCTCTGTTTTGCTAGCAGGTGTATCAGTATTGATCGGTTTAGCAGCTTGTTTTGGCTCACCAGCGGTTTTAGCAGCTGACTTATCTTCTTTTTTAGCTGGTGCTGACTCTTGTGGTTTAGGCGCTTCAGATTCACTATCAGTAGCATCATCTGCACCACTTGCCATGATGACGATAAAGTCCTGACCATTAGCAACCATATCACCTGCTTCGACCAAGATTTTCTCAATCTTACCAGCAACTGGCGCTGGTACTTCAACCGATGCTTTATCTGATTCGATTAGCAAAATCGATTGCTCAGCGCTAACAGTATCACCAACACTAACCATAATTTCAGAAACTTGTGCCTCATCAACACCTAAGTCAGGTAATGCATGAGTAGTTGCTTTACCAGCATTAGCGGCTGGCTTGGCAGCAGTCTCTGATTGCTTTGATTCAGTTGCAGCAGGTTCAGGTTTTGATTCTGGTTTAACATCGTCTGTGCTGTTCGCTTCTTGCTCTTCAGCAGCAGCACTGTCATCATTGCTTTCTGCGCTATCCTCTGCGCTTTCAAGCTCAATTAGCACCATACCTTCGCTGACTTGATCACCGATAGCAACGCTAATCTTAGTCACTTTACCAGCAGCAGAGCTTGGTACTTCAACTGATGCTTTGTCAGATTCTAATAATACGATGTTGTCGTCTTTTGCGATGACATCACCAATTTCTACCATAATCTCGCTGACTTCGGCGCTATCCACACCTAAATCGGGGGCTTTAATGTCCATGATTTATTTCCTCGTCTTATGGTTATTATTATTTGACATCTTTATCATCAAGTACGTTTGCATCTGCTTGATCTTCAGCACGGCCTTCATTACTAATTTCATCATCGTCTTCAGCGATAAATTCAGGTACAGGATTTGGATTTACGTTACCTGGCGCTGGTGCATCTGGAGACTGATCATAGTAAGACTGCTGCTGCCATGCAGGTGGATGATCCACATCGATACCTAAGCTTGAAATCGCGTCTTTAACCAAACGCATCTCAACTTCACCTTCATCGGCTAGGCGTTTAAGCGTTGCCACAACGATATGCGCAGCATCAACGTTGAAGAAACTACGTAGGTTTTCGCGCGTATCAGAACGGCCGTAACCATCGGTACCTAGAGTCGTGTAAGGACGATTATCTGGTAACCAAGCACGGATTTGCTCTGAGTAGTTACGCATATAATCTGTCGCTGCAACCACGATACCTTCGTGCGGTGCTAACTGCTCAGTAACCCAAGGCACTTTCTCTTCATCCATTGGATGTAGACGGTTGTAATCGTCACAAACCATACCATCACGAGTCAACTCATTAAAGCTGGTTACGCTCCAAACGTTGGACGTAATATTGAACTCGTCTTTTAATATTTGTGATGCTTTTTGTACTTCGCGTAAGATAACACCAGAACCTAATAGCTGCACTTGTGTTGAACCGTTGTCTTCAAGCAAGTACATACCACGTTTGATACCTTCCTCGCTTCCTTCTGGCATAGCAGGTTGCTCGTAGTTTTCGTTCATCAACGTCAAGTAATAGTAAACGCGCTCGCCTTCACCATACATACGGCGTAAACCATCATGCATGACCACAGCTAGCTCATAACCAAAGCAAGGATCGTAGCTGACGCAGTTTGGCACGACATTGAATAGAATCTGTGAATGACCATCTTGATGCTGCAAGCCTTCGCCATTAAGCGTTGTACGACCAGCAGTTGCGCCTAACAAGAAGCCTTGTGCTTGACAATCACCTGCCGCCCAAGCCAAATCACCCACACGTTGGAAACCAAACATTGAGTAGTAAATATACATCGGAATCATCGGTAGCGCGTTCACAGAGTAACTGGTTGCCAATGCAATCCAAGTGCTCATTGCGCCTGCTTCGTTGATACCTTCTTCTAACATGTGACCATCGATAGCTTCTTTATAGCCCATTAACGCTTCACTGTCTTCTGGTGTATATTTTTGGCCAACAGCCGAGTAAATACCCAATTGACGGAACATACCTTCTAGACCAAACGTACGCGCTTCGTCAGGTACGATTGGTACAACGCGATCTTGGATGTCTTTGTTTTTGAGCATCGCAGATAGCAATCTTACAAATACCATCGTTGTAGATTGTTCTTTACCATTGCTACCTTTTAATACCCGATCGAACATTGATAGTTCAGGGATATTTAGTGGAATATGACCACTACGGCGGTTTGGTAAATGACCACCTAACGACTCACGCCGACCTTTTAGATACTTCATTTCCGCCGAACCTTCTTCAGGGCGGTAGAATGGTAGGGTCTCTAACTGCTCATCAGTAAATGGTAAATCAAAACGATCACGGAAATACATCAACGCTTCTTGATCAAGCTTCTTCACCTGATGCGATTTGTTGACTGCTTGCGTTTGAGCAGACAAGCCATAACCTTTAACGGTTTTAACCAAAATAACCGTCGGTTGGCCTTTGGTTTTCATAGCTTCGCTAAAGGCAGCGTAAACTTTGACTGGATCATGGCCGCCACGGTTTAGACGTGAGATTTCTTCGTCAGTCAACGCATCTGCCATCTCTTCTAGCTCTGGATATTTACCAAAGAACTCTTTGCGGGTAAATTCAGGCGTACGCGCTTCATATAGCTGATACTCACCATCCACCACTTCTTCCATACGTTGTTTAAGGACACCCGTATGATCTTTACCAAGTAATGAATCCCAGTTACCGCCCCAAATGACTTTGATGACTCGCCAGCCTGCGCCGCGGAATACTGACTCTAGCTCTTGAATGATTTTACCGTTACCACGGACTGGACCATCAAGACGCTGCAAGTTACAGTTAACTACCCATATTAGATTGTCCAGCTTCTCACGACCAGCGAGAGAAATAGCACCCAAGCTTTCTGGCTCATCCGTTTCACCATCACCTAAGAATGTCCAAATCTTACGACCTTCTTTTTCTAGCAAGCCACGGTTTTCCATATAGCGATGTACATGGGCATGATAGATAGACATGATTGGGCCAAGTCCCATTGATACCGTTGGGAACTGCCAGTAATCAGGCATTAGATATGGATGCGGATAGCTTGATAGGCCTTTGCCGCCTACTTCACGGCGGAAATTATCGAGCTGATCTTCGGTCAAACGACCTTCTAGATAAGAGCGTGCATAGATACCTGGTGCTGAGTGACCTTGATAATAGATCATGTCGCCACCGAAGTGATCGCTAGCGGCGCGGAAGAAATGGTTAAAACCTGTTTCATAAAGCGTTGCACTAGAGGCAAATGTCGCTAAGTGACCACCCAAATCATCATCGTTTTTATTGGCACGCATAACCATAGCAAGTGCGTTGTAGCGAATTAGCGCACGTATCTTACGCTCCATGCCTAGATCGCCTGGGTACATTGGCTCATCTTCGACAGCGATACTATTGACGTACGCAGTGTCTAGTCTGTTGAACGGGAGACCTTCTTGAACTGCCATATTATATAAGGCTTTTAGGAGAAACTGAGCACGGTCCTTGTTTGCGTGTTTAACCACAGATTCAAAGGCTGCCAGCCATTCCTGAGTTTCGGTGCTATCAGCATCCTTATAATAATTCATTCTTGTTAATCCTTTTATATCAGTCATACCTACCTAATGGCAGGGCTTCATTGAAAAATGCATGATGAGAGATTGGTTTACTTATGACATCCTTGCTACGTCCAAGCATTCCCTTGTTTTGTGCGACGATATACAGCTTGATTATAAAAATAGTATTACTCATATCGACAAATGCATCAAAGCAACACATCTGCCAAACCGTCATAATGCTACGACTATTCTATTCAAACGTTAATTACTATGACGTTCCATTATAAGCGTTTACGCGTTGGTTGTTTATGGCTGTAGAGAAATGATGGAATAACAAGTATTTTTTAAATAAATAATGATTAGTTTTTAGGTAAATATTATTTATTAATAGCTTTGCGGAATATGATTGATTGAATATACAACATACGGTAACTGGTCATGACAAAAACGCCATTCATCTATTTAATATGATTTTTACAAAAATATTACTTAAAATACAAAATATGTATAACACATTTTTTTTTGGTAAATAAACGTTTACATTAGGCTTTAATACATAGGAATATTGAGATGCAAAAGGTAGAACGACTTTTGAATTCAACGAAAAAGCATTTATTCAATAGATATATATGTCAGATAATGACATTGCTAGCTGCTATTCCTATGTTTTTTATTAGTAATGTAGCTTTTGCTGAAGCTGATCCCGTATGTCCAAGTGGACATGCTATGTATTATTTAGGTTCTAAGAGTACTACAACAGCGCCTAAAGCTACTTTGAGTTGGTCAGCAGCAGGCAACTCTAGTACCACTTATAGCTTTGACAGTGGTCTTAAACTTGTCTTATCTTTTTCCGATATTAACTTTGTTAGGACTGGCTATCCAGAAGTTAGCAGTTTTACTGGTGTTACTACCAATGCTCTTAACATGCGTCATAGCAGCGAAAAAATCGATGTGAATCATAGGTTGACGGCCACTATTAATAAACCCGTTACAAAATACGGTTTTGTCGTTCAAGACTTGGATGCGAATGCTGCTGGAAGATACACTGAGTCGGTATCAATTGTTACTACAGGTGGTTCTTTTAGCAATTTCGCTAATAACTTTACCGTATCTAATTCAAATAAAACGATTACTGCAAACCAGTGGACCAATTGTAGTCCCACTTTTCCCTGTAATTTTAATATTGAATGGGATGCACAAGCAGCAAATACACCGTTTATTACGACTCATGGCAATAATTATGCTAGTGCCTCTACAACTACATCAACAGGTGATCACGTAGTAGGTTATTCAGACTTCTATTTCTGTCTGGCACCGCCTAAGCTCATCGTAAAAAAAGCGTTGAGTAGTACACGTGTCAACACTAACGACCAATTTGAAATAGCAGTTAGTGGTGGATCATTAGCTGCTAATAGCTTTACTACTACTGGTACAGGCTCGACCATCACTAACGGAACCAGTGCAACGCTTACATTAGCAGATAGTACAAGTTATACCATTACTGAGCGTGTGATGAATGGCACAACCTTAGGTGATATAGCGAACTATAATGCGACTTATATTTGTAGTAATGCTACGACAGGTAGTACTACAGTCATGCCTACCTCAGCAATGAGCTATAATGCTTCAGCCAAGACTCGTTCATTTACGCTTAGTAATGCCACTTATGGCGATGATATTACTTGTACTATTACTAATACTGCAAACTATGTGTTCTCAGGCACCGTATTTAACGATAATGGTAAAATCGTAAGCCCAAATAAAGACGATGTATCAGACAAATATCTAAATAATAGCCTTTACTTTAACGGTAAGTATGATTCACCAACTGAATCTGGTATTCCTTTTACTACAGGTCATACCGTTACTCTAAATAAATGTACAGGTGATAGTGGTACGTTCTCACCTCAGACGGTAAACATTGGTAATGATGGAACCTATAGTTTTAGCTTGACGGCAGCACAAGTAGGTAGTTATACAAGGCTTTGCGTTACTCAAAATGAGCCTAGCAACTATACATATTCTGTAGATACTACGAGCAATGTCCTACAAATAGACATTACTAATAGTAAATACAACTACCCTAGCAATGATTTTGGTGATGTTGTTCAAGAAAATGCTGCGTTGGTATTAATCAAAAGTCAGTATGTCCATGACTGTAGCCTAAATAACCTTGCCACAATTGGTGTTAATTATGACGGTAGTGCTAGTAGTGCGTATAGTACAAAACCAATATCTAATATTATCCCTGGACAATGTATCGCTTATAGAATTGAAGCTATAAATCGCGGTAATGTTTCCTTAGCAGATATTGTTATTAAGGATACGCTACAGAGTAAAAATGACTCTAATAATTCATTGATTACCTCTACCTTAGTCAATCCAACACCTATTGGTGAAAATAGTGGCACTCCATCATTTGCAACAAATTCGGTATCTATTGGCAACAACGGTACAGTTACTACCAATACTTTTTCTTTAGGTACTACCACCACTACTCGCCGTCAGGCCATTCGTTTTAATACTAAATATGGTACTACCATTAGTAACTAAACACTTGTTTATTAAACATTTACTCAAGCCCTGTCTAACCAGACAGGGCTTTTACCGTTTGTATACTCCAAAATGCCAGTTGTCATTTTTGTGATGATTAATTGTATTAATTACGTGAAAATAGAAGAAAGGGAGATAGATGCCTTTTAAAACGACGAATGATATTAGATTACTAGCTCCTCCATCATGATATACGACGTTCGCTTTTTACTGATAGTCATGTTCTAAGAAAGGATTTTATATGAAACGTTTTAACCTCTTACATAATGTCATGCTAGCAACTTTTGCCTCTGCTTGTTTGCTAGGTACTGCTCATGCTGACGACGCTCTAAAAATGGAACTGACTGCTAATCAGGTCATTAAGAATGCGGACGGCAAAACAGTATATTCACCAGTACGTACAGCACCAGCTGGTACTGTCATTCAATACAAAGCAACTTATACCAATACCATCAATAAAGACATTAATGATCTGATGGTGACACTGCCTATTCCTGCAAACATGACTTTTACTGGTGAGGCAAATCCTGCCAGCGCACAAGCCAGCACTGATGGCAAGAACTATGCTGATATGCCGCTAATGCGCAAGGTCGATGGCAAAATGGTTAAAGTTCCGTATTCTGAATACCGTACCTTACGCTGGAATATCAAGTTGTTACCAGCTAAGAAATCAGCTGCTGTGGCTTTAAACACTACTGTTAACTAATTAACAGAAGGTTAAACCTTTATTTTTCACCCTCCCATTATTTATTCGACCTTTTACCATCCATTTTGGAGTACTACATGAAATCAAATACTTTTAACTATAGCTTGCTTGCTGTCGGTATTGCCGCAGTAATGGGTATCTCTGGTGGTGCTAATGCAGCTACTCCTAATACTACTGGTGGTGTTAGTGCAGGAGCGGCACCAATTACCAACGTCGCAACCGCAAACTATAGTGTTGCTGGTATCGCTCAGCCGAACGTTACTTCTAACACAGTGACTGTAAGCGTTAGCGAAACAGCTAACTTTGCACTCGTATCGACTGTTGATGATGGTAGCATTGGTAACGATACTGCTGTTAACAGAACTGCTACGCCAGGTGGTACGACTACCTTTACTCATGCTTTAACCAATACGGGTAACGTAACGGATACTTATACCGTTAATACCACAGGTAATGACTCAGCACTAGTAACAGCTACGCCAGACTATGCTTTAGGTACTGCGCCTGTTACGTTTACTATTGTACAAGCAGATGGTACTCCTCTAAGTTCTGCTCAAGTAGCCGCTTTAAATGGTCAAGCACAGACAGGTACCGTAGCTAATGGTGGTACTATTAAACTACAGCCAGGCACTAGAGCTAATCTAAGCTACGAAGCAGCTACGCCAGACGCTCGTAATGGTAATGACAAAGGCGTTGGTACGTTAACAGCAACCAGTACTTTCTTTACTGCTAATCTTCCAGCAAACGCGACGTTGGTGAACGAAAACCAAACTATCGTGAGATTGCCTACCTTTAAAATTGCAAAAACAGCGACCAGTACTGTCGATTTGACAGTGGCTAATCCGCAGATCAACTATAGTATCGTAGTCACTAACGTGGATACTGAATATAGTACTGCTGCGACTGATATTGTCATCAGGGATGTCCTTCCTGCAGGTTTGAGTTTGCCTAATGGCACAGCCTCAGACGTGACCGTAACTGGTGCTGGCACTGCTACGATTTCTACTGTTGGTACTCGACAAGCTATTAATGTTGCCGTAGCAAACTTAGCCGTTGGCGCAAGTCGCACAATTACTTTCACAGTTAATGTCGATAAAACTCAGTATACAGCTGCTAATAGTTCAGTAACTAACAATGCAGAAGTCTACGATAAGTTCATCGGTGCGGTTAGTCCGTTAATTGCTGCTCCTGTACTTGGTACTGACTATAACATTTTGGATAGTACAAATAACAATATAGATGTGACTAGAGTTCCTGCTGCTGCAGATCAAGCTAACGGCGCTGGTATAGATACTGCTGGTGTGACTAACTTCACCAGACGAGCGGTTGTAGTGAGCAATCCAACGACTAGAGAGATTGCCCCTGCCTCAGGTACTGCTAATCAAGCTATTCACTCAACTCTTATTACTAACAGCGGTCAAGATGCTGAAGGTACCAATGCTAACCCATTGACCTTTACTATTGCTGATGGTGGCAATAATGGGGCTGTTAGACCTGCTACTGGTCCTGTTAGTGCTACTTATACGCCGCCTGGTAATGGAGCTCCGGTTACTATAACACTGCAACCTACCGTTGCTGGTGGTAATACATATACTCTTAATAGCACTACACTACCAACAGCTCAATTTCCAAATGGTATTGCACCTGGTGGCACATTAGCGATCAACTATAATGTGTCGTCGGGCAATGTAGCTGCTCCTGCAACTGTTGCTGATGCTGCAGCTGTTGGTAGCACTGAAACTTCTGTTGTAACGTTAACGCCTGCTGGTATTAATCCACCTGCTGTGACTTCAGTTACGGATACGACTAATGTCAGAGGCTTAACTTTAGTGAAGGCTCAATCCCTAGATGCTGCTTGTGAAGCTACCGTCGCTGCAAGTACTTTTGTTGATACTGCGCTCGAGGCGAAACCTGATCAATGTGTTATCTATCGTATTCAGGCGACTAACACTTCTTCGGCAGCATTAGGTTTTAATCTTACTGGTGTAACGATTTCGGATTTGTTGTCTAACTTTTCAGCTGGTGCGGATTTAGTAGCTAATTCACCTGCTACTTCTGCTACTACGTCATCTACTGCAGGCACAGCTAGTACTACCAGTACTGCGGTTCTTGGTACTAACTATACATTAGTTCCTGGCGGCGTTGGCACCTTGACCTTTAAGATCAAAATTAAAAACGCTCGTTAATTTATATTTAATATTGCAAAGTCTATAAGCTTCACAAGACGCTTATAGACTAACTGTCCAGCTTGACCTAATTGATTTTGATTAGCCAAGCTGGAGCGTTACTACCCTACCCCTTTATATTTTATTGGATAAGCGACATATGACTAAATCTTTGATGACACTGTCTAATCGTGCTACGTTGCATACAGCGAAGATCTCTGCGCTGTCATTTGCAATGTTGCTTATGCAATCAAATACTGCCTCTGCTGCAACTGATTCATTGGTACAACTGATCAATAATACTGCTCAGGCCAGCTATAACGTTGACAGTGATACCAGTACGACTATCAGTACTGACTCAAACCAAGTACAAGTAAAAGCCTCTGCCTTACCTGAGTATGGTATCAGTTTGACTCAGCATGCTTTACGCACAGTCATGCCTAATACACAGGTAAATTGGGTCAACGTGCTGAGTAACACCAGCTATAGTGATCAGACTGTTGAATTGACACTTGCTATATCGCCAACTGTCTCTAATTTAAAGGTCTATCAAGATCTTAATAATAACGGAGAAGTCGATTCAGAAGATCGACAAATCATGCTCGATAACCTTAGCGCTCAGATCAAACTTGGTCAGAGTGAGAGTATTCAGCTTATCGTACAGGCTCTATCAGATGCCAATGGTGAAGATGGCGATACTGCCGACGTGAAGATTGGCGCTATCATATTAGAAGACCCATCAATAGCAGCTGTTGAAGCAATTGACAGACTGGTTATTGTTGAACCTAAAATCAACTTTACTACCCCTCAATTTGACGGTACTAAAACCACCTCGCAAATCGGGGACAACGTTTATATTGATGCCAGTTACGCGCAGTGTAACGTGCAATCTGATAAACCTGATCAAGTATGGATTACTGTTAAGTCGCCAATGACTGGTGATACTTACTCTTTCAAAGGAATCGAGACTGGCAACAATACAGGTAAGTATCACTTATCTGCACCAACACAGAATAATGCCAATGCTATTGACGATAAACTGATTCAGACATTGGTCGACGATACGTTGACTGCTGAGTTAACAGCTTGTATCGATCCTTCTGTTGGCACAGGTGCTGATCAGCTACCAAGTAATAGTGATTTTACTGTACGTATCGATGATCTGAGCTCTCAAGTAAACATCATCGATAATAATGCAAGCCTAGTCGTCACTAAAGAAAGCGATGTCAAAACTGCAGAGCTTGGTGATTATGTCAGCTATACCATTGATATTACCAATAACGGCAAATCGACTGCTTACGATGTACAACTAAAAGACGCTTTACCACGTGGTTTTGACTACGTTGAGAACAGTGTACGTGTTAGTCCAACGACTGATATTGATATCAATCAAGCACAGACTACCGAGTTTAAAGCTGATGGTAAATATCAGGTATTGAACTTAGGAAACATGGCAGTTGGCGAAAGTAAAAAAGTTACTTATCGTGTGCTCATCGGTGCGTCATCACTAGGCGGCGATGGTATCAACCGCGCCACCGCAGTTGCTAGAAATGACCAAGGTCAAAGCGTCGGCTCAAGAGAAGCTCAGTGGAAAATTGATGTAGAACGTGGCGTGATGAATACCGATGGTATTATCGTCGGTAAGGTCTATCACGATATCAACCGCGATGGTATTCAGCAAAAAGAAGACGGCGAGCTTGGTGTCGCTGGTGTACGTATCTATATGGAGAACGGCAACTTCATCGTGACTGATCCTGAAGGTAAATATAACTTCTATGGTATCAGTGCCAAAACACACGTACTAAAAGTCGATCGTACTACTATCCCTAGAGAGACTGAACTGGTTACCCAAAGCAATCGCAATGCTGGTGATGCCGGTAGTCGTTTTGTTGATTTGAAATACGGCGAATTACATCGTGCGGATTTTGCAATCGTTGGTGGCATGGCAGATAGCACTGAGCGCTTAAACGCTGAGCTAATTGCTCGTAGCAAATTAGTAGAAGCTAAAAATGACACGTTAGAGCAAGCGGTAAAAACCGAGCTGACTTTAGATCCTGATTATGATACCGATACTACCGATAATGTAGATGCTAGTGGTTGTAACATCAATGGTGACTTAGACCTTGGTAATAACTGTGATTCGGCTATCGTTAATGACATGGTCAATCCAGTAGATAGCCGTGTTGATATGACAGTGATCACTGTTGCTCCGCCAGTAGAAAAAGAGCTCGAAGAATACTTAAAAGAAGTGGCAAGTAACGATGTTGCCTTCATCAACCTAAACGAAGGTCAGCAGCTTAGCACTTATAAACAAATGGTACAGGTTCAGGCACCGCTTGGGTCTGTGTTCACACTATATGCCAACGGCAAAGCTGTATCAGAACAAAAAATAGGTAAAACTGCTGAGCAAGAAAAACAGAATGTAACGGCTTTCGATTACTATGCTGTTGATTTACAGCGCGGCAAGAACACCTTACGTGGTGTTGCGACTGATATAAATGGTCAGCTCATCTCTGAGCAGACGATTAAGGTATTAACTCCTGACAGCCTACAAGCTATCGACTACCGTACTCAAGCACAGTTAGTACCAGCTGATGGTATTAGTGAATACCAAGTCGTCATCAGCCTAAAAGATCGCGATAATCGTCCTTATATTGGTACTACTTCTCTTACGCTTGATACTAATATCGGTCGTATCAATTTGGAAGACAGCAGCAAAGATCAAGCTGGCACCCAAGTGACTGTATCAGGTGGTGAGCTACTCATACCAGTCATCGCGTCAAGCGTACCAGGTAAGGGCGAGCTCGTCATTGACACTGGTAGCAGCAAACAAATCATTCCGTTACAGTTTACAGCTCAACTACGTCCACTACTCGCTGTTGGTATTGTAGAAGGTGCTATTTCACTAAAAGACTTTGATGGTAGCAGCATTACCGATGCCCAAGGTGCGTTTGAGCAAGAGCTAAATGACTTTGCTGGTAATGATGATTACACAGCTTCTGGTCGTGCCGCGATGTTCCTAAAAGGAAAAGTACGTGGCGACTATCTGCTAACGCTTGCATATGATAGTGATAAAAAAGGCGAGCGTTTGTTCCGTGATATCGATCCGGGCGAATACTATCCTGTCTATGGCGACTCATCAGCTAAAGGCTTCGATGCGCAGTCTACTAGCAAGCTTTACGTGCGCCTTGATAAAGGTCGTTCGTTCGCTATGTATGGTGATTTGAAAACTCAGATTGATGATGACGAAGGTATCAAGCTTGGTCAATATAACCGTACATTAACTGGCCTAAAGGCTCAATTTGAAGATAGCAATACTCGCGTTACTGCCTTTTTAGCAGAGACCAGTACTAGCCAACGTGTAAATGAGACTCGCGGTTTGGGCATTTCAGGCCCATATCCATTGGCTGAGAACTTCGATGCGGTATTAGAAAACTCTGAAACAGTTGAAGTTATTACTCGTGACGCCAACAACCCTGGGCTTATTATCAATCGTGAGACGCTTACTCGCTTTGCTGATTATGAGATCGACCCAATCAGCCGTAGCTTATTCTTGACGGCACCGATTGCTAGTCAAGATATCGAGGGCAATCCTATCTATATCCGTGTCACTGTAGAAGTTGATGAGGGTGGTGAAGATTATTTGGTTGGTGGTATTGCCGCGAAACAGCAACTGACGGATAAGGTCGCCATCGGTGGTAGCTATGTAAATAGCGATGACCCACTGAACAAAGAAGAGTTGGCTAGTGTTAATAGTGTTGTTAAATTCAATGATAAGCTAAAGCTGGTCGCAGAATATGCGATGAACAAAGCTGAAAACCCAAATTTTCAGTCAAGTAATCAAATCAACGCGACAGAATTGACTGATAGTGATGTTGAAGGTAACGCACTACGTATTGAACTTGATTTTGATAATAAGAAAAACACGCTTGCCAAAGCTTATTATAATGATGCTGATGAAGGTTTTGTCACTGGTGCATCACCGCTTACTGCTGGACGTACTGAATCTGGTATAGAGGTTACTCATACTTTAAATGATAAGAAAACTGCTCTTAAGTTAGAAGGCATACGTACAGAAGAGCATACTACTGACGCTAGCCGCGAAGGCGTGCAAGCAAGCGTTGAGCATCGTTTAAGTGAAAACATCGTTGGTGAAATTGGGGTTCGTTATTACAAACAAGACGCGACTGCTGCCTCACGTAATACTCAAGCCGCGACAGACGTTGTAGATATTACAGACGACACTTTGTTTAATGATGACATCATCAATCAGTCAGCGTTAAGCAGTGTTAGTAGTGCTGAAGAAGATATTGAAGGTACGACTGTTCGTGCTCGTATTACCTCTCGTCTACCTAAGTTGAATGATAGCTTGGTATTTGCGGAGTATGAGCAAGATATCGAAAATAGCTCACGTAATGCAACTTCTATCGGTGGTGAGACACCGCTCGGAAATCTAGGTCGACTATACGCACGTCATGATTTGATCAACAGCCTATCTGGTACTTATGGTCTTGATGATACAGATGAGCGTCAACGTACCACTGTTGGTTTTGACGCGACTTACATGAAAGATGGTAAGGTTTATAGTGAATACCGTATGCGCGATGCCATTAGTGCACGTGAGGCAGAAGCAGCCATCGGTCTAAAAAACAAGTGGTATGTTCAAGAAGGTTTAACTTTAAACACTTTATTTGAGCGTGTTGAATCTCTGGAAGGTGAAGAAAGTAACACTGCAACAGCGGCAGGTATCGGTGTTGAATATCTTGCCAAAGAGAATTATAAAGCATCAGGACGTTTTGAAAAACGTTGGGGCGAAACAAGTGATACGCTACTTGGTAGTGCTGGTATCGCCTATCGCTATACTGATGAGGTTACCTTCTTAGCCAAAGACATCTATTCACGCACTGACTATAGTGATGGCGATCGCACTATCAATCGTTTTCAGCTAGGTGCTGCGTATCGTGACTACGATAGCAATCAGTTAGATATGCTTGCAAAATTCGAATATCGTTTGGATGATAATAATACTGGCGATGACGCTTATCAAAAAGACACCATGGTTTGGTCATGGAATGGTAATTACCATCCTACTCGTCCGTTGACGTTGTCTGGACGTTATGCTGGTAAGTATACAGAATACGAGGCAGATAGCTTCACCAGCGATAACACGGCTCATGCTGTTTATGGCCGCGGTCTTTATGATATCAGTGAGCGCTGGGATATTGGATTACAAGCAGGTACTTACTGGAATGATCAAGCAAATGATTTGGCTTATATGCTTGGTGCAGAAGTGGGTTATAGCCCAATGACCAACCTTTGGTTATCACTTGGTTATAACTTCATGGGCTTTGAAGATGAAGATATTGCTTATGACGACAGTACTCAGCAAGGTGCTTACTTTAGATTGCGCTTCAAGTTCGATGAAGACTTATTCAAACGTGAAGACCCACGTAAGAACCAACGTCTGAGCAGCAATTCTGCATTTTAATTGTTCGATACTAATGATACTGTCGTAAGTACAACCCTATGACAGTATCATGATTGTCTTATGGCAAATTATTTTGTCATTCGATAAACAATTAAGTCAGCCCTAGTAATGGTAAATAATACCAACGTTTATTACCTTAACATAAGGTTTACACCATGTTTGATTCAGCCATCAATGCAGCACCTTTCAAGCGCTCAGTATGCGTTACACTATCAGCTTTATTTTCGTTAACCTTTATGCAGCCAGCTTTGGCTGAGAGTGAGACTGTCCAAGTGGCTAATTCAACTAGCATGGGTGAATATTGCCGCGATGATAGTCAGACTCAAGCACGTTCTTATAGATATCAAAGCGAACAACAGCGCCTGTTAAATTGTATGGTCACGCAATTAAAACCCTATCAACAAAAAGACAAGACAGCAGCTCAACAGTATTTCGCTTATAAAGCGCAAGCGTGGTTGAACTATGCTATTCATCAAGACAGTATGAATAGCCGCTCATCCGCAGGTCAAGTTGCGTTAGAAATGGCAGAGCCTATATTGCAAGCGCTGGATAATGATACGGTACAAGACTTGGGCTTGCATCAAGATATTCCGTCTAACTCTGCCTTGATGCGTCCTGATCTATGGGCAATGTTAAGCGCGCTTAAAGACGGTGATGGCATAGCGTCAGCACCACGTGAGATGGCATTTAGTGAAGTGGCTTTGATTTGGGCAGCAACCAACCAATGCGCACGAGGCTGGCGCGAATCTGGTATACATTTTCGCATGGCCGATCGTTGGCTTGAACAAGCCCGCGAAGCTTACGTCAATGCCAATGACTCACAGACCAATGTAGCGCTAGAGAAGTCAATAGTCAGTTATCATAAGCAGTACTCGCCTTTAGATGCGAGCGATGATACTTGCCGTGGACAAGATTTAACATCTAACCGTTAGAATAATCGCTGTTTTATTAAAAATATGACTTTCTATAACTTTCAATCCTATACTAAAAACCAAACATAAAAAAGCCGACATATTTGTCGGCTTTTTCGCGTTTAACTCAAGTTCAATTAGCGGTTTTTACGTGGCAACTTTTCTGGTAGGTAACAACGTAAATAAGCAATAAATGCTGTATTTGCTTCTTGGATATACTCTTCAGTAATACTCTGATGACGGCGATAAGACAACGTAAAGATAGCATTTACGATGCTATAAGCAATCAACAAGGTATCTTGGATATCGTGGAAGTTTGGCATCTCATAACGCTCTGACAAACGCTTATAGACCAGATCAACGATTTGATGATCCATATCTTCACCAAAGCTGTCACCTTCAAAATCAGGTGTATTGGTGTCATAGATAAGCTTGGCTTTTGTCTCATCGTTATGGAATATCGTAATACAATGGTCGATAAGCGCCGTTAAATACCCCTGCCATCTATCATAGTTACCAATATCGACCGTCTCTACCATCTCTAATATTTCAATCGCATTTAAAAAACGCAATGCTAAAAATATTGCTTCAATATTGGGGAAAAAATGGTAAGCAGACGCTCTTGGTATGCCCGCTTCTTCACACACGGCCGCTAACGTAATATCGTTAATAGCATGTGTTTCGCTCAACTTTTTGGCACCAGCCAATAGTTTTTGACGACGTGCACGGCCTTGCTGGCTAGTAAACTTAAACTTATTAGGAACAAGCTTTTTTGCCAATTCCGAATCTACCAACACATCTTCAATCTTTTCGTCTTTATTATCACTCATTGTGAATCTCTTAATGTTGCGCCCTATTTTATAAATATAATCTTCATTGAATAGTATTTATCCTCAAATAAAGGATGGTTGACTGTTGGCTAAAATATAAAGCCTGTATGGTCACTACTATACTCAATGCAGAGGCATCATAAACGCTTGCACATTATCAAGCAAGGGACATGAATAGGTTAAAAAATAATACTACGATCAGCAATTTAATAGAGCTAACCGTCTAATTTTATAAAGTTAATCATTGAGTTTTATTTTCGCCCTTATAATACCATGATCAGTGACTCTATCGGCATAGTCCCACTTCAAATGATCATTAAAATAATCGACTCGTTCGACATAACCAAGCGAAAACTTACTATCAGGCAAGAACTCTTCTGAGACAAATAACTGGTCGATAACTTCTGGCATGCCTTGATATATATGGGTATAGGCAACATCTTTCATCCAGCCATATCGTGCTTGGATACGAGCAGCATCAAAAAGTGCGACATCACGCATACTTTTATCGTAATTAACTTCCCCAGTTTCTGTCATCAACTGAGTAGTCACGCTACCTGTGACATCATTCATATCGCCCAATAGAATCAATGGTTCACGGGTATGTTGCAATCGCTCTATAATAGACATACGGATAGAGGCCGCTTCTGCTGCGCGCATACATAAACTACGAAGCTTGGCGCGAACTCGAATATTTGGATCGTCCATGTCTTCTAATAGGTCACCATTTTCGTCACGTAAGAAAAAAGCACGTTTGCTTTTTAGATGCGCTGTAATAATAGTAATGGGCTGCCCGTAGGCGTCAACACGTAACACTAATGGAGGACGGTTAAAGCGTTGATAAGGACCGATATCAGGTACATCAATAATGGCTTTTGGTGCTATATTTTCTAGCAAACTGGTTTCTAACTGTTTAAATCGGCTGATAATACCGACAGCAGGTGTATTCTGTGCACCCATGCCTTTGGTATATATACTGGCGCTATCGTTACTTGCAAGTGGAATGACCGCATGCTCGGGCTTGAAACCTAGTGAAACAGCTAACGCTTCTAATGCATTACTATCCCAAACCTCTTGTACTGCGATAATGTCAGCATGCGCTTTAGCCAATAAATCTGTAAGACCTCGCAGCTTATGTTCATAGGCTTTATCGTTATAAGCTGGTGCATTTTCATAATAAGTTCGATTAGGGTTCGCAAAGTTCAGCAGGTTGGCCGTTGCGATATAAAACTGTTTATTGCCTTCAGTGTTATTACTCATATATTCCCCATCGCTCTCATTATTATAGTACATAATATTCACGTACGTGTATACGCTGCAAATTTTATGCCTAAAAAAACTTCCAAAGCTAAACCTTGGAAGTTTTAAAATAGCATAAATGTTGATAAGTAGATTTATTAATAGAACTGGACATACAATTAGTCTATTTTAGGTAATGATATAGCAATCCCTGATACTAGTTAATTACTAAATGCATTGATTGCCAAAATTTTGACTAACCGCTCTATTAGTTGCCTAAATTCTCTTATGATACGCGGTTCCATGCATCACGTGATGCTCGACGCGCTTCGTTCCATTCCATGCGAGACTCACCTTTTACTTCGTGCCATGAGCGTTCTAAATCTGCTTCATGATCTTCAAAACGAGCATCTACTGGATAACGAGCACGGTTCGCATAACCAACTGCATATGCTGGATGCAAATCACGGTCGAAATCGTATTCTTCTCTATGGTAGTCCGCATTTGCATACTCTGCACGCCAGTACGCTTCTTCATGAGTTGGATCAATAGCTTCTGCTGCTGCATGACCTGCGCCGCCACCAACGATAGCACCAATAGCACCACCAATTAGCGTACCTAATGGACCTGCCATTGTGCCGATAGCTGCACCTGCTGCTGCACCGCCTACACCGCCGATACCTGTACCTACTGGATGTGAACCTGGCTCACCGGTAATGATGTCTGCGTTTAAATCTTCTTTTGTCTCTTTTGACATATGTTTTACTTCACTGCGATCGATAGCGTCATGGTTACTCATAATATTGTCCTTAAATTATTTATTATTTATTGAATTATTTATTTGCTAATTATTAGCGATCTTACTAAATCCAACTGAAGTATAGAAATTTATAGGTAAGGACAGATAGGCCGATTTTGTAAACTGTGTCCGTATTGCGATTATCTTGCGTTACAGCCTGTATCTTTATCACATTTGTGTACGGCAGCCTCATACTTTGAGTAATTATAAATGTACGATCACAATAAATTTACTAATTAAATCAATCTTATAACGGCATTAGAGACCTTTTGATAGCCTGTTGCCATTTAGCAAGATGTCGCTCACGAGTATCAGCCGACATACTTGGTTTAAACACGCGATCTACTTGCCATGAGGCCTTCATGGTCGATTCGTCATACAGCCCAGTCTTTAAACCTGCGAGGAGTGCTGCGCCCTTTGCCGTAATCTCTGTATCTCTAGGACGTAATACTGGAACACCTAGCAAATCTGCTTGGAACTGCATGAGTAAATCATTATTTGCAGCGCCGCCATCTACCCTCAGCTCAGTCAAAGGATGAGGGCTGTCCTTTTGCATAGCGATAAGCACATCATAGGTTTGATAGGCAACGGCCTCCAATGCAGCGCGAGCAATATGTGCCTTAGTAGTACCGCGGCTCATACCAGTAATGCTAGCACTAATATCCGAACGCCAGTAAGGCGCCCCCAATCCAGTAAATGCCGGCAATAGAACGACATCTTCGCTACTGTCCACTTGACGGGCTAAGTCTTCGACATCACTACTTTGCTGAATCATACCCAAATTATCACGCAGCCATTGAACAATAGCCCCCGCCATAAAAACACTGCCCTCTAGAGCGTAAGTGACTTCCTTTTTGGGTGGTTGTAGCATGCGTTTGCCTGACTGTACGATTTGGTCAAATGACAAATTGTCTGGACGAATTGGTGACGTTTTACGTTGCCATGCGATGGTGGTTAGCAGCTTATGCTCACTCAGTTTTGGCTGTTGGCCAATATTCATTAGCATAAAGCAACCTGTGCCATAAGTGTTTTTGGCCATGCCTGCATCAAGGCAACCTTGCCCAAAGAGCGCTGCTTGCTGATCACCCAATACTGCTTGAATAGGTATTTGCTTTGCAAACAGACCTTTTTTGGTTTTGCCAAAATCACCGTCGGACGATAGTACTTTAGGCAATATATTCATAGGTATGGCAAATCGGTCACAAAGTATCTCTGACCATGCCAGCTTATGGATATCGAATAACAATGTACGAGAAGCATTCGTCACATCGATGACATGCTCCCCGCCTGTGAGCTTATAAATCAGCCAACTATCAATCGTGCCGACCGCTATCTCACCTCTGCTGGCTCGTACACTTAGCTTCGGATTGTTTTCAAGCAACCAAGCAATCTTACTGGCACTAAAATATGGGTCTAAACGCAGGCCTGTAATACGCTGAACTTCATGTGCCATGTTGACGCTATCAACACCCGGATGCACAGGGTCATTCATACTATTGCTAGCGCTTTCAGCAGCAAGCGTCTTACAGTAATTTGCGGTACGCCTGTCTTGCCAAATGATGGCAGGAGCCAGTGGCTTACCAGTTTGCTTATCCCACATCACAATAGACTCGCGCTGATTGGTAATCGCGATACTGGTAACGTCAGTGGCAAGCAACCCTGCCCGATTAATAACATCGTGTGCACAGCTAATCTGAGTTTGCCAAATCTGCTGTGCATCTTGTTCAACGAATCCAGCTCTGGGTGTTTGCAGCGTCGTTGGCTGTTGTACCATTTTGATAGGACGCGCATGATCATCGTACAATATCGCTCGACTCGATGTGGTCCCTTGATCCAACGCTAAAATATACCCTGCCATGACACACCCTCTGCTAATGTTATTTATTCTATTAGATAGCCATTTAGTGACTATTCATTGACTGCTATTTATCGACTAATGCTTATTGAGCATTTTTTATTTATTAATTACTACCTAAATGTTTTCATAATAAGATTAAAAACAAAACCTACTTAAAAATAAATTGCGCGAATTTAAAACGTCTTGTTGGCTATGTTGTTACTTATAAACAGATATTTAAAAATCAAATCAAACCTCTATCATACCGCTACTGGTCGCACAATAGAAAATGGCATAATACTGAGCATTGACCCGTCACCATTGTGGCTCTACAGTGTACCTCTTATGACGAATGACCGCTTGCTAGCGCTTTTAATATAGACATATTTTTATATTAGAATATGAATGATTTATTTGAGCATCATTTTTTCGCTAGCTGGCAAATAGTCTATAATAGTTCAGCAACTTTATATCCTGAGCAATGAAATCTACCGGTGCTGTTCCTTATTTTATAATACCTTACATTCTAATTAATGGCTTATGTGACTTATGAAATTCATTTTATCAGCGCTACCGACTGCTATGATGACAGTTGCAGTCATGAGCGTGCCTGTCATGACTTACGCAAGCACTGACGCTGACAGTATAGAAGTGTCAGATGATGTTACACCAGTGGCTGTGACACAAATCATAGATGTTGATAGTCCAACTGATAATGATAAACCAGCTGTAGCGCCTTTTCATACAGTACCAAACCCTCAAGACGCTGAGTCGCAGGCACTGTCTACGCTTGTTGACCCTATTACACATAAAGCAGTCGATAACAGCTACGCACTAGACGTCTCAAGCTTTTTGAGCTTAGAGCAAGCGCAGCAGCTTCTGGTACAAGTATCACCTAAAATTGCTGCCAATCAAGCAGCGATTGCTGCTAGCGAATACCAAACTGACGCGCTCAGAACTATCGACAATCCACTCGTATTTGCTCGAGTATCTGCCAGTGCCTATCACTTAGACGAGGATATAGATTTATCCTCTCTCAGAAGCGGTATCGTCAACGAAGTAAACAATGGCGTAGATAACATAGTCCCTCCGATAGCAGACCTACCAGACTTTGGTGAGCTGGTCGGTGAGCGTATACCCGACTCCTATAACCTCAAGCGCTCAGGCTCTACATCGGGTGCAGGTCTTGGAGTCGTTTGGCCTATTTATACTGCTGGACGTACAGACGCATTGACTGGCGCCTCGGATGCACGTACACAAGAAGCGATGGCTGATAGCGTGCTGGATAAAAATGAGCTTTATAATACGTTAATTGAGCGTTATTTTAAGGCACAGTTAGCGATTATCGCCGCTTACTTACGAGAAGACGCTTACGATACATTGCAGCAGACCGACCATATGGCCGAGCGTCTGTTTGAAGAAGGTTTTATCTCACGTGTCGATAGACTAGAAGCACAGTCTGCGCTTGCGGATGCCAAAAGTGAATCCGTCAATGCCAATAATGACGCGCGCCTAGCTATGATTGCGCTACAGCGTCTACTACGTACCGACTATCGCATCAAGCCAACCACACCGTTGTTTGTCTCTAGTCGCCCTCTACCAGATGTGAGCTACTTTCAGGACTTGGCACTAAACAACCATCCTGGACTGCAAAAAGTTGCAGCCAAGCGGGCACAGGCTCAGCAGTTACATGCGCTATCAGATACGGGCTACAAGCCTACGGTATTGCTATACGGTTATGGTCAGGTGGAGAAAGATCCAAGCTGGGTCGCTGGTATATCTGCCAGTTGGAAGCTATGGGGCGGACTCGATAAAGCCGCATCATTAGCATCCAGTAGTGCCAAAATACGTCAGGCCGATCTCTCTGAGATTGAAGTTAGTGACAATTTATTGCTATTGGTAGAAAAAAACTGGCACGATGTCAATAATGCTCAATCACGCTATCAGGCACTGCAAAGTAATGTTGATTTGGCAGCAGAAGTATTGCGATTACGACGCTTAGGATTACAAGAAGGTGTAAATACCACCGTTGATGTAGTGCAAGCACAGACGCAATCGCTGAAGGCACGTACTGAGCAAGCACAAGCTGCTAATGACTATGTACAATCATTGGCTGCCCTTATGCAAAGCTGTGGTACGCCACTTGCTTTTAATGCTTATCTCAATGCCGCTGACATTCAATTACCTACTTTATATACTGAGCAATAATGTGATGTGAGAAACCATAAGTCGTGCTGATAAACGCTTTGTATTACCATGAAGTCGACATCAAAAATACTATTACCAACCCTATTACGAACAGCTGCTTTTATGAAAAAACTGACCTCTAAATCGATAAAAAACTGGCTACAGACGTTACTAGAAACGTGGCGTATTGCCAACAACTCTAATGTTTGGGCGCATTGCGCAAGTGTAGGTTTCTTTGGATTCTTATCAATTTTTCCAGTGATGGCTGTATTCGTCCTGCTTTATGGTCTCGCGTTTTCTCCTGCCGAAATGCAAGAGCAAATCTCGCTTTTGAGTCAATTTATACCTGATACAGTATATGAAGTGCTCAACTCCCGTCTGAGCGAGTTGGTTTCTACAACTACGTCTGCTCTGACTTTCAGCCTGCTTATATCGTCCTTGCTCGCACTTTATGCGGGTTCTAAAGGTATTAAGTCTTTAATTATTCTTATTAATCTTGCGTTTCATATCACTCAAGAGCGTAGTTTTGTACAAAGCACGATCCGCGCAGTTGGTTTGACCTTTGCAGCAGTAGTCGTATTGATTATCGCAGTCTCCTCTATCGCGATTATTCCCTTGGGAGCTGCCTACTTCCCTTTCCCTCAGATAGCAAAGACGATTGCGCTTTGGAGCAGGTGGCCCATATTGACAGGTATCATATTCTTAAGCTTTTTGGGTCTTTATCGTCTAGCCCCAAATCGTGATGCCGTCGCCCTCAAAAAACTAATGCCGGGCGCTGCGCTAGCAACGGTTTTATGGATTATATTGTCCATCTTGTTTTCAATTTATGTGCAAAATTTTAATAACTATAGTGCTGAGTTTGGCGCGCTTTCAGCTGCTGTGGTCATTATGCTATGGCTCTATTATTCAGCATTTATCGTCGCTCTTGGTGCTATTTTTAATTCTGAAACTATAGACAACGCCAAACCTTATGCGTTTCGAGTGTACTAGTAATAAACCCTTTATTTTCAACTTTGTTGCTTTAGGAATCTCATTGTCATGACAGAATTACCACGCGAATCAGACGACTCAAATAAATCAGCTGATGCAACCGAGTCAGTGACCTCTCAAGACACACAAAATTCAGTCGATCCTGTAGAAGACGTGTCTGATATTGAACCAGAGCAACCGACACCTGCTTATAATCGTGACGCCTCTAAAACTGACAAATCTGCGCGTATAAAAAAAGCATTACTTGCACTATTCATACTGATTGTTCTGGGTACGATTGCGTATGGCCTATACAAAAGTAATGCGCATAGCGAGCCAGAAGTTATTACGCTGCAAGGGCAAATGCAGATGCAGCAAACGTCTATCGCTGCAAAAGTACCAGGGCGTATTGCCCAGATTATGGTAACAGAGGGCGATACGGTAACAGCAGGTCAGCAACTGGTTGAGATGGATTCGCCTGAGATTAATGCCAAGATTAATCAAGCACGTGCTGGTAAGCAAATCGCGCAAAGCCAATTAGACAAAGCAGAAAATGGGGCGCGCCCGCAAGAAATCGCCCAAGCAAAAGCTGCTTGGCAAGCCAATAAAGCCGCGTCTGACTTGGCAGAAAATACCTATCAGCGTGTCAATCGCCTTTACGAAGAAGGTTTGATGGCGCGACAAAAGCGCGATGAGGCGTATGCTCAATATCTTGCTACTCAAGACCAAACCGAAGCAGCCCGCTTGCAGTATGATCTGGCGTTAGAAGGCGCACGTACTGAAGATAAGTCAGCGGCCACTGCACAAGTCGCACAGGTCGATGCAAAGCTCGATGAAGCGCTAGTAGCAAAAGAGGAAGCGAACCTAAGAAGTCCTATCGCTGGTATCGTTGATAATGTCATTGTGAGTGCTGGAGAAGTCATCGGGCAAGGGGTTCCGCTCCTGACGTTGGTGGATACCAAAGACCAATGGGTAGTACTTAACGTCACTGAGTCTTATTTAAATCAATTTGCTATTGGTCAGACATTTACGGGTACTATCCCAGCGCTGTCATCAACGGATAAACCTTATACGAAACAGTTTACCGTCTATGCGACATCGACCTTATCAGACTTTGCCACTTGGCGTCCGACCAATAATGATGATGGTTTTGATGTGCGTACTTTTGAAGTGAAAGCACGACCATCTAAGCCCGATGCCCGTATCCGCTCAGGTATGAGTGTGGTCGTACGTATCAATCCTACTCCTGTCAATCAGAACCAAGAGTAAGCCATGCACTTGACTAAGTTAAGTGAGGCTTTTTTACGCAGTGCAGCCTACGAGCGCCGTTTTTTGGCAAAAAATCATTGGGACTTTAGCATGGTGGTATGGATACCACTGGCAACAGTGCTGCTAATATGGTGGATATTTTCACAGACTCAAATTACCGATTTGCCTATCGGAGTCATCGATCAAGACAATAGCGATGTTGCCAATACTGCTGTCCGTTACTTAGAGGCCAGTCCTACTTTGACGGTCAGACAGCTGTATTACTCCCAAGCGGATGCAGAGGCTGCCATTTTACAGCGTGACATTTACGCTGTCGTCATTATCCCAGAGGACTTTTCTCGTAATATATTATCAAGCCAGCCTGCTCCATTGATTCTACAAGTCAATGCACAATACGGTACGCACTCTGGTATTATTCAGGCAGGTGTCCAAGCAGTCGCTAGTACATTATCCGCAGGTGTAGAGATTAAGCGATTGGTTAAACAAGGCGTAGCACCATCACAAGCGATGACGGCTTACGCGCCTATCAGTGTGCAGCGTATTAGCTTATTCAATGCTGCAACCAATTATCAGCAGTTTTTGGCATCGACTGTCATACCTGCCTTATTGCATATATTGGCAATGGTCATTGGCGCAACTACGATAGGCCGCGAGTTACGTGATAAGAATATCGGTCGCTGGTACCGTTTTATTGATATAGGAAAGCCTAATTTAACCTTATCTAAACCTTCAAAAACGACATCTTCGCTATCAACCAAACAAGATAGCAGCAATAACAAAACATCATCGAATGCAAAAATGCCCAATTCGGTCAGCCTATCAGTATTGGTCTTTGGCTTATTAGGTAAATACTTTTGGCCAATACTGGCTTATAGCTTGTGGTCAGTGTTGATATTGTGGCTGGCAACGGCCAATCAGAATATCAACATCATGTCTCTCATGGCAGTCTATGCTGGGTTTCTGTGCCTAATGATATTGTCGTTTTGGTTAGGTGCTATTTTTACTTTGAATTCTTTTTCATTACGTATGGGTCTATCGACTACTGGATTTATTTCAGCGCCTTCTTATGCCTTTGCCGGTGTTACTTTTCCATATATTGCGATTAGTGATAGCGCACAATATTGGTCAAATGCCCTGCCGCTAACGCATTATCTCAAACTCCATATTGCACAGTTACAAATGCAAGCACCGATCGCCATCTCTCTACCCATCGTCTATGGCCTCACGCTTGCTGCCATACTAGCGCTAGTACTTGCAGCACTATTAACCAAACGCGCATTGGCGCATCCTGAACGTTGGGGAGCACGCTAATGTCTGCACAATCAAATCATACATACTCAAAAGCTAATTTAACCGACACTCCTGCTTCGCAAAGTTTTTGGACCAGCTTTATTCAAACTTTCAAAGACGTCTTTAGTGATAAAGGCGTACTTTTGATGTTGATTATTGCCCCTATTATTTATGGGTTTTTCTATCCTTGGCCTTACTCGTCTGAGGTGGTCAATCATGTGCCAGTAGGTATCATTGATCATGACAACAGCAACTTATCGCGTACTCTCGTACGCTATGCGAGTGCTAGTCCATATCTAAATACTGAACGATTTATCAATGAGCAGGCTGCCAAAGAAGCCATATGGTCAGATCAAATTGCAGGCTATATGGTGATTCCAACTGGTCTTGAAGAACAAGTTCAGTCCGGAGAGCAAGCGCACGTCAGCGTACTGGGTAACGGCGGTTATTTTATTTTAAATAAAAACGTCCAATTGGGTTTCTCTCAAGCAGTAGGTACAGTATCGGCTGGTATCAAGGTAAAGAAAAGTATTGCGAAAGGCGCTTATGCATCTACCGCAGCACAGAACACGCAAGCTGTACCGCTACGGATTATGCCACTGTATAACCAAACCGAAGGCTATGGTGCTTATGTCGTACCTGCTGTCTCTGTTATTATCTTACAGCAGACACTTTTAATGGCGACTGCGATGCTGATTGGCACATGGTATGAGCAGCGCCGTCACAGTACGAGTGTACGTGGCTGGCTAGGACGTATTGGAGCGCTAAGCTCACTTAGCTTTATCGTTGGCTGCTTTTATTATGGGTGGGCGTTTGAGCTACATCATTATCCACGTGGACAAAATATGCTTGGTACGCTGCTGTTTTTGGCACTATTTTGTCCGACAGTCGCAACGCTCGGCTGCGTACTCGGATTATGGTTCCGGCAACGTGAGCGCAGTATGCAGATCTTAATTTTTATCTCCTTACCGATATTCTTCTTGAGCGGCTACCCTTGGCCAGCAGACCAATTGCCTCAAGTATTACAAGTAATACGTTGGCTAGTACCGACTACGCCTGCAATTAACACCTCTGTGCAGCTTAACCAAATGGGTGCCAGTGTCTCTCAAGTCGCTATAGGATTTTATGCGTTGGCTGGCTTGTGGTTGCTCTATTTTGTTTTATTGCTATTTTTACGCAAGCGTATTCCACAGCGAAAATCCTACTTATAAACCCTCAAATTAATTAAATCTATGAGCATAAAAAAAGCGCTTACTAATAATAGTAGGCGCTTTTTTATTTATACGATATAAGTAGACAATGGTTTAAAACACTCGGTTCAAACCATTCAATGCTGCCACACGATATGCTTCTGCCATCGTTGGATAGTTGAAAGTCGTATTTACAAAGTACTCAAGTGTATTGTTGCTCTTACACTTCATCACTGCTTGACCAATATGAATAATTTCTGAAGCGTGGTTACCATAGCAATGGATGCCTAGAATTTCTAACGTATCACGATGGAACAATATCTTTAATACGCCCGAACGTTCACCAATGATTTGGGCACGTGCCAGATGTTTAAAGAACGCCTGACCCACTTCATACGGAACTTTTTCATCCGTGAGCTCTTGCTCTGTCTTACCGATACAAGAGATTTCAGGAATCGTATAGATACCAGTCGGTACACTAGATACTGGCTCGGCATCACTATCACCAACCATAAATGCAGCGGCACAGCGACCTTGGTCATAGGCAGCAGAGGCTAGTGATGGCCAACCGATTACGTCACCCGCCGCATAGATATTGTCGACGTCCGTACAGTAAGTATCATCTACTTTTAACTGACCACGGCCATTTGCTTTTAGCCCAATGGCTTCTAAGTTCAAGCCTTCGGTGTTACCTGAGCGACCATTTGACCAAAGAATGGCATCAGATTTGATGCGCTTGCCGCTCTTTAAGTGTAAGACCACATAATCATCATGAGTTTCTAGATGATCAATCTCTTCATTACTACGGATAAGCACACCGAACTGTCTAAAGTCATGCGCGATGGCATCACTGATTTCGCTGTCTAAGTAGTTGAGCAACTGATCTTGGTTATTGATCAAATCAACTTTGTAGCCAAGACCGGTAAAGATAGACGCGTACTCACAGCCAATCACCCCTGCACCATAAATGATGATTTTTTTGACCACATAATCCATTTGCAAGATTTTGTCAGAGTCAAAAACGCGTGGATGGTTAAAGTCTAAAATCTCAGGACGGTAAGGACGACTACCGACAGTGATGATGGCTTTATTAAAAGTGATGGTTTCATAAACATTTTCATCGACTTCAATACGTAGCGTATGGGCGTCAATGAAACTTGCCCAACCTTGGATGACTTCAATACGGTTGCGCTCATAAAAACGTGTATGGGTACTGACTTGACGACGAATAACTTGACGCGCCTTAGCCAATACTTCATTTAGCGGTACCTGCTTATATTCCATCGCCTTGGTAAACATTGGATCGCGGCGGAAGTTAATCAAGTTAAATACAGATTGGCGCAATGCTTTACTTGGAATCGTACCAACGTGAGTAGAGTTACCCCCTACTTGATCACGCGGATCGACGACGACAACTCTTTTACCAGATTTAGTCAGCTTCATGGCAGCGGCTTCACCAGCAGGTCCCGCCCCCAAAACAACGGCATCGTACTCATACTCATGATCGTCACTTTTTAGACGACGAGAGTCTTTGGTAAAACCAGATTTAATATCGATTCGTGTGTCATCGAGCGGATTCACTAAGTCAGGATGATGCATAACATCATCAGTCACTTGCTCATGAGTCTGCTCTATCTTTTCTTTTTTGTTCTTACCTTCGGTATGTTCAGGGCTTGGCACGTGTCCGCTAGATTTATTTGATACTTCGGTATGAATATCTTTACCAGTATCGTTGGTCTCGTCGCTTGCACTTTTACTTACCATGATGTCCTCTTTATATTTATTTATCGAGTAAATGTTTGAGATATAAATGAATCAATATGTAGCTGAGTTAGTATCATGTAGATAAATGAATACCGCCCTACTAAGGCATGCCCACCATACGTTGTGACAATATGTTTTGCAATGTCCAATGACCAGTAGCGCTCTGTTGCCCTTCATCAATCTGCGGGCGGGCACTAATGATGTACTCTGTACCAAGGGCTGGTTTGAAATCGTCGATCCAGTCATAAGGAATCTGGAATACGCTACCGTCTTTAGACTTAGCAAGTAGGCATTGCATTGGCAATTCTGAAGCACAAGCAACACGGTTTGGCATGACGGTCAGTGTCTGTGCTTCTCCCAATACGATACTTGGAATATAGCGCGGCTCAGGTACTGGATCCTTTGCAAATGGTGATGTTTGACAAGCACTCAGTAAAGTCGCTGCACTGATTAAACCTGCCAGCAACAACGATGGCTTTATAGATTGAAAGGCTGAAATCATAATATTCTCTATATGATAATTATCTAGGATGAAATGATGTATGTTTATTAGTGTTTTATACGCACTTATTAAAGCTGCCTGAACACTTATTGATACTGATTGAACAGAGACTGTTTAAGCTGACATTCATTATCCAATACGGCGTTTGAGACCTGTCATCTGCAAAATACGCGTGGCAATCTCTTCAACAGACATCTCCGATACATCTAAGCTTGGGATACCGTGCGTGATATAGATACCCTGAATCGCGCGCTGCTCTTGCTGACATTGCTGATAGCTTGAGTAACGACTGCCTGCACGGCGCTCTTGACGGATTTTTACTAAGCGATCAGTATCAATAAGCAAACCAAACAGCTTATCTTTATGCTCACGTAATGCTTTCGGCAACTGATTGTCGTACAAATCATCTTCGGTCAAAGGATAGTTAGCCGCTCGAATACCGAATTGTAATGCTAAGTATAGAGAAGTCGGCGTCTTACCTGAGCGCGACACACCCACCAGAATAATATCGGCTGCATTATAGTGACGAGTACGCGCGCCATCGTCATTGTCTAAGGCAAAATGCACTGCATCGATACGCTCTTTATAGGTCTCAGAATCGACATCATCATGTGCATGCCCTGAATGACCATCTGGCTCCACACCAGTCTCTTCTGCAACACGACCAATCAGACCTTCATACATATCCAAGTTACAGCTGTGTGCTGAGTTGATCTTTTCACGAATCTCAGGATTAACGATCGTATCGAAAACCAATGGCAACGATCCATCGCGCTGATACGCCATATTGATTTGTTCAACCGCATCTTCCGCACGCTCTAAGCTATCGACGTATGGCAATACTCTTGTTTCAAAAGGAACCGAGGCAAACTGACTCAAAATAGCGCGTCCAAGTGTCTCAGCCGTAATTGCTGTGCCATCTGAGATAAAAAACGCCGTTCTAATGGCTTGTGAGCTGTCCAAATTTAGCGCATGGCGATTTTGGATAGTGGACTTAACTTGTTCAGATGGATTGCTTGAGTACATATCGTTGACACCTCGGTTGAAAACTCAATAGTGACCTTCATTTAGTTTTTGGTATAGATTTTAGTAATAATTCAGACTTGGTAGACGTTTAGCAGTTATTGACTATTAATAGCGTGAATTTTACTCGGCTTTTTATAGTTACCTTTATAACTCGTATAACTAGGCTTTATAACTGCCTTCTTAAAACGAGCATTTTTCAGCACCTATACCGCACATTTATCATGCAGTGTGCATCAACTATCTATGCGCTACATTATACGCATATTAGCCTCTTAATAGAAATCAATGTTACAGGCGTACACTTAGCACCAACATTGTCTTTCAACTTGTCGTCATAGTTAATTCACTTCTCATTAAGGCGTTTTTTATGCTTCTTCTATTATGCTTTTTTTATATAGATACATAAGATTGAAACATAAATTATGGAAATACTCTAAATGTGGCTTATTTGAATACGTTTATTTTATGCAGTAATTGGCTTTTATAAGCGCATAACATCGTCACTAACAATGATATTTTTCATCCTAGTAAATACGAAACTTGATTAGACTGGCCCTAATTTATGTAGCAAACCCCACAATTTGTATATTTTTAACAAGTTTTTTGGTGAAAACCCTCGAAATTGTCCTAATATGGCGGTATAATTCACCGTTATAATCTTTACTAAATAACCTTATTTTCTGGAGTTATCATGGCAGCGCAATCTACAGCACTTGTAATCAATCTTGATCAGCTAGGAAAAGACGACATCGAAATGGTTGGTGGTAAGAACGCTTCGCTTGGCGAAATGATCAGCCATCTTTCTGATTTAGGCGTTAGTGTTCCAGGCGGCTTTGCCACCACTTCAAATGCATTCAACCGCTTTTTGACTGAAACAGGCTTGCTTGACAAAATCAACAGCGAGCTAAAAACACTAGATGTAAATGATGTTAATAAGCTTGCGGCTACTGGTAAAAAGATTCGTACTTGGATTATTGAACAAGAACTGCCAAAAGATCTTGAGCAAGAAGTACGTCAATCATTTGAAACCATGAGTGGCGGCGAAGACATCGCTGTTGCTGTACGTTCTTCTGCCACTGCTGAAGATTTGCCAGATGCGTCATTTGCCGGTCAACAAGAAACTTTCTTGAACATTCGCGGTATTGATAACGTCCTAATTGCTATTAAAGAAGTATTTGCCTCTCTATATAACGACCGTGCAATCTCTTACCGTGTACACAAAGGTTTTGAGCACGAGGGTGTTGCACTATCTGCTGCTGTACAGCGTATGGTACGTTCAGAGACTGGTGCTGCTGGTGTTATGTTCACGCTAGATACCGAAAGTGGCTTTGATCAAGTGGTATTCATCACCTCAAGCTATGGCCTAGGTGAAATGGTTGTACAGGGTGCGGTTAACCCAGATGAGTTCTATATCTCTAAGAAATTGCTAGCCAATGGCAAACCGTCAGTTATCCGTCGTAACCTAGGTAGCAAGCATAAGAAAATGGTTTATGGTGATGAAGGCAGCACAGCTAAATCAGTTAAAACCGTTGATGTTGAAAAACAAGATCGTATGCAGTTCTCTTTATCTACTGAAGAGCTAACCTCACTTGCCAAGCAAGCGGTAACGATCGAACAGCATTATGGCCAAGCGATGGATATCGAGTGGGCAAAAGACGGCGATACTAACGAAATCTTTATCGTTCAAGCACGTCCTGAGACTGTTAAGAGCCGTCAAGACAGCAACGTAATGGAACGTTATGTCATCGACACGACTGGCGCAAAAGTATTGTGTGAAGGTCGTTCAATCGGTCAACGTATCGGTTCAGGTAAAGTGCGTATCGTTAGCAACCTAAACGAGATGGACAAAGTAGAAGAAGGCGACGTACTCGTATCAGACATGACTGATCCGGATTGGGAACCAGTTATGAAGCGCGCTTCTGCTATCATCACCAACCGTGGTGGTCGTACCTGTCACGCTGCTATTATCGCGCGTGAGCTAGGTGTGCCAGCTATCGTTGGTTGTGGCAACGCAACTGAGCTATTGGTTGATGGTCAAGACGTAACTGCTTCTTGTGCTGAAGGCGACACTGGTTTCATTTATGAAAGCCAAATCGACTTTGAAGTACAGACTAACTCTGTTGAATCTATGCCAGAGCTAGCATTTAAAGTCATGATGAACGTTGGTAACCCAGATCGCGCATTCTCATTTACCCAAATGCCAAACGAAGGTATTGGTCTTGCACGTCTAGAGTTCATCATTAACCGTATGATTGGTGTGCATCCAAAAGCCTTGCTAAACATGAACAGCTTGCCACGTGAAATTGCGCAAGCAATCCAAGAGCGTATCGCAGGCTATGCATCACCTGTTGACTTCTATGTTGATAAATTGGTTGAAGGTATCTCAACGCTAGCTGTTGCCTTCATGGATCAGCCAGTGATCGTTCGTATGTCAGATTTCAAATCAAACGAATACGCTAACCTGCTTGGTGGTAAGTTATACGAACCATCAGAAGAGAACCCAATGCTTGGTTTCCGCGGTGCTAGCCGTTATGTGTCTGATAACTTCCGTGACTGTTTTGAGCTTGAGTGTAAAGCACTAAAACGTGTACGTGATGACATGGGCTTGACCAACGTTGAGATCATGATTCCATTCGTACGTACTGTTGGCGAAGCCAAAGAAGTCATCGAATTACTTGAGAAAAATGGTCTAAAACGTGGCGAAAATGGTCTACGCGTCATCATGATGTGTGAGCTACCAACCAACGCCCTATTAGCAGAAGAGTTCCTAGAGCATTTCGATGGTTTCTCAATCGGTTCTAACGATTTGACTCAGTTAACACTTGGTCTTGACCGTGACTCAGGTATCGTCTCACATCTATTTGATGAGCGTGATCCTGCTGTTAAGAAACTATTGTCTATGGCTATCGAAGCTTGCCGCAAAGCTGGTAAGTATGTCGGCATCTGTGGTCAAGGTCCATCAGACCATCCAGATCTAGCGTTCTGGTTGATGGAGCAAGGTATTAGCTCAGTGTCATTGAACCCAGACTCAGTACTAGATACTTGGTTCTTCTTAGCTGGTGAAGAAGCGAAGTAAACCGCTGCGTTTAATTACGGCGGTCATTCACACAGTCATTAAAGATACCACTATTAGGGTCTATTTGATTTTTTCAAATAGACCCTAATATAATGTCCTAAGACATGACTAACTATGCAGGCAATTATGCAGATTTTCCTTGCTCGAAATAACGTACAAGCTGGCCCATATCAGTTGGAGCAGCTGAATATCATGCTGGCATCTGGTGAAGTATTGCTTGATGATCTGATGTGGCATGAAGGCTTAGCCCAGTGGCAGCGCGTAGGTGATCTTACCAATAACCAAACGGTTTATCGCCCGACCAGTGCTAACACGCCTGAAGTAAACGACTCTATCATCAATAACGTGACCGTCTTCCCTGAAGATACCAATAAAGCGAAAGATGATAAGTCAGTATCGTTAGATAGACTATATGGCAAACCTGAACGTCCTAAAAACGTAAAAGCCGACATGACAACCAATCGTCATCAAACGCCGCACAACAATGTCTCATTAAACAAGTCTACTCTCAAAAAGGCTGTTGCAGACAACGATAAAGTCGTCGGCAACGTGGTACTTGCACCAATCATGTCACGCATTTTGGCGACTGCATTGAATGGCCTACTTTATGTATTGGCCATACTGCCGCTAGTAATGGCATTGACTAAGATGGATGTGGACTATACCAAGTTCCAAAACATTCAAGATATGGACGCCGCCTATCAATATTCAATGACGCTAATGGAAAGTCTTCCTAGTAGCACATTGATGATGTCACAGGTGATGGTCTTTGGGCTATTTGCCTTGCAATTGGTATTTATTACCATGCGCGGTCAATCACTAGGCAAGCTAATCACTGGTATTCGTGTCGTGGATCAAACCACGCATCGCCTACCTTCGTTCATTAAGCTTATTGGTACACGTACGTTATTGTTATTTATTATCTATAACTTACTGTTTTCGTTTACCAGCTTTTTAGGCTTTGTGATTATTGCTATCCATTATTACATGGCATCTAAAAGCCCTGAAAACATTGGTTGGCATGACAAACTTGCCAAAACCTTAGTGGTAAAAGCAGACAGTAGCCAATTGGTAAAAAAGTCAAAATCTGAATAACAGTATTTTGATTTGGCTATTGGGTTTATAGCTCGTTATACTTAAAAAAGCTGCGTACTATCGCGGCTTTTTTATTTAGCAAAGCTTATTTAGCCTCTTTTTATATTTTATTGGCAGTAGCTTGGTGATTAACCTTTGTGTTAGTTGCCGAGTACTGTTATAATACGGCGCTTTATAAACTAAGCTTATTCTTGATTGTTTTTTATAAAATATGACTAGAATTGGGCTTACCTTATAAATCTCCTTGCTATTAACATAGGGTTAATAGCTACTAATCCGTAAGGAGTCATAATGCGACATTACGAACTGGTGTTACTTGTACACCCAGACCAAAGCGACCAAGTGGTCGGCATGGTTGAGCGCTACATCAAGTTAGTTCAAGACAACAACGGTGTTATCCATCGTCTAGAAGATTGGGGCCGTCGTCAACTGGCTTATCCAATCAACAAGATTCACAAAGCTCATTACGTTCTTTTCAACATTGAAACTGACGGTGAAACTTTAGCTGAACTTGAAGAATTATTCCGTTATAACGACGCGATCATTCGTAGTCTAGTTATGCGCCGTGACGAAGCTGTCACTGAAGAGTCGCAGTTAGCCAAGAATGCCGATGAAAAACGCGCACGCAAAGCAACTACTCGTCGTCCAGACAATCGTGAAAACGATAATGACGACAACGACAACAGTGAAGACTAATTAAAGGAGAATACTCATGGCACGTTTCTATCGCCGTCGCAAATTCTGCCGTTTCACTGCTGAAGGCATCACTCACATCGACTATAAAGATGTTGAATTGCTAAAACAGTACATTAGTGATAATGGTAAAATCGTACCAAGCCGTATTACTGGTACATCTACTAAATATCAGCGTCAATTAGCGACTGCTATCAAGCAAGCTCGTTACTTATCGCTACTTCCATACACTGATAACCATCAAGGTTAACCGCTAACTAGGAATGACTCATGCAAATTATTTTGTTACAGCGTATCGTCAACCTTGGTAAACTCGGTGAAACTGTCGATGTAAAACCAGGTTACGGACGTAACTTTCTTATCCCTCAGGGCAAAGCACTACCTGCTACCAAAGCTAACATCGAAAAGTTCGAAGCACGTCGTGCTGAACTTGAAGCTGAAGAAGCAAAAGAGATCGCTGTTGCTCAAGAGCGTGCTGATGCATTGACTGACGTTAATGTTATCATGCGTGCTAAATCAGGTGACGAAGGCAAGCTATTCGGCTCTATCGGTACTCGCGATATCGCTGAAGCATTGACTAACTCAGGTCTAGAAGTAGACCGTGCTGAAATCAAGCTACCTGAAGGCACTCTACGTCAAGTTGGCGAATACAATGTTGATATTCAGCTACACCATGACGTTACTGCTAGCATCTTAGTTACTATTCTTTCTGAAGATGGTAACAACGAAGATTCAGCTGACGAAGAAGCTGCTGAAGAAGACTATTCTGAAGAGTAATCTTCTATGTAGTTAGACTCAGTCTGCAAAAAGCCAGCAACTTAGGTTGCTGGCTTTTTTATGTGCGTCATTTTTGACATTAGAGTCTATGTATTTAGACAATCTATATCGCTAACTTGTACTCTTTTATCTCGATAAATTAGGATTTTATATATTCCTAAACAGCTGAGGATTCTCAAAAAATCTATTGCTATGATAGCAGTGTTATCTATGCAATATTGTAGTAACTAAATGCAACAACTACCTTAAAAACGCTATACTAAACAACAAGATACTGCCTATATAATCATCTTTATTACTATTAGCAGAATTGGTAATCTACTGCTATCTAATGTACTAATAGGGCGCAAGAACATGAAAGAAAATAATAACATCCATACCAATGACAAGCTTATCTGTACCCAAGGTAATGCATACTATTCCGAAGGTGAAGTATATACAGTTGGCAGAATAGTCAATGACAAATACTTTCAGCTGTTGACCAGTGGCAATGATGATCATTGGTATGCCACGTTGGATGATCAAGGTATTTATGTCAGCTTTGATACTGCAACTGCTACCAATAACAAAGCTTTTTTTGATAAGATTGCCTAACTGTCAATCAGGGCACTCCTTAGAATACCTATCTTAAGAATAACTATTACTCAGGTAGGTAAATATTGCTTAGACAAAAACTGGTCATTATAAATGGCCAGTTTTTTTTGGTTTGAAGTATTAGCAATTGCTAGTTATACAAGTATTTCCATTAGATTCTTCGATGTTTTCTTACTAACTTCCATCATTTCAAAATTAAGTCTCTCTCAATTTTTTGTCAACAGCGCCAACTATTTAACGAATCTATTTCCTAGCGGCGTCTATTTGCTATAAAATATGCCCCTTTAAAATTTCGTATCGTTAGTGATGCAGATAGTTGGTTCGATATCGTTTAAATGTAGACATGGTAAAAGCCTGTGAAAGTACTACGCAAAGTAGACTTAGCACGCTATATACCGTGTTTAATCTCGATATAATTGACTATATTGGCATTGGTAATCAATTAAGATATAAACCATATTGAGACAGTGATGATTGTATTTTGGCTTGTGCTGACCATTCTTTTTATTATTTTCGCTACCGCAAAATTAAAGTGGCATCCCTTTTTAGTGTTGATTTTATCCGCTTTTTTGGTCGCGCTATTTTATCAAGTACCACTTAACACGGTCGCCAAAACGATTTCTGATGGTTTCGGTGGTATCTTAGGTTATATCGGTCTTGTGATTGTATTTGGTACGATTATTGGCTTAATCCTTGAAAAAACGGGTGCTGCTATCGTAATGGCAGAGTCCGTCATCAAAGTATTGGGGCCACGCTTCCCTACTTTGACCATGTCTATTGTCGGTGCAGTCGTTTCTATACCTGTATTTTGTGACTCTGGCTATATTATCTTGAACTCTCTAAAAGAGTCTTTAGCTGAGCGTCTACATGTATCAAGTGTCGCGATGAGCATTGCCTTGGCCACTGGTCTATACGCTACCCATACCTTTGTCCCGCCTACGCCAGGCCCAATCGCAGCGGCAGGTAACTTAGGTCTAGAGTCAAACTTAGGTTTGGTCATCATGGTCGGTGTGGTGGTGACAGCGGTTGCGGTACTGGCTGGCTGGTGGTGGTCTAATCGCTTCCTTAACGCCACTCCTGACAATATCAATGTGGCAGATGCTCCTACAGCCGCAATGCCTGACGGAATGAAAACTCGTGAAGATTATAGCCACTTGCCTTCAGCGACAATGGCTTTCTTACCGATTATCGTTCCTATCATATTAATCTGCCTGTCTTCGGTTGCTAATTTCCCAAGCGCACCATTTGGCAGTAGCATGGTAGCGGAAATTCTGATATTTATTGGTAACCCATTGACTGCGTTACTTGTCGGTTTGTTCTTATCGTTTTTCTTGATTAAATCAAGCCAAAAAACGCAAGAAATCAGCGACAGTATCTCGCAAGGTTTGGTAGTAGCTGCCCCTATCCTATTGATCACTGGTGCTGGTGGTGCATTTGGTGCCATGCTAAAAGTAACACCGATTGGCGATTACCTAGGTTCGACGCTATCTGCTTTGGGTTTAGGTATCTTTATGCCATTTATCGTTTCTGCTGCGCTAAAAACAGCACAAGGCTCAACCACAGTCGCATTGGTTACGACTTCTGCTATGGTTGCCCCACTATTGAGTCAGATCGGCCTAGACAGCGAACTTGGCCGCGTGTTCTGCGTTATGGCAATCGGTGCCGGTGCCATGACCATTTCACATGCCAATGACAGCTTCTTTTGGATTGTTAGCCAGTTTAGTCGCATGAGCGTGGCACAAGCGTACAAAGCTCATTCAATGGCCACTGGTATCCAAGGTGTGACTAGCATCGTATTTATCTGGTTGTTGACCCTAGTGTTTATCTAATCCTAAGATTAGCTGTTTTTACATACGTTTATTTGATGATTGTTAAATAAACGTTTTAAAACATGACACTATCGCAATGATCGTGTCATTAAGATATTCAAAGAGAGCCGTATGAAAATTTTGATTGCCCCTGACTCGTTTAAAGAAAGTTTAGAAGCACTTGATGTTTGCCACGCCATTCAATCTGGCTTTAGTCAAGTGTTTCCAGATGCTGACTATAAGCTGTTGCCAATGGCCGATGGTGGTGAAGGTACCTCAGCGGTATTGTCTTATGTATTGGGCGGGCGCTGGAAAGAAGTCAGAGTACATGACCCATTGATGAGACCGATTACGGCGAAGTACCTATTATTGCCAGACGCGACCGCTGTTATCGAAGTGGCTCAAGCGTGCGGATTGCACCTACTGACAGCTGATGAGCGTAATCCCGTTATTGCGAGTAGTTATGGGGTTGGGGAGCTGATCGAAGATGCGTTAGCAGAAGGTGCTAAGCGTATTGTTATCGGTCTGGGTGGTAGCGCAACCAATGATGCAGGCCTTGGCATGCTAATGGCGCTAGGCATAACATTTCATGACATCAATGATAGCCTACTCACTCATGGTGGTGGCGCACTTGCCAGCCTACATAAGCTCGATAATACTGGCCTTCATGCAAAAATATCAGACACGGTATTTGAGGTTGCTTGTGATGTAACCAATCCACTCTGTGGTCTGCTAGGAGCAAGCGCAGTATTTGGCCCGCAAAAAGGCGCTTGCCCAGAACAAGTCAATACCTTGGATAAAGCACTCAGTCACTTTGCGACCATCTGTGGACAGCATGGCTATGAAGACTGTCAATACGTTGAAGGCGCTGGCGCTGCTGGCGGTCTTGGCTATGCGATGATGACATTCTTTCAAGCTCAGCTAAAGTCAGGCTTTGATACGGTGGCCGAAGTGGCTCATCTGTCACAGCATATCGCAGAGGCTGATCTTGTCATCACTGGCGAAGGTAAGCTTGATGCGCAAACCGCCATGGGTAAAGTGGCAGGCGGTATTAGCCAAATCGCTAAGGCTAGCCGCACACCTGTTATCGCTATCTGCGGCAGCGTCGATGGACTAAAACCTGTCCAAACCAGTCAGTTCGATGTGGTTATGCCGAGTATCCAAAAAGTCGACACGATTGATAATGTGTTGGGTTCTGCTTACAATAATATTGAGACTACTGCTGCTAATATCGCTGCAAGTATCAAACTTGGGCAGACTTTAAAATAGTCGCAATCTTTTATAGTCGCAATCTATCAATGAACATCTTTTGTTAAACGCACAGCTATTGAACTTTCGATTAACCCTTCATTAGCTGTGCATTTATCATTCTCAACATATCTATAGCCATTCTTTTACTTCATCGATGACCGTATGCATTCTATTAGAAAGTGCCTGCTGTCGTCTGACTGCCAGATATAGCGTTTCGCTAACGGCAACTGGTAAATGATGACTGCTAATCAGTTCAGGCTTCGGATAGGCAGCCACTGCATGTGCTGGCAAAACAGTAAAGCCTATTCCTCTGCTGACTGGCTCTAAGATTAACCCTATCTGATTCGAAAAGCCTTTTTTCTCAAAATTATTAATATGCTGGAATTGCTCATAATTGGCAGTCAGTAGCATACCTGCATGATGAGCGCCATCTGGATGATCGATAAATCCAAGCTCGATAAGTTGCTCCCAGCTCGGCTCTACTGTAGTCGCAGGGGTTACTAGTATCAATGCTTCTTGCGCCATAGGCTTGCAGCTAACCGTTTCATCCTCTGAGACATCCGTCATAAAACCAATATCAATCTCGTGATTAGCCAGTGCTCGCTCTATATCAGAATTTGGAGCAAAACGGTAATCAATCACTAGTTTTGGATACTGCTGCTGTAATGTCAAAAGCTGCGGATATAACTTAAGTCCCACACTACCTGGTGACATTAAACGCACCAATCCTTCATAAGATGGATCTTCACCGATACGCTGTTCTAAATTTGATAATCGCTGCAATATCTCGCCTGCTTCTTTATATAGCTGCTCACCTGCATTGGTCAATGAGAACTGCTTTCCTTGTCTAATCAACAAGTCTGTATCTAGTTGCTCCTCTAACTTACTTATGTGTTGGCTCACACCAGACTGCGTCATATATAGACGTTCAGCTGTGCGGGTAAAGTGCCCAACTTCAGCAAGCGTACAGAAAGTTCGTAGCCATGTGATATTAATCATTACGTTTTATACTTATTTATATAATATTTGATAATTTTACATAATGACAGTGCATTTGTATACTGGGCTCACGTTAAACAAGAGTACAGCAAACAGGAGCACAAGCTATGAACAACGTTTATCCAAGAAGCTTTTCACACATCGGTCTGTCAGTCCCTGACTTAGATGCCGCCGTAAAATTTTATACTGAAGTGATGGGTTGGTACACCATCATGGAACCAACTGAGATTGTCGAAGATGACAGCCCGATTGGTGAGATGTGTACTGAAGTATTCGGTGCAGGTTGGGGCAGCTTCCGTATCGCTCACCTATCTACTGGTGACCGTATCGGTGTTGAGATTTTTGAATTTAAAAACCAAGAAAACCCTGAAAACAACTTTGAATACTGGAAAACAGGTATCTTTCACTTCTGCGTCCAAGATCCAAACGTTGAAGAGTTAGCTGAGCGTATGGTTGCCGCAGGTGGTAAAAAGCGTATGGAAAAACCACGCTACTACTACCCTGGCGAAAAACCTTACCGCATGATTTATATGGAAGACCCGTTTGGTAACATCGTTGAGATTTATAGCCACAGTTACGAGCTTATCTATAGCGAAGGCGCATACTAGGTTTAGTATATATACAGCTTAGTATAGATTTAGATTATATCTGATTGAAAAACCAATAGCGTACTCATCATCTGAGTGCGCTATTTTTTCGTGCGCTTTCTATGTGCTCCATCTATCGTATAGAATATGAGCCATGCTACTATTTAGTCAGCTATATATAAAACTATAAACCAACCCATTATCAAGGATGATAAATGACTCAATTAGGCACCACTCTAGACCTAGACGACCTTCTGGTTATTAGAGAAGACAATAAAGAAAGTGGCGTCGTCACGCTCACCTTAAACCAACCCAAACAATTCAATGCGTTGTCCGTTGAAGTGCTGTCTGCTATGCAAGCAGAGCTAGACAGTATCGCTCCAGACAATACAATCAGAGTGGTGGTGATTCAAGCGACAGGCAAGGCGTTCTGTGCTGGTCATAATCTAAAACAAATGCGTGCACACTCAGATGCAGCATTTCATCGTGCCCTATTCCAGCAATGTAGCAAAATGATGCTTACCATCAACCGTATGCCGCAAGTCGTTATCGCAAAAGTACAAGGCATTGCCACAGCCGCAGGATGTCAGCTGGTCGCCGCTTGTGACTTGGCCGTTGCCGCTGATGATGCAAAATTTGCCACCTCTGGGATAAACGTTGGACTTTTCTGCTCCACGCCTGCCGTTGCTGTCAGCCGTAATCTACCTCGTAAGCAAGCGTTTGAGATGCTAATCACAGGTGAGTTCATAGATGCGCATACCGCTTTGCAATATGGATTGATCAATCGAGTTGCACCAGCAGAGCAGTTAAATCAAACACTACAATCACTGATAACGGCGATTACTACCAAGTCTCCGGTAGCAATAAAAACTGGCAAAGATATGTTTTATAAACAACTAGATATGAACATCGAAGATGCGTATGACTATGCCAGTGACGTGATGACTTGTAATATGATGGCAGACGATGTGAGCGAAGGTATTGATGCTTTTATTGAGAAACGCCAAGCGGTATGGAAAGAGTGTTAGTACCTATGACACTAATCATTGTATTGCTTCGCTGACGTTATACGGCGTGTGCTTGGATTAAAAAGCTAGCATATTTCTTTTCAATAATCGAGTTGGCTTATTGCCAAGCATAAAAAAGGCCACGATATCATTATCATGGCCTTTTTTATTTCTATTTAATACTGGTGTTATAGGTACTATGAGCCGTTTATTACTCAGCAGCGATGGCGATCATCTCAACCAATAGCTCAGGACGTGCTAAAGCTGACTCACCACAAGCGCGAGCTGGTGGCTGAACACCTTCAAACCACTGGTCATAGACTTCATTCATAGCAGCAAAATCAGCCATGTCTTTGATCCAGACAGTGACTGATAGTAGCTTTGATTTATCACTACCAACTTCTTCTAGCAACGTTTGAATTTTTTCTAGACAAGTCAATGTTTGCGCTTTGATATCGTCTTCTGCATTACCGACCTGGCCACACAAATAGATAGTTTGGTTATGAATTACGGTTTTACTCATACGTTGATTGCTGTGTAGCTTCTTAATCATGTCTATACCTTTCATTTATTAATTTAAGTCTGTGCTAACTATAGTCAATCCACTATAAAAGCGTTACAGCGTTAACCTCGCTTGAAGTATGACATATACATCTGCACTCGGTTGCCTTGTACCGCTCTTAAATTGGATCAACTATATATCAGATACGCTCTTAGTTAGAAAAACGCTGGGCACTGAACGGTGCAAGATCGACCAATGCAGGTTTATCGTGAATCATTTCTTCAACCAGACGCCCTGTCATTGGCCCTAAGGTAAAGCCTTGATGGCTATGACCAAATGCGAACCATAGCTTGTCATGCTTGTCAGCAGGACCGATTACTGGCTTCATATCAGGCATACAAGGACGTGACCCTGCCCATGCTTCACTCTCAACCGCATCTTCTAATGGCAAGATTTTTTTAGCAAGCTTCAATACAGTTTTTAACTGACCAAAGTTCTTTGGCGCATTCATCGTGGTCATCTCAGCACCAGTAGTGATACGGATACCCTGTTGCATCGGCCCCATCACAAAGCCTTTGTCCATATCAAACATACTATGATTGATAGTATTCTTTTCTGTCACTTTGAAATGCTGATGATAGCCGCGCATTGGGAATAGTGGCAAGTTATAGCCAAGTGGTCTGATCAAATCATTAGACCATGGGCCTGCTGCGATAACCAATTTGTCACTATAGTAGGTATCATTATCAGTGATAACTTTCCAGCCTTCGCCGTCTTGAACGATTTCTTTCACATCGCTTTCTTTGATCGTACCCTGCATATCTTGGAAGTTTTTTGCATAAGCTTTTACGAGCGAGCTTGGGTTTGATACTTGCCAAGAGTTTTTCCAATGAATTGCGCCAACAAAACCTTCAAAATTGGCGCTAGGCTCCATTGCTTTTAGCGCTTCAAGGTTTAGTACGTTATGCTCAACACCTTGGTTACGCGCGTCGATTGCTGATACTTGAGCTTCTTTAAACGTCTCTTCTGAGCGATGCAATTGCAACCAACCATCACGAGTAATGAGCTCGTCAGCACCAGAAGCGCTAATCATAGTTTGGTGCTCACTGGTACAATGCTCAATCAACGTCTGCCACTCTGATTCAATCTTTTTGACTGAAGCTGGCGTAGAGTATTTCCAGTACTGAAGCAGCGCTTGGTGATAACGCAAAATGGCCGGAATACGATAGCGAATATCGGTACCTTGGTTTGGCAACACTCTGATCATTTCTGTCAGCTGACGAGGAAAAGGATGTGTATGAATGGCTTCGCGCTGAATCAATCCTGCATTGCCGTATGAGGTCTCTGACCCTGGCAATTTTTTGTCTAATAATAATACATTTGAGTTATTTTTTTGTAGATGCCACGCGATTGACGTGCCAACCATACCTGCACCGATAACGATAACTTCGTAGCGCATAACCTATCCTTTTCTTAGGGTGTTAATACAGAGTATCAAATATAAGGGTCTAACAGAATTAGGTGGTAATAGTAACGCATTAGGATAAATTTGAAACCCTTATCTGAGAAATATTTTCGCGTCACATACTTTTGGTTATGGGGTTTTTGAGAAGGTATTTTTGATAGGAATAATACTGGCTTTGAGCAATAATATAGCAACAATTTTAGTGAGAATCGCGGCAAATTATCTGATGTTTTTGATCGTGAAATTTTCGACTATTCGAAAGTTCATTTATCTATATTACTCAATAACTTTATTAGCTTATGTTTAATTAGTCAAATAATCAACTAAACATGGGTATTACCACCAAATGGGATCATCGTCTTCTATCATGGTTCGCCTTGTCGTCTCAACCGATACCTCGTTCGTAGATAGTTCAGCGATAAAACGTGACGGTTTATCAAAGTATCCAGAATAACTAGAGAAGTAGTTTGGTGCCGTCAGATATAACTGCGTTTTGGCACGACTACAGGCAACATAAAACAGCTTACGCTCTTCTTCTAATGCTTCAAAGTCATCTAAAGAACGATGATGCGGCGTGATGCCATCTACTAAAGAATTCACAAACACTACTGGCCACTCAAGGCCTTTAGCGCTATGAATGGTCGAGATAGTGACTTTGTCATTGCTACTGTCTTGTCCATTATTCGAATTGCCCATCACAGCAACCGAATCATTGGGTGGGTCTAAAGCGAGATTTTCTAAAAAGCTATCAAGGCTTGTGTGCTCTGTCGCTAAGTTCTTTAGCACCCGAAAATCTTCGGTACGCTCACGCCAATTTTCTTCAATCAGCTTTAGCACTGGAATATAAAACTCAAGAATATGTTCAATAGCTGTCTCGACCGATTCGGCTTGCTGTGCCTTGGTAAGCGCATGATATAGAGGTTCTAGCTGATCGCTCTTTTTTGCAAAAGGCGCGGCCAGTAAGGATTCAAACGCATTGTTGTCAGCAGTAATAGCTTGGGTTAAGCGCGTCGCCGTTACTGCTCCTACCCCTTTAAACAAAGTTAAAATTCGATGCCAAGCAATCGTGTCATTTGGATTGTAAAGGATTTTGACAAAGGCCAATACGTCTTTGATATGCCGTCTTTCAATGAACTTGATGCCACCCACCACGATAAAGGGAATGTTGCGCGCCATAAACTCTAGCTGTACGTAATTGGACTGAAAAGACGTACGGCATAATACCGCAAAGTCGTTGTAGTCATACTCTGGCTTAAGCGCGACAATTTTGTCAGTGATATAGCTCGCTTCTTTTGGCTCATCACTGAGTCGTCGAAATACTGGCTTGTGTCCTTCTATTAGCGCATCAGAATACAGCTGCTTTTGATAACCTAGCGTGATTTGCTCTGACAAAGCATTGATATAATTTAAAACGGACGGCGTACTGCGATAATTTTGCTCAAGCTTAATAAGTTTGGCATGAGGATAAGTCTCACCGAACAGAAGAATGTTTTCATAATTGGCACCGCGAAACGCGTAAATACTTTGATTGTCGTCACCCACTACCATCAGCGATACCGACTCAGGCTCACATATTAAATCGATCAGCTGCTTTTGCGGAATATTGGTGTCTTGGTATTCATCAACCATAATGTAACGATATTGGCTTTGCAGCAGCTGTCGAAAGGTATCATTGGTCTTCAAATGGCGCACTACTTGACTGATGATATCGTCAAAATCATATAAGTGATTGGCGCGCTTGTACTCATGAAAGTCAACTGCCAGCTGCTCGATGATAGGAATGTGCACGGCAATATCAGGGTAGTTACTTTCGATTAAGTCGCGAATATGTATACGTCTGTTTCTAGACGTCGATATGATATTTTGCAGCGTTTTTTTACGTGGAAAGGCTTGTGACTTGGTTTGAGCAGGATACTTTTTTTCTTTATGCACCAAGTCGATAGCATCCTCACTATCGCCAGTATCCAAAATCGTAAACCTTGGATTGATACCGAGCAACCCTGAATACTGGCGTAGCAACATATTACAAAACGAGTGAAAAGTACCACTAGTGATGCTATTTAATGCTTTATCAGTTGGCAGCTTATCCTCAGCCAGCTCTTCATCTGATAGCTCTTGATTTGAAAGACTGCTTGCTAGCAAAGACTTAGCTCTATCTTTTATTTCATTTGCGGCTTTACGCGTAAAGGTCAGTAGCAAAATTTCTTTAGGCGACACCCCATTTTCCAATAGATAACTGGTCCGATAGGTCAAGGTTTTGGTCTTACCTGAGCCAGCTCCAGCAATGACCAATACTTTGCCTTCGATCGTAGTCGCGGCCATTAGCTGATCGGGATTTAACTCACTGGCATAATCGACCTTTAACCCCAATCCACTATCTAGCCTCTGCTTTAACAATTTGATATTTTTCGGCTCAGCAGTATCAATTAAATTTGCCTCTAGCTTCTTAATAGCCTGCTCAAGTCGAGTCAGTTTAGGCTTCATCTCAAGGAAGTTCTGCGGATATTTATAGTGGCGTGTGTCAAAAATCGAGGTTGTCATTGTCTACAATTGCCTTACATTTTATTTTGGCGATATTATCAGCTTATGTCTGACTGTTTATAGCTTTAGAATAAGTATGACTTGTTAAACCTAGCAGAGTATATGTGCTGAATTTTCGGTGAACTTTAAGCCCTTATCTATACGTGACAGTTTAGCATATTAAAAAATAGGATTTATTAGCCCACATAAGCTATGTGTCACTCTTATTGATTCGCCTTATTCATTTTTAAGCCCCAAATATGACCTGCTTTTATCATAAAGCTGCGTATTGTCATCGAGTAAAAACCTGAGCATATACCGTAACAACCTCACCCCTATTCAGGTAAATTTGCTACAATGTGCCCAATTTTGATTTATCATTTAACCAAACTTTATACCAACTGATTTTATTAATACATTGAGAGAATGTTATGGGTTTTAATTGCGGCATCGTCGGCCTACCAAACGTGGGTAAATCCACCTTGTTTAATGCGTTGACCAAAGCGGGTATCGCCGCTGAAAACTTTCCATTTTGTACCAAAGATCCCAACACGGGTATCGTACCAGTACCAGACCCACGCCTAAAACAACTGGCTGACATCGTCAATCCTGAGCGCGTATTACCAACGACGATGGAGTTTGTCGATATCGCAGGTTTGGTTGCAGGCGCGTCAAAAGGCGAAGGCATGGGTAACCAGTTCCTAGCGAACATCCGTGAGACCGATGCAATTGCTCACGTTGTACGCTGTTTTGATGATGACAATGTGGTACACGTTGATGGCCGCGTTAGCCCGATTGATGATATCGAAACTATCAACACTGAACTGGCACTTGCTGATTTAGAAGCTGTTGAACGTGCGGTATTTAACTTGACCAAAAAAGCAAAAGGCGGTGATAAAGACGCTGGCGCCATGCTTAATGTGTTCAAAAAGATTGAGCCATTACTAGCAGAAGGCAAAGCGGCTCGTGCTGCTAACCTAGACGCTGATGAGAAAAAACTGATCAGAAGCTATGGTCTAATCACGCTAAAGCCAACCATGTATATCGCTAACGTTTCTGAAGATGGTTTTGAAAATAACCCATACCTTGACGCTGTTCGTGACTATGCCACTGGTGAAGACTCTATCGTCATCGCGCTATGCAACCAGATCGAATCTGAAATTGCTCAGCTCGATGAAGATGATAAAAAAGACTTCCTAGCTGAAATGGACATGCTCGAGGCCGGTCTTGATCAAGTAATCCGCGGTGGCTATGACTTACTTGATATGCAGACTTATTTTACCGCTGGTGTAAAAGAAGTACGTGCTTGGACCGTCGCTATTGGTGCTACAGCACCGCAAGCAGCTGGCGTGATTCATACTGATTTTGAGCGCGGCTTTATTCGCGCTGAAGTCATTGCGTATGACGACTTTATCGAATACAACGGTGAAAAAGGCGCTGCTGCTGCTGGTAAATCGCGTCTAGAAGGTAAAACTTACATCGTGCAAGATGGCGATGTTATGCACTTTAGATTTAACGTGTAACTTTAAGTAGTGTAGCTTGTTTAAAGTTAATTAGCCGATGTTGGATATTCTCCATCATCGGCTTTATTTTACCTATTTATTGTTATATTATAACATATCTTTATTTTGCTTACTTGAGGACTTATATTTTGACTAATTATTTTTCTAAATTTGCAGGTATTACTATACTAGGTAGTGTGATGGCAGGCTCTCTACTAGGCTGTCAGCCGAACAACAATACCGATGCAGCGGTATCTGAAGAGGCGCCTGTAGATAATCATGCCGAACATGAACAAGGTCATGAGATGCATGATGATAAAGAGCATGAAGATCACGGCCACGAAGAGCATAGTGATATGGAACACGATCATGAAGGGCTTAATCATGAAGATCACAGTCATGAAAGTCATAGCTACGAGGAACATGCGCACGCAGGTCATGATCATGCAACTCATGCCAACAGCAGCACTCCTTTCTCTTGTGAGCCTACTGCTACTATTGGCGTTTCTTATCATAGCGACAGTACACCACAGACAGCGCATTTACTCATCGATGGTATCGAATACGATTTAACAGCTACTGCTAATAGTGAAACTGATGCTGATAAAGGCATCTATACCAGCGATATCGGATTAGACGATACCCACGGCATCATATGGCAAGTAAATGGAGATAAAGCGACGTTGCTTAATAAGACACTGGACAGCGATGTAGCTATCGACAAGGAAGACGTACTTTTTAACTGTCAAAAGTCTTAATATAGTTGGTTCAATATAATTTGAATACAAGCAAGGCGAGTGAAATTACTACCAGTAGTAGGCTAAGCAAAACTGGCACCGTATCCGATTTATAGGGCATTAACTCTAGTCACAGAAGTCTAAAACGGGTACAAGACAGCCGACTACAGATTGTACAAATAGTACGTCTAAGGAGAGTAACGCCGTAGCAGTTTAGTAGTTCTCTGACTATATAGCTGAACCAAGGGTGCTATTTTGCTATGCTAGAGGTTCCCTTGGTTCCGGATGTTTCAATATGCTAAATAAACCAATCTCCTTGTCGTCCCCTACCACACAATGGTCACATCTCCTTAATTCACAACGTCTTGGTGCTTCCAAAAAATTTAATGCCAATACCAGTACTCGTTCTCAGTTTCACAAAGACTATGACAGACTGGTATTTTCTCACTCTTTTCGCCAGCTAAATCAGAAAACCCAAGTCCATCCATTGACCAATCAGCTCGGTATTCATACGCGCCTGACTCACTCTCTAGAAGTTTCTTCTATTGGTCGCTCTTTGGGAATGATGGCTGCCGAAAAAATCCATGATGCACTAGGTAGCGGCCTACCAGCAGGAGTTTCACCAGCAGATGTTGGCGTGATTGTACAAGCAGCTTGTCTCGCTCATGATATTGGTAATCCACCTTTTGGCCACGCTGGAGAATATGCGATTCGTGATTGGTTTAGACAGCCTGAACCGCAAGCAATTTTACAAAATTTAAGCAGCAACGAGCGACTGGATTTACTGGCATACGAGGGTAATGCTCAAGGGTTTCGCCTATTGGCACGTAATGAGCATCATCCTGACAAGGGTGGTATGCGGCTCACCTGTGCCACGCTAGGCGCCTTTATGAAGTATCCGTGGTTGGCAACTCACAGTAACGATGTCAATGACAACCATTATAACGTGCAAAAATTTGGCTGCTTTTATAGCGAGGCGCCTCAACTAGAAGAGTTAGCTACGTGTTTGCACTTACCGCGCTCGGAGCAACACGATGGCTTTGCGCGCCATCCATTGGCTTACTTATTAGAAGCGGCAGATGATATCTGTTATGCGCTAATCGATTTAGAAGATGGCATCAATCTGAATATGCTAACCTATAGCGAAGTTGCCATGATATTTTATGAGCTGATTGGTGAACGTCCAAGCAGCGTAAACTTGCCAGCGCATATGTCTGTCAGACAAAGCCTCGCCTCCCTACGGGCACGAGCCATGATGCGTTTGGTCAATACCGTTACCGATGCTTTTGTATCCAACAGTGATGCATTACTAGCTGGCACGTTGCAAGGCAGCCTATTTGCTCATTGCGATACCAGCGTACAGAATGGTATCAATCAAGCTAAGCAATTAGCACGCGAAAAAATATTCAATCATCCGAGCAAAGTAAGAATGGAGCTGATGGCCAATCAATGCCTGCATAGCCTATTAAATGCCTTTATGCCACTCGCTTGGACTGGCTCCGAATCTGCCACTATGCAGCCGCCGATGTCTTTTGAGCAGCAACGTCTGTTAAAATTGCTACAGCCCCATCTTGACGAACATCGCCGCATATTGTCTGACGATATCTATCATAATGTCTTAAATATTTTGGATTTTATTACAGGTATGAATGACCATGAAGCTTATCGACTGGCGCAAGAACTGCAGGGTCATTGGGGCACAGTGGTTTAAAAGACCAATGAAGGTTTAGTAAATTAACACGAATGGCGTATTTCAGTCGTATTTGTGCGTTGAAATGAGTATGATAAACACCTACCGGACAATTTTGAAATATTATGAGCAGTCGCGAACAAAAGAAACTTCAAACTCGGCACGCCTTTTTTAATGCTGTGCTCGATTTATGTATGACAGGGCAATCTTTTAGCTCTATCAGTCTCAGACAAGTAACACGCGAGGTTGGCGTTGTGCCGACTGCGTTTTATCGCCATTTTGATGATATGGAGTCACTCGGGCGCGCTTTGGTCATTGAGGAATTGGGCGGCACATTAGCCACGTTAAGTGATAGCCTGCAGATTGGCCGCAAACGTAGCTTTGATCGTCAAATCGCAAAAAGTATTCAGCTGTTTTTGTATATGGTCAGCGATCAGCCTTATTACTGGCAGTTTTTGGTCAGTGAGCGTTATGGTGGATCAGAAGCAGTACGCAAAGCCATTAATGAGTTGATTAAGATACACGCTCAAGGTTTGGCAGACGACTTAGCGTTGCAGCCAGCGTTTACCCATATCAATGCTTATGACCGTCGCTTATTGGCTGAGGCTGGCGTAAATATGTTTTTCTCTTGGATTATTGATTGGCTAGAGCTGACTTACACGGAAGATCATGATGATGAAATTGATCTAAACGAAATTGAAGAGAACAAACAGCTAATGCTACATAACTGTACTCGTCAAGCACAGATGCTTTTTTACGGGGCTTATAATTGGAAGTCTAGCGAAGAAACACGTCTAAAAGACTAAATGTCGATCTCAATACCATCCGCTAAAAGCTCGGACGAAATGCCCATAGTCGCTGTGTCACTACTTTGACTTCCTTGGGCATTTTACTGTCTACCTCACTACTATTACTCGCCTGATTATTATTAGCTGTCTGACTACTATTAACTGCTTGATTATTATCAACGACAGCTTTACTAATCAAAACAGTGGCAAAACGCTCTTTCGCCTGACCGACTGTTGCATTATCAGTCGCTGTGATAAGCGCCATAAATGCTTGGCTATCAACGGCAAGCGTTGGTGTTAACGCTTTTCGTTGCTCATCATTTACACTGCCAAATATCGGTAATTGCCATACTGCATCAATAGACGTCAGCGCCTGCTGCGCGCGCATATCTACCAGTGCTTGCATCTGTTGGCTGTTAGCACCATCAACTAGTGCGGCTAACAATACGGGACTGGCAGTATTAATATTAATCGGCACATAATAAGGCACCGCGGTAAGATAAGGCCGTAATACTGCTAATGTCTCAGCACTCACCCCTTTCACCTCTAGTAGCTGATCGATGCTAACAAAAGGCTGATTTGGCAAAGCATTTGTTGCTACAGCGTTTGACTGCTGCGCATATACCGTACTTTCATCACCGCCATCTTGATATACCTCGCCGTCTGCATCTTGCCAATCAAGTATAGTAATAGCGATATCAGGCTCTAGATTTAGTTGCGTGAGTAGTCGTTGGAATACTTCTAAAGCAGTGGTGTTGGCCGCCCCACCTTGATACAAGTTATTAATGTTAAAACGACCAGACTCATCGCGTAGCTCGATGCTGACACTGTGACTAGCCAATGTATAAGGTGGTATAGGCTGCGCCCAGATATCTTGCGCACTATCCGTATCATTGAGGTTGCTATCAGCGCGAATCATCATCACTGCCAACTGTTGACCTGCATCGATATCTTGCAGCAACTGATTTTGATCGAATAACAGACCACTACGCCTAATTGCAATTTTTTGGCTAGCAAGCATCGACCCTGCAACCACAGTAATACTTACTACCAATAATAAGATAGTCAGCAGCGCAACACCGCGTTGAGAGTTCGCAGTCATATACATACATAGCCTTTGTTATTGAGCAATTGATGCATTTTAACTACTACCTTCTCAATTATTCGTTCTCGCACTGCTATTATTGTCACTACTATCATTACCGCTGTTGTCATTATTGGCATTATCATTGCTACTATCATCTGTATCATTGGCTGTGCTTTGACTATTGCTATGCGATATCGGTTGTGGGGCAAGTGCCCATTGCCAAGTGATTGGTATGTCTTGGTATGTAAAGCTAACCACTACTCCTTTCGGTAATAAAACAGCTGTGGGCTTAGGACTCGCCGTATTCGCTGATTGTCTCACCGCGGTATTTGTACTACTACCACTGTTAGCGTCATCGCTCGGAAACTTGGTACTTAGCTCTGGTAGATAAGCTTGCCAGCTTCCTGCTATGACACCTTCGAGCAATACGCTGTCTAGGCTGATGCTGTCACGCCCGCCTTCCATACTGGTATATTGGCGACGTATCAAACGCTCATCCGCAAAAATATATTCGATACGTTGGATGCTATTACTATTCTGATATCTTGGATCAGGATCGGCAAAGCGTACAAAGCTGATATGCTCTCCATCTAAGCTCATAAAGGGCTCAGGCGCTATCTCGCTTATTTGCTCGCTTGATTGGGGTTTATTGTTTGCTACACTAACACTTTGAGTAGTCGACGCTTGATAAGGGATAATTTGACCCATATCTTGCTGTAACTGTAAATAAGCGTACTGCAAGACAGCCAGATTGTCAGCATGGAATTGTGCGCGCTCACGAGCACGGTTGACCCCATCAAACACTTGCCAGCCTGCAACGGCTAACATCGCAAATATTGCCATGGCAACCATTAGCTCAAGCAGTGTAAAACCACGCTGATGCCTCACAGACCGCCCCCGGCCTGCTCGCTATTACCCATCATGTTTAGACCACTCAAATCCAAACTGCCCGTATCTTGCTCAGTATTACTTAGCATCACAGTGATATCAGTGACTGATGTACGCGTCTGTCCATCTATAATAGGCGAAACTGCGATATTTACTTCTTTTAGGGCAGGTGTGATGGCGTCACCGACTGTCATTGCTATTTGCCAATCATGCCCTTGTGAATTAACGGTTTGGGTGCGGTTGGCTGTCAGCCACGTCTCTTGAATACGTAAATCAGCGGCGGCATTTTGAGCGACGAAGTGAGCAAGCGTACGAGTACGCAATATATCAACTGAGCTCAGATATGCACTACTGGCACGGCTCGCCGCGACTGCTACCACTGCCAAAATAGCCAGAGCAACCATCACTTCGATAAGGGTAAAGCCGCTCTCGCGCCCAGACTTGAGTGATATAGATTTTGGTGACATAGGCTGGCTTGTCATAGGAGGTTTGTATAATTTAGTCACTATAACCTCTGTCCGATTCGCATGCTACCATCTGGCATTATGGTAATCACCTCGCCCACTAAACGCGAATCGTGAAGTACTTCAATGGTGACAGGCGTTGCTTGTCCTGTACCAAACCACAATACCTGCGGTACGTTTTGATCGCTAAACCAAGGCTGCAACGTTTGGGTTCGTCCCATATTTTGTAAACTACTAGAATCCAAATTTTGAACTCTAATACTTACGCCAGTAGGCAGTGCAGGTAAGCTAACACTCGACTCAACCTCCCAACTTGGCGTTGGTTTTTGCTCATCAGTAGAGCCTGATAGACCAGCAACCTCTGCCGACAGCTCCATAGCATTCTTAGGCTGACTGTCGGTGCTATCTAGCGTCATATTAGTTTTCTGATACGCAACATATGGATTTGATAGGGTAACGATGACTGGCTCTACTTGTCCTTGCTTATCTGCCTGCATACGCAAACCCATCGGCTGCATACGTTCAGCCGACAATAGGCGAACGTAGCTCAACGAATCGGTAAGATGCTCATAAAAAGCGCGGTTTTTGCGGGATTCACTGCTACCGACAGACAAACTCATTATGCCAGCAAATATAGATAAGATAACCACTACCACCACGATTTCTACCAATGTAAAACCAGTCTGTGTCCGACTGTTTATTGGTGAGACTGATGTTAAGTGATAGGTATTAGTTGATATAGAGACGCAGCGGCGACAATGGCCTGTAGGGCTTATATCTAAGCAATTTGACTGAGACGTTTGACTAATTAGAGTAAAAGAGCAAATAGCCGCTGAACTGGACTGAGTCTTGACAGTGACCGGCATATTGCACCTATAAGCCCAATTTTAATTGTCGCAGAATGAGAAAGGGTTTTAAAGAATGTAGAGGATATATGAATTCGTGCTGCAATAGTAAGCATTACAACACGATTTATTAAAGCCGAAAAAGGTTCACAACCCAAAAATTACTTGCTACTTTATTAATAACTACTTTAGTAGTTGGTATTACGGTGCTCTTCTGATTCAGTATCGATTTGCTCTACCAGCTCTTGCATATCCTCATCCATGACCTCTTCATCATCAGCAGGATAATGGCTTGGCAACTCTAGCACTTGCTGAACAAAGGCATAACGCAGCGTATCACGGCGACCTAAGTAGCGTTGGTAAAAGCTTGAGTTTAAGAGCCCTGCACCGCCCTGACCAATTGCCCAAATAGACGATAGATAATCACGAGTACTCAAATTACTGTGCTCATCTTTTAGGTATGCGCTAATAATATCAATCAAACGCTTCATGCGCTGGCGACGGATATCATATAACTCACCAAACAAACGATTGAGCCCAGTCACTGATGCTGCCAGACGCTCTTCGATTTGGTTCAATAGCATGGCTTTTTGCGGGTTGAACAACTGCTGAAAAATCATACGGGCAACGCCTGCTGACGGGCAGTCATCAATACGGTTAATCTCAAACAATTGCTCTTCGTAACGAATAATAATACGCAGATAAAGCTCATCTTTACTGGAGAAATGCTTGTACAGGGTGCCTTTAGCCAAATCGAGCTGATCTGCCAAACTGTCTAAAGTGATATCACCATCGCCTGACTCAAGTAGCAATTGTTCTGCCATCGCTAAGATGTTCTCTTCTCGTGCCTTGAACTGGTGCTGACGACTCATAATCTCTCCTAAAACATGACAAGATTAAGCATATGACCATCAATTATGTGCGTACATTTGGCAATGAGCGTATAAAACTATACAAGAACTGCTGAAATACCATAAAAGGGATATGCTTATATTTACAAATAGTCATTGATAATCATATAGTTACATTTAGTAATTCAAATACTAAAGGGGGATTGAACTATGAGACCATCACATAAATGACTGACTGGTCATAGCATAACCATTTTAGTGATACTGTGCCAGTAAATTTTCAAAGTTTTTTGCGGTTAATGCTCCGACCTCGTTACTATCACAACCATACATATCTGCGATAAAGCTTGCGACGTAGGGTACGTAGGCGGGCTCATTGGGACGACCACGCTTAGGCACAGGCGCCAGATATGGACTATCTGTTTCAATCAAGATTCTGTCTCTAGGCGTATGTCGTGCAGCGTCTTGGATACTTTGGGCACTTTTGAAACTGACAATACCTGAGAAGGAGATATAAAATCCTAAATCTAAAGCACGTTTCGCAGTCTCCCAATCTTCAGTGAAACAATGGATAATACCATGCTCAGCACCTTCACTTTTTAAGATATCGATTGTATCTTCTTTTGCATCACGCATGTGTATGACAAGCGGTTTTTTTAGTTGCTGACTGGCATGGATATGACGTGCAAGACTGTCTTGCTGCTCTTTTTTATTTTCTGTAGACCAGTAGTAATCTAGCCCTGTCTCGCCTATTGCCCATACATGCTCTTTATCAGCAGTCTCTATTAGACGCTCAACCGTCGCTGATTTCAGTACATCGATATCTTCGCAAGGATGGATTCCTACACTCATCCCTAGATTTAGCGTCTCGTCACCATAGGTGCTCACAATATTGGCAATCTCATCATATTCTGCAAAATCACACATGATTGCCATCGCACGGGTAACATTAGCAGTTTTCATGGCGTCAATCGCGCCAGATAATTTACCATCGTATTTCGTCAAATCTAAACGGTTGAGGTGGCAATGAGTATCTGTAAACATAAATAATCTCGTTGTTAAAACTTTCTCAATTAAAAGTCTGGGAGTTAAAAATTTAAATCTTATTTGCATTGATTGCTGTGAAGGAAGCTGTTTTCAAGTAGCATCGTATTTCCTATTTTTAAAAACCTATTCACTAATGCACGTCCTAATACATGAGACTAATTAAGAGGCACGACTCGCATCACCTCTTCTATGGTTGTCACGCCTTCACTAATACGTTTTGCACCTGATAGACGTAATGGCTGTAGACCTTCACGATAGGCTTGTTGTTTGAGCACATCTAAATTTGTATCGGCTGCGACCAGTTTTTTTAATTCGTTAGACAACGGCATAATCTCGTATAGGCCGACTCGTCCCTGATAACCAGTATGTCGACAATGCTCGCAGCCTTGAGCCATATAAATTTGTGCTGGGGCAGGTGCGCGCCAAGGTTGTACCAACTCCTGCCATTGAATGGCAATCTCACTGTCTGGCACAACGTCTACCGCTTTTTTGCAATGCGGGCATAGCGTACGTAACAAGCGCTGTGCCATTACGCCTAAGATAGTTGCTGATGTCAAAAATGGCTGAATCCCCAAATCATGCAAGCGAGTGATTGAACTTGGCGCATCGTTAGTATGTAGTGTCGAGAGCACCAAATGCCCTGTCAATGAGGCTTGTACTGCCATATTGGCTGTTTCAGCATCACGAATCTCTCCTACCATAATGATGTCAGGATCTTGACGCATCAAGGAGCGAATGCCGTCTGCAAAGTTTAAATCAACGCCTGGATTTACTTGCATTTGGTTAAATGCAGGTTCAATCATTTCAATAGGATCTTCAATGGTACAGACATTGACTTGTTCAGTCGCTAACTGCTTGAGAGTACTATACAAGGTCGTGGTCTTACCTGAACCTGTAGGCCCAGTGACCAAAATAATGCCGTTTGGATGAGCAGTCAATTCATGCCACGTTTCAAGCTGCTTGCCGGATAGACCAAGCTGAGCAAAGGAACGTACCAGTACTTCAGGATCGAACACCCGCATGACCAACTTTTCACCAAACGCGGTTGGCATAGTCGATAAACGAAGTTCTGTCTCTAACCCCTTCGGCGTTCGCGTCTTTAAACGACCGTCTTGTGGTTTACGCTTTTCTGCAACATTTAGCCGTCCTAAAATTTTGATACGTGCGGTCACCGCGACGATGATTGCCAATGGCATCTCATACACCGTATGAAGTACACCATCGATACGGAAGCGCACCTTACCTGTCTCACGGCGTGGCTCTAAATGGATATCACTAGCTCGTTGCTCAAAGGCATATTGCAACAGCCAATCAACAACTCTGACAATATGCTGGTCATTGGCATCAGGGTTGGTATTGTCACCCAATTGCAATAATGCTTCGACATTGGTCACATCGGCAGCTGCACGCTTATGGACACTATTTGCGCCTGCAATCGCTTGGGTGACTTGATAGAACTCTTGACGGTAGCGTTTGATCTGCTCAGGATTGATATAGACCGTACGATAGCTTTTTGATTTGATCAATTTTTCAATACTTGAGTGCCAGTCAGTATAAAAAGGCTGATCCGTTCCGATAATCACTTCGTCTACAGCGACCTCAATCGGTAAAATATGCTGTGAGCGTGCATATTCAAATGACATTAATTGTGTGACTGCAGGGACATCAACTTTTAGAGGATCAATACGAACGAGAGTCATGTCTGCTTTAGCCGCCAACCATTGGTTGAGCCAAGCCAAAGTTAACTTATTTTCAGCGCTATTGTCCGTCGCATGGCCATTTGGCAAGCCAAACTCACTAATCGTTAGTAGAGGATGCTGCGCTTTGTCGCGACGGCTAGTAATGACTAGGTTATAGCCGCGTTGGTCAATCACTTTATCTGCCAATAGCTCATCTAGACACCAACGCAAATCAATCACTATCGAGTACTGTTGAGCAGACATATCTCTCTTCTTCTATTATTTTAAAATGTGTTGTCAAAAACGCTACCGATGTAAGCCAGCTACACCGCAACTACAGCAGTTATCTGTAGCTGTCCTGATTCTATCAACTGAAAACTCACATCAACGGATTTATAACGCATAACAAATGGCATGGCTATCTCTGTCCGTCGATAAGCTGGACGCGGGTCTTGGGCAATTAGCTCTTTGATAATGCTCATATCTGAGCCTATCAATCGACTTTGTATATGATGAATCGTAGACGCAACTGTCGCACTATTCGATCCAGTGTTTGCGTCTTTAATACTTGTATCATCATTATTAGCATTACTAGGCTCGTTTGCGCTTACTAGCATCATAAACTGTTCGTTAGCGGCATCGGTCACGGTTACGTTTAATAACTCTGGAGCAGTTGGTGCAAAACCACTCTCTACCTGAATCAGCGCATCACTATAGGCCACATATGGCTTTATATCGATGATTGGCGTGCCATCTATCATATCAGCACCTTTGATAATCAATAATACACGACCTTGAACTATTTTGACTTGCTCGAGCTTGACGACAGATAGGCCTAGGCCTGAAGGACGATACATGCTTCGACTGGCAAACACCCCTATTTTTTGATTACCGCCCAATCTTGGTGGGCGTACTTGAGCGCGAAAACTAGTACTGGTTTCATTACTGTTTTTATATCGATAATTATGATGAAACTGCCAACTCACCCATATATGGCTAAACTTATCCAAACCATCACATGCAGCTGGCGTATCATATGGCGCTAACATCTCAATGACACTAGTCAAAGCGACTAGGTTTGGCTGGCGCGGCGCACCGAATTTTTGTGAAAGCGGAGCATGATGATAGCCAATAACAGGAGCTTGATGGTAGTTATCTAACAGGGAATTCTCATCAAGCATATACCAACTCCAGTAATACAAAACTGCCCTGATAAAGCAGTTTTGCCAAATGATACAAAATTACTCACTAACGATATTCCATTTTATCATGCTAGACAATCGCTGCTAGACGGATTTTTATTTTAAAGTTTGGTATTATGAGCAAGAAATTTGATGAGAGTCATTTACATTTGGATGATATGACCAGTAATGCTGTCATCGTTGACGCAAATCTACTATGTCTAATGACGTAATAGCTGGCTATATATAAGCTGATAAACCAGCTGTATTACGCTTACTCATCATTTACTCGTTCATAAAAATAGCAGTTTCGACAACGATTAAAAGACTGATACGTTTTTATAATGTTCAATTTAACATTGAAAATTCTGATTTAATGCTTATTCAGACTTAACACACAAATAACAACTTATTAACGAGGACTTTATGTCAAAACTTCGCACCGAAACGGTCACAGAGGTTCATCACTGGAATGACTCTCTATTTAGTATCAAAACCACTCGTGACGATGGCTTACGCTTTCGTAATGGCGAATTTGCGATGATTGGACTTGTTGTTGATGGCAAGCCACTACTACGCGCTTATTCAATTGCCAGCCCTAACTATGAAGATCATTTAGAATTCTTCTCTATTAAAGTTCAAGATGGTCCGTTAACTTCGCGCTTACAGCATATCAAAGTAGGTGATGAGCTGTTAGTCAGTAAAAAACCAACGGGCACACTAGTATTGGACGATCTGCTACCAGGTAAGAATCTGTATATGCTTTCTACTGGTACTGGCCTTGCTCCTTTCTTGTCACTAGCACGTGATCCTGAAGTGTATGAGCGTTTTGACAAAATCATCTTAGTACATGGCGTACGTCATGTTCATGATTTGGCTTATCGTGAGATGTTTGAAAATGAGCTGCCTGATGATGAAATCTTTGGTGAATGGTTCCGCGAAAAATTCATCTATTATCCAACTGTTACGCGTGAAGAATTCAGAAACCAAGGACGTGTCACTGATTTGATGAAATCAGGCAAATTGTTTGAAGATATTGGTTTACCACCAATGAATAAGGATGATGACCGCGTCATGCTTTGTGGCAGTATGCCGTTTAATGCTGAGGTTTCTGCTATTTTAGATGACTTCGGCCTGACTGTTTCACCACGTATGGGTGTGCAAGCAGATTACGCAGTTGAGCGTGCCTTTGTCGGCTAGAATGATGCTATTTAGCATCATTAGAATAAATGAAAAATTGTATAAAATAATACTTGACGCATGTAAATAGGCTGCTATAATACGCAGCCTATACAGTCAACACTGTAACCCAATTCGGTAATATTTAGTTAATAATTATTATCACCTAACATGCCAGTGTGATGGAATTGGTAGACATGACGGATTCAAAATCCGTTGCCTTTAAAAGCGTGTCGGTTCGAGTCCGACCACTGGTACCAATATATAGTTCTATAACTACTTATAGAGCAGCTAAAGCCCCTGATATCAGGGGCTTTGTTGTATCTGGCGTTCCATACTGTCCCATGAATCTATCCTAATCCATGCATCTGATGTACACTACTATGTACACTGGTTTTTAAATGTACATTGGAGATGTCAGTCATGGAAGCACGCAAGCCAATCAGCTCTGACCGTAGCATCAGCAGTCATAAAGCCGATGATAAAGAATATCTGGTCTCTGTAAAAAATCATCCTATGCTTTATCTCATGGTTAGACCTAACGGCACTAAATCTTGGGTTTATCGCTACCTGTCTCCTACTCATTCAAAAAACAAACGTATATCGCTTGGCGTGTATCCAAACGTATCGTTTTCACGTGCCTGTGAAATTTGGCGTGAATATGAAGAGCTATTAAGCCGTAGCATTGACCCCAAAAACCATCGTGAAGAATTGAAGAAAAGTCTTGTTAGTAAAACTAAAAATTCTTTTAATCATTTTGCTTGGGAGTATTTTGAAGGACTAGAGAAGACTCAAAAAGGTAATACGTTAATTCGTAAAAGAGGCCGTTTAGAGCTTATATGCTCCTATATTGGTAATGAACCTATTAGTGAAATTGGCTCACCTAGAATGCTCGAAGTGTTACTAGACATCCAAGCTAACTCATTAAATAAAGTTGGCAAACCCACGGATAAAGCTGAACGCTGTGCAGGCATCGCTAGTGACGTATTTATCTATGCTGGAGCTCGTGGATTCTGTAGCAGCAATCCTGCGGCGCTTATTAAGAGTCAATTAGCTAAGTCTAGCTATGGTCATCGTCCTGCTATCACTAATCCTAAAGATTTGGGCAAACTACTGCGAGCTGTTGAAACCATAGAAGGCGATCCGAACACGATTAACTCCCTTAGGCTATTGGCATTACTATTCGTACGTAACGGTGATCTACGCCGTATGAGATGGGCTGATGTTGATCTAGAGGCTGGTAGGTGGCAATTAAAGCCATTAAAAGGCCAAGGTAAGGTAACTATGGTTAAAGATATGGTCGTCCCCTTACCTGATCAAGCTGTAGCTATACTACGTGAACAGCAAAAAATTAATGGCCATACCGAATATGTCTTTTTTAGCCAAACCGCAAAAAAGCACCAGATCATCTCTGAGAATACAGCAAACAAACGTCTCAAGGATTTAGGTTATCAAAACATACATTGTGCTCATGGCTTTAGAGCGACAGCAAAGACACTCCTACAAGAGCAGTTAAAGTATCCGCTTGTGCTTGTAGAGATGGCATTGGGTCATACCACTAAAGATCCTAACGGCTCAGCTTACGGTCGATTTGAGTACATTGATGATCGTAGTGATATGATGCAGAAGTGGGCTGACTATTTAGACGCTTTGAGAGAAGAAAGAGATACGGCAGAGTTTAGATATGATGCAGAAACAAAAACTGATCCTATGGTTCAGCTTCAGGCACTGATTGATCATTTAGGAGAGGATAAAGTACGTGAGCTATTAAACCAATAATTTTGAAACAGATAGAGTAAAGTTAAATACAGTGATGCTATATAGTGTCGCTCGAAACTGAGATCTCAGTATTAATGTATCATTGAAAATAATAGTTGTGAATAACCATGAAAGATAAATCTGAAATTCTTTGTAAAGCAGAGGAACTAATTCGACCATTAGCAGAGCCTCACATACCTGATGGAACAGAAGTACAAGCCGTGATTGACCAGTGGTTACACGCTTTAGCTACAGATAGTCAGTTGTTTTGTGACTCACGTCTTGCTAAACCAGAAGAACTTAAAAACGATGTAATCTCTATACTTAAAGACGGCAAGGTCTATAAAAGTAGAACTGATTTTTTTAAAATAGTTTTTGATGGTTTGCAATTAAAACCAAACGAAGAAGCAAAGTTCACATTTATTGATTTATTTGCTGGTATTGGTGGTATGAGACTTGGGTTTCAAAATACTGGTGGAGTCTGTGTTTTCTCTTCTGAATTCGACAAACACGCTCAACAAACCTACCAAAGAAACCATGGAGAATATCCATTTGGTGATATTACTTTAATTGACCCAAAGAACATACCTAAACATGATATTTTACTTGCAGGATTTCCTTGTCAGCCCTTTTCTCATGCTGGTCTGAAACTAGGAATCGAAGATACTAGGGGTACGTTATTCCATGATATTGCAAATATTCTTGATCAAAAAAGACCTAGATTTGCTGTATTGGAAAATGTTAAAGGTTTGATTAGTCATGATAAAGGCCACACTCTCAAAGTCATTTTAAATACGCTGACACAAATCGGTTATAGCTGTAATATCCCAAAAGAAGTTATTGAGGAAGGGACTACTAAAGAGATTCAAACATTAGCCAAGAAAATGATATTAAAATCTATTGATTTTGGCATCCCTCAGAATAGGCAAAGAATTTATATTGTGCTTTGGAGAAACGGTGAAATTGATGAGTTCTTATATCCAGAGAGCCTTGGATTGGATACTCGTTTGGGTGATATATTAGAAGGGACTCCAGACCCTAAGCTAACTATATCTGATCGTTTATGGGCTGGTCATCAGCGCCGAAAAATACAAAACAAGAAAAACGGTAAAGGTTTTGGTTATGGTTTAGTATCTCCAGAATCATCTTATACTAATACAATCTCGGCTAGATACTATAAGGATGGTAGTGAGATTTTAATTGAACAGCCTAATCGAAACCCAAGGAAAGTAAGTCCAAGGGAAGCTGCTCGGTTACAGGGATTTCCAGATGATTTTGAATATAGCGATTCGAATACTCAAGCATATAAGCAATTTGGTAATAGTGTAACCGTTAATGTTATTAACGCTCTAGCTGAAAAAATCCAAACAAACTTTAATTAAATGTGAGGCGTTATGTTGCAGTCGCTAAAAGATATCATAGTGGTTGAGCCATTAGTTAATCGCAATACATTACATGACTATAAGATCTCTAATACATCAAAAAATATACTAGCAAACTCCCTTGATAGTACGAGTTACCAGTTTAGTACTTATACTTCGTTTGCTATAACAAGACAAGCTACAGAGACGAGAACAGAAAATTATGCTGTAATACCAAATCAATACTTTTTATACGCTTGTCAGTTATATCAGTTTGCTACAGAACTATATAAATATATAGAGTTATTTGAGAAGGTAAAATCATTAGCTAGTCAGCTTATTGGCAATTATCAACAAATCAAAACTGCTATAAATAACAATCAAATTTTAAAAGATCATTTCAACTCGAACAGTGCTGATATAGAGCTTTTTGCGAAATTTCTTGATCAAGATGATAGTTCATTTAGACTAGGGGCAAAGCAGCTCATTCTTCCTAGTCAGAATGGAAACAGAATGACTGTCAGAGGTAAAAAGGAATGCTTTGGTTCTGTTTTGCTACAAAAAATCAATCTTCCTAATGCATCCTCTAGCATATTCGGTGATTTAGTTTATGATCTATGTGTTGAGAAACGTGCTTTTAAGGTTTTACTAGATGAATATAATAGACTTCAGGCCTTTCCTGTATATTCACGCCCTGTAAATACAGTTGAGCTATCCAAACCCTTCCTACTCCTAGCTGGTATCTCTGGTACTGGCAAAACTCGCTTTGTCCGTGAGCAAGCCAAAGCCACAGGCAGTCTTAATGACACTTACCGCCTGATCTCCGTACGTCCTGACTGGCATGAACCCAGCGATATACTTGGCTATACCTCGCGCTTAGGCGGTGATGGTGACGCTGAATATATTACCACTGACGTACTACAATTCATTGCTAAATCATGGCGTGCCATTATTAATGCAGGTCTTGAGCTAGAGGCTGAGGGTAATGGTCTTGCTGTCATGGGTGGCAAAGGCGAGCTTGAGCAAGTATTGCCTTACTGGCTATGCTTGGATGAAATGAATTTAGCCCCTGTTGAGCAATACTTTGCCGACTATCTATCGGTTCTAGAGACTCGCGAATGGCAGTGGGAGGATGAACAATTCACTTATTGCTGCGATTCTCTTTTAAAGTCAGAGACCATCAAACAATTAGATGATAAAAGCAAATTACGTGATGCATTAGGATTTGCAGATGAACAGTACGATGATGCTTGGGACTTGTTCTGCGAGCATGGGTTGGGTCTGCCCTTTAATTTAATCGTAGCTGGTACGGTCAATATGGATGAAACTACACATGGTTTTTCGCGTAAGGTTATCGATCGTGCTTTGAGTTTTGATTTTGGCGACTTTTTCCCTAATGAATTTGATAACTTTTTTGAACCGACGGTCACTCATAACGCCTTGAGCTACCCTATTTACTCTCAAGCCACTACCGATCAGCTCCCTACGATAGATAGTGACGGCAACAGAAGTATTGGTTTTCTAAAATCAATTAATAAAGTATTAGATGATACACCTTTTCAACTGGCTTTTAGAGCATTGAATGAGCTACTGCTTGCTGTGATTAGCGCCTATCCTGAAGATGAGAAGCAACTGCAAGCTGTATGGGATGACTTTTTGATGTGCAAAGTATTACCACGCATCGAAGGAGATCATGACAAGTTAGCAGTTATAGATGATTCTGTTAGTAGTCATGAGAAGTCGTTACTCACAGAATTAACCGCTATCTTAAAGCAAGAACTTGTTGATATTTGGTCTATGGAAGACGATCAAGATAAACTACGTCCTGATTTATATCGTAAAAATATAGATGGTAGCGTATTAAATATCACTTGTCGTAGCAAGGCTAAACTGGCTTGGATGCAACAACGTTTAGAGCGTTCTGGCTTTACTAGCTTTTGGCCATAAGACTTGCAATTATAGAATAGATATAGCAAAACCAATGGAGTAATAATGCCAGATCTGTTAAGGATACAAACCCCTGATTTTGAGCTGTCCATTTGGTGCAATGACATTGAGAAACGTCAAAAGACCTATCAGTCTACTTTAGAGAAACGTGAGGCCATAAGCGATCATAATGCTCAACCATCTATAGTGCGCTTTTCTCCGCCCTTAGATATTCTCAACACTGATTTTATGGATAAACCCTTTGCTATAGAAGGCAGCTCAACTCCTTCGGGCTTGGTAGAGTCTTTAGAATTAGATGATTTTATCTTTTTTGAGAACCTTCAATATCAGTTTGAAGTCATCTTTACTGGTGACGTGGAAGAAGCGTATCTGAGCCATCGTAGCCACGCTATTAACAAGAGCTTTCGGTTTATTAAGGCAAATAAACAACGTTCAACGCTAGCACGCCTAACAGGTACGATCAATACTGCAAATGATGTTGGTTGGCTACGCCTACCCTTTAATTACATCAAGTCATCTCAAACCCTTAAAAGTACCATTGCTTTTGAAGTGCTACCTACTAAGATGAGTTTGCATGATGACTTACCTAAGATGTATCAGGCTATTGATAATTCCTTTCCACTTTGGCGATTTAGTTTGGTCGAAAAGACCGAACAAGATAGCGCGCAAACCAAACAACGTCATAAGTTTCCACTGCTTTGGCTGGCAAACTTCAGTCATTTGCGTCATCAACTGTCTCATGCCTTAAAGGTTATTAGCCAAGCACCGCATAGTCGCTTACAGGCTCAAACGTCTTATACCAAAGCTGCGAGAATAAAAGGCAAAATATCTGCACGATTAGGAGAAAAAATAAAGGAAGATCTCGATAAGGGTCTGCATGAACAGCGTTATCGAGTCACAAAAAAACAGCTCAGTGTTGATACTCCAGAAAATCGTTTTATCAAAATGGTTGTATCCACTACCAAAAAACGACTGGCTGATTTTGAGCATAAGCTTAGGCAAGATAATAAAAAACCAAGCTCTCAAAGACTATCAAATGCATTCTTAGATGAGCTTAATCAGTGGCAACAACCCTTACAAAAGATGCTAAAACAAGGCTTTATGGCTAATGTTGGTAACTATAATGGTAATGGTCGAGAATCATTGGTGTTGCAACAAAAGGTAGGCTACAGTTCAGTATATAGAATTTGGCAGGAGTTAAAGTTTTACTTGGATATGTTTGATAATCAATCTAGCATTTCTATGAAGTCAGTTGCAGAAATCTATGAGGTGTGGTGTTTTTTGACTTTAAGAAATATCTTAATAGATGAGTTAGGCTTTAATGAGGTCTCTACTAAGAAACAAGAATTACAACTTAAGAAATTTTTTGAATATCAGCTAAAAGACGGTTTTTCTGGTGCATTTAAATTTGAACGTGATGATGGCGTGAAAGTTAGATTGGCTCATGAACCGCCATTCAATAAAACTACTAAACCGATTCGAACTTATTCTGTCAGCCAAAAACCTGATATTTTATTAGAAGTTACCTTCCCTAATGATAGACGGTTTATCTGGTTATTTGATGCAAAATATAGGATCTCCAATATCAAAACAAACAATAAAAACCAATATATTGGCAAACCTACTGAAGATGAGCTAAATCTGTGGCTAAATAAAACAGAGGAAGAAAAGAAAAATTCTACATTCTTCATTGAAGATGGTGTACCTGATGATGCCATCAATCAGATGCACCGTTACCGTGATGCATTGATCCATGTTAATGAAAGCACACACAAAAACGGTGTGGATAAGAGCCGCCCTGTTTTCGGTGCCTTTGCGTTATATCCTGGCTATTTTGATCAGATAAGTAAAGCCAACCCTTACTCTGATACTATCGATGAAATAAGTATTGGTGCTTTTGCGTTATTACCTAGCCTAACTCAAAACAGTACAGAAGCTGATAACAGCTGCTATTGGCTACTAAATTTCTTACGTCAAAATATCGGTAAACGTATTTCTAGTGATGTATCAGACTTAGCGCCCCCTCAATACAAGTCCAGTATGGAAGAAAATATTTACCTACAGGATGCCGTGCGTATTCCGTACGATGGTATGCGACAAGTACTGTATAAAGACTTAACTCTAACGCTAACTGTAGATAAAAGTGATAGCGATTATAGTCTTATTAAAGACGGTACTGTTGCGCTCTATACTTTATCTAAAGACAGTTTATTCACTAGATATGACTACCATGTTTTAAAAGAAGTTCGCTATTTAAGCTTAGCTCTATGTTCTGATCTCGACTCTAACTGTTGCGACATTGAATATGTATGGCCTGTGAAAAAAATGGTCGCTCTCACAGACCATTTTATTTTTGAGCTTGATCAGCCGTTAAAGTTACAAAGCAAAATCAATAACGTACCTGATTCTACTCAACAATACTTTAAGCTGACCACTTTAAGATGCTTACAAAGCGTCAGTGACTTCAACGATATTGAACCAGTATATCAAGAGTTGTGTTCCAAGATAACGGTCTCATAGCAACCAATCGTAGCTCAAGTCAAAGCAACCGTCATAATAAAGTTTATTTGAGTACAAATTATTTATAAAAAACAAGGAAAGCATCAATGTCAGATTCTACTTTATGCTCCGCTACTGAGTTTATCAAAAATAGCAATCTGAACATTAATGATCTATTTGAGCTTGGATACTTCTCTATATCTGTAGCTTACTACAAGCAAGCAAATCTGGAACGAGGACAAGGTAATGAAGCTTTAGCTAATGCGTTACAACTTGCTTCAGATATTTGCTCAATGGCAATCAATCCAAGTAGTCCTAACGATCCTTTTAAGGCTGGCACCACTTACTCTGATGGAAATACTATTCAGCGATCAGCTATTCCAGATGATTTAACAAGTGAACAGCTAGATTTCATAGCAGGTGTTTATACTGACATAACAGACCCTATGATTAGAGCTCGCTTTGCTGACATACTTTGGTTATGCGCAAGTCCAAGAAAAGTCGATTACGCACAAGCTGCTATAGAAAGCTATATGCAACTTCCGATCGACCCTGAAACATGGCACCCTGATATAAAACAGTGCTGGGAACGATGCGTTCAGTTAGCTAGACAAACAAAAGATCGTCAAAAAATACAAAATATCGAGTCAATACTAAAAATTGCTTTTGAAAAATATTACTCAGATAGCCATTTTATGAATCTCTGGCTTGGTGAGATGATTGGACATCACCATCTACTTAGAGACGACCTGACAAAAATTTCAGAAGAGCTATGTGGTCATGGTATAAACCTTTTAAATTCAGGTAACTATTGGAAAGCTCGTGATCATCTTGCTGTGGCTGAAAAGTTTTTTAGGGCTCAACAAGAAGATGATAAGTGGCTAAACTGTTTGCTCTTGTCAGCTGAATGCTTTGTACTTGAAGGTGATTCTCAAGTAACAAATAATATTCAAGGTCAAATGGCTGCTAATCATAGCTATGAAAATGCTCTTCAGACTTATCGAAAAGTTCCAAAAGCGAAGAGAAGTTTGTACGCTGTTAATGAGAAGATGGTTTCTGTCAGAGATAAGATTATTGAAACAGGTCACAACATATTAGATGAAATGCCTGTTTTTCAGCTACCCAGTGTTGATATAACTGACACCGTTAAGGCGTCTATAGAACATGTATCAGATAAGCAAGATCTAAATAATGCTTTATTATATTTTACTACCTTTCCTTCTCCCATATATAAAGACCTGCGATCTCAAGCCTTAGAAAGTCACCAACAGTATTTTCTGAGTAGCTTGTTTGGTAACATTCATTATTCTGGAGATGGGCGAGTTACTGCTAAAACTCCAGCATTAGGTCTTGATTACAAAACAGAAGAAGAAAGCGAACCAGCAATATTTAGTAAAATGACTCAAGACTTTCAGTTAAACATACAGTTTATGGTGCAAGGAAGCATCGTCCCAGCATTAAACCAAATACTTATGGATTTTAGAGTAACAAAGGAGTACTTAATACAGCTATGTAAACTTTCACCCATAGTTCCTAAAGGTCGAGAGTACCTTTTAGCTAGTGCTCTATGGAGCGGTTTTGAGCACGACTTTAGAAACAGCATTCATTTACTTGCTCCTCAAGTCGAACATATAGTGAGAATTTGTTTAAAAAATAATGGCGTTCATACCACTACTATCGATAAAGGTGGTATTGAAAATGAAAATGGTTTATCAACATTGCTCAAGCATGAGCAAGCTGAGGAGGTACTAGGTGAAGACCTACTGTTCGAATTAAAAGCTGTCTTCACCGAATCTATTGGCGCTAACTTACGCAACGATGTTGCTCACGGTTTACTGGATGATCAAAGCTCTGGTTCTCAAGTATCGATTTATGCGTGGTGGATGATTTTGAGATTGGTAGTCAGGTCGTTATTTGACTCTAGCACATCTAATGTTGAATAAATTTTTTAAGTCTAAAGTCCAAGTGCATTATTCACGGAATAATCTTCCATACCTAAAAAGCACCCCCTCATCGTCATCCGATCAAAGCTATATACATGAGCATGAGGCGCTTCCCTACAGCGCCCTACTAGCGGCTGCTTTTGATCTGGTTTACCTTTAGCAAGCTCGATTACGCCAGAGCAAATTGGACAGGTTGCAGTGAACTCTGTAATCCTTGCTATGTTGAGCTTATCTTTATTTCGGTACATTTCAATATCTGCATTATCGACATTGATATTAGCAAAGAACATAGGCGCTTTAACGACACGGTGATAAGGCAACATATATAGTGGCATAAAAAAATACCGCCAGTTTAGATAAGCTACAGGAATGAATGCTACGAAAAGCATAGCTTGCCAAAGCTTAAAATTTTGTAATTCGCTTAGTAATAGGATGACAAGTAACGCAAAGATAGCAACACAGATATCTACCAAAAAACTTAGCATCAGCAAGATCATTAGCAAAATGCCTCGAAAGCTTAAGATCTTTAGCTCACCTTCTTTGAAGAATAGCTTAGTGAATAAAGATGGCTTAATCTCAGAAGTCGCTTTGCGCTCATAAGTAATACTACTTAAATCTTCATAATCCTCAGATTCAAAGACAGCAGATTTAGCTATCTGCTCTTCCTCATTTTCAATAGCTCTAATACTCATCCACACGTAGGTTTTGTTTTTGGCACCACCCTCTGATACAGATGAAATAACTTCTGGTAAATAACCTATATCCTTAAAAGCCTGTTTACAGTCTGGTTGTGATTCGATAAATTTTTCTAACTCTACATTTAATCTATCCGTTTTTATCTTATTTTTAGCAACTTGACTGCTCACAGTATTTTTATTCACGCCCCTCGCTTTGGCATAGATATCTTGTCTTGATAACTTATTAGGTTCAAACCCTTCATCCGAATACTTTATTTTGTTGAGCTGTGCTTCGACTATTATTCTGAGGCAATGATCATAAAAAGTATTTCTTGGAAAATTAAGAAATTGTTTTTCGAGCTCTTCAAAGACACCTAAGTACATGTTTTTCATAGTTAAATACCGATTAAAATCCTATTACGCCCCCAATAGCAGTCTGTTTTAGAGGCAGAATTCTTCTCATAATTACCTCACTCCTAACCAACTAACAAGAGGATGGTAACTATGACTATGTCAATAGCTGTTAATGAGCAAAAGCAAATCGTCAATGTTAAGCAAGTCGAGCGAGGGCTGGCTTGTATGTGTTTTTGCTTTGAATGTGGCGAGCCTGTAGTGGCTCGTAAAGGTGAAAAGAATGAGCACCATTTTGCACACCTAAACAATAAGGAAAGCTGCACTATTCATCCTGAAAGTATCCTACACAAGTTTGCTAAACAAGTCATTATGCAAGAGAGGTATTTAACACTGCCATCACTACCTGATGACGAAAATAGCGAGGATAAAACTTGGCAGTTTGACCACCTTATCGAGGAGCAATCTATAGGCTGTATTCGACCGGATATAGTCGCAACGGTCGATGATGAAATGATGTTTATTGAAGTTGCCGTGACTTCTTTCATCGATACTGATAAAGCAGATTTTATTAAGCAATTAGGCATTAAGACTGTTGAGATCGATTTGAGAGATATCATGACACAAGGTATTGAGGTACCGAGTGAGGAAGCCAAAGATTATATTCTAGACTGTGTCAGTAATAAGCAGTGGATATTCCCAGCACCGAAATCGTTAACAATACCAGTAGCCCCTACACTATTGGTTGAATCCACCTATAACTGCCAAACAGTCACTGAAAATAATATCAATGAAAGCTTTGATAAAAGTTACGACACTTATCGCTTTACTATCAACCATGCTTGGGTCGACGTGAGAGTTTTTAAGTCAGGCATGGTATCTGTTAAATGTGTGAATTTTAACCACGATGTTATTGAGATACTAAAGCAGTGGCGTAACGAAGGTGGCGGTCAGTACAATCAAAAATATAAGTCATGGAATTACTTCAAGCCGTTTTCAGACATTGTCTTTCAGCGACTGCAAGAAATGGATATGACCCCTACTGCTTAAATATAGCTCTACCTAATATTACGGACAACAAAGCTATGACACTCACTACTATGCTGCTAATTATAATCTTGCTAATGATGGCGCTACTTGTATGGACGATATAGCGAATACAATTGCAAAATAAGGCTCTACTAGAGAGCGAACGGGATATTGCGCAAATTAAGAACGATATGCTTGAAAGAAAATGAATTTTTGAAAAAGGATTATATTTTTTAGACTAAAAAATATAATCCTTCCATCATTGTAGAAATTGAAATGGAGGGTTTGGGAATCAAGCAGATGTAAAGCACAATCAAAATTATCGATTCATAATATTTTTATAAAACAAAAACTTACATAAAAATTATCTTTAACTTAAACGAAAATATGAGTAGCATGAAATTATGACTTGATCAGGAAGATCAATTTTAGATAGTTAAAACTATCTTTCTTACACAACAAGGAATCGTTTATGTTATATCCAAATCCCAATACTGAAAACAGTACCGTCCACTTTCGCGAAAAATACGACAATTTTGTCAATGGTGAATGGGTTGCACCCATCGATGGCGAATATTTCGATAACACAAGCCCAATTGATGGTAAAACCATTTGCCAAGTTGCACGTTCAAAAGAAGCAGATATTGAAAAAGCACTAGATGCGGCTCATGCTGCAAAAGATGCCTGGGGTAAGACAAGCGTCACTGAACGTGCCAATCTACTCTTAAAAATCGCTGATAAAATGGAAGCCAATCTAGAAGCTATTGCTATAGCCGAGTGTTATGAGAATGGTAAAGCGGTTCGCGAGACATTAGCTGCCGATATTCCATTAGCTATTGATCATTTCCGTTATTTCGCTGGCGCTATTCGCGCTCAAGAAGGTGGTATTAGTCAAATTGATGATGATACTGTTGCTTATCATTTTCATGAACCACTTGGTGTTGTCGGTCAGATCATTCCATGGAACTTCCCTATCCTAATGGCTGTTTGGAAACTTGCCCCTGCATTAGCTGCTGGCAACTGTGTCGTCCTAAAGCCTGCTGAGCAAACTCCTGCGTCTATTCTCTATATGCTTGAAACAATTGGCATTGGCGATATTTTGCCTAAAGGTGTTTTGAACGTCGTCAATGGCTTCGGGGTCGAGGCCGGTAAACCTCTAGCATCTAACCCACGTATCAATAAAGTCGCCTTTACAGGTGAGACTACTACTGGTCGTCTTATCATGCAATATGCCAGCGAAAACATCATTCCGGTAACGCTAGAGCTTGGCGGTAAGAGTCCAAACATTTTTTTTGCAGACGTTATGGATGAGGACGATGACTTCCTAGACAAAGCAGTTGAGGGCTTAGTTATGTTTGCACTTAACCAAGGTGAAGTTTGTACATGTCCTTCACGCGCTCTTGTTCATGAAAGTATTTATGATGAATTTATCAAACGCTGTATTGAGCGTGTCAAAGCCATCAAAATGGGTAATCCATTAGATACGGATACCATGATCGGTGCACAAGCAAGTTCAGATCAGCTAGAAAAGATTTTATCTTATCTAGATATTGGCAAAAAAGAAGGCGCTAAAGTATTAGTCGGTGGCGAACGTGCCAGGCACGAAGGCGATCTCGGCGATGGCTACTATGTGCAGCCGACTATTTTTGAGGGCACCAATGACATGAGAGTGTTCCAAGAAGAGATATTTGGTCCAGTGCTAGCAGTCACTACTTTCAAAGATGATGAAGAGGCAATGAGTATTGCTAATGATACTTTGTATGGTTTGGGTGCTGGGGTTTGGACTCGTAGCGTACATAAAGCTTATCGCTTTGGACGTGGTATCCAAGCAGGTCGTGTCTGGACCAACTGCTATCATATCTATCCTGCTCATTCTGCGTTCGGCGGTTACAAGCAATCTGGTATTGGCCGTGAAAACCATCTAATGATGCTTGATCATTATCAGCAAACCAAAAACATGCTGGTGTCTTACAGTCCTAAAAAAATGGGGTTCTTTTAATTTCAAAATATGTGCTCTAAAAACATGCTTTTTTCTTACTAAGGCACCGAAATGAAACAAACAATTGTCTCAAAATAGTGCCTTTCCCATTTTATCCATTAGGAAAGTCACTTTTTTGTATGGCACATAATTTGCCTTTAATGGAGATATGACAATATTGTCATGCTTGAACCGAAGAAGCTATGTTGTATTCATTATGAAGTACTTAATATATTTTGATAATAGCTTACCAATTTATTGTCAATTGGCTGAGCTTTGGAGAACGACATGTCTAAAAACGCTGATAGCCAACTAAATGGCGTAGCAGGAAGTACTCAGGCTGAAAATGACTATTTTGCTAAAAGACAATTGAAACAAGGTGCGGTCGGCTGGGTACTATTAATAGGCCTTGGTGTTGCCTACGTGATTTCTGGCGATTTTGCAGGTTGGAACTTTGGACTTGCTCAAGGTGGTTGGGGCGGGATGTTTGTAGCCACTATTGTAGTCGCCATAATGTACCTCTGCATGTGTTTATCTATGTCAGAAATGGCGACAATGCTACCTACTGCAGGTGGCGGTTATAGTTTTGCACGAACTGCTTTTGGACCTTTAGGAGGCTATTTAACGGGTACAGCAATTTTAATTGAATACGCTATTGCGCCAGCCGCTATTGCCGTATTCATTGGTGCCTATTGTGAGTCTCTATTTGGCATTGGTGGTTGGATGGTATATCTAGCTTGTTATATTGTTTTCATAGCCATTCACCTCAAAGGTGCTGGTGAAGCCTTAAAAATTATGTTTGGGATCACAGCCATTGCTTGTATCGCACTAGGTGTATTCATAGTATCAATGATTCCTCATTTTGATAGTAAAAATCTTTTTGACATAGCGGTTGGGAATCAAACAGGAGCAAGCTCATTCTTACCATACGGCTATATCGGGATTTGGGCTGCTGTGCCCTATGCCATTTGGTTCTTTTTAGCAGTTGAAGGTGTACCTTTAGCAGCTGAAGAAGCCAAAGACCCAGCTAAATCATTACCACGTGGATTGATTGGCTCGATGCTAATACTAGCAACATTTGCAATCCTTATACTATTCTTGGGACCAGGAGCTGCTGGTGCGGATGCATTAAAAGACTCAGGTGCACCCTTAGTAGATGCCTTAGCCTCTGTATACGGAGCCAATTCTTGGTTAGCAAGTTTCGTAAATTTCGTTGGCTTGGCTGGTTTGATTGCAAGCTTTTTCTCGATCATATATGCCTACTCTAGACAGATCTTCGCTTTGTCTCGTGCAGGTTACCTACCTAAGAAACTGTCATTAACCAACAATAATAAAGCACCCTATCTAGCTCTTATCGTTCCTGGAATCATAGGCTTTCTATTGTCACTTACTGGTGAAGGTGATTTACTTATCCTGATGGCTGTATTTGGTGCAACCGTTTCGTACGTATTAATGATGGCATCTCATATCAAGTTACGCTTATCTCGACCTGACCTTGCTCGACCTTATAAAACACCCGGTGGCATTTTCACTTCAGGTATTGCTTTAGGTTTGGCATTACTTGCCGTAATAGCAGGGTTAATGGTAGATCCTAAAGTCTGGTTTATGGCTGCTGGTATTTATGCCATATTTATTCTTTATTTCGTTATATTTAGTCGTCACCATTTAGTCAGTGGCACACCAGAGGAAGAGTTCGCGCAAATAGAAGCGGCAGCTGATGAATTGAATTAAATACACTGATTATGATGTTGTATAAGTTAATTAGAAACCTCTCACACGACTCTAAGTTTCAACTAAATTGAAACTTAGAGTTATGATAATCTGAAATATATAGTTTCGTTAGCAATTCACATATTAGAGCTAATCAATGTGCTTACGAAATCAAGGTGGTTAACATGGCATATAAACATACTGTAGGACAACGAAGCTACCAGTTTAAAGACTTAAAAACCTTGCTTGCAAAAGCATCGCCTAGGCGTTCAGGTGATGAGTTAGCTGGAGTAGCTGCCAATGATGCGACAGAGCGTGTAGCAGCACAAATGGCACTAGCAGACTGCTTATTAACTGACTTTCTAGATGACTTTTTAATTTCTTATGAAAAGGATGAAGTCACTCGTTTAATTATGCAGCAGCATGACCCTCAAGCTTTCTCTAAAATATCTAGCTTTACTGTTGGAGACTTAAGAGACTGGCTTTTAGGCGAGTCAGCTACCACAGAGACTATATCAGATTTAAAATATGCCTTTACACCTGAGATGGTAGCAGCTGTCAGTAAAATAATGCGTGTACAAGACCTTATCTTGGTGGCCAAAAAATGTCGCGTGGTCACTAAATTTCGTAATACCATCGGTCTAGAAGGGTCTCTATCCACACGCCTACAACCAAACCATCCAACAGATGATCTATTAGGTATTTCTGCAAGCATCATTGATGGGTTGATGTATGGCAATGGTGATGCGGTCATTGGTATCAATCCTGCTACTGATAATATCCAGAACCTATCAGAATTATTAAAACTACTAGATCATGTTATCTCAGAATATCAAATCCCTACTCAGTCTTGCGTATTAACCCATATCACTTCTGCTATACAGTTAATCAATAAAAACGTACCTGTCGATTTGGTTTTCCAGTCCATCACAGGGAGTGAAAAAGCGAATACCAGCTATGGCATAAACTTAGCGATGTTAAGAGAAGGGTATGAGGCTGCTACGAGTCTTAATCGTGGCACAGTAGGTCAAAATGTCATGTATTTCGAAACAGGTCAAGGTAGTGCGTTATCAAGCAATGCTAACTTTGGTGCTGATCAGCAAACGCTTGAAGCCAGAGCTTATGCTGTGGCTAGAGAGTTTAAACCCTTATTGGTTAATACCGTGGTTGGTTTCATTGGGCCTGAATATCTTTTCGATGGTAAACAGATCATTAGAGCAGGATTAGAAGATCATTTTTGTGGCAAGCTTCTTGGCGTACCCATGGGTTGTGATATTTGCTATACCAATCACGCTGACGCAGATCAGGACGATATGGATACTTTACTAACGTTGTTAGCCAATGCTGGTATTAACTTCATCATGGGCATTCCAGGCTCAGACGATGTGATGCTCAATTATCAGACGACTTCATTCCATGATGCCCTATACATTAGACAACTTCTTGGTCTTACCCCTGCCCCTGAGTTTGCGCTTTGGCTCAGTAATAACGATATCTATACCCAATCTGGTAGTAGTATCAATTGGTCTGACAAACCGTCAGCCTTACTGTCAGGAATAATGGGTAGCAAACTTACTTAAGCGAGAGTATAGAAAACGTCAATACACTATAAAGAGAAATGCTATGTCTACTAATTATTCACAAAATAAGACATCATTGACTGTCAAAGATCATGTCAAATCAAATACAAACAGTGCTAGTGATTTAGTCCATTTAGATCCTTGGGAAAAGTTAAAACAATATACAGATTCTAGAATTGCTTTGGGACGTGTAGGTTGTAGTGTTCCTACTAAGCCCTTGCTCAAGTTTCAGCTTGATCACGCTGAGGCTAAGGATGCCGTATTACAGGATTTGGATGTTGATGCTTTAGTCGTAAAGTTGTCTGATCATTGTCATTCATCTATAGTCGAGCTAGATTTAGAACTCGTTGTAGATGGTTTAGATCAGATAAATAACCAAGATGATCAGGTCAGTGATAATTTGACAATACTGAAAGTAACCAGCCAAGCACAAGATAAGTCCGAATACCTTAAACGTCCAGATTGGGGAAGACTGCTTAGTACTGAATCCGCCAAGCAATTGGAAATATTTGGTAAAGACAAGTCTTACGATGTTGCTATTGTTATGGGAGATGGCTTATCAGCGAGAGCAATAGCCGAGAATGCTCCCAAACTTGTTGCAGAACTCATTTCGCTTTTTAAGGAGAAAGGTTGGACTATTGCACCCTTAGTCATCGCTACTGGTAGCCGTGTCGCTTTAGGGGATGAGGTAGCCGAACGTCTTCATGCCAAAATGCTAGTCATGCTTATAGGAGAGCGTCCAGGTTTGAGCTCTCCTGATAGCTTAGGTATTTACTATACTTGGGAAGCTCAATCTTCGAGTCATGATGCTATGAGGAACTGCATCTCTAATGTGCGCAACGCAGGCTTGCCAACCAGAGTAGCAGCAAGTCGTCTCTTAGCATTAATGGAGAAATCTTATGAGCTCAAGTTATCTGGAGTTGATCTAAAAGATGAGCAAGAACTACCAGTATTAGATCAGGGTCAAACAGCGATTAAGCTACTATGATGACGAAAAAACATTATGAATCGCCTCGATACTATCGGAAACACAATGCTGTGATTTTTTGTCTTGACGATAGTTATGTTGGGACTTTTCCAAAAGCTGTGTAACTGTTTAACGACATAACTTCTCAGCACCTTGTTTGCCTGAGTCACCTTCAGAATTTAGCACATCTGTAATTTTACAACTGCTACCATTACACTTTAACGAAAAGTCTTTTATGCCAATATACTCATTAGTGTACTTAACATTGGCTCTCACCCTGCCGTTACTTAATACTTTATAGCTAATATTCTGAGCTTCATCAATTGAGAAGCCATTACTAGGATTAATACTGAGTGTTTCGTAAGCACTATGACATTCAGTGAGCTCCATGTCGTCATCACTCATGCGACTAATCCTAGATAACGCTACAGCGTTTTGTAAATCTCTATCTGAATATTTAAATAGGCTATCCAATGTATCCACATCTTGACCATTAGCGCTTGCTTTGACTGCGGTATTGTACATATTTTTTACAGTTTTTATCTTCAAAGTATTAGTATCTGCGAAGGCAGGCATCATACCGACGATTATTAAAGGTAATACGTAAATAAGTTTTTTCATTCGTAGAGTCCTTATAAGCTTACTGTTAAGAGTAGTTCACACTGTTCATGTAAATAAGTTTAGGCTTGTTTCAGATAGATACCGTGAGTCTCTAAATCATTTAGCACATGGTTGATCGCTTTAACTTGTCCATTTGTTGGATTACTTCTAGATCTACCTTGTAGCAGATTTGGAATAATAGACACGATATCCTCATCTTTAGCACTCAGTAAATCTTGTTCTTTCGCTTTTTTGATTAACGTTGTCCAGTTACTCACTGGCATAGCGCACAGCTCGTTTAATGAATTAACAGTTTGTACTGCCTTTTTTGCCACGTCTTGCTGCTTTTCTTTGATAACGCTATCTGGCACTAACTGACTTTTGAAGTACATATCAAGCTCAAAGTACTTCTTACTATCAATGATTTTTCGAAACACTGTTAAAGTATCTTTAGCCTTCGCCATGGATAGTACGGCTTTCCCAGACTCTTCACTGAGCTGATTAAGTAACGCATTCACTTTAGTAGACGTCTGGATGAATTGATTATGATAATGGGCATTGACTGACTGGTTGTTCCATATTTTAGGATAGTTAAAATCAAGCGACTCTCTATCCATCAAAGATTTAATCACATAGATGCTATAAGCGGTGATTGTCGCTTTGGTATTACCCACAAATTTTTCTTGGCTATAAACAGACTTCTTACAAGCATTCCAAATAATAAATTTAGCAACGACTTCTTGAAAAAAGTAATCATTGATTTGCTCAGGTGAGTGCTCCCATATTTTCTCTATGGATTGAGCAAACCCTCTAAATGCCATCTGCGCTCCCTTGATCGAATCATGCGGCTTTTTATCAAAAATCAGATATATCTTAGCCAAATCTGTTTTAACAATAAGCTGTGATTTTGGATGCTCAGATTTAAATGCTTTTTTGCCTGCGATGGTCAGTTTACTTTGAGCATTGAGGTACGAACCACGCGCGCGCTCATAGTACCAGCGTGTCTGCTTAATATTATCATCCGATGGCGGTGCCCATACTCGGCGTGAGATCTCTTCAAGGCGTCGATGAAACGGATGGTTAGAGAAAAAGTCAGAGTCTTTAACCGCGTTTTGAGAGTTGGCATATCTTGAAATATTGCTAATTAGCTCATCAGACTTCGAAGCACTGACGACGTTTAGTTTCACTTGTACGTGAATATCCTTCAAATCAGCTCTGTCTTTTTTACGTGTTAATAGTAAGGATGCTGTTGTTTGACCACCGTTCACAATCTGTAAGTTATTCAGCTTAGTAATAGCACGCTTATCAGCGTCATACTCTACCTCTGACGCTGTTGCTGTTATGCCGTTGTTGTAGCTGAAAAATAGTGATGGCTCTGTATTGATTGTTTTTCTAATCCCTTTATTAATCTTGCCACGAAACTCTAAGAAACTACGTACGTTTGCTTCTAATAATCTAGCGCCATATTCATCATATAAGTTTGCCAAAGTTTCGCCATTGATGACGCACAAATAGCTTGTCAGCTCTTCAGACTCAGTTGCGACTAGCGTAGGAATAGCGCCACCCCATTCCATCAAATCAATCTCGATTGCTTCAGATTGAGATTGACTGCTCTCTAAATCATACAGACGCTTCACATCCCAAATATCAACGCGCAAAGGCAAATTGATATCATCCTCAGTATCTCTCTGATTGGCAACACGTTTACTTAACTGAGCATTGGTTAAAATAATCAGCTTTATCGACTCAATACGTGTATATTTTTGGAATATTTCTTTGGCAGCGATATAGCCAGAAGAGCTTTCTTCTAAGCTTTCGATAAAACTGCTGTCTAAAGCATTATTAAAAAATCGAGTTGCAGACTTTTTTAACTGATCAATACGGCTGTTCGTTAGAGTCTGTAAACTATCTTCGTGATTAAAATCATTAATCAGAATAACCAGCTCAAGCGGATCTGAATCAGGGCTATCATAATCTCCATTAAATCCTAATCCATCAATTCGGCCATAACGTGGACGGTGAAAATGATGTAAGTCCATATCGTTAACAACGCCCTGTTCTTGCAGATAAGGCAGGGTTCGCTCTATATATAGAATCTCCTTATATTCACCTTGAGATGATGAGTTGTGATCTAGCTCATTCATCAAGTCATCATAATAACTTTCTAGATCCGTTTGATTGTTCATCATCACTCTCCTAATTCATCATCAGCTTCTTCCATACTGCCGATATAGCCATCTACATATACTTTGTTGACAATGTAGCTTACGGGCTGATGATTTTCAGATTTCGGGAAGCTAATGGCAAATGCAGGTACATGACTTAAATTAGATTCATCCTTATTCGCATCCTCATGACTCTTTTGCTTTTTCTTTAAGTCTAATGATTTGAGTACTAATAAAGGTTTATCTCTATTTTTCCGATAAAATTGAGCTGTTTGGTCGATATCTGCAATGATTCTTTGTTGCTCTGCTTTGTTATATTGATCTTCAGTTAGACCAAAAGCCTCTTCCCAAGGGCGTAAGATACGACCACCACCATCAGCGGTTTTAACATGATCTTGGTGGTAGCAAGACTTAGCAAAGGTACGCAGCTGTGATGGTGCTTGTATACCTAAAAAGCTTTTGTGAATGACGACATCCCATGCTGCCATCTCCTCTTTTCTTTCTAAAATATAAGTATATAGCGCCTCTTTACGATCAAGATCATCTACTGAATACTCATAATTAGAGAGCAATGCGATAATATCGTTCACATTGACATCATTTGCTAAGAAAAATAATTCATGGTCTTTTTCTTTATCATGACTATAAGCGCCATGAAGTCCGTATTGGTCATTAATAGCAGATCCAAAAGTAGCAAACTTACGGCGTTGCTGGTCCAAATCATCTAGCGCAATACCTCTGAGTGTAAAGCTGCTTTCAGAGAAACTTTCGGATAACGTTACTGATTCTGCGTGACGCATTTTATTTTTTGCTGTAATGAGTAAGCCGGTGTTGCTGTTTCTAACTTTTAAGCCATATTCAGATGGCGTTAAGTTATTCTGCTCCATAATGATAAATTCTTTGCGTAGCTCTTCGATAGATTGGGCGATAAAGGCATACCACTCAAATGAAGCGTCAGGAATATAGAGTTTGCACAGGTCACGATAACGATCACGATAGCCAAACCAACGTCCCATCTGTAGCAAAGTATCAGCCATAGCCGTATTACGAATTAAATAGCTAATAGTAAGACCTTCTAGAGTAAAGCCCCTAGACAGACTATAACCACCAATAGCGATCACGTTTAAACCATCTGCATAATTGTCATAATCTAGCTTGTCATCACTTGCGCTATTAATAATTTTAACCTTAATAGTCTCGATAACATTTTGTAGCTTTTTAAAAAATTCATCCACATGACATTCATTGCTATATGCCAAATACTTACGATAAAGGGCGGCTAAGTGATGGTTCTCTATACGCTCATTTTGATCTTTAGCGCCTAAGTATTTTACAGCTCTTCTTATCTCTTCATATTCTTGACTTACTAGCCCGAATACATCTTTTTGTTCTTGTGTTTTGTGAGATACATTAATAAGCATAGATGTATGCCGATTCCCAATCGACCGCACATCTTTGATAACGATACTCACTAGATACTCATACATAGCATCTATCAAGCTTTTTGGTAGCTCTGTAATCTCAAATTCTTTTGGTTTTTTTAATGGGATTGTGTCTTCATTATCATCGATAAACTCAATATAAGGCGAGTCATAATTGGGCTCACCTTGGTCATTCAAGAAAAACTCTTTTGCACCCATATAGTTAGAAGGTGCTTCAAGGGTAAAAATAAAATCTTTCGGAAATAAGTCATCCGCTTTTGCCTGATCATAATCATCAGGATCAATAAAAATATTGGCAAATGGTGTCGCTGTATAGCCGATATATGAGCCTTGACTAAACAAGTTGAACATTTCTCGAATTTGTCCGTTAATTCGAGTGGTCTCATTTGGATTCTTACTAGTATTGATCGAAGCATTATCTGCCTCATCATCGATAATAAGTGCTGGTGTCCCAATAAAACGCTGACCATCCTCATTATTACGTAGCCACTCAATAATATTGTCTAAAGTATGGTAGTTTTTCTTGACGACCATAATTACAGGGTTTTTAGCATTCTCTGGTCTGACCGCAGTTGAGGCACGTATTTTTCCGTTAAAGTCGTCGGTTACAGTAGTGAAGCAGTGTGGTTCATTTGATTTAATAACAGCCATAACCGCTGGATCATTGCTATGCCCTACACCAATATGTTTTTGTTTTTCACTATCTTTGCCAATAAAGCCTTCGTTAACTCGCTTTTGGGTCTGAGATCTTAGATTATTATGAATACCTGTGATCAAGATAATCAGTTTGTAACCATAATCTGCGGCAAGGTTGATCAAAGATAAATAGTTGGCCGTTTTTCCAGACTGAACATTACCGACTACCAATCCTTGACGCTTAAACGGCGTATCAATATTGGGATTACCTAAGCGTTCTAACGTCTCTCTATTAGTAGATTTCATAACACTGATTACTTTACTAGGCAGCTGGCCCTCAGTGCGCAGGTGCTCATAGTAACGATCACTATAATACTCATTACTTGATACAGATTGTAGCCACGGTATGGTTTCTTGTTCTTTATCTAGAATATGGGCTGGCTGCTGCTCAGTACTAAAGTAAGTTTCTATCTTATGCTTGAGCAATTCAAAGGCAGCTTGTTGATCCTCTACCTTTAGACCATGCATCACCATCATTCCTGTAATTGCCTCAGAAGATGATAAATTACTGTTACTGGACATAGCAGCTATGCATGCTTCATAAATTCTGCTAATGGTTTGATCACTCATACTTTAATATCCTTTATTATTCAAAAATAACCGCCAATCTCCTTGGTAGTTACAATAAGGTTCACTCGTTTCTAAAAAACTCTTTATGAGACTGACGTCCAAATTCATATCAGCAAAGTTTTTTAAATAATCTATAGCCAGTGCTTCTATTTCTTTATCCGTTAGCTTCGTCTTAAAGTCTTTTGGTGCGGCGGCATATTCTGAATAAAACTGATCTACAGGAAAACTTTTCTCAATAAGTGCTATCACATCTTTTAACTGACTAGATTGAGATGGTTTTAACTCAGTAATTAGCCTTTGGATTAATGGATGCTCTTTATTAATCTGATAAGACTTCAACCCCTTGTTGGTATATTGATGCCAGACTGGATTGGTGACAGATTTTTTACGATAGCCTTTAGAGTTATAAACGCGCTTAGAGCCAGAAACATAGGTATCTATGTAATGCTTTAACTGATCACGAATCTGGTCAGGCGGCTTGGCATGGGATTTTTTGATATCGATGTGCCATTCACTATCGAAATTATTAGGCAAATCAATCTCGATACGTGTTAGCGCTGTCAAATCAGATTTACTAGTCAACCGAAACCAGTCCCCTAAGATCAATAACCGATTAGCTCGATAAACATAAAACCCTTGCTTATCTCGGTAGCTGCCTAGTGCGTATTTCTCATACTCTATTTGGGTACATTTTGAATGATGCGGTAGCGTATAGCCTTGAATACTAATGTAGGTATTTTTATATCTAATGCTTTCTTTATTATGAAACTGAGTGGCAAGAGAAGAGCGAAAAAATGGATCTACAAAATCAATAGCTCTACCATTGATCCTAATCTGTAAGTTGTCGGCATGTCGATAAGATGTATCCAAGAATCGATGGAAAATCAGTCTCAAATGTGATTCGGCTTCTTCAAATCTTTGCAGTAAGTGCGTTTCGCTGCCTAGCTTGTGATCGTCATTTAAACGATCGCACTGCTCCCATACAACTAATGTACCTGTATCTATTTCTTTTAAGCGGCTTACTTGATAAGCGGTATCAATAGCATCTGTACTTAACTGAATTAATTTCCAGCTATTACTCTGTGATACCTGATCAAGATCCCAACACATACCGTGAATGTGATCGAACTGCTTCGTTATCACAGTTAAACGTTTGCACTGAGAAAATGACGCTGTTTTCAAACCTAAACCAAACCTTCCTAGATCTTTATTATCACGCTCAATTAAAGGGTTTTTTGAACCAATGGTCATCGCTTTAACAAGATCATCACGATTCATTCCATCACCATTATCGATAATTGCAACTTTGGTTTCTGGTTTTATATCAAACGCGATATCAACAAGACTTGCACTTGCTGTAATACTGTTATCAATCAAGTCAGCTAATGCTGTGTCTAATTCATAGCCAATATCTCTCAAAGATTGCATCAATGCGGCAGCATTTGGTGGGCTGTCTATCATGTTTAATGTTGTCATATCTGTTATTACTTACTTCCGTTTATGCTAGTTTAATTAGCAACCAATTTACTGACGCCTCATCTTTTATGAAACTATTTTCAGAATTTTTAGCAAACTATATTTCATATTTTTGCAGCTCCTTACCACAGTTCGAAGCACTTACACTGCATAATCTAATTGAATATATGTTTGCTCTTTAGTCACTCTTTTTTGTAACACTTCAATTCCATTACAAACTAAATAGTTTACTTAATTCCAATACTTAAAACTATCATAGTTATGACTATCAGGGTCTACAAATAATAAATTTCTCTTGAAATATTTTGTATTATGCTATATTTATTCATATATAGTTCACTATTTTCAAATGCCTACAATTTTCCATTTACGTTATTGAGTTTTATCTTCTAGTTATCATCCAAACTATTTATTATTAACTAAATAAAGGCAGTAAAAGCTAACATCTGTTCGATAAAATTATAATATCCTTTAATCACTATCAACCCATAACTCAATCTATTCAAAAGGCATTTTTATGACTATGAAACCTTCGATGCTAGTTGCTTCGCTTTTTAGTACAACAATGATGTTAATAGGCTGTGTTCAAACCAATGCTATTACGCAATCTGTGAGTAACGCTGCTACTGAAACTGTCGGTGGGTTTAAAACTGCTTTTGAAGGTTATGCTAAATCTAACACACCGAAAAAACAAAAGGAGCTAGCAAACGCCTATCACATGTTTGGTTGGATGGAAGACGGTTGTATTGGAGATAGCTCTTTTGACTATCAGAAAATTGCTCTGCTTAACTCACAACTTATTGAAAACATTAAAGCAGTTCGAGACGTTCCAATCGTTGATCCTGTTATAGATGATGGTTATGAGTATTATGTAAAGCCGAAGTCACAATGGCATCCTGGTTTTGCTCGTATAATTGATGATGTCAATATAGATGTTAATTATGAATATACTGAGTATCATTTTAAGTTCAAAGATAATGTTTTCTACCGCGGTCAACCTTTGGCAGAATATTATTATAAATTTAGACCTGAGTCTGAGGGTGGTCAGGAAGTTCTAAAATTTACAAGAAATGCTGATGTAAATAGTATTTGGCCTAACTTCAAAGGTCGTCAAGTTGAAGATTCGATGGATGGTAGCTTGTATGAGTCTAAGGCTGAATACGACACGAAAAACAAGACACTCACTTGTCGTTTTGATTAGATAAAGAATCCGTTAACTACCTATAAATAAGCAGAGGGAACATAATGAATTACAAAACCATTGCTATTGCTTTTGCTGCTTTAAGCCTACCTCTGCTCTCGTATGCTCACTCGTCTCCTGATCAAGTTAAAGTTTGTTATAGCTTCGCTGGCGATACTTTAGAACAGACACAGTCATGTATCATCTCATCAGGTGGTGGTGCTGGCGGAGTTTATGAAAATATAAAAATTGGTAATAAGTATCATTTATTTGAAGGGGCATGCGGTATGGATGGCGAATGCGATTACTCTTATTACCCAAGTGGTCCAGATAGCAATATAAAACCTAAGCAAGTTATTTCTTACCTAAGAGATGGCACATTCCATACGAAGGTAAAGCCATCAGAAGCTGCCAATGCCAATCACCTACTTTACTGTTACAAAACTAAGAACGGCTCTTTAGATATCTGTACTAATTAATTTATAAGGATTTATAACGAAAAAAATATTCATTGGACTAGCGGTAATGTTTATCAGTGTTTCTAGCTTTGCTGGTCTACCTGAAATGATGAAAATATATAAGAATCCTAAATAAGCGCCGAAAATATCAGCTTGTAAAGGTGATACTTATTGCAATGGGTTTATAGCTCTATCAAAACAGTGGAAAGATATTCCTAACTCTTATCGCTATAAAGGCGAGTACGACATTAAAGCTTATGCTAAAAATGGTGTGACTTACGATAGTTAAGGCCGAAACCGAGGTTTAGAAAATGGCTTTTACTGGTCTACCGATAAATCGCATAGCTTTATAAACAGTCTTGATAAGTACATTGAAACTAAAGGACATGTACCTGACAGTCATGAAGGTGGCTTAGCGGTTCTTTTATATATTGAGGACAAAAATGGCTGGGTAGAAAATTTCTGATAGCTATTATCGAAGTCTAAAAATACTAACTTTCAATATTTTTTTAAAATGCGAATAGTTTGATTCTACTTATTTATCTTCTAGAAACATGTTCTAGTGAAACTGCTTGTATTAAAATACTGATCCGACTACGTTTACTCAGGCTTATAAATGGTTTTGAATAAAAAATAAACCGCCCTACTCTTAGTAGTAAGGCGGTTCAGTAAGCCTAGGCTAATCGCTCAGCTATCTTAGTTTCAATCCACTCTGCAATCTCACTAGCTACCCACACTACCCTAACCTGTGTAAGCTGTATTTTCTTAGGAAATGTTGAGTCATAGCGCTTGGATTTTTTATTGTTAAGCTCGTATATTGTGGAACGACTAAGACCTGTGTAATGACCGACATCTTTGATGCTTAGTAGCTGTGGGATGTGATTACATTGTTTGATCACAGGCTGTGTTGCATTAAAGTTTTCCATGACTAGCTCCTTTGTAAGTTAATGAGAATCTTTCTTCTCATACAGTTACGGAGTCCCATATTTTTTTACGGCATCCCATGTGGTCCAATGACTAGCCTTAATTGAAGCAACGAAAAAAGGAGCTGAATAATAAGCTCCTTTCTTATGCCGTCTATCCGTACTGCTGCTTTAACTTATAGCTGTCACACTCTCTCTTAAACTTCTTTCAATATTACCGACATTGTAGGGAGCGATACTATTTTGCGACCCTCCTTGATGACTACTGCTAACATCACCTGTCTCTACAGGATAAAACTCATCCACTACCTCCATTGCATCTTCGCTATCGAAACCAAAGCATGATTTCACGTAACCAAGCTTTGCTGCTGTTTCTAGTGCTGCTTGATCAAAGCCATGTTCGCTAAGCTCCTTATCAATGGCCCCAGCATCTTGTACCGCTTGTTTTAGTGTCACATCATCGCGTAGCGTTAAATCTACAAAGTAGATCGGAGTTCGATAGCTTTGCGTAGTGCTCTTACCTCTAAGCGTGAGTTGTAATGGTAGACACGACAGCTTGTTGCCTGATACCGCTGCGAAATAGCTTAAGCGTGCAGCTAAGGTACGTATGCTATTGAAGCCTGTGGTGCGAAAGATGAACGTACCCAGCTCATCGTCTTCACTCAGATTCGCGTACAGTCTGCCATACGGCTTACAAGCGCTGCCTTGCGCCAGTGGACAGCGATCAGGTGACGGGCAAGGCAATTGCTCTACACCATTATTGGTTCGACGTTGACACTGCTCACCGTCGCCAACACATAGCGGGCGTCCGGTCTGTCTATCAAACAGCGTGTACTCAGCACGTAGGTTAAGTTCAGGATCATTAAACAACATACGTACCGGTATTTGTCTCAGCTTACCGTCATTCTTTTCGCGTAGCTTTGCATCGAGTGGATGGTTGATCCAGCCATCCTTGTTTTGGACTTGACTGGTGATGGTGAATTGATCGTCTTTGGCAGGTAAACGCTTGCCATCTTTTACGATGATACGTCCGATGCTGATACGACCTAAAACTGGTGGGGTTATCGTTAGACCTTTAATCATGGTGATATTCCTTATATGTTTAATAGAATGTGTTTGCCCATAAAAAAGCCCACCTGTGCTAGGTGGGCAGTTATGCGCTTGCTTTGATTTATTAGCTTTGACTGGTTGATTGCTGCGCTGATGATTGAGTGACCTTTAGCTCAGTCATTAAGCACAACGAAGCGTCTGCTGCCTTGCTTTGTTTTACTGAATTGCTTAAGCAATTCAGGATGGGCTTTGATGACTGCCTTGCTATCTAGACCGACACTGTCTTTCGAGCGCTTCCATGAAATAGCCCCTTTTTCAAACACGGCAACTTCGTTATCGGCAACCAGCGTTTGCAGCTGGTGCTTCACTTGGTCATAGCGCTGCTCTAACTCTTGCATACAGTCACGATAGCTAAGCAATTGCTCAAACAGCTTATTAGCTCCGTTATCTTCCCGCAGATCAACCTTGCTTGATGGCTTAGCGGTTGGATACAGTAGCTTTAATGCACGGGCTGCTGACTCAGAATGATCCGGAGTTGGTGGCGTATCTGTTTCCACGTACTGCCAGAACAGACGCTCATGCTCCATGATAGAATCAATCAAGCGCTCGTCACGCTCAACTTTGTAGATCTTAGCTTCATGTCCACATAGCAGTACACAGATATGCGCAGCAGCTTTACCTGTGACTGCTAATTGATGCTGAACTTGGCACGTCACATACAACGGCACGCCATGCTTCCATAGCTTGGCACCATGTTCACCAGCGGTTTTACACTCTAGTATCTGTACCTCATCATTGCCAGTAATGGCATAGTCTAGGTTAGCCAGCATAAAGGCTTTGTCAGGATTAGGGTGCTGCAAGATGGCATTGACGCGGCGTACCTTATTGCCTGTATGCTCTTGGTAGTATTTAGCCACCATTGGCTCTAAGGTATTGCCCCAGTAGAGTGGTGAATAGCCTTCAATGCTCTCATCGATGTTTGAGGTCATGCGACCAGTCTTGATCATCCATAGCTCAAGCATGGATAAATACGGATGAATACCACAGGCAGCAGCGGCATCAGAGCTGCCAATGCCTTGCTTACGAAACTGTAGCCAGTCTTCACGGCTCAAAGATTTGGTATTGACCAGGCGCTTAGCAGTGGTTGATATGTTCAGTTGGGTAGGTTTGTCAGCAGTATCGCTTTGCTTCGTTTTCACTACTGATGATTTAAACTTCACGGTGGCACGTTTGGCTTGTCTTGGCTGAGTAGAACTGTTTAATGCGATCATGTTCATGGCAAATTCCTTAGATAAATTGACTATTGGGATTCAATGAAATAAGCGACATAAAAAACCACGCTCGAAGGCGTGGTTGATTGTATTGTCAGACTTTAAACGTGACTGGTTAAGCCAGCATCAGTAGCGATTCCTCTAAACCCTTTTGCTTAAGCTTAGCGCCAGAGCCAAACCAAGCACCATCTAATCTATGGTCTCGCGACATCGCCCTACGTTCGTGATCGACGTATTCAGTGATACTGCATAGCAAACCATAAGCGGTGTCTTTGGCAGCATCAAGATCCGCCCCGCGACCTTGACCGTTAAACATATTCATCACCTGATTCATCGCTTTTGCATTAGGAACCGCATCTTTTTCCTTCTTAGCCGTATTAAACAGAATTAAGCCATCGTCTTTAACATCGTTAAACACGCGGTTTAAATAATTGGCCGCTTCTGCTTGAGTGACTCGTCTATTGGTTAATTGTTTCATCTCATAGTTAAACTCATTCCATTGATTAACAGATACGCCTAATTGCTGCTTTACCTTTTTGGCATCAAAGGTAGTGCTATGCGGTACTTTCACCACACCGCCACTACCATCAGCTAAGCTGATCGCTAAAGTGTTATTACATACCACGCGAATATTGGTAAATTGTGCTGTGGTGGCAAGCGTGCCATCAAAAGCAGTTGCTAGTAGCAAATAGCCATGACTGACATCACCGCCGCGTAACGTCGCGGATTGCCCCGTACGGGCGAGTGCCCAGAACTTACGTCCACCTTTTAACACCCCTGCGGTCTCCAGCTCAAAGTCAGCTTGTTCAGTCAGGTCACGATAAAACTCTAAGATCTCACTGGGTTGTACTTCTTGATAGCGCTGACTCACAACAGATAGTGGCTCTAAAGTGTCACTACGGTACAGTACCTTGCTATTGTCATAAGGCATGATTAGGTTTTGACCTTTATCATTGGTTGCCATGTAGCTCACATCTGATGATCCAATACGCCAATCCATACCTGCTTGCTTGGCCCAGACTTCAATAGGCTGCTTGGGTGACAACTCGTTGCCAAGTCCGTGCCAAGGGGTTTCGCCAACGTATGCCATGCTCTCGATTAAATGTGCCATGTTATTGCTCCTTTATGGTTCGATAAAATAAGTGGTTTGATAAGTGAGGGACTAAATAAATGAGGAGATCAGATACTGAAGGTGTGCTGACAGGTATTGCATAAATAGCGCGGTGTAAGAACCGCTTTAATGAGTGGTGGTTGGATCAGCTTTTGTTGTGCCAGATTGATCACAGTAGCAATAGCACCGCCTGCAACCATGCCAATCATAGGGTTGATCTTGTAGTACTTGCAGACGCTAACACCAAGACTGACTAATAGCTTAGGTGAGAACAGATGCTCTGCCATACTCTGTGTATTGGTATCTATATTTTCTATAACATGGGCTGAGTGACAGCTCGGACAGATAGGTTTCATAGCATCTCCTTGATAGTAGCGCATAAAAAAGGCCTGCTATAAAGCAGACCTTGATTAGACGTTGAGGGATAGATAAGAACGCGATAGCTACTTATCTCATCTCATGGCGATACTGTATATCTGAGATTATTTTGATATTAAGGGATATCTATGCTGAGGCTTTGTTAAACACCACTCTTACCGAGCTAGTGAGTCATGCTTTGCCCAAACATATTCATATTCGGTAAAGACACTTTAAGACGCTGATAGCTACCATCAGGCTTGTCAGGACTGGTTAAATACAAGGCAGCATTAACAGCATTTTCGACTTCTTGCATGTTGTTACGATGAATCATCCCGATACCAAGTTTACCGTAGCGTGCAAGTCCTTCCTTATACTCCCTAGTATTTAAGACAAAGCAATATCCAACGTCATCAGTTATATCTCGCCATTTTTGTCCAACTTGATCAGCCAAATAATTGTCCTGGTAATGTTTTGAGCTATCAAAGATCAATAGCAAATGACAGTGAAAGCCACCATTTTCCTCACCCTGTTCTAACGACCAAGCGTACCTCAATAAATGCGTAAAACAAGTATCGCCATTATGGATAGCCTCTCTTAATTTTTTCATATGAAAATCGAAATCACGAATAGTAATGTGATGGCTGTTTTCTTGTATGTATTTTAAATCCACTCTAACAAATAATAATCTTGAGTAATTTGAGATTAGAGTTCGAACATTATTCTCTAAACGCTTACCGTTTTGATGACTCTGATAACGCCACGCACTATAGTCTTTTCTAATTGTCTTCTCATGACTTAACAGCAACTGAATAAATTGTACTGTCTTTTCATTATCCCAAAATACGTTATAAGTATAAGCATCACCAACAATTATATTAGTGCTTTCTATAAATGCCTGGATTGGTTTTAAATATTTAAATTCAGGATCAAAGCTAATCATGAACGAGTAATAGAACTCGTTCAATCGACTTTTGATTTGTTGAAAACTGATCGTACCGAACAGTACATCTCTAACCAGTCTGTCGACGTTAGAGATAAGTTGTGAGTGGTTAACAGGTGAGTAGATCATGGCTTGATTTCCTATGAATATAAAGTTGAATGGGTATTACATATATTCATAGGGTTGTGTATTTTTTTACTACTGAGTGCGGATACGATCCGCTTTAGTTAAGTAGTACTTAATGTAAGTTATATTATAGTACCAACAATTTGAGGGTATACAGATCGCAGTTTTATGCAAGCCACGCTTGGGTTTATGAAAAATACAATACAGCAAATCACTGTATTTTAACGAAGATGATGAGGATGGAGTTAGCTAATAGAATATTTCTAAAATCTCTAGTGAAAGATGGTTTTATAGTATATATTTTCCGGTATAACATACATCCACACTAACGATAAAATGACGGTTTTATGATGTAATACTGATGATATAATTTAACTAATTATGAAGAGACAATGATGCAACCAACTATAGATTATGATGATAATCATTCAACAATAGGAAAAATAGTTAAGGGTTCCAATGAATATGAAACTTACTGGCATATATATAACTATAGAATGAGTTATGAAGGGTTTAAAGATCCAGTGCCTAGAGAACCTAAATTTTATAAAGATATCTTGATTGAGTTACTGGAGAACTCAGGTAAAAGTAAAAGAGAGGTTGAAGCTCTGCTGAAGAATACTCCACGCATTTTGACCCCTTTTCAGTACGTTGGTTGGTTTTACAAAGATGACAGAGCTTCGTTATGGTTAAAAATAGTTTGTAATAGATTTACAAACAACATGCCTCCAATCAGTAATAAAATTGATATTAGAAATTTTTTACATGACTTGATATACAATTCAAACATAGTTATAAGGAACAATGCTATAAATTTTATAGGTCCAGTTTATAAGCAAAGAAAACTAGATAGTATAGAGTCTTTTAAAAGACTAGAAAAAATTTACATGAAATCAAAAATAGATAAAAGATCGGTAGCGTTTTTACGTGATAATAAAAATGTAGAGCATGCGTATAACTATATAAAAGATAAGGTGCCGACCATATCTATATTTAAATACACCCAAGATATTATCTTTGATACAACAAGCGATAAGTCGAATTACATTCTAGCGGTTCTTGATTACTGGAATTTTGAGAAACTATGGGGTAGCAACAATCTTGCGCAATTAAATGGTAAAGTTGATGAGCAAACAAGAGAAGAGTTTATAAAGAAAATAAAAGATGCTTGTAACTCGAAAAATTCTCGTGATAGGGCTAAGAAACTTAAACAGACTGGCTTAGAGCTGACGAAACAGAATAAAGAGAACCTAAGATATCTTGCTAAGAGTCATGGCAAGACACAACAAGATATCTTAAATGAGTTGGTTGGATTGGCTTATAATCAGACACGAAATCAAGAAATTCAACTAAACTCATCCTTTCCTAATCAAGATGCTTTTTTCGATAGCATTCCTCAAACGCAGCCCTCTAGCTCGCAAAGTGAAGATAAGTTAATTCCAAAAGGCAACATGTTGAATGACTATAAAGAGGAGCCGAGTCGCTCGTATAATACAGAATCTTCTATTACGTCAGTATGCGATAATGAGAAACTACCGACTGTCACCCCTACACCCAAACAGGAAGCTAGTTCACTACAAACATTTCTTCCTGAAGAAAATTATGGAAAACAAATTGAAGATGCAGGTAATGTCAATACAGACAGCTACCATAAGTTATAACTCAAAATAGGGGTAAGTCTTCTAGCTTGCATAAAATCAAGGTACAATACACTTATTGAACCTTCATCTTTGATCCAAGATTTTGAAATCAGCACTCTATGTACACTATGGTGTACACCTAAATTTATTAAAAATAATTTTTTATTTAATATCAATAACTTAATTGCTATATACCGTTCCGACCACTGGTACCATTATTTAGTACAAACTAGCCTCCTTTATCGGAGGTTTTTTTGTGCTTATTATTTATATTTGTTTTAATAAATTCCGAGCTCGTTTATATCGATACTTCAAATGGCATGACAGCGCTTATCTTAATCGGTACCGCATAACTCCATGGCATGCCAGCACTACAATAAAAATATCCATCATTAAATGACACAATATAGGCTGTAAAATCATTACCACACTGATCCATCATCGCTTGTTCATCGCTTTCATCACACACTGCGCACCATATTTTTTTATCACCCCGCGCTAGCATTGCTCGTGTCAAATCGCTCCCTTTTAATTCATGACTCATCATCAGCTCCTTAATTATCTTGAACTTTCTCATTACTATTTTTTTAGAAAGTTAATTTACCAGTACTCAATTTATAAGTTTGGTATGAGCTATAAACAATGTCTTATCAGGTAAATACAATTCCTATAAAAGACTATTTATTACTTTCATAACTATTGATTATCGTGGTTAATATATTGTAAAACGATAGCATTAGAACTGTAACATATAACTATAATATTCATGATGGAAGGCAATAATATTCAGACAGGCGGTATAGAAAATTTGAAAAACTTAAGGTATAAACCATACTGAACATCTCTTAGTGAACATATGTTAACTATATTAAATTTACTAGTGTTTTAACGCCATATATCTTTGATATATTAACCTTACACTATATTTAATTATTGATATATAAATTATTCACATATTGCCATATTTTTATGGTTCTATATTCGAAAAAAACCTTTACCGTTTAATAATCGATACTAAAATAAAAGTATTGAGTGATGTAAAATATTAATCATGAAAACTCCTACAGCATCCAGTCCACGTAAAATCATTCATATAGATATGGATGCGTTTTATACCAGTGTAGAACAACGTGACTTCCCAGAATTACGGGGCAAGCCACTAGTGGTTGGTGGAGATCCAAATGGTCGCGGTGTTGTAGCAGCGGCTAGCTATGAGGTTCGTCAGTTTGGAGTGCGCTCAGCCATGTCTTGCTATGAGGCTCGCAAACGTTGTCCAGAAGTCATATTTGTTAGACCACGTTTTGAAGTATATCGAGCTGTTAGCAGCGATATTCGAAATATCATGTACAGCTTAACGCCTCATGTTGAGCCATTATCGCTAGATGAGGCTTATCTTGATGTCACTGGTCTCACGGTACATAAAGGCTCAGCGACATTAATGGCCAACTGGTTAAGAGCACAAATATTGCAACATACAGGATTGACTTCTTCTGCTGGCGTATCCTTCAACAAGATGTTAGCCAAGATTGCCTCTGATATTAATAAGCCTAACGGCACCGCTATTATCACACCAAAAGACGCTGATGCTTTTATTAGCACACTGCCTATTGAACGATTTCATGGGATAGGTAAAGCAACGGCAAGACGATTACATGCGATGGGCGTGACAAGCGGTGCTGATCTACGCCGTATGTCAGCCGAAGTATTGATTAATGAGTTTGGTAAGCGCGGACAGTTTTATCATGATATCGCTCATGGTCGCGATGAACGCGCTGTCAAATCTGAGCGCCTGCATAAGTCTGTTGGTTCGGAGACTACTTTTAGAGAAAACCTAGACGATGACACGGCGTTACGTGTACAAATCTATGAACAAAATGCGGATGCCTTCGCGCAACTGCACAAAAAAAATCTCATCGCTCATACTATAACGCTCAAGGTTAAGTATGCCGACTTTACTCAGATTACCCGTACGCACACGCTAACCACCGCTTTTAGTAGCGCTGAATCTGCACATTACTGGTTAGACAAGTTATTCTTAGATATTCCGCGCCAGCTCCCTATCCGACTAGTCGGGGTCACTTTTTCGTCATTGGCACCTGCAGCCCAACTATTGCTTCAATTAAATTTATTTGAGTAAAATAAGCAAAGACTAACGTAGTAAACATTAGAACAGTTAAAAATCATTGCTTAGGCTATTTAAGCAATTCAAACAGGTTTTGTATACGGTGACTACTTAGTAAAGCAACCTTTTGTAGCAGTATTTCTGCTACAATTATGCCAAAATTTCTATCCATTTAAAGACTGATTATGACCAACGCTCACACTGCATCTTCCGATTCTAATACTCCGCTTGATACCAATAACAACAGTAACGTCTTAGATTATCTAAGCGTGGAAGATTACGACTATGACCTACCAGATAGTTTGATTGCGCGATATCCATTGGCACAGCGTTCTGCTTCAAAACTTTTGTACTTGCCTGCTCACACTGACACAAATGCTACGCCTGTAGAAGACTGTTTGTTTTCTGAATTGCCTGAATTATTAAACGCTGGAGACCTTATTGTCTTTAATGATACAAAGGTGATGAAGGCACGCCTATTTGGTCAAAAAGATACTGGCGGTAAACTTGAGGTTTTGATTGAACGATTGATTGCTGTCTCAGACTTAGATATAACGACACTGCATTTAGAAGATTCAAATAATGAATCAGTCAACCAAGAACATATTGCCCTTTGCCATGTAAAAGCCAGCAAAGCACTGAAACTTAGTCAACGTTTTCAACTTGCCGATAATCATATGAGTGGCGCGATGATTGGTCGTCAGGACAACTTGTTTATTTTAGCCTTTGATGCACCAATTTTGCCTGATTTAGAACTTTACGGTGAGTTACCTATCCCGCCTTACTTTGAACGTCATGCTGATGACACTGATAATATTCGTTATCAAACGGTGTTTCATGATCCTGCTAAGCTTGCAAGTGTCGCTGCACCGACAGCAAGTTTGCATTTCGATGAATTGGTGCTCAATAAATTGGCAGAAAAAGGCATTAATACCGCTTTTGTGACATTACATGTTGGCGCTGGTACTTTTGCGCCAGTTAAAACAGACAACCTACTCAATCATACTATGCACAGTGAATATGCACATCTGCCACAAGCAACTGCTGAGCTAATTAATCAAACGCATGCAAATGGTAATAAGGTCATCGCGATTGGTACCACGGTGACTCGCGTCCTTGAAACGGCGTATCAAAAAACGGCTATTAATGGACAAGCACTCTCTAGTTGGTCAGGGGACACAGACATCTTTATTTATCCAGGGTTTAAATTCGGTGTCATTGACCAACTGTTAACAAACTTTCATTTACCCAAATCGACGTTGCTAATGTTGGTATCAGCTTTTTCTGGCAAAGCATCGATTGAACATGCCTATCAACATGCTATTGAAAAAGAATATCGATTCTTTAGCTATGGCGATGCTATGTTACTTGACAAGAAAATAAGCTGAACATTAAATAAACATTTATGCATTGGACGCAACAGTTGTGAAATAAACTGGTAAACTAAACCGTACTTTGTTATAACAGCAAAGATAACTTATTTTGTAAAGGACTGCTCATGTCTTGTCATTTATCTCGTCGCTTGACTCCTGTACATCGCGCGGTATCGATGGCATTACTTTATTCTGTAGGTTTGGCCGCTATTATTCCAAGCGCGCAAGCGGCAACTATCGGTAAGACAGTTGTTAGTTCAGCTCAGCATGAACCGTTGAGCGCAAGTATCGTGGTCACTGACATACGAGCGGCTGATTTTTCAGCGAGCTTGGCCAATCCAGTCATCTATCAACAGATGGGCTTGACTCCGACTGACTCAATGCAGGTGCGCTTTCAAGCAACTTCAGCGACCAGTGGTCAGGTATTAATCAGCACATCACAGCCTGTGTCCAAGCCTTTCGCTGATTTGGTCTTATCGATCAATGATAATGGGCAGCAAAATGTTGTACCAAAAACATTATTAATGCCGTTAAACGATAGTCTACCGATTAATAATGCTTCCAAGAACAATGTCAAAGGTACTCAGAAACTTAATTTACCAAGTGTTTCTGCAAGCGCTGCAAAACCGTTAACCGTAAGAAAAGGTGCACCGCCGCCACTAATATCAGTATCTAACGCTGCTGAAAACCAACCAGCTCTAGCAAACATAGCAGCAGTTGATTCCTCTATTTCTAGATCAGTGTCTAACATACAAGCTCCAACAGTGACTGCTACTTCGCAGACTAGCAACCTTACTTACGCACCTAGTCGGCTTGATAATGGTCGCTTGAATAGCAACTCTGATATAAAAAACACTAGCAGTAATGCAAAGAATACTAACAACAGCATTAGTTCAGGTTCAGCGAACCGTTTAGATAGCAGTGATTTGAGTGCAAACAACAGCACTGAAACTGCAAAAGTTGGTGCCAATGATAGCGCTAAGGCAAATATTAAAAACACTCCTATCTTAGATAAAGTATTGATTGATAAACCACTCGACACTCTAAATATTCAAGTCACACGGCAGATACAGCCGAGTCGTAAAAAAACAGACGCTGACGCATCACCCGTATTGACTCCGACTACTAGAATCTTAGCAAGCAATACTGAGAAAAATGCTACTAGCGTCTTAGCAGCTTCTATTGACAATACAACGTCGAAAACTCCTAACAGCGCTATCAATAATGTACCTTCAAATGATAGAGCAACAGATAGCTCGACAATCAATCAATACCAAGTACAACGTAACGATAGCCTATGGATTATTGCTCAGCAGATCGCGCAAGAAAACAATCTAGATACTTCCATCGTGATGAAGCAAATTCAGTCACAAAACCCTGATGCCTTTATCAATAAAGACGCGGATCAATTAAAAGCAGATGCTAAGCTTATTTTGCCTAGTTATGATGTCATACCATCACAGAAAAATTTAGAAGCAGCTATCGATGCACAAAGACAGTATATGCGCAGAGCAAATACAACGGCGATGCAAAAAACAGCTCAAAGACCTTTTAAAAAACCCTCTATAAGCATGCAATCGGTCAAACGCCCTGAAAAAGCCACTACGACTAAAACACAAAATTTATCAAAAGCACAATTCTCTGTGCTTGCGCCTGGGCGAGATGGAAATGCAGATGGCACTCAAGCGAAAGCGGCATCAAACACAGGGAATGGTTTGAGTACAGATATATTAGAGACACTCAAAGCATCGCGGCAACAGGCAGCATCACAGGCTCAGCGTCTATCAAGTACCAGTAGCACTCTTAGTAGCTATACTAAAAAAATTCAATTACAAAACCAGAAATTGGCTGAGCTACAGGCTCGTCTCGAAAAATTACGCAATCAATAATTGCCTAACTGATTCATACATTAGATTGTGATCACAGGCGTAGGAATAACTATGGACAATATGCTATATATCATCGCTGGATTGGCGCTTATTCTGTTAGTGGCTGCTTTATTCTTGCGCAAAAACAAGGCGCAGAAATCGTCAGCACCTTCGCCTATTAGTGCAAGAAAAGGTACGCCTACTCCATCACAAAAAGTAGATTATGGTACTCCTACCCACACTAATGCCAGTAATAGCCATAAATTTGACCATATCACTATTGCACAGCGTTTTATGGATCAGCAGCGCTATGACAAGGCGATCGAAACCATTAAACGTGGTTTAAGTGAAAAACCTCATAACAGTGCATTGTCTCTTAAACTACTCAGCATATACGCGACGATAAACCAGCCAGAAGATTTTGATAATATTTATGAGTCTATAAAAACTCATAATGATAGTCAGACTATCGCTCAAGCAGATGAGATAAGAAATCTATCTTTTGATGAATTAGAACCTACCGCTGCGCAAACATTGACAACGGACAATGCCAATGATGATTTTGGCGGTATTAACTTTGATCTGCCTATTAGTCAGAATGATAGTACTAATGCAGTAGCTCATCAGTCAACTGAAGAAAGTAATAACGATACTGCAGTAAACGAGACTGCAATAAATGATCCTATCGACAGCTTAGAGCTATCAGACAAAGTCGACAATGTTAGTTCTATTACCGAAAATCCGAATGATAGCTTTGATCTGACTCTCAGCGATTTAGAGAATGATTTCGATGCGCCTAATACGACAAGTGAAACGCCTGTCACACCATTGGACAATGTAGATAACGACGTTTTAGAGAGCTCTGCTAACGATAATGTTAGTAATAACGAAGATAACGATCTTAGTGACTTTGAGTTTGACTTTGATTCATTTGATGATACTTCGAATGAATCATCTATAGACACTAACCTCTCACATGATGACAATGAGAAAGCAGTACTAGAAGAAGATTTTATCTTAGACTTCGATGATTTAGCAGCCGATACAGACAAAGATAATGTCATAGCTAATGACGTATCTGTCAACACTGAACAACACTCTATTGATACTGTCCAAAACGGTGAAGATGACTTTACTTTATCTTTGGGCAACCTAGATACATCAGATGATATCAATACTATCTTTAATGATAACCTATCTACGACTGAAACAAATAGTGATATCGATAACTTTATTTTTGAGGATATTGACTTTGAAGACAACGCCTCTGAAAACACTACTCTTAAAGAAAACAGCTTTACAGATATTAACCTTGAGGAACCATTACTCAATGATGATATCGAGGTTAATGATGTTAGCGATGTTGAAGAATCGAATATAGCACCTGCTACACCATTAAGATTTGACGACAATACACTGATAGACGATGATTTCAATATTGACGATGCTGATTCTCTATTTGACGCTCCGTCGACCACTATTCCAGCCTCTACAGCTGCGCCAGTTGAGAATGACATTTCTATCACGCCTCAAGAGACTGAATCGGCAGAAGATTTTTCATCACGTTTCGCAGCAGATTTTGATTTCGTAAAGTCACTAGACAGTAATCAAGTAACGTTAGACTTGGCAGATCAATATCTACAACTGGGTGAATATGACAGTGCAAAGCGTCTACTCAATGAGGTGATAGCTCAAGGTAATAGTGAACAGAAACAGCAAGCACAGTTACTACTTGAACGTACTGCGTAGTTAATCGTCTAGTCTCTTATCAGCAAGTACTTCCTAATCACGGGATGCTTGCTGATTTTTTTGCATTTAACTCTAATACTATCTATTATTGAACCCTTTAGCCATCGTTGCTCAATTCTCCAGCACCTCTTTTCTTCCATACTTGTTTACTGTGTTGATACTATGCCATCTTCTGTTATGCTCAAAAATCTATCCGATCCTATTCAACTGATTTACGCTGGTGGTACCTTTGGTAGCTATGGTAGACCTTTAGCGCCATTATCAGCAGAAGTGTTTTTGCCTACTCTACAAAAACTTTTATCTGCACAAGACAGTACGAATAATTTACCAACAATCTCATGGTTAGAAAACACCCTGATCAAAGACAGCAGCCAGCTTACCCCTAATGATTTTACGCATTTCTATCAACTACTACTGAATGCTTATACCAAAGGTGATAGACGCTTTGTACTCATCACTGGCACGGATACGTTGAGTTACTTAGGCGCATTTTTAGCAGAAGCGTTTGCAGGTAGTGATATTTGTATTGTTCTGACCGCAAGTATGCGCCCATTATTAGACAGTGAGATATTGCATTCCTATAACATCGATGAACATAGCGATGCTTGGGGCAATCTCAACGACTCATTAAAACTAGCCGCTGCTGGTGAGTCAGGCGTGAAGATTAGTTTTGGCGGCGAATCATGGCCTGCTCAAACGGTACAGAAAATTCACAGTCATGATCTGATGGCATTTACTGGTCATTCCCGCGCCGCTTATCCAGCCAATAGCTATATAAAAATTCTACCTGACACTCGTAGGCAACATTGGCTTGGTGACCAACAAGACTTGCTGTCCAGTATTAAAACACGTGCTGAAAACGCGAGTGTTCATGCGCTATATTGCCTACCTAACGATGTTTCGATGATAAACAACCAGCTACAAGCTTTATTGTCGCAGCCACCATGTGGCATTATTCTATTAGGGTTTGGCGCCGGTAACATCCCTTATTCAGCTGCATTAGCAGAGACACTAACCCTTGCTCATGAGCGTGGACATATGGTGATATCAGCCAGTCAATGTCCATTTGGTGGCGTCAGCGATAGTTATGCGGCAGGCAGTTGGCAGTACGAGCATCATGTCATTGCTGGTGGACGTTTGACCATACCTGCTATTTATGCCCGATTACTATGGTTGCTACTTCGCTATGATAGTCCTGCAAGACGCAGACAGCGTTGGTTGAACAATATCAGTCAAACTGGCACTAGCATCAAAAAGCGCTAAGCGACTTTTAATTAACTCCCATTTTATAAGTTTAGAAACCCTAATGTCTGAGACTGAAATTATTGAAACTGCACCAACCTACACTTTAGCGATTGCTATTGAGTTCTTAGGAACGCATTATCATGGCTGGCAACGACAACGAGAGGTTTTGGGTGTACAAGAAGCCTTAGAGACAGCTATCGGCAAAGTTGCCAATGAGCCTGTAGAAGTCATCGCAGCTGGGCGTACTGATGCCAGCGTCCATGCTAGCAATATGATTGCCCATTTTACAACTCATGCGTATCGCCCAACTCATAACTGGTTACGCGGTGTGAACAGCCTGCTTCCCGATGATATTGCTCTACGCTGGATACAACCCATGCCAGCTGATTTTCATGCGCGCTTTGGTGCCATTGCTCGTCGCTATCGTTATATTACGCTCAACCAAGCACAGCGCCCTGCCATACTAAATCATCAAGTGACTCATATCTATGAACCGCTTGATTTGAAAGCCATGCAGCAAGCAGCAGCTGATATCGTCGGTACACACGATTTTAGCAGTTACCGTGCTGCGGCCTGTCAGTCCAATCAGCCAGTGCGCACGATTAGCCATGCCAACCTCTTTGCTCATGGTCAATTTATCGTTTTTGATATACAAGCAGATGGGTTTTTACATCATATGGTTCGCAATTTGATGGGCACATTGTATGCCATTGGTAGACATGAGCTAGAGCCAGCAGATTTCTTAAATATTCTACATAAAAAAGATCGAACGATTGCACCACCTACCGCTTCAGGTGATGGATTGTATTTTATCAATGCCTATTATCCTGAACGTTTTCAAAGCTTATTGCCAGATGCGCCATTAACGCCTGTCTGGTTAAATTTGCCTGATTAAGAGTTATGGTTTGGCATACATATCACTTACATGCTGTCAAGTCAAAAGCAGGTTCGTATTGCTTTAATCCGCTAACTTACGTATAATATGGGCTTATTTTTTAATTGATTGATACAAATTATGGCAAAAGACGATATTATTGAATTTGAAGGCGAAGTCATTGATACCCTTCCTAATACTTTGTTCAAAGTTCGTTTAGAAAACGGGCACGAAATCATTGCGCATATTTCTGGTAAGATGCGTAAGCATTATATTCGTATCTTGACAGGTGATAAGGTTAAAGTTGAAATGACACCTTATGACCTATCTAAAGGCCGTATCACCTACCGTGGTAAAAACTAAATACTGACTGACCAATATGGTTGTGAAAGTATTAGCATTGGTAAGATACAGCCAATAGCCGAATAGCTACGTTATCGCTGATAGCTGATATGACGCTTGGGTAGTGAAACTGATAATAATAATGAAAATGCTAATCTGCTCATTATTGCCTATCAATATTTTAGTTATTTAGTATTGACTGTTTCTAATTACCACAAAAAATACCGCTAGATTTTAGCGGTATTTTTTTGTCCATTTTTTATGGCTTAGTACTATCGCATTTAACTAAATTCGACAGTCGCGCCGTTTTTTATGACTCCGAGCAGACTAAGCGCATCCCAGTTGGTCAAACGCACGCAGCCTGCTGATGCTTGACGACTGATACGAGCAGGATCTGGTGATCCATGAATGCCATAAGTTGGTTTACTAAGTCCAATCCATACTGAGCCTACTGGATTGTTGGGACCTGGTGGAATGATAGACTTGCTACCGTCATTTGCCGTATAAGTATAGTTCGGCTCGTGCACCTTTACCTTAACAGTATGCGTACCTGTTGGTGATGGTGTCGCTGTACTGCCCACTGTCGTCGGATAGCTAGCAATCAAGTTATTGTTCTCATCATATGCGTAGAGTGTTTCAGTGGCTTTATCAGCGACAACGCGATGCACAGGCTTAGTGTTAGGATTGCCAGGATTATATACCGTGATAATTTCACCAGCAGTAAAACTGGCATCAGGATTAAGCGATTTTAAATATTTTTCACTAATATGAAACTTCTCTGCCAACGCCTCAGTAATGCTTTCGTAGTACATCCCCTCAAGCTTGGATTTGGCAACAGAATCAGCAGGTATGGTTGTGGTTTTAACATTCACATCTGCTTCAGTAAGCTGATAACTGACTAATACTGGTTGAGTCGTGAGCTTCTCATTCTTGGTCAGTGCTTGCCACGTCTCATTGTTCAACGTATCAGTTACGTCTAAACCATTTGCTTTTTGAAACGCCTGCATGGCTTTGCGAGTATTTTTGCCCCAGTACCCATCAATAGGCCCTACTCCGTTATGATGCCAGTTTAATAGAGCCTGCAGCTTTGTTCCTATATTACGATCGATCTCTGCATCCGCCGTCCAGGTGACATTGTTTACTTTTTTTGCATTGTCAGATAGATTCTCGGTTGTGTATTTAATCGTAGGTAGTAGCTTATTTAATGAAGTCGCGGCCTTACTATCTCCTGTTAACTTTTGACTTACGCCGTTAGTCACCGGACTGACTTCTGCCGGAGCTTTGATGCTATTACTTGCGTTCACACTATCCGTTGTCTCTGCTGCGATGCTTTGCCCCATGAATAGCAAGCTAGAGAGACTAACCACTGTCAATGCTTTACTGATTCTTGTTAATTGATACATGTAACACTCCTCATTTAAAAAATTCTATTATTATTTTCAGTTTGCAAATACTACAGTTTTTTAGATTTTAGAACTTACCTCTGTCATCTAGGTTTTTACTATTATATTTTTGCCAAAAGTAAAAGATTTTAAGTCTTTTACGAGTCATCAATATTGTCATATTACCTTGTGAGCATATAACAGCTTTATGTTAAAAGGAGCTTCGTTGTACAGCGTCTCTGTTAATAAGGCACTTGTAGTATATAAGCTTGGCTAACAGATAAACGATAAAAAACCCATAAGCCACTTGGTAGCTTATGGGTATATAACACGCAAAATGAGACTGTGGAAAATGCTATATAGGAATAGCCTTTAAGCGCAAGTTAACTTATATCAGTTTGGCCAAGACCGCTTGACCCATTTCTTTACAGCCTACCTGCTTAAGTCCAGCTTCGCTGCTATCTAAAATATCCAGCGTACGTAGACCATCATCAAGCACATCACTGACTGCCTGTTCAATTGCTTGTGCCGCTTCTTCTTGCTTGAAGGTGTAACGCAGCATCATAGCAACAGACAAGATAGTCGCTAACGGGTTGGCTTTATCCTGTCCTGCGATATCAGGTGCTGAACCATGACACGGCTCATACATACCCTTACCTGACTCATCTAAGCTCGCTGATGGCAACATACCAATAGAGCCTGTCAACATCGCCGCTTCATCAGATAGGATATCGCCAAACATGTTTCCCGTCACCATAACATCGAACTGCTTAGGATCTTTAATCAACTGCATGCAAGCATTGTCAGCATACATATGTGATAACGCTACATCGCTATAGTCAGCTTGCTGCATCTCGATCATCGTCTGTTTCCACAGCTCGGTGACTTCTAACACATTGGCTTTATCAACTGAACATACCTTAGCTGCTGTGCCTGCTGCTTGCGCACGCGTTTTTGCTAATTCAAAAGCAACTTTACCAATACGCTGAATCTCACTTGTGCTATACACCATCGTGTTATAGCCCTGCTGCTCACCGTTTTCTAGTGTGCGGATACCACGAGGCTCACCGAAATAGATACCGCCCGTCAGTTCACGAACGATCAATAAATCTAGGCCTGAGATAATTTCAGGTTTGATACTTGAGGCATTAGCCAACTGTGGATAGAGCTTGGCTACACGTAGATTGGCAAATAAACCAAGCTCGCCGCGGATTTTCAATAGACCGCGCTCAGGGCGTTTACTACGCTCGATTGCATCCCATTTAGGACCACCAACTGCACCTAGCAATACGGCATCTGCGGCGTGAGCACGGGCCAATGTCTCATCTGGCAAAGGTTCACCAGTTGCATCAATAGCCACACCGCCAATCAATCCAGACTCAAGCGTTAAATCAAGTGAAAACTTGTCATTGATAGCCTTAAGCACGTCAATGGCTTGGGTCATGATTTCAGGGCCAATACCATCACCCGCTAATGTTAAAATCGTTGCCATACTGATCCTTTTGGAATGTTTTTATTGGTTGGTTATATTTTTGAGCTTTTTATACTCATATTTTATGCTGCCATTTTTTTGGCTTTGGGTGCTGATGTTACTGCTTTGGCCATACCAGTCTCTACAAACTCGCCTTGATGCTCAGCGTCTAGTTGCTTACAGAATCGGCGCTGTACTTTCGTACCTTGTAACAGCTCAATACATAAAGGCTCAGGTGATGCTGTATCTAGTAAACTGCCTGATTTTTCGCTGCTCTTCTTTTGATAAGCACGTAACTGATAGGTACCTGCTTCAGTGAAATCATGAATCATCGCAAAACGTTCAACATAGCCCATGTTATTTTCTGGATAAAAATTCACATGTACTTCGTGTTTGGCAGGCATAACCCGTGCATAGTAGTTGGTCAATCCTGGCATACTCGAAGGCGCTAACGGCACAACTTGTATGTCATTTTTATTGACGAGTGGTGTCATATCCACATTCATCGATGTTTTTGCCATACCTTCTTGACGTGGTAAGGCTGTCATAATCTGAGGATTGATTGGCTCGTGACTATTAGGCGCGATAATGAGCGTTTTATCTATCTGCACAATTTCGCAATGATATGTACCTACACAGGCAATATTTACTTCACCAGCAATAGGTTTAATTTTACCTACCCATGCCTCGGCACTCTCTGCTTCATTTATTTTTTGATAGCCCGTCAATAGCTGACAGCCTGACAGTAATAAGCTTGCAGCAACAATTGTACTTGTCCATAGAGCATAACGTTTTGTATTCATAATGGCGGCTACTATTCAAGAGAGATAATAAAATGTAGTGAAAAACTATTCTTCATTTTAGACAGTTCACCGCCATAACTCAACGCTGCGTTGCGACTACTCATATTTTATTAGCAGTAGATTATAGAATGACTCTCTACGCTCTTACGTCGTTAAATATCCACGGTGTTTTTTGCATCATTTGTTGCTCATAAGTTTTGATAGCATCACTTTGTTGCAAGGTTAGACCAATATCATCCAGTCCGTTTAATAAGCAATGTTTGCGAAAAGCATCTACTTCAAAGGCATACTCTTCACCAGTTGGTGTGATGACGACTTGACGCTCAAGATCGGCGGTCAATTCATAACCTTCGTTATCAAAAGTCGCCTTCATTAACGTATCTACAATCGCTTCATCCAACACAATCGGCAACATGCCATTTTTAAAGCAGTTATTGTAAAAGATATCAGCAAAACTAGGCGCAATTACCGTACGGAAACCATACTCTGAAAGTGCCCAAGGCGCATGCTCACGACTAGAGCCACAGCCAAAGTTTCTACGTGCTAGCAAGATAGTCGCACCTTGATAACGCGGTTTATTCAATACAAAATCTGGATTGATGACTCGTGTGCTGTTGTCTTGACCAGGATAGCCTTCATCAAGATAGCGCCAATCGTCAAATAGATTTACGCCAAAACCTGTACGTTTAATAGACTTTAAAAACTGTTTTGCGATAATTTGGTCGGTATCGACGTTTGCGCGATCTAACGGGCAAACGATACCGGTTTGGGTGTTATAAGCTTGCATAAAATTTCCTATCAATTATATTTTTGCTGGCTGATGATCTTGATAAGCGTATTAAACAGTAAATAATTTTTTACCACTTTTGACAGCATGCTCATATATTTATCGTTCATAAAAGCATGATGTCAGCTACTTATTATCAGTCTTAAAACGTACGAACATCCACGAAATGACCTGCCAACGCGGCGGCAGCTGCCATTGCTGGGCTTACTAAATGCGTACGACCACCGTTACCCTGACGACCTTCAAAATTACGATTAGACGTTGAGGCACAGTGCTCTTGCGGCTCAAGTTTGTCTGCATTCATCGCAAGACACATCGAGCAGCCCGGCTCACGCCATTCAAAACCAGCTTCAGTAAATAACGCATCCAAACCTTCAGCCTCTGCTTGCAACTTCACCTGTCCAGAACCTGCAACAACGATCGCTTCTTTTACGTTATCAGCAACTTTGCGACCTTTGATTACCGCTGCCGCATCACGTAAATCTTCGATACGTGAATTGGTACATGAACCGATAAATATACGGTCAAGTTGGATATCCGTAATTTTCTGACCAGCTTCTAGTCCCATATAGGTATAAGCACGTAACCAGCCCTCTTCTTGAGCTTCATCAATGGCTTGATCTGGTGTCGGTACAGATTGCGTAATATCTACCACCATCTCAGGCGATGTACCCCAAGATACTTGCGGTGCGATCTGACTACCATCGATTTCTACTACAGTATCAAATACCGCGTCATCGTCTGAATATAGTGTACGCCAGTAGGCTTCCGCTTGTTCCCATTGTGCTTCGCTTGGCGCATATGGACGACCTTTGACATAATCAATCGTCGTGTCATCGACCGCAACCATACCGACACGCGCGCCTGCCTCAATCGCCATGTTACAGACGGTCATACGACCTTCCATACTCATGTCTTCGAACACTTGACCTGCAAATTCAATCGCGTGTCCTGTTCCACCTGCTGTACCAATCTTCGCAATAATAGCTAACACTACATCTTTAGAAGTGACGCCAGTGCCAAGTTGACCAGTGACGCGGATTTGCATATTTTTTGATTTCTTTTGAATCAAACACTGTGTGGCCAATACATGCTCAACTTCGGAGGTTCCGATACCATGAGCCAAACAGCCAAGTGCTCCGTGGGTCGCTGTATGCGAGTCACCGCAAACAACTGTCATACCTGGCAAGACCAAACCTTGCTCAGGACCGACCACGTGCAAAATTCCTTGACGCGCATCATTGATAGTAAATTCAGCAATATCAAACTTGGTGCAATTATCGTCCAACGTGACAACCTGCAAGCGTGATACCTTGTCTTTAATCCCCGGTACACCTTCTAGGCGCTCTTTGGTAACAGTTGGCACATTATGATCTGGACTAGCAATGTTAGCTGATAAGCGCCATGGCGCTCTGTTTGCTAATTCCAACCCTTCAAATGCTTGCGGACTCGTCACTTCGTGCAACAGGTGGCGGTCGATATAAATCAGGCTCGAACCATCGTCGCGCTTGGTGACTTCGTGAGCGTTCCAAAGTTTGTCATATAACGTTTGACCAGCCATGTTGCTATCCTTTATAGGTTACTAATTACTTAATTTTTTACTTACTTGCATACTGCCAAGCTAAGATTCTATGTAAATGCTATGTCTATCTATAATGTTTAATAATTACTGTCGTATCTAAGACTTAAATATTATTTCTTCAGGAGACTCGACATATGACTAAAATTAACGCTTAAAATACGTTTTAAATGGCAAATAACCAATTTTTTAGAATAAATATGTCACAATATGCCTCGATGTCTTGTGATTATAGCAGGCAAATCCTATAATAATAATTGATGATTTTTAACCAGACGCAAACTTTTATTTCTAATACGTTGTGATTGGGTCAGCCAACTTTTATTTATAGCTCATAAAGTAGCTAAGGACATTCGTTTGAACACCACAAACTTGACGACATTCGTTACCGTTATGCACACTGGCAGTATCTCAGGCGCCGCAGAAAAGCTATTTATCACGCAGCCTGCTGTCAGTAAACGTATCAAAAACTTAGAAGACGAGTTTAACATTACCTTGTTTGATACGGTAGGACGTGGAATTGTACCTACTCAAGCTGCTAGTGAAATGCTACCTCATGCCAAACGTTGGCTAGAAGACTATGAAAACTTTAAAATTAACTTACAGCATTCTCAGCACATCGTCTCTGGCAAGTTAGTTATTGGTACTAGCCATCATATTGGCCTACATCATTTAGCACCTGTCCTGAAACACTTCATTCAAGCTTATCCAGCTGTTCAGTTAGAAGTACACTTCGTAGATTCTGAAAAAGCGCACAAAGCCGTATTGGATGGTGATTTGTCTTTAGCCTTTGTTACGCTTCCACCTGTCTATGATAAGCGGCTAACCTACCATACGCTATGGTCAGATCCTCTCTACTTCATGACTGGTACGCTATCAGCGTTGGCAACCAAATCAAATGTCACTTTAGAGCAGCTAGCCCGATACCCTGCTATTCTACCGTCTGCCAATACCTTTACCAGTCAGATTACTTTGGCCGAATTTGCCAAGCATAACCTAAAACCTTATGCCACGATGAGTACCAACCCGCTTGAATCCATTCGGATGCTGGTTTCTGTTGGACTGGGTTGGTCAGTACTGCCTCAAACGATGGTCAGCCAAGATTTGGAACGTATTGATATGGCAGACAATATTGAGCTACAGCGTTATCTAGGTGTGGTCATTAATCCAAAGCTTACACAGTCTAGCAGTGTTACTGCGCTCTTAGATTTACTGGCGCCTATTGAATAAGACTCGCTGGATATAATAATATATAAATTCAACCTATTCGCATTTGTATCTCTCATGCGTTATAATACGCTTGACGTTGTTTGTATAACAAAAATTTACCACAAGGACACTGATAGTCATATATTGAATACTTCTAGTAAGATATGATGGTTAACAGTAGGTTTAATGGTTTTGGTTGATTGTGTAGGTTGCTAATACTCATATACAAATAGCAGATGCGAGCAATAACAATAGATAAGTGGAATGCGAAATTCCCATTGTTCTCTATCTCTATATGAGTGCTAGCCATAGAACGACATCAATCATATATAACTACAGAAGATACTGAAAAAAGCCATTATGTCTTAATTAATGGCTTTTTTTGTCTTTAAATATTGTTTTGGACATCGCCTTGTAGGACAGAACTTTTATAGTTAAAAAATAATTACAGCCAACCATGTTGGTTAAGGACAATTTATATGAACGGAGTTTCTAGTGGCGTGCTGATATCACTCGGCGCCTATTTCTTAGTGATGATTGGGATTGGTGTTTACGCTTATTTTAAGCAAGCCAATGATACTGAAGGCTATATGTTAGGGGGTCGTAACTTAGGCCCAGCAGTAACCGCACTTTCTGCAGGTGCATCAGATATGTCAGGTTGGTTACTACTTGGCTTACCTGGTTATATGTTTGCCGATGGTGTGGTCAGTATTTGGATCGCGCTAGGTTTGACATTAGGTGCATTATTAAACTATCTCATCGTAGCACCTCGCCTTCGTGTTTATACCGAAGTGGCTGACAACGCTATCACCCTACCCGATTATTTCGCCAACCGCTTTGAAGACAAGTCGCACATGCTACGCGTCATCTCAGCCGTGGTCATCATTCTATTCTTTACCGTCTATACCGCTGCAAGTCTTGTCGGTGGTGGTAAACTCTTCGAAAGCTCACTAAATCTATCGTATAGTACTGGCCTATGGGTTACTGCTGGTGTGGTTGTGGCTTATACGCTATTCGGTGGTTTCTTAGCAGTATCTATGACCGATTTCGTACAGGGCGTCATCATGCTATTTGCCATGGTAATCGTACCTGTCGTTGCCTTTACTGATCTTGGTGGTATTTCAGCTACGACAGAAGCGGTTAGAAATATCGACCCTACCCTTTTAGACGTTACTAGCGGTATGAGTGTCATCGGTATTATTTCGTTAATGGCATGGGGCTTAGGTTACTTTGGCCAGCCGCATATTATCGTACGTTTTATGGCAATTCGTTCAGTTAGAGATGTACCGACCGCACGTAACATCGGTATGAGCTGGATGGTTGTGAGTCTGATTGGTTCACTAATGACTGGTTTTGCTGGTCGTGCCTACGTACAAAAAACTGCGATGACACTGGACGACCCTGAGACTATTTTCTTAGTATTCACTCAGTTCTTGTTCCATCCATTGGTTTCAGGCTTCCTATTAGCAGCTATTTTAGCGGCAATTATGAGTACTATCTCATCACAGCTATTGGTTGTATCAAGCTCTCTAACCAAAGATGTGTACAAACTATTCTTTGATAAAGATGCACCAGAAGCTCGCCAAGTATTGGTTGGTCGTATCTCAGTTATCATCGTCGCTATCGTTGCCATTATGCTAGCATCTAACCCAGATAGCTCAGTATTGAACCTAGTTTCTAACGCATGGGCAGGATTTGGTGCTGCGTTTGGTCCATTGGTTATCTTCAGCCTTACATGGCGTGGTATGAACCGTAATGGTGCTGTTGCCGGTATGGTTGTTGGTGCTTTGACTGTTATCCTATGGATTTATGGTCCTTTCCAAGTAGATGATATGGCACTAAATAGCTGGTTATACGCTATCGTTCCAGGCTTTATCTTAAGTACTATCGCTATCTTTGCCGTTAGTATCATGACTGGTGGCCCAAGACCTTCAGTTTCTGCTAAGTACAAAGAGATGGAGTTAAACTTAAACAAATAAGTTTACGTAATGTCTTAAGATTATCGTTATAAAAAAACCTCGTCACTATTGGCGAGGTTTTTTTATGAGTAACGATTTAGTATATTTAACCTACTATAGTATCGAATCAAGAAAACTTATCACAATTGAGACAGTGTATGGACAGCGATAGTAGTATCTAGTAGCTCTGTGATGGATATACTAAGCCAGATTGTCCTAGCCTTTTTAGCAGCCCAACTGCTGTTCACTTCTACGAAGTAGACCTTATTAATAAAACTACTTATCTTTAGAATTGTATTTTACTACCTGTTCATACGTATACATCGTCGTACACCTTGAGTATATTATGCTGTTATTAACAGCTTACTTACTAAATATTCGATAAGATATAAGTACATATCTGCTCTTGATCCGAAGGATATGCGTCATATATGGATACGTAGCTAAACTAGGCAAATAAGATATAGCCCTGCTATATGAATTAATACTATAGAGATTATCTTTGCTGTTACATCTATATTCGAGAACTAACAGTCAAATAGGTAATAGAAAGTTCATAAAAAAAGCGACCCATCATAGGTCGCTTTTTTAATACATAATAAGTATTAAACCAAATTACCTTGCTTGATAAGATACCTTCACACCAGCGATGAAGCCATCATTGTCTTCAAAATCCGCAACAATTTTATCACTAGGTAGTTGACCTTGAGCATCACCGAACCACAGGTATTTACCACCAGCAGATACTGCCCAATTTTCCGTGACGTTATATTTGGCTCCAAGACCAACACTATAATAACCTTCAACTGGGCCTAACGACGTTGTTGGATTACCAGCACCACTATCCCAACCAACGGTACCGCTAATCGCAAGTGCTGGTGCTACGCGTTTCGCTAAACCTAGTTCCACTTGCCACTGGTCATCTTTATATTCCACTAAGTTTAATCCATCAGGGCCATAACTAATTTTACTAGTGTCATTATAAAGTGGCGGCGTAATGACAAAGTCGCTCCAAGGTACCCAGCGTACTTTTGCCGTTGCTAGTGTTGTAGGATTGATGCCCGTTTGGAAATCAAAGTTAACTGATTTAGGGGTAGAGATTTCATACTTACTGTTTCTATTTGCTGCTGCAGCTGCTTGTTCTGGAGTAGCTCCTGCTGCTGTGGCTCTAATAGCTACTAACGGATACGACTCGGATATTTGTATATCATGATCGATTTCAGAGCGGTAAGTTAAAGCAGCTTTTAAGGCAATTTCAGGCTTATAATAAGCAATACCTGCGATATAACCATAGTCCATATCAGGGTTACTGGTTGAGGTATAACCTGAAGCAGGGCCATAAGCTAGACCACGTAACTTAGTGTCTGCCTCAATACGCTGAGCAACTGGGCCACCATAAACTTGAAAGTTTTTATTGGCACCAAACTTCATACCAATAAGACCTGTTAAACTTTGACTGCGCACTTCAACGTTGGTGTTTTCGCCTGCAGTACCCGCCTCAGCTTGTGCGACTGCAACTGCACCACGTAATCCATCTAACTGAGCTTGCTGTTCTGGAGTTAGTACACCAGCGGCCTCTCCTGGAGCAAGCGCACCGATGCCAGCCTGCGCTGCTGCAAGACTCGGAGCTGCACCATTGGTAATAGAAGCAATAGAGGCATCAACGTCGCCTTCTGATACAAAGTTGCCTTGGGTATATTCAGCAGCTGCACCGAAAGGTTCGTCATATAAAATACCAACACTAAAGGTATCGTTAATGTCAGCTTTTACGCCATAGCGGAAAAAGTCATAAGACTCAGCGATATCACCTGTCTTATCACCACGTACGTAGTCATTCTGAGAAGGGTTAGTGTTAGCACTATCATAACCACTTACATCAGCATCAATATAAGTATAGACGGCTTCTGCATAGGTACCATCTTGAAAGAAAGCAGTGACATCTTGGCCTGAACGATCAAGACCAGCAGCATTAGTCATGCTAGCGACAGAGAGAGTAGCGATTGCTACTGCAAGGGTTTTCAAGTGAAAGGTAGTGCGCATTGTGTATCTCCAACGGTCCTTGTTGTATTACTACTTTAATAATCAATATATAGCATTACTGCGCTTAACATTGAGAGTATCAAAGTCGTGTCCTAAGTTGAATACTAATGCCTTTTTGACACTAAAACAACAATTAAAGTGCTTTATTTCTCAATTATGACTGAACAGTACAAATAAGATATAAATCAAACAATGTCGTTTACTTCTACTTTTAAATATGAATTTCTTAAAAAATATTTGTTCACAGGAGAGTTTTTCTTCAGGATAAAACGGGTTCACTATGACTATAATACTGCCTATAAAAAAAGCGACCCTTAAAGGATCGCTTTTTTATAAATAACATTTAAAATATTTGCTATATAACTAAGCTGTGAATTACTGAGCTTGGTAAGAAACTTTTACACCAAGTACAAACCCGTCGTTGTTTTCAAAGTCACTAACAATAGCTTTCGTTGGAATCTGACCTTCTGCATCACCAAACCATAGATACTTACCACCAGCAGATACGGCCCAGTTTTCAGTAACGTTGTATTTAGCGCCTAAGCCTGCACTATAGTAGCCTTCGATAGGACCCAATGAAGTTACAGGGTTGCCAGCACCACTATCCCAACCAACAGTACCACTCACTGCCAGTGCTGGCGCTAAGCGTTTAGCCAGACCTAACTCTACTTGCCATTGGTCATCATCATAGCTGACTAAAGATAAACCTTTATCATCATTAGTTGCTTGCTTACTTACTTCATTATAAAGTGGTGGAACGATTGCAAAATCACTCCATGGTACCCAGCGTACTTTTGCAGTAGCTAACGTTGTAGGGTTGATACCAGTTTGGAAATCGAAGTTAACTGATTTAGGTGTAGTGATATCTAGCGTATTACCTTGATTCGCTTCACCACCTAAAGCTGCTACTACTGGATATGTTTCATCGATATTTGAGCTGTGGTCAATTTCAGAACGATAGGTCAAAGCCGCCTTTAGAGCGATTTCGGGCTTACTGTAAGATACACCTGCGATATAGCCATAGTCGGTATCAGAGCTAATATGAGCGGTATAGCCTGTAGCAGCACTGTAAGCACTACCACGAAGACTTACATCAGCTTTGATACGCTGGACAACAGGACCACCGTACACTTGGAATTCTTTGTTTTGACCAAACTTAGCACCTAGGATACCTGTGATGCTTTCGCTACGGACTTCAACATTTGTGCCTTCATCATTCGCAAGGCGACCATCCGCAAAGCCTTCTAATTGCTCAAGTTGATTTAACTGTGCTTGACCTGCTGCTAGCTGCGTTTCGCCAGCGGCGATACCTGCTAAACCAGCATTAATCTGTGGACGCAGTGTAGGCTCAAGTGCTGGGTTTTGATTAACAGCTGCTTGCGCTTGTCTTACTTGCTCTCTAACTGCATTTAAACGAGTTTCAGCAGCAGTTAACTGATTTTGAGTACCTTCAACTAAACCTTTCAACTCTTCTATATTATTAACGCCTAATCCACCTAGACGCGATGCAATAATATTATTAACAGCATCAGTTGGTGCGCCTACAAAGTTATTATTTCCAGTGTAATCGGCCGCTGCACCGAAAGGCTCATCATATAAAATACCAACACTGAATGTATCGTTGATATCTGTTTTTACGCCATAACGGAAAAAGTCATAAGACTCTGCGATGTCATCGATCTTATTACCTGAGGTATCTTTTCCGGTAACGTCAGCATCGATATAAGTGTAGACAGCTTCTGCATAAGTGCCGTCTTGTAGGAATGCGGTGATATCTTGGCCTGAGCGATCAAGACCAGCAGCACTAGCGACGCTAGCAACTGAAAGAGTAGCAACAGCTACTGCAAGAGTTTTTAAATGAAAGGTGTGGCGCATTTTATATCTCCAAACATCCGCATTGTTTTACTGTTTTACCTAGTTTTAATAGGCAATCAGTATCCGAGGTGGAAGATAGTAAAGATTTTTTAACACTAAAACAACTACAAAAACACATTATTTCTATGTTATGACCACATAGTCATCAGACAGTATCTATATATGAAAATACGTATATATTTTCCGTTATTAGAGGCTTTTCTGTCTAATTTCTACTTATTAATAATGTGGTGGTCTGTCTGCCATTACATCGAATGGTGCAATGCCACTTTCTGTATCCTGACCCTCAATCTGTTTATAAATCAGCTGTAGTTGACGTTGCAGCGTATGAATATCTCTGTCTTGTCGCGTGATTACGTCATCCAGTCGTTCGACAGTTACTTCGAGATGCGCGAGGCTCATTTGCAAATCGACTACTTGGGCTTGCAAATCATTTTGAATATCAGAAGTATCATATGTAATTTTAGGTTGGTTCATATTTTTCTCTAAATTATAGTAAGTATTAAATTGAAAGAATGAATTGTTAAGGGGTTTAAGGGGTGCTGTAGATTAGCGATAAATATACGAACATATTCATGGAATAGCAGCAGTTAGTAAAAGCAATAAATAGTACTAATAAAACTATTTACTCGCACTACAGTGATGCGGTGGCATGTTATACTGCAGGCAATTTTGCAACAACCCCTACCTCACTATTATATAAGCTTAAGATACTCTATGGCACTGATTCATTTAAAAGACATTCACTTAGCCTTTGGCGTCGCGCCTGTTCTTGATGGTATTGATTTTTCTATCAATACAGGCGAGCGTGTGTGCTTGATTGGCCGCAACGGCGAAGGTAAATCCACTTTGTTTAAACTGATCAATGGCTCATTGCAGCCTGACAGTGGCGAGATTATTACCAACAGTAGCATGCGTGTAGCGATGCTAGAGCAAGACGTTCCTGAGACCAGCGGTCGCATATTAGACATCGTTATGGGCGGTAGTCGTCGTACGGCTGATTTGCTCATTAACTATAATAAGCAAGTCGATATGTGTGCGAATGGCGATATGGATGCCTGTGAGCATATGGCGACCCTACAACATGATATCGATGCGGTACATGGCTGGGACTTAGAACGCGATGCCATGCGTCTGATTACGACCATGGGTCTTAATCCAGAAGATGACTTATCATCACTATCTGGTGGTCGTAAACGCCGCGTGTTGCTTGCTCGTGCGCTAGTTACCAAGCCTGATGTACTACTACTAGATGAGCCAACCAACCATTTGGATGTCGAAAGTATCGAATGGTTAGAGCGCTTTTTGCTGGATTGGCAAGGTTTGACGTTGTTGTTCGTGACTCATGATAGAGCATTCGTCAATAAACTTTCGACTCGCATTATTGAGCTTGACCGTGGCCAATTGACCAGCTATGACGTGACACAAGGTGAAGGTGGTTACGCGCGCTATCAAGAGCTAAAAGAACTACAGTTACAGGCTGAAGAAAAGAACAATGCCAACTTTGATAAAAAACTGGCACAAGAAGAAGTTTGGATTCGCCAAGGTATCAAAGCACGTCGTACCCGTAACGAAGGCCGTGTCCGTGAATTAAAAGCCTTACGTGAAGAGCGTAGCGATCGCCGTGAGCAAGTCGGTAATGTCAATATCACCATGGGTCAAGGCGAGAAAAGCGGTAAGCTTGTCTGTAAAGTTAAAAACTTACATCTTGAATATGACGGTAACGTACTAGTAGATGATTTTACGACCACTATTATGCGTGGCGATAAGATTGGTATTGTCGGCCCTAACGGTGCTGGCAAAACTACACTTATTAAAGCCCTACTCGATATGTCTGATGATGAAGTGACCAAGTCTGGTAGTGTCGAATTAGGTACTAATCTGAAAATCGCCTTTTTTGATCAGCTGCGTGATCAATTGGATCTTGAAGCAAGCGTTGCGCAAAACGTTTCGGAAGGTTCTGACTTTGTAGAAGTTGGCGGCCGTAAGACGCATATCATGAGCTACTTGCAAGATTTCTTATTTGCCCCAGAGCGTGCACGTACACCAGTGAAAGCATTGTCTGGTGGTGAGCGTAACCGAGTACTACTGGCCAAACAGTTATTGAAGCCTGCCAATATTTTGGTACTCGATGAGCCGACCAACGATTTGGATATGGCAACACTTGAGCTATTAGAAGAATCAGTCGCCAGCTTTGGTGGTACGATTTTGCTAATCAGTCATGATCGCTCATTCATGGACAACGTCGTCACCTCTACGTGGGTGTTTGGCGAAGATGAAGATGGCAAAGGAGTGGTTAATGAGTATGTAGGTGGTTATCAAGAGTACCTCGTACAAAAGAACCGTGAAGAAGCATCCCGTGCTGCCAAAGCACCTGCCAACAATGCAGCTAGTAATAAAGCGGCAAACAAGTCTGGCGCAGCAGCGAAACCAAATAAGGCAGCCAAAAAGCTAAATTATAATGATCAACGTGAACTAGATAACTTGCCAAAAGAAATCGCTGCACTCGAAGCCGAACAAGCTCAATTGCAAGAAAAGCTGGCCGATGGCTCTTGGTTCAATACTGACTTTGATGCGGCGACAGCTGCTAGTGAACGTCTTTTAACCATCGAAGATGAGATGATGCACAAGCTTGAACGTTGGAGTGAGCTTGAAGGCTAGTATTGGCAACTCTCTAGCTGAGTTTATTGGAATATCGCATGTGTACTTTGCATTGCGTATTTCGATAAACAAGTTTCTGATAGCCTGACAAAACCTTATTAATTATTATGAAGACATCACCACTTTATTATATAGAGTGGTGATATTTGTTTTACAGCAACTTACAAAGTAGTTAGATGGTGAAAGTTAGTGAACATTACCTTAATTTCAAGTATCATTCGCTATTGCTGAAAATCCTTATTATTTATAAGGTCATCACATCATAATCCTTGTTAAAGCAAAGTTAGCGTTAAACGTTGATAATCCAACTGTTTTGGTTTGATTGTCATATTCAACCTTCTAATATGTCCTATTGAGGTTGCTTTATTTTTAACGCAATAATTTATTTTATCACCGAAATAGCTTAGAATAGCAACAATTAGCAAAATTAGGCACAGCTAAAGTGGCTTGATATTGTATATTTTCTAAGCCACAAACCCAGTGTGGGATAATCCCATTTCATTCACCTGGAGGAAGTATTAATGAGCCAAGCCGAAGGCGTTAATGTACAACGCCGTAGAGTTCTTATTGCCTCAACTGCCGCGATTGGTGCAGCTGGGGTAGCTGCCGTGGCGACACCTTTTGTCCGTTCTTGGTACCCAAGCGCTAAAGCTGAGGCTGCAGGGGCTGCAGTGACCCAAGATATTGGTTCTATCGAAGATGGACAAATGATCGTCGTCAAATACCGTGGTAAACCTATTTATGTGGTTAAGCGCACCGAAGACATGGTTGCAGGACTAGAGTCAGTCAAACCTCTATTATCTGACCCTGAGTCTGATGCGTCTCTACAACCTGAATATTGCAAAAATCCTACTCGCTCTTTAGATCCAACCGTATTGGTTGTCGAAGGCGTTTGCACACATTTGGGCTGTGCACCAAACTACCGTCCTGATGTGGGCGCGGTGGATTTAGGTGGTAATGATTGGTACGGCGGATTTTTCTGTCCGTGTCACGGGTCAAAATATGACTTAGCAGGTCGCGTGTATAGCGGCGTCCCTGCACCACTTAATTTACCCGTTCCAGAATATGGTATGGATGGTACCATCTTGACGGTTGGGGAGGCTTAATATGAGTATGGGTAAAAAGTTAATGCATTGGGTGGACGCGCGTTTTCCAGCGACCGAAACCTATGAATACCATATGTCAAAGTACTACGCACCAAAGAACTTTAACTTTTGGTACTTCTTTGGCGTGCTATCAATGATTGTATTGGTCAACCAATTGGTGACTGGTATATGGCTTACGATGATGTACAACCCAAGTGCCGAAGGGGCATTTGCGTCTGTTGAATACATCATGCGTGACGTAAAAGGTGGTTGGCTCATTCGCTATATGCACTCAACCGGCGCATCTGCGTTTTTCGTCGTTGTATATCTGCATATGTTTAGAGCCTTGCTATACGGTTCATACCAAAAACCTCGTGAGCTTATTTGGCTCATCGGTATGGGTATCTACCTAGCACTTATGGCAGAAGGTTTCTTTGGATACCTACTACCTTGGGGCAACATGTCATTCTGGGGTGCTCAGGTTATCTTGAACTTACCTGCGGCGTTACCAGTGATTGGTGATGGGCTTGCTGAATGGGTACGTGGTGACTATATCATCTCTGGTATTACCCTAAACCGTTTCTTCGCTCTACACGTTGTTGCTATTCCATTAGTACTCGTGGGCCTAGTATTTATGCATATTGTGGCGTTGCACCATGTGGGTTCGAACAACCCTGATGGTATCGACATCAAAAAGCTAAAAGATAAAAATGGTGTGCCATTAGACGGTATCGAATTCCATCCGTACTACACCGTGCATGACATGGTTGGTATCGTAGTATTCTTTATCTGTTTCTTTGCAGTGGTATTCTTCTTCCCAGAAGGCGGCGGTTTCTTCCTTGAGCCACCAAACTTTGAGACAGCGAACTCACTGAAAACACCAGCGCATATTGCACCAGTATGGTACTACACGCCTTTCTACGCTATCTTGCGTGCGGTTCCTGATAAGCTTGGTGGTGTTATCGCAATGGGTGCTGCAATTGCCGTATTGTTCTTGATTCCATGGCTTGATAGATCGCCTGTACGCTCTATGCGTTATAAAGGTATCTTGTCTAAAATCGCGCTTACTGTATTTGCTATTAGCTTTGTTGTATTGGGCTACTTGGGTGCAACACCTGCTACCCCAACGGCAACTATCATGGCTCGTGTATTCACGATTCTATATTTCTTGTTCTTCTTACTGATGCCGTTCTACACTGCCATTGAGAAGTGTAAACAGCCACCAGAACGCGTTACCGGAGGTCACTAATGAGCACGCTAATTAAATCCCTAGCTGGTCTAGGCTTAGGCGCGGCATTGACGTTGACTGCTGGTACGGCAATGGCAGCTGGTGGTCACGGATGTGGCACATTTACTAATGCTGAAGGTGTTGAAGAGCATTTGGCTTGTAGTACTGCTCCTATTGATTTTACCAATAAGGGCTCGCTACAAAACGGTGCAAAAATCTTTATGAACTACTGTGCTGGGTGCCACTCAGCCAAGTATGTTCGTCACTCACGCATTGCCAAAGATTTAGAGATACCGCCTGAGTTGGTTGAAAAGTATTTGATGGTTACTACCGATCAAATCGGTGACCACATTACTGCTGAAATCGATCCTGAGATTCAAGCGTCTTGGTTTGGCGCAGCGCCTCCTGATTTATCACTTGAGACACGTCTGCGTGGCGATGACTGGGTATATACTTACCTACTGTCGTTCTATGAAGATCCAAGCCGTCCTTGGGGTGCGAACAACTTAGTACTGGCCAATGCAGCGATGCCTCACGTATTGCATAATATGCAAGAAGAGCTGAGCCAAGAAGAGTTTGAATCTGAGGTTGGTGACTTGGTTAACTTTATGGCGTGGATGGGTGAACCTGCTCGTCACGACCGTCAAGTAATTGGTTTCTTTGTAATTCTATTCTTATTAGTACTGCTCATCCCAGTTTACTTATTGAATAAAGAATTCTGGAAAGATGTCAAATAAGTCATCGTCAGCAGATAGTTTTTAGAAATAAAAAAGGCACTACTTCGGTAGTGCTTTTTTGTGCCTTGATATAAAGTGTAAATACTAGATAAGCCGGAAAATAAGTCGCTCAGCGCTAATGTTTACGTACACTACCTTGATAAACGTTGCGAGTTTGTTTACGATGACAACCTTCACTATTAACATTAGGCTTTCATGATTGATGCGAATGACATTCCAAGTAGTCAGCTAATTTTGTATGCTGATGACGGCTACGACAGTCATGTGGTACGCCTATTACTTGAAGAAAAAAAGCTCGCTTACTATTTGTCTCGCTTACATTCTGAGCGCCCTGAAGATTTGACTGAGCTAAACCCCTATCATACCTTGCCTGTATTACAGCAGCGTGAGATTGCGATTTATGAGATTAACGTTATTTTTGAATATCTTGAAGAGCGTTATCACACCAATAAATTGCTCCCTGAGACACCGCAAGAGCGTGCACAGTTTCGCCAACTGGCTTGGCGCATTCAGCGTGATTGGTTAGTACTTGGTAAACGCTTGTTGACACATCCAGATAGCTTTAATAAAGCACAAGCCGCCGTTGCCAAAAAACAGCTCAGTGATTCGTTAATTACTCTGTCACCGCTGTTTGCTCATAAGCCTTATTTTATGGCTGATGAGTTCGGTTGGTGTGACGTGTTATTAGCACCCCTATTATGGCGATTAGATGAGATGGGGATTGAGCTGCCACGTGCAATCAGCCGTCCATTGTTTGAATACCAAATGAGAGTGTTTGAGCGCAGTAGCTTCCAAAAAAGCGTGCGTTGATTAGACAAGTATCAAAAGCTGTCCTAAAATAAAGTATAAATAAGATAGACGTTAATTGGCATTTGTCATGTGATAAATTGCTAAACGAGATATTTTTCAATTATTAAAAATTATTAGTATAGGAAATCATTAGATGAGCGAAACCACCTCTATTACACCTACCCGTCCTTATATGGTACGCGCACTATATCAATGGATAGAAGACAACGCTCTGACGCCATACTTGATGGTTGATGCCACTGCTGACAATGTGCAAATACCAACCGAGCATGTGCAAGACGGTCGTATCGTATTAAATATCGCCAGCCGTGCTACGGGCAACATGAGTATGGAAAATGATTATATTCACTTTAGCGCGCGCTTCGGCGGCGTATCACAAGAAATCTGGGTGCCACTTACTGCGGTGATGGGTATCTACGCTAAAGAGAACTCGCAAGGGATGTTCTTTGATCCAAAAGAATATGATAACTATCAGCCAGAAGACGACTCAGCGCCAACGTCTAACAATAGCCCTGCTAAAGCGCCTAAGCCAAAGCGCGATAATAAAGCGGGTTTAAAGGTTTTAAAGTAGAAAGTCTTGAAATAAATAGAACCTTAGACCAGTTCTCTTTAACACAATAAAAAAGCTAGCCATATTTAATATGACTAGCTTTTTTATTAACTATTTAAAGGCTTATTAACTTTCTATAATTGATAAGCTTTTAAACGGACGCCTACTGATTAGGTTCTTGGCAGTGTCACACCGCGTTGACCTTGGTATTTACCACCGCGATCTTTATAACTGGTCTCACAGACATCATCAGCATCACTTTGGAAAAACAACATTTGCGCAACGCCTTCACCAGCATAGATACGGGCTGGTAAATTAGTCGTATTACTAAACTCTAAAGTGACGTGCCCTTCCCACTCAGGCTCAAGCGGCGTTACGTTGACAATAATACCGCAGCGCGCGTAAGTTGACTTACCTAGGCAAATAGTCAATACATCACGTGGAATACGGAAGTACTCCATAGTACGTGCTAAAGCAAACGAGTTAGGTGGAATGATGCACTCATCACCAACGATATCGATAAAGCTTTTATCATCGAAGTTTTTGGGATCAACGACGACTGAGTGTACGTTGGTGAATACTTTAAACTCAGGGGCACAGCGCACGTCATAACCATAGCTTGAGGTGCCGTAGCTCACCAAACGCTCGCCTGCATCGTTGAAGCGCACTTGACCCGCCTCAAATGGTTCAATCATGCCATGCTCTTCGGCCATTTTACGAATCCAGCGGTCAGACTTGATAGACATTGTTGTTCCTTAGCAAATATTTAATAGCGGTTATGATAACAGTATTTTGATAGCGACGATTATACGGAATTGACAGCAAAATTTATAGAGGAGCGGCTACTTAAAACTGAATACAACCAATAATCTCATTTACTCCCATGTTATATCTTAGAAGCTACCATTTGGCAAAATGATCTTCTGCGAGCCCCATGACATTATCAAGCCTAATGACTTCATCTCTTATTCGAATTTCACCATTATAAAACCCTATCCACTGCTCAAAGATACTGGCTATCACACCAAAATCATCAGTCTTTTTATAGACGGTAATCGGTGTGAAGCTCAAATCAATATCGACATTGCTCCACCCTAGATTTTGATGATAGATACGCCATGGCTTTGATATGCTAGCATCACTTTCTACACTTCCTATAATTGGCTCAAGACTGTCTGGCTGACTTGATCGAATATTTGAATCCTCACGAGCAAACATAACGGGTGGTAAATAAAATATCTGCCCATCAAGCCAGCAAGCATTTTCACTGGCTCCTGTCTCATTGACACCCATAGACAGATTGAGCAAAAAGTGACGGCCATCTGACAAATAGCTAGTGATACAGCTCCAAAACCAATTGGTCTCATGACGCATATAGCCGAGCGTCCAATCTAGATTGGCAATAGTAGCATCGGTGAAAGTTATTTTTTGAGGTTGAGCGTCAGGAGTATTAAATGCTGAGTTGGCTTTAATGAGTAAATGCCCAGATAGTGCGGTCAACGGCTCTTTTTGCGTAAACGTCCAGCCACGCCTACCAGTCGGCGTACATATGGCTAACGGTTGTGCGCTTCGTGCTAACGCTGCCGTTATTGCAACATACTGACTGTCGAGCGCAATATTCATCTGAGCAGGACTAAAATCCAAGGTGACGCTGAGCTTTGTATGTGTAAATGCCATCTGCCCTTGATAACCATCACCGTCTAAGTGCGTATGATGCGTCAAAGGCTGTAGCGCCTCACAGACTTCCAGCTGCTGAGTATCCTCATTATAAATGTAAACGAAAGCACTAGTCGCAAGCTTAATCGTTGCGAGCGCGAGGCACACTCGATAAGGGGGCTGGCGTATCTGAATGAAGCAGAATTGGTTGGCTTTTAGTTCTTTACGCCAGTTAGGTAAGGATTTTTGTGAAATGAGATGACTATGATAGTCTAAGTAATTGATACTTTTGACTTGGGAGAAAACACCAAAGGTAGGCTGACCATTTTGGATAAGGTATTCGAGATTTGCCAGTTTTAAGTTGGCGGCAGTATACAGTTTGTCGTGGCTTTTATTCATGATATCGGCATCCTAGCCAAATTTTTCTAAAGGTACTATCTGTCCTTGATAGCTCACGGTGCTATGTGAAATTCTTCTTTTTGCCTGTACAGCACCCACAAAAAACGCTTCAGTTATCACCTTAACTTCAATATGGGTTAATCCATCTGCTAGTGTTTCTGTAACATTGATTGATGCAAGCGCACTCACCCATAAAAAGTGTCTTGGAAACTTTTTTAACAGCTCAGCGAGAGCCTTTGCGAATTTGTTAAAATCGGCAATTACCATTCGGCGATTGCTAAAGTCAGCATTAATCTGATAGCGTTTGCTACTACCATCTTTATAGTAGCAAACGGCAATCAACTGATTGTTTGAGAGTTCAATGATGTATATCGGCGGTCGAAATAATCGTAAGACTCTATACTGCTTGAGAGTATTGTCTAAATGGCTTTGATAAGTAGATAAGTTCAAGATATCCTCTTTTTAGACAATACATTCACTTTAAAAGTCGCCAGCTTAGGCGACTTGTCCATCATCAAAAAATCCGCTTATCATCGACAGGCTTTGCAAATTTATTGATATTGGTTTCGATATTTTTGGCAATATCTAGATAATATTGTGCAAACTCATCATCAGCTAAGACGCTTGGCACGCCTTTATCAACTTGTGCACGAATGCCACTGGCAAGTGGTAGCTGACCCAATAGTGGTACCTGATATTGCTCAGCGATAAACTCACCGCCACCCGTACCAAAAATAGCTTCAGTATGATTACAGTTACTACAAGTGTGTAGCGCCATATTTTCAACGACACCAAGCACAGGGATATTGGTTTTGTTAAACATCTCGATGCCTTTTTGAGCATCAAGTAGTGCAACATGCTGCGGCGTTGTGACAACAACAGCGCCCGTGACTGGTATGCGCTGTGCCAAGGTCAGCTGTATATCTCCTGTACCTGGCGGCATATCTATCACTAAATAATCTAGCTGCGGCCAGTTGGTTTGATTATAAAGTTGCATCAATGCACCCGTTGCCTTCGGTCCACGCCATGCAACAGGGGTATTATCTCCATCAAGCAAGCTACCGATAGAGAGCATTGCCATACCATGCGCATCGACCGGTACGAATTGCTCATTTTCCAGTTGCGGCTTCACATCAGCGACGCCCAACATCGTTGGCATACTAGGACCATAGATATCGGCATCTAGCACACCAACACGATTGCCAAGCTTCTGTAGTGCTAAGGCGATATTGACCGTGGTGGTTGATTTGCCAACACCGCCCTTACCTGATGCCACAACAATAATATGACGGATACGAGGATGCGCTGCCAACGATGCTTGCGTAGGTGCAGCTTTCGTAATCGGTGGCTCAGCGTTAGTGCTACTAGCGTTGTTATTAGCGCCAGATGAAGGCTGGGATTCCATCGCATTGGTTGTCTTTGGCATCTGTTTTGGTAAGCTCGAGCCTGAACCTTTTTCTGGCGCAGGCAGACGCACATTCATATGAATCGTAGTAATACCATGTGGATGTAGCAACTGCCCAAGCTCCTGCTGGATAACTTCAGGATTGCTGTCTTTCGGCAAACGCAGGTCTAAGGTAAGTGCTTCGCCATCACGCTCAAGTCCTGTGACCATCGTGGCAATACTGACAGCACCTATTTCATATCCAAGTAGGACTTTGTCGACGGCACTATCGCGCTCTGCCTGCTGCTGAGGCGTTTCGGTTTTTGTGGTTTTTTTCTTCATAAAGTTAAACATAGCTACTATTATGGCCTATACAAGTGGGTAGATCTGGCAAATCGCTCAAGTCGTCTCATTGCATATCTTACAGCTGATAGCGTTAATGAGTATATTAGCCAAACCTTCTATTGTAACAGTGTAGCTGAATTGGACATATAAAAAAACCACAACGCCAGTAGGTCTGACGTTGTGGTATATGCAAATTGTATATATATTAATTCATAAACCAACCATGACTGGCCACGATAGATTGTCCAGTGAATACATTGGTTGGGAAAGCCGCTAAAAATAGCGCCAATTGGGCAATATCTTCTACTGTCGTAAACTCTTTATCTACGGTATTAACCAACATGATATCGTTAATAACCGACTCTTCACTAATGCCTTTTTCAGCTGCTTGTTCTGGGATTTGTTTTTCGACCAACGGCGTTTTGACAAACCCTGGGCAAATCACATGCGAGCGTACTTTGTGCGCTGCACCTTCTTTGGCCAATACACGGCACAGTCCTAGTAGTCCATGCTTAGCAGTCACGTAAGGGGCTTTATATAATGAGGCCTCATGTGAGTGCGCAGAGCCCATATAAATAACTGTGCCGCCCTTATCACCTTTATACATGTGCTTAATCGCGGCTTTAGTGGTCAAAAAAGCGCCATCTAAGTGGATGTTCAGCATTTTTTTCCAATCGCTAAACGCCATTTTATCGATAGGGTCAATGATCTGAATACCAGCATTAGAAACCAAAATATCAATACTACCAAAAGTATCGACTAGCTGCTGTACACCATCGTTTACCGCCTCTTCTGAGGTAACATCCATAGCAATCGCCAGAGCACGTCCACCAGCAGCTTCAATAGCATCAACGGTTTTTTGTGCCGCTTCAAGGTTGATATCGGCAATACCAACCGCTGCGCCTGCTTTTGCATAAGTTTCAGCGATGTCACGTCCGATACCACTTGCAGAGCCAGTGACCAATGCTACTTTGCCTGTCAAATCTTGTTCTAATTGGGTCGCCATACATATTCCTTATCATGGTCTAAAATATTATTAGTTTTTATGAAATTGAACTGAACAAATACGCCACTATAATCATAGTGGCGTATTTATTTGCGGGATAAAACATATTAATCTTACGACAGTCACTTTACTGTACAAAGTTTACTGAATAATACTTACTGGTGTTTTTTCTTGTAGTTCGTCAAAGCTTACACCATCTGCTAACTCAACCAGTTTGAGGCCTTCATCAGTAACATCTAATACAGCAAACTCAGTAATGATACGATCAACCACGCCTTTACCCGTCAATGGTAGCTCACAGTTTGCCAAGATTTTTGGATCGCCGTGTTTATTAACTTGCTCCATCAATACAATCACGCGCTGCACGCCTGCGACCAAATCCATCGCCCCGCCCATACCTTTGACCATCTTTTTGGGAATCATCCAGTTAGCAAGGTCGCCTTTTTCTGAGACTTCCATTGCGCCCAATATGGCCAAGTTGACATGACCACCACGAATCATTGAAAAAGACTCTGAGCTACTAAAATAACTGGCTCCTGCCTCTGCGGTTACTGTTTGCTTACCCGCATTAATCAAGTCGGCATCGACGTTTTCTGCTGTAGGGAACTCACCAATACCTAGCAAGCCATTCTCTGATTGTAGCCATACGTCTACGCCTTCAGGAATGTAGTTGGCGACCAACGTTGGGAGACCGATGCCTAGGTTCACATAGTAGCCATCTTGTAGCTCTTTTGCAGCGCGTTGCGCCATTTGCTCTCTTGTCCATGCCATGCTGATTTCCTTATTTTTTGCGATATTCTATTTTTATTCATTTAGACAGCCAGTTATTTAATCAATTGGCTGTCTAAACTGTTATCAATCTAAAATTGACTATTGATTTCACGTACGATTAAGTATCGACCACGTGTTTATTTATGCGCCTTCTACGGCTTTGGTCGTGGTTTTTTCGATACGTTTTTCAGGGCTAGCATTCAATACAATACGCTGAACAAAAATACCCGGTAGATGCACTTCATCTGGATCAAACGTACCTGTCTCGACGATTTCTTCGACTTCGACGATCGTGGTTTTACCGGCCATCGCGCAGTCTGGGTTGAAGTTACGAGCGGTTTTATTAAAGATTAGGTTGCCCGCTTTATCAGCCTTTTGCGCTTTAATTAGAGCGACATCAGCGCGTAACGAATGCTCTAGCACATAAGTACGACCATCAAAATCACGAGTCTCTTTGCCTTCAGCGACTAATGTACCTACGCCCGTTGCGGTATAAAACGCAGGAATACCAGCGCCGCCTGAGCGCAATTTTTCAGCCAATGTCCCTTGCGGCGTCAATTCAACCTCTAGCTCGCCTGCCAAATACTGGCGCTCAAACTCTTTGTTTTCGCCCACATAAGATGAAATCATTTTTTTGATTTGGCGTGTCTGTAGTAACAGACCGAGACCGAAGTCATCGACACCAGCATTGTTACTGATACAAGTTAGCTCTTTAACTTCGCTATCGCGCAATGCTGCGATTAATGCTTCTGGAATACCGCATAGTCCGAAGCCACCGATCGCGAGCGTTTGCCCGTCACTGACGACACCTTTTAGCGCTTCTTCGGCACTGTTATATACTTTTGATTGACTCATGCTTATCTCCTATGACTGTTATTTATATTTTTAAACCGTGCATAACCTAATGCTGAATTAAGTATCTCAATTATCCGTTTGATTGTTGCTTTTAATAAAACCTAACAGTGAAAATTCATCATGCTTATTTTTCTTTTAAGCGTTATAACGCCATATAGTCGATTCAATTTAAAAATAGTACAAGGCAACCGAGTGTAGATGTATATTAAATACTTCAAGCGAGGTTAACGCAGTAATATTTTTATAGTGGAATGACTATACCAATAGCCAAAACACACTCATGATAATGGCACCCGATACTGCCAGTACTATCAGACAGTAGCCCATGATAGCGCGTGCATCCAAACCTGCGATACCTAATAATGGTAGAGCCCAAAACGGCTGAATCATGTTGGTCCACGCATCACCCCACGCAATCGCCATCGCAGTAATGGCTGGACTAACACCTAGCTCAATACCAGCAGGAATCATAACAGGGCCCTGTACCGCAAACTGTCCACCGCCCGACGGTACAAAGACGTTGACCAAACCAGCACTTAAAAATGCAAAAATTGGAAAACTGTCTGCGGAAGCCGAATTGACAAAAAACTCGGTCACTTGCGTACTGATAGAGATGCCACCTGCATTTGCTCCCGTCATGATACCCATGATGCCGCCATAGAACGGGAACAATAGCACAATACCTGTGATGCCACCTATTCCTGAGTGTACGGCACGATAATAACGCTCTAGCGTGCCATGCGATAGCAAACCTATGAACAAGAATAGCCCAATGACGATGTTTAGCCCTAAGTTAAAACCGTTACTGCCAAACTCGCTAATATAGTACATCAGTGCTAAGGCCAATAAGATAACAGCGATAATACGGCTATCATCTAGCTTTTGTGCAGGCGTATCTCTTTGGGGGGCGACGTAGATCTCTTCTTTGATCAGTTTAGGATCAATAACCGTAGGATTTTTAGGATGCATAAAGCGATTGACGAGTGGCAAAATAATGATGAGCAAACCTACTAGCAGCATGTTGTAGCCTGCAAATACCGTTTGCGATAAAGGCACTGCTTCTGTCATAGTGTTGCCTGACAACGTCAGTAGCGTATCACCGCCCGAGCTAAGTGTTAGCGGTATCGAACCTGAAAACCCACCATGCCAAATTACAAAGCCTGAATAGGCGGCAGCGACCAATAGCGGATAGTCGACGTTAGCCACTTTTCTGGCCAGTGCCTTCGCAAAGATTGCCCCGATGATAAGACCAAACCCCCAGTTTATCCATGAACCAACCAGACCAACCAAGGTTGATACGATAATAGCGGTCGTAGGAGAGTGCACTCTACTAGCGAGATTGTCCAATAAGCGCTGAATAAATGGTGCACTAGCAAAGGCATAACCGGTCACTAGAACCAACGCCATTTGCATAGCAAAGCTATGCAGTGACCATAGTCCGTTGCCCCAGTGCCCTGCCATAGCAATCATGTTTTGGCCAGTAGTAGCCAGTCCTACAGCAAACGCGATAAGGGTCAAAACGATCGAAAATACGAATGGGGATGGTAGGTAGCGATTGACTAACTGCACGCTCATATTAGTGATGGCACTAAACATATTCACATTCCTTGTAAATTTGATGTTTGGTTTTAAGAGTTGTCATTAGCGCCTTGTTGAACGCTTATCAGATTTGAGTGCGGTTATTGCCACCACATCTGATATAGGGCAAGCATTATATTTTATATTGGTATTCATAACAATACATTCTATCTCGCTATATCATGCGTGAAACACTTGTGCTAACTTAACATATTATTTTCGTAGCGACTAGAAAATAACTATCAGCGCATGTGAGTCAACGCTGTGCAGGAGTTAAATTGTCGAGATATTAATGGTTAGCAGTCTATAAGTCTATAAATCTAGATTTATGTTTGATAAAACAGACGGAATAGGCTTATTTTGATTAATTTTATTGACCTACATCGACAAGCACGGCATACTCGCTGCCTTATTTTTTTGCCAAGGAGGGCCGTCATGTTTAGTACACTTGCTATTGTCATTACCCTATTATTACTCATGTTCTTTGCTTATCGCGGTTATTCTGTGCTGATCCTAGCACCGATTATGGCGACACTAGCAGTCTTACTGTCAGGTGACTTCTTAAGCACCATTCCCGCTTATACCGATGTCTTTATGGGCGCGTTAAGTGGATTCTTACTCAAATTCTTCCCGATATTCTTGCTAGGCGCACTATTTGGCCGCCTAATGGCAGACTCTGGCGCAGCAACTGCCATTGCCAATACGGTCGTCGAAAAACTCGGTGCTAGCAAAGCCATCCTTGCGGTGATTTTGGTCTGTGCTATTTTGACCTATGGCGGCGTATCGTTGTTCGTTGTGGCTTTTGCTATCTATCCAATTGCCAAAGACTTGTTTAGAGCGGCAGATATTCCAAAGCGTTTGATTCCAGCAGCGATTGCCCTAGGGTCATTTACGTTTACGATGACTGCACTGCCAGGCACGCCAGCTATCCAAAACGCTATTCCAATTCCTTACTACAACACCAACGTATTTGCCGCGCCTATTTTGGGTATCATCGGTGGTACGATCATGTTTGTCTGTGGTTGGATGTGGCTTCAGTCACGCGCCAGAAAAGCTAATGCAGCAGGCGAAGGTTATGGTCAGCATGACGAAGAAGATGTAGGCGGCGTTGGCGCAACGGCAAAAGAAGCTGAGGTATTAAACACTCACCATACTTCTTTTACCATTGCGATGATTCCACTTGTATTGGTCATTGGCTTAAACGCTATATTGACCTATATGGTTTTCCCATCGATAGATTTCAGCAGTCTACAAACTCAATTCCCAGACTTAAATGTCGCAGGCTCGCTTGGGTTATGGTCAATTATTATCTCGTTGGTCGTGGCTTGTGTGGTGTTAATTCTGCTGCGTATCGGACATTGGAATAATCTACAAAAAACCATTAACCGTGGTACTTATGATTCTATGCTGCCGATTTTTAATACCGCATCAGAAGTGGGTTACGGTGCGGTTATTGCTTCGCTCGCAGGCTTCCTTATCATTCGTGATAGCATCCTAAACCTAAACCCTGACAACCCTCTGATCTCAGAAGCGGTCGCTATGACTACGCTTGCTGGTATCACAGGTTCATCGTCTGGCGGTTTGAGTATTGCGCTGTCGACATTGGGTGAAGATTATCTAAGAATGGCAGTCAATGCCGGTATTGACCCTGAGTTGATGCACCGCGTAGCCGTTATGGCGGCAGGCGGCCTTGATACGCTTCCGCACAGTGGCGCTGTCATCACCTTACTAGCGATTTGTGGTCTGACCCATAAGCAGTCTTATTTGAACTTAGCGATGGTTACAATGGTCATTCCATTGGTCGCTGTAGTCGCTGTGATTATCTTAGGTACGATGTTCGGTTCATTCTAAGCTAGCTTAGCCATTTATTATGACTAACTACTCGTATTTGAGCGAATAATGGATAAATAAAAAACCCACTCGGCATACTGCTTGGTGGGTTTTTTCATGGCTGATTGATAACTATTCTATAACTATCAAATACGATGCAAGGCTATTGTTTATGGTTAATAAATGCCTGACAAATGAGAAGTAATTACCAAGGAATATCACAAATTTATTTGATTTACGGTATCATAGGCACACTTTTTGAATTTTTATTATTTTTAGAAGTTTTTAGCATTAACGATGTCGCATCGATGAGCGATGAACCGCTTGGGATGTTCGATAACTAACCCGTTTATATAAAAATATAGGTGATTTTGTGCGTGAGATTCTAGTAACCAGTGCGCTGCCCTACGCCAATGGCTATATCCATTTGGGGCATCTTGTAGAATATATTCAGACTGACATTTGGGTACGTGCGATGAAAGCGCAAGGCCATCAGGTCACCTATGTCTGCGCGGATGATGCACACGGTACGGCAATCATGCTCAAAGCAGAAGCCAATGGCGTAACGCCAGAGGAACAAATTGCCTCAGTTAAAGCCTCACATGAAGCGGATTTTTCAAAGTTCCTTATCAACTTTGATAACTACCACAGCACTCATTCAGAAGAAAACAAACAGTTCTCTGAGTTGATTTATCGTCGTCTCAATGATGCTGGTCATATCAGCACAAAGGATGTTGAGCAGTTATTTGATCCTGAAAAGCAATTATTCTTAGCCGATCGCTTTGTCAAAGGTACTTGTCCAGAGTGTGATTCACCAGACCAGTACGGCGATAACTGTGAAGTATGTGGTACTACGTACGATGCAACGGATCTAAAAGACCCGCATTCGACACTGTCTAATGCAACGCCTGTGCTCAAAACCTCTAAGCATTATTTCTTTGATTTGCCAGAGTTTGAGCAGTTCCTAAAAGATTGGACGCGCAGTGACAATCGCTTGCAAACGTCAGTAGCCAATAAATTGCAAGAATGGTTTGAGGCAGGACTTGCCAGCTGGGATATCTCACGTGATGCGCCCTACTTCGGCTTCCAAATTCCAGACACCCCAAGCGATGAGCCAGACAAATACTTTTATGTGTGGCTAGATGCGCCAGTGGGCTACATGGCAAGCTTTAAGAACCTGTGTGATAAGCGTGCAGGGACAGAGCAAGCGCTTGATTTTGACCGCTACTGGGCACAAGAAAACGAGCACAAAACTGAGGTTTATCACTTCATCGGTAAAGACATCGTTTACTTCCATGCCTTGTTTTGGCCAGCGATGTTAGCTGGTAGCGAATACCGTACACCGACTGGCGTCTTTGCCCATGGCTTCTTGATGGTCAATGGCGAAAAAATGAGTAAGTCACGCGGTACTTTTATTAAGGCCGAAACGTATGCTGAGCACTTACATCCTGAATACCTGCGTTATTATTTCGCCAGTAAACTGTCTGACAAAGTTGAAGACATCAACTTAGATTTAGAAGACTTTATGCAAAAGGTCAACTCTGACTTGGTTGGTAAAGTCGTCAATATCGCCAGTCGTAGTGCAGGGTTCTTGGTTAAGAAGTACGACGGTATGCTGTCAGAAGTTTGCGTCGAGTCAGAGCTATTAGAAGACATCACCAAAACGGGCGATGAGATTGCTGCTGCTTATGAGAATCGTGAATTCTCGCGTGCTATGCGCCTAATCATGCAATGTGCGGACAAAGCTAACGAATATATCGATGCCAAAAAACCATGGTCACTAGCGAAATTGGAGGGTACTGAGCAAGAAGTTCAAGACGTCTGCTCGGTCGCTATCAATATTTTCCGTCAATTGATGGTTTATCTCGCGCCAGTATTACCTGAGCTGACTAATAATGCTAAAGAGTTTTTGAACCTTGATGATTTAAGTTTTTCCAGTCGTAATGAGTGGTTACTAGGTCATAAAATCAATAAGTTCAAACCACTGATGCAACGTATCGAAGAAAAAGATATTGAAGCAATGGTAGAAGATTCTAAAGCATCATTAACTCAAGCAGACGCTCCTGCTGCGACTGACAATAGTAAGCCTGCCGCAAAAGACAAAGCATCTGCAACAGCTGCTAGTACTGATGCCGAGCAAATTGATTATATTGGTATCGAAGACTTTGCCAAAGTCGAGATGAAAGTCGCACACGTCTTAGAGTGTAACCATGTAGAAGGTGCTGACAAATTACTACAGTTCACGCTAGATGTTGGCGAAGACAAACCACGTAACGTATTCAGTGGTATTCGCAAGTTTTATGAGCCTGAGCAATTGATTAATAAGAAAGTCATTTGCGTGACCAACCTTGCCCCGCGTAAGATGAAATTTGGCGTATCAGAAGGCATGGTATTGTCAACTGGCGAGCCAAAGACAGGCTTAACCATCGTTACCTTGCCAGATGCTTGTGTTGTTGGTGACGTATTGGCTTAGCTGTTATTTTTAAGATGAAAAAATAAAAAAAGATGCCCTAAGTGGCATCTTTTTTTATGATTGATTTAGCAAATGACTAAAAACCAAGCCTTGTATTTATCTGCTCAAAATCCTTATCTACTCAAGATATCGATAATCTGCAACGTATCATTAATCACTGTCACAATGTTATTCTCTGGGGTACGAATACGAACGTAACGCTCATCATAACGGTCTAAAACGACAGAGCGGTCATAATCCCTTCTATCAATCTTGCCGACTACTCTATAACCGTATCTATCAAGATCACGCTTAAATGAGGCATTCGGGCTGGCATTGCGATAAGCGTTAATACTTGGGTGGGCATTGCCGCTATGCTTATAGTTTTTACTAACATGGGCAGAGTTACCTTTGCTATTACCATGTCCATTACCGTGCCCGTTTCCATGACCATCTTTTGCCATAGCAGGCAATCCAATCAAAGAAGTAGCAGTGATACCGGCGATGGTTAATAACTTAAGATTAGCAGTATTCATAATATTATCCTCAAAATAGTCATTCGAAAAATAGTCATTCGAAAAAGTTAGATAAATGATAGCGTCTATTTCATATCCACTATTCAGCACAATGTCATCCAAATGACTGGATTATCTCTAGAATTATCATATTTCTCGTATAAAAATTAGCTTACGTTAATTATGAAGTGAGTACGTAATAGATGCGTTGCTAGGATGTAAGTCTTTTGCATATGGTTTGAGCAAACAAAAGTACCCTAGCGGCATCCGTTATATTAGATCTACATAAGAGCTTCAATGCATCACGCGTCTTAATAAGATAAAAAGAAGTGATGATTTTTTTATTATCCATCACCATGACCGCTACACATTAATTTCTTATTGCGATAACTTACATTACTGTCATAATATGAACATAATAATCGATGGAACGATTACTTTATTTAATTGTTAGCCTGCTATCTCAGCATCAACATAGCATTGACTTGGCTAATCTGCATTCTTCAATATCATGGCAAAAAACCAAAGTACACCAAACAGATGAGCAAAATGACTACTATATAAGTTAGTAGGCTCAGTCAGTCTGGCCGTATCTACTTGGTTTTTGCGATTGATATAACCTATGAGTTAACCTAATAATGACTATCGCTTCTACTCTACGCTTAAGCCTATATGGCGTTGCTCTTAGTGCCATTAGCACACTTGGACTAATCGGCTGCTCAAACTCCTCTACCGAGACCGCAGCGACTGCTGAAAATAGCACGGCTACAGACAAACCTGCCAAATCTATTGCCATTACTCAAATCGTTGAGCATCCATCATTAGATGATATGCGCCGCGGTATTATTGATGAATTGGCTGATAACGGTTATGTCGAAGGTCAAAACCTAACTGTTAACTTTCAAAGTGCGCAAGGAAACACAGCGACTGCAGGACAGATTGCCAAGCAATTTGCAGGAGACAACCCTGATGCGATCGTAGCAATCTCAACGCCTTCTGCGCAGTCAGTGGTAGCCGCGACCACCACTATCCCTATTATCTACACTGCTGTGTCAGATCCGCTAGGTGCCAAGCTTATCACAGCCGATGGCAAGCCCTTTCAAAGCAATTTGACTGGACTCTCAAGCCAGTTGCCGCTAGAGCCGCAGTTGGATTTGTTACAGCAAATAAAGCCTGAATTAAAAACCATCGGTTATGTCTATAGCCCAGGTGAAGCAAACTCAGTGTCATTGCGTGAAAATCTAAAACAAGCTTTGCCAGCAAGAGGTCTGTCACTATTAGACATTCCTGCCAATCGTCCAACGGATATCGGTATGGCGACACGCAGTTTGCAAGGACGCGCAGATATCATCTATACCTCATTTGACAACAATGTTGCTTCTGCCTTTGAGGCCATGACCCAAGCAGCAAATGAGCTAAAGTTACCAATTATCGCGTCTGATGAATTCAGTGTAAAACGCGGCGCGACTGCTGCGCTTGGTGTTAATGACTATGACTTTGGTCGTACCACTGGCAAGATGGTATATCGCGTGTTAAATGGCGAAGCGGTCAACACCATCAAACCTGAAGTCATGAATGATCTGACCCTATATGTCAGTCCTAAGCACGCCAAAACACAAGGTGTCAGCTTGCCAGCAGAGTTACTAAAAAACGCCATCAATGTTGATATTGATGCCGAAACCAAATAAAAAGTAGTAAGCTATCTATTAGCTCGTCAATTATTTATATAGTGTACGGACACACTATTATTTTAGGAGTAAGACCCATGTTGTCTCAAAATCGTTTTGGTCGTTTTAATTTCGGTAAGGCTTTATTATTAGGCGGTGTATGTACGGCTATCTTGACTGGTTGTAACCAATCAGCACAAGATGATGGCTCCACGGATGCTGCCGCTAGTGGTGATGCAGCAACGGCTATGAAGACTGTTGCGATTACCGCTATCGTCGAACATCCAGCGCTTGATGATGTACGTAAAGGCGTCATCGACGAGCTAAACGAAGCAGGCTTCAAGGACGGTGAAAACCTAACGGTTAATTTCCAAAGCGCGCAAGGAAACACTGCTACTGCTGGTCAGATTGCCAAACAATTTGTCGCTGATGCACCAGACGTTATCGTCGCTATTGCAACACCATCTGCGCAGTCTGTTGCCGCTTCTACTAGCAGCATTCCATTGGTATTCTCAGCAGTTACTGACCCAGTAGCCGCAAAACTGGTACCTAAGCTAGATGGATCTGGCACCAACGTTACAGGCGCATCAGATGCCCTACCGTATGAGCCACAGATTGATTTGATGCGTCAAATCATTCCATCATTGAAGAACGTCGGTTATGTCTATAGCCCAGGTGAAGTCAACTCAACGATTATCTTAAAAAATCTAAAAGAGAAGCTAACACCACTCGGTATCAATGTATTAGAAGCACCTGCACAGCGTAGTAACGACATTGCGATGGCAGCGCGTAGTCTCGAAGGTAAGGTCGATATGATCTATACTTCAACTGACAACAACGTAGTATCAGCGTACGAGTCACTTTATCAAATCGCTAAACAAAGTAAGATTCCTCTAATTGCCTCAGACACTAGCTCAGTTGAGCGCGGTGCCGTTGCTGCTCTAGGCGTGAACTACTATGAGCTTGGCCGCGAAACTGGTAAAATTGTCGTACGTATTTTAAACGGTGAAAAAGCAGGTGCTATCCCTGTTTACACTCCACAAGCGCTTGATCTATACGTCAGTCCAAAACACGCTAAAGAAGAAGGCATCACGTTGCCACAAGCGGTTATCGATAAAGCAAAAGAAGTGGTAGAATAACGCACCTTTGTATTTGGCTCAAAATAGCAGGTATAAATAGGAAAGCGACACGAATCAATACTGTGTTGTCTACCTTAAAATATACGGCTAATAATTAAACAAGAAACCCAGCTATGAGTCATTAGGCTGGGCTTCTTGTCTAAACAGAGTCTTTTTTGCAAGCGTGTTTAATAGTGCTGTATTTGTCTGGTAATTTATCTGATACTTGTTAAGTAGAGGATAGGTCTATTGATTGCATTGCAGTGCCTTTAACCATCGCTTCAAACCAAGGTAGCTTATGATCGCTGTTAATCGTGATATGTTTTGGTTTACCCTAACCGCAGATTGCTTAATCTGTTAAATTCACCGCTTAGCTGTTTAGCAGGTAGATGATTTTGGCAATTGCCATTTACTTATCTTGGTACCATACGCTAGACACTTGGTTATGACTTACTGATCTCTTATGTCTTTAATTGCTTTTTTTGGTGCGCTTGAAAGTGGTCTGATTTATGGCCTAGTAGCACTCGGTGTGCTTATCTCATTTCGTACGCTCGACTTCCCTGATTTGACCGCTGATGGTAGTTTTCCGTTAGGTGGCGCAGTCGCTGGTATTTCTATCATCGCTGGTATCAACCCATGGTTGGCCTGTGCTTTTGGGATGTTAGCAGGTTCAGTCGCTGGTATCGTCACGGCATGGCTACATGTCAAACTTGGCATCTTGCAACTGCTTGCCAGTATCTTGGTCATGGTTGCCTTATATTCTGTCAACCTACGTATCATGGGCGCGCCAAACCTACCTCTTCTTGGTGAAACCACAGTGTTTAGCACCTTGGTGACTGATGGTAACGGTTATTGGATGCGCTGCCTGATTATTGGTGTCGTTGTCGCAGCTGCTATGTTATTTTTGAACTGGTTCTATAGCACTGAGACAGGTCTGTCGATGCGCGCTACTGGCTCAAACCTAAGAATGGCACAGGCGCAAGGTATCAATACCTCGTGGATGACCATCATCGGTATGGCGATTTCCAACGGTTTGATTGCCCTAGCAGGTGCGCTGTTTGTTCAGACTCAGGGTGGCGCAGACATCTCCATTGGTATCGGTACGATTGTCATTGGTCTAGCAGCGGTCATCATCGGTGAGACGATCATTCCTGCCAAGCGTATTTGGCTGATTACCTTTGCCGTTGTTGTCGGCGCGGTATTGTACAAACTGTTTATTCAGGTCGCACTATCAAGCGATACGCTACGTAGCATCGGCTTTGGTCCACAGGATTTGAACTTGATTACCGCATTGCTCGTGGTACTAGCCTTGGTATTGCCAAAAGCGAAAACCAAGTTTTTATCACGCAAGGTTCGCGCCTAATGACAGTCAAAGCAAGTATTGATAATACTTGTGACGCTTGAAGAGACAATAAGGAATAACGATTATGATGCAAGCCACCGATTTACGGTTGACCTTTAACCCAGGCACGCCTATCGAAAACCCTGCCCTACGCGGTATCAGTTTAAATATTGCTGATGGTGAATTTGTCACTGTCATCGGTACCAATGGCGCAGGTAAATCTACTTTTTTGAACGCAGTAAGCGGTACGACGCGCGTTGATAGTGGCTCAATCTTGCTAAATGGCATTGATGTGACAAAAAAGTCTGCCCATCAACGCGCGCATTGGGTTGCTCGCGTCTTTCAGGATCCGATGGCCGGCACTTGTGAAGCTCTCACGATTGAAGAAAATATGGCTTTGGCCTACAAACGCGGCGGTAATCGCGGTCTAAAATTTGCATTGAACCAGAACAACCGCGATTTGTTCCGGGAAAAACTATCCGTTTTAAAATTAGGTTTAGAAAATCGTTTAACCGATCGTATGGGTCTGCTCTCTGGCGGTCAACGCCAAGCGGTAAGTCTGCTAATGGCATCATTGCAGCCTTCTAAGATTTTGTTGCTTGATGAGCATACTGCGGCTCTCGATCCAAAGACTGCGGCATTTGTCTTAGAATTGACTGATAAGATTGTCACGGACAATAAGCTGACCACGATGATGGTTACTCACTCTATGCAACAAGCATTGGCACATGGTACCCGCACCGTTATGCTGCACCAAGGTCAAGTAGTGCTAGATGTGGCTGGTGACATTCGCAAAGGCATGACCGTACATGACCTACTTGATATGTTCGAGCAAACACGTGGCGAAAAAGTTGAAGACGATAGCCTGATTTTAAGCTAAGTTTTTGAGCTAATGGTGTCCATGACTTACGACTTATAAATTTGTACCTGTCGATACAACCATTTCCGACAACCTCAAAAACCTTCAAGAGAATTGATTTTTCTTGGAGGTTTTTTGTTATCTATAGTTAATGATCATATGAACTTTCCACTGTCCATTATATAGTTATCGTCTATTAAAGCTTCGCTGTTGTCATCTATCTATGAGGTCTGTCATGCGCAAAATTCCTATCTACTCCCACCCTGCTGCTGGTTGGCCTGCGCTGATCTCCTCTACCCAAAAGCTAATGGACTATAAGACATTTTTGCGCGGTGGTATAAGTGTATTTAAAAGCAATCAGCCACAAGGCGGATTTGACTGCCCAGGCTGTGCTTGGCCTGACCATAAGTCACACAAAGCCATCGATGTCTGTGAAAACGGCATTAAAGTCATTGCCAGTGAGACCATGACCCACAAAGCAGATGCCGATTTTTTTGCAAGACATACCGTTACTGAACTACAGGGCTGGACTGGTTACGAGCTTGAGCACAGTGGCCGCTTATCAGAGCCGATGTATTATGATGCCGCGCAAGATCGCTACGTCCCTATCCCTTGGGAAGCTGCTTATAGCCTGATCGCTGAGCAGTTAGGACAGCTAGATTCACCTGATGAGGCATTATTTTATACGTCAGGCCGCGTGACCAATGAGCCTGCCTTCTTATTTCAGTTATTTGTACGCTGCTTTGGTACCAATAATTTGCCTGATTGCTCAAACATGTGTCACGAGCCAACCTCAGTAATGCTAAGCAGACAGCTAGGTATTGGTAAAGCGACCGTGATGCTAGAAGATTTCGAGCAGGCCAAGCTGATATTAATGTTTGGGCAAAACCCAGCAACTAACCATCCACGTATGTTAGAGATGCTCGCCCATGCCCATGATCAAGGCTGTCGAATCATCTCAATTAACCCGATGCGTGAACAAGGTTTAAGCAAGTTCAGAAATCCACAAAAACCAACACACATGGCAGCCGGTCAAAGTGCTGACATGGTCGATGATGTTATTCAAATTCAAATCGGCGGTGATGCAGCGCTATTGACGGGCATTGCCAAATGGCTGATCGAAAACGATAAAATCAATCATGATTTTATTACCACTCATACTTCAGGCTTTGAACCTCTAAAGCATTGGCTAACAGAGCAATCATGGACAGATATCACACTTGGCTGCGGTATTTCTCAGACAGATATTATTAATCTCGCTGAGCTCGTGGCTGATAGTCCAGCAACGATTTGTACGTGGGGTATGGGCATTACTCAGCATGTGCAAGGTGATGACAATGTGGCGATGATTACCAATTTGCTACTGCTGATGGGCATGATTGGTATCGACGGCGCCGGTGCATCTCCAGTACGTGGACACTCCAACGTACAGGGCGATCGCACTATGGGTATCCATGAACGCCCTAGCAAAAGCTTACTAGACAGTTTAGAGCATGTATTTGAGCACCCTATGCCGCAAGAGCATGGCTACGATGTCGTCACAGGTGCCAAGGCTCTTATCGCAGGTAAATTAAAAGTCTTTATGGGCATGGGTGGTAACTACGCAGTGGCTGCCCCTGATACTAGCGCCATTGAACAAGCCTTAACCACTACTCAGCTTAATATATTTGTCGGCACTAAGCTTAATGAAACTATGCTATACCCAAGTGCTAATAATTTAATCCTACCTTGCTTAGGCCGTACCGAGCGTATTGTCACCACAAAGGGTGAGCAATTTGCCACTATCGAAGACTCTATGTGTCAAATCGTACCTACTCAGGGCAAGCTCAAACCTGTTAGTGATACTTTAAAATCTGAAGCACAAATCGTAGCGGATATTGCGACCCATGTACTCGGCGCCGACACGTCTATTCCTTGGCTGGCCATGAGTGAAGATTTTGATATTATTCGAGACTATATCGCTCAAGCCATTAATGGATTTGAAGACTTTAATCAGCGTATTCGCACTTCTGAGCGTGGCTTTCATTTGTATCATGCGGCGCGTCATCGTGTATGGAATACCGAGAGCGGCACAGCTCAGTTTGAAGTGCCACAATATCCGATTACTTTTGTCGCTGCACAAATGGCAGCTGCAAACGATATCGATGATATTGAAAATACAGCGCAAAAAGTTTGGCAATTGACTAGTGTCCGTAGCCACGATCAATTCAACACTATGATTTTTGGGTTTAAAGACCGCTATCGTCAAACGGATCGCCGTGACGTGCTATTCATGCATCCCGATGAGATAAGCCGTTTGGGTTGGCAAAAAGGTGACCGTGTTATGGTCACTCGCCAGCGTGCTAAAGATAGCCTAGAGCAACCACGCGTATTAGGCCCATTGGTATTGAGCGAGATGGATATTGCCTCTAACGCTGTTGCTGCTTATTACCCTGAGTGCAATGACCTCTTTGATTTAGATACACATGCGCCAGATTCTCATATCCCAGCGTACAAATCGACGACCGTCGTGTTAGAGCGCGTAGAGGCAAATACATCGATAGCTACGCCTGCGTAAATCATACTGCGGAGAGCTAATGAGAATAATATTTTCATTGGCTCTCCCTCTAGATGACCATAAGCACGCTCATAATTTTAGGCCATGATAAACCGTGATAACCATTGAAAATAATGCTGAGCAAAGTGAGGCTCTTATCGACCCCGCTATGATAGATAACTCAACCGACATTAAGAGAGTTGTACCTAAATCATCTAACGATGAGAGGTTATCAGAGACACCACTTGCTCGTAGTCACTTAGCACAAAAGCATCATTACCCGTCAGTTAGTAGTGACCCTAATCATGACTCTCACCTTCAAATTGAATCTCAGACTACTAGCTTAGCCGTAGAAGCTGCGGTCTCTATTATCATTAATGGGATTCATTATGCTGTGCTGATGGCTAGTCCTCATCAGTTAGAGTATTTGGCTGTTGGGTTCTTATTTAGCGAAGGCTTAATTCAATACAGTCACGAGTTACTCGACTGGGAAGTGACTCATCTTGCAGATCTAGCTAGCTATCAGCAGTTTGCTCAAGATTCGAATGATGAAAGTCTTGACTCAGTATCAATTGAGCAAAGCTTAGAACAATTTCAAGATTACGATATCTATGTCGTGGAGTTGGTATTGAGCCAACGCTGTCATCAACGTATCCAAGCACAAAAACGGCAGCTTGCAGGGCGTACAGGCTGTGGTATGTGCGGTATTACTGGATTAACACAAGCTTTGCCTGATTTAAGTGCTTACTCACCAGACTATTTACACTATGAACATAACCGACAGACAGGTATAACTGGCATTCAAACGAGCGCACCAAGTCTTGACTACCTATTGGCACTGCGTCAACAAGTGGATGCCGCGCAGCATACACATCAGCTGACAGGCGCAGTACATGCCACAGCAACGATACATAATCAGCAGCTACATTTATTTGAGGATGTAGGCCGCCATAATGCACTTGATAAACTCATCGGTTGGCAATTACGACAAAAAGCAGACGTTAGCTGTGTGCTCATGACTTCGCGTCTTTCTATTGAACTGGTTCAAAAGTCTATTCGAAGTCAAATCCCGTGGCTAGTTGGCATGTCAGCACCCACCAGTACAGCAGTGCGCGTGGCTGAGCGTTATGGCCTTGGATTGGCTGGATTTTTACGTGATAATCGAGTCACTTACTATACCAAACAAGATAATATATAAAAATTCATTTCTACTTGTTCATTGGGAGCACCCGTCTATCGCTCGTTATCTATTTCTTTTTAATGAAAACTTCAGATAACTATCTACAGTTATAATTTAGCTCATAGCGATATATCACTCGATCCTGCTCATAATAAATCCCTATCTTTCAATGCTTTATTGAACATCTTATTAAATCTCTTTAAATAAATACTTATATGTCATCTTCGGTCATTGTCTGGTAAATATCGGATAATGTTTGAGGTTAGTGACGTAATAGGTTACTCTTACCGCGCAAATATGTTACAGGTACTTAACAAATATGTAGTTTTATTTATTAATGCTGCTTAGTAACACATCAATCGCAATAGATGAGTAAAGACTTCTCAGCTATTGCTTATTACAGCTGATAAGGCTGTCTAAATCGAGTTCGGGTCATGCAATCATGGCTTAGTGCTTATTCGTAATTCCGCTATAGATACTCATCATATGAGCTTTCTTTAGCATGTAGCTACCTTTGTGTATGCCTATTAATAGCGTGATGGTTTACCCATTAACTGACGCCTATTGAGAGTAGTCCCTGTCTTTTTGATTTGACACTATTTGTCTCATTAAGATTTGGGCGTGACACTTAGCATTTGCTTACCACTACAGTTGGTATTTTCGCTATTTATATTAGCCACATACGTTCGGTATGAGGGCTGTGTAAGCTGTGCTGTATTCCTAATGGTTTGGTATCTTTCATTTTTACTGAACTTTATTCATCAACTAACAATTGCGAGGTCTGAGTTTGAAAACTGAGTCATTGTTCCAATTTTCATCATTAACGATTATTTTATTATTATTAGCATTTTATGGCGGCACCTATTTACTGTCCTTATTAATCAAAAAAGATAAAGAAACAACTTCTGGGTTTATGGTCGCAGGTCACGGTGTTGGATTTGGTATGGGTGCAGCCAGTATGACCGCCACTTGGATTTGGGCCGCCTCATTTTATGCTGCGGCTACCTCTGGCTATAAATACGGCGTCTCAGGGCCGATACATTATGGCTTTTGGGGTGCATTGATGATTTTATTCATCTACCCTTTCGGTATGCGCTTTCGTGAATTGGCGCCAGACGGTCATACACTAGGTGAACTGATTCATGCCCGCCACGGTTCATCAAGCCAATTAATCTTAGCCATATCCAATATTATGGGCAGTTTAATTAGCTTGATGGTCAACTTTACCGCTGCTGGAGCATTGGTGTCAGTTTTATCACCACTATCGTTCCAAACAGGGGTAATGATCGCAGGTATCGGTGTACTGAGTTACACATTGACATCAGGGTTTCGAGCGTCCGTTTTTACCGATTTTGCCCAATTGGTCGCTCTAATGGCCATTGGTATTGTTATTATCCCCGCCGTGTTATTTGCTATGGGTGGTCCTGAGGTCATGGTTAGCGGACTATCAAACCTGACATTAGAGCAGCAGAACTTCTTCTCCTCTGAGGCATTCTTTCAACAAGGTGCACCTTATTTTGTCGCTGTATTAGCATATGCTATCGGTAACCAAACCATCACTCAGCGCCTATTTGCGATCGATAAAACCAAAATTAAAGCAACGTTTATCACTGCCACAGTCGGCTACGCTGGTATCGTCATTGGCCTTGGGATGATTGGACTAATGGCTGTGACGATTGGCGTCGAGCCACTCGATGGCAATATGAACAACCTTATCCCTCAAATGGTCAGTACTTATCTGCACCCTGTCTTTATCGCCTTATTCTTTATTTTAGTGATTGGGTCATTGTCCTCAACCGCTGACTCAGATTTATCAGCGCTATCAACTATTATGATGGCCGATGTCTACGGTAAAAACATCGCCAAAAAAGGCCATGTTAAACCTAAAACCATGATGCTAATTGGTCGTGGCACGATGATTGTTGCGACAGCAGCTGGACTAATTTTTGCGAGCTTTAAACTTGATATTCTCGTCATGCTAGTGTTCGTTGGGGCACTATGGGGCGCTATCGTCTTCCCTGTCATCGCCAGTGTGTTTTGGAATCGCGTCACCAATACTGCCTTTACCTCAGCCGTTATCGTCGGACTACTCTTATTTTGCGTTGCCCGTTTCGAATTACTTCCAATCACTGGTGTCACCGCCCTATTCTTTGAAATACTGGCCAGTGTTGGTGCAGCAGTCGTTATTGGTCTAATGGTCTTTGGGTTCTTAGGTCGTAAGATTGGCATGGTCGCCGCAGTTATTACGCTTGTGTTGATGCTTATCTTCGCTACTGGCTTCTTGCGTCAATATATGGTCCTACTAGCCTCTTTAACAGCTTACGGCGCTAGTACCGTCGTCTGTGTGATTATCAGCCTGATGGGAGACGAACACTTCGACTTCGACTTAATTAAGCAGCGTGTGGGCAATTACGACAAAAAATCGGAAATACCATCGTTACTTAAATATTAAACCAAAGTCGCTTTATCCGAGTACCGATTAGTCAGGAGTATTTGGCTAATCGCTATTTACTTAGCAATATTATAAGGAGATATCATGGACAACGTTTTTATCTACGGCTTATATATCTTAATTTGGCCTGCCATTACTCTTGGCGTACTCGTATTAATTTGCACGGCCACTTATCGTGATGTGAGAAGTGCTAAACGTGACAATAGAGATATTGTTTAGCGTACTATATTTTAAACAATCATCATTAAACGTTGGTTTACTGACGGCTTGAAAAAGCCTATTAATAGTATAAATGTCCTGAAATTGGGGCTAAATATAGACAAGATAGTAAATAAGCTGTTTTTAATTAAGAAAGGACTTGTAATTTACTATATTTTTGCTAATATAGGCGACCTTGATTGGCTGGATGGCAGAGTGGTCATGCAGCGGACTGCAACTCCGTTAACGCCGGTTCGATTCCGACTCCAGCCTCCAATTATTTATTAACTTTACGTTAATTTTGGCTTGCATTATTATCACAACCGATTATAATAGCGACCACTTATCTAGTAACTAGATGGTCTATCAGCTAGTTTACATTTTAGATAAAACAAGTTTTGCCCGGGTGGTGAAATTGGTAGACACAAGGGATTTAAAATCCCTCGCTAGCAATAGCGTGCCGGTTCAAGTCCGGCTCCGGGTACCATTACATAGTCCTATACTATCTTATAGAACAGCTAAAGCCCCTGATATCAGGGGCTTTGTTGTATCTGGCGTTCTATACTGTCCTACTTTATCTATCCCAATCCATGCATCTGATGTACATGAATCTCTTAATGCTCGTTTACAATAATAATGACAAGCGATATAGATGACGAGCATTTCAACTACTCTATTCACCTATACCACTATTCTTAGAGAAATCTGACTAGACTACACACTTGGTTTTGCAAGTGGCATTGTCAATCTTCTCTTTTAACAGCTAAATCAGCTATCCAACAATACATTGCCATAGTCATCACGCAGATCTTTTTTGACCATTTTCCCAGCGCCATTTAGGACGATATTATCTACAAATATGACTTTATCTGGCACTTGCCAGCTGGCGATCTTACCTTCGTAAAAGCTCAGTACTTGCGACTCATCGATTTCTGAATCTGGTTCTTTCACCACAATCAATACTGGACGTTCGCTCCATTTTTTATGCTTTGCAGCAATAGCGGCCGCCATTCTTATCTGCGGATGGGCGACTGCGATGTTTTCCAGCTCTACTGACGATATCCATTCTCCACCAGATTTGATCAAATCTTTTGAGCGGTCTCGAATATTCATATAGCCATCAGCATCAATGGTTGCAATATCCCCTGTGTCGAACCAGCCGTCTTCAGTTATCGCATCAGGGTTCTCGGTATAATAATCGTTGATGATCCAATGCCCTTTGATCTGTAAACGACCTTGAGACATACCATCTTCTTCGACTCGCTGTAGCGGCTCGTCAGTATCTATGAGACGTAGCTGAACACCATAGGGCGGACGACCTTGAGAATTACGCAACTCATTAATCTCATCTTTACTCAGCGATTTATGCTTGGCTTTTATTTGATTCATTGTTCCAAGTGGGCTGGTTTCTGTCATACCCCAACCATGCACCGCATCGCAGTTAAAGTCTTCTCTAAACGTTTTGATTACCGATGGTGGACATGCGGCCCCTCCGACAATAGTACGCGTCATGCTATCAAGCTTACTACCTCTGGCTTTGGCAGCGGTCAATAGACTTTGCCAAATTGTTGGAACCCCTAGAGCAACTGTGACATGATAATCATCAATGAGAGATACTAGGCTGTCACCATCGAGATTTGGACCAGGAAGTATGAGAGAGCAACCAGTCAAGGCAGCCGCATAAGGTGTGCCCCACGCATTGACATGGAACATCGGTACTACGGGTAACAAAACATCTTGTGCAGAGAGCGCGGAGACATCAGGCATGCACAATGCCATCGCATGTAGCACAGAAGAGCGATGCGTATATAAAATCCCTTTAGGGTTACCGGTAGTTCCGGATGTGTAGCATAAAGAGCTGGCTGTTGCTTCATCGAATTGAGGCCAGTCAAAGTCAGTCGAGTTTTCTGCTAATAGCTCATCAAAGAACAGTACATTAGGCAGTTTTTCTACGATACTATCATCTCGATCACCGAGACAAATGAAGTGTTCAACACCTTTGATATGCTCTTTGATTGCCATAATTAGCGGTAGGAAAGTAGTATCAAAAAACAGTACTCGATCATCAGCGTCATTGATAATGTAGCTAAGCTGCTCAGGGAACAAACGTGGATTGATAGTATGGCAAACCATGCCACTACCTGAAATCGCATACCAAGCTTCTAAGTGCCGACGATTATTCCAAGCCAAAGTTGCTATGCGTTCTGATGATTTAAGTCCCAGTGCAGCCAACGCATTGGCCAATCGTTTTGAGTTATCTGAGACAGTGCGCCAATTGGTATGAGTCATCTGTCCATCGACTTCTTTGGACAAAACCGCCGTATCACCATGATAACGGGCAGCGTGTTCGATTAGACCACTGATCAGCAATGGCTGATACATCATTTTTCCTAACATAATACATTCCCTGTAGTTATTTGAAAGTCCGCTTATTCTCGCTACTGCATCGCCTGATGCGAAGAATAGGCTTCAACTAAGAATAATCAGAATTATTCTGTAAGACAAGTTAATATTATGTTCTCCATAGACAACAAAAAATTGTGATTCAACTCCAAAGACTTGATGATTACTCTATATAAATATTTTTTATATTCTCATAAAAAGTTTGTCAGCATCATGACTCGTTTAATTAACCATAAAATTTAGACAAAAAAAATCCGACCACCTAAGTGATCGGATTTTTAATGTTTGGTGGAGATGGCGGGAGTTGAACCCGCGTCCGCCAGCATTACGCTCATGAATCTACATGTTTAGTTTCTGTCTTTAGTTTTAATCCGCACCGATCCGACAGTCAGGATGGATTGGACGATTCTCTACTTTTGAACCCAAGCAATTGAGACAATCACTTGTGGCGAGCCTACATGCGGACGCTTCAACTTAGTTAACCAACTGTAGGTGATCAGCAACTAAGTAAGCAGGGTTTAAGCTGCTAGAGCGTAAGTTTCGTCGTTTGCGACTATAACAATATATGTTTGATTAACGAGAGGACATACACTCTCGACATGCATCATTGAGTTTCATCACCAGCGTCGAAGCCAGAACATCCCCAATAAGACTGGCTATTATATAGGAGATATCGGTTATGTTTCAACCTATAAGTAGCCTGCATTACATTACGTTACAGCTTAATAGATTATGCCAAAACAGTGTTTAACCATTTACCGATATTTTGGATCTGCGGCATACAGACCTGATGCGCCATCGGATACGTATTGTAGGACACATTATAGTCCTTTGCTGACAGTAACTGCTGTGCTTGCTCACCTAGGATGACAGGCACAACTGGGTCATGCGAGCCATGCTCAATCAAAATCGGCATGTCTTTATTGGCAGCACTATATTCAATATTGTCGTTGGTTGCTAAGTACGTAGAGAGCGTCATCAAACCAGCCAAACGCTTTGGATAGCCAAGTGCTACATGGTACGCAACTGCCCCGCCCTGAGAAAACCCTGCGATGACGATATGCTCTGGTAACACGCCGCGCTCTATCTCACGACTGATCAAATCTTGTATCTGCTGAGCAGATTCTTCAATCTGAGTCACATCTACTTTACGCTCCAGACTCATCTCTATGATGTCGTACCATGCTGGCATCACCATACCGCCATTTACCGTAACTGGGCGTTTAGGTGCATGTGGGAAGATAAAACGTACTGCCATATCATCAGCCAACCCAAGCTGCGGTACCACTGGCTCAAAATCATGACCGCTAGCACCTAAACCGTGAAGCCAAATCACTGCGCGATCTATCTTTTTTTGAGAGGGATTGTGCTCAACGACGACTGCATCTAAATAGTTACTCATAGTTATCCTTAATAATGTAGTGAGATATGCCTTAAGCATTTCTATATTTTTGCCAAAATAACGTGTGTGTCATTATATGGTCAATATCATCTGTTAGTTTGAGAGTATGGTCAATAGTGAGGCACTAAACGGACAATAGCAAAAATAAGAACAGTATAAGAAGACACGTATGATTTTACGACCGATAAGCTCAATACTATCAAGTTTAAATACTGTCAAGCTCAAATACTATCAGCTGCCTATTCTTTAGTACATGTGCCTACAATTGTATCCGCATTAATGCCAAGTTCTTACAAGGCCAATTTCCTACAAAACTAAGTTCTTACAAGAATGCATGACCTTTAGTTTCTTTTAGCAAGTAGCAACTAATAGTCAAACGTTAATTTTTCAATTCCTATCCATACGTCCGATGGGATTTTTTTATAATTTTGCAGGAACATTTTACATGACAATTTCTAATAAATCAGCGCTTGAGCTGAGTAAGCACACGCTGGCTAAGGTTAATAAGATTAATTTCGCCTTACCTTTAACGCTGATCAGCTCATTATTGATAGTAGGCTGCACTACCGATAGCCGCTCAACGCTCACATCAAAAGCCCCTTTATCGACAGCGCAACCGCAATCACAGCCACAATCGCCCTCATCTATCGCATATACCTATGGAGTGCGTCCGTTTTATTTGATAAATGATATGGACGAGGGACCACTAAAAGAAGAGCTACAGGCATGCCGAGGGCAACTGCCAAGTAAGACAGATTTCTCTATTGCGCATCGAGGTGCGCCGTTACAGCTGCCTGAACATACTTATGATAGCTACGTGGCATCAGCACAAATGGGTGCTGGCATCTTGGAATGTGATGTCGCTTTTACCAACGATGGTGAGCTTGTCTGTCGTCATGCCCAAAATGATTTGCACACCACTACTAATATATTAGCCACACCGCTCGCCAAACAATGCACTGTGCCGCCCATATTGGACGCTACAGGCAAACTTACCAATGCTGATAGTATCGAATGCCGTACCTCAGATATCAGTGCCGCTCAGTTTAAAACCTTGACGGGTAAGATGGATGCTGCCAATAAAAAAGCAACCAGTATTAGCGAGTATATGAACGCAACCGCGCCTTGGCGAACGGATTTGTACTCGCAAAACGGCAAAGTTTTAACTCTAAAAGAGCATATCGCATTGGCTCGTAAGCTAGGTATGAAGCACACGCCTGAGTTAAAAGCACCCGCCGTGACCATGCCGTTTAATGGCTATCGTTTGGACGATTACCGTCAACAGCTGATCGATACTTATAAGGCAGCGGATGTGCCTGCAAGTGATGTATTTGCCCAGTCATTTAATATAGAAGATCTTGATTACTGGATCAAAAACGAACCAGCTTATGGGGCTAATGCCGTCTATCTAATCGATGACAGTAATGAGACCGCTAAGGACAAAACATTTGATAAAAATGACGCAACCACTTGGAAGCACTCATTGGCTGATATCAAAGCACGTGGCATTAACACCATTGCTCCAGCACTTTGGTTGCTAGTCACTACTGATGGTAAGGGAAATATGCAACCATCAGAATACGCAAAACAAGCCAAAGCCAATGGTCTAAAAATCATTACTTGGTCGATAGAGCGTTCAGGACCATTAACCGATGGTGGCGATTGGTACTATAGTGGTCTTGGTAATGCTATCAACAATGATGGTGATATGATGAATTATATTGACGTACTAGCGCAAGACGTCGGTGTCCAAGGTATTTTCTCAGATTGGCCCTCTACAGTGAGCTACTATGCCAACTGCAAAGGTCTTAAGTAGGTTTTCGCTTAGTCTATTAATAGACAGTCATGCTTAATTTTCGTTACCAAGGCCAGCTTATTTATTGAGCTGGCCTTTTTGTTGAATGTATTAAAATAATTACATCGCACACTGTCTACTGAGCACCTTACTTTTCCATTAACTTTTCACACCATTTGACTCGTGGCAGCAAGAGCAGTCTGCTCTTTTGTGCTACGATAATTTACTAAGCTTATAAAACGATGTAGAGACTATGACCCATATTTTACTGGTAGAAGATGATCCTGCGATCGCGATGTCGCTTAAGGTTACTTGCAAGCGCGAAGGCTGGCAGATAACTTGGTTGGATAATGCCAGTAGCGTGCTGCCGATGCTGCATAGTCATGAAGCACAAGATCTATCGGCGATCATTATGGATGTCGGTCTGCCAGATGGTGACGGCTTGAGCCTATGTCAACAAATACGTCATACACCTGATATCGACGCCTTAAAAGATTTGCCTATCGTGTTTTTGACCGCGCGTAGCGATGAGGTCGATCGGATTTTGGGATTAGAGATGGGCGGTGATGATTACTGTGCTAAGCCTTTTAGTCCACGTGAGTTGGTCGCACGCCTAAAAGCCATTTGGCGCCGTGAACAGCTGATTCAGCAATCAAGCTCTCATACCATAGACTCAGATAACAGTACTGATAATACTTCCTCAAATAATCTATCAGGACAAGCACTAACGTTTGAAAATCAATCTGGCGTTTGGCATTATCAACCGCTCAACTATTCATTAACGTGGCAAGAGCAAAAGCTTGAGCTTAGTAATACAGAACGCAAAATTTTGCTAACTTTATTGAAAGCACCGCATCAAGTCTTTAGCCGTGAGCAATTACTTAGCGCAGTAAGCGACTATCCTGATCACCGCTTGGCGCGAACTATAGACAGCCATATCAAATCAATTCGTAAACAGCTCGCTATGGTAGATGCTAATGTCGATGTCATCCATACACATCGTGGACTGGGTTATGCACTATGTCCCGCTTAACAGTGGCTGCTAGTTTATGAATAATAAAACCAATCCTACTGAAAATGATATTCATAACGACCAAAGCAATTGGTATGCCAAATTGCACCCCATTGGTACTGCTCAGCAAGCTCCTAAACGCAAACGACTGCTCAATTTAAGTATATTTTTTAGGATTTGGCTAGCCGTTGCGTTAGTGCTCGTCATATGCGGCGTGGTCGTGTTTACTCAATTGTTTGGCTACGTCAAGCCAACCGCGCAGCAAGTCATCGAAGACACGCTCCTAGACACCAGTAAATTACTCGCGGCCAGTCTACAGGTGCCGTTATCTACAGGACAGTTATATGACGAGGACTATCAAGCGCAACTTGATGCTGCATTTGTCGGCATTCCAACGATAGATGAAACGCTCAGTCCTGTCGATCAAACCAAAAGCTACAGTAGCTTTCGTGTATATGTGACAGACAGTAGCGGCATAGTCATTTACGACTCCCTGCCCAAACCTGATAATAATGAAGGGCAGAACTATGGACGCTGGAATGATGTCTATCTCACCTTAAAGGGACAATACGGCGCAAGAAGCACACTGCGAGACTATCAGCGACGCGATGGTTCAGTCATGTATGTGGCACAACCCATCAAAAATCCATCTGGAGATATCATCGGTGTGGTCAGTGTCGGTAAGCCTGTCGCTAGCGTATTGCCTTATTTAGATGACACGCGTAACCGCATGCTTATCACCGCACTACTTATCAGTATCGCCGCCCTTATACTGGCAGGTCTAGTAGCATGGTGGCTTAAGCAAAGTATTACCTTAGTGACTCAATATACCAGTGCATTGGCAGAAGACACCAAAAAGCCCTATTTCTATCTAGGTCATGAATTAAATAGCCTGACAGATACCATCGAGACTATGAAGCATCGACTCGAAAATCGAGCTTATGTCACTGATTATGTCCATACTTTGACCCACGAGCTAAAAAGCCCTTTGACTGCCATACGTGCCAGTAGTGAGCTGTTAGAGGACGATGGACTAGATGGCAATAAACTAGATGATGAAGATCGGCAGATGCTCATTGAGACGGTTGGTGAGCAAAGTGTAAAAATGCAACAGCTCATCGACCGACTTCTGTTGCTTGCTAAAGTAGAACAGCCTACCTTTAAACTTAACCGACAATTGACTCCCCTATTACCGCTTTTGCAAAGTCTGATCAGAGATAATACAGCCAAGCAGCAACAGCAGAATCTATACCCTATTGATATACATATTGATAATAAGAATGTGAACAATACTGCAAACTTGCCAGCAGAAATACTGGCAGCGACCAGTGTGTATGCTGACCAATTTTGGTTAATACAGGTACTGCAAAATGTGCTTGATAATGCCATTCATTTTGCTGATAACACTGTTGAGATTTCATTGCATAGCACTGCTCGGACCGTCACTATCGATATATTCAATGATGGTAAGCTACTACCCGAATATGCTGTCGCAAAAGCCTTTGAGCGTTACTTTAGCTTGTCTCATCAAAGCCAATCATCATCTCAAGCAACGGAACAAACAACGAATTACACAGATAGCAATGACCTAAATATAGAGTCGGCAGATCCGACGACTGAGCCGAGGCAAACTAACCATAGTAGTAATACGCTCAAGAAAGGCACGGGCCTTGGACTCACCTTAGTAAAGCAAGTGATTGAACATCATGGTGGTCAGGTAGCCATCAATAATATCCATGCCAATGATAATAAAGCTACTGATACTAGTAAAAACCAGCGTTCTGGTGTGATGGTTAGTATCACCCTGCCCTTAGCTTGAGAATAATAACTTATAGTCGATTCAATTTAAGAGTAGTACAAGGCAACCGAGTGCAGATGTATATGTGATACTTCAAGCGAGGTTAACGCTGTAATACTTTTATAGTGGAATGACTATATAATAGTTCATCAACTTTCCATCATGACTACACAGGATTTCTACTTCTTTATTTTACGATAGCACTAGGATCTGTTGAACCGTCAAATTCGTAAAGTAAATTAGGAGTAGAAAGTCTATGTCACATCAATCAATTAATAACCCTGTTATAAATAACCTAATCGGCCTTAGCCGTCATCACTGTACACAGGCATTATCAAACCAAGGCGTCGATAGTATTGAGTTTGGTCATTGGCTAGCAATTCCTAGTCAGCGGTTGTTATTGGTATTCCGACATCAGCAGTGTGTGGCTATTGATGAGTATCAACTGGCAGCCTAATATCCTGTTCGCTCAACACATTAACTGTATTTAGGTAATAACTGTATTTTATTTGGACATAAAAAAGCCCTTTATCATTTCTAGTATTAAACTACTGGAAACAACAAAGGGCTGATTACTCTATGACAAAAATACTAAGTAATCGACTGTACTGGCGGCTTCACATCCGCGTTTTGACCGCGATGACGCAGATAGTGATCGAGCACTACAATCGCTAGCATCGCCTCTGCAATGGGCGTAGCACGCACACCAACGCAAGGATCATGACGACCTTTGGTGAGCATATCGACTGCTTCACCTTGAGTGTTAATACTCTTGCCAGCGGTGGTAATGCTAGACGTTGGTTTTAAAGCAATACTCACACGGATATCTTGGCCTGATGAGATACCGCCCAAAACACCACCAGCATGGTTGGCTGCAAACCCATCTGGCGTCAGCTCATCACGAGCACTATGTCCGAATTGACCTGCCACCGCCATCCCATCACCAATCTCGACGCCTTTCACCGCATTGATACTCATCATAGCATGAGCGATATCAGCATCTAAACGATCAAACACTGGCTCGCCTAAGCCTACTGGCACACCGCTAGCGATGATATCAAGGCGCGCGCCACAGCTAGTGCCTTCTCGGCGCAAATTATCAATCAAGGTTTCAAAACGGCCAATCGCTTCTTTGTCTGCACAAAAGAACGGATTACTGTTTACAAACTCCCAGTCAATTTGGCTTGGGTCTAAGACATTACTATGCTCATTGCCGATTTGAGTCACGTGACCACGAATTTGTACGCCCAGACGTTCTTGCAAGTATTTCTTGGCGATAGCACCAGCCGCCACTCGCATGGCCGTTTCACGCGCTGAAGAACGACCACCACCACGATAGTCACGGAAGCCATATTTCATACTATAAGTATAGTCAGCGTGTCCAGGACGGAAAGTGTCTTTGATATCGCTATAGTCTTTGGATTTTTGATTGGTATTGCGAATCAATAAACCGATAGACGTACCTGTGGTTTTGCCTTCAAATACGCCAGAGATAATCTCAACTTCATCAGATTCACGGCGCTGGGTTGAATACTTAGAGGTACCCGGTTTGCGACGATCCAAATCTACTTGTAGGTCGTCTGCAGATAATGTTAAACCTGGTGGTACGCCATCAACGATGGCCATAAGGCCTGGCCCATGCGACTCACCGCAGGTGGTGACTGTAAAAACCTGCCCAATACTATTGCCTGCCATAACTGTCCTTAAACAAGTAAACGCTACTGATGACTATGTGACCAATCACTCATGGTTATTGCTTGTGTTGCTTATAATGAGTGATTGTAGTTGTTGCTTATAGTTTCGGCTCATGAAGCCGACGTCTATTTAACCTAATATCTGTCTATTGAAGGCTATCTAATAGCTGAACATAAGAGGCAAACAATTGACGGTTTGAAATTAGCTCATCATAGGTAATCGCAAAGACACCATGCCCGCCATGTGCAAACTTCAACCAATCAAATTGGATTTCAGGATAGGCTTGTTTTAGGGCCCATTCGCTGTCACCTACTTCACAGATCAGCAAACCATCTGGGCTAAGGTAATCTGGCGCTTCAAATAAGATACGATGTACCAAATCTAAGCCGTCTTGGCCAGCTGCAAGTGCATGCTCAGGCTCATATAAAAACTCAGGCGGCAAATCTGCCATGATAGCGGCGTCTACGTACGGTGGATTGGTGACGATAAGCTCATACTGGTTCTCAGCAGGTATCTTGGCAAACAAATCAGACTCGATTACGTTTACTTGATGGCCAAGATCATGATGATCGACATTGACCATTGCCACTTCTAATGCGCCTTTATCGATATCGACGGCATCGACCAACGCATCAACGAAACGGGTAGCAAGCGCGATTGCGATACAACCAGAGCCAGTACACAAGTCCAAGATACGCTCAGGCTGCGATAACTGCTTTACATCCAAGCCATGGTCATAAAATACCGCTGACTTTTCGTTCGGACTGATACCCAGTGGTTTGGCCAATTCGGTAACTTCAAAGTACGGATGGAACTGCTGACGAATCAACTCTGCAATCGGTGAGCGAGGAATAAGAACACGCTCATCAACATAAAAAGGCAGGTCGCAGAAATACGACAAGTTAATCAAATAACTTAGCGGCTTACGCTCAGCGATACGCTCTTCTAACAGTCCTAGTACCAACTGCTTCTCAGACGTGGTCAGACGACAGTCTAAAATCTGCTCATTGGCAGACCAATCGAGAGACAAAGAGTGCAAGACAATGGCTGACGCTTCTGCAAACTCATCGGTCGTGCCTTGTGCGACAACGACGTCGTAGTTACGCAGCTGCGTGACTGAAAAACGAATAAAGTCGCGAATACTGACGAGCTGCTCACGTGCTTCGTTTAGCTCTGCATGTAAGTTAGCAAATTCATCGTGCTCACCAAGAAGTCCAGTCTCTAAATCATACTCCATCTCACCGTCTAAGCCCTCAGACTCATCATTGAAGTATTGGTTTTGAAACTCTTCTGCACTCATTGTTTGGTCTTCTGACATATCGCACCTTGTGGATTAACTGCTAGCGGGTTAAATTGCTTTTTGCTAAAAATCGTTATATTAAATAAAATTCAGTCATACATTATAGACGTAAACCTCTAGTAGCGCCAATAACTGTCATTTTTACTTGCACAAAAAATAGTGCGAATAATGAACAGTTTGCGTAAGAATCGAGCACGACGCCATACACACCTTGGTTAAATTATTACCCAACTGTAGCGAATACGTCAGCAGTTGACGTTTGGCAAGTCTTAAATGCAAAAAGATGTGTCAAAAGTTTGCGATGCAATCAAATTATGCGCATAATAGCCGCATTAGTAGCAACCACAAGTGACTCAATATGATGAAAATAAAGCCAATTATTACTGCCATATCTATCGCAGCTGTAAGTGCTAGTGTAGCCGCACTTGCTGCACCTGCCGATAGTACTCGCACATTGCCAGTACGCACGGCTGACGCTATGCCAGGTCTTGCCAAAAAGGTCAGCCTTAATGTGCAAGAGAACCGTAGTCGCTCAGATGGCGCTGCTACTGTACAGTTAAATACAGAGAAAGCGAAACCAGTCGACAGCATGAACCAGCTTATCAATAATAAGCAAGAAGCCAACCAAAACGTGCCAGCCCCAGCTGCTGACAATATGAGCGCAGCAGAACTGACGCGTAAAGATGAGCAAGCTGACCGCAATGATGACATTAGTGAAGGTCAAGCCGTTGCTGCGCCTAGCGATCTATCATCTATCGACTCTTCTGATCCACTCGCTTTTGAGTTACCAGAGAGTGAGAAGCGTCAAGACTTTAGCGATGATCCGACCATCAAAAACATCGAAGACAAAGATGGTAAGAAGCACACAACGCTGAACTTGTCGAACTATGCTAAGCAAGTGAATGGTGCTGTCTGGTCACCTAATATGAAAGTCAACTCAGCGATGACGATCAAAATGCAGGCGCTGCTCGATTGGAACCATGCTTCTCCTGGTCCTATCGATGGCGGTTGGGGTATGAATAGCAAAAAAGCCCTTGTTAACTTCCAAACGATGAAAGGCTTGCCAGCGACTGGTAAAATGGACCAAAAAACTTGGGATGCTTTGGTTAAAAATATCCCTGCGAACAAACCTGTATTGGTCACTTATACGTTGACCGCAGACGATATCAATACCAATTTTGCGACTACCCCTTCTGGTTCAGAAGCGAAGTCAAAAATGAAGGGTCTTTATTATCAAGATATTAAAGAGATGCTAGGTGAACGTTTCCATATGGATGTACGTTACTTAGACAAACTCAACAAAAATAAAAAGTACGCTATTGGCGAGACTATCACAGTGCTAAATACTCGTGACAAGCTGAACCAACGTATCAATCGCGTAGTCGCTAATAAAGCCGACAAAACATTGTATGCTTATAATGGTGACAAATTGGTTGCTACTTATCCGACGACCGTTGGTAGCGATGCCACACCGTCTCCAAAAGGCACGTTCAAAATTATCAATAAAGTGAAGATGCCTTGGTATAAATCAACCGTTGGTGAAGGCGCTCAAAAGAAAGTTCATATGATAGCACCAGGACCAAACAACCCAGTCGGTGTCGTTTGGATGGGATTATCTAAGCCTTCTTACGGTTTACATGGCTCACCAGTACCTGAAGGTATCAGTCGTCAAGGCTCAGCAGGTTGTGTTCGTTTGACCAACTGGGATGTGTTAGAAGTTTATGCCAATATCGAAAATGGCGCAGTTGTCGAACTTCAATAAATAGAACCTTATTAGAACTAGCTTCGATGCTAGTTAGTAGATATTTTTAATGATAAAAAAGACCTCAATATTGAGGTCTTTTTTGTTTGCTGATGGGCGGTTCCACTCCACATCGATAATACTGCTTGTCTTTATGTTTTACTTTATGTCTTATAGCCTTCCTCATTCCCAGTAATACTGCCAATTTTTTTGGTAAAGAATAACCCTGCAGGTATCGAAGCTAGAACGCCCAATCCCACTGCTATTTGAATATGAAATATCTCATCGAACCCTGTAATGAGAGCACCAATCATAAAAAGTCCGATAGTCACGGTGGCTGTCATTGAGTATATGACAGAAAATAATGGCCAGTTCATAAGTTATTCCTTATCTTTATTGTGGATATAATATATTTAACCTTAATTCCACAAAAAAAGTAAGTATTTACCGTGAACCCTTGTAGCATCTATATTGAATGACTTTTGAATAAAAACCATGCTATTATTAAGGTTTTCGACTTAAACATAAGAAACATCAGTTCTTACTTCCATCTTCTTTCTACTCTTTTTTACAATTTTCAAGAATCCCCTATATCTTTATCTATTTATCATTACAATAATGACTTTCTTTCTCTACTAAGAACGCCATCTGCTATGTCCTCATCTGAAAAAAACACTGCGCCTAACTCAGTGGATCAAAATGATTTATCAGCCACTACTGACGCTTCTCACAATCAAGACGCGACAATTGACCCCGTAGTTGATGATGCCGCTGTAGACAGTGATGAAAGCGAAGACAATCAACACAAGCAATCGACTGATACAGATGGCGGAATAGACTCCGAAGTAGACACTGAATGTGCGCAGCCACCTGACGCCGAAATAACCATGGAAACCATCAGTGACGAGGTGGTCGTAGCAACATTGGAGTCGACAGAACCTGAGTCACAGTCAAATACTGAAGCGTCTGAGATTGCAGAGTCAGAGACTATAAAAGCGAAAGAAAAGTCCGATTTCTTCCAGTCGGATACGGCGGAAACAACAGAAAAAAGTGCTCAAAATGATAGTGATGCTGAAGTAACGGTAGAAGCAGAAGACGACTATGTTGATGACACAGACATCGCAGCACAGTCATCAGATAACAAAACAGCCAATCAACAACAGATAAAAAATGCATCTAGTCGCGATGACGGCAATCAAAATAATAACTCAGAAGATAAAAGCCAAAATAAAGACACCGATGTAGAAGATAGCGACGCTCAAAAGGCTCAAGATGAAAGTGACGAAGATGAGGTTCAAGAGGAAAAAGAAGCCAAGCTTGAGTCTTATAAGCAGTTTGTCGCCGAACAGTTTAGCAATCAAAAGGTAGATTACCCAGAAGTACGGGTTAGGATTGAGGCAAACGCGCTGCCTAGCAAGATGTACTTCATCATGAATATTTTGTCTGCCATCATTGCCAGTTATGGGCTAGTGACCAATTCAGCAGCCGTAGTCATCGGAGCCATGTTGGTTGCGATGATGCTAGGCCCTATCACGGGTATAGCGCTAGCAATTATCGATCACCGTATGCCCTTACTGCGTAAGTCGCTCTTTACCGTCATTATTGGTGTCTCATTGGTGGTATTGGTCGGCTTTATCGTTGGTTGGCTACATAAGGATCAACCGCTAACGGCAGAAATCCTATCTCGCACCCAGCCTACCTCCATGGATCTGATGATTGCTCTAGCAGGTGGTACGGCTGGCGCGTACGCGATGGTATCTCCGCATCTCTCGGTTGCGGTTGTCGGCGTTGCAGTTGCCACAGCCTTAGTACCACCACTGGCTGCTAGCGGTATCTTACTCGCTAATGGCGAGATGCAGCTTGGTCTTGGGGCGCTATTATTGGCAGCGACCAACATTCTTGCTATCCAGTTTACCAATGCGCTTGTCTTATGGGTCTTAGGGTTTCGTCGTTTGGTCGATGACGACTATAAATCCAATACCTATCTGACTTTTTTGCAGCGTAACGCGGTGACTTTATTACTACTTGGTGGCCTAGGTGCCTACTTAACCATCAACCTACAGACCAATGCCAAGCAGCAAGTATTTGAGAGTAGTGTCAAAGAAGCCATCAACAACTACTTTATCGACCAAGGTAATGTATTGACCAATACGCAGTTTGATACCTCAGAAGAGAACCAAGTGGTGCGAGCAATCGTGCGTGGAGAGACTTTGCCGAGTTCATACGATGTTCGCCAGATTGAAACGCTCATTACCAATGATATGGCAGAGAATTTCCCAGAGTACTTGCCAATTAAGCTTCAACTACGCTATTTGCCTGTGCAAGTAATCGAGTCCAATCCAACCACACAAGACAAATTGGATGAAACTGATGCGGCCATTTTGACCAATTAGCCTCAATACTCTATAAATTAGGCAATGACTAACACACGTATAATAACCTAGTAGTTATAACTCTTGTACCAAGAGCTTGGGCGTTTGTGCTAAAATCGCTTGCAAAATTATTTTATGTCATTTACTCAATTCTATCCGTCAGTAAGGAGCCGCTGTGAGCCAGCCATTTCGCTCAGCCGATATTCGCCAAGCCTTTATCGATTTTTTCATAAGCAAGCAGCACACCCAAGTTTCATCGTCTAGCTTGATTCCACATAATGATCCGACATTGCTATTTACCAATGCTGGTATGAATCAGTTTAAAGAGACCTTTTTGGGTATGGAACCACGTGACTATACACGTGCGGTAACCTCTCAAAAGTGCGTACGTGCTGGCGGCAAACATAATGATTTAGATAATGTCGGCTATACCGCACGTCATCATACTTTCTTTGAAATGCTTGGTAATTTCTCGTTTGGTGATTACTTTAAGCAAGCAGGCATCGAGTATATCTGGGAGTTTTTGACCTCAGATAAGTGGTTAGCGATTGATAAAAATCGTCTCTATGTGACTATTTATGAAACTGACGACGAAGCCTTTGAGATTTGGAATAAAAACATCGGCATTCCAAGTGAGCGCATCATTCGTATTGGTGATAACAAAGGTGCTCCTTACGCTTCTGATAACTTTTGGACAATGGGCGACACGGGTCCTTGTGGTCCTTGTACCGAAGTCTTTTATGACCACGGTGCCGATATCGAAGGCGGCCTGCCAGGTACGCCAGAAGAAGACGGCGATCGCTATATTGAGATTTGGAACTGTGTATTCATGCAGTTCAATCGTCAAAAGGACGGCACGCTATTGCCACTGCCAGCACCAAGTGTCGATACAGGCATGGGTCTTGAGCGTATTAGTGCCATCATGCAAGGCGTTCATGGCAACTACGAGATCGATTTGTTTGTCCATTTAATGGATGCAGCAGCTGAAATCCTAGAGATCAGCAACGAGCAACAATCATCATTGAAAGTCATCGCCGACCATATTCGTGCCGTGGCGTTTTTGATTGCTGATGGCGTCACGCCAAGTAATGAAGGTCGTGGCTATGTATTGCGCCGTGTCATTCGTCGTGCGGTACGTCATGGCAATAAGCTAGGCGCTGATAGTGAGTTCTTCTATAAGATGGTAGCGCCGCTTGTGGCTGAAATGGGCAGTGCCTATCCTGAGCTGAAAGACAAGCAGAGCGTCATCGAAAGTGCTATTCAAAAAGAAGAAGCACAGTTTGCTAAAACATTGGCCCAAGGCTTACGTTTACTTGCCAGCGAACTTGAAGGCTTACAAGATGGCGATACGCTATCTGGTGAAGCGGCATTTAAGCTTTATGATACCTATGGTTTCCCACTTGACTTGACCGCCGATATCACTCGTGAGCGTGGTATCTCTATTGATGAAGCAGAATTTGATGAGCATATGCAGGCACAACGTGAGCGTGCGCGTGATGCTGGCAAGTTTGACGTCGATTACAGCAGCGTTATCCAAGTAGAAACGCCAACGACATTTATCGGCTATGAGCAGCTTGAAGAAGACGGCGTGACTATTGACGCGCTTTATCAAGACGGCAACCCAGCAGACAGCTTAACAGAAGGCATGGAAGGCGTTGTGGTATTGGATCGCACCCCATTTTATGCTGAAGGTGGTGGTCAAGTTGGTGAGCTTGGTGAAATCCGTACGGCATCTGGCGTCTTTGAAGTGCAAGATACCAAAAAATCTGGTCAGGCGATTATCCATTATGGTGTCGTGACCATGGGTGATATCAGCACTAAGCAAACCGCTGAAGCGCAAGTACTGTCTAGCATTCGTGCAGCCAGTGCCAAAAACCACTCGGCCACTCACCTATTGCACGCAGCGCTAAGAGAAGTGCTAGGCGATGCGGTCACGCAAAAAGGCTCACTAGTCTCAAGCGAAGTGCTACGTTTTGACTTTGCTTACGATAAGCCTGTTAGCGCCGCTGAAATCATGCGTGTCGAACGTCTCGTTAATGAGCAAATTCAAGCCAACACCCCTGCCCGTATCGAGCACATGTCGATTGACGAAGCGATGAACCAAGGCGCTATGGCACTGTTTGGCGAAAAATACGGTAGTGACGTTCGAGTCCTAACCATGGGTACAGACCGTATCGTTGATGGTCAGCGCAAGCCTTTCTCTATCGAGCTATGCGGTGGCTTGCACGTACAGCGTACGGGCGATATTGGTGTGCTAAAAATCACCAGTGAGTCTGGTATTGCGGCTGGTATCCGCCGAGTTGAAGCTGTCACTGGCATGAACGCGGTCAAGAATATTCAGCAAAGCGAGCAACAACTGAGCGAATTGGCAAGTCAGCTGAAAGTAAAACGTCCTGAAGTGGCGCAACGTGTTCGTACTATGGCTGATAAGCAACGCGACCTAGAAAAACAACTAGAGCGCTTGCAGCAAAAAATCGCCAGTGCTCAAGCAGCCAATTTGCTTGATGATGTACAAACGATCGCAGGTACGCCAGTTCTTATCAGCACTTTAAGCGGTATCGATGGTAAATCCATCCGTACGCTAATGGACGACATCAAATCAAAACTGCCTGATAGCGTGATTGTATTGATTGGTGATAAAGATGACCAGTTAGCACTCGCAGCGAGCGTCGCAAAACCTGTCACTGCCAAAGTCAAAGCTGGTGATATTATTCGTCATTTGGCAGGTGAGCTTGGTGGTAAAGGTGGAGGTAAGCCTGACTACGCACAAGGAGGCGCACCGAAGTCTAGCAACAGTACATCGATTATCAGCGCTCTACCTGCTTGGATTGAAACCCAGCTTAGCTAAACTAGCGAATATTAAGCTAGTGAATATATTGGTATAGCGCATCACAATGTACCTTATATTTATCGCATAGCTTTACTCTACTACGCATAAAATACATGATTGGTTATAACTACTATAACCAATCGCCATACATCTAAGCGCTCCTGAGGCTTAAAGTTATGCGGTAGATATGGTATAAAGGTCAACGTTTGGGCATATTGTTCATTCCATAAGGTTGATATATACCATTAGAAGAATGAAAAACCTAAAGGCATAACTCTTATCATCTGGCTTTATTTATACAAGCATTGGCGAGTATCACATTGACTCTCATCAATGACAATAAAAAGTCATTATTGAATAAATAGGTAGATTTTTATGGCGTTAATAGTACAGAAATACGGCGGCACCTCGATGGGCAGTATCGACCGCATCAAAAACGTCGCCAAACGAGTCAAACGCTGGCATGACAATGGTCACCAAGTGGTCGTCGTGGTCTCAGCCATGAGCGGCGAAACTAACCGTTTGATTGATCTAGCTCGCCAAATTAGCACGCAGCCTGATCCTCGCGAATACGATCAAATGGTCTCAACAGGTGAGCAGGTTTCTATCTCACTCCTCGCTATGGCCATTAAAGAGCTTGGTATTGGTGCCCGTTCAATGACTGGTCGCCAAGTCGCAATTAAAACCGACAATGCCCATAATAAAGCCCGTATCGAAAGCATCGATGACAAAAACATACGCGAGCAATTAGATGCTGGCAATATCGTTATTGTGGCAGGCTTCCAAGGTATTGACGAAGAAGGCAACGCGACCACATTAGGACGCGGCGGTTCTGATACCACAGGTGTGGCGATTGCTGCGGCCTTGGGCGCTGACGAGTGTCAAATTTATACCGATGTCGATGGTGTTTATACCACTGACCCTCGTGTGACCTCAAAAGCCAAAAAACTTGAAAAAATTACGTTTGAAGAAATGCTTGAAATGGCAAGTCTTGGCTCTAAGATTCTACAAATTCGCTCAGTAGAATTCGCTGGTAAATATGGCGTGCCACTACGTGTACTCTCTAGCTTTGATGAAAACACAGACGGTAGCTTTGACCAAGAATTTCAAGACAACGTTGGTACCCTAATTACGATAGACGAAGGAGACAATATGGAACAGGCAATCATCTCAGGTATCGCGTTCAACAGAGACGAAGCAAAAATCTTAGTACGCGGCGTGCCTGACCATCCTGGCATCGCCTCTGCTATCTTAAGCCCAATTGGTCGTGCCAATATCGAAATCGATATGATTGTACAAAACCTTTCAGATAACGGTACCACTGACTTTACTTTCACAGTTAACCGCACTGATTTAGATAAGACGCTAAAAGTGCTTAACGAAGAAGTAAAAGATGAAATTGGTGCCAAAGAAATATTGGGTAACAGTGAAGTTGTTAAAGTTTCATTAGTTGGTGTTGGCATGCGCTCACACGCAGGTGTCGCTAGCCTTATGTTCCAGACATTAGCTGAAAACAACATCAACATCCAAATGATTTCAACCAGCGAAATCAAAGTGTCAGTTCTGATTCAAGATCAACACCTAGAAAAAGCCGTTAAGTCATTGCACACGGCATTTGGCCTAGATCGTGAAGACGGCGAAAGCAAAATCGCTGGGCTATAAGACATAAAAACTGTTAAAATATGGCATTAGCTTTAATGGTTATCTATTAACCGCTATTAATGACTTTATATAGTATGTAGATAAACAGCATTTAAATTAATAGCGTTTGAATTAATAGTATCCAAATAAATACAGTACTTAAATAAAATAGGATCTTTTTAGGTCCTATTTTTATTTTTTAGCATAGTTGAAATGAGCATTTACCTAATAGTTTTGTGAAAAACCGTGACAGTATCTGTTATGCCGCCTATAATGGGGCTTTCATTTGGGCTAAATGAATCTACCTATCATTACCGCTATTGGCACGATATCTGGCATCGTGATAATGGTTATATTACATGTTTGGTGCTGCGGTGATGTTCTGCAATTGAGAAGTAATCTGATGAGTAATAATTTGTTGATGCGACATAAGGAGTGTGACGCATGTTAATTTTGACACGCCGCGTGGGCGAAACCCTAATGATTGGCGACGAAGTAAGTGTGACGGTTCTAGGCGTCAAAGGCAATCAAGTACGTATCGGTGTAAACGCACCTAAAGATATTGCAGTACACCGCGAAGAGATTTATCAACGTATTCAGCATGAGCGTTCTGTACAGTCGCAAATGCAGCATCTTGAGCAAGGCAACTTTTCGCCTTCGTTTGATGACGAAGACTACTTTAATCGCTAAATTATAATACTGAACGCTCAACGGCTATTACCATCATTGAGCACACATAAATATTATATTGTTTTTTTAATCTGCTCTGAGGTCATTTATTTATGAGTATCCGCCAATCAGATGTATCGGCATTACTTAATGGTTTGAACAAAAAAGCCATTGGATTCAATGATGTCATCAGCTTTATCGATGATTTTTATCGCTACGCGCCTGCCCCTTTTGTAAATGGGATGGTACATAATGCAGCCGGTGAGAACGAAGGTAGCGCAAAGATTTTTGGTTTTGCTAAGCACCATGGCCTGAACCAATTGGACACGCTTAAACTATTTGGCGAACATTATGCCAAGGTACAAGCAACGCCTAACGGTACCGATCATGCCAATATCCGCAATTTTTTACATTGGGGCTGGCAAGGATTTTTGATGCAAAAGAACCCGCTAACGGTTCGTCCTAGTGTCGATACGACTGCTATTTAATCATTTATGATGATTTAATTATTGGTAAAGTAAAAAAAGCCACGCTATATAGCGTGGCTTTTTTCTGACAATTGTTTTTATAATAACTATTATAGACTTCTTATAAACCTATTTATCACGGAACTTAACAGGCTGTACCGCGCCTTTAGGATTCGGCATATTAGGATAGTGATGCTCGTGTTCGACGTCACATTCAGCGCCAACGACAGTACCATCGTCTTTTACAGGTTTATGAATATAACCTGTACGCTCAGCTGGCGGCAGATGCTCATGTTCCCATACCATCACTGCTTGCATACAAGTCTCACGCTGCTCAGCGGTAATCTTACGACCGTCAGGCCATTTACCTAGCTCAATCGCCATACGAAATTTATCAACCACTTCGGGCGTTAGACTTGCTAGTATTGTTTGTTTATCCATCTTACCTACTCTCCACTACCATTTTTTGTATCATATTTGGGTCTAATAGATACGCTTATTCATCGTCTATAATATCATCATCGACATCAAGACTGAATTCTTCGGCATGTACGTTCCAGTGCAGCTTTGTACGGCAGGCCTCATAAAAGTCAAACCCAGGCGGGTGCAACAAAGTAAGCTTATCAGGATGCTTACGAATATGTAAGCGCTGCTCTTGCTCAAGTGGCACGCTTGGCTTACCATCTGCACTCACCATCGGCTGAGTACGATTGTCTTCGTGGATACGAATACAGACCTCACTATTACCACTGACCACAATCGGTCTGCTAGATAATGTATGGGGATGCATCGGCACCAGACAAATAGCGTCCATACTCGGATGAATGATTGGACCGCCACCTGATAAGGCATAAGCGGTAGAGCCAGTCGGTGTTGCTGCTATCAGGCCATCACTATGCTGTCTATAAACATCATGTCCATCAATTTTCATCTGAAAATCAATCATATGTACGGATTTACCAGCATGCAGTACGATGTCGTTCAGCGCCATGTCTTCATGAATAATTTTGCGCCCTTCTCGTATCTCCATCGTCAATAAGAACCGATGATCCAGTTGATAGTCTCCCATCAACACTTGACGTAACTTAAACGCAGCTTCATCAGGTTTTACATCTGCTAAGAACCCTAAACGACCACGGTTTACCCCTAGTACAGGTACACGGTAGCGTGCTAGCGCTTCAGCAGCATGTAGTATCGAACCATCACCGCCAACAACAATAACCAAATCACAAATTTCACCAATCAAACCACGTTTGACGATTTTGACTCTTTCTATATCTGTGAGGTCAAGCGTTGGCAAATTGGCCGTTTGTACATCCATTATCAACGTCAAATCCATGTCATTGACGGTTTGGGCAATCTGTACCAAGCTTTGAGTGACACTACGTTTACCAGCACGGCCCATCAGACCAATGCGCCTAAAGGCGGGGTTTTTAATAGCGTGGAATAGCTCTGATTCATGTAAGTGTGGCAATCTTGCTGACTGCGCTGAGTTTTCCATAAAACGACTCGGTATAACGGTGAAGTACAAGGTAATGATAGCGATAAATGCGCGCTTAGACTAGCATGTTTATGAATTATCGTTGTTAACTGTCGTAACTGACCCCATATAAAAGCTATCGAATGTTTTCCTTAGCTGAATCTTTCTGTTCAATTGTCAAATTAACGTATTGATCGATACAGTAGCCCGATGCGCTAGCCAATGAGCAGTCTAAGGTCGAGCCGCAGCGGTTGTCACGCAAACACAGTTGACAATAATGGCGGTTTTGCTAAAGTAACTAACATCACTATTTTTATATATTACTATTAAGGACTTATGTATGGCCAATCCTATTGTCAGTCGCGCAGAACTTGCGATCGGCGGTAATCCAATGACGGTCAAAGGCGTAATTCAAAAGACCAGCTTGTTACTTGGTTTATCAGCCATTACTGGTGTGGGCTTTTTCTTTTATGCGCTTATGGCAGGTTTATCGCAAGGTTTTATTACGATGGCAGCCTTTGGTAGCATGATTGCTGCGTTTGTTCTGGCTCTTTTTATTACCTTTAAGCCGCAAAAAGCCAAGACTTTGGCAGTGCCTTACGCCTTGCTAGAAGGTATATTTTTGGGCGGTATCTCATTATTTTTCATGAGAATGTATCCAACAGTACCAGTCACGGCGATGTGCGCAACTTTCGTCACAGCTGCAGTTATGCTGGGGCTATATCGTTCAGGTCTAGTTAAGGTTACTGAAAAGTTCCGCTCTATCGTGACCTCGGCGGTTATTGCCATTATGCTTGTCTATGTAGCACAGTGGGTACTTTCTCTAGCGTTTGGTTCATCACTACCATTCCTATTTGAAGGTGGCGCTATTGCTATTGGCTTTAGCTTATTTGTCATCGTTATCGCTTCTTTCACCTTGCTATTAGATTTCGATAATATTGATCGTGGTGTTGCGATGGGTGTTTCTGAAGATTACGAATGGTTGTTCAGTATTGGTATTCTTGCGACCTTAGTTTGGATGTATATCGAATTTATGCGCCTATTAAGCTATCTACAAGACTAATTGTAAGAGCTACCTAACAGTATCTCTGTATAGAAAAAACCGCCTTTCATTTGATGCAAGGCGGTTTTTTTATGGGCAGGTTTTACAGTCTTTCTTAACTAAGCACGTTTTAGACGTAGAGCATTTAACACGACAAACAATGAGCTAAGTGACATCCCAATCGCAGCGAGCCACGGTGGTACATAGCCTAAAGCCGCTGGTATCAGGACGATACTGTTGTAAGCGAGCGCCCAGCGGAAGTTTTGCTTGATAATACGTTCCGTTTTATCAGAGATACGTTTAGCCGCAGTGATGGCCTCGATTTGTCCATTTAAGATAATACTATCACTAGATACTTGTGCTAAGTCTGCCGCACCTGCAATCGAGGTCGAGACATCTGCTGCGGCTAACACTGGTGCATCATTGATACCATCACCTACCATCAATACCACAGCACCGTTAGCTTGCAGCTGCTGAATATGATTGACCTTATCAGTTGGTGATAGTCCATTGTATGCTGCTTGCATACCTAAACTCTCAGCCATCAATAGCGCTTGCGGGCTTGGGTCACCTGTCAACATAACAGACTCGATACCTAGTTCTTTGAGCGTATCAAGCATCGACTGCGCACTATCACGTACCTTGTCATTGAAATAAAAACATGCCAGCGCTTGCCATCCGTTATCATCAGTGTTCTGACAAGATAATACCACTGCTGAGCTGGCTCGCTGAGCTACCAGATCAATGGTTAAATCATTACTAGCATCTATATCATTGGCGCTATTATCTGTTCTGTCTAACGCAAAGTCCTTGTGACCGATTCGATATACAGTGCCATCAATAATCGCTTCTACACCGCCCGCTGGATAATGCTGTACGGCTTGCGTCGATGGTAGATGTAACTGATAGGCCGCCGTCAGTAACGCGTGGGCAATTGGATGCCGACTCCCTACTTCTAGAGCAGCTGCAATTGCCAACAGCGTATCTTTTTGAGCCGTTGAAGATAAACCATCAGATTCGGTCTGAATTTTTGGCGCTACCAACTCGATATTTAATAAATTTGGCTTGCCATAAGTTAGCGTGCCAGTCTTATCAAAAGCAACATGCGTGATTTCAGCCAGCGTTTGTAATGTATGTCCACGCGTCGTCAAAAAACCATAACTTGCCAGACGATTGGTTGAGACGGTCAAGGCAATCGGCGTCGCCAATGACAATGCACAAGGACAAGTAGCGACCAAGACTGCCACGGTTGCCCAAATCGCTTGGCTTGGGTCAACGATATACCAGCCAACAAACACTAAAACTGATAGCACTAAGATACGCGCCACAAACCAACGTGCCAGCTTGTCTGCTTGCTGCGCCAGTTTGGGTTTTTCGCTCATGGCACGATTCATCAATCGATCAATTAAACCTATCTGACTGTCTTTTGGCAATGCGGTGACTAGCATTTCAAACGGCTGGCTATCGTTTTGTGCACCGCCGACAATATAATCCCCTTGGGTCTTGATAATTAAATCACCTTCACCCGTCAGTAGACTTTGTGACACCGTTGCAGTAGAACTTAGCAAGATACCATCACTGATAATCTCTGAACCTGCCTCAACCAAAATAATATCACCCACTTGTAAACTATGAGCGGTGACCATTTGCTTTGACTCTATATCGCCTTCGGGTTGTGATTGCGCATTCTGTTGGTTGCGTGACTGCTGCCAATCTTGAGCGATACGCGATGTGATCTGATGAACATTGGCATCCATACGCTGCATAAAATCAGGCATAACTTCAACAGCCATACCCGGATCCTTCTGAGCCTCATCTTCGATAACTTCACCTTGTTGAGACGCATTTTCTTTCGGCAGTTGTAAAATACGCTCGGCAGCGGCTTTATTTTCAGCGACTTTTTGTACCAATACCGGCTCAACCACCACCAAATCATTAGCCATAGTGGCGGCTTTTAGACGTGCGTTGTGCTCGATATAACGCCCTGCCAGCAAAAAGAAAATAAACATGCTGACCGAGTCATAGTATGTCTCCCCTTGCCCAGTGATAGTGGCGTAGAGACTGGCAAAGAAAGTAATAATCAACGCAAGACTGACGGGCACATCCATATTGACTTGGCGGGCACGAATCGCTGACCATGCAGAGGTAAAGAAAGGAATACCAGCATAGAAAAATACAGGCGTGCTCACAAATAAAGATACCCAACGCAAAAAGTCACGCTGGAATATCAACATGTCGCTATATTCACCAAAATAAAGCGCAACAGCATACATCATCGCCTGCATCGAACCTAGTGCAGCGATGCCGAGACGCAATAGCATTTGATTATTATGACGTGCCAGCATGGCTTCGTGAGTATCTTGGCGATAAGGCTTGGCTTCGTAGCCGATTTCATTGATGACCGCTAAAATGCGACTGATGGGTAACTTATCTTCATCCCAAATGACCCGCATACGTTGGTTGGTCAAATTTACCTGACATTTCCCAATACCCTCTAGTTCATCGAGGCGCGACTCAATCAGCCAAGTACAGGCAGCACAGCGTAAGTTATTAACAGACAGCTCTGCTACTGACATGCCATCTTGCGCGTAAACGAATTGTGATTTTATCTCGTCATGATCGTAGACTTCGAGGCGCGTCAGCTGAGTTGGCAAACTTGCCGTACGGTTAATCTCTGAACGGTCAAGATAATACTGCTCAAGACCAGCCTCTACTATGCTTTGGGCAGCTAACTGACAGCCCATACAACACATCTCTCGTGACTGACCTAATATCTCGGCATAAAACGGTGGCTGAGGTACGGGGTCGCCGCAGTGAAAACAGTGGTCAGCCAACGGAAGCACTAATCCTTCGATGATAGAAGTGTCTTCATAAGAGTGATTGGTAGCAGATGATACTGATGATGGAATACTAGACATAGTCGCGCTTACTTCCTTTGACAGGCTTGCTTAAAATGCATTCACTTAAAGCAAACTTGCTCGTATTGACTGTACTGTACGTCATCCAATAGAGCCGTTTTTAATCACATGAATATCACTACTGTTAGTAGCGCAGTATTAATAACAAGCGGCTAATAGCAAACAATTAGCAACAGCGAATTCATACAAAATACATCGTGAGGGCCATCGTAAATTGTTATCTTATATGGCGTTTATCTACCAGATTGAAAGTGACTGACGCTTTATTACAAGTATCGGTCTTTTAATAGGGATTATACTATAAGCCATCGCTATGAGCAGTACCATCACTCATGGTCTACGACCAATAAATGCCTGCGTTGACGATGATAGATTGAAAAATTTGTCAATTTGCGTCATTATGAGGCAGTTTTTTATCCAAAAATGGTGCGACATCCGTGCAAAAACCTAATTACAAGTTACCAAATACCAAGTTATCGGCGTCATCTAAGTCTGCTATGCATACGCTACCCTCACAGCAGCGCGGCTTGGTCTTTAGTAGTCTGCTATTAATTATCATCATTGCAGGCATGGTGCTGTTGGCGCTGTATTTGATCAAACTTGATCGCACCATTACTCATAAGTTTGAGGGCAAGCGCTGGGATATTCCAGCCAAAGTATATTCGCAGCCGCTTGAGCTGTATCAAGGCGCCAATGTCGATAGAGATACGATGAAGACATGGCTAGAGTTGCTTAACTATCAAAGTAACAAAGCTTATGATCGTACGGGTACCTATCATCGGACAGGTAATACTTACTTTATTCACACTCGCGGCTTTACGTATAGTGCTAATGATAAAGATGCCGAGCAAGTTATCAAAATGACGATTTCTGGTAATAAAGTAGAGTCTATCCAGAGTACCCTACCTGCCAAAAGCGGCATCATTCGTCTAGAGCCTGTCAATATCGGTGGTATCTATCCAGACAGCAATGAAGATCGGATGGTTGTGTCTTTGGACGAAGTGCCTCAGCCGTTAATTGATGCCCTTATCGCTACCGAAGATCGCGCGTTTTATGAGCATAAAGGGGTATCGGTACGTGGTATCGCCCGTGCCGTAATCAATAACTTTACTGGTGGTGCCAGACAAGGTGGTTCGACAATCACTCAGCAGCTGATCAAAAACTTTTACCTCAATTCAGATCGCACTATCAAACGCAAAGCCAATGAAGCCTTGATGGCCGTGCTACTTGAGCTGCATTACAGCAAAGATGAGATTTTACAGACCTATTTGAATGAGATTTATCTGGGTCAAAATGGCAACCGCTCTATCAATGGTTTTGGTTTAGCATCACAGTTTTATTTTGACAAACCACTTAATGAGCTGCGCTTAGATCAGCAAGCGATGCTGGTTGGTATGGCAAAAGGCCCAAGTATCTATAATCCACGTCGCAATCCAAATGACTCAAAAGCACGCCGTGATGTGGTACTTAATAACATGCTGACCATGGGCACACTGAGCCAAGAAGACTACGACAAAGCCTTAAAGCAACCGCTTGGTATCGTGGACAAGCCTGCTGAAGGCAAAAGCCAGTTCCCTGACTTCTTAGATATTGTTAAACGTGAGCTAAATACTGTTTATTATTCTGACGACCTCAAGAACGAAGGTCTGATTATTATCAGTACTCTAGACCCTATCGCTCAATTGGCCGCAGACAAAGCCGTTGATAGAAAACTTGGTGAACTGCGCCGTAACAGCAGCAAAACTAAAGATTTACAAGGTGCGTTGGTGAGTGCCAATCCTGAGACTGGTGAGCTAGTATCTGTTGTAGGTAGCGGCAGTGAATTTACAGGGTTTAATCGCGCGGTCGATGCCAAACGCCAAGTTGGCTCGTTGCTGAAGCCTATCATTTATATGACTGCGCTTGAGAGCGGTCGTTATAACTTGGCCAGTTCAGTAGATGACTCCCCTATTACGGTCAATCTAAACGACGGTACTGACTGGAACCCTAAAAACTACGACAACCGTGATCATGGCTATGTACCATTTACCACGGCATTGTCTCAATCGTATAACCAAGCAGCAGTACGCTTAGGTATGGAGTTCGGCGTTAATACCTTTGCTAAGCAATTACAGCGTATGGGTATCAAAGAAAAAATCCCACCTTACCCATCAGCATTACTAGGCTCAGTTAATTTGAGTCCGATGGATATGCTTGGTATTTACCAAGTATTTGCTACTGGTGGCTTCCGCACGCCTATTCACAGTATCCGTACGGTCATTGATGATCGCGGCCGTATTTTACAGCGTACTGGGCTTAACACTCAGCGCAGTATTCCACCTGAAACTAACTTTTTGACCAACTATGCATTACAGCAAGTCGTATCAAATGGTACCGCCAGACGTGCGCAATCACTCGGCAGCAATTTAAACCTAGCAGGAAAAACAGGTACAACAAACGACTACCGCGATGCTTGGTTTGCAGGCTATAGTGGCAACTATGTAAGTGTCGTTTGGGTTGGCCGTGATGATAATAAACCGATTGGTTTGAGTGGTGGTACTGGCGCCTTACCAGTTTGGGTAGATTATATGAAACGCCTAAAACTGACTCCAGTTGCTCTACCAGAGCCAGAAGGTATCGAGTGGTTATGGCTAGAGAACAACTCAGGCAAACTGTCTAATGAACGCTGCGCCAACGCTCGCTACCTACCAGTAATGTCAGCTCATCTACCAGAAGAAGCTAGCAGTTGTGCGCTAAGCCTGTACCAGCAAGATCGTGCGCGTGAACAGACACAATTTCAGAACCAGCAAGGTGATATCAATCAACAACGTCGCCGCGAAGGTTTAGAGATTCCAAATGGTGAAGCTGTTGAATCTGATGGTGCAGAAGGTAGCAGCGAGCAAAGTGAAGGTGATGAAGACCGTGCTGATACTTGGTATGACCGCGCTGTTGAATGGTTCTAACTATTGAGTGGTTCTAGCTGTTGAATGGCTCTAATAGTGTTTTTGATATTTAGCTTTTAATATTTAAAAAAGGTTTTAACATGATGGTGTCATCTTTACGGACAACTACTTCAGTAAAACAAACCATAATGCTATGGCGTAATAAAATTACGTCAAGCAATACCTTACTTGCAGGCAGCGCGGTCGTTGGTATATTAAGCCTAAGTGCTTGTCAAACAGCACCTAGCACGTCGACCACAGTGCAAACAACGCCTGTTCAAACATTACCAACGTCACAACCGACAGTACAATCAACGACAACTGCCCCAGCGCCTATCGCTGAAGCAAATGATCAAAGCAACTATCCAACCGAGCCTTACGATGCAGTTGAACAGTCCGAAACACCAAATCCGTTAACGCAAGAGACACCTGTATTTACGCCTCCTGCACCAGAAGTGACGCAGCCTGATCCTGTTATCATTGCGCCTTCTCGTAACGACTATATAATCTCTGAGCCATCGGTACCGTCGCATAATGAGTTACTTGAGCACGCTAGAAGAAACTCGCAACAACGTACTCAACAATCTGCCAGCAACAATAGTAATCTGCCTGCGTTTCGCAATTTGATGCAAGTAGGTATCAGTCAGTTGAAAGCAGGCAATCTAACCAATGCAGAGAACAGCTTTACCCGTGCACAGCGTCTAGCACCCAAATCATCGGCGGTATACTTCTATTTGGCACAAGTAGCATTGAAAAAGAACCAGCCTCGTAAGGCAGAAGCGATGGCACGTCGTGGTCTTAGTGTCTCTCAAGACAGTAATCGTAGACGAGCACTATGGCAAGTTATATTGCAATCAGGACAAGCTCAGGGTAACTCACGCGTGGTCAATGAAGCAAAACAAGCATTGCGCTAATAACCGAGTATTTGTACCTCTTAGATTTATTAGTTAAAACATCTATATACATTATTCATTTCATTGTGTGTAGACTTATCTCGGGCATTCCCTAACACATACACTTATTTTTATTTCCGCTTAAGGTTATCTTTATGGCATGGCAACAACTGCATTTACAATGTGAAAAATCAAACGTCGACTTGGCTGAAGCGCTTTTATTAGAGGCAGGTGCATTATCAATAGCTTTAGACGATGCTGGCGATCAACCTCTGTTTGAGCCACTTCCAGGTGAATCACCGCTTTGGGATGAGGTGATACTAACAGGATTGTTTGATGCGACTACTGATGCTGGCAGTCGTCAAGCGGTTGAGCAATTAAGTCATGAAATTGCTGCACAAGTGCAAGCTACTCGTATTTGGCTAACGGCTGTTGATGATAAGGACTGGGAGCGCGAGTGGATGAGCAACTATCATCCTATCGAATGTGCTAATGACTTATGGATTGTGCCTGACTGGCTAACGCCGCCTAACCCTGAAGCCACCAATATCATTATGGATCCAGGCTTGGCATTTGGTACTGGCTATCATGCTACGACTCGCCTGTGCCTAGACTGGCTAACAGAGCAAGACCTAACAGATAAAGTGATTATCGATTATGGTTGTGGCTCAGGCATTCTAGGGATTGCTGCTTTATTATTGGGTGCACGTCAGGTATATGCAGTCGACATTGACCCGCAGGCGGTACTTGCTACCAATCAGAACGCGGTACGCAACGATGTAGGCAATCGTTTGCAGGCATTCTTGCCAGAAGAATTTACAGAGTATTGCTCGCAACATGATGTTTTACCTGTAGAAGTGATCGTTGCCAATATTTTAGCAAAGCCGCTTATCGGTTTAGCACCTTACTTTGCGACACTCATTGCGCCAAAGGGCCGTATCGTATTAGCAGGTTTGATTGAGTCGCAAACCGAGCAAGTCACTGAAGCCTATCAGCCATATTTTGCACTGGATCCGAAGCATGCTTTTACTGCGCAAGAAGACCAACACTGGCAGCGTTTATCAGGTACATTTACTAGCTAGCAACATTTAATTACATCTGTTACGATAGAGGGCAGTCAAATGTTATGTGTTTGACGCCACTCTGTCTTTGCCCATGATTCATCGAAATTGAAAAAGTACAATGAGTATTGTGGGCAGCTATTGGTGAGTGGCTAAGCGGTATTGATAACCATACTTTTTTGGATTCGCCTCTATGACCACGCCAATAAAAACCCAATGCCCCCATTGCCAAGCTTGCTATAGTGTTAAACAAACTCAATTGAATCAAGTCAATGCTACCATCAGCTGTGATCGGTGCCAGCAAATTTTTTTGGTCAATAAGCATCTTGTGGTAAATTCTGAGGTTATTCAAAAACCAACACCACAAAAAAATATTCCTGCTCAACAAAAAGCTCAAACTCAACCGATATCAAATGAGCAAAAAGCGAATACTAGTAGCAATCAGCATGAACTTCAAAATGTGCCAAATCGCCCCACAGCTTCAATCAGTAAGAAAAAATCATCTGGTACTTTGATTCATGACGACTTAATCTATGATGATATGGATATAGACGATCCAGAAGAGAACGTTCAAGAGTATGACTCATTAGATAGCATGGATGCATGGTTAACCCAAGCCAGTAATACCAGTCCTAGCGTAGAAACCACAGAAAAACCAAAAGCGCCCTCTTCTAAAGAAACTATCAAAAGCCCTAATCCATCAATAAAGAAACCATCTACTCGTACAATATCAGCATCAGCATCAGCATCAGCATCAGCATCAACACAGAACATGCTTAGCTCGGCAGCGGCCAATGATATTCATGCCAATATTGAGAGTACTGATAACAATTCGTGGCTGCAAAAACTATTAGAAGAACAAAATCAAGATGAAGAAACACCGCCAGATGACACAGACTTATCACAGCTTCTATCTGATATGGGAGTACCCGTTAAAGATGAAGAGCCTGCTGCCGACGATCGTTTAAGAAAAACCCAGCTACCGTTTGCACCAACCCAAACGACACGTTCTATTGCATCACTATTATGGGTACTAGGTTGTTTGGTCCTAGCACTGCTACTCGCGGCTCAGTATGTTATTTTTAACTTAGAAAATTTAGTGAAAAACCCAGCCTATGCTCAGCGTCTCCAATCGATCTGCTCTGTCGCTGCCTGCAGCTTGCCCAGTGCAGACTTATCAGCGCTTACCATCAACAATACCTTTCATAGAAGCAGTCAGATTAAAACTGCTGGTACATTTAGTGATATAGGCGCTACTCTAAGTAATGGCAGCCCGCAGGCACAATTATACCCCAATGTTAAAATAAGCGTTTACGGTAGAGACAAGCTTATTGGAGAGTTCATTGCAGATCCAAACGATTATTTATTAGGCAAGCAAAGTCAGTTAGCTGCCAATACAGATAGACAGCTATTATTTACTATCCCTGTTGCTAACGCGCAAATTCGCGACATTACTATGACCGCTCTTTATTAAATTAAGTTGTCATATATAAATAAGCGTGAGTAGAAAACACGCTGTAAATTCATTTTCAATTAAACCGTGATAGCCAAGATAACGATGAATCTATCAGCGCTAGGCGATATTAATTTGATATACTATGGTTCTGACCCCTTACAATCAGAATTTTTCTTCATCTCAAGGATATTATTTTATGGCACCTCATGCACAGCATAATGCCAATCATTTTGCTAAAAGCTCTGAGTACCCTGCCGATTATAATAAAGACGAATACCAACCGCCTACGCAGGGCTTTGATTTTGCTAGTCAAAACTATACAAATAGTGCGCAGCAACCTCTACGGGTTCATGTAGAGCGTGTGGTACGTCAATACTTTGCGATGCTAGGAGATGAGATGCCCACTGATTTATATGAGCTGATTTTGAAGCAAGTCGAAGAGCCTCTCTTATCTGTCGTCCTAGAAAAAACAAGAGGCAACCAAACCAAATGTGCTCAGATATTAGGCCTAAATCGAGGCACTTTGCGCAAAAAAATGAAGACCTATGATTTAATGTAGCATTGTTATATGAGCTTACCCATCATCATTGACTATCATTATGTATGGCAATTAAATGTTCCCCGCTTTATCTATCATGATACGGCATACCGTTGTCATCATCACCTTGCCAGACGTTTACGTCAGGCTTTTTTTATGGAAAATTTCTTATGAGTACAACCCCACTTGCCCTACTATCGGTCTCCGATAAGTCTAACATCGTCGAGTTTGCTCAAGGCCTTCTCAAAGCAGGTTTTGGTTTATTATCTACTGGCGGTACTTATCGCTTGCTCACAGAAAACAACGTCGACGTGACTGAAGTATCAGATTACACAGGCTTTCCTGAAATGATGGATGGCCGTGTTAAAACGCTACATCCTAAGATTCACGGTGGTATTCTAGGACGCCGTGGTACAGATGATGCAGTAATGAGTGATCATGCGATCGAACGTATCGACTTGGTCGTCGTGAACTTATATCCGTTTGCTGAAACGATTGCACGTGCTGACGTAACTATGAACGACGCTATCGAAAACATCGATATTGGTGGCCCTACCATGGTACGTTCAGCGGCGAAAAACCACGCTCATGTGGGTATCGTCACTGATCCAGCTGATTATGACCGTGTACTTAACGCCTTAGATGGTGGTACTGAACTGACGACTGCTTTACGTTATGATTTGGCCGTAAAGGCATTTGAGCATACTGCACAGTACGACGGTATGATTGCCAACTTCTTAGGTAGCCGTGTCAACGAAACTCAAGAACCAGAAAACTTCCCACGTACATTCAATGTACAGCTTGAAAAAGCACAAGACCTACGCTACGGTGAAAACCCGCATCAAAATGCAGCTTTCTATACTGAAAACCAGCCTTTAAAAAGCAAACAAGCCTCAATCGCAACGGCTAAGCAGTTACAAGGCAAAGCGCTATCTTATAATAATATCGCTGATACCGATGCTGCGCTTGAGTGCGTTAAAGCTTTCAGCGCGCCTGCTTGCGTTATCGTTAAGCATGCCAACCCTTGCGGTGTCGCTGTTGATAATGACCAAGTAGCGGCTTATCGTACTGCTTTTAGCACTGATCCTGAATCATCTTTTGGCGGTATCATCGCATTCAACCGTCCGTTGACGCTTGCTGCTGCAAAGGCAATTATCGACAATCAGTTCGTAGAAGTGATTATTGCACCTAGTATCGAAGACGGTGTACTTGAAGCGACAGCTACTAAGAAAAACGTACGTGTCTTGGTATGCGGCGAGCTACCAGCACCAGATCAGCGCGATATCCAACTTGACTATAAGCGCGTTAACGGTGGCTTACTGGTACAAGAGCAAGACCTTGGTTTAATCACTGCTAACGACCTAAAAATTGTCACTGATGTACAACCAACTGAAGCGCAAGTGGCAGATCTACTGTTCAGCTGGAACGTGGCAAAATACGTCAAATCTAATGCCATTGTCTACGCAAAAGGCCAACGTACTATCGGTATTGGCGCAGGCCAAATGAGCCGCGTTAACTCAGCACGTATTGCTGCTATCAAAGCAGAACATGCTGGACTAGCAACTGAAGGTGCTGTTATGGCATCAGATGCGTTCTTCCCTTTCCGTGATGGCATCGACAATGCTGCTGAAGTAGGTATCTCTGCTATCATTCAGCCAGGTGGCTCTATGCGTGATGACGAAACCATTGCTGCTGCTAATGAGCATGGTATCGCGATGGTATTTACTGGCATGCGCCATTTCCGCCATTAAACAATCACCTATTAGTTTAAGACTAGGATTAGTCGCAGCAATTGTATTTATTACTGCGACTAATTTTCAGCTTCTATAGTATTCGTGATAATTATCGTTAAAGCATCACCCAAAAAAAAGCCACTGCATCAATCGATACAGTGGCTTTTTTAATAGCTAAGAATAACGAACTAGCAAATACTTAGCGTCCTTGCGCATTTGCCATGTTGCTTTCATTAATCTCAACCGTATATACCATACGTAGATAGTCCAAATAGTCTTGCAACTGGTCTTGGCCTAAATTGTCACGAATAATACTGGCTGTTTGCGCTCTTTGCATATCAGACAGTGGTGACTGCTGCTCAGTTTTAATACGGTCTCCAACCAGTAGCGTTGCACCCATCTCAGTCTCACTAGCAATCGCAACAACACCGTTATCAGCGGCTTGTTTGCTAAATGCCAACCCACGCTCTTTGTCCGTTAGCTGCGTCGTTTGACGGTTAATTTCACCCAGTGCTTGGAAGCTTACCGACTGCTTATTTATATCAGCTGGCGTCTTGATACCAGCAGCCAATGCTTTAGCGTCTTTTAAAGCTAATGCTGTCGCTTTCTGCTGACGAAGTATTTGAGTGATTCTTGGGGTTGCATTTGCTAGAGCAAGCGTCTTAGTAGGACGATAATTGCTCGGCTGTAGCCATACGGTACCGTTACCAACTTCTACGCCCGCCGTTACCGCTTGATCTTGAATAGTAAACTCATCAAATGCCTGTTTAACGACTGTTGGTTGCGGCAGTGCAGACTTATTATTCACTTTACGATAATCTTTAATACGCTTGAGGCTGACATTTTCTTGCTGTGCAATATCTTCGATACTGAAACCATCTGCTGCCAAATCATTGATTGATGTCACTTTATCAGCATAGATTTCCTGACGTTTATATTCTTTTGCTTTTGCAGTCAACTCTTCACGCATACTGTCTAGGCTTGGAACCTTTTTACCATTGTCTTCAGTGACCGTAAATATCTGATAACCAAAGCTAGTCTTGATAGGTGCAGTCACATCACCAACGCTCAACCCTTCTAGTGCCTCTTGTACAGTATCTGCATCACTGCCAAACACTGACGGATTAAAGCGTCCGATATCACCACCTGTTTCACCTGATGGATCGTCCGACTCTGCTTTAGCAAGCGCAGCAAACGCTTCACCTTTATTCAGACGTGCTTTCACTTTATCGGCTCGTGTCTTAGCATCTTTACCAGTAAACAGAATCTGACTGACTTTACGCTCATCAGTAGCCGAAATGCTCTGCTTATATGCTTCGTACTGTTGCTGCAATTGTTCTGCTGTTACTTCATCAACCTTGATAGTTTGCGGGCTGAGCTGAATATAAGCCAAGTCAACCATCGCTGCACTTTTCAATATGTCTTTGTTAGCATCATAGTAAGACTGAATGTCTGTTTTGCTAAGCTTAACTTTGTCAGCATAGTCTTGCCAATTAAAGCGATGTACCCAAACGTTGCGCGACTCAAGTTGCAAGTCAATCAATTGACTGACCGCTTGCATAGGATAAACGGCCGTACCAACGATACTAGCATTTAGTTGATCCAAGCTTAACTGATTGCGAAATTCTGCAAATAGCTGGTTTTTAGTCATGCCGCGTTGACGCAAGAAGTTTGAGAACTGATCGTTTGAAAAGTTACCTTCTGCATCTTGGAATATTTCTTCTTGACGTAACAGACGATTGATCGTGTCGTCAGACACTGTCATACCAAGCTTGCCTGCTTGCTGCTCTAACAACGTACGGTCGATTAGACCCTTTAATACTTGCTCATGAAGCACATCTTCATTCAATAAGCTGGCATCTTCGACTTGCTCTAGCACTTCAGAACGACGGCTATTGACAGCAGTTTGATACTCGGACAATCCTACGCTTGCCTCACCTACCTGCGCAATCTGATTGGGATCGACGTTGCCGCCAAAATAGCTTTCGACACCCAAGAGAGCGAGCGGCGATAGGCATAAAATCAATAAAATGCGACCTGGCCAGCTTTTTAAGAAATCGCGCAATTTATCCATAGTTATCTCTGCTTTATTAACCTATATTGATGAAAAACCATTGTAATACTGTTAGGAGCTGTTAAGTGCAACCTGCCAACATCAGTGCTATATAAGCTAGCAATGGTAAGAGTAAGAGCGTATGCATTTTATAGTAAAAAACAAAATTTACTAAAGAAATCTGACTTAAATGACACACCTATCGCGCGCCCTATGATACGTGATTTTTCATGCAGACTCAAAATATTCACAACGCATGATACAAACTATAGCGATAAAAAAAGCACCTAAATATTAGGTGCTCTCTTCGATGGCTAGCTCATTACCTCAGCTATAGACCACCGACTATCATTTTACGCTTAAAAAGGCGGCTTAGTTCAAGCGCTCTTTTAAGTTTTTACCAGCTTTGAAGCTTGGTACTTTGCTTGCTGGAATGCTTAGCTCTTCGCCAGTCTTAGGGTTACGACCAGTGCGTGCTTTGCGATCTTTTACACTGAAAGTACCAAAGCCAACTAATGAGATGCTATCGCCAGCTTCTAGCGCTTCGCCAACACTTTCCATAACAGCGTTTAGTGCATCACCAGCTTGGGTTTTATTTAGACCACTTTTGTCTGCGATGCTATCAATTAATTCTGACTTATTCATAAAATTTCCTTCAAGTTTAAGGGGGTAATAAATGCTCACGCCAAGTATTGTAACGCTCTCATGGTGCTTACGCAATAAAAACTACCTAACTGGCGCATTAACAGGTTCTTCTTTGTTATCGTCTTTATATCAAGGCAGCATAAGGAGCGCAAGCGATTTTACATATTTTTGTGCTCTACACTACGTATTTGACACCTAATGTTACGCAAAGCGTTAGGAATTTATATATAAGTGGCTCTGTATAACTGAGACGATTGGCTTTCCTATTTTCTACGCTTTGTCAGATTTGTCAATTGCCGTCTGTGCATTGCTATGCATTAAGTTTGTATATTACTGGTCATAAATAAGAGTGTCTTTATTGACTGCTAAATTGTAATGTAATAGTTTAGCCACTACAGAAACTAGCGTTACTTTTTATTATAAAGACGTTACTATAAGCAAAATATCACTGCAAGTATTGGGCAAATACAGACTTCTGTTTGCTAAATATCTAAAACTTGCTAAATAAAAAACGGATTACTTACATGAAGCGTTCTACGTTGTCTCACTCTTTTCTTAATATCATTTTAGTATTTATCGAGTCGGCGCTGACATTATTGTTACGTTTGGATCCTGAATTGCGTAAGGCCGCTTATCCGCTTGCTAAGCAAGGCACCGTGGTGGCGCTTCGCCTGTATTTACCGCATGTAGAAGTATTTGCCACCTTTAGTACCAAAGGCGTGTTACTAGATGCTCAGCTGCCGATTGGTCGTAGTGAGCCTGACGTGGTTATCAATGCCTACAGCATTCAAGTTATCAACGCCATCACCACTCATGATAGCGAAACCACTGAAAAGCTACAGATGCGCGGTGAGTCGATTCAAGTACAACTGGTTAAACAGTTTATTATGCAACTTGGGCTTGGCAGCTTGATTCAGGGGCTGATCAAAAAGATAAAGGGTGGTAAAGCCAAAACCAAACCTACAGAAGCTGATCTGGAAGAAAAAAAGAACAACTACAAACTTCGTATTAAAGAACAGCAAACACAGATTAATACCTTGACCATCAAAAACCGTGAACTTGAAACAACCGTAAAAGAGCTTCAAAGCAAGCAAAAGACGTTGATAATTGTCACTGTTGTTGCGCTTGTCATTATGATCGGTTCAGTCATCGCACTATTGATGAATTAGTTTTGGTTCGCTGAATTACTTATAAATAAGCGTTCAATGTCTTCTATAGATATTGAACGCTTATTTTTTACTTGATCAAATATATCTGAGCAGACAAATTAAGCTGCTTATATCTCACTCATATCTCTCTTCTGAACATCATTGTTTTTATCAATTACAGCAATAAGCTTGATTAACCATTGAACCACACTTTAATCTTGACTAAATTACTCGGGATTAAGTATAATTACCTTAATCGTTGCACACATCGGGTTAATCATCTGTTGTTCAATAACGATAAGACAAAACTTAGCTGACGTATTATTGGTTGCTCTTTTTATCTTATGAGTACTTATTAAAACCTTTGGCTAAGATCGTTGTTAAACATAAATGACATCAAGTTTGGAGATAACACATGCGTTTGACTACTCGGGGCAGATACGCTGTTACCGCATTATTAGATTTGGCATTGCAGACTAGCCAACAAGACAGTGCTGTATCATTATCCGATATCGCCAAACGGCAATCGATTTCAATCTCGTATCTTGAACAGTTATTTTCTAAACTCCGCAAACGCGGCCTTGTCACGAGTATTCGCGGTGCTGCAGGTGGTTACCACCTAGCTAAACCATTGAATGAGATAGATGTGATGAGCATCATATCTGCGGTTGATGAGTCAGTAAATGCGATGCAGTGTGAAGGACGCGGTGACTGTCAAGGTGGTACAATGTGCCTAACTCACGATCTGTGGTGTGCACTATCAAATCATATCGAACAGTACTTGAAAAATATAACATTAGCGCAATTATTAGATATGGAAAACGTGCAGTCAGTCTCAGAGCGTCAGCACACCTCTACAAAAGATATTTCCATAAAAGACATTAATACTATTACTCTATCGAACAGCGAGGCAAACCCAGCATGAGCCAACATAACAACCTTATATACTTAGATTATGCCGCCACTACCCCAGTTGCTAAATCAGTAGCTGCCAAGATGAGCGAGTATTTGACTGTAGATGGTGTCTTTGGTAACCCAGCTTCACGCTCACATGGTTACGGCTGGCAAGCGGAAGAAGCAGTAGAAACTGCTCGCGGTCAAGTGGCTGAAGTAATCAACGCTGATCCACGCGAAATCGTCTTTACTTCTGGTGCGACTGAGTCTGACAACCTAGCTATTAAGGGTGCAGCACATTTTTATCAGTCTCGTGGCAAACATATCATTACCAGTAAAATTGAGCACAAAGCTGTATTAGATACCTGCCGCGAGCTTGAGCAAGAAGGTTTTGAGATTACGTATCTTGAGCCACAGCCAAGCACAGGTCTTATCTTGCCAGAGCAAGTAAAAGCAGCACTGCGTGATGATACTATTTTAGTATCACTTATGATGGTAAACAATGAGCTTGGTACTATTACTGATGTTGCAGCGATTGGTGAAATCACTCGCGAAGCTGGCGTAGTTTTCCATGTTGATGGCGCACAGTCTGTTGGTAAAGTAAAAATCAATCTTGAAGAAATGAAAATTGATTTGATGAGCTTCTCAGGTCATAAAGCATACGGCCCTAAAGGTATCGGTGCATTGTTTGTTCGTCGTAAGCCACGTATCCGCTTGAAAGCTGAGCAACATGGCGGTGGTCATGAGCGTGGTATGCGTTCAGGTACTTTACCAACGCATCAAATCGTTGGCCTAGGCGCAGCATTTGCTTTAGCTAATGAAAGCTATGAAGCCGACCATGCACATGCTGCAAAATTGCGTCAAAAGCTTTGGGATGGCCTACAAGACATCGAAGAGATTTACTTAAATGGTGATCTTGAGAATAGCGTACCAAACATTGTAAACATCAGCTTTAACTTCGTCGAAGGCGAGTCATTGATGATGTCACTTAAAGATTTAGCGGTATCATCAGGTTCAGCCTGTACGTCAGCAACGCTTGAGCCATCATATGTACTACGTGCAATTGGTCGTCCAGATGAATTGGCACATAGCTCAATCCGCTTTAGCTTCGGCCGTTATACTACTGACGAAGACATCGATACCGTTATCAAACAGATGCATGAAGCCGTTGACAAACTACGTGCCCTATCACCACTTTGGGATATGTATCAAGAAGGTGTTGATCTAAACTCAGTCGAGTGGGCTGAGCATTAATTTCTAATATAGCTTTTTAATATAGCTAGCAACATATTTATGAAACGATTGATCAGACAATTAAATTAAGCGTTTGACCCCAATTATCGATGAGTAGTTAGACACTTAAAGTTGATAAACGACTACTCATCATCTAACTAGGAGAAAACCCCATGGCCTATAGTGACCAAGTTATTGATCATTACGAAAACCCACGCAACGTTGGTAATCTTGACAAAAATGCCAAAAACGTTGGTACCGGCATGGTCGGTGCCCCAGCATGTGGCGATGTAATGCGTCTACAAATCCAAGTCGACGATAATGGTATTATCGAAGATGCGCGTTTTAAGACTTATGGCTGCGGCTCAGCGATTGCTTCAAGCTCGCTTGTTACTGAGTGGTTAAAAGGCAAAAGCTTGGATCAAGCTGGCGAAATCAAAAACAACGATATCGCTCAAGAGCTAGCATTACCACCAGTAAAAGTGCATTGCTCTGTACTTGCAGAAGACGCTATTAAAGCCGCTATTAGCGACTATAAAGGTAAGCATGGCGTAGCAGCTCCAGCAGAAGAAGCTGCGATCTAAATTAAGCTAGGCTAAGCCTGCTAGCGTATGCGCTACGTTGTACTAGCAACGCTAAAGTAGCAATGTGTAATCGCTACTGACGCTAAAGAGGTGACAATGACACTTATGTAATTGTCACCTTTTGTTTTCTAATAGTCGTAAGCCTACACTTTTGGCAATCTTGTAATTCTGGTTGTCAGTTTATCTAGATTTTTTTATTGATATTTATGATTAATAGTCAATGGGAGTTGGCATGATTGAAATGACAGAACGCGCCGCTCAGCATGTTCGAGACTTTTTGGACAATCGCGGCAAAGGCGAAGGCATTCGAGTTGGTATCCGTACGGCGGGTTGCTCGGGCTTGGCTTACGTTTTAGAGTTTGTAGATACCCCTGATGAAAATGACACGCGTTATGAAAGTCGCGGTGTTAGCATCTTTATTGATCCTAAAAGCCTCGTATATTTAGACGGCTTGTTGATGGATTACGAAAAAGAAGGTCTAAACGAAGGCTTTAAATTCACCAACCCTAACCAAAAGGGTGAATGTGGTTGCGGTGAGTCGTTTACAGTTTAATTATTCAATGGCTGAAAACCGATATATTTATGCTTCAACAAACTTTCATAAGAATAGTGCAGTATCTCTGCTATCGCTATGAAGAAAGGTTAATTTAGTTAGCCAAGCGATTCAGTATTCTTAGCTAGGTCATGACCTCAAAAACAAATAAAAAAGCAAGGCATCAGATTATGACAGATATTACTTCAGAACCACAGTTTGATAACTTCTTTGCCCTATTTGAGCAGCCTGTACAATTTGAAATTAATCAAAGCAGTCTAGAGCAACGTTTGCGCTTGCTGCAAAAACGCTATCATCCTGATAATGTTGCCAAAAATCAGACCGATATGGTTCAAGCACAGTTGCAGTCTGAAAAAGCATCGGCTTTAATCAATCAAGCGTATCAGACTCTAAGCGCTCCTGATAGTCGTGCTGGTTATTTACTAGACATGGCGGATCAAGCACAAAACATAGAGCATTCAATCGCAGATTTAGACTTTTTGGAAGATGCGATGCAGATGCGTATGGATCTAGATGATGCTATCGAAGACAAAGATCTTGCAGCCTTGCAGCAATTACATCCTCAAATTACAGAGCGTCTAGCAAATCAATCTGAACGCTTTAGCAACGCTTATCAAAATCAAGATTGGCAAACAGCGATTGATGCGACACAGAAACTAAAATTTTTGGTTAAGCTAAATGCTGATGTGACGACTGGGCTTGATGATGTCGCAAATTCGTCGCATTCAGATGACGATGACCTATACGTCTAAACGTCTGTGGTTATGGCTCTCACTAATAAGCTAAATTCTATATATTTGGTTAAAATAGTAACCGTGATACCGTATAATCTTTGAGCCTAAGCGCGTCAAACTGTCAGAATCTGTATTCCATGGAGTGAGATTACCGACGTTAAGCTTTCGTACTACATATGCTATATTTGCTCCATTTCACTTATTCATTTTATCTCTGAGTTATCCTTATGTCTTTAATGCAAATTGCTGAACCCAATCAAAGCGCTCAACCTCACCAACATAAATTTGGCTTGGGCATTGACCTTGGCACTACACGCTCGTTGGTTGCTGTGGTGCGTTCAGGTAAGGCACAAGTCTTAGAGGCAGGGTCAGAGACAGATACATTATTACCGTCTGTTGTCTATTATCCAGCGACTGGTACGCCATTGGTTGGCTATGATGCCCTAGCGCATTTAGCGGATGATCCAAAAAATACGATCGTCTCGGCTAAGCGTTTTATGGGTCGTAGTCAAGCTGATATCAAATTCTCTCATCCTTATGAGTTATCTGGTAATAAAGATGATATGCCTGCCTTTGTAACGGCTCAAGGCGAGGTTTCTCCTGTTGCAGTATCAGCGCGTATCTTAGCCGCTCTTGAGCAACGTGCAGCGAGTGCCTTACCTGCAGATAGCATTGAAGGTGCCGTAATTACGGTACCCGCTTATTTTGATGAAGCACAGCGCCAAGCAACCAAAGATGCCGCTCAAGCAGCGGGTATCAACGTACTACGTTTACTCAATGAACCAACGGCGGCTGCGGTCGCTTATGGTCTTGACCAATCATCAGAAGACAATAAAAAAGAAAGCTATTACTTAATCTATGATTTGGGCGGTGGTACTTTTGACGTCTCTATCTTAAAACTTACCGATGGTGTCTTTGAGGTATTGGCAACTGGTGGTAATAGTGCGTTAGGCGGTGATGATATTGATCGTCTTATTACCAATTGGATTATTAAACAATTAAATATCGATCCAAAAGACGTAAGCCTACATGACAAATCAATACTAGCTCAACAAGCTAAAGCTTATAAACAAGCATTGACTGACGCTGAGCAAGTGGACATCAGTGTTAGTGTCAATGGTCAGTCTTATCAAGGCGTATTAAGCCGTACAGATGTACTAACTATCGTAGAGCCTGTTAGTCGCCGTACGCTAAGCGTGTGCGAACAAGTACTACGCGATGCTAAGCTGTCTACTAAAGATCTAGATGAAGTTATCTTAGTGGGCGGTTCGACTCGTATGCCTGCAGTACAGCAAATCGTGACTGAATTTTTTGCTAAGCAGCCACTTTGCCGTTTAAATCCAGATGAGGTGGTTGCCTTGGGCGCTGCCCAGACTGCTCATCAATTGGTCAATGGTGATAGTGACAACAATTTATTGTTATTGGACGTGACGCCATTGTCATTAGGTCTTGAGACCATGGGTGGTTTGGTTGAAGTACTGATACCACGTAATACGCCTATCCCTGTAAAAAAACGTCAAGTGTTTACTACTTACCAAGATGGTCAAACAGGCATGGTGATTCACGTGGTGCAAGGTGAGCGCGAGACGGTAGAAAACTGTCGCTCACTGGGACGTTTTGAGCTGTATGGTATCCCGCCAATGAAAGCTGGGTTTGCTCGTATTGAAGTTACCTTTAGTATTGATGCCAACGGTCAGCTTACTGTCAGTGCGCAAGAAACTACAACCAAAACAGAAAGCAAAATCGAGATTGTGCCTTCTTATGGTCTATCAGATGAGCAAAAAGAACAGTTGCTTGTTGCAGGGTTTAAACACGCAGAAGAAGACAAAAATGCGCGTTCTTTAATTGAGACCAAAGTAGAAGCGGAACGTGAAGTACTTGCCCTAGAGTCGGCACTTAACGAATTTTCGGCGTTGCTCTCTGTCGAAGAACAACAGTCCCTAGCAGAGCATATACAAGCGCTACGTAACTCTCTTAGCACTGATGACTTAGCGCTTATTGAAACGCAACAAGCACAGCTTAAGCCACATAGTGATGCCTTTGCTGCACGTATTATGAATCAAAGCGTCAAGACCAGTATGGCCGGTACTAGTGCCAAAGACTGGTAATAAATACATCGACAAATATAGCTTAGTTAACATATTAAGCTAACTTCTAATATTTTTTAAATTGATTAGCATCGGACAGATAATTTATGCCAAAAATTACCGTACTACCCCATCACGAAATTTGCCCTGAAGGTGCAGAAGTTGAGCTACAAGCTGGTGAAAACTTGTGCAAAGCACTATTAGAAAAAGGCATTAAAATCGAGCATGCCTGTGAGATGTCAAAAGCTTGTACCACATGTCATGTCGTAGTACGTAAAGGTTTCAACAGTTTGGATGAGATGGATGATATTGAAGCCGATCTGCTTGATCGTGCTTGGGGACTAGAGCCTGATTCACGTTTATCTTGTCAGGTCATGCTTGATGATGATGACTTGACCATCGAAGTCCCTAAATATACCCTCAATCACGCTAAAGAAAATCATTAAACACTGATAATACTTCCTAGTTATGACTAAAAAGGCCAGCTATATGATAGCTGGCCTTTTTCTATATATGAATTTGAGATATTAAACTTGAAACGCTTACTTGCGATTGGCATTCTCACGTTTACTTTCTGCAGCTATGCCCTTTGCTACTTTTTCTTCCTCTTGCTCGATGCGTTCCAACGCAAAATTTAAACGAGCTCTAATATCTTGATAATCATTGTCTTTCATATCTTTAAAATTTAAATGCAAATTGAAACCAGGCAATGTGTGGTCGACCCATTTAGATAAATGACCTGTACTGGCACTAGGGTCAAGTACTTGCCATGCATCGACCTTTTCATCAATACCCTTCACGCAAAATGCGGCAACGTGCTCACATTCATAGTTATGGCAAATATAATCGTAAGTGCTTTCACTGACCAATATCTGATCTTTGCCCGCGCAGGACTCAAGCCTAGAAGCTAGGTTGGCTTCTTTGCCAATGATGGTATAGCTTAATCGACTATTACTACCAAAATTACCAACGTGACAGTAGCCAGTGGTGATACCAACACGTATATACAAGCCTTCAAACCCCATTAACCGCCATTTCTGACGTAAGGTGCGCATTTCTCGGCGCATATCAATTGCCATCGCCACACAATCTAGTGCATCTTGACGCGAGCCGCGGCTATTCGGCTCACCAAAAAAACATACCATGCCATCACCAATAAACTTATCAAGCACTGCGCCATGTTTATCAGCGATTGACGTCATACAATGCATATAAGTATTGAGAATGTCTGACAAGTTGTCAGAGCTTAGACTATCAGACAGTTCGGTAAAGCCGACAATATCTGAAAACATGATAGTTATTTTTGCGCGTTTATTAGAAACACTAACGGGGCTATCCGATTTGACAATAGGCTCCCAAATTTGTGGTGGTACAAAACGGGTCAGCTTATTGATCACTGATACCATTGTGCTTAGGCGTCCCCCTGCCTTATGGGCAGAAGCCTTATAACCAATGTACTCTTGATATATACGCCAGAACTGATACAAAATAACGCCTAAGCTTGCCACCATTACTATCAATGGTAATAAGCCCTCATCAAAGCCCATACTATTCGCATCTAGGACTATGCTAACGTAGTAAAATACAATAATCGTCACAACAGATACAGATAACAGTCTGAGGTGATTCTCAGGTCGGCTAAGAATGATACGCACACCAATCAAAGCAGCCAAGCTGATTGATATGACCGTACAGCATTGTAGTGAGCCGATGACAACCGATAATAGAATAATAACGATATTAGACGTCCAAAAGCTGGTCTGGCGTCGGTAGTTATATATCAGGATCATGAGGCTTGGCAATGTAATAATAACCAATAGTGCCATTGAGATAGAGCGGAAGTCGTAGTATATAGCACGCAATACAACCGTCAGTATTAACACGAACACTTCTGGATAGTCAAAACGACAGGTCCCGGTGTCCTTTAACGGCGTCATTGGTTTGAATGTCTCTGAGAAGGTCATATGAGTTTCACTTAAATAAGGTGAGCTATCTGAGAGACAAAGGCATACTACACTAGCACATGTGCATCATTTGCCCTTATGACGATTTATCATAAGATATATCTAATAATATATTATACTTTCGAAATAAGTTTAAACAAGGTTACTGATGACTACAAGGCGACCTTTTGTCTAGTTTATTGGCTGTTTTACAGTTGTATTCAAACTTAATTAAAAAGAGAGGCCAGATACATTTAAGTATCTGGCCTCTCTTTTTACCTATAAAATTTAGGTTCAAGCTATTCTTATTGAAGGCAGAATAGACTGATAATTACATTTGCCAATCAAACGGCATTTGGTGATGACCACGTAATGCCATCATCAATGTTTGCTGCATTTGCGCCAACACTTCTTTAGTATATGGCACAGCTGGCACACCCCATACTGGGTTTGGCCACTGCATGTCATTTTGATAACGGACAATATGATGAAAATGAAGTTGTGGTACTTGATTACCAAGAGCGGCTACATTCATTTTATCGGCTTGGAAGGTTTTGGCTAACTGACTCGACAACCAGCTCGACTCTCGTAAAAACTGTGTTTGGTCTGCCTCAGACAACTCATATAACTCTTTGATACCGGAGACACGCGGCACCAATATAAGCCAAGGAAATTGGCAGTCATTGATTAAACGACAAGTGGATAATGGAAAATCCCCCACTAAAAAACTATCAGCAGCAAGTTTATGATGAAGTTGGAACATAATGACGGTTCTCTTGTTGTTTAATGCAAATAAAATACAGAAGGTTAAAAAGTTAGTTTAGCTATTTTATCAGTTATCGGGTTGATAAAATAGCACCATAATTTACTGGCTTAGATTAACTACCTAGCCTACTTAACAACCAACTATGTGCTAAGCAGGCTCTGTCACCATATGCTCGCTAAAATAGCGCAGCAGTTCTTGTATGACCGTCACTCGCTGTTGCGGTGTGGCCAGTTTATCGCTATTTTGGTAACGGATGCCAGATGCGCCATTCATACGATAATGCTGACCATTTGATTGGATCAATTTAATAATCGCTAACGCATCAACTGGAGTATCAGGCGCAAATTCCAGCGTCATACTACTACTATTGGCATCGATTTTATTGATTTTGAGCGGCTCTGCTTGTAAGCGTAATCCATGAATAGCGAATAGCTGCTTGGTTTGATCTGGCAGTGCCCCAAAGCGATCTATCATTTCCGTACGAATATCCGTCAACGCCTCTTTATCATCGGTATTACTAATACGCTTATAGAACAATAAGCGCTGATGCACGTCATGTAGATACTCTTCTGGAATAAGAGCAGAGCTGTGTAGGTTGATTTCACTGGTCAACGACAATGGTGTATTTAAATCAGGCTCCTTGCCAGCTTTGATGGCTTTAGTCGCACGCTCAAGCATATCCATATACAAGCTAAAGCCAATCGCCTGCATATTACCACTTTGCTGCTTGCCTAGTATCTCACCTGCACCGCGAATCTCTAAATCTTCACTTGCCAGCATAAAACCTGCACCCAAAGTATTGGCGCGTTCAATCGCATGCAAACGGCGCTTGGCATCGCCTTTGAGTCCTTTCAGAGAAGGCACTAGTAAGTAACAATACGCTTGATGATGACTACGTCCTACTCGACCACGCAGCTGATGTAATTGCGCAAGACCAAACTTATCTGCACGCTCAATGATGATCGTATTGGCATTGGGCACATCAATACCCGTCTCGATAATGGTAGAGCAAACCAACACGTTGAACTTTTTATGATAAAACTGCTGCATGATCTGCTCAAGTTGGCGCTCTTGCATTTGCCCATGAGCTACTCCTACTCTTGCTTCTGGCACTAGGTCACGAATGGTCTCTGCCATACGCTCGATACTAGCAACATCATTATGTAGCAAATATACCTGCCCACCACGCAGAAGCTCACGCAATATGGCTTCTTTCATCAGGGCTTCTGTCTTTTGCATCACAAAGGTCTTGATGGCAAGACGACGAGCAGGCGGTGTGGCGATAATCGACATATCGCGCATACCTGAGAGCGCCATATTTAGCGTTCTAGGGATCGGAGTTGCCGTCATAGACATACTATCGACATCTGTCTGAATGGCCTTGATACGTTCCTTATGACGTACTCCAAAGCGATGCTCTTCATCCACAATCATCAGGCCAAGATTTGCAAATTTCACATCTGGTTGTAGCAGTTTATGAGTACCAATGACAATGTCCACTTTGCCAGCGGCCAAATCGGCCAGTACCATTTCTTGATGTTTTTTGCCGCCAAAGCGAGACAAACTTTCAATGCGAACTGGCCAATCGGCAAAACGATCGCGGAAATTGTCTTCATGCTGACCGGCAAGTAATGTGGTAGGCACCAGTACGGCAACCTGATAACCAGCACTAACGGCAATAAACGCCGCTCGCATCGCGACTTCTGTTTTACCAAAACCAACGTCGCCACAAATGAGACGATCCATCGGCTGGTTTTGTCTCATGTCTTCCATTACGGCATAAATGGCATTGGCTTGGTCGGCGGTTTCTTCAAAGGCAAACTGACTGGCAAATAGCTCATACTGCGATGGGTCTATTTTGAAATGAATGCCAACTTTGGCCTCACGTCTTGCCTGCATATTGAGCAATTCAGCAGCGACGTCATGAATTTGCTCTAATGCTTTTTGCTTGGCTCGATCCCATTTGCCACTACCGATCTTATGGAGCGGTGCTAAGGCAGGATCACCGCCACTATAGCGACTAATCATTTGCAGATTGGCCACTGGCACATAGATACTAGCGTCATCAGAATATTTTAGGTGGATAAACTCTTGCTCACCATCGCCCACATCTAAGGTAATTAAGCCATTATAACGACCGATACCATGCTCGATATGCACTACTGGACTGCCATCTGTTATTTCAGTAACACTCTTGACTAAGAACTCTTCTGACACACCGCTTTGGCGACGACGGCGTGTCTGTAATACTTGACGACCAAACAGCTGTGTCTCGCTAATCAGCACCAAACGCTCAGGCACATAGACACCGCGCTCAATTGGCGCTACGGTCAAACCGACATGCGGTAAGTGACTGTTGTTAATAGCGCTGGTTTTATCTGCGGCTAAAAATGCCTCAAAGCTATCATACGCCTTGATATCAATCTTGCCTTTGAAGAGTTCAATGAGAATCTCGCGACGGCCTGCAGTCTCTGCAACGATTAGTACGGGTGTTGAAGTCTTTGATTGCGTATCCAAGAAGTCGAGCAATTCTGATAATGGTTCAGACTTTTGATGATTAACTGCTAATTGTGGCGGCTCTTGAGCACTTAATGTCACCAGTCCTTGTTGTTTAGTAGGCGTTAGTGAGAGTTGCGGCTGAGAGGAATCTTTACCTTCTGACGATGCCACATCATTCATCGTAGCCAGTTCATCACGAGCACTTAATATAACTCGTGGATATTGATTGAGCTGTTCATTAAGCGCGTTAGATAATAGATACAGCATTGCTGGCTCTACGATAGGCTTATCAATATCATGGCGACGCTCTTCGTAGCGACGCTGGATTTGTGACCAGTAATCAGCTTGTTTTTCATTGATTAATTCATCGGTGATAAACAATGCATCGCTTGGTAAATAGGAAAATAAGCTACTCTCCGCCTCCCAATCTTTTAAGTCAAAAAATAGTGGCTGATAATACTCTAATCCACTACTGGCAATCCCTGCCATTACGTCTTTGTGCAGCTCAGACTTACGGCTACTGGTATTAGGGAACATCGCAGCAAAGTTCGTGCGGAACGTCTCACGCCCTTCATCGAGCGGAAACTCTTTGGCGGGTAATATTTGAAATTGGTCGATAGGTTTAGAGATATCTGGCATCTTATGCAGTAGTGACAATGACTCTTTCGCCATACTGGTATCAGTGCCCGTTAACATAGCCTTCAAATCATCAGCAGTCAATGTACGCTGCGTTTGAGGATGAAAAAAGCGAATCGTTTCGATTTCATCATCGAACAAGTCTAAACGTAGCGGAAAAGGCTGACCCATGGCAAAAATATCAATAATACTGCCACGCACTGCAAACTCACCTGGTTCAAAGACATTTTCAACAGCGCGGTAACCTGCTTTTGCCAACAGCCCACGTTGGGTATTGATATCAAATCGATCGCCGACACTCAAATCAAAATGCTGACCAATTAACCAGCTTGGCGGTGCGACGCGATGCATTAATGCTTGTATCGAAATAAGCAGCACGCCCGTTTTTGGCATATCCGTCAACAGATTGATGCGTTCGCTAACGATGTCTTGATGTGGAGATAGCTCATCATAGGTTAGCGTTTCCCAGTCAGGGAATACGTAAGCATCGACTCCGCAAAATGCCAGCTCAGTCTCTATTTGATTGAGTTGGTTCTGGTCACGTGCCACCACAACTTTTAGGCGCTCGGCAACATTCCACATAGGCGTTTGCACCAAGCTTGCCAACCATAAACTGCTGACCGCACCATGGACAGGCGCTAGCCAACGCCGCTCGGCATTTTGGATAGGAAACAACTGCTGGTTAATAGGGTCAAACGCATCAGTCAAAGCAGTAATAGGCATAAAGAATAGGATCAAAGTTAAGGAGTCAGAAAGCTATTATACGAATATTTGAGCAATTACCAAAACTTATGCCGTAACGGTTTGTCACTTAAGAGTTTACCCATTAATGAGTAAGTGTTAACAACGATTATTGCGCTTTAACTGTCATTACATAACAAAAAACCCCAACTGATAAGCTGAGGTTTTCGTTTTTACTAATCAAGCCAAGCCTAAAACTTCAGCTGATAAGTGATTTATCATTAACGATGATGCCATTGTTGTCAGCATAAACGAACATACCCGAGTTCAACGTTAAGTCACCAAAGCTGATTTCGACATCTGTTTGACCTTCATCTCGGCGGGTCGATTTACGCGGGATACAACCAAGCGCCATCACACCAAGCGCCATCTCTGCCATGTCATCAACATCGCGGACACAACCATATACAATAACTCCAGCCCAGCCGTTATCGATAGCCGATTGTGCAATCATATCGCCTAACAATGCACAACGCATAGAGCCGCCACCATCAACAACCAATACTTTGCCATTGCCTTCTTTATCTTTGCCATCGCTATTCAGTAGTGATTTAACACGGCTATTGTCTTCAAAGCACTTAACCGTCACGATTTCGCCGCAGAATTTGTCTTTCGCACCAAACTGACGGAATGACTTACCTTCGATATTTGGCAAGCATACTTGCGACTCAGGATTGGCATCCAATAGATCACAAGTGACAAAATTCCCTCTATCCATTTGTATCGATTCTGACATTGCTTCTGCTCCTTGTTTTAGTGATTCAACTGACTGGTGTTTCAATACTGATTGATGCTTTGATAATAGTTAATAGTTATTGTGTTTTTTACTCTTATATTTTTGTTCTAATGCAATCTTGTCCCAATGCAATTAACAATCGATATCTGTAACTTTCCAGTTTTAAGACTGAATCTGTCACTAGAAAAACTGTCCTTTTATTTTTTAACACGGGTCATCGCTAGCATCTGCTTATTTTCAATAATGTCGATATGCTTAATTTGAGGTTCAGTACGATATTTACTACGATGGTAGATATCATGAGCACTCATGGCCATAGCACTGGCAACGCGTTTAGCAGAAATAGGATGTAACGATAGTGACTCTGACACGAGCGGCGAGATGAGTTTAAAGGCTTTTTGACCAATGCTCTCAAGCGGACGACCTTTATGCTTACCAAGCAATAACGACGGGCGGAAGACGACCAATTGTCCAAAATCTAATGCCATAACAGCCTGCTCTGTCTCAGCCTTGACTCGATTGTATAAAAAACGACTGTCAATATCCGCATTCATTGAGGAGAGTAAAAAGAAATTCTCGACCCCTTTGTCACGACATAACTTGGCAAAGTTTACGTTATAGTCTCGATCTACCTTGCGAAAAGCCTCATCACTACCAGCCTGCTTTTTTGTCGTACCCAAACAACTAAAAGCATCCGTGGTTCGATCGGCACCAACGCTTGCAAACACTTCAGAGAGATTATCAAAATCATTAATTTGATAAAAACGCATGCTGGCATTAATGTAGCGTGGCGGACGACGAGCAATCACAATCAATGTGTCATAAAGCTCACTCAGTTGCTTTACCAAATGCTGCCCTACTAACCCTGTTGCGCCAATCACAATTGCTTTTCGCTGCATACCCTATCCACTTATATAACATTAGATGAACTATATTGATGAGAAAATACCTATATCAAGGTCTATCGTTAGAATATCATACCTAAATTCCTCAATAACTGACGCTATTATATAGGATATATTGTAAGAGATTTTATCAACCCTCTACGTCTATCAACGCTTACTATTGATTTAGTTACTAGAATGACCCAAATTCGATGATATTACGTAACTTCTTTGAGCATTAATCATCAAATATATTGTCCTTAGTTCAATAATTTGCTAAGATAATCGGCTTTACACGTCAACGCTGTTTAATTATTCCAAACAGCTCTGGCGCTTACGATGATCTATTCATATTAGATACTTTAATATCAGACATCGACATCATATTTGACGAGACGGCTGCTCGTCACCGATGATTGTTAAACCCATTATTGCAATCAACATTCATATTTTTATCTATCTTTATCAAGGAGATACGCGTGGCTAATACTGCACAAGCTCGTAAACGCGCCCGTCAAAACACCAAACGTCGTCAGAACTCTGCGTCACAACGCTCTATGGTTCGTACTTACTTAAAACGTGTTGATGCGGCTATCGCAGCTAAAGATTATGACGCGGCTACCGAAGCTTACAAAAAAGCGGTACCAGTTCTTGATCGTATGGCTGACAAAGGTATTATTCATAAGAATAAAGCTGCTCGTCGTAAGAGCCGCCTAAACAAAACAATCAAAGGCTTACAAGCTTAAGATTTGTATTGGTTAGACCGCATTTCGCTTTTATAGCGTAATGACTAAAACCTTGTCACTGGTTCTAATACCGTGGCAAGGTTTTTTTATGCCTATTCAAAATGTATTCAACGAATAGTTGCTATATCAACTCATTTCAATGTTTGAACAAAGTATCAATTCCACTTTACTTCTGGCGGCAATAGCAACTTGCTAGGATGGTAACCAGCTGCACGATAACCTTCTAATAATGAACTAATCGGCCGAGTATATACCTGACCCCGCCAAATGAAATGCGCGCTCGCTTGATCAAATGGCTTATCATCAAACCATAAGAACACGCCTTCCATCATCTTTGGCCAATCATTCCAATCAATCTCTACCACATCGAACATGACGGCTAAGAATGCAGATAGCAACGTGTCATGACTCACAGCGAGCATCAGATGGCCGTGCTGCGGCTGATTCTGGTAAAAAAGCGACAGGATATCCAAACCGCCTTGATAGGTGTTTTTGGTCCCTTCGAGATTTCCTTGCAAAAAGCGATTGATAAAGTTCAGGACGCCAATTTCTTTGAACACAGGATTGGCTATTTCAGGCTCAGTGACGAGGCTACCAGGCTCAACTAACAATGATTGATGCGTAATGTCACGCCGTAGTCCTGCCCCCTCTTGCATCAACTGCGCGGTATCGATACAACGCCCAATCGGGCTAGATATACTATCGACGTCGAGCGAATATGGTAGATGACCTGATAACCATCGACCCCAAGACTTTGCCAGTATGCGTCCTTTAGGAGTCAACGGTAACTGATAGCTAGCAAAACCATTACCATCAGAGCGCTCGCGTAAAGAGTGCCTGGTAAATAGAATCAGCCGCTTATTTTCAGGCAATAGGCTGACGGAGGAAATCATGCTATCTGGTAGGTGCGAAGGTGCAGGCGCGCTTGGGGTGTGACTCGCGAGCTTGTCAGCAGATATTTTGGACAGGGTGTTATTTAGATATTTACTCATGACAGCAAGCCTAGCAGATTTCTTATCAGGAATGAACCACAGACAAATCTAGTTGCAATATATCTTATAAATACCTTCACTCTTTCAAAAAACACTTTATTTAAAAGAGTCTATACCTAAAATAAATGAAGATTTGCCAAATATTTACATGCGTTCCTAGCCAATATCAATGACTTTGTCCCATGCAAACTCTAATGCCGTACTACTAACCTCATTAGGATAAGCTCGTGGATTGACGATCACTCGCGTATTACCAATTTTATAATCAAATGCTTCATGAGTATGTCCGTGTACCCAAAGCATCGGTGCCCAATCTTCGTGCATCCACCCTGACAAGTCACTAACAAAAGCCGCATTACTCGGTAGATTGGCATATTTTTCAGACACCGATAATGCACTGACGCTATGATGACTCATTACCACAGTTTTTTTACCAAGTTTATAAGATTCGATCAAAGCTTGCTGTAGCCACTGACGATGCTCAGCATGAATCTGCATAGATACTTCAGGTGAAAACAGTTCGTTGCCTGCGTAAATCTGCTTATAATCACGCATAAAATTCCTAGCAGCGGCCATGGTGTCTTCGTTAGCATGATACTGATAATCAGTCCAAAGCGTACAACCTAAAAGGCGTATATCACCGATATCGATATGCTGACATTGTAAGACGCGAACCCCTTTTTTAGACGCAGTATCATAGTTATCCCAAGTTGCCAGTTTATGGTCAAAGCTCAACACATCTTCATCAAAGTATTCATGATTACCAGCGATAGTAATCAGGGGAACTTCTAAGAGCGCTGCTTGCTCTTGCAACCACGGCATACCTTTGTCGCTATTAGCAGTATCCCCTGCTACCAATACTAAATCTGCATCAGTTTTAGGAATATGTCCAACAGGGTGCAATTGACGTGCATAACTATCAATATGTAAGTCACTCAATATCTGTAATTTCATATTATCCAACATCATTTAGTGGCGTTATTATTAAAAACCTAATTAGCGATAAACGCTCATAGCAGTACTACTGATATTTAGCTAAATGAGCGTTTTTGATATAGTTATTATATTTTAGAAAGGTTGTAAGAATAAATTTAAGTAGTGTAGCAGCTTTTTCTATGTCATTAAAAAGTAAAAAGACAGCCATTTAGGCTGTCTTTTTTTCTTAACGTCTATTTAAACTCAAATACTTTGAAGTATTGTCTGTAGTTTAGCAGCAGGGTCTGAAGCTTGAGTGATCGAACGACCAATGACTAAATAATCAGAACCGTCTATTAGCGCCTGACTTGGTGTACAGATACGTTTTTGATCATCTGCATTATCTTCAGCTAAGCGAATACCAGGCGTCACCAGTTTAAAATCCTGACCACATAACGCTTTAAGTGCCTTTGCTTCTTGAGCCGAGCAAACCACACCATCTAAACCAGCCTGCTTGGTCAATTGTGCTAGTCGGCTCACTTGGGTATCTAAGCTATCAGTGATGCCTGTTTGCATCAACGCTTCACTATCCATAGAAGTCAGTACGGTGACTGCGATAAGCAAGGTATCGAGATCTCTATCTAGCAAGCGCTGTTTTGCCAATGACATGGCTTCTAGACCTGCGCTAGCATGGACATTCACCATCCAGACACCAAGCTCAGCGGCAGCCAATACTGCTTGGGCAGTAGTATTAGGAATGTCATGGAATTTTAAGTCTAAGAACACTTCAAAATCACGTTGATGCAATGCTTTGATGATATCAGGACCACAACGGGTAAACAGCTCTTTACCGACTTTCAATCGACATTGGGATGGATCTAACTGATCAGCTAGCGCCAAAGACGCCTCTACCGTCATATTGTCTAGAGCGACGACAACTGGAGAGTTAATTACATTATTCATGGTTTTACCACATATTTTGAAGTTATCAAAGTACTGTATTTGAGGTCAATACTGCGTTCGTTGAACTATCACCTAGCAGATCACATAAAAGATTACCTAATGAATTAATCTCGTCTACGCTTAGACAGAGTAGAACCTTCAGTTAGGCTAGTCGCGTCACTACTTTGCACATTAGCAGCAGAAGCACCATAAACAGCTTCATCTACTGTTGGCGCGCTTGCTTGACGATCGATAACTGTATTGGCTTGAGTCAATTGCTCTTGCAGGTTTGCGTTTGCTTTTTGCAGACGTGAGATTTCCCACTTATTTTGCAGCACACGAAAGATAAGCAATGCCAGTAAAATACCAATGACAATACCTAGCATCAAACACAAAATAAGTAGCAACCCTAGATTCATCGTAGGTGCTTGTGAAAACAGTAGGTTGACTCCGACCTCAGTATTATTTGCCAATACCAAACCAAGTGAATAGGCAAAGCTCAAGAATAGCAATACAAATAGTAGAAAGCGCATGAGACAGTTACCTCAGTTTGGAATGATAAATTTTGACGGTTAGATAGCCAGTGCTGGTTTAACTAACCGTTTGCTACCGTATCGTTTACTGCTTCGCGTAAGGCCTTGCCTGGTTTAAAGTGTGGAATCGCTTTAGCCGGTACAGGTACACTTTCACCTGTCTTAGGGTTGCGTCCCATACGGGCACGGCGGTGATGTAGACAAAAACTACCGAATCCGCGAACTTCGACTCGGCCATCATTGGCTAAAGTATGGGTCATCAAGTTTAAGATTTCACGCACTGCGTCATCAACCACGGTGTCTGCCATGTTGTCACAGTTTGCACTCAAATTACTAATAAATTCGGATTTGTTAATCGCTTGCTGCATTATTACGCTTGCCTTGTTGATTAATGGATAAGCTGATGATAAGTCAACGCTCTATAGTATGTAAACGCGTGTGGATAATTGAATTATAAAGACTGAATCTTTGAAAACTAACATTCAGAATCGCATTATGACTACAAAAAGCTTATAACTATCATCTCGTTACTCAATGGTGCAAATGATAGCGGATATTAGCGTAAATGGGAATAAGAGTTTGCCCATTTGGCTAAAAACCTCTATTACTAACTGTGTTAATAAAATCTAATCATAAAAAAAAGCGACCGAAGTCGCTTTTTTTATATTACTTTTATATCAATAGTTTGCAGCTTACTGCATTTGCTCTTTGATCAAATCACCAATAGTTTTTGGCTGTGCATCAGAACCTGGAGCAGCAGCAGTAGTGTTCGTGCTACCAAGATCTTTAATCGCTTGACGCTCTTCAGCTTCGTCTTTCGCTTTGATAGACAAGTTGATGTTGCGTGTTTTACGATCAACACTGATGATTTTCGCTTCCACGTCATCACCAACAGTTAGATGCTTAGTTGCATCTTCAACGCGATCACGTTGGATTTCAGAAGCACGTAGATAAGCTTCAACTTCGTCAGCAAGTTCGATAGTAGCGCCTTTAGCATCTACTTCTTTTACTTTACCATTAACGATAGCACCACGGTCATTGTTGACTAGGTATTCGTTGAATGGATCAGAGCTTAACTGCTTAACGCCTAGGCTGATACGGTTAGCTTCTGCATCTACAGACAATACCATTGCTTCAACGGTGTCACCTTTGTTGTAGTTACGGATAGCATCTTCGCCAGTTTCGTTCCAAGAGATATCAGATAGATGAACAAGACCATCAATACCACCGTCTAGACCGATAAAGATACCGAAGTCAGTGATTGATTTGATAGTACCAGTGATTTTATCACCGCGCTCATGTTTCTTATCAAACTCATCCCATGGGTTAGCTAGAGTTTGTTTGATACCTAGGCTGATACGACGACGTTCTTCATCGATATCAAGAATCATTACTTCAACTTCATCGCCCACTTGAACAACTTTAGATGGGTGGATGTTTTTGTTGGTATGATCCATTTCTGATACGTGTACTAGACCTTCGATACCTTCAGAAATCTCAGCGAAACAACCATAGTCAGTCAAGTTGGTTACGCGAGCTTTTACAACACTACCTACTGGGTAAGTGCCGCCAACGTTATCCCAAGGATCAGTACCAAGTTGTTTTAGACCTAGGCTTACGCGATTGCGTTCACGGTCAAACTTCAATACTTTAACTTTTAGGTCTTGGCCAACTTCAACAACTTCAGATGGATGCTTGATACGGCGCCATGCCATGTCAGTGATGTGCAATAGACCATCGATACCACCTAGATCAACGAACGCGCCGTAATCAGTAAGGTTCTTAACGATACCTTCGATCTCGATGCCTTCTTCAAGCTTGTTCAATAGCTCTTCGCGCTCAGCTGAGTTTTCAGCTTCCATAACTGCACGACGGCTAACAACAACGTTGTTGCGTTTCTGGTCAAGTTTGATGACTTTGAATTCTAGCTCTTTGCCTTCAAGATGCGTTGTATCACGGATAGGACGTACATCTACCAATGAACCTGGTAAGAACGCGCGTACTGAACCGATATCTACAGTGAAACCGCCTTTAACTTTGCTTGAAATGATACCTTTAACGATTTCATCGTTATCAGCGATTTTTTCAAGGAAGTTCCAAGTTTCAACACGTTTAGCTTTCTCACGTGACAGCAAGGTTTGACCCATGCCGTTATCAACCGCTTCAACTACGACATCAACGCTATCGCCAACTTCAACTTCAAGTTCGCCTTCTTCGCTTAAAAACTCTTCACGAGCGACGATACCTTCAGATTTAAGACCAGTATCTACTGTGATCCAATCGCTATCGATGGCCACAACAGCACCTGTAATAACCGAGCCACGCTCGATATCTAGGCCCTGCTCTTCAATGCTCGCTTCAAATAGTTCAGCAAATGATTCCATTATGTCTACCTTTGTATAGCCGTATCCTGTCCAGCACAGTACGGATCAAATTTATGATTGTATAGAACGAAATACTGGTTTTATATCCCATGCAATCATATAAAAAAACGTTTGTTGATAGCGAGCTCATCGTAATAAAAACTGACTAACAACAACTGTCTTATATCGAATGCAACATCTTGAATAAACTAAATTTTTCTTACTGCTTTAATAAAATTTCACTTAACCGTATTATTTTATACTAAAACAATGATTAATAGGAAACTTTTTAGTACTTAATATGTTGTTTTTACTAGCTATTAAATGACTAACTAGTGAAAAATACACCTTTATCTTGGCAATGCTTTTTGACTTGCTCATATACTGCATCAGCATTAAGCTCTGAACTATCAAGTAATAACGCATCTGCCGCAGGCTTCGATGGCGCTGTACTACGATTTTCATCACGGTCATCACGTTCTTTTATCGTCGCTAAAATTGCCTCAAAATCTGCTGTTTGACCAGCGTTCAATAATTGAGTCACACGGCGCTCAGCACGTGCCTCAGCACTGGCTGTCAAAAACACCTTAACATCAGCATCTGGAAAAACGACCGTACCCATATCACGGCCATCAGCAACCAAACCAGAACGAGTGGCCATATCTTGTTGTAGCTTGAGCAATGCTTGGCGAACCTGTGGAAAAACAGCTATCTGTGATGCATAGCCTCCGACCGTTTCATTGCGTACTTGCTCACCTACTGCTTGTCCATTAACAATGATATCTACACGCCCTGAGTCATTGTTCGGTACAAACGCTATCTCTAAGCTTTCAGTCAATGCTAATACAGCATCTTCGTCAATTGGTTGGCTAGCATCTGCGCTAATCAAACCTGCTTCAAAGGCTTTTAGACCAACAATTCTATAAAGCGCACCAGAGTCTAACAACTGATAGCCTAACACTTGTGCTAGACGCCATGTGACCGTGCCTTTACCAGCGCCACTAGGACCATCGATACAAATAACAGGATAGCGCATTGATAAGGTATGGCTATTCTCTGTATTGAGTAAAACATTATCAGGTGTAGAACTAGTCATAATACTTACTCAATAATATGCGTTACTTATATCGCTTATCATATGTCATTAATAAAACGATATTTATTCGTATGTTAAGTCTTTAATAGCCTATTAAGATGGGTGCTATCAAATAGGGCAATATTATAGCAAAAAATCATCGTGACCACTAGCACCAAGACTGATATCTTGTTTATTAGTATTTTGAGTTTACATAGTGGCCTTATTCTTTTTTGCCGCTTGCCTACGCTCACGAAAAAATGTCTTAAGTATTTGACTGCTATGCTCGCTGCATAATCCATTATAGGCTTGAATACTATGGTTATAGAAAGGTTGTAATGATAAGTCCATTTGACTACCAACCATCCCAGCACGCGGTTCACTCGCTGCGTACACCAGCTTGTTTACACGCGCATGGATTAATGCACCAATACACATTGTACAAGGCTCCAGAGTGACATATAAAGTAGTCTGTAGCGGCAGTCGATAGTTTTCTAAACGCGTACAAGCATCTCTTAATGCAACTATCTCTGCATGAGCAGTAGCATCATGGCTACTAATAGGTTGATTAAATCCTTGGCCGATAATCTGCTGATCATGTACTAATACCGCACCTACCGGTACCTCTCCTCGCTCAGCGCCTTGCTTAGCAAGTTGGATTGCCTCTCGCATCCATTTAACGTCTTCAACTGACCAAAAGGTGCTAGCCTGAATATTTAAAGGTTGATACGGCATTAAGCTTATATTCTGTATATTTTGCATTTATTGTGGTAATTGCCAGTCAATTGGAATTTGGCCATACTGCACCAAGTAGTCATTTGTTTTAGAAAAAGGTTTAGTGCCAAAGAAGCCGCCACGATTTGCCGCCAATGGTGATGGATGTACCGCTGTCAGAATCAAATGCTTATCGGTATCGATATACTTGCCTTTCTTCTGGGCTTTACTACCCCACAAAATAAATACGGTATGCTTTGTCTGTTCATTGACGGCATCGATGACGGCATCAGTAAACTGTTCCCAACCTTTATTTTGATGACTGTTTGGCTCGCCTTCTCGTACAGTTAGTGAGCTATTAAGCAGGAGAACGCCTTGCTTCGCCCAGTACGTCAAATCGCCATGCGCTGAAGGCCGAATACCAATGTCATCTGCCATTTCTTTGAGCAAGTTATTCAATGATGGTGGCTTTGGAATGGCTTTAGGAACAGAAAATGATAACCCCATAGCCTGACCTGGACGATGATAAGGATCTTGTCCCAAGATTACCACTTTGACTTGTGATAACGGCGTGAGATTAAGCGCATTGAACATCAATGGTGCAGGCGGATAGATACTATCATCGGACTGGTAGGCTTCCTTCAAAAATGCGCGTAGATTGTCCATATTTTCAGACGTTAGCTCATCTGCTAATGCCGTTTTCCAATCTTCTGGTAAACGGACATTGTCTAAAATCGCTTGTTTTTGTTCTGGAGTCTTGGTTGTCGGTTCATCAAAAAGTTCCATAGTGTGTCCTTTTTATACTTATTATCTTGTTATAAGTTCCATAGCTTTGTTAAAGCCAGCTTAATGTAAATAATCATACTAACAAAAAATTGTGTGCGCTTTGTTGATAAATTATAGCAATAAAAAAACGGCTACCGCTGTAATACGGTAGCCGTTTTTGTCATATTAGCACCAGTAACTTAGCTAGCTAGAGACTCAGAATCAGGATGCGGTTCATGAGTTTCAACAACTGTTAGAATAATACGACTATCAGCTGAGCCTTTGTCTGATACCTTATCAAGCTTCATCGTATCACTCTCTTGGGAATCATCGACTTTAGGCTCTAAAGTCAGATGTACGACACCGCCATTGACCAAGTCACCAAACAAAATCATACTTGCCAATGGTTTTTTGATTTCATCTTGAATCAGACGTTGCATCGGACGTGCACCCATTAGACGGTCATAGCCTTTATCTGCTAGGTAATCACGTACATCATCATCAATCTCTAACGTTACTTGCTTATCATCAAGTTGTACTTGTAATTCAACCAAGAACTTATCGACAACCGATACAACAACTGACGTATCTAGAGGATTGAACTGAATAATGGCGTCTAGGCGATTACGGAACTCTGGCGTGAAGACACGTTTCAGTGACTCTGTGTTATCACGACTATGGTCTTGTTGAGTAAAGCCCATTGACGAGCGACTGATACTATCAGCACCAACGTTCGTTGTCATAATAACGATGACTTGCTTAAAGATGGCCACACGACCATTGTTATCGGTCAACGTACCATGATCCATAACTTGTAGTAACAAGTTGAAGACATCTGGATGCGCCTTTTCAATCTCATCAAGCAACAATACACAATGTGGATGCTGATTGATTTTTTCGGTAAGCAAGCCGCCTTGATCATAGCCAACATAACCTGGAGGCGCACCGATCAAGCGTGATGCCGTATGCGCTTCCATATACTCTGACATATCAAAGCGTACCAATTCTACACCTAACAGGTTCGCTAGCTGACGTGATACTTCTGTTTTACCCACACCAGTTGGGCCTGCAAACATAAACGAACCAATTGGCTTATCAGGTGCTTTTAATCCTGCACGTGATAGCTTGATGGCATCAGCCAACGTAGCAATCGCCTCATCTTGACCAAACACCAAGTGCTTCAGATCTCGATCTAAGTGTTCAAGGATACTCTTGTCATCACTCGATACAGATTTGGGTGGAATACGTGCTAGTTTAGCAATAATAGCTTCAATATCAGCCACATCGATTTTCATCGGTGGCTTTTGACCTTTTGATAATTTCACACCATCTGCTGATTTAGCACTATCGCTTGCTTTCGCAGTCGCTGCTTCATCCTGCATTTCATTATCTGTATCACCATCGATATCAGCATCAATCTGCGCATCAAAATCTTGCTCTAAATCAGCAATGAAACTTTCTTCCGCTTCGATATCATCGACATCAGGCACCACACCTAAGCGCTTATATGCACCTGCTTCGTCAATCACGTCAATAGCTTTGTCAGGTAAAAAACGCTCATGAATATGTTTGGCTGATAACTGTACCGCTGTGACCAACGCTTCATCCGTATACTCAACATTATGAAATTCTTCATAACGAGGTTTTAGACCACGCAGGATATCGATGGTGTCATCCACACTAGGTTCTTTAACATCGATTTTTTGGAAACGACGCGACAATGCATGATCTTTTTCAAATACTTGGCGATACTCAGTAAAGGTCGTTGAACCAATACAACGCAGCTCACCGTTAGCAAGCGCTGGCTTGATAAGATTCGATACATCCATATTGCTGCTCATAGATGAACCAGCACCAATAATCATATGAATTTCATCGATAAAAAGAATAGCATTTGGTTTTTTCTTTAACGCATCAAGCAATGACTTCATACGTTTTTCAAAGTCACCGCGATACTTAGTTCCCGCAATCAGTGAACCAATATCTAGGCTATAAATCACGCAACCATTAAGGGGCTTTGGTGCTTTGTCGTTAATAATTAACCATGCTAAACCTTCAGCGATAGAGGTTTTACCGACACCAGGCTCACCTACTAGCAATGGGTTATTTTTACGACGACGGCACAGTACTTGGGCAGCACGTTCAATTTCAGAAGCACGTCCAATCAAAGGATCGGTTTTACCTTCAGCAGCTCGCTGGTTTAGATTGGTCGCAAATTCAACTAAGGGATCTTTACTGGTCTTTTCAGAAGCACTACGACGCTCAGTGCCTGCAGAACCGCGTGATTCAGAAGGCTCTTCTTTATCTTGGCCGTGTGATAAATACTGGGTTAACTCAAGGCGACTGATGCCTTGTTTTTTAAGCAGGTAGACAGCATAGGTATCATGTTCTGAAAACATAGAGACCAAAATATCAGACCCTTCCACCAGACGACCACCACCGATCGACTGCACGTGAAAAATAGCACGCTGCAAGATACGATCAAAGCTTTGAGTCGGCTGCGGTGACTGTTCTGTATCAGCATCGATAGTTGGCGTGTGTTTATTAATATAAACCTCAAGCTCAGTACGCAACGCCGAGACATTAGCATTACAAGCAGTCAACGTATTGGCAGCATGAGTGTTTTCTAATAAGGCCAAAAGCAAGTGTTCAACAGTGAGATACTCATGCGATTTTTGGCGCGCAAGCGTCATTGCTAAACGTAGAGAAACTTCAAGATGACGACTTAACATAACAACTTCCTACGGTTATATCTATCTTTATAATTGATAGTTTTATGAATGAGTTAGTAAGTAAATCAGGGCGATAGATGAATTGTTCAAGGGCTATATTCGTATTATTAGAAGTCATGAATAAATGAGGTGAGCGGTAGACTATTTATTAGATACTATAATCTCGCTATCAGCCAACAGTAATCACAACTATCCATGGCCGCTTTTCTTTATATCAACACGATACTTCGACGGAGTCAATCTATTAACACAGACTAAAATGTATCAAAGCGTGCTACAAGCTAGTAGCGACAACCTTAATAACGAATATTAAATGTTGAAAAACTGATTAGATAGAAAGAGAGATTGATATTTAAAAAGCTAGAAATGACGTGGTTTTAGCAAGTTCAACGGAGATACTTAGTCCAAAACTATTGGACAGGCTGTTTAATAGATAGGGTTATTCGCTATAGAAATCAATACTATATGAATAATAAAACTATTTTAAGAGGCAAAGTTCATATATAAGAGGAGTGACTGAAAAATCAAAAAAGCTCACTATAATGGTGAGCTTTAATATGGATTACTTAGAAATAGAGAACAGTAGGTAAAGCTTTAATAGAGCCATATATCAGTATAAGATATTAATAAATTGCTCTACTCGCCTTGGTGCGGTTCGATTTGGGTCAATAACGGATAACCTTCACGATGTGCCAGACTATTTACTTTTTTGGCCTTAGTCTCGGCGATATCTTTAGGATAAATGCCAGCAATGCCTTTGCTGCTATTATGAATAGTCAGCATAATCTCGACTGCAGAATCCATACTATGACGAAATTCTGACTGCAATATATATACAACAAACTCCATCGGCGTGTAGTTGTCATTGTACATAACGACCGCATACATAGGCGGTTTGGCTACTTCAGGCTCTGCGACCAACACATCTGCTTGCGGTGACGTTTCGCCATCGGTATCACCGTCTTGTGCACGATGAGCAGGCATATTGGGAAAGTGCCAATCAGCAACCGTTGGCGTGGCTTGTGATATCATTTTTTTCATCATAATCAAAATATAATTATAAGGTAAGTTTAAGATAGAGGATGTTAAGGTAGGCGATAAGGCATGGTATAAAGCACAACCACTAACTAAGGCCATTGTGCTTTGATTTCAACCACAGCATCGTCACTGAGTGTTTCATTAAGACATGAGGTAATTAAGGTACGATAGGACTTTCATCAACTTCTGGTAAATCTAGGAGCGATGGTAGCATGTTATCCACACTATCACCGAGCTTCCAGTCATACAATTGCTCTGCTTTTTGACCACCAGCTTGCAAAATCAGTTTGGCTTGTAATGGTCTAAAGCCTGATGGCATTACAAAGCGACCACGTATACGAACGATACCTTCGATCATATGGTATGCAGGGTCAAGTGGCACCTCTACAAGGTCATCATTGTTAAGTAGCGTCAATACAGGCCGTAGGCGTTTGGCTTGACCATCGCTGCTGAGCATCCCAATATCAAAACCATACTCAAAAGCATTTTCAGGTAGTGGCGAAATTTTGGCACCTAATACCTGTAAAGGCATACCACCTTTCTCACGAATGACATCTGAATATAGCTCATTGAGCTGTGACACTTGTTTATTTTCTACCGTCAATTCTTGCTGGCTTTCACGCAGTTCTTTTAAATTAGCCAAACTGATAGCCAGTTCTTGTTTGGCAGTCGCTGCTTGGTTAGTAGCTATCTTATTGCTAAGGCGCAAGTCTTCTAGTGCTTGTGTCGCTTCAGTGCTATCGATAATTGCTTGCTTGGCTTCTGTTTCCATCGAATGAAGGCCACGTTGGTAGCCAAGCTTATGACCAAATACCAGCCCAACCACCGCTGTCACTAATACGGCTACAACGAACAGTGCCAATACCAATGTAGAAGCGCCGCGTTGTGAGCTAGCAATACCACTTATAGGGACATTATTATTTCTAAAGGAATGCTGTTTGCGCTCCAAGCTAGGTATAACTGAGTCTTTGCACGATAGACGTGCTGGCTGTGAGCAAAAGCGTAGTACGAGCTGAACACGCATTTAGACAGTATCTCTTAAGGGTAAGGGCAAGTCATTATAGCCGAATTTATAATCAATACCTAGCACCGAAAATGTGAATGATTGGAATATGAAGTCGTTGATATTAAGGAACAATCGGTGCAAAGTTCAGCCCCATTGACTCATCAAAACCAAACATTACGTTCATGTTTTGCACAGCCTGACCAGCAGCACCTTTGACTAAGTTATCTTGAACAACGATAACTGTTAGCTCAGCACGCTCATTGTCCTGATGTACCGCAATACGTAAACGGTTACTAGCACGAACACTGCGCGTATCGGGATAAAGCCCCTTTGGCATGACATCAACAAACAACTCTGACGTATAGCTATTTTCAAATGCTTGCTGCCAATCGATAGCAGCGCCAGCATCGGTCAGCTCCATATGAATAGAGCTTAGCATGCCCCGAATCATCGGTACTAAATGCGGCAAAAAGCGAATGCGATGCGCGAACTGACTGTCTAATAACTGTGCAACACCCTGCTCAATCTCTGGTAAATGACGATGGCCTTCGACGCTATAAGCCTTAAAGCTATCTGTTGTCTCAGCATAATTGAGTGCAAGTGATGCTTGACGGCCTGCACCAGACACACCAGATTTTGCATCAATTACAATACGAGACTCAATCAAACGCTCTGCTTGCTTATTCTGGGCTTCGATAATTGGTTTTAGACCCAAAATCGCAGTGGTTGGATAACAGCCTGGGTTGCCTACTAGTAACGCATTCGCAAGCTTGTCACGATTGATTTCTGGTAGGCCATAGACTGCTGTTTTCAACAGTTCAGGACAAGCATGTGACTGCTTGTACCAATGCTCAAAGTCAGTCAGTGACTGCAAACGAAAGTCAGCAGCCAAATCGATAACCTTGACGCCAGCTTGTGTCAGCGCTTCAGCTTGCTTCATTGCAACACCATGCGGCGTCGCAAAAAATACAACATCACATTTTTGCAATGCAGCAAGCGTATTATCACCCAAGTCGCTAAAAACGATGTCAGACACACCGCGTAAGCTTGGGAAGATTTCATCAGCACGAGTGCCAGCTTCGCTACGAGAAGTTAATAAATCAATAGAAACCTCAGGATGAGCAGATAATAGGCGAATAAGCTCAATACCCGTATAGCCTGTACCACCGACGATCGCTGCTGAAATCATAAAACACCCTTTTCTTGGTAAATACTAAATATGCACTGATAGATTCTATATTTGCCTGTAATGCGTGTAGTTCTACAAATCATGCAATTCTACAAATACAGAACAAAGACAGAATCACTCTCTAAATATTCTGACTGTTAAATTTTATAGTCGTGTACTGCATCTACAAACACTTTGGCGTTGTCAGGGTTAACCCATTGGGTGATACCATGACCTAAGTTTGCTATGTAACCAGTCTTTTCACCATCAGCGTAAGCACGGTCAAGCATGGCGTTCACTTCCGAACGGATAGTTGCAGGCGAACCATATAACGTCGCTGGATCTAAGTTGCCTTGGATAGCTTTGCTGCTTTGCAGTTTTTTATGCTTTTTGGTCAATTGACGCTGACTTTCGGTCAATACTTGACGTGCACGATCAATCGGCATCGTCCAGTCTAGACCTAGCACATCTGCTTCGCTGTCAGCCTGAATATCAAGCCATAACCCACCACCTTTAGTGAATAGCACTACAGGTACTTGTGGATGACGTTCCTTTAGTTCGGCGACAATACGTTTATTATAAATGTGTGAAAATTCGATAAATTGACGATGGCCTAACGCCCCGCCCCAACTATCAAATATCTGAACGATTTGAGCGCCAGCTATGATTTGGGCATCTAAGTAGTCGATAACTGACGTTGCAAGCTTGTCTAGTAACTGATGTAAAAAATCAGGGTTACTATACAAAAAGCCTTTGGTATAACGATAATCTTTCGAGCTACCGCCTTCTATCATATAAGTAGCCAATGTCCACGGACTACCAGAAAAACCGAATAATGGAACTTGACCATTTAGCGCTTTACGAATGCTGGTTACCGCACGCATGACATAGTCTAGAGAATCGTTTGGCTCAAGCACTGGCAATCTATCAAGATCAGCCTGCTCACGGATAGGATGTTTGAACTTAGGGCCTTCACCCGTTTCGAAATACAAGCCCAATCCCATCGCATCAGGGATAGTTAGAATATCACTAAATAAAATGGCAGCATCTAAATCATAACGGCGCAATGGCTGTAGAGTCACTTCAGTAGCGCGGGCTGTATCTTTGCACAGGCTCATAAAGTCACCTGCTTCAGCACGAGTGGCCTTATATTCTGGCAAATAACGACCAGCTTGGCGCATCATCCATACCGGTGTGGTATCAATGGGCTCAAAACGTAATGCACGTAGCAATCTATCATTTTTTAAAGGTGCAAACTGTTGCTGAACCGAGTTACTACCGTCTGAAGCACTCATGTACAAATCTCCAAAACAGCACAATATCCATATTTATAAATGGATATTGTGCTGGATAAAATAAGTTGAATAAAAAAGGTTATATAAAAGCGCTACACAGTTAATGCAAGATTGTCACGGTGTACCATGACGACACGTTCTTCGCTACTGCCAAAGATCTTATCGAACTGTTCGGTACGCTCACGAGCAACGCGGCGCGCATCATTCGATGAGAAGTTTACCTGCCCAACGGCTATGCGTTCGCCAGTATCTTGATGAATGATTTCTACCACATCACCTTCATCAAATCCGCCCTGCACTTCTACAACACCCACTGGCAATAAACTTCTATTGTGCTCAGTCAATGCTCTTGCAGCACCTGCATCGACGACCAAGCTACCTGACATGCGCAGATGCGCAGCTAGCCATTGCTTACGCGCAATGATTTTATCTTCGTCATTAGTAGTCAACAAGGTACCTACGGCTTCGCCTGATACCACACGAGTGATAACGTCATCGATAGCACCGCTGACGATAACGGTAGGACAACCACCCATTGCTGCAAGGCGTCCAGCGCGGATTTTGGTCAACATACCACCGCGTCCAAGTTTACCGCCGTCTCCTGCAATATCAAATAAGTAATCCGCCATTGCACGTTCTTGGCGAATCATCTTGGCATCAGGATTATCACGTGGGTTATCAGTGAAGACACCTTCTTGATCGGTTAAGATAATGTACAAATCAGCATTAACCATCGCGGCTGCCATCGCACCCAAGGTATCGTTATCGCCAAATTTAATCTCATCAATCGTGATGGTGTCGTTCTCATTAATAACAGGTAGTACGCGCCACTCTAATAACTGTGTCAGCGCACCCGTCGTATTGAGATAACGACTACGATTAGACAAGTCATCATGAGTTAGGAGTAGCTGCGAGCTTTGAATGCCATGCTGAATCAAAGCTGACCACCATGTTTCAATCAACCCCATTTGACCAATAGAAGCACAGGCTTGTAGTGCTGCTAGTTTTTTGGGACGTTCCTCAAGGTTCATACGTACCACACCTTCAGCAACGGCACCTGATGATACTAGCAGTACCTCAACGCCTTTTTTGTGCAGCTTAGCAATTTGCTTTGCCCACTCATATATGGCAGTACGATCCAGCCCTCGACCGTTATTGGTTAATAGTGATGAACCAATTTTGACAATAACGCGCTGAATATCAAAGTTGCGAGTTTGCTTAACAAATCTTGCTTCTTCCATCGTGTTTGCTATGTCATCTGCCATATAAACTCCTTTTTTTCATATTAATTGATTGTAGGGATTAAATTCACAATTCAAGTATAACTGCTCAAGCATACTAGCTTAAGGAACGTACATTACCTCAACGCCATCGTCATCATCGTCGTCAAAATCAGACGCATCCAAGCCTTCACGTGCTGCTTTACGAGCCGCACGATATGCTTCACGCTGTGCTTCAGTGTTCAGACGTACTTCAGCTTCTAGACGCTCAAAACGTTCTTTTTGTGCTTCAGCGAAGATAGGATCTTCTATTTCACGCTCACGCTCAAGTTCGATATCATTCATCAAATGATATTTGACCGCATCAACGCCTTCACCAGTTAGCGTTGCGGTACGGAAGACCATACCAGTCCAACCAAGCTCTGCCACAATATGGGTACAAAGCGCATTCAAATCTTCATCATTGACCTGATCGATTTTGTTTAATACCAAAATCTGCGGTAAGTTGGCCAATTCAGGGGAAAAACGCTCAAGCTCGTTTAAAATAACACGGGCATTCTCGACTGGGTCGCTGCCATCAACAGGCTTAACATCAACTAAGTGTAGTAGACGACGCGTACGCGCAACATGTTTTAAGAAGCGAATACCAAGTCCGGCACCTTCTGATGCACCTTCAATAAGACCAGGAATATCGGCCATCACAAATGAGCGATGACGACCAATATCGACCACACCCAAGTTTGGTACTAGGGTGGTAAACGGATAGTCAGCCACTTTTGGTCTAGCAGCAGAGACTTGACGGATAAAGGTCGATTTACCCGCATTAGGCAAACCAATCAAACCAACATCAGCCACTACTTTTAGCTCAAACTTAAGAACTTTTAGCTCACCTTCAAAACCTGACGTCGCTTTACGCGGCGCTTGGTTGGTCGAGCTTTTGAAATGGGTATTACCCAGACCACCATCACCACCTTTGGCAATCAGTAGTGTCTGGCCAATCTCAATCAAATCGCCCAATACCTCGTCTGTCTCGGTATCAACTACCGTCGTACCAACTGGTACTGGTAAATAAAGATCGTCAGACCCTTTACCTGAACAGTTTCTACTATGGCCGTTCTCAGCACGCATAGCGTCATGACGACGCGTATAACGATAGTCAACTAGGGTGTTGGTGTTATCTTCTGCAATGACATACACATCTCCGCCCTTGCCGCCATCACCACCATCAGGTCCACCACGTGGGACATACTTCTCTCGGCGAAAACTGGCGATTCCGTTACCACCGTCACCTGCTTTTACCGTTACGACGGCTTCATCAATAAATCGCATCTTACGTTCCTTAATTCACAATCCAGTCTATAAACTGGTTACAACCAACGGTTGTATTTTGGGGTTTTGCTATGTTGTTGCGTCAAAATGCACACTGTATAAATACTGCTTTTACTTAGTGCCCATTATGACAATAACACCCGACAATCAATCGGACTATCGGGTGTTTAAGTATGACAGTTAAAGTCCTACCAAGCTATTCAAAGTAGCATCTGCTACAGCGCCATTCTTGTGACACGATAGCGCTACTATACTTGGTATGACGTTATTGCTCTACTGTATTTAGTAATCTATGCTGGAATCTGAGTGTAGCTGATTCCGGCCATTTGCGTCGCCAAACGCAATACCTGAGTACTATAACCTACTTCGTTGTCATACCAAACATATACGATGGCTTGGTTGTCAGTCAAAATAGTGGCTTGAGCATCAATAATACCCACATGAGTCGTACCAACGAAATCCGTTGATACCGCTTCTGTAGAGTCTGTATAAGCAATCTGCGACTGCCAAGTGCTGCTGTTAGCCATTTTACGCAAGAACTCATTTAACGCATCAGCGCTTGCTGGTGCAGTTTTTAGATTCACGTTCAAGATAGCTAAGCTGACGTTTGGTGTTGGTACACGAATAGCGTTACCCGTTAGCTTACCATTTAATTCTGGCAATGCTTTACCAACAGCTTTTGCAGCGCCAGTACTAGTGATAACCATGTTCATCACAGCACTACGACCACGGCGGTCTGCTTTATGGTAGTTATCAACTAAGTTCTGATCATTGGTAAATGAGTGAATAGTCTCTACATGACCATTTACAATACCGTACTCATCGTTCAGTACATTCAAAGTTGGCGTAATTGCATTGGTCGTACAGCTAGCAGCACTAACAATCGTATCGTCACCAACGGTGTCATTGTTCACGCCATAAACGACGTTTTTGATATCGCCGCCAGCAGGTGCGGTTAGTAGTACTTTTTTCACGCCAGTAGACTGTAAATGTTTGCCAAGGCCTGCTTCGTCTTTCCAAATACCCGTGTTATCGATAACAAGAGCATTATCGATACCATAAGCAGTATAGTCGATTTCGCTTGGGTCTTTGGCATAGACAACTTGTACAAAACGACCATTAACGATCATGCCGTTATTATCATCATCGATACTGATGCCGCCTAAGAATCTACCATGGATTGAGTCACGCTCAAGCAATGAGATGCGCTTAGCCAAGTCGCCAGCAGCAGCTGGACGTACAACGATCGCTTTTAGCTGTAGACCTTTTGCGCTTGAGGCTTGTGACAATAGCAGACGAGTCAAAATACGACCGATACGGCCGAAACCATACAGCACAACATCCGTCGCGCCGTTTACAGCACCAGCGTTGTTGATAGACTGTAGAGCCGTTTGTAAGTCAGTATCATTAGCAATCAGTTGACCAACATCGATACGAGTGGCTTGGATATCAGTGTTTTCTGAGATAACTTTTACCATTGCTAGAGTATCAGCGATATCGATAGCTTTGGCACCATGGTCGCGTAGCGCTACTTTTTGATGTAAAGCAAGTATTTGACCAACTGAGGTAGAGTCTAGCGTTTCGCCAAACAAAGTCACTTGTACGTCTTGCTGGTTATAGAGCTTGTTTAGTAGCCCCATAAGCTCAATCGCTTGTTGCTCTTGATTGTTGTAGTTGTTCAAGTGGTCTTGATGTAATTGGCGTAAGGTATCAGCGTTGCTCACGAGAAACATCCTTATGGTCAGTAATGTATGATCAATAAAATATGAAGAAGTATAAAATAGATAGGTCGTGTATGCTCTAAATGGCGACTCTAATATGATAATCAACCACTATCAATATGGGTCATTGACACTAGAGTATTTGAATCGCCTAGATTTTAGCCTAAAACGCCTCATTTTGCCAGTAGTAACCGATTAGCTAGTGTGCATAATAGGTTTTACTCTCGTATATAGCTCTTATATACAGCTCTTATATATAGCTCTTATATATAGTTCTCATATACAGCTAGTAATAAAAATAAAGGCAGCCACATATGCTGCCTTATCGAGACGTAATAAAATACTAATCGCTATATGGTTTAATTAAAGCAGTAAATTCAGTTACATCTATTATGGTGCTAGATTCACCGTTTGATTACTCTGCGACGTCAATGTAAACTCTTTTAAGTCATAACCTTGCTGCTGAGCAATTTGACGATATTTGGTATACGTTTCCTGACTGATATTTGGCGAGCGTGCTAGTAACCATAAGTATTTTTTATCAGGTGTCCCTACTAGCGCGGTTTTATACTCTGCATCACGTGCCAGCACCCAATAATCAGCACGGCCGACTGGAATCCAGCGAATCCACTTCGGTAAAAACGTCACTTTTAGTTTGCTGCCGCTTTCATCGACTGGCTTAGCCAGACCTTCTGCGACGATACCTGAACCGTCCTCGCTCACACATTTATTAGTAACCGTGATTCCTGAGCCGTCATCTTTTTGAGCATAATTGGCGGTCACATCACCAGCACACTTGCGCTGGAAATACATCGGCAAACGACCAATCTCATACCAAGTACCTGCATAGGTGTTCAGATCTACGCTATCTACAGTAGTTGGCGTGCTTGCAGATTTATGAATAATATCGCTTGGCTTAACCGATAGCACATCAGTCGTGGTCTTCTCGCTCATCGCATCATCAGACATGCCATTAGTTGCCGTGTTATTAGTTGCCATGTTTACTGGCGGCGTGGCCGCATAGGCTGAGAACGCTGCTAACGGTATAATAATCGCTAAGGCAATGCCTGTATGTTTGATAAGTCCATTCATAAATATGCGCTCCGGTATTTCTTTGTAAGATGAATTATTTGTTGATGAATCACTGATTTGCTTAGCGTCGATGGCGTGTTCAGAACTACTGTTTAGATTATCTATTTGATCCTCTAACAGTCCTGACATTAATGGCTCATCTTCATTTAGCTTTTGTGGTTGCTTATTTTGCGCTGACTTATAACCAGATGATTTATAGCCACTAGCCACGTCATGATTGTCCTCATTGCTATTTTTTAGATCTTTGCTTATCTCGTTGTTACTCATAGCTGACTCTTTTGCCCTAGGGCTTTTGTCGGCGCTTTTGTATCCAAAATAGCTGTCTTGCGAAGACGTGTCTTTTGCCAGATGGTGCGAATATTCGCCATTCGAGCTGTCGTGATTATAGCTAGCATCGTTACTAGCTTGGTTTGTCTGTTGCGTATCATCGCCATATTCATTGTCATTGAGCGATTGCTTAGGCTGCTGAAGTTGAGAACCAGCTGCCTGTGAATCAGTCCATGCTGACTCAGGTAACTTATTGGTTTTCATAGGAGTACCATTCTTAAATAGTGATTGTTAAAAACGCTTTATGTACGGCATCTATTTGGTCTCGTTTTCTAAAAGCCATTTGCTTTGGTATAAATTATTCGTGCAAAACTTGACTCTACAAAAGCTTTTTTATTATTGTATTTTGAACATTACTTTTGGTTAGTCACTCGTCTATAGAAATAAGATCAACGTATCGTAGATATGCAATATATATTAAGGACAACTGGACTATTAAAACAGTAGTGCAATGTAGGAAAACGCAACGGTTTGTAAGTAACTATGGGGTTTGAGTGTTGTTTGAACACATCATAACCACACAGTTACTTACTGGATAACTAAGTTAAAAATCAGTTATTTGAACTTACTAAGCTTAATACGCACGTTTAATACGAGTCACATTCAGGCACATGACACCGTAGATTCCCTATAGCTTTCTTGAGTCATGCGAATTATATGAACTGACGAATACCTGCCACACTGATACCGCCATACTGCAATGCTTGATTGAGCATAGCAGGCTCTAGACCACCTAACCCAATAACAGGCATATCAGCTAAATCTGCCAACGCTGACCATGCTTCCCAGCCAAGCGGTACGTCATTAGGATGCGTTTGGGTAGCGAGTACAGGCGATACGAAAGTACCGATTACTGGTGGTAATGCATTCTGTATGCGCATGCTGGCAAGTTTGTTGGCGACTGTTATGCTCGCGATGTCATGACAGCTGACGATGAGCGGACGGTCTTTAGATAACGACTGCGTGAGAGCTGTAGGATTGCCATCCTTATCAAAACACTGCATCAGTGTCGAGTGTGTCAAATGCTTGGCAACTATTCGCTGGCCAGTTTCTGTCTCATTAGCGGTTAGTAATTCCTCAACGTTCAAAGGCTGCTCATTATCATTAGGTAAAATCGCTAAAATATCTGGGCGTGCTGTCATCAGTTGCTCAGCAAGATGCTTAGAATTTGCGTCTTTCAAGCGGATATATACCCATGACTCTGATGCTAACTTTTCTTGATGATACTGTAGCCATGCCGCCGCTGCATCAGTGTGTGTACCGAAATGTGCTAGAGGATAAGTAATCGCTATCTTCGATGGGAGCTTCAACCACTCAAGGATTGTCTTGTTAGCAGCGGGCAAATGATACGCTCCTGCCAAAAGCTGTAATTTGGTCACCCAAGTTAATGCCTGCCCTTCTAAACCCTGCTCACGGTGTTTATGATGCTCGTACTGCTCTGCTGTCAGCTCAATCTTATAAACCTGTAAGCTGACCTGCTTGTCGCCATAATCATGATGCAAACGCCCAAGCTTAACGATAGTATTATTATCAAGCAGGATACCCGTCTCTTCAGCTACCTCTCTTATCAACGCCTGCGCTGCTGACTCATTTGTTTCTATCTTTCCGCCGACGAACTCGTAACGATTTCCTTGATGCTGCGTAGCATCTCGAAACCCAAGCAAATACTGATCTTTATAATGAATGACAGCCACTGCAACATTGATAATGCTAGGTTTGTTAGTTTTCGCCTTACTATTTGTTTTACTGTCCGGCTTCGTCTCTGATTGTTGATTTGACCCGTTCAACATACTTATATCCTTTGTTTCGGTATTTACTCTGACTATTTTTGATAATTTAATAGTTTTTATAGGCTAAATGATTTATTTAAATTTACCACCTAACTCATTAATTCATATAGATAAAAAACTCATTCGAGATATTTTATGACAGCGAACTTAGATAAGTTTACATAATAACTGCATTTTATTTTATCAATTGCCTTGCAAATTTATCAAATCTAAATGATAATTATTATCGTTAAAAACAATTACGCTATGGTTAGCCAATTTTATAAGCCACTTTTTTTCAAAAGGAATTTACTATGAGCATGGTCATCTCTCGTTATTTAAACTGTCGTGAAAACCGTTTACCTACTCTGCAATCACAACACCTATTTGCATTGACTAAAGAGGTACGTATCGAGCATGAAGGCGAAGAGTATCGACTACGCCTAACTCGCAACAATCGCTTGATTCTAACCAAGTAACGTCTATTTCAATAGTATCTGTTTCAATACTTCTATAAAAAAACGCCTTCATTATGAGGCGTTTTTTTATAGGTTCTACAACTTAAAAATAATTTCAAAAGCGCTCTCAGCTGACATCAATTAGAAAGCCGTCATCTTCTGAATGAACGATTTAAAACTGCCAACTATAGACCACATCTACTGCATTTTCAGCTGCTGAGCTTGCTTCCACATAGATACGGCGTGTCAATTGATAACGAACAGAAAGACTGTTTTGCGCATTGAAAACACCCACACCATATCGAATGTACAAATCAGGCGTTACGTACCCTGTGACGTTGACATTAGTGTCTTCGCTACTACCTGAGGCATCGACTGTCAGACTCTGCAAACCAAAAGCTTGCCCGATTTGATTAGTCAGGCTACGAGTGCCACTCAAACCGAAGCTCAGTCCAGCGGCTGCCAAATTATTGGTCACTTGCGATTTAAACCCTTGTTCACTGATTTGCGTTGCGCTCTTGTTATCGATGCGACCTGTCACCAACGCGTTCATTGCTTGTTGCTGGGTCAATCCTGCATTGTTAAAGACGATAATATTGGGGCTTTCAGTCGTCCCCTTGACACGCAGACCGACCGTTTTACCATTAATCGTTTTGGCCGCTTCAATACTCAAGTTCGGCTTCATCACATCACCATTGAAACGAACTTGACCATAATTTAGCTCTAGGCTCTGTCCAAAGGCATTGATATTGGTACGGCGTGAGACCTGTACAACACCTCTGGCACGCATGATACCTGTGCCATTCTGAGTCAAATTAATCGCACCTGCCAATGGAATGACAGCGCCAAAACCACGGAAATTGATATCATCGCCCAAATCAACACCGATATCCGCATTGATTGACCAAGGTTTTGAGATAGCCAGTACTTCATCGATATTACCAATCAAACGACGATCTAGTACGACTGCATCTTCGGTTTGAGTGATGATATCTTCGCTGGCTTCAGGCGGACGAATGGTCGCAGACGGCACACTGATCGCCCCTTTTATATCAACATAACGGTCGCCTGGGCGCACAATGATATCGATATCAGGATCAATTTCAGCAACCAGTAGTGGCGGCTGAGTGATGACTAGGCCTTCACCGACAATACTCAACTTGGCCTGCAGTTTTTGCTGCCAATTGACTGTCCCTGACAATTCGCCTTCACCTGTACCACTATTGAATGTGCCATCAATGGTCGCTTGTGTGCCGCGGATTTTGGCTGCCACATTTACTTTGGACAGATTCACTGGCAAATCAAGCATGGCTATACGGCCATCAGAGAGTTTTACATCGCCATAGAACTGCGGTTTGGTTAAGGTACCACCTAGGCCACCTGCCATTGTGACGTTACCTCTTAGGACGCGCATACCAGGGAAGAAAGGCTTAAATATCGCAAGATCAAGCTCGTTCAGCACCAGTGCACCAGAAATTGGTTTAGGGTCTTTATAAGGATCGACGATCACCTCAGCATAGCCACGCGCACCGCGTCCAGTATTGATATCGGTACGCAGTTTGATACCCTCAGGCACAGACAAAGCAATGAGAGACACACGCTTGTATGGCAAGGTCATTGATGTGCTTTCGCCATCTTGAGCGAGGCCTATCTTGCCGTTATCTGAGTATAGCGTGGTATTAATGGTTGGCGGACGACCACGTTGCCACCCAACGATTGCTTTACCATTAATCTTGCCATTCCAGTCAATATCTTCTGGCAAGAACACTGAGAATAACGATGTATCTAAATTCTGCAACGCTACATTGACTTCACCTTGGTCTGGCGATGCCACTAGTTTTTCTCGTAGACAGAGCTTGCCAGTTTGATCCGTGGCCTGCCAACAGTGAGCGGCAAGCTGTACTTTTAGATCACGGTTCTCACCACCCTGATTGTAAGGTAAATTCACAATCAGCTGTGCAGGTTGCAATTGATTCAAAGTCGCATATTTAGATTTGATGCGGCCTTTTCCAATGACACCTGACCAGCTTAGCCTATCTCGATCAAAACCACCTTTTAGCCTAGCGCCGACATCGAGTTGCTTATTGGCCACATTGAGATCGACCACATGAGACTTTTCGGTCCCATTAAAAGACGCTTTAACACTATCGAAACTTTGACCAGCAGCATCTAGACCTTCAGCCGTCACAATTAGCTGACTTGGGCTATTGGCTAAGTTAACTAGCTTGCCGCGTACACGACCTTGACGCAATATAAAGCCAGGTAGCGCGAGTCGCTCACCGACCAAATCAATATAAATAGTAGGCAGTGCTTGTCCAGCCGGTTGAGACAGCGTGGCACCGCCAGTGACTTTACCAGCCAGTTGGCTAGACAGCTGATCTAGACTGGTGATGTTAATTTTGGTTTGTAGCTGTTTGGCATTGCCGTTAGCCGTGACATAGTTGTCACCCCAACGCAGTACCAGATTATTAGCATTTAGGCTATCAATCAAAGCATTTACTTGCTTATACTGTGCTTGGGCATCTTGGGTCTGAAGTTGTTTGAAGTAACTTGCTAAATCTTTGGGCAAACGCATTTTCGCCGATAGGCTGCCTTTGGCACTCAGTTGCTGCCCTTTTAGCATGCCATTCAGATTGACTTGTTTAATATTGATGATTTGCTGCGTGTCACTCCATCGGCCATCTGTATCAATCGTACCAGTGATAAGGCTTGGGGTATCTTTTAGGAAATAGCCAATGTTAAAACGATCCATCACTGCCTTGATATCCCACGCAACGCCTTGACGCACATCAACGGTACCGCTGGCATCAATACTACCTGCCGCACCCACATGACGGAAACGATTGATACGGATCAGCTGACTGTCACCACTGGCTTCTATATTCAGCTTACCTGCTGGCAATTGCTCGGCATCCAATATGCCGTTGAAATTTACGGCAAAGCGCTGCAAAGTACCTGCAGTATTTTTGCTGTTCTTTGGTGCATTTTGCCATTCGCCACTGGTTTTTAAATCGCCTGTGATTATCGCTGGATTATTGGGTAAGAAATAACCCAAATTGAACTGGTCAAAATGACCATCTATATTCCAGCCGATATTTTTACGTAAGTCGATGACCCCTTTCGCATCAACTGCGCCCGCTTCACCCTTATAGTTCAGCTTACGAATACTAATCAGCTTTGGCGTACCCGCAGCATCGATAGACAGACGACCTTGTGGTACATCTGCCGTATCAATCCGACCATCAAAACGCGCATCGAACACCGACAGCTCACCACCTACGATATCGACACTGGCATCGCCAGCACCAGTAATACCGATAGCACGATCTGCTTGCGTCGCATCGAGCTGCGCTTGCATATCGGTATTGTTTAAAGTAATCACATGACGCTGTCCGCTGACACCTTTTTTGGTGATATTTAGCAGTCGACCACGCGCACTTATACTACCTGTTAAGCGCTCAAGCGGTAGATCGCTACGATATTTCTTAGGGAGTAAACCTTTGGTACTGGCATCAATCTGCCATGTCAGTGGACGCTGTTTGCTCGCTAACTGAATCTGTCCTGTGCCGGACAAGTCTCCTACTATGCCGTTATAATTAAGACGATTGATATCTATAACATCACCAGCCTTACGTATACGTAGATCATAGTTACCCTTGGGAGCAGCATTTAGTTCATTGATAACGGCATTGGCATCGACTGATAGGGTCGAACCACGAACAATGACGTCCGCCTGCCCACTAGGACTGTCGATATTGCCAATATTGGGTACGTTGCGGCGGGTTAAGTTTTTCCAGTTAGCATCAATATACCAAGGCGCGACTTGCTTAGATTTAGCAGAAGTTTTACCACGGACCATATTGGCATTGATATGCTCACCATCACGCTGACGCAAATCTGCATCAATTTGCGTGTTACCAGTGGCATTCTGCTGCTGATAACGCAATGACAACCTACCGTTAAGGGTTTGCGGCGCATAAGCTTTAAAGTCAATATATTCATCCGGAATAGCTTGGCGAATATCAAAGTTGCTACCCGTCGCACGCACTGTGGCCTCAAAGCTGTTTTTCCAATCTAAAATACCTTGTAACGCCAAACGTCCCGCTGGCACGTCAGCATCTAGGCGATCTATACGTAGCTGACTGTTGGCGATAACGGCGCGGCCTTGGTAATGACCTGATGGAATGTCTTTGGCCGTCAATTCAGTATTGATACGCAGCCGTATCTCAGAGATGACACCAGAAGCTGTGGCTGTACCGCTTTGTAGGCGAATATTTTGGCTATCAGCGTAAGGGATAAGAATATCATCCCACTGTAGTTTTGCATCGAACGGCGCACCCGCATCCAACCCCTGTACTACAAAGTCGCCTTTCACATCGCTATCGTTATAACGACTGCGTACTTTACCGACAGTACGTTTGAGCGTTCCCGTTGCAGAGATATTCAATGGGTCGATATAGGCTTTTTCAAGGGCGCTGACTTCCGCAATCGCACTCAAATCTAGTGGATAATCACCCTGTAGGTCGATCTCTCCTTGTAAGGCACTGACTTTCACGATATCAGCATACTGCAAATCACCACGGCCAACAGTCACCGTGCTACCTACCCACGTCAGGTCACGCGCCGTAATATCTTGAATAACGATAGGATCTTTGGTTACTTGCTTATAAGTAATTTTCTTAATTTTTGCTTGATCAAAACGCAAGTTTACTGGCAACTTTAAAGTTTTATAATCAAACGGTTCACCAGTAGGCGGTTTTTTATTGATAATCTCTATGGTCTGGATGTCTGCATCACTTAAATGCACTTCTTTTGCAAATACTGCACGCCAGCCTATTTTCACATAGGCTTTATCTACCAATATCTCAAGATCTTCAGTCGCTTCAATATCGATATCAGTGACCCAAATACCATCGCGCAGGTTACCGCGTCCATATTTAAAATCAATACCTGTTTCGACACTGATTTTTTCTAATATAAACTTCGTACCAGCGTCAGTCCCAGCCGCATAAAAGAATATGGCAAACATGATCGCCAGTACGATGAGCACCAATACCAGTAGTTTGAGCAGAAATGACAACGGATACCAACGCCTAACGGCACGGGCATCACGCTGTGCTGGATCTTCATCTGGAGCATTATTAGGCGGGGTATTTTCTGTCAGCATGACACTCAACTACGTTAAAAAATGAAGACCAGCAATCGGTACGATAAGTGATAATTAGAACATTTGGAGCTACTAAACAGTTGGAACTACTACATTGAGCGATTATAACGGTGAACCAATAAAGAAGTGCAGTCGTACAGGAATGCTTTCCTCTGTCACGCCAGCAGCCACATCGACACGCACCATTCCTACAGGCGATGCCCAGCGGATACCGACACCGACACCGACTTTTGTCTCAGTATCAAAATCTTTGTCATAGGCATTACCGACATCAGTGAAGAATGCACCACGGAAACCTGGTTTAAATTCATAGTTATACTCAGCACTACCGACCGCTAGTACCTGCCCGCCCGTTAGATAGCCTTTATCTAATGGTGACAAGCTCTCGTAATCATAACCGCGGATACTCTGATCGCCACCTGCAAAGAAACGCAGTTTATAAGGCACATCGTAAAAATCATCGGCCCAAATATAACCGGCATTAGCACTACCTAATACTTGATGCTTTTTGTCTTCGCCAAAGCTATAGATACCACTAACGCCTGCGCGAATAATCGCCATATCGGTATCACTGAATGCGCTATCAGTGCCAGCCTCGATTGAGTAGTACTGGCGCATGCCCTGCGTTGGGTTAGTAGCGTTATCAGTATCTGTTTTATTCATACCATAGCCAAACAATAGCGCACGCTGTTTCGGACTTGAAGAGGTAAAGCGGATAGGCAAATCATCTAATGCTGCCCCATCAACCCCCGTCTCAAGCTCATCCAAGCGGTAACGCACAGAGTAGCTACGGTTCCAACCAGTGTCACTACGGATATTGCGTGCCAAGGCCGCTTTTAGTGTCGTGGTTGATAGATCAAAGTTGCCTTCACCTTGGTCAATCACTTCCTCTTCATAAGTAAGACGCCCATCTAGCTTATCATTGAGCGGATGATTCCATGGTCGACTGGCATACACAGCCACATTTTTGCTGATTCTCGACACTTCTGTTTCTGCACCTGCTTGATAGCCTTGGCGATTGAGCAAGTTATAGTCAATTTTTGCGGTGGCGCGAACGCCTGTATCTGTTCCATAACCCAGACCAACTTGAGCATCACGTGGTTTATCCGCGTATACAAACACATATAAAGGTATTTTTTTGCTTTCTGCAACGTCTTGCGGCGTTTTACGTCCTGCTAGCGTTGGCGGTACAAAGTTTTCATCAGCGATCAGACTCTTTTCATCGGGGAATATCTTTTGTGCGACATTACTGATTGAGTCACTGATTTTGCCCAATAGGTTATCAGCTTCCTGATCTTTTTCATCGAGCACACGATCATTTGGCAAACGGCTCAGTCGTTCTGCTTTTTGTCTGATGGCTTGCAGCTTATCAAGGGTGGCTTCATCAGCTTCAAAATCAATCGCAGCGATATCCGCTTCATTGACCGTCTCGCCGCTGTTAGCACTCAGAGCATTATCACTCTCTGCGCCTATGTCGCTATTATCATTGACCGTATCTTCTTTGCTAGCAGTTACATTTGAGGCAGCTGCGCCATCATTGCTACTCAGATCTGCAATGCCATCATTGTCTACATTGTTAATGTCGTCATCTAGTGTGCCGTTACCTTCGGTAGCAGCATTGTCAAACGCTAAGGTACCAGCTTCACTACTATCAGTTGGTGGTAGTATCGACTCGACGTTGACCGTATTAAAGTAACGAGTTGCCGATAAGTCATTACTAAACTTAGTGACTGCTGGACGATAAAACGGCTCGCCCGGCGTAAAGCCATAGAGCTGTTGTAATAATGAAAGCTCTACTGGTAGCTTGTCGGGGTCTTGGGTCAGCGTATTGGTTTCTTTGTCGTAGGTAAAAAACACCACATCATCAAACTCGTAACGATCACCCGTGTTATAAACCAACGAGACATCTGCTTTATTGTCCGGCAAGATGATATCAACGGATTTGTTCAGCCAATACTGGTCAAAGTAGCCGTAGGTATTACTCAAAGACTCTAAAGCCGCTTTACTGCTCTTATAGACGCGGTGATTAAAGATATCGCCTTCTTGCGGCGGCAAGTCTGCCTCAAGCATGGCAAATTCTTCTTGCTCACTGCCCTCACCGCGAATCTCAATAATACGGCTATCTACCAGTACTGGCTCGCCTAGTTCTTCAATCACAACATTGACTGTGTCACGGTCAGGTTGGGTCAGACGCAGCTCAACCTCGTAGTAACCAACGGCTTTAGCAGCATTCTGTGCCGTCTCACGCAAACGTGGCAATGCCGCAGTAAAGTCAATAACCGACTGAACGGAAGTGTCATCCAGTGCTGCTTTGATGTTTTTCATCGGCTGAATATCATTGTCAGCCTCAATCAACTGAGCCTTACCGTTAGGAGAATCTTCAGCGGATACTTGCTCTAGATAAATAGTGGTTTCTACATTTGGCAAAGCCACCACGCCACCGTCGTTAAAAAAGCGATTGTACAGACGCGTCACGATATTACCTCTATTGCGCGCGCGTGGCCGTGGTCTATTGGCTTGTTCGATACTTTGATCAACGGCCTGAGTATCATTCTGATAATCTGGTAGATAGTCATTCGGATTGATAATATCTGTTGTCGTACCTTCTACATTGGCAGGCACATTCGTGCCAGCTATCACCTCATCACTACTATCATCAGTCGTCAGGCCACTTTCATTCTTAACAATAGCTTCAGTGCTAACAACATCTTCATTGCTCACAGCACCACTCACCTCAATCGGACGTGACATCCCTTCAGCTGTACTCGCCTGTTCTTGCGTTGTTTCACTTCTACCCAACGTATCAAGGTTGTTAGGTGCTGGCAAGTTTGTTGCATCTAGCTCTGTATCTAGACCAATTGGCGATATTGTGTCATCTAACGTAGCGATTGGCGCATCAAAATCACTGTCATTATTGCTAATATTGATACTATCAATGTCTTGAGCGTTCTGCGCATCCATTGCAGCTAGCTCACGATCGATCTGCTCAGGCGTCATCATTTGATAGCCTTGCTGCTGAATCTCGGTTGCTTGTTGCAACAGGTCATCATTAGCATAGTTTGACTGAGCATTATTGGGATTATATGAATTGCTTGGACTCTCAGGGAAACTCTCTAGATCTTGAGAGTTGTTGTTTTGAGAAGTTGCGTTTTGAGCATTGGCATTTTGCGTCGTCGAGTTTTTAGATACTGACTTTGTCGAGTTAGGTTTCTTAATGCCCAAGCTCTGCTCGCTATAGTCGTCCAATACTGACTGATCGATGATGCCTTGTTCCACTGCTTTTTTCAGACGAAGCGCATCTAGAGCCATATCTAGCTGAGTATCGTCATCTGACAATGTAGCTGATTGCTTGATAGATGCTTGATCATTTGCACTTTGACTATTGTTAGTCTGGTTACTAAGCGTTTGATTACCGTCAGTTTGGTCAGCAGCAGATGAGTTAGTGATAGCGGTATTGTTTGCATTATTGATGGTATCTGCCATTGCCGCAGGTGCCATACCGAACAAACTGGTCGCAAGCGCAGTGCACAATGCAGAGCGTCTGAAATTTTTGCGCGGCGCTGCTGGATATGTACTTGGATTATTACTATCGTTTTGGATTATGGCTGTGTCACGCTGCATCATTAGACCCTTGCATGCTCGAGTTGAAGGCTGCTTTATCATCTTTACGTCCTATCAGCTCACGCGGCACAATCTTATCAACGATAACGATCGTCAAGTCTGACCGGTGAATAAACTTATAGCAGTTATCTGCAATTAATGGTTTACTACTTTAATTTTATGACTGGTTATCTATAGTGTCGGCTTTAGCACTGTATGTCTATCGCCTTGTAGGTCTACTAGCTTAGAGAAGGCTACTAGCTTATAAATAGCATTGATGGGTAGTAGCCTTTGTTTTCACTACTATTTATACCCTAAAACACAATCACATAAAATTTATAAATCATAACTTAGTTAAATATCGAATCATAGCATTGACTGCATGTATTTTCACCGAAGCCTTGCTATTATACGGCTTAATATTGATAAAACCTATGCTATATCTTGATATAGTTTTTAATAAAATTTACGATTATTATCATAAAAAAATTGTCGTTCAGCGCCGCTATTTTCTCTATCAGTCGCGATTTATCTGTAGGAATGTCCATGTCCAACCAGTTTCAGTTATTCAAGCGCCGTCGTTTTAGCGCTATGTTTTTCACCCAGTTTTTGGGCGCATTCAATGACAATATTTTTAAGCAGGCGCTCATACTGGTGCTGACTTATACTGCCGCCAGTAAATTGGGGGTAGAGGTCAGCATCCTTAATAACTTGGCCGCCATGTTATTCATCCTACCCTACTTTTTGTTTTCTGCTTTGGCAGGACAGATTGCTGATAAGTATGAAAAATCAAAGCTCACGCAGTTTATCAAACTCCTTGAGCTAGTCATTATGGCAGTTGCTGCGGTCGGCTTTGTCTTTGAATGGTATGCACTGCTATTTGTCGCGTTGTTTTTGATGGGTACACATTCGACTTTCTTTGGACCGATCAAATACGCTTATCTGCCGCAAGCGATGAAAGAAGATGAACTGGTCGGCGCCAACGGCCTTTTTCAGATGGGTACTTCGCTGGCTATTTTGGTCGGGATGATTGTCGCTGGTATTTTGACTCAGCTATCACAATCCCTGTATTGGATTAGTGCCACGGTGTTGGTTGTCGCTGTTTTGGGATATTTAGCCGCACGCTATATCCCTACTATGCCAGCGATGCAGCCTGACCTGAAGATTAACTGGAATATTATTACGACTAGCTTAGCCACGGTACGTTACTTATACTCCTTGCCTTTTTTGTTCTTTATCATTCTTGGTAACAGCTGGTTTTGGTTTTATGGGGCGACGTTTTTGACCCAAGTGCCAGAGTTCAGCAAGGTGATTTTGCTTGGTGATGAGTCAGTCGTTATTTTCTTACTCACATTGTTTTCTGTTGGCGTGTCGATCGGTTCGGTGCTGTGCAAAACATTGACCAAAAACAAAGTCAGCTTGCGTCTATTGCCTTTTGGTATTGCTGGATTAAGTATCTTTGCTATTGATTTGTATTTTTCACTTTCAGGTTTAGATATAAATGTGAATAATGACACATTACTTGGCATCGGTGATTTGTTTAATATAAGTGGTAGCTGGCGTGTCTTCGCGGATTTATTCTTATTAGGGTTCAGCGGTGGTTTGTATATCGTACCGCTATATGCTTCTATGCAAGCCTACGCACCTAAGAGTCATCGAGCACGCATCGTAGGTGCGAATAATATTTTTAATGCGATATTTATGGTTACCTCAGCGATTTTTGCGATTGTTATCTTAAATGTTTTAGGGTTTACGCTACCGCAGCTATTCTTGGTAACAGGACTATTGAATATATTGTTTGGTGCATTTTTATACATCAAACTCAATAAACATATTAAGCACGCCGTTATCCAAACTAACGATGGTATAGCACCGTAAATATGGTTAACGCCGTAAATAAGTTTGGCTCCATAGATGTAGTCTAATGTTGGGCTGATGACTTCGTTACTCTTATCGCTATAGCAACCTACGAACTATCTATAAGTTATTTATGGGCTACCTAGACAGTAATATTCGAGCCGATAATTTGGATTGTTTGTTATAGTAATACGCATCATGCCGTTGCTTTTAGACGGTAACATACTTTATTTTATTGACAGTTTTTAACACCATCAGGAGTGAGTTATGACCCTGCGTCCTTTATCTAAAATTGACCAGTTGTTACTTGGGGTCGATAAGGCATTACGAGCTGTCGTGCCCCATTCCAATCCAAGCACGCGTCCGTTGCCCGTCAGTAGCGATGAGATTCCTGAGCTGACCATCACAGAGGCGCGGCACGTTTCAGGTCTTATGCGTATCAATCATACAGGTGAAGTATGTGCGCAAGGTCTATACCATGGCCAAGCATTTGCCGCAAAAGACACTGGTGTCAAACAAGCCATGCAACAATCGGCCGAAGAAGAAGTCGATCATTTGGTCTGGTGCGAGACTCGTCTAAGCGAACTTGGTAGCCATGCCAGCGTATTTACGCCGCTTTGGTACGGTATGTCTTTTGGACTCGGTGCAGTCGCAGGCGCGATCTCAAATGAGTTTAGCTTAGGGTTTGTAGCAGAAACAGAAGCGCAGGTCAGCGAGCATCTACAGGATCATATCAAGCAATTACCTGAACATGATCAGCGCTCAAAAGAAATATTGGCACAAATGGATAAAGAGGAGCTGCATCATCGCGAGCTAGCACTTGCAAGCGGCGGCGCTGCTTTGTCTCCAGCAGTACGTCGGACCATGCGATGGATGGCAAATCGTATGAAAGATACCGCTTATCATTTATAGCTTATGGTTACAGGTACTGTGGTTAGCTGCTGTTATCGATTTTCTTACTAATTAATAGCGGCACAGATTTACGTAGGTTTGCTTAATTCTAGTGATTAACAATCCTACCACAGATAGCGTAAAGCTTAATTTGCTACGGTATTAAAAATTTGTACGATTTTGCAGCAATGCGCTATTTATATTACCGTCCAATCAATGAATAACAACCAAATAAATTAAACAAGGTAACGATTTTTATGAAAGCGATTCTCTCTAGTAGCCACTCTATTAAGTCACCGAAGTTTGCAACGTTGACCGTCATGGCTGCAACCTGTGCCATGCTGTTATCTGCACCTGTCAATGCAGCAGAAACTGATGCTACCGCAACGGCTGTACCTAGTGCGATGGATTCAAGCAAACGTGTGATTCGTCTTGCTCGTCCTAATGCAGCTATCAGTCCTGCTCAAGCCAACACCGCACAAACAAGCTTGCCAGCAACACCTGCCAGCAACAGCCAGCCGACTAATGCGCAAACAACTAACATGCAACTAAGCGGCACTCTGCAAAACAATGCATCTGTTAGTACTGCTCAACCTCAAACACCACAAATGATGTCGCCTGCTGCTGCACCTGTCATGAACGGCACTACTCGTGTCTATGAGCCTGGTCCAATGACAGCCACCGGTATCGACTTGCGTAGCGGACAACTTCCGAATATTCCTACACCGCGAGTACAGCTCTCAGACATGAGCTTTGTGAAAACTGTACTGATTCCACAACAAAAAGGGCTAGGTACTGATAAGCTTGATGTTAGCTTATTAGACGATTTCATCGCTGACGTATCCCCTAACGCACGTCACTATCCACCAAACTTCCCTAATCGCTCACAGCGTCATTACACACGTGAAAAAATCAAAGTATTGGCTGATTGGATCGAACCGTACGCCAAGTCGCCAGATGCGTCTTTTGATGTGTTGCTTCGTGCCGCTAAGCTAAACGGTATGGGTCGTAATCTAGATTTGGGTTCAGACTACACGGTACGTGGTGGTCAGTATGTCGATCGCGCTATCAAGCTGCAACCTGATAGTGGTGAGGCTAACTTCCTATACGGCATGATGCTATCAGAAGGTGGCGGGTTCAAAGAAGGTCAAAAGTATCTAGACCGAGCTGTCGCTTTAGGATACACCGAAGCAGAACAAAGCTTGGCACAGTCAGATCTACTCAGTGACCGCCGTGCTAATGCGTTAGAGCGTCTACGTCGTCTTGAAGGGCAATACCCTAACAATACTGTTATTCCTCAACAAATCAAACTCGTTGAAGAAGGCAAATTCTATATTTGGGATATCCCTGCTCCTGACATCAGTGTAAAACCAGGTGCATAGAAATGCTGTACTTGTTGAGACTAGCTGCTACTGAGGGTTTGATTTATAAAATATTTGTTTAATAAGACCCTCAATAGATAAAATTTTTAATAAGTAATCTAAGTTTCAAATACCAAGCGCTTTTGTTTTATATCTATGAGGCAAAAGCGCTTTTTTTTGACTAGCAGAAAACCATTCGTTTTAAAACTCGCTTTTGTAGAATTGCAAATAAATAGTCTAACGTCAAAAGTTGCGCTACACTCATTATCAATTGCTACCTTCATTACTCATCTCTCATAACTACCGTTTATTGGACTGACTTATGACTTTCGCTGGCTTTGGCAAACAGACAATAGTGCATACTAATAAAAAAACTCTGCCCATTACGTCACTTATGCTTTTGGCGGCAGCAGTATTGCTACCAGCGTGTAGTACGGTGACGGTCGATAAACAAGCCTCTGCTAAGACCATCTCAGCGCAGCGTGGCAATATCGTCACTGATAACGCGCTAAGTAGCGATACAGCATCTGCTTTGCTGTCAGCAGGACTGAATGAGCAAGCCTGTATGCAGCAATTTGACTTATGCTTGACTCAGCTCTCTGATAGTATGCTTAACAGGCACTATCGGCCTGCCTTAGCTATTTTTGCAGAACTGCACTATGCAAAAGCGCGTCAACTATCTGATTCAAAAAACTGTCGTAATGCGCTTGCACGCCCGCCACTTGATCCGTATTACGCCAATGCGCCCTTAAGTGATGATGACGCAAAAACACAGCAAGAAGAGACCGACCTGTGCTTAACCGATTATCAAGCAAGGTTGTTTGATGCCGTCAAATACAGCTATACCTACCTATTTTATGACAGCTTAACCCATGACTTTGAAGGTGCAGAGCAAAATAGCAATAGCCATCGTGCGCAAAACCGTATTCCAAATGACAATGACATTCAGACCCAAGATATTTATAACGCTGCTAGCAATGACGTTATTACTCAAATCTATCAATCAACTGAAAATGCCAATAAGTTGATGGGTGATACAACAGTAGAGTATTTGCCAATAACCTCTACCAAGCGTGATAACACGGATGAAGCAGCGATTGCCAATCGACCACCACTAAAGGGCAAAGCAACAGACCAAGTTAAAGTCATGAAAGTGACCGTAAATGACTACAATCTTGATATTTATTTGCCCAACGAAAACAACTATCTGCAAAATGCTCATAAACAAACTTCCGCTTTGGCAGACTTATCATCCACTTATGAGCTGCGGCTCTCCGGTCTCAATTCCGTGAGTAAGCGTCCTGGTTTGGGCATCAGTTTGGTAGCATCGTTGGATGATCGCTATACAACCACAATCCGTCAATTATTGGTCGCCTCCTTATCTGGTCGTCTAACAAATGAGGATAAAAATACGGACGACAGCGAGCCAAGCTCACGTATTTATCCGACGGGACATCTTTTACTAACTGGATTGATTAAGCCAGATGGCAATAGCGTATTAGATGCGCTAGGCAGTCGTAAGCTTGATATTCATTTATACAACCCGTACCAAACCGAATCCGTTAATATTCTCAATAATGACTACCCACTGGCAGCCAACTTTTCGGCGGGATATGGTTTATGGTTATCAGAGAACCAGTTAGATGGTGTGGGTTATTTAAACTTGATTACTCGCCAACCAGATGCTCAGCTGCCCAAACTCTTCATGCTTGAACCTTATGATCCTGATAAACGCGTGTTGATTATGTTGCACGGGCTAGCTTCTAGTCCGGCCACATGGGTCAATCTGACCAACGATATTCTTAATGATGACAAGCTGCGTGATAATTACCAAGTTTGGCAAATATTCTATCCAACCAATCTGCCTATTTTAGAAAATCGCTACCAGATCCAGCAGTTAATCAACAGCACCTACCAGCAGACTGATCCCAATGGACAAAATCGTGCCAGTCAAAACAGTGTGATTATCAGTCATAGTATGGGTGCCATTATCGCTCGTATGATGCTATCTGATGAAAACTTAGTCGATGATTTAGATAAGCTTAATGACAAAGATATCCTCTCTAGCAATGAAAAGCAGCAAATCCGTAACGCGCTCAAGACTTCTTTTGGCGAAGATGAGTTAAAAGAACGATTTGAGCTACAGGCATTGCCGCAAGTAGACACCGCTGTTTTTCTATCTGCACCTTTCCGTGGTACCGATTATGCAGATCGCTGGTTCACCCGTGCGCTACGCCGCATCGTTTACTTACCTGTAGGTTTGGTCAAGACATTCACGGATAACTTAGCAACCATTGCCACACAAGGCGACTTGGCGCAAAACCCACTGGGCGCGTTATATTTGCAGAACGGTGCTAGCCAGTTAAGTGACAAGTCTTCTTTTATAGAGTTAACCAAAGACATCACTATGAATGAGCGTATCACTTACCATTCAATCATTGCCAATAACGATGCCGATATCACTAAAGGACTGGCACAAACACAACCAAATGGTGCCAAGATTGATTTGTCTCAAGCGGTAGAAGACAACTCTGGAAATGAAACGGCGAGCGTTGATGTGAGTAATAATACTGAGACATCACAGCTACCACCCGAGCCGCTTGTTGCTGCTGTGACAGTCAATGATGATATCAGTCAGGCACTGACCGAGCGTTTGTCAGATGGTATTGTTCCTTACAACAGTGCCCATCTCAATGGTGCCGCGTCTGAAACTATTATCAATGGCGGTCATAGTATTCAGACCAATCCGCAGACCATTTTGACGTTGCGAAGAATTTTGCATAAGCAGCTACAAGAATGATGTAGATTTTTGTTATTTCACGAGGTTTTTGACATATAAATCGTAACCTTTAAACATCAGTCATAGCTTTCAGATATGCAGTATGTTCACGCATACTGCTTTGTTTTTAATAATATTAATTTTATTTTTCAATGTTTGAATTATGTTATTTTGGTGACTCTGAGGTCTGCAACAGACAGACTGGGTTGCTTGCGTGTATATCTAGGTGAGCGCATAATATATCTATAGCACATGACAGTAATATGTAAATTTATAAGGACATAAATTATTCAATTCAGCTAAACAGTGAGTCGCAAACTTAGCCACAATTTATGTCTAATGGAGCTAAGTCCACGTCACTGAGCTATTGCCCGTAATGCTTGCCACTTTGATCGATGGATAGTTACGGACAGTTACTTGAGCGTTGTATGGAAGTCAGCGCTATTCAGCTAACAGATGAGAGTAACCGTTTATGTTCGCTACATTTATGATTGACCAGCTCGATGCGCTGATGCTTGCGCGTATCCAATTCGCTTTTGTTATCTCGTTCCATATCGTCTTTCCCGCCTTTTCTATCGGTCTAGCCAGCTGGCTTGCGGTGCTTGAATTCCGCTGGTTAAGAACTGGTGAACCTATCTATGCTGAAGTCTACAAGCATTGGGTCAAAATATTTGCTGTCGTCTTTGGTTTAGGCGTGGTATCAGGCGTGGTAATGTCCTACCAGTTCGGTACTAACTGGGCTGTATTCTCTGATAAAGCCGGTAACGTTTTAGGCCCATTACTCGCCTATGAGGTACTGACAGCGTTCTTCTTAGAAGCGTCCTTCTTAGGTATTATGCTATTTGGTTGGGGCCGCGTGAGCAAACGCATGCATTTTGCCTCAACCGCCATCGTTGCTATCGGTACCTTGATTTCAGGTTTTTGGATATTGGCCGCCAACAGCTTTATGCAGACCCCTCAAGGTTTTATGATGGGTGCAGATGGCCTGCTCTATCCTACCGACTGGCTTGAAATTATCTTCAACCCTTCATTCCCTTACCGCTACGCTCATATGATGACCGCAGCATTTCTGACGACTGCTTTTGTCATCGGTGGTATCGGTGCTTACTATATTCAATCTAAAAAGCATGTCGAGCACCGCGCGCATGGTCGTGTAATGCTAGGTATGGCAATGATTATGGCCATCTTTGTTGCGCCGGCGCAGGTATTGATTGGTGATGAACATGGTCTAAATACGCTTGAGCATCAACCTGCTAAAGTTGCTGCGATGGAAGGACTTTGGGAAGATGAGCGCGGTGCCGCACTACGTCTCTTTGCAATTCCTGACCAAGAAAATCAGACCAATAAGTACGAAGTAAAAATTCCTTATGTGACTGGTTTAATCCTAACCCACTCGTTAGATGGTGAAGTTAAAGGGCTTAAAAACTGGGCACCTGAAGATCAACCACCTGTCATTATTGTGTTTTGGGCATTTCGTATCATGGTAGGTATTGGCATGCTTATGGTACTGGTCGGCCTATTCAGTCTATACAAATACTTCAAGAAACAGCAGTTCGATACTGACAGTGTCTGGTTTCACCGTGCTTGGATGATGATGACTCCGCTTGGTTTTATCGCATTGCTATCAGGTTGGTTCGTAACCGAGACAGGACGTCAGCCTTGGACAGTTTATGGGGTGATTCGCACTGCTGAAAGTATGTCTCCGCTTGCAGCACAGCAAGTAGCGACCACATTGATTGGCTTTATCGTGCTGTACATATTTGTCTTTGGTGCAGGCAGTTTTTATATCTTGCGCTTGATTGCTCAAGGGCCGAAACCTTATACAGATCCTGCAGAAGACAACTTCTACGAGCACTCAGTGACCGAGAGTCAAGGCCGCGCGTTAAGTGGTGATAGTAATCCTGCCAAAGGTACTGAAGAAGGCTTAGATGAGCCTGCAAACGACGTCGATGATGGAGGATTACGCTAATGTTTAACTTCGGTGATGTATTAGATTTACCTCTCATTTGGGGCGGTTTGATTGCTTTGTCTGTCTTTGTCTATGTACTGCTTGATGGCTTTGATTTGGGCTGCGGTATTTTGTTCCCATTTGCAGGCTCAGATAAAAACCGTAGCCGCATGATGAACTCTATCGCGCCATTTTGGGACGGTAATGAGACGTGGCTAGTACTAGGCGGTGGTGGTCTATTCGCAGCATTCCCTGTTGCTTATGGCATCATTATGACAGGTCTTTATTTACCCGTGACTGCCATGTTGTTCGGTCTTATCATGCGCGGTGTGGCGTTTGAGTTTCGCTTTAAATCCTCTTCGCGCCGGCATGTATGGGATACCTTTTTCTTTGTCGGTTCAGTCGTTGCCACTTTCTCTCAAGGCATTATGCTTGGGGCGTTAGTGCAAGGGTTAGAAGCCAGTAACCGCCTATATACTGGTGGCCCATTTGATTGGCTCACACCCTTCTCGATTGTGTGCGGATTTGCCATGATTATTGGTTATGCCTTACTTGGCTCGACGTGGCTTATCATAAAAACAGAGCACACATTACAAGTATGGGCGCGCCAAGTTTCTAGATGGATGCTTACTGCGTTGCTAGTAGCGATGGTTGTGGTCACAGCGTTTATGTACTTCTCAGACATCGATGCATTAGAAGGATGGTTTAGTTTCCCAGATTTATTATACCTCGCTCCTATGCCTATCATTGTCATGCTTTTATTCTTTATCATGCGTAAAGACTTAAAAACAGAGCGTGAGTATCGTCCATTTTTACTAACGGTTGCCTTATTTTTAATGGGTTATATTGGGGTTTGTTTCGCCCTATTCCCTTATATCGTACCGTATCAAATGACGATTTATGAAGCTGCTGCTGCCGATACCTCGTTATCATTTATGCTGATTGGCGCCTGTATCATGTTACCGATTATCTTGAGCTATACAGCATTTGCTTACTATACCTTTAAAGGTAAGTCTGATCACAATCCAATGTACTAGTCGCTAATCGCGACGGACAACGGATCAGCTAAAAAGGATGGCTATCATCGTTTATAGATGGTAGTCAGACTTCATACGCTAATCAGGAGATCTCTATGAAAAAGTTCAGTAAAAAACAATCGCAATGGGCATGGTTCGTGGGTCTATATTTGGCAGGGTTCTTAGTGGTGTTTACCATTGCTCAGCTAATTAAACTGGCCATGGGTGTTTAGCGTAACTGCCTAATCATACGATTGAGTAGTTGGTTAGTTAGCTAATAAATAGCTTGCTAGATGCTAAATTTGCATTTTTGTCTTGCAAATACCTCTTTTAAGAATGTCGTAAAAAATAACTCTATATGCATAAAAAAAGCAGCGTTGAATAATCAACGCTGCTTTTTATTTATCTTAAATTTATCAGCTTGGCCTACCTGCATGCTTGATATCATTCTGTTCGATAAACTCATTAACCTGTGTTAGACGCTCTGGGGTCCCCACGTCTATCCAATTATCTGTCGTCACTTCAGCAGTAATCTGAAACTTTATCATTGCTTGCTTTAGTAGTGGTGCTAATGCCGCAGGCTGTCCTGATACTAACCCTTCTACCAATTTTGGTGACATTACGCTAATACCTGCAAAGGTATACTTATCTGCATCGCCAACCGGTTGTTCACTAGCAAGACCATTATTAATCGCGAAATCGCCGCCATTATTGTGCTCTGGATTATCAATCAATAACAAATGCGCGCGCTGATCCGCTCCCAATGTATAGTCTGTTAATCGAGAGAAATCATAGGTAGTCCAGACGTCAGAATTGACCAGAATAAACGGCTCATCTTTTAGTTTACCTGATTGCAATGCCTGAAAAACGCCGCCTGCGGTCTCAAGTGGTTCATCGTCTTCTACTGACCAATGCAGCTTTACACCATACTGTGAACCGTCGCCTAAGCTGTCCATTAGCTTATCTGCCAACCATGATGCATTGACCGTGATATCGGTAATGCCTGCTGCTTGTAGTGCTTTAATATGCCATACAATAAGCGGCTGACCCGCGACTTCAACCAAAGGCTTAGGTGTCTCAAGTGTTAATGGACGTAGGCGTGTTCCCTTGCCCGCTGCCAAAATCATGGCTTGTGTAATCGTAGAGGTAGACATCTGCGCTCCTATCTTTATTATTTAAATTAATTTAGCTGAGCGTCATCTACGCTGAAGCAAACTTCTCTTTATAAGCAGGTAGCACTGCCTCTTGTAACCATTGATTAAACGATATAACTGATTGTTTGAGTTCATCGCTGCCATGTTTGGCAAGCCAGTTTAATTCAATAATCAAATCACGCATGACTTTAGGAATATCCGCCAAATAGCGGTCTTTGCCATCACGCTCAGACAAACGAATAAAGATCCCTAATACCTTTAGATGACGTTGTACGCCTATAACATTCACATCGTTTTCAAACTGCACCGCACTATCAGCAGTGGTTAGTGATTTTTGTTTTTGTAGCTGCCAAAAGTCCTCAATCCATGCAGCTATCTGGTTCTCTGACCACTCAACATAAGCATCGCGGACTAACGACACTAAATCATAAGCATACGAGCCAATGACGGCATCTTGAAAATCAATCACGCCCAGCTTTGATTGATCTGCTTGGTCTTGCATAAGGTTGCGGCTGTGATAATCACGATGTACCACCACTTGTGGCTGTCGCAAAATCTCATTCATTAATGCTATTTTTAGATTTCCCCAGACTTGCTCATTTAGCGCTATACCAATATAAGGCATAAACCATTCACTAAATAAATCCATCTCACGGTCTAATAGTGCTGTGTCATAATCTGGCAGCTGATGTTGCGACCTTGCCGTTTCTACTGGTACCGTTTGTAGCGCCACTAATGTCTGCATTGCTAGCTGATAGTAGTCATTGATTTGGTCTGAGGTGGCATCGACAAGCAAATGGGCAAATTCTACTGTGCCAAAATCTTGTAATACCAAAAATCCTTTTTCTACATTTTGTGCAGTCAGAGTCGGCACGTTGACAGCAGGTGCCATCAGCTTAGCGACATTGATAAACTGCAGCATCGCATCTTGCTCGTCAGCGGAGTCCATGACGATATAATGCTTGTTGGCGCTATCGTCTGTCTCTGATAGTTCGATACGATGATATCGGCGGGCACTAGCGTCGCCAGGTAAGCTGTCTAGACTAAATGTTTGATCTAAAAAGACTTGCTGTAACCATTGTTCTAATTGCTGTTGACGGTTGTTATTTTCATCGATCATATCAGTCTCTAAAGTCGTTTTGTCAGTCATATTGGACATCGCTGGTTAAATATAAGTCATAAATAATTAAAGTAGTGATAAGTCGGACAAATACTTGCTAAAATAGCAATATGCGGCGGTGCTATACAAGCTGCCACAGACGTATTGCTATATCATTCAATATTTGATGTCGGATAGAATCGCTATCGCTACTTAAAAATCAGCATGGCTATATTATAAATTTTGGTAAATAGTGTAGCTGATTTGGTTTTTTTTGACTATGATTAGTCGTCATTATATGTAAAACATTCAAATTTTTGAGAATACATTAGTCATATTTTAGTTGCTCGTTCACTGCTTTATGTCGTTCGGTGAAACCGCTACTAAATTCAGTCATGCAATCCAATAAGCTCTGCAATCATAGGTGTGCCCTTGTTATATTCTCCGCTTTACCAAAGCATCCGCTTGATCTTATTTGGTGCCTTAGGCTTATCTAGCCTAACTGTCAGTGCTGCCATTGGTGATGCCAATACGCAAAAAACTGAACCACTCACTACGGACAGTACAGGCAGCTATGCGTCTAATAGTGTAGCGACTGACGCCAATAGTATTAGTCGTACTCAAAGTAATGATGGCTATCAAGAAGCAGATATTCTAAATGACAGCTATCAAGAGAATACTAATTCTGCTAATACGAATAACGTTACTTTATCGAATGATACTGCGTTAGATAGCAGATTCTCTGAGAACAATGACCTAGATATTACAGAGATTAATGAGGCTGCTAATCTAAATTCAGAAACTAGCAACCAACCAAGCAGTAATACACTAGATAGCAATGCCTTTGTCCCTAAAGCGATAACAACGGACAATGGCAAACTAGATCTTAATGATGAGAGTATTCAAGCCAGCTTAATGCGCTTAGCAGAGTTTTATGAGCTAACTCCAGATACCGATGCTTCAACATTAAACAATGAGGCTATCAATACTGAAGCGAACAATGCTCATAATAATGCGATGCCTGCTGCACAGACGATTCCAAAGGTCGGTAGAGATTTACGTCTACTGCCGAAGGCCGTGGACAGTGCCCAGCGCTGTGAAGGTCAATGGGTATATCCGCAGAGTAACCCCAACTATCAACGCGCTGTAAACGAAGCTGGTACGGCAAACGGACAACCAGCACCAAATGTGGCTAGCATTCCGAACAATCAAGCTCCTTTATTTACCGAGTCAGATTACGGTTATTACAATAACGTGAATTACGCTGAGCTATCTGGCAATGTAAAAATTGACCAAGGTACTCAGCATATCGAAGCAGAAAAAGTCATGATTGACCTGAGCAATGGCGTTGCAGCTGCTCAAGGCAAAGTCATGTTTACAGATAATGCGACTGGGCAGCGTACAAGCAACGTCTCTACAAACAATGCCGCTACAAATAACGGCCAAGCTAGCTTTAACGATAGAGCGGCACAAGGCGGCCTAATTGGCGTCGCGGATAGCTTGAATTACAATACTGAGACTGGTCAATCAACAGCCAATGATGTGGCTTTTGCCAGTGTTGGACTACAAGCGCACGGCTATGCCAAACGCTTAAACAAACCTAACGAGAGTGAATATGAGCTGGATCAGGTTATGTTTAGTACCTGTCCACCTACCAACCGCAAATGGCAATTTGAAGCCAAAAGTATTGATCTAAATACCGATACAGGGCGCGGCGAAGCTTATAACACCACTTTCCGTGTGGCTGACATACCCGTATTTTATCTACCCTACTTTAACTTCCCGATAGACAGTCGCCGTAGTAGTGGATTTTTATTACCAAGTGCCAGTGTCAGTAGTGAAAGCGGTCTTGAAGTTGATATCCCGTATTATTTCAACTTAGCGCCTAACTATGATGCTACTCTTAACACGCATATTTATACTGACCGTAACCCTATGCTATCAGGTGAGTTCCGTTATCTGACCGAGAATTATGGGGAAGGTATTTTAAACGGTTCATACTTACCAAACGATAAAGAGTATGACGACGAAGATCGTAGCAGCTTGTTTTATGACCACACTTGGTCGTCGAAAAGCATTCCACGATTAAGCGCTGACGCCGAATACAACTATGTATCAGATGCCGATTACCTTAATGATTTTGATACGTTGGGATTATCGGACAGCACCATAAACTTGCCACGTCGTGCCCGCGTCAATTATTACAATGATTATGTCGATGGTGAACTAAAAGTAGAAACCTTCCAGACTTTAGATGCATTCACTGATAGTGGTGAAGCGTTAGAAGACAAAGACAAGCCGTACTCACGCTTGCCACAGCTCAAATTAAATTATCGCCTGCCTTGGGCTGAGCGCTTCGATATCACTGGTATTCATGATTCTGCATACTTCAAAAAATCTATCGATGATGGCTCTGAAAACGAAAAAAGTGGTGCACGTATTTACAATAAACTGAGCGCTGCCTATCCGATGGAAACCTCTTGGGGTTATATCAAACCTAAGCTTAGCTTGCAGCATCTATATACTTCATATGATGAAGATAGCTTAGAAGATAATCAGCTTAGTGAAGAAGATGGCAGTCAATCGGTGTTTGTTCCGCAAGCCAGTATCGATGCAGGTCTACACTTCTATCAAGCGGGCTCACCATTTGGTGCGTTTGACGATACGATGGGCGGCTATCGTTTACTTAGTCCACGCGTAAAATATACGTATTCACCGTATAAGAACCAAAACGATATTCCTAACTTTAATACGCGTATTGCCTCTATTAACTATGAGCAGCTGTTTTCGGACAGTTGGTTCTTAGGTCATGATCGTTTGCAGGATTTGCATTCTATTACGCCTGGTGTCAATTATCGTTACATCGATGCAACGGGTGTGACACGTTTTGATGGTAGCATTGCAGAACAGTTCTATCTAGATGATGGACGTGTAACACTTGATGACGATCAGCCAGTATTTACCTCGTCTTCTTCAGGTATGGTATGGGATACCAGCACTCAGCCTTATAATAATTTTTGGGTTGATGTTAGCGGTGCCCTAACCAGTAACTATGATTTGAACTACATTACGACTGAGCTGCGTTATCAGCCATCAGACAATAGCTTATTTAACGTAGGTTATGTCAAACGCCAGCGTGATGACAATACCGATCAGTTGCCACTATCGGCGTTTACCGCTTCCGCTGTTTTCCCTATCAATAACAGCTGGCGCATATTGGCTCAGGGTCAGTACGATTATAATCGTAACAAGATGCTTGATTCACTCATCGGTGTTGATTACGAAGATTGCTGTTTCGGCTTTGCTGTCTATGGTCGCCGCTATTACAATGACCTAAACGTAAAAGACGAGCCAACACAAGCTATTATGGCAGAAGTTAGATTAAATGGTCTTGGCAGCGGTAGTAGCCGCTTGACACGATTGCTTGCTGATAAGATTTTAGGCTTTGAACCTGTACAGACGGCATGGAAAGACTAACCAGTTTTTTGCTAGATTAGAGTTATTTACGTAAATATTTATAAGACACTATTTAAACCCCTATTATGGGAAACGCTGTCGAATATTTTATTATTAAGAGTATTGGATAGAGTTGACCGACTACCATCCGATGCAATGACATTTATGAGGAGCATCATGAGATTTTTTTCTTTACGTCAGACTAGCAGAGCAGTATTGCTATCTATGGCAGGCCTTACGCTTACGTTAAGTGCCAACGCTGCTACTGTCAAACCTGCAGCGGCTCAAGCTTCTACTTCTGTTGCGCAAAGCTCAGTTGATCGCTTGACGCCAGCCAATAGCACAGACGGTATTATTGCCCTAGTTAATGAAAATGCTATCTTAAAAAGCGAACTGGTTGATGCTATCGAGCAAACTCAAGCACGTGCAAAAGCTGCTGGAGAGCCTATCGCAAACTCAGCACAACTACAGTCTGAAGTGTTAAACGCACTTATTTTGCGTGAACTACAACTGTCTATGGTCAAACGCGCGGGACTGTCTGCCGATGAAGCAGAAATCAATCAACGTCTTGGTCAAATCGCTCAAGCTGAAGGCCTTAATAGCATCGCAGCATTGCAGCAACGTCTAGATGCAGCGCAACCTGGTAGTTATGCCAATCTACGTGCCAAACTGATCGAAGAGGCTTCTATCCAAGCGCTACAGCAGCGTCAAATTACTCGCCGAGTACGTATTAGCGAGCAGGACATTGATGCATTTTTGGCCTCACCTGAAGCCAAACGTCTGAACCAAAGCGAATATCAAACCATTCACGTACGTGTGCCTTATATAGATGACTATAGTCGCCTATCGGCCGCTCAACGTGAAGAAGCATTAAAAGTCGCGCAAGCATTACGCACGCGTTTGCTTGAGCCAAATGTCAACGTCGCTGAAGCTGTTACTGCTAGCCAAGGAAGCTATCCGATTCCATTACAAGGTGGAGATATGGGCTTTCACAAGGCCGCTTCTTTACCGACAGAGCTGTCTAGCAAAATTACCAAGCTAGACGTTGGTACTGTAAGCGAGCCATTATTGACTCCTGAAGGGATTGATATCATCAAGCTTGCTGATAAAAAAGCCAGCAATACAATGCTGATACCACAGTGGCATACTCGCCATATCTTAGTCAAAGTCGATGATCTACAGACTGACGCGCTTGCTGAACAAAAAATCAATGATCTATACGAGCAGCTTCGTAGCGGCGCTGATTTTGCTAGTTTAGCTTCAACGTATTCAGATGATCCAGGTTCTGCGGGACGTGGCGGCGACCTTGATTGGGTTAGCGAAGAAGATATGGTTGGTCCATTTGAAGCCACAATGAAAAATACGGCTGTTGGCGACTACTCTGCGCCATTCAAGACACAGTTTGGTTGGCATATCCTAAAAGTCGACGGTAAGCGCGATCAAGATATTAGCGAGCAATATCGTCGCAATATGGCACGTCAAGCGTTGTATCAACGCCTAGCACCACAAGCTCAAGAAGACTGGTTACAAGAGCTACGTGCTGGCGCTTATATTCAGATACTTGGCTAGTATGTTGCAATAAGCTAATAGTATTAAGTTAGCGAAAGTACTGAATCGATTTAAATAAAGAAGGGTATATGCCATTGCATATACCCTTCTTTATTTCGCGCAGTTAGATATTTAACTGGATGCTTTAAAAAAATATCAAAGTTAAATAGTTTAAATCTTGATAAATCAAAATCTATACACAAAGAAAAACCCCGAACCTAGGGCGATTGGTTCAGGGTTTCAATACTTCGTGTTATTGTTATTATCTCTCTTCCGTGCTGACTCATCCTAAGTCATTTAACAGTATTATATAAGACAGCGGGCTGACCTGTGCTTTTATTGATACTGTCTCAACACTACATCCATGCGTATCCTTGTGTTGATGGATGTATTATAGGCCAATGGATTTGGTGCCGATAGAAGCTAAAGACTCTATTTTGCGTAAGCATATGCTTACATCACTTTTATGCATTACCGTTAATAAACGGCCTCTTTTATTAACCAAAACTGCGCTGCTCTTGTCTGTGCTCTTCTGACACTTTTTCGCCTTCTTTCTTGCCTTCTTCGATTTTGTTGTCAGTTTCTTGGATATCTTCTGCTTGTGCAGTAGGCGCATTGCCTTCTTGCTTGCTTGCCTCTTCTGGCTCATATTGTAAGGTAGTCATCACAGGAAAGTGATCAGATCCTACGGATGGCATACGCTGAATATCAACTACTGTAAAACAGGCACTATGAAAGATATGGTCTAGAGCCCAACGCAGAAATGGGTATTTAACATGGAAGGTATTAATAAAATGTCGACCAATACGAGGATCTAGTAGGCCAGAGATACGCTGAAAGCGACGCGTGGTTTTTGACCATGCGACATCATTGAGATCACCTGCCAGTATTGCCGTTTGGTCGTTTTCTTTTATGTGTTTACCTACCATGAGCAGCTCAGCATCACGCGTGGTGGATTTATCAGCTTCAGTTGGGCTAGGCGGCATGGGATGCAAGCAATATAACCAAATGACGCGGCCTCCTTGCAAACGCAATTGAGTATGTATAGACGGTATATCATCAATCATCAAGTACTTAACTTCAGGATCAATCAGCTCAAGCTTAGAATACAAGTGCATGCCATATAGATTATCTAGTGGCACTTTCACGGTATAGGGATAGTCAGACTCGACTTGCTGTAAGGCTTGCTCCCATTTCTTGTCACTCTCTAATGTAATTAAGATATCCGGCTGCTTTTGCTTAACCAAATCGACCAGTTTTTTTGTTTCGTCATTGGGCGTCAATACGTTTGATACCATGATTTTTATTTGATGCGCTTGCCCTTCTGGCTTATCTTTTGCCTTTTGAACTTCTTTTTTCCATAGCTTAGTATACGGCAGTACCATTCTCAGCTGAAATGCTAACGTACCGCTCAACACAACAAATAATATCCATTGCCCTAATTCCCACTCTGAGAAAAACACTATCATGCCGACCCAAGCGATAATACCAAGCACCATTATTTGGATGCGTGGAAACTCAACACCACGCACCCACCAGTTATCTAGCGGCAGCCAGCCCCAGATTGTGACAAAGGCGATGAATCCTGCTAGACCTTGTAAGGCGTAATATAATAGTGAGAGATCCATAAATAGGTACTAACCGTTGATTGAAATATTAATAGAGCCGATGATGTATATTGGTTAAGCTTTTGTTTGATAAGAAATATCGTGGTTGTAACTCACCTGACATTAAATAACTAACGTCGAGTAACTGTGTTTGAGACTTACTTTAGCATTTCAGAAGATTCTCGCCTACTGGTGAGTCTCAATTATGTGACAACTATCATAAAACGTTACAATATTAGATTACGCAATGTAATGAGTGCTTTATTAAACACCATATTTTTGAGGTCGCAAGGTCGCCAAGTATCTCTTCAATAGTAATAACTTAAAGTTATGGCCGACATAGTTAATAGTGTATGGAAAACGACCAAATAATAGCCAAAACGCCTTGCTTTTTCGCGCCATTCACGGCATTGTTATCGGTTGACGATGCAACAAATAATTGTAAATAGGATTGAACTTCATGAGTGATTTAACAGTAGGTTTGGTAGGCTGGCGCGGTATGGTAGGGTCAGTATTGATACAACGTATGCAGGAAGAAAATGACTTCAACGGTATTACACCCGTGTTTTTTTCTACCAGTAATGCTGGTGGTGATGCACCAAAATTCGATGGTATTGAAACCGGCCAACTAAAAGACGCTCATGATATTGACGCACTTGCTGCTTGTGATGTCGTTATTACTTGCCAAGGTGGTGACTATACGTCAAAAGTCCATCAACCATTGCGTGATAGTGGTTGGAACGGCTATTGGGTTGATGCGGCAAGTACGCTGCGAATGAAAGATGACAGCATCATCATTCTTGATCCAGTCAACCGTAACGTTATTGATAGTGCCCTAGCCAACGGCAAAAAAGACTTTATCGGTGGCAACTGTACCGTATCATTGATGCTGATGGCTATCGGTGAGCTGTTTAATAAAGGTTGGGTCGAATGGGTCAGCGCGATGACATATCAAGCTGCTAGTGGCTCTGGCGCAAACAACATGCGCGAGCTCATCAACGGTATGGGTGTATTGCGTGATGCCGTCCAAGACGAATTGGCTGACCCTGCTAGTGCTATTCTTGAGATTGATAAAAAAATCGCTCAGACTCAGCGCTCAGCAGACTTCCCTACACAATACTTCGGTGTACCACTGGCAGGTAGCTTGATTCCTTATATCGATGCTCAGCTAGAAAACAAACAGTCAAAAGAGGAATGGAAAGGCGGCGTCGAGACCAATAAGATCTTGGGTAATGATGAAGCCAGTACGATTCCTATTGACGGTATGTGTGTACGCGTCGGTGCCATGCGTTGTCATGCGCAAGGTCTAACGATCAAACTGAAAAAAGACATTCCGCTAGAAGAAATCGAAGCTGCACTCAAAAACAGTGGCAACGAGTGGTTGGACTTGGTCGAAGATGATAAAGAAGCTACTATGAATCGCCTAACGCCAGTAGCAGTGACTGGCACCTTAACTGTTGCTCTAGGTCGCTTGCGTAAGTTGAATATGGGCCCTGAGTATCTAGGCGCATTTACTGTTGGTGATCAGTTGTTATGGGGCGCAGCAGAACCATTACGTCGCATGCTTAATATCATCCGTGAGCAAAACGTCTAACTCAGATACCTTAAATGAAGCACAAAAAAGACAGCGATTGCTGTCTTTTTTTATGGGCTGTTTACTATTTAGGTTGATACGCAATCATCACCTCATTGCGACGTAAGAATGGTAGCGTCCAAGGCGGGTTATAACGAGCCAATTCAGGCTCGCCTGTAGGCGTCAAATTCTGGTCTTGCATCCATGTTTGCAGCGCTTCAGTTTTTTCCGCTACTTTATCTTCTCCTGCGAGCCAAGAGAACTTAATCACACCGTAAGTTTGTGCAGGCACTTCTATAATCTCAACGTTTGGATTGTTTGGCTTTGGCAGTGTTTGCATCGTATATTTACTAGGCATCGTAAATTGCACGCGCCACTTACCATCGTCTTGTTGCATACTGACTGGTGCTGTCATGGCAATTTTTTGTGACTCATTATCACTTTTTTTGTTATCAGCTTGCATCGTGACAGGTGCCGTCATACTAATTTTACTACTGTCTCCACTTGGGGCTGTGTTATTACCAAAAATATAGTCCGCTAAAATCTTAAACCCTTCACGACTTGCTGAGTCTTGGTCACCACTCACCCACGTTTGCGCCACTAGCTGCTCATCATAACGACGCAGCTCAAAGTCATCTACTTGGGTCAATACTGTGTATTTCGGCTCTTCGGTAGCCATAGCCCCTCCTGATATCAATAATGAACCACTCAATAATAAATAAGCTGTCTTTTTCATGTCATATCTCCAGCATCTAAAAGCATGATGTGGCAATGATTATTACCTCACCTGTATAACTTCTACTGTATCAACAGACCTTTAGCACTGTCTGTGTCTTTTGGCGTGCTATCTGTGTTTTTTGGTTATAGTAAAGCAATATTGACCAAAGTGTATATTGTGCGTATATCGATGACACCTAATAACTATAGCTAGAGAACGCTAAAAAGAGTACAAGGCCGCCAACTGAAAACTGTACAAGTAGTACATTTAGGGAGAGTAACGCTGTAGCAGTTCAGTGATTCTCTGACTATATGTCCAAAAAACCGCTAACAATGTTATAATTAGCGCCATTTTCATAGCTTAAATAGCGGTTATCATATGCAATTTGTCTTACATAAAACGGCCAGCGGTGCAACGCGTGCACGCCGTGGTACGGTTCATCTCAATCATGGCGACGTGCAAACGCCTGCTTTTATGCCTGTTGGTACTTATGGTACGGTCAAAGGCATGCTTCCACGTGATATCGAAGCCATTGGTGCTGATATTATTTTGGGCAATACCTTCCATCTCTGGTTACGTCCGGGTACTGAAGTCATTGATAAATTTGGTGGCTTACATAAGTTTATGCATTGGGACAAGCCTATCTTGACCGATTCAGGCGGCTTCCAAGTATTCAGCCTCGGCGCAATGCGTAAAATTACCGAAGAAGGCGTAAATTTTAAATCTCCTATCGATGGCGCAAAGGTGTTTCTGTCTCCAGAAAAATCTATGCAGATTCAGTACAGCTTGAACTCGGACATCGTCATGCAGTTCGATGAATGTACGCCTTATCCAGCCACTCATGACGAAGCGAAAAAGTCGTTAGAGCTATCATTACGTTGGGGACAGCGCTGTATCGATGAGCACAACAGACTGGGCAGCACTAACGCATTGTTCGGTATCGTGCAAGGCAGTATGTATCCTGATTTGCGTCAGCAATCACTTGAAGGCCTATTAGAGATTGGTTTTGATGGTTATGCTATTGGTGGTCTTTCAGTTGGCGAGCCTAAAGAAGAGATGATAGATGTCCTAGACTACCTGCCTGACGATATGCCAGCAGATAAGCCACGCTATCTTATGGGTGTTGGTAAGCCTGAGGATTTAGTTGAAGGCGTACGCCGCGGTGTGGATATGTTCGACTGTGTGATGCCAACGCGTAACGCGCGTAATGGCCATTACTTTGTGACGGGCGATGCAGACAATGCTGGCGTGGTACGTATCCGTAATAGCCAATATCGCAATGATGAAGGCCCACTAGATCCTGAGTGCGACTGCTATACTTGCCAAAACTTTAGCCGCGCTTATCTGTACCATCTTAATAAGTGTAAAGAGATGCTAGGTGCTCAGTTAGCGACCATTCATAATTTACGCTATTACCAACGTTTGATGCAGGGTATTAGAGATGCTATCGAGCAAGATAAATTTGATGAGTTTGTCAGCGAGTTTTATGCCAAACGCGGTCAAACGGTTCCTGAGTTAAACTTGCGTTAATCCTGTTTAATATTTACTACTTGTTATCTAAATCTGTTGAAATAAAAAAGGGCTTAAGAATAATCTTAAGCCCTTTTTTTGTGCTGCTTTTATCATTTAATGATTATCACCTAATGATTCAAATAGTGTCAACTCTGACTACTATCCCATCAATGACGTCACAAATACTACAATAACAGCGATTGGCGCGATGAATTTTGCAACGATTTGCCACAGCTGCCATGTACCATTAGATAAACCAAGCTCTTGCTGAATGTTACGTTGATCCATTTTCCAACCAACAAATACAATTGCTGCCAGACCTGTTAGAGGCAATAGGAACTTACTAGTAAGCTTATCTAATGCATCAAAGATACCATTACCCATGATAGTAAAGTCAGACCATAGGTTGAACGATAGCAATGCTGCAATACCTAACAACCAGATTACTGTACTTGCCACGATAGTCGATACAGTACGACTCATCGACGTACGCTCTTCTAACAACTCAACGGTTGGCTCAAGTAACGAGATAGATGAGGTAATAGCGGCAAAGGTAATAAGTAAGAAGAACAATGCACCAATGATAGTACCTGCACCCATGCTACCGAAAGCAATTGGCAAGCTTACAAAGATAAGACCAGGACCTGATGCAGGATCTAGACCGTTGCTAAAGATGATTGGGAAGATGGCAAGACCAGCAGCCAACGCAATAACCGTATCTAAAATAACAACGGTACGTGCTGTCTTTAGCAAGTTCACTTCACGGCCCAAATATGAACCATAAGCGACCATGATGCCCATACCAATTGATAAGGTGAAGAATGCATGACCTAATGCTGCAAGCATAACATCAGCCGTTAGTTTACTAAGATCTGGCGTAAATAGGTAAGCAACTGCTTCACCGAATCCACCGTTCATCACGTTATAACCGACGATAACGAACAGAATTACACCCAATAATGGCATCAAAATCTTAGCTGTTTTTTCGATACCGCTTGTCACACCAATACCAACGATGACAGCGGTTAAAATCATGAATACCGTGTGCCAAATCGTCAATGTACCAGCGGATGCAAGCATAGCATCAAAGGTTGCAGCAACAGAATCACTGTCTTGACCAGCAAAGCTACCTGTTGCAACTTTAGTAATATAGTTAAGCGCCCAACCACCGATCACACTATAGAACGATAAAATTAAGAAGCCACCTAAGATACCAGTAGCACCAACGATGCCCCAGCTACGTGACTTACCTTCAGTCGCTGCTACGTCTGAAAAGGTATTGACTGGGTTTTTTTGACCACGTCGACCAATTAACCATTCAGCAACTAATATCGGAAAACCGACCAGCGCGATACAGAACAAATAAGCAATAACGAAAGCTGAACCACCGCTTTCACCAACCATGTATGGAAATTTCCATATGTTTCCTAAACCAACTGCTGAGCCTACTGCTGCCAATACGAAGCCAAAGCTTGAGCTCCATTGGGCATGTTCTTGTTTATTGATAGCCATTTTTTCCGTCCTCGTGCTTCAATTAACGTTACTGATAATCTTCCTTGATCAACATAAATAGTCAGCCTTACCATTGGACTATTTAGTAAACGCTTCGATGTGAAACGCCCAGCAACATTAAGAAAGAATTGATTACAATATCGTAAACGCTCAGTTTCTGCTAAGCGACCAAAAAAGTCAAGTGCTCATAAATATAAAAAGCCATAACAAATAGTTATGGCTTCTACGTAATTCGCCTTCATTCCATAAGAATTTAGCTTATTAAAAGTATCAAACTCATCATTAATCGAGTTATGCTTTAATCGTGTTATGCTTTCTTTAGCGTACAACACCGCGGCTACTATTTTGTAATGAATCAATAAGTAGCTGAATTTTTGGCTCTTTAGCCAATAGCTCACTATGTAAGACTTCCAACGCTTGTGCAGTGGTCAAACCTGATCTGAAAATCGTACGATACGCTTGACGTAATACATTAATGGTTTCTTTTGACCAACCTTTACGGCGCATACCTTCGATATTAAGTCCATGAGCCTTTGCTGGATTGCCAGATACCATCGTAAATGCAGCCACATCTTTTAAAATAAGGCTTGCTCCGCCAATCAAGCTATAATCATCTACTGTACAAAACTGATGTATGCCTGAGTTACCACCGATGATTGTATGGTCGCCAATAGTCACATGCCCCGCTACACCAACATTATTAGCCAGTACGTTATGATCGCCAATGACACAATCATGTGCGACATGGGTGTTTACCATCAGTAGATTATGACTGCCGATTTTAGTCAGCTCGCCGTCTTGCGCCGTACCGCGATGTAAGCTACAGGCTTCACGAATCATATTGTGATCACCGATTTCAAGCCAAGTGCGCTCACCTGCATATTTCAAGTCTTGAGGATCTTCGCCAATACTAGCAAACTGATAAAACTCATTGTGTTGACCAATACGAGTCAGCTTAGTCACAACGACATGTCTATGCAAAACCGTATGCGCACCAATTGTTACTTCATCACCAACGATACAATAGGGCCCGATGATAGCAGTCTCGTCAATCTGCGCGGACGGTGAGATGAGTGCTGTAGGATGAATCTGACTCATAAGATGGGCCCTTGTATCATTTGATGCGAGTAAATAATAAAAAAGTATCGCTATTTCAGTGTTACTAACGAAGCTAATACCAGTTGCGTTGTCGAGTTTACATATAGCTGTTTATTGCAGTGATAGTGAGCGATTTCAATATCGCTCTTTGTACAGTATGGATTATTAAAAACTTAAGCACCCTTCGTGTTAGCAGGTTTTTGCTGCTCTTGACGCGCAATCATGATTTGAGCACTAGCAGCCAGTTCATCTTCGACATGGACAGTACAATCAAATTTATAGATACCATGTCTTTGCATCACGGTTTTTGCACGAATGATAAGCTGATCACCAGGAATCACACGGCGTTTAAAACGGACTTTATCCACACCTGCAAACAGATAGAGATAACCGTCTTCTGCTGTCAGTCCTGCACTGATAAAACCAAGCACACCTGACACCTGCGCCATCGACTCCACCATCAATACCCCTGGCATAATCGGCTCATCAGGAAAGTGACCATTAAAGAACTCTTCATTAATAGTCACGTTTTTGATACCAGTAATACACTCGCCTGGCGTACAAGCTACAATACGATCTACCAGCATAAAAGGATAGCGATGCGGTAAGTAATGCTTAATCGTATGATACGTCAATGGTAGCGTAAGACCTTGCTCAGCCAAGCTTTTAACGTCTTCATCAGTTGGGATATCTATATTGTTATTGCTCATAATGACGCTTCCTTGCTGTGTTTTGAATATCTATTATTTGTTTGTGTTTGCATTAGTTATTGCCTAGCTGACGAAAACGTACAGCAGCACGTCGCCAATTAGCAGTTGGCATTGCAGCCGTACCAGATGAATATGAACCAGCGGTTTTAATGGATTTGGTTACCATGGTCATACCAGATAAAACAACATCGTCTGTAATCTCGATATGTCCTGTGATACCAACAGCGCCGCCTATTATACAGCGCTTACCTATCGTAGTACTACCCGCAATGCCAGTTTGAGCAGCAATAGCCGTGCCGTCACCGATACGGACGTTATGGGCAACTTGTACCAAATTATCAATAATCACGTGATTGCCAATAACAGTATCATCGATAGCGCCACGATCGATACACGTCTGGCTACCAACTCGTACATAATCACCAATAATGACTCGGCCTAACTGGGCAATGCGTTCCCACCCTGTGTTACTAGGATCTTTAGTAGGCGCAAAACCGAACCCTTCAGATCCGATGCTGACCCCTGCATGCAATCTGACATGATTGCCAATGACACACTCAGGCCCAACAACGACTTGCGACTTAATCACACAATCGGTGCCAATACTAGTATTGGCTTCAATCACGACATGAGCATCGAGTGAGCTACGCGCCCCTATTTGTACATTGTCACCAATCACACAAAAAGGACCGATATTGACCTGCTCGCCAATAACAGCACTGTTTGCAATCACAGCACTAGGATGAATCCCCTTAGATAAAAAATGACGTGCAAACAGCTGACTGGCACTGGCATAAGCCAAATATGGATTTGAGACGACTAGCGCTATCGCTGAGGTAGGCACTTGGTCACGATATGCTTCCGTCACCAACACCGCGCCTGCATCACTGCTAGCCAAGCTAGAGATATAGTGAGGATCTGCTAAAAAGCTTAACTGCTGCTGACTGGCCGTCGTCAAACTACCGACGCTACTGAATGGTTGACACAATTGCTCAGTATCAATCTCAGCCTTATTAATAATAGGCTGACGCTGCTCAATTCGAGTAATGAGTTGCTCAATCGTTATCATAATGACTATTAATAAAATATGGTTATAAATGAAACGGTCGCCAAAATAACAATGCGTTTTGACGACCTACTAAGCTCTAATGATATTTCCGTCTATTTGAGACAATCTTTGAAACTGCTCAAATAGATGAGAGTAATGTCATTAATTTAGAATGTATTACCAATCTGGAACTGGACTTTTTCAGTCTCATCGCCCTCTTTGTCACCAAATGGTACCGCGTAGCTAAGTGAAATTGGACCAATTGGCGTATACCAAGTGATACCAGCACCCGCACTGTAGCGGAAGTCATTGTCTTGGGTCAGTAATGGAACATCTGAATCATTAAAAGTGCGATCTTCTTTATCAGAGGTGTCAAAGACCTGACCACCTTCAGCAAACAATACTGGGCGTACTTGATCTGCCCAATCACCTTTAAACGGCATTGGTAAAATTAATTCAGCACCAAACGTTGCTAGCGCATTACCACCAACCTCTTCTGCGGTGAAGGTTTGGTTATCTGGATCATTGACCGCATCAAGATAAACTTGTGATTTAGGTCCTAGTGTCGATGATTCATAGCCACGTACTGAGCCATAACCACCAGCATAGAAATTTTCATAGAACGGTAAATCATTACCATAACCAAGCTTAGTATAACCACGCGCGATCACGTCTTTATAAATAGGGTAATATATATTGCCGCTATAAGTTAGCTTTTGGTAATTGGCGTCGCCAAGACCGATGGTTGCATCAATCGCATGGCTCATTCCTTTGGTAGGGAATACTGGACGGTCTAAAGTGCTGTAGTCCCAACCAAATAATAGATTGTAAGTCTGATAATCATTCTTGAAGGTGGCAACACCATCAGTATCAACTTCAGGCGTTTTTGTACCGCCCTCGTCTAGAATCTCTTGGACATTAGATATACCTAGGTAACGACCACCACGAACCTTTGTGTTGTCTACATTTAAACCAGCACTAAGGCGTTTGGTCTCATCAATAGGATAGCTGTAGTTCAGCGTCGCACCATATGAATCGGTCACATAGTTACTAACGTTGTCATCATCATATTTGGTTTTGCGATAGTAACCGCTGATACCTTGAGAAACACCATTTTCTGTAAAGTACGGATCAGTATAACCTAGGCTATAAGAGTCGCGTGTCTCTGAACGAGAAAGCGCAGCCTTGACACGGTTACCGGTACCCATAAAGTTGTTTTGGGTCAGATCCAACTGGAAAGTCACACCACCACTTTGTGAGTAACCAGCTGCAATCGTTGAACTACCAGAAGGCTGCTCTTCAACCACATAGTTTACATCAACTTGGTCTGGCTGATTAGGTACGGGCTTAACGTCGACAGTGACATTTTTAAAGAAGCCAGTACGCATCAAACGCGTGCGGGATAGCTGAATTTTGTCATTGGACGACAGCGTACCTTCTAACTGACGCATCTCACGACGTAATACTTCGTCTTGCGTTTTAATATTACCCGTAAAGTTAATACGGCGAACGTAGATAGGACGTGCAGGATCGATATAGTAATCGACATCGACCATTTTCGTATCGTCATTGATACGTGGTACTGGTCTAATTTGAGCTAGATAATATCCTTCATTACCATAGCGTCTTTTAAGAGAAGCAGTAGTTTCGTCTAGTTTAGCTTGCGAGTATTTTTCATTAGATGCAAAGCTAACCAGCTCTTTTAGCTCACTATTCTCAAAGGTAGGTTTACCTAAAAAGTTCACTTCGCCAAACTGGTATTGCTCGCCTTCGCTTAGGCTAACTTCGATAAACACGCTACTCTTGTCTTCGCTGATGTTCAATACGGCATTATCAACTGAAAAACGCACATAACCATCGTTCTGATATAGTGCCTTTAAACTCTCTAGACTGGCAGCCAGTTTTTCTTGAGCATAACGATCAGACTTAGACAGTAGACGCGTCCATGAAGATTCTTTTACCGCGAAAACGTCTTTAATCTCTTCATCACTAAAGTGCTTATTACCAATAATGTTGATATCGACAACTTTAGCAGGCTTGCCTTCTACAAAGCGTACGTCAAGTTTTACGCGGTTGCCATCAAGTACCGTTTGATCTACTTCGATATTACTATTGTAGTAACCTTGGCTAATATATTGCTGTTGTAGCTCATTGGCCACGCCTTGCAAAGTAGACTGCTTGAGCACGTCACCAGCAGACAGTCCAGCATTCTTCAATCCCTGCTCAAGCCCTTCTTTTGGAATGAGCTTGTTACCTTCAAAGGTTACTTCAGCGATTGTTGGACGCTCAATGACGTCAAATCTTAGCTTGCCACCTTCGACACGGCTTTGAATATCAGCAAAGTTCTCAGTTGCATATAGCGCCTTAATACTGGCAGCTAAGCTACTATCATTCACCGTATCGCCTACCGTAATAGGTAAGACCGGATAGAGGCTATCAGGGGTTAGGCGTTGTAAGCCATTAAAACCGATGTCAGTTACTACAAATTCTGCAGCCTGTACTGGCATACTCATCATCGCTACAACTAACGGCAACCCAGCCGCGCTCATAATTAAAGGCGTACGCATAAACACTATCCGTCAATAAAAAAATTGCTTAAGTTAAGTTAAAAGGCACGTATTGTCTAACCCGTGCGCATAAGTTTATAAACCCATGCAAGGGTAACTCAGAACACTTTATATAAATTGCATCACAAAATAAACTAAAAATTACGATTAGTACAGAGGCTGCGACACAGAGTAGCATGCACATCATAACAATAATCAGCCTATAATAGGCGTAAAACCATTAGTATATCGTGCTTTATCAGCCATATTGCTCATCAGCCGATCAAAATAGCCGGCTAATGTCATTACCAATTGCTAACACCATGAAACCTGCCAGCAAGAGTAAACCGATATTTAGACCGACCATTTGTACACCTTCAGACAGTGGCTTACCACGGATCAGCTCAATAAAATGATAGACAATATGACCACCATCTAATACTGGAATCGGCAAAAGGTTTAAGACAGCAAGACTCAAGCTAATTAGCGCCGCTGTCGATAATACCATCTGCCAACTGATATCAAAGCTTTGTTTAGCGACTTTGGCAATGGTAATTGGGCCTGATAGATTGTCTAAACCAATCATACCTGACAGCATTTTTCCCATTGAGCTTACGGTCATTACTGCGAGCTGCTCAGTCTTTTCAAATGACTTCACTAACGACTCACTAGGACCATAGACCACGGTGGTCTTATAATCATCAGGAATAACAATCTCAGTCTGATCCACCATTGCACCAATCTGTCCGTAATCATTACCCAAGTTGTCTTTTTTGCCTTGAGGCATAATCTGCAACTGTACTGACTTATCATCACGCAACACCGTAAAGTTCAACAGCGTTTCAGGATTATCACGAATGATACGCGTGGCAGTAATCCAATCTTCGATTGACTCATTATTAATAGCAGTAATGCGGTCGCCAACCTTTAGACCTTGGCGGCTAGCGGCACCATCGGGAGCCAAACCACCTACAATCGGCGCAATCTGCGGCTGCCACGGCAACATACCAAAGCTGGTCAATGCGTCTTTGCCTTGAGCCTCGCCTTGCATAAACTGCGTAACTGGTGCTTTATATGTCTTAGTCGACTGATCGGTTTGGGCATCTGACTGCAAGGTAATGCTGACATTATCCGTCTCACCCATACGTCCTGCAAGGCGATAGTTAATACCTTCCCATGTCTGCACATCATGTCCATCAATCGCAACGATCTTATCGCCGACTGGCAGCTGTGCCATTGCAGCAGGCGTATCTGGTAGTACCTGACCAATCTTAGTCGCCAACTGCTCAGATGGGGTCATAAATAGTACCCAAAATAGCGCGATAGCGATGACAAAATTCATGATAGGGCCAGCTGCAACGATAGCAATTTTCTTGAGCGGATGCTGCCGATTAAACGCAAGGTGCTGCTCATCTTTTGCGACATTACCTTCACGTTCATCCAGCATTTTTACATAACCGCCAAGTGGCAATGCTGAGATACGATAATCAATACCGCTCTTTTTGCTGGTCCAACCAAAAACTTTAGGACCAAAACCGATAGAGTACGTTAGCACTTTGACACCGCAAAGCCGCGCCACAATATAATGTCCCCACTCGTGTAAGGCAATAAGCGGGCCCAAGACAAATATGGCGGCAAGAAGTGTTAGTAAAAACGTCATGATTTTTTCTCAGTATTGTCTCTCAGCATTTTTATCAACATCTTCGCTAATATCGTTTATTAATGTCATGTATCAGCTAAGAGACGCTTGCTACAATTATGTCAGCTTTGCTACCAACTTATCAGTCAGATGGCGTGCAATCTTATCGATTGCCAATATATCTTCTATGTCAGCAGTTTCGTCTAATGGGGGCAGCTGTATGTCATTTAAGGCTTGTTCGTTAATATCAGCAATATTCGTCAAACGTATTTTACCATCGAGGAACGCCGCCACTGCAATTTCATTTGCCGCATTAAGCACAATCGTGGCTTGTGTTCCAGCTTGCATGGCTTGACGAGCCAAACGCAGGCAGGCGAATTTTTGCAAGTCAGGCTCAATAAACTCCAAACCACTAAGTGCAAATAAGTCTAACGGCTGTGAGCCACTATCAATTCGATCAGGATAACTCAGCGCGTGCGCAATGGGCGTTTTCATGTCTGGACTGCCCAGCTGTGCTAAAAAGCTGCCATCGCTATATTCTACCATTGAGTGAATGATACTTTGTGGATGAATGACCACATTTATTTTATCTTCAGGCAAATCAAATAAATGACAGGCTTCTATCAGCTCAAGCCCCTTGTTCATCATCGTCGCCGAATCGACGGATATCTTTTGACCCATCGACCAATTAGGGTGTTTGACCGCTTCTGCGACACTTGCCTGCTGCATTTGCTCGAACGACTGCTGCAAAAATGGCCCACCAGAGGCTGTTAACCATAGTTTACGGACACCATGATTTGGCTGATGAATTTGCGTATTGTCTTGCTGAATAGCAAGTGGTAAGCATTGAAAAATGGCATTGTGTTCAGAGTCCAGCGGCAGTAAAGTAGCTTTATGCGTCTTGACCGCATCAATCATGACCTTACCTGCCATGACTAAGGCTTCTTTATTGGCCAATAAGATACGCTTACCTGCACGTGCTGCTGCCAATGTAGACGGCAGTCCTGCCGCCCCTACAATCGCCGCTACAACCGTATCAGTCTGTGAGTCAGTGGCAATATCTACCAATCCTGCCTCGCCCCCTACGACATCACTATCAATCCCTGCGGCTTTAAGCCTGTTAGCAAAATCATCCACGGCTGACGTAGGCACACTAACGCGTTTCGGCAAAAACTGCTGACAAAGCGCAAATAGCTTATCTAAGCGATGATAGCCTGATAAAGCATAGACTTCATAAGTGTGCGGTTGCGCCGCCAATATTGCTAAGGTGCTATCGCCAATCGAGCCTGTCGCGCCTAGTACGGCGATGCGTTGCGTCATAACCATCAATGCCCATGATACTTAAAAATAATGAAAATAGAATATCGTCTGTTAACTATAAAGCCACTGCTCTGATAACTTCGCTTGTCATACCAACGCATTGCTCGCTGTCTGACTTATACCAATATTATGGTGAACTGACTACAGAACAGGTCTAAATAGAACAGTGCTGCTATATAACCTTACACCACTATCAAACCAAGCTGCTGTATCGCCCAAAAACCAAGGGCAAATATCGGTGTGGCAGACAACAGTGAATCAATACGATCAAGGATACCACCGTGACCTGGCAAGATAGTGCCTGAATCTTTTACATCAGCACGGCGCTTGAGCATCGACTCGAACAAGTCCCCAAGTACAGAGGCAAGAATAGTGATGGCCGATAACGCTACAAATGCGATTAACGGTACACCGGTCAGCTGTAATTTAAAGACGCTAATGGCTACCACAACTAACAGCCCTGTGACGAGGCCACCAGCCAACCCTTCCATGCTCTTATTGGGTGAGACATTGGGTGCCATTTTTCGGCGACCAAGCTTGCGTCCAACGAAATATGCGCCACTATCTGCACACCATACTAATAAGAACACATACAGCAGCCACCACGCAGATAACTGCCAGAGATAGAACATCGCCGTGATAGATGCCGTCAAAATAACCGCGCCCATCATTGCCAGCTGGTTGCCGTACCATCTCGTCTGTGTTGGGAAGACTCGAACCCAAGACAGCGCCATCAGCCATATAATGAGTGACGCCACCCACCAAAACAACCAAGTTACCTTGAACATCAGTGAGAATATAGTAAGCGCTAAAATCAATAGAACGAATACCACAGGCTGGCGCCATTTAGGCATCAATTTAGCCCACTCATGAGCGGCGATAATGACCCCAATGGCCAACAGTGGTGCAAATAAAATAGGCGTTTGGCTCGCAAACATTGCAATACCAACGATAATAACGAGAACAATTGCCGTCTTAATTCGTTGCCACATACTTATCGAGCCTTATAATAATGAAGAACAGATGGTCAAAAAATGCATTATAGCAGCTAACTAACGATGGCCTAGCGATAGCATTCAATACTAATTCAAGCCGTTTATCATTGCATAAACCAACCCTATTGACCAGTTATACAATACTAACTGAACTGAACTGACTAAACTTATCTATCAGCTCACTGCTCAGTGACCTTGCTGCTCTATCACTACCTGCTCGCTGGTTTTGCCAAAGCGGCGTTGACGTTTAGCAAACTCTGCGATCATCAAAGCCAGCTCTTCTGCTGTAAAATTTGGCCACAATGTAGGAGTGAAGAACAGCTCAGCATAAGCAGATTGCCACAATAAGAAATTAGAAATACGATACTCGCCGCCCGTACGTACCAGCATATCTACTGCTGGGGTATCAGCTAATTGTACGTAGTTACCTAACAGCTCTTCGCTGACATCTTCAGCTTTTAATTCGCCAGCTTGCACTTGCTGAGCCAGCTGTTGTGCTGCGTTTGCGATATCCCACTGCCCACCGTAACTAATCGCAATCACCAGCGTCATCGCATCAAACTTTGCCGTTTTTTCTTCTGCATCAGCCATGAGCGTTTGTAATGACTCACTAAGCTGGCTACGGTCACCGATGAAACGCAAGCGAATACGATACTCATTCATGCGCGGCATTTGCTCATGAATCGTCGATGTGAGTAGCTGCATCAACAACGCTACCTCACTAGGCGGTCTCTGCCAATTTTCGCTAGAAAACGCAAATACGGTCAGCACTTCAATGCCTGTATTGACACAATACTCGACAATAGGATCTAGCGCATCTTTGCCAGCCACATGCCCTTGACCGTGGCCCAAGTCATTGGCCTTACCATAGCGATTGTTACCATCCATAATGATGGCGATATGACGAGGAAGAATAGCGGGCGCCAAAACGGCTGAAGTGGACATAGGCGAACTTGCTTATTGTTAAGGTAAAATAATAATAACGTGTGCAACGGCGATTAAAAAGCGCCATTTATATAATTCACTAACTTATCACAATTGCGTCGTTAGTTTTTAGTGCTCAGAATGCGATGGACACAGCTCAAGCAATCACACCTTTAGATATGGCTTGATATAGTTGATTCAGTTTAAAAAAGAGACAAGGCAACCGAGTGCAGATGTAACTGTGATACGTCAAGCGAGGTTAGCGCTGTCACTCTTTTATAGAGGATTGACTATATCAGTCTACATAATAATAAACAGCCAATAGCTATAAAGTATTGGCTGCTCAATTACAGATAATCTTCCGAACTGATTCTTGCTATAAATGGCAAGTATACCAGTATTAAACTTCCATCAAATCGCTTTCTTTCTTACTCAAGCGAGCATCGATCGTTTCGATATATTTGTCAGTGATTTTTTGAATATCATCACTAGCGCGGCGCTCATCATCTTCTGAGATTTCCTTTTCTTTTGCCAAATCTTTGATGTCATTCATCATGTCACGGCGAATATTACGGATAGAAACGCGGCTGCTCTCAGCTTCACCACGTGCAAGCTTTTGCATATCGCGACGAGTATCTTCTGTCAATGCTGGCATCGGCACACGAATCACATCAGCAGACATTGGGTTTAGACCCAAATCTGCTTCACGAATGGCCTTATCTACTGCTTGCACCATCGTACGGTCAAACGGTTGAACCAGTAAGGTACGTGAATCTTCAACGTTCACGCTTGCCACTTGGTTCAATGGTGTATCAGAACCGTAGTAGCTGACCATCACACCTGACAACATACCTGGATGCGCACGGCCAGTACGAACTTTACTGAAAGTGCTTTCAAGCGCTTCCAATGTTTTTTGCATGCGTGCTTCGCCGTCTTGTTTAATCTCTTTAATCATTGTGTATCCTTATTTATCGTTACCGACAAATCTTTTATTTGCTATTGGGATATTAATTATTTGTTGCTAATCGTTAGCTATTTACTGACGTTAATTACCAGTATTGCATCAATTAATGAAAAACTCGTGTACCTTCATTTTCACCCATGATGACATTCAACAATGCATTAGGCTTAGTCATGTCAAACACTTGTAGCGGCACGTTATGCTCACGGCACAGTGCAATAGCCGTTAAATCCATGACGCCTAGCTTTTGCTCTAGTACTTCATCAAAAGTCAGACCGTCATATTTGACTGCATCATCATGTAGGCTCGGGTCTTTGTCGTAAACGCCGTCGACCTTGGTCGCTTTTAAAATCAAACCAGCTTCGATCTCGATACCGCGCAAACAAGCAGCAGTGTCAGTGGTAAAGAATGGGTTACCCGTACCTGCGACAAAGATACAAACTTCGCCGTTTTTAAGATAACGAATGGCATTACGACTGCTATAGCTTTCAGTAACTTCACCAATTGGCAATGCAGACATCAAGCGCGTTTTTATGTTGCGACGCTCAAGCGCATCACGCATTGCCAGTCCGTTCATAACGGTCGCTAGCATACCCATCTGATCACCAGTAACGCGGCCAACGAGACCTTCTTTTTGTAACTGCGCACCGCGATATAAGTTACCACCGCCAACTACGATACCCACTTGGACACCAAGTCCACGCAAGTGAGCGATAGACAAGCTCATTTTATCAAGCACTTCGGTATCGATACCCATGTCTTTACTACCAGCTAAGGCTTCACCGGAGAGTTTCAGCAAGATACGAGCGTAACGCGGGTTTTTGTCAGACATGAGGTCACCTTGTTATCATGAAATTATAAAGAAAATTATCGGTAAAATACAAATCGAGTTTGCCCACAACGCCACACTTACAGCTAAGCGTATTAAAAAGGCTAAATTGCGCTAATTGTAGCAAAAACTGCCCGCCATTGGGCAATTTTCACTCGCATATCTTATTGGATATCTAGCCTTGATAACTGGCGAATAGATCGTATTCGCTAGCATCATCGATAGTCACGGTTAAGAACTGCCCTACTTTAACTTGAGCGTTGATGTCATCAACATAGACATGACCATCAATTTCAGGTGCATCAGCATAGCTACGGCAAATAGCAATATTTTCATCGCTATCAATTTCATCGACCAATACCGTTAAGGTCTTGCCGACTTTTTCCTGTAGCTTTTGCGCTGAAATATCTTGCTGTAGCGCCATTAAATGCTCATAGCGAGACTGCTTAACGTCTTCAGGCACATGATCAGGCAAGTCATTGGCCACTGCGCCTTCTACTTCTGAATAAGTAAATGCACCCACGCGATCGAGGCGTGCTTCAACTAACCAATCAAGCAAGCACTGAAAATCTTCTTCTGTCTCGCCAGGGAAGCCAACCACAAAGGTCGAACGAATCACGATATCAGGACAGATATCACGCCACGCTTTGATACGGGCCAAAGTGTTTTCGCTATGCGCAGGACGTTTCATTGCTTTTAGGATACGATGACTGGCATGCTGGAACGGAATGTCCAGATAAGGGAGCAGTTTCTTCTCACCCATCAACTCAACGACTTTGTCTACGTGTGGATACGGATAGATATAATGCAGGCGTACCCAAATGCCCAAATCGTTCAATGCTTGGCATAAGTCATAAAACTTAGACTTGAGCGGCATACCATTCCAAAAGCTGGTCTTGTACTTTAGGTCAAGGCCATATGCCGAGGTATCTTGCGAGATAATAAGTAATTCTTTCACGCCAGCTTTTTTGAGCGCCAGTGCTTCGTTCATTACATTATCAATCGGGCGCGATACCAAATCACCGCGCAAGCTTGGGATAATGCAGAACGTACAACGGTGATTACAGCCTTCTGATATTTTTAGATAAGCATAATGGCTTGGGGTCAGTTTGATACCCGCTTCATTAATCAAATCTATTTTTGGGTCATAGTTGGCGTCTTGACTGCGATTTGGCTTAGGCACATGCTGCGCTACTGCCGTAATTACTTCATCATAGGCATGTGCGCCCGTTACTGCTAGTACAGCTGGATGCATCTCACGGATTTTGTCCGCTTCTTTGCCCAGACAGCCAGTAACAATCACTTTACCGTTTTTGCTAATGGCCTCGCCGATCGCATCAAGCGACTCTTGTACCGCTGACTCAATAAAGCCGCAAGTGTTTACCACGACCAAGTCGGCACCGTCATAATCGCTGGCTACTTGATAGCCGTCACGGCTTAGCTCAGTGATAATACGCTCACTATCCACCAATGCTTTTGGACAACCTAGTGACACAAAACCAATCTTTGGCGCTGCACTAACTGGCATCGTAGCAGTGGCATTGGCAGTCGTTACATCGCTGCTTTGGGCTACACTACGGTTCTGGTTGTGGTTGGCTTTATGATGGTAAGGTTGTTTAGCATCTGTTTGACTGACATCTGCCTGACTCTGCGCTTGTACTATGGTAGGCGCGGCAGGATTGAAGATAGTGGCAGTGTCTTTTACGGCAGATAGAGGAGCTGCTGCTGTCGTATTCACTGACTCGGTAGAAGTTTTGGACATGGCTGACCTTGCTAGAGATAAATTGGCTGAGCGCATTGTACGTTTTTTTTGCAAAAATCACCAGTTTTGCCGCTCTATAGTCTTGATTTGTGGTTAAATATTATCTCAAGCATCTGACTTTTTTGGGCCCTACTGATGAACGCTGATTTTATAACCGCTAAAACAACCCCTGACCTCGCATTTATATCTCAGCATTTATTCACCGCTATTTTATGGGTCAACGATGAGCTATCAATCACACGGTTGAATGCTCAAGCCGAGCAGCTACTTGCCATTAGTAGTGGCAGACTAATCAATCAATCCATCTTAACCCTGCTCGCACCTGATGAATTGAAGACTAAAGATACTGTATCTATAGATAATGATAGTAATGATGCAAATGAAAATGAGCCTTCGAGCGAGCCAGCTTACTCGTTGACCGAGCGCTTTGTGCAAGCACAGAACTATCAGCAGCCTTTTATCGATCATGACCACATCATAAAAACACCGCTAAACGGTAATTTATCATTGTCAGTCGATTATAGTGTCACACCGGTCATCTATGAGCAGCAGCCTTATTTTATTATCGAGATGTGGGGTAAAGATCGGCAAAGTCGTATCTCTGAGGAGCAGCGTCAACAACAGCAGTATACAGTTGCCCGTCATATGCTGCGCTCGGTGGCCCACGAAATAAAAAACCCTCTTGCTGGTATTCGCGGGGCAGCCCAGCTGTTGCAACGGCAGTTTATTAAATTCAGCGACGCATCTACTGCTAACACCTCTAGCGCTGATAATGCTTTGACAACTACCAACGCTGACACGCAGCATGATTTGCAAAAAATGAATCAAAAGCTGCGCAACTATACGGACATTATTATTTCAGAAACTGATCGATTGACTCATCTTATTGGGCAGCTTCTGGGTTCCAATCAACTGCCAAACTGGCAAACGCTTAATATTCATGAGCCTCTAGAGCATGTCTTAACCTTAGTGACCAATCAGTATCCACAGGTAGTGTTACAGCGTGATTATGATTTATCATTGCCAGAGTTGTGTGCAGATAAGGATCAGCTGATTCAAGTGTTTTTAAACCTTATTAATAATGCTTGTGAGTCGATGACTGAGTTCGAACAAACACTACAACAGAATAAAATCTCAGAGTCTCAAGAATCACCACAAGCTGCCATACAAACTGAGAGCAATTCTGACTATCAACCGACATTGCATATTCAAACACGGGTTGCCTTTCAGCATACAATCGTCGGACAGCAGCACAAGCAAGTGATGCAAATTACTATTACCGATAATGGCTCAGGTATTGATCCAGCGCTTATCGGTCAGATATTTTTCCCGATGGTCACTAGCCGTGCAGCCGGTACAGGTCTTGGATTATCCATCGTCCAAGATATTATCAGTCATCATCATGGTATGATTGATGTGAGCTCGACAAAAGAGCAAGAGGATAAGCAAACCCGATTTACGCTATACCTACCATTTACTCAACCCATCACTGAGACATAAAACAAATTATGAATTTATGAATTAAAGGCTGCTAAGTTTCATAACGCTCAACTCCCAATCCCCAACTTACCATCAATAATTGCTGATTAGGCCCAATACATGACTGAATATAGCGACGACTTCCAACCTAAAAGCGATGATCAATCACCACAATCACAAATAGTAACTGTGAATAATGCACCCAGCGACCACCCTGCAACATTGTGGTTAATCGATGACGATGCAGCCCTACGTATGGTGTTGGCCGACACGTTTGAAGATGCTGGATTGACCGTTATCAGTTTTACTCAAGCACAAGCAGCATGGACTCGCCTTAACGATGTGTTAAAACAGCAAGAGTCAGCAGAGCAATTACCAGATGTCATATTGACCGATATTCGCATGCCAATGATGGATGGGTTGTCTTTTAGCGACTGGGTCCATCAGCATTTTCCCAAAATGCCAATCGTAATTATGACGGCACACTCAGACCTGACCTCTGCTATCAATAGCTATCAGACTGGTGCTTTTGAATACCTGCCCAAGCCTTTTGACTTAGATGATGCGGTTGCAACGATTTATAAAGCCATCAATTATCAGCCTAATTTAGAAACAACGACTGTTTCCCTTTCAGATAAACCCAATACCAATACAACATCTGACACTTCCACTGAAGATCTGATAAAACCTAAAGTAGCACCTGCCAGTAAGACAACCAAAGACAATAAGAGCAAAGGTGCCGGCGTAACCAAAGATAATGGTAACCCTAGCGGCATCATTGGACAGTCACCAGCCATGCAAACGGTGTTTCGTGCTATTGGCAGGCTGGCACAATCTCCCATTTCTGTCTTAATTACTGGTGAGTCTGGAACAGGTAAAGAGTTGGTTGCCAGTGCTTTACATCAACACTCCCCGCGTAAGCAGCAACCGTTTATTGCGCTTAATATGGCAGCCATACCGCATGACTTGATCGAGTCTGAGCTGTTCGGTCACGAAAAAGGTGCGTTCACTGGTGCAACGACAATGCGTCAAGGCCGTTTTGAGCAGGCAGACGGCGGTACTCTATTTCTAGATGAAATCGGCGACATGCCTTTTAGCACTCAGACACGGCTGTTACGCGTACTGGCCAATGGTGAGTTTTATCGTGTTGGTGGTCAGCAGCCCATAAAGGTCGATGTACGTATCATCGCAGCCACCCACCAAAACTTAGAAGAGCTGGTAAAACAAAGCCGATTCCGCGAAGATTTGTTTTATCGCCTCAATGTCATTCGATTACCCCTACCACCACTACGTACACGCCCTGAAGACATTCCTGCATTAGCCCTCTACTTTATGCAGTCTGCTGCAGAGCAAATGAACACCTCTCCAAAGCATTTACATCCTGCCGCATTGCAAATTATGCAGACGTTTGACTGGCGCGGTAACGTGCGTCAATTAGAAAACGTCTGCTTGTGGCTAACCGTGATGGCCACTGGTGATACGGTGATGGCGACAGATTTGCCACCAGAGCTACTTGAAAACATCTCACCTAGTACGGTGCTTTATGAAGAGCATGGCGCATCACAGGAAGACGCTCAAGAGAACTTGGTACAAAGTGGAAATGTATTAAATAGTAGTGCGTTAAACAGTCATCAAAATGAGCGACGTAGCCAGTTGCCTAAAAACCAAAGTTGGCAGCAAGCATTGGCTGATTGGGCTGAGCAGTCGCTAAGCACGGGGGAAACTGATATTTTGCAAACAGCAACCCCTGAGTTTGAGCGTGTTTTATTAACAGCAGCACTCAATCATAGCGGCGGCAAAAAGATAGAGGCCGCGAGCTTACTTGGTTGGGGACGCAATACTCTGACACGCAAATTACAGCAGTTGGATATCTCTGCCCCGAGAGTACCAACTAAAGAATAAATAAACGCATAAAACATGATATTAAATTATTATTAATATCAATTACTTAAAATTAATATCGAAAATAAATGATAAATAATTAAAAATAATTGCAAATAGGGGTTGCCAAACAATTAAAACTCTATATAATAGCCAACCACTGAGACGCACTACCGAATCAGTTAACTATCTAGATAGCGTTTGAGTTTAATCGCTTTTGATGATAGAGTAACGAAAATGGGGCTGTGGCGGAATTGGTAGACGCACCAGATTTAGGTTCTGGCGCCGCAAGGTGTGAGAGTTCGAGTCTCTCCAGCCCCACCATTTTCGGATAGTACATCTTAGACCAAATATCAAAACCTGCTTTTTAGCAGGTTTTTTTGTGTCTGGAATTTGGTGTTAAAACTATAAAATATCTCATCAAGAGCATTAATCTACTTTTCTACCCTTTATAAGTCTATTAGCACTTCATCCATACTCTGATAGCGCCCACTTACCCGCTGCATCAATGCTTTCATATACTTGTCATAGATAGAACTAATTAATAGAAAGGTTTCCCTCATTATCATTGAATAATGCACTACGTTGATTTTTACGGAGGGCTTCACGTTGAATGATATTTTTTGCATCGACTTTTTCTAAAGGCAATCTTGTTTCGCGAGAAAGATCGCCATCGGCTATTAAAGACAAATAACGAGAACAACAAACTCTTAAAAAAGAGGTGAAATTGCCAATGTCATGATCAGCATCGAGAGATTCGAGGTATAGCTTAGTGATCAGCTGATTAACTGTCATTTGATCGCGAAATGACAACTCTTCTAATATATCCCAAAAAAACACTTCTAAACGAATTGAAGTGACAACGCCCTGAATGCGAAGTGATTTGGTTTTAGAGCTCCACAAGCTGTCGTCAGCACTAATAAAAAGTTGGCACATATATATCCTCTCTCGATACTGGGGTCTATTGAACGTTCAACAAACCCGAATTAATGCTTATAGCAAAGCAACAAACTGCTTTAGCATCGCTGGGTGGGCAGGCCATGCAGGTGCCGTTACCAGTTGGCCATCTGTAATAGCGCCATCCATAGGTAACTCGACATACTCAGCGCCAGCCATTTCTATTTCTGGCTGGCACGCAGGATAAGCAGATACTTTTTTACCCTTCAATACGCCAGCAGCCGTCAGCATTTGTGGCCCATGGCAAACTGAGGCAATCGGTTTATCAGTATTTGCGAAATGCTGAATCATTGCAATGACCTTAGCATTTAAGCGCAAGTATTCTGGTGCACGTCCACCTGGTAAATACAAAGCATCGTAGTCTTCTACATTGATATCGGCAAAAGACGCATTAAGGACAAAATTATGACCGCGTTTTTCGGTATAAGTTTGATCACCTTCGAAGTCGTGTATTGAGGTAGCAATGCTATCACCTGCCACTTTATCTGGGCATACCGCATCAACCTCATGCCCCATCGCTAGTAGTGCTTGGAACGGAACCATGTTTTCATAGTCTTCAACAAAATCACCGGTAATGATAAGTACTTTAGCCATGATATTCTCACTGTATTGTAATGAAATATGGGAACCCAAATTAGCTTATAGCGACTTCGCTTAAAATGAGCCTGAATATCCATTCAAACATAAAAAACAACGACTGGGTAATATGTGAATACTACAAACAATCACTTTTTAAAATAAAATAATAAATTCAGCTGTTGTCTAATAACTTCAAATCTATCAACATCTTATCCATATCCCGATACCGTCTCTCTTCCCGCTTCGCCAATGCTTTATCGACAATACATTGATAGTGACTATATTCTGATGGTAACGTTGGAATAGGTTGTTGGCAATGCTGAATCGCCCACGTTTTTAATTTCTTATTGCTATTGGCGCTTACCTGAAACAGTCGCTTGCCTGTTAATATCTCAACCATCATTACGCCAAACGCGTAGATATCACTTTGTACCGTTGCACTCTGACCTTGCCAGCGCTCAGGTGCGAGATACGCTGGTGTGCCAGCAGGATTTGTTTGGCTATTAGCCACCATCATACGTTGTGATAAAGTAAAATCAGTGAGTAACAATCTAGGAGTCAGACTATTACTCATGCTATCTGCTGACCATTCATCGTCAAAACCTTCAAGCAGAATATTACTAGGTTTAATATCATTGTGTAACCAGCCAGCCTGATGCAAATTGGCTATCAAGTATGCAGCCTGAGTGATGAAATGATGCTTTTGTGATGCTCTCAATGACAGATGTCTTGAAGCAGTCAGCTGACTCGCCAAGCTACCATTAGGATAATAAGGCGTGACTACTATAACTAGTCGTTGCAACTGCGATAGTATCTGAACATCTACGCAATTTTGAGCCAATAGTGGCGGTGCGATAACGTTATCTTTGATTTTCAATGAAGCATTTACAGCAGCTAAAACCTCTGCTTCATGACTTAAATCGAGATAGATAGGATAAGCATCGGCACTCAACTGCCATTTAACCATCACGCTACCAAATTGCAGATGCTGGGCACGTGTTAGCCCTTGGAAGTAAGTATTTTCGATATTTTGCGTTTTGATATCTTGCGTTTGTTCTGTGCTTTGCTGAGCAATACGTTGATGCACTATCTCCCTAAAATATTGTGCGTCCAGTTCTTGGGTAATAATGGGCAATAGCTGCATCGCCTGCGCTTGCAAGGCTTGCGTAATAGACGGATTACTGGCACTATTTTCCATGGTATTGTTTCTCATAATATAGTGAGATTATTGCCTTCCCATTCGTATCATTTCCAAAGATAATAATAACGCGAATAATGATTACAAGTACTACGATTAATAGGTACTAAGATTGTAGGCACTGAAATTTCAGCAGCGTTAATTGTATTTTTGGGTATGGTATTAAAGACAACCTTAATGCTAGAGCCACTATGTCACAACCAACTATCCCAACCACGCCATCTGATCAACCCACTTATGCCCTACCCGCACCTTTGTTAGACTTACTCAGTCAGTACATACAAGAGCGAGTCACACCAACTATTGAAATCGATCCGAGCCAGCTTGCTTATCGCTGGGTTGGTGGACGCACTGGTCACCTGCAGACTTTGTCGGTCAATTTATTTTTGAGCTTAGATGACTTGCATGGTATCGATACGCAAAAGTCGAAACTGGTACAAAACACCCGTCAGTTTATTAAAGGTTATCCTGCCAACCATGTATTGATGTCAGGCACACGCGGTGCTGGTAAGTCATCATTGATTCGCGCTTTGCTACAAGCCCATCATAGTGAAGGCTTACGTATTATTGAAGTTGCCCGCGATGATCTGCAAGTATTGGATAAGATTCGTGCTGCTATTAATGCTCTACCAGCAGATTGTCATTGCCGCTATATCGTATACTGTGATGACCTCGCTTTTAATGGTCAAGACGAAAGCTATCGTGCGCTAAAGAGCGTGCTCGATGGCTCGCTAGACTCTGAGCAAGACAAACTACTGGTCTACGCCACCAGTAATCGCCGTCGCTTGCTACCGCAGATGATGAAAGACAATGTCGATATTTATAATGGGCAGACGGATGAAGTCAATCCCTATGAAGCTATTGATGAGACCGTGTCATTATCAGATCGATTCGGTTTGTCCCTCACCTTCCACCCTATGGATCAGCAGACTTATTTGCAAATCGTTCAGCACTATCTAAATTTAGAGCAGCAAAAAATCTCAGCTGATATGGATATTGATGCTAAGGACATTTTGGAAAGTCAGTCTATGCCTGATAAGATCAGAAAGGATGCGCTACGTTGGGCCTCAGAACGTGGTGGTCGCTCAGGACGAGTCGCTTATCAATTTAGCCGTTTTTGGAGTGGTAAAACACAATTGGCTATCGAAGACAGTAAGCGCTAGGTCATATCTAACGCTAAATCATATCTAAGCTTAGCCATATCTAATCACTGCGTGCAGAGCCTATATACTGCACGCGACTCTCTTCTTGACTGCCCTCTTGATTGCTTACTAATTCAACTGCACCATCGACCATATATTGGTCAAAATCTACTGCTAACCAAAGATTATCTTTATAAATGTTCTCAGCATCTAAACGAATATTTGCCATGTTTGGTGTCTTGCTATTAGGATTATCAAAACCCTGATAACGGGCGCTAAAGTGGGTCAAAATGATGTTTTTCAGGTTCATCTTTTGCGCGAATGTGCCCACCACATACGCACTGCTATGCATTGGGTCATAGTCAGGGTTTCTGGCTTGAATAGCCATCATGACCTCATGCGTATAAGTGGCTTCATGCACCAATAAATCCGCATTGATAACGGCTTCGCTTAACAAATTTGGCGTATCATTGTCTCCTGCCACCACTATTCGCGTCCGCTGTATTTCCTCATCAACATAGTCTACTGAGTGCAATTGTCTATTATCCTCAGTCGTGACATCTTCGCCTTGCTGTAACTTGCCCCACAGCGCACTGGCTGGAATACCATCTGCCACAAGCTTATCTGTATTAAGGAGGCGGCGGCTAATAGTCTGAGTAATACCAAAGGCATTAGAAGCAACCCGATGTGATAGCCGCGTAATATCAATATCAAGCTGATGTTGGTCGCTTAAGCTAATGTTGACTTTGTTCGTATCACCTTGCTCAGCTAACACCTCTTCAATCGCTACAAAATTAAGAGCAAAAGGTAAATACAATTCCGTGGTTAAGGTAATGGCATCAAGCAAAGTAGCAATCGCTTTTGGGGCAATCAAAGTTAATGGTTCACGGCGTCCTGACATAGCAGCACTAGCTAGCAACCCTGGTAGACCATAGCAATGATCACCATGCACATGAGTGATGCAGATAGCAGCCAATTGATGTAATGAAAGCTTAGTATGTAGCAACTGCTGCTGCGTGCCCTCTCCGCAATCAATCAGCACCCATGGACGCGATTTCTTACTCTGATTATTCTGTTGACGACTTCCTTGCTGTACGCCAGAGGTATGTGGATTCAGACACTCTATTGCCAGTGCAGTCACATTACGCTGTTTGGTCGGTACACCTGCAGAGGTACCTAAAAAGGTTAGCTTTAGCATAATGATGCCTTTTATTTATCAGGAGTACTTTCTGAGAAGTACGAGAGCGTCTCTTCACTCTAAAACGATTACAGAAGTAGAATAAACGAAGAGTATGCCCTAGCTACGACAGTTGGCATATCATGGTCTTTTGACCTTCAATCATTTGCCCACCATTGGCAGTGCACTCATTTACCATATTCGATTCGTAAGATTTCCAGCCACCATAAAAGCTCGCTGCACACAGAATTACCACCAGAATTTTCTGTGACCACGACTTGATAGAGACTTGCTGGCTATTAATCTGTTGTCTATTATTTTCTTGCATACTGGTATCTTGCTTATTAAGTGACGTTTGAGTTGCTGACTGATTATCGTCTTTATCTAGGCTATCTTGTTTCAGATGGTCTTTATTCGAGGTATTTAGATCTGTCATAACATTATCCTAAAAAAGGCTTTGTTTATTCATAAACAAAGCCTTTGGTCTACATGGCTACTTAAGCGTTGAGAGAGGATTATACCAGTATCCTCTAAAAATTCAGACGGCCGCCCTTTTTTTCTGCTCGCTTAAAGGCATCTCGCTCTTCGCAGCGTTTGAGCCAGTTCAAAAGATTGGTATATTTACTCTGATCTAAACCTGCACCAGCATTGGCACCCAAGACTGCAAGATGCATTTGAATATCAGCGGCGCTAAATTCACTACCTGCAAACCAATGGTTTTCATGTAGATGACGCTCCATCATATCTAGCATCTTCTCCAAACCGCTACTGATCATGTTTTTTTCAATCTGACCTTGGATTTTTTTGCTGATAGGTTTGATTAGCATCGGCGACTGAGACACTACTTTTGTGAATACCAAACGCATGACCAACAGTGGCATCAATGAAGCCTCTGCAAAGTGTAGCCAAAACGTATAAGCTTCCCACGCTGCTTCGTTATTATCGTCAGGTTTGAACTGCTTTTCTTTATCGTAGTGCTTAATCAGATATTCAATGATAAACCCTGACTCAATCAGCACACGATCGTCCGCTTCTAGTATCGGTGCATTACCAATCGGATGCACTTGCTTTAAGCTATCAGGAGCACGGTATGCCTTGTTGCGCTCATAGCAAGTCAATTTATAATCCGCGCCGAGCTCTTCCAACAGCCAGATAATACGAAACGAGCGCGAGTTTGCTAAATGATGAAGATGTAACATAAACCGTCCTAGTTATATATTGTAGTAAATCAGCCATAATATCTCAGATATAGCGCCATATGTTCACTCAATCGCGGCACTACTGCTCTCGATAATAGCGTAATTTCTACTTCTTTAATACTGTGAGTTGGCAGACATGATGGAAAACTATGCCTACCGAATCGATACTATCTAAGACGGTGTACTTTTTGACATCAATCTAAATGCAATGCTTCAATCTTGCGCGTCATTTTATCTATCTTTTGCTGATATTTTTTGATCTGACGGAATCGATGCGCGATTAGCACGCCTTTGATACGGCGATTTTTCAGGCGGCGACGAGGTGGAAAACTGCCCACTTGTGGCTCATTGTAGCCGTGTAAGCGGTCTTCACGTTTACGCGCCATATAGCCCAACGCGCTATCAGCAATCATAATTAGCAGTGCGATGAAAATCATGCTGTACATCAGCATGGAGCCACCATCATGTAAATTACGATCTAAAATTGCGATTGAGAAGATAAACAAGAATATCGGCTCAAGGTAGCATAAAGTCCCAAACAGTGAGACAGGCAGCTTCTGACTGGCTACCATTGTCAGTGACATTGCAGCAGTACTAATAATGCCTAATAGCGGCAGCAGATACCAAAGCTTGTGGTTGGTGATTGCTACTTCAAAACCACCATTCATATACAGCGCGACCAATACCACTGGTAACAACAATACAAGGTCTGAAATCAGACCAGTAATAGGCGGTACTGCCAACTTGCGACGCAGTAGATAATAAGGAGGATAACCCAAGCAAACAAATAAAGTCGCCCAAGAAATAGCGCCATACTCAAAAATATCGTAAGCGATACCGAGACCTGCACATACGATAGCAGCCCACTGAAGTAAGCTCATGTCTTCGTTGTAAAAGAACCTGCCGACAACGATCATAATCATCGGATATAGGAAATAACCCAACGTTACCTCAAGTCCCAAACCATTGACTGGCGCCCACATAAATATCCAGATTTGCGCGCCCAAAATCGGTGTGGGTAATATAAATAAAAACCACTCTTTTGCGTTCTTTAGTGTTTTTAGATAATCGAAAATGTGCTGCCACTGCTTTAATACGCTGACCAGCAGCACGAGACTAAAAAACATTGTCAGCACGCGCCACGAAGCGACTTGCGTACCTGATAATGGTTGCAGCAGTAGACCAAATAAGAACAGTAATGAGTATAAAAAATTTGCAGCGACAGCAGTGATTGTACCCTGCGAGGTTTGGTTAGTAGTCAGCATCACAACAGCCTTTAAAGATTGGGGCACATCCATGGCAATTTTTAAAAAAAACAAAAGCCTCAGACGAGAACGTCTGAGGCTTTTGCATATAAGGTCGTCGCGCAATCTAAGTTGAACGCTTTTGATGTATTAGGCTTACATCATGGTCGGCATTATGTCAAAGTCAGAATGAATAAGCAATGCCACTGTTCATCTAGTGTCTAAACTTTTAAATTGAGTAAATTTAATGCAGGTAAGTGCTTATTTTGCATCAAGTTGTTCGATTTTTTGCTGTATCTTATCCATCTTCTTTTGGTAACGACGAATCTTACGAAAACGATGGGCTTTTAGCACGCCATCGATACGCTGATTGATAAAATGACGACGCGGAGGAAAGCCGCCAATCTGAAGCTCTCTATAACCATGCAAGCGATCATTACGCTGACGAACGAGATAGCCTTTTATGCTATCAGCCATCATAACCAGTAGCGCAAGGGTAATCATGCCGTACATAAAGAGCGAACCACCTTCTTCAAGGCTTTGACTCAGAATCGTGATAGACAACACAAATAACAGCATCGGCTCTATATAACTTAGCGCCCCAAACAGTGATACTGGCAACTTACTACTGGCAATCATCGTCAGCGACATCGCAAGCGCACTAAAAGCACCAAGCAGCGGCAATAGATACCAGAACTTGATATCTTGCGCCGCAACATCAAAACCGCCCGTCATATAGAGCACGATGAGCACGACTGGTGTCAACAGCGTCAAATCAAACAATAACCCTGTAATAGGCGGTACAGAAAGGGTGCGCCGTAGCAGATAATACGGTGGATAACCCAAGCATACAAACAACGTCACCCAAGAGACCGAACCATACTGAACAATATCGTAGCCGATACCGAGTGCTGCAAATATCGCGGCAGCCCATTGCAAGATGCTCATATACTCATGGTAAAAGAATCGACCAAGCACAATCATCACTAGCGGCAATAAAAAATAGCCCAACGTAACATCGAGACCAAACCCATTGACCGGCGCCCACATAAACAACCAAATCTGCCCACCTAGGATTGGTGCAGGTAGTATAAATATTAACCATTCCTTGACTGTCTTTAGCGTCTTTATATAATCAAAAACACGTTGCCACTGCTTAGTCAAACTGACCAATATCACCAAACTGAGCAACATCATGAGCACACGCCATGACGCTACCTGCGTCCCTGTTAAGGGCAACATAAACAGTCCAAACAAAAACATCATCGAGAATAAAAAGCTCGATGATACCGAAGCAACCGTTCCCTGAAAAGTTTGATTGGTCGTAAGCATAACAACAGCCTTAAAAAATAGAACCTTATTTACAGTATTGAAAAAATGAGAATGAAAAAACAAAAGCCTCCGACGATAACGTCAGAGGCTTTTTTCTAGAAAAATGCTAAGAGACTAGACTCAAAAGCTAATTACCAAGACTATTACTCGTCATCGTCTTATGCATAGTTAGTCTATTATAGATTGTCACTTGGTTTATTATCGTTTGCAATATCAATCGCATCATCGACGTCGGTAGTTGCGGTATTGTCAGTTGTCGCATCAATATCTATCTGCTCCTGACCTTCTACATCAAACGTACCGTCTTCTCTCATGGCATCGATAAGCTCGTCATCGCTCTCTTCGTGCTCAACACGCGCCATGGCAACCAGCTTTTCATCTTTTGACAGACGAATCAGTGTAACACCTTGTGTATTACGGCCAGAGCTAGCGACATGCTCAACTGGGGTACGAACCAACGTACCTTTATCAGAGATTAAGATAATATCATCGGTAGAGTCAACCTTGGTCGCTCGTACTAGTGCGCCATTACGTTCACTAGTCTTGATAGCGATCACACCGCCACCGCCACGATTTTGTGTATTGAACTCATCAATGAAGGTACGTTTACCAAAGCCGTTTTCACAAGCAATCAAGATTTCACGTACATCATCTTCGATAACGACTAATGATTTGATGAATTCATCAGTAGCCAGACGCATACCGCGGACGCCTTTAGCTGTACGGCCCATCGCACGCGCATCATTCTCATCGAAACGAATGGCTTTACCACTTGAAGCAAACAACATCACTTCTTGACTACCGTTAGTGATACGAGCGCTGACCAATTTATCACCGTCTTCTAATCCAACTGCAATCAAACCGTTCGAGCGAATATTAGCAAACTGCTTCAGCTCTACCCGCTTCACTGTACCGTTGGCCGTGGCAAAGAATACAAAAGGCGGCTCTGCTTGGTTGCTATCTTCTACCGAATCGTCATCATTGCTTACTTCTGACACTTCACTTACTACTGATGTATCTTCCACAATTTTTGGAATTGGTAGTATGGTTGTAACAGTTTCGTCGCTATTTAGACCAATTAGATTGACCAATGGACGACCACGAGCACCGCGACTGGCAATTGGTACTTCAAAACCACGTAAGCTAAAGACACGTCCACTATCAGTGAAACACAGTACCGTAGAATGCGTTGATGTCACGACTAAATGATCGATTACATCGTCTTCTTTCATTGCCGTAGCAGACTTACCTTTACCGCCACGTTTTTGTGCAACATAATCATCAATCGGCTGAGTTTTGGCGTAACCAGTACGCGATACTGTCATGACGACCGTTTGCTCAGGGATAAGATCTTCGCGACTAAAGTCCATACGTGAATCGATGATATCGGTACGGCGCTCATCACCAAAGTTATCACGAATCTCGATCATTTCATTAGAGATAATCGCCATCAGCTTATCAAAATCGCCAAGAATAGACTCTAAGTGTGCGATTTCACGCAGTAAGTCTTGGTATTCTTCGGTCAATTTATCTTGCTCAAGACCCGTTAAACGATGCAATTGCATATCTAAAATCGCATTGACCTGCTCAAGTGACAAGCGATAGCGCTCTTCGCCTTCGATCAGACCAAATGGCGCTTTAGGATCTTCGCCTTCGATAAACTCAGGACGTACCGATTGACTACCAGCAGCCGTAAGCATCGCAACAACGCTACCTGAGCCCCATGTGTTATTTAATAGACTTTCACGTGCTAGACCACGGTTTGCCGACGCTTTAATCGTCGCAATAATTTCGTCGATATTGGCTAGTGCGACCGTTAGACCTTCTAGCAAATGACCACGAACGCGGGCTTTGTTCAATTCATAAATCGTACGGCGGGTCACCACTTCTTGACGATGACGGACAAATGCAGCGATAAGCTGACGCAAGGTCAATAGTTTTGGCTGACCATTATCGAGTGCCACCATATTGATACTAAAGCTAGACTCTAGCGGCGTTTGTAGAAATAGGTTATTAACAATAACTTCAGCGGTCTCGCCACGACGTAAGTCAATAGCGATACGCATACCGTCTTTATCAGACTCATCACGAATTTCGCTAATGCCTTCGATTTTTTTATCACGTACCAGCTCTGCGATACGCTCGATCAGCTTGGCTTTGTTAGCCTGATAAGGTACTTCGGTAAATACAATGCGCTCACGATCGCGGTTAACGCCAGCATTGCTCATCGGCTCGATATGATAACGACCACGAATATGCAAACGGCCTTTACCCGTACGATAAGCATCTAAAATGCCCGCGCGGCCATAGATAATACCGCCCGTAGGGAAATCAGGACCTGAGATATGCGACATCAGCTCTTCAGCTGAAACTTGTGGATTTTCAGCATAGGCCAAACAAGCATTAATCACTTCAGTCAAATTATGCGGGGCCATATTGGTCGCCATACCAACGGCAATACCCGTCGCACCATTGACCAATAGGTTAGGAATACGCGCTGGCATCACGCTTGGCATGCGCTCAGAGCCGTCGTAGTTGTCTTCCCAATCGACCGTGTCTTTGTCCAAATCAGCGAGCATCTGGTGGGTCAGTTTGGTCATACGTACTTCGGTATAACGCATCGCTGCCGGAGGATCATCGTCGATCGAGCCAAAGTTACCTTGACCATCAACCATTGGATAGCGCAAGCTGAAATCCTGCGCCATACGGACGATGGCATCATAGACGGCACTATCGCCATGTGGATGGTACTTACCGATAACATCACCAACCACACGTGCTGATTTTTTATACGGTTTATTATAATCGTTTGATAGCACGTGCATGGCATACATCACGCGGCGGTGTACAGGTTTGAACCCATCACGCACATCAGGCAGCGCACGCGAGACGATCACGCTCATCGCATAATCCAAATACGACTGCTTTAGTTCATCTACGATGCCAATAGGACTGACCGATTCGCTCATATACACTCCTTCACTCACATTTTTTTCTAACGTTGACACATCGCTTATGGTACCCATAGATCATATAAAAATACTGCCACATAAATGGGCAGTCATGACCAAAATAGACACCATAAAAAAACACTGCTACACGTGCAAAACAATAGGAAAATAGCGATAGTTTTAATGTTTAATAAAAGAAGCTATTTTAGCACAAATTTGCTGATTTAGGGGGTTCTGACCACCATTAAAATCAAGCTAGGCGGTTCATTTGCAGTGATATTTTGAATTACTGACACACGCTAAAATAATTCTAATGGCAGGTTTTTTTTGATTGACTGATTTTGCCATTTTTACAGACGAACTTACCATCTGCTGAGCAATGAGACACCCCGCCCATTTTACCCGAACAAGGCGTATTTCGAGCTTGTGCTTGGCTCATAGATGTAAAGGCAAATACTAGGGCGAGTAGCGCTGTGCTGATTGATTTCATTGTTTATTCACCGTATTTGATGGATATTAAATAGAAAAATACTATACTCATTTAGTACGGCTCGACAAGATTTATTTTGACTAACTGAATGAATACTTATATTTCTATCTACAGTTCAACACGACATTTAATTTAACGCTAAAATCTTGAGCATAGAGCTCATACGTGGTTTGCATATAAGCTCTATTGGCAAACAACTAAGATGCTTAGAATATTTAGCTAGTCCAACGATGCATACAACTTGCTTTGTCATGAGCTAATAGCTTTCAAAATCATATTATTTTAATGAGCACATTATGATTTAAACCACTTTAATGCGGTTATTTTTTAGTGATACTGGACAAAAAAATTCTAAACGCTACACTACCTCATCTTTTATAGCACTTACATAACGACCTAACAGGCTACTTTTATTATGGATATCATTCTTGCAATTTTTTGGATTTTAGCAATGGTGCTATACAGCTTTTCGAGCGATTACGTTGCTAGCTTTCCTAACCATAACAATCGCGCTGTCCCTTATGTCCGTTGGGGAGCACTTTTAGTCGCTATGGCTTTATCAGCATACTTGTCAAAAGCCTATCAAGAAAACCTACAAGGCAATGGTATGTGGGTGTTTGTTATCGTGGTATTTGTGGTTATTGTTTTAGCGAAGGTCGTTTTTAAATGGGTAATTAACAGACGCCTGAAACGCTAATTAATACTGAATAGTTTTATTAATTTGACCCTCTTAATTATTGATCTAATACCTATGCCAATTAAACATCAAGATAGCCAGCCTGACTCAAACCTTTCTATACCAGCAGAAAACGATCGAGCAGATCGTAGTTTCGATGCCATTGCCGATCATTTCGAAAAGAAAGTGTATGGTGGTCTAAAAGGCGAGATACGATTGGCTGTGCTACGCCGTGATATTTTTGAATATAGCGCGCAGATGAGTGAGGCGCTTGGGCGACCTTTACGTATCTTGGATGTGGGTGCAGGGCTTGCGCAAATTGCGATAGAACTTGCTGCTCAAGGTCATAGTGTAGTCATCAATGATATATCAGCAAATATGCTTGAGAAGGCAAAAGCGAGCGCAGAGAAAATCGATAAAAAGCTAGACATCACTTGGTATGTCTGCCCTTATCAGGCGCTTGAAGAAAAACTGGCTCAGACAGAGACAGAAAAGTTTGATTTGATTATGTCGCACGCGCTACTCGAATGGTTGGCAGAACCAGCAGCGGTCATGGACTTCTTTGATCAATATCTAACAGATGATGGCGCGCTGTCTTTGTGCTTTTATAATCCTGCAAGCTTTGATTATCGTAACCTTATCATGGGAAATTTTAATCTACTCGATAATACAAACTATAAGGCAGACAATAAGAAAAGTCTGACACCCAATCATCCCGTCGCTAAAGAAGAAGTCGAGTCTTGGCTCAAAGCGCATGATTATCAGACGGTACGTAGCAGTGGTCTACGAGTGTTTCATGACTATGCACCGCTCAAGCGTGGCGGGCATAACGACCCAGATGCAGTGATCAGAATGGAGTTACGCTACTCACAATTAGAGCCGTACAAATGGCTTGGCCGTTATTTACACATTTTGGCTAAACGGTAAATTTAGAAGATTACCCAAGAATGATGAAGACTACTAAACCTCTTCATCCATTCTCGATGATCTATCGTATTCTGACCAAGTAGTGGCATTGATGTCTTTTTCATCGAAGACTACGACATGCTCTAGCAAAGGCAGAATGCCAATATGCGAGCCGATTGCATGGTTATGATGGCTCGCAACCAAGGATAAAACAGTCTGTCCGTCATCTAACTGCAGTCGATACAAGTAGTTGGCACCGCGAAAAACACGTCCGATAACCAAAGCTGTCTGCGTACTGTCATCATCATGAATAATATCATCAGGGCGTACGAGTACTTTGATCGGTGTGCCATTTGGATAATCATACGCGCAATATTGTGGTTGTCCTGATTCATCATAGACTTCCATGCGGCGATAGATATTCCCTAGCGCAGTCTCAACATGACCTTCTTTGATGATACCGTCTATCATGGCGCCTTCGCCTACGAATTCTGCAACAAAAGGACTGACAGGCTCATGATACAGCTCGCTTGGCCTTGCCCACTGTACCAATCGCCCTTTATCCATTACCCCTACTTTATCCGCTAGCGCAAACGCTTCATTTTGATCATGAGTGACCAAAATCGCTGTAGTGTTGGTACGTTTGAGAATATCACGGACATTCATTGCTAGTGATTCACGCAGCACCACATCTAGATTAGAGAATGGTTCATCAAGTAATAGTAGTTTTGGTTTGGGTGCTAGCGCTCTTGCGAGAGCAACACGCTGCTGCTGACCACCAGAGAGCTCATTAGGGCGTTTGTCTGCATGCTCAGTCAATTCAACTAAACTTAGCATCTCAGCCACCCGAGCTTTTTTGTCAGCAGCTGACCATTTATTAAGACCAAAGGCGATGTTCTTTGCCACGCTTAAATGACCAAACAGAGCATAATCCTGAAATACCATGCCCATGCCACGCTTGGCTGGCGCCACTGCAAACGATTGGCGAGCAGTTTTTTCTGTTAAGCGTTGATTGTTCAGATAGATAGTGCCGCCGCGACTTTGCTCCAGTCCTGCAATAGCTCGAAGTGCTGTAGTCTTCCCGCAGCCGCTATAACCTAAGAAGCAACCAATCTCGCCTTGCTCCAACATCAATGATAGACCATTGACGACGATAGAATCGTCATAGCCTACGATGAGATTTTGCACACTAAAGTAAGGATCTGTCGCGATATGTTTCTCAGTATTTTGTTGTGAGGTATTGCTTTGTTCTACAGTTTTATTCGTCTGAACTGGATTGATTCTATTTTGTGACAGTGGTGATTTTGCTACAGGCATATGACTAGCCCGAGCCTTTTCTGACTTAGAATTTGTGGAGTCGTTCATTGAATCAGTGTACATAGACGGTACCAGTTCGCTATTAGTAAGTAAAACCATCGATAAAACAGAGCAAATTATAATATAGTTGACACTACGAATGTGCTGTTAAACCTATGCCAAATTATTGCTATTAGCTTCGTTGCTATTAGCTATGTTTGTCGCTTTGACGCAGTAATATCCAGACAGGGAGCAATCCAACTAGCACGATTAGCAAACTCGGCAATGCGGCTCGCCCCCACATACCTTCGCTCGTCATTTCAAACACTCGTACTGCAAGCGTATCCCAGCCTTGACGCCGTGTCATCAGCGTAATGGGCATCTCTTTCATCACTTCGACAAAGCCCATCAGTAATGCAGTCAATACACCAGGGCTAAGCACAGGCAGCATCACATGGCGCCAGCGCTGATAAGGACTGTCGCTCAGTAATTTTGCAGCAGCCTCCTGATTGACAGTCAATCGTTGCAGTTGTCTGTCAACTGGCTGAAAACTCACTGTCATAAAACGTGTCGATAATGCCAGTAGCATAACAATGACACTGCCAGAAAGCACTTGCTGTGAGGTGATACCAAACGCAATCATTTGATTATCAAGCCATGCAATAGGTATAAATATCCCTACCGCCAACACAGTCCCCGGTACGACATAGCCTAAATTGGCTAAAGTGGTCATTAGCTTAGTCGACTTATCAGGATACTGCCGTTTAATCCACGCAATGATAACGGCCAAAAAGGCAATAAACAACGTGGTCATACTAGCAATCATGAGGCTGTTGGTGACAAAATCAATGTAACGTGCATCAAAATCTTGGCGAAAATTAAGTGCTGTCCAATAGATGAGCTGCAAGAAAGGAATTAAGAAGGCAACTAAAAAGATCAGCGTACACAGCAACGTCATGGCCAGCTTAGCAGGTCTGCTAGCATCGAAACGTTGGCTGCTACCTTGGGTAAGTGAGCTACCACGCTTCGCTTGCCAATACTGCTCAAACAATACCACGATAAAAATCACACCAATGAGCAAGGCTGCTAGCTGAGCCGCTGTGGTCAAACTAAAGAAACCAAACCACGCCTTATAAATGGCGGTAGTAAAAGTATCGACATTGAATACGGATACTGCACCGAAATCTGCTAAGGTTTCCATACTGGCTAGCAATAAGCCACCTATAATCCAAGGCAGTGCCTGTGGTAGAGCCAGTCGAAAAAACACACGGCTACGACTCAAACCAAGCATCTGCCCCGCTTCTATCGCTCGCCTGCCTTGTGACAAAAATGCCTGACGCGCGAGCAGATATACGTAAGGGTAAAACGCTAGCGACAATATCAAGCCTGCGCCCCATACATTCCTTATCGACGGTATAGCAGTACTAATACCAGAATCGCGTAAAGCTGTCTGTAGCGGCCCACTAAAGTCAACAATGCCGATAGTGACAAATGCCAATACATAAGCAGGGATGGCAAGTGGCAACATCAACGCCCACGAAAAGAAACGCTGACCAGGGAAACGATACATACTAGTAACCCAAGCCAGAGCAGTACCAATAGTGCCTGAAACGACAGTCACCATAAGCAATAAAATCGCCGTGTTTTTGAGCACTTGCGGCAGTACATAGTCTGCCATGTGTGTCCAAATCTCTGCCACTGGCTGAGTCCACGACAGCAGCACGATTAAAATCGGTACTAGCATAAACAATGAAATCAGCCCTAAGACTGATTTCGAGATAATACGTTTACGAAGGGCGTGGTCTTGGCTGACAGTCTGCTGGTCATTAACACCGTCATTGACAGTATCGTTTTGACTAACAGACGCATCTGGCGTTGTGATCATATTATCATTACCGTGTCATACGTATAGAGACCTTATAAGCTTATACCAACCTCAAAATCGTCATTACCTAAATAACTCATCTGTAATAACTAACCTTTGAACCTATTCTTTAAAAGCTATTGTTTAAGAACTATTGTCTCGAAGTTATGATTTTGCGATTGGTATCAGTATTACTGGCGATCCCTTATTTATAACCCGCTTTATCCATCATTTGGATAGCTTGAGTTTGTAGTTCACCGAATTTCTGTACATTGATATCGTCTTTTTTGAACTCGCCCCATGATCTGAGCATATCTGACTCATCGATACCTACTTTTACTGGGAATTCTTTGTCAGAGCTGGCATAAAGACCTTGTGCCTCATCAGATGACAACCACTCTATCAGTTTAAGCGTACCATCTGGATTGTCTGAACCTGCAACCACACCAGCGCCTGAGATGTTTACGTGCGTACCAGTCGTATCTTGGTTTGCCCAGAATATCTTCACAGGGAAGTTTGGTTTTTCGTCCAATAGACGACCATAGTAGTAACTATTAGCAATACCGACTTCACACTGACCAGCAGCGATGGCTTCTAGCATCGCAACGTCATCACTGAACACGTCAGTCGCTAGGTTATCAACCCACCCTTTAATAACTGCTTCGGTCTTCTCTTCGCCCAAATGCTCCATCATGCTAGCAACAAGCGATTGGTTATAGACCTTTTTAGAGGTACGTAAGCATAGTTTGCCTTTCCATTTTGGATCGGCCAAATCTGCATAAGTAGATAACTGGTCGGCAGTAACTTTACTTGGGTCATAAAAGATAGTACGTGCACGTAGTGACAGACCTGTCCACTGACCTTTTGGATCACGGTATTTTGCAGGGACATTGGCTTCTAATACAGTAGACGATACTGGCTGTAATAGGCCTTGCTCTGCAGCCTGCCATAAGTTACCAGCATCAACAGTCAATAGCATATCAGCTGGAGTATTCTGACCTTCAGCTTTTAGACGCGCCATCAAAGGCCCAGTTTGGTCTGTAACCAGTTCAACTTTTACGCCTGTTTGCTCAGTATAGCGATCTAACAATGGCTTAATCAGCTGCTCATTACGTGATGAGTAGATAGTAATTGTCTGACCATCAGCAGTCGTAGATTCTTCAGTTGCTGCTTGCTGCTCAGCACCTGTTTCTGTTGACTCTACTTCTACGCTCTCTTCTGTGGTTGAAGAATTACTACAACCTGCCAAACCCAACATCATGCCAAATACGGCTGCAGGTAGGATAAGCTTCGTAGAGGTTAGATTAGCGCTGATAGCGTTCAATGACATGGTTTTCCCCATAGTAATGCTATAAAAAAAGTAAGACGGATGATGAGACAAAATAACAGTGATTATAACGCTGACTTGCTAAGCGCTAGCAGTAATCAGGCCATAATATATCAAAGCAACATACTAATGGAAGTGAGATTAATTATCAATACATTTGTTTAACTGACAAATATACCAGCGATGAGTCTTTATCATTGATTTTTAAGAACTATTTTTCACCAGCTCTTTCAATAGTTTGGTCTAGCGACGCGTTTTAGTGTCCATCTAAAGCAACCATTGCCCTAAGATTGCATTGACCGCAGCTTCTGTTCGCAAAATACGAGAGCCTATATGTACAGGCGTGCAACCCTGCGCTGTCAGCAGTTCTATCTCATAGTCGATCCAGCCACCTTCAGCGCCTATGCAGACTATACTCGGTAGCTCTCGTGATGGTTGCTGTGGTAAAAACTCAGAAAATGACTGCTGACTATAAGGATGCGCGACAATCGCTCGATTGCTTATTAGGCTTGCAAGTGAGTCTTCGACAAATGGCTTAAAACGTTTTTGTAGCGTAATACTAGGAGCGATCGTATCGATGCTTTGCTGCAGACCTTCTAATACAAACTCGTCAATCCGCTCAAGCATGGGACTTTGCCAATAGCTTTTTTGAGTACGGTAGCTATTGATAAGAATGATATCGCGTACACCAAGCGCCGTCATATCCATGATCAATCGCCGTAGCACTTTAGGACGCGGTAACGCTAAAATAACAGTCAGATCCAATTTGGCAGGCGGCACAGTATTCAGCTGGACGTTACCTAGCTGAATGCTGTCAGAGGTAATATCTTCGATAACAGCCGTACCAAGGTTACCGCCTATTTGGCCAATTTTAAGCGTATCACCGACTTTTGCGTCTAGCACTTTAGTCACATGGCTGACTTGAGACAAGGCATCGATTTTTGCTGCGTTTGCTGAGAAATTTTCAGCGGGCAATAATATACAGTTCATAAGCTATCTTGGTTAGAAGACATCTCGATTGCGTCTTCAATCATAGTAAATTGGCGGGTCAATACCGCTTGCTGCTGTATCGTCATTTGCTCGCCAGCCTGCCCTGCCTCTGCAGCCAATGACAAATTGCTCAGCCAAGTCGCCAACTGCGTATAGATACTCACAGCGTCTTCACGGTTATAAGCTGTTTTCTTACGAGAAGTTTTTTTGTTCGCCTTTAACTGATCATCACTGACTATCTGTGCATCTGTACTACTTGCGCGATTTGACTCGATTTGACAATAAAAATCATTACTTGGCTGATATAAAGCGCCTACGCTAGCCAATTTGTCTATCACGCTTTGGCAAGACTGAGTATAACGCCCCATCAGTACAGGCGTGGCCACACTTGCAGGCTCTACTGGATTATGCCCACCAATATCTACCAGCGAGCCACCCACAAACGCTACATTTGCCAATGTATACCAAGTCATCATCTCACCCATGCTGTCTGCTAGATAGACTTGCGTATCTGCATCAATCACGTCTCCATCACTGCGCCGAGCCATATTTAACCCAGTTTTCTGAATGAGTTCTGCTACTGCGTCAAAACGCTCAGGATGTCTAGGGACAATAACAAGCAATGTATCTGCTAATGTGGCTTGAGACAGTAGTTGCTGCTGCAATGACAACGCTGCTGCCTCTTCGCCATCATGAGTACTCGCAGCTACCCACACAGGACGATCTGCTATACCAAAATCTGCTCGCAGATCAGCTTTCTTACTATAAATACGGTTATCTTCTACCGCTTGGTCATCAGTTTTGGACGCATTGATTACCCACTTTAATGAGCCTGCCACGCGAATTTGGGCGCTACTAGCCCCTAGTTGCCTAAAGCGTTTAGCAGAGTCGCTGTCTTGCGCAATTATTAAGGAAAGGTTTTTCATCATGCTGGCGCTAACTGCACCAATTTTTTGATAGCTCTGAAAAGAAGAAGCAGATAGTCGACCGTTGACTAGGATACTTGGAATACAGTGCTGGGATAATTTGGTCAAGATATTTGCCCATAGCTCTGTTTCTACAAACAGTGCAGCGATAGGCTGTACATGCGTTAAGAAAGTCTCGATAACAGCAGGGCTGTCGACTGGCACATAGCTATGACTCATCTGACCTTGAGCTATCTGTTCTGCGAAACGACTGGCGCCACGAGCAAAACCTGTCTGAGTCGTATTGGTCAACCATATCTGATAGCCATTAGCCAATAACATATCTAGTAAAGGCGCGACCGTATTGGTCTCGCCTAATGAGACTGCGTGGCACCAAATCACCCCTTTATCGATATCAGCATTGACCACTGGACGCGGTGGATACTGCTTACCGAAACGCTGATCGATTTCCTGCTGATAATTGTCGTTTTTATGAGATCGACGCCATACTTGCAGACGATATAGTGGCTTTAGCAGCCCAATAAGAGACTGATAGTATAAAGGTGTCTCGTGTACCGCACGACTAGGCGATGATACAGGGTCAATTGGATTTGCAGAGTGGTCAGACGAAGTATTAGATGATGGCATGGAACAGCCCAAATTAGTTATGAATCAAACAATAAAAGGGTAAAGGTAAAGCGCGCCAATTCTACCTGAATTTAAGCTGTAACAATAAGCTTTTAAAAAGTTACTGAGTAAATAGTTATTAGATAATGATTGTTAGATAATGACTATTATCAATAAAGCGACTGCGATGATTGCGCCAATTAACAGCTGATAACGCTTGGTGCTGTACTGCTCTTGCTTCTGTGTGGTCAGCAGCATTTCTGCTTGCTGCCATTGCTTGACCAGATTGGCCGCTTCTGCATGACCATTATCCGCTGCTTGCTCTAACCAGTATTTACCGCTATCTATATCTTGGGATACCCCTACTCCTTGGTAATACATTTTACTGAGTAGACGCTGAGCACGGCTGTCATTTTTACTGGCGGCTTGATTAACCCAATCTACGCCAGATTTTTTTTGATTGACACTGTCCGCTGTCAAACTTTCACCTAACAATTCATACATGGCCAAACGTAGCATAGCCGCTGTATTACCATTTTCAGCAGCCGCTTGTAGTATTAGAAGCGCTTTGTTTTTTGCCGCGATGTGATCATTTGAAAATATAACTTGGCGACGAGGCTTGTTCTGCTTGGCAATATGCTGCTCGAACTGATCCAGTACTTTACGTGCTTGCAGATACTGGACATCACCAGTTGGTTGTGGCACCGTTATCTCATCTAATTCTATAAGCAGTTGCGTAAACATCTCTGGCGTTGATGTATTCTTTACAGATGACGTAGGCTTGGCTGTTGGCTTCATTACTTTAGTCAGCTCAGGCTTTATTGGACTCTCAGACTCAGGAGGTACTACGCTTGCTTGCAACTCAGGTACAGTGTCAGACATAGCAGATGGAGCTGCGAGACTTTCACTATCAGTTACAACTATATTGGCTTGGTTACGCTCAGCTCCTATCGATACTTCTTCTTGCTTTTCCAGAAGCTCACTCGATTGGCTAGTACTGACATGCATATTTGAATCTGCGCTCGGAGCGATGCTATCAGTGACTTGATGAGTGGTTGCTTTGTGCGTTATTGCTTTGTGCGCTGTTAATTCGGACACTGAATGAACGTCGTTACTTAAAATAGTTGGTAGTCTAAGGCTAACCGCTTGATATAACCCACTATCTACTTGCCCGCCTTGTACTGCGTCAAACTGCCGATCAATATGACCAAACAGACGCAGCCCTATTGGCTCTAGTGCAAAAAATAAGCGCTCTTTAACCCCACCATTATCATAACCAACAGCCATATGCTGATAAAAATCATCGGTGATCAACGTTAGCTCAGGGTAACGTTTACGCAGCTCAAACTGACCATACCAATGTGGCTTGCTTTGCCACTGCTGCGCCAATACACGACCGGCATAAAACGCCAAAAACATCATGAAATTACGATAGCGCTCATCGACCAGCAGCGTCATCTCATCCCACATACCGCTCTTGATCATATCTCGGCGCACTTGGGACAATAGCGTATCGATACGCTGTAAACTCTCAAGCGACTCGTCTAGCGTACAAGCACGCAGCTCAGTTTCGTAGGCGATACCGCCTGCAATAGGACGCCCAGCCAAGAAGTCTTGCCAATAGCCTTCTGCAATATAGTCCAGTGGTGTTAAAGGTGATGCAGACATAGACGGACGTGACCTCTTTGCAGATAGATAAACCAAAAAAGTATAGGCTATAAGATTGCTACTACTACTAAAACAATAGAACGATATTGGTAGATTACCTTACCCTAAAAATCCGAGTGCTACAATAAAGGACTGAACAAGCGCACGACATTATCAAACAAGCGTTTTGATCCGTGACGCTGTTGCCACTCATCACTATCTAGGATTCGGCAGTTTTCTAAATAGACTTCCTGACAGTCCGCTACTTGGGCAACCATTTCTGGCGTATAAATCGCCAAACTGACTTCCATATTTAGATAAAAGCTGCGCATATCAATGTTGACGGTGCCAAATAAACAATAATCATCATCGATAACCACTGTTTTTGCGTGTAGCAAACCACCTCTAAACAAGGCAATCGTTACTCCAGCATCCAACAACTCTTGATAATAAGCTTGAGAAGCGTGCTGTACCAGAAACGAGTCTACTTTTTCAGGAACAATAATTGTTACATCAACGCCGCGCTTAGCCGCTATCGTCAGCGCACCTGATAGGGACTCATCAGGGACAAAGTAAGGCGTGGTAATGCGGATGCGCTTATTGGCACGATGAATCACGGTAACTAACGTATTGTAAATCACATGAGCCGTTAGCTGCGGTGCTGAAGGTATTAGCTGCGCCAAGACCTTATCCACGACAGGCATCTTTGGTACGACAATCGAGGTGGCGCCTATATCTGGCTGCTCATTATCATCAACCGTATCCGTTAATACTTTCACCCGGCTATTTAGATCATTGATGGTCGGATGCATCACATATAATTTACGGGTATAGTTATTCACCCGCTGATGCAGTTCAGCAAGATTGTCATTACTTTCAGCACCGATGTCGGTAACAATCACCTTAGCCATCGCTGTATTAATACTAATCGAGTGCTGGCTAGTCGTTCGTAGCGCCACATCAACCCATTGACCGACATTTTTATTTTGCTTAAAAAACCTTGGATCAACCAGATTGAAGCTGCCGATATAGCCAATATGTTCATCGATAACCACCATTTTACGATGATTGCGCAAATCAGAACGTTTAAATAATGTCTTAAACAACCCTACTGGCAATGACTGATGGACATAAACCCCTGCTTTTTCTAATTTGCGGTGCACGCTACTATTAATAAAGCTAAAGCTGCCCACACTATCAGCCAATATATGACACTCTACGCCGCGCTGAGCCGCTACAGACAGCGCTTCTATGACTTCTAACACCTGTCCTTTTGGATAGACAATATAAAATTCCATGAGGACAATACGCTGGGCGGCATGGATATCTTCAATCAGACGCTGGAAAATAGAAGCGGGATCCGTCAACAGCTGCATTTGATGATTGGGAAATACGCCAAACCCTGTCCAGCGCGTTCCTATTTGGCTAACACCGCGGTAGTTGGCTGGTAATAAGTCCTGCCCTTTGTCAAAAATCAGATGCTCACGCCTTGCCATATCATTCATCAAGATGCTGGCTTGGTCTACGCGTTCACGATAGCGCCGTCCAATCATCGGCTCACCGAGTAGGATATAAGCCACAAAACCAAATACTGGTAACGTGTAAAGCACAGCCACCCAAGCGATAGACACGCCAATATTGCGCTGCACAGAAACCACGCGCAGCGTCATTACTATCATAAGTACAATATGTAGTACCAGACCTAGACCCGCTAAGTCTCCCCAAGTCCAGCTAGTAAAAGTATCTTTAATAGTAAAAGTGTTTATATTGGCCTCCATTAACTGTGTTCAACGAGCAAATCATCCATAGTATAGTAGCTTTTCACCGCCAAACAACAAATAATGATAATAAGTGTTTTTTTATAAATGCTATATAATACATGGCTTTGAGTGCTATTTTTGATAGATTACAAGTCCAATTTATAATTATTTTCTAAAAATATTAAAATAATATTTGACACCCAACTGTAAATCTATATAATACACTCCCACAGCAACGGAGCTTAGTGACAAACTTAAGAGCTCAGTTAATGTTGAATAAATTGCCTAGCAATTGTTCGAAGGGTGATTAGCTCAGTTGGTAGAGCGTCTGCCTTACACGCAGAATGTCGGCGGTTCGAATCCGTCATCACCCACCACTTCTTAGCAAGTGGCTAAACAAGCTAAGAGACCTAAGCAGCGGTAGTTCAGTTGGTTAGAATACCGGCCTGTCACGCCGGGGGTCGCGGGTTCGAGTCCCGTCCGCTGCGCCATATTTAAAACGAATTTAAACCTTTGAGTTTAAGCAAGTTTCGCCTCAAGCATTAGATTGTTTGAGGTTTTTTTGTGTCTGCGTATTTTGTTTAGACATTGTTTATATAGCTACTATGCTACCTAACACTCCTTAACTCGCATACAAATGTTCCAGTGCTATGGACGTTGACTTATTCGGCTTACGCTAGCGATTAACGCTACCATCACTACACCCATAATAATCAAAATACCAGACATCATGTGCGCCGCCTCATAGTTGAGCGCTTCTACTTGCTCATATATAGCAATCGATACCACCTTAGTCTCACCTGAGATGCTGCCGCCTATCATCAGTACCACCCCAAACTCCCCAATGGTATGAGCAAAGCTCACCAAACTCCCCAAAATGATACCAACACGCGCTTGCGGTAAGGCCACTTTCATAAACCGTCGTATACGACTTGGTTCTAGGAGATGAGCGACTTCTGTGACACTTTGTGGAATACGCAGAAACTGTGCATAGACAGGCTGTATATAGAACGGTAACGAGTAAATAATGGAACCAATGACCAGACCTTCAAAGGTGAAAACCAATGGGCTAATATTATGTTCGCTCAACCACTTACCGATACCCACACTAGGACTGAGCAATAACAATAGATAAAAACCAATCACGGTAGGTGGTAGCACCAGAGGCATCGCAATGATGCCCATGAGCAGTACCTTAAGACGTCCTATTACTTTTATGCGGCTCGGCTTAGCCAACCAATAAGCGATAGGCGTTGCAAATAATAATAAGCATAAGGTAGTCACGCAAGCGAGCTTGATGCTCACCCAAAATGGACTGAGCATATCTGACATAAGAGACTGGTCGATCATATAATGTCACTGCTCGTTCTATGATGAGAGGGGTTAGTCTAACGTATTACTGGACGGCCAGATAGCCTGCTTGCAAGAAGTGCTGCTGCCCTGCTTTTGAGCGCAGATAGTCGGTGAAGTCTGCTGCTGGGGCGGTGTTATTAACGATTATCCCATCTTGTAAGATAGCTGGATAAGACGCTGGTAATAAGGTAATAAACTGCTCAGGCTTGGCTTTAATCGCAACAAGCTGAGACTGTGCTACAAACCCATAGTCCACACTACCCGTATGCGCATATTGAAATGCTTGACCAATATTCTCTGCTTGTATCAGACGCTTTTGAGCACTTAACGTGTCATACATACTTTGTGACTGTAGATAAGCTTTTGCCGCGGCGCCGTAAGGAGCAAGGTTAGGGTTCGCAATAGCTACCTTGCTGTCCTGAGTAAAGTCAGCACCGGTAAACACATCATCCAGCGACGTTGGCGTAAAATCGTTTAAAGGTTTGATGACACTATAGAGTGCCAATTGACCTCTGGTATACGTAAAAGGCTTGGTTAATTTACGCTCTTCATTAGTAGTATCAGCTAAATTTTCATCAGCCAATTTAGCAGGAAAATCTTGATTGGCAGACAAGAAAATATCATACGGTGCCCCTGCTTTGATTTGCGCATATAACTTACCAGAAGATGCATAAGTAACTTCAATATCTGAAATACCTGAGATATTTTGGGCAGATGAGCTGTTATCAGCCTTATAGCTATCAATGATATGATGGAGTACATCAGATAAGTTAGCAGCCGCAGCGATACGCAATGTTTGAGCTGGTTCAACTTTATCAGAAGCAAGCGCCATATTGGCGTCTTTGTCTTGCGTACAAGCATTTAGTGACAATAGCAGACAAGCAGATACACAGACAGTAACTAATGACTTAACCATTATTACTGAGCCATTTAGACGAGTCGTCTTCGTAGTATTCTTGCTTCCACACAGGAATATCCGCTTTGATGGTATCTAATATCCAGCGACAAGCATCAAATGCTGGATAACGATGCGCTGACACTACCCCAACCCACACAGCTACATCGCCAATTTCTAGCGCACCGATACGATGTATCGCAATAGCATGCGTAATTTCAAAACGCTTTTTGGCTTCTTCTACAATGGTGCGACCTTGATTGATGGCCAAATCCTCATACCCATAATAGGTAAGACGATCAACGCTCGTAGCGTTATTATGATTACGCACTCGCCCTTCAAAACAAACAAACGCGCCGCAGCTGTCATTATCTAACGTACTTTTTAGCCTATCTTCGTCAATCGCAATATCTAGTAGCGCAAAACCATCACGCTCAGCGATAAGGTAAGCCTCGTCAGCACTACGTTTGATGCTCATTGAATGATCGTGGACGTTGTCGGTCATTTTTCTTCTCTATTTATTATTTTTTCTTTATAGCTGCTAAATAGCCACTGATAAAATGGACACTAATAAATGCTTGTCTAACCACCAGCGACTGGCGTGATGAAAACTACGCTATCACCATCATTTATCTGGTCAGTCCATTTAGCAAAGTAGTCATTTACTGCAACGCGTAGCTCCGAATGCGGACGGCTAAAGCGATGCTTTTGACTAAGCTGTTCGTATAATTCAGTCAATGACGTATCCTGCTGCACGCTTACTGTCTCTTGCTGACAATTGGCCTCGTCAGCCAAACTGGCAAAATACATGACATTAATATTCATCGTTGATTCGATATCAGCTGTCACATCGATAGCACTCATAAACCTCTCCCTCTTATGCAAGCTTCCTTGCTTGGCACTTAGCATATTTTTATTAATTGATGACGCACTCTGCAGTGTTATTACTTTAAGCATGACTATAGTCTGACTTGCCACCTGTCTTTTTGACCAAATGAATATCATCTATAACGATATCATGCGATAGTGCTTTGGTCATATCATAGATAGTCAAACAGGCAACACTCACAGCGGTTAACGCTTCCATCTCTACGCCTGTTTTATGCGTGACTTTGACAGTAGCGCTTACCACAATACTACTAAGTGCATCGTTGTACTCAAAGCTCAAGCCTATTTTATCTAGCGGTAGTGGATGACAAAGCGGTATCAGATCATGAGTGCGTTTGGCCGCCATGATACCAGCGATATGAGCTGTTTGCGTGATGCTGCCTTTTTTGGTCATCCCATCAGCCGCTTTAATCTGCGCATAAATCTCATTAGGAAAGCGTACTTGTCCAGTGGCATTGGCTTCTCGCGTCGTTGCTGTCTTACCACTGACATCGACCATGGTAATATCACCATCACTATCTAAGTGAGATAAAGTAGATTGCTGATTTATCTGAACGCTGTCACTCATTTATATAACCTTTCTTATGTGATATTTTTATTATTTTGGTAGAGCAGCACATGCCTGCTTAAACTCTTCAGGCGTATTAAAGTTGGTTAGATTTTGCCACTCTTCGCTAAATGGTACGGAGTGTACAAAAGGTTGAATAAACTGCATCACTCTACGCTGTCCGCTATCTATATAGGCCTTCAAATCAGGCTCGATGCTTAGCTGATACAGTCCTAATAGTGGATACAAATGACCGTCATCTTTTAAGCAAATTATTTTTTTATCGGTAGCAAGGCTTATTTCACATTGTAATTTCTGCCACAAGTCAGTTGCTGGTATTAAGCTATCACAGCTAATAACCAGTAACCATAATTTATTCTTGTTCTTTGATTCATATAAATCGTGCAAGCTGAGCAGTGTTTGCAGTGCTGATTCAATAGCGACCAATGCGCCGCCAGTTTTGACCTGCTCATCATGCTCACTAGAGTCAATATCAACACCATAATCAGCAATGTGAATAACAGGCGCATTAGGTTTTTCTGAATGGACATCTAAACCAGTCTGAAAGCCGCAACCGTTATCTGCAACCAATATAGGAACCGGTAACTTACTCGCATGGCGAACATGATAATCTAACAGCTGCTCGCCTGACGGTAGCGTCAACATAGCCTTAGCCGTTCCCATACGTCTAGATGCACCGCCTGCCAAGATAACCACGCCTGCCAAAACATCCAGATTATTTGAGCAATCTGTCACTATGCCATTACCTGTCAGACTTGACTGTATATCACTCATAGCTCAATTATTTATAACTCAATCATGGCTGGGGTTTTGTGCCAAAAAATGCGGTACAAAATTGCACGGACGAGTACGACTGTCAAACTGATCCTTTAATATATTTTCCCAACCCGTACGGCAAGCACCAGAAGAACCTGGTAGACAGAATATACCCGTACCGTTGGCCATGCCAGCAACTGCTCGCGATTGTACGGTAGACATACCGATTTCATCTTTTGAGATTAAACGGAACATTTCACCAAAGCCATCGATTGATTTGTCAAACAGCACACTCACAGCTTCTGGCATGCTATCTCTGATGAAGAACCCTGTACCACCAGTGGTAATAACCGCATGAACGTCTGGACTAGCAATCCAGCCACTAATGACTGCGCGAATCTGGTAAATATCGTCGGTGATTAATTGACGATCTGCTAAATGATGCCCTGCTTCGGTCAAGCTATCTACTAAATACTGGCCTGACGTATCTTCTGCCAGCGTACGGCTATCGGAAACAGTCAATACAGCAATATTAAGCGGTGTAAATTGTGCAGCAGGCTTACTCATAAATAATCCTTTATAGATGTCATTTTATAATTGTATTAAAAAGCGGTTGTATCAAAAAAAGCTATGTTAAAAAAGATTGCATTGAAAAACAGTCTCTATCAGCGTCATGATTGTAGACTTGGAATATCTTAACCACCGATTATCGATAGATTGTGCATGATGCCACTGTTAGAGTCATGCAGATGATGATGCTCAGGCTTGATTGGCATAAAGCTATGTAAAGTGTTTACCAGTCCTTGGATATCGTCTTGCTGTAAGTATGGACGGATATCGTAGTTGCCTTGGTCAAACAGACACAAATGCACCTTGCCTTGGCTGCTTACGCGCAAGCGGTTACAGGTATCACAGAAGTGCGCCGCATATGGGGCAATCATACCGATACGACCGACATATTCAGGGTGGCTGTACTCTACTGCTGGACCATCGGCACTACCGCGCTCGTGCGGCTGCCAACCATTTTCTAACAGGTAATCAGTGATAATATCAGACTGAGCATGCTGAGCAAAAAACAAATCGCTATTATCACTGGTCTGCATAAATTCGATAAAGCGGTAAGTCACTTGTCTGTCTTTGACATAGTCGATCGCCGTGATTAAGTTCTCAAAAGCAGTCTCTGCCATTAAGACACTATTTATTTTGAGTTTGATATCAGTCGTTTCTAACAACGTATCCATGTCAGCCAATATCTGCGGCAAGGTATCAAAGCCTGTCATTTTATGAAAAGTAGCGGCATCAAAACTGTCCATACTGATATTGAGCTGATCAAGTCCAGCCGCTTGCCAGTTGGCTATATGTTTACCCAATTTATAACCGTTACTGGTCATCGCAACTGTCTCAATACCGTCAGTCTGCTTAATCGTTTCGATGATTTCGACAACATCACGACGAATAGAGGGCTCACCACCCGTAATTCTAACTTTTTTGGTACCTACTTGAGCAAAGCCGCGCACCAAAGTTGCAATTTCAGAGATACTCAGCTCATCATCAGAGCGCTTACCTTGATAACCATTTGGCAGGCAATACTCACAGCGAAAATTACAAAAGTCAGTAATAGACAGACGCAAGTAAGTCAGGCGCCGTGCAAACCCATCGGTTAGCGGTTGGTGATAGTCACTCATCTGCTCAGTGGGCACGACTAAGGAAGGCTCTATGTAGCCATCAGACAATGCCGGTGCCAAGCTCGGTGAATACAGTTGCGGGCTGTCTATTTTGTGTTTGTCATCTATGTTGTCATCAATCATATGTTACTGCCATCAGTACTGCTTACTATAAGCACTACTTTGTTATTCGTGTTTAGCATACCAGTGTAAGGTTATAGGGTTGCTCTTTAGCTTTATGCGACCACCTTACAATAAATTGGCAAACGATGAATTAGCGATGTAGCCAAGGAAACGGTTGTACAACGACATCACTACCAGCTCCTACGTTCCCACTGTCTTTGTCCAATACAATAAAGCAATTGGCGCGGCTCAGCTGTTTGATTCTATGTGACTGCTGTCTTGAGAAACACTCAACTTGATAATGACCTGTCTCATCTCGTGACAGTACGCCACGCTGAAAGTCTTTGCGACCGGGAGATTTTCTGATATCACTGATAAGTTTGGCTTTGATCGTTAGCGGCATCGGCTGCTCTGATACGCTAGCACCTGACATTTGCCACAATGCAGGAATCACAAACTGTAGCGTACCCACGACCGTAGAAAGCGGATTGCCCGGTAGGCCAAAATACAGTACTGGCTTATCGAGATTTTTATTCAATTCACCAAATACAAAGGGCTTACCAGGCTTCATCGCTACTTTATAATGGTTAATTTGACCTAATGTTTCGATCACCGTGGTCAAAAAATCATAGTCACCAACTGAGACACCTGCTGTCGATATCAGCACATCACAGTCCTGCATGGCCTCATTGACTGCGATAGTTGTCTGCTCTAGGTTATCAGGGATAATGCCATAATCACGAATAGTGATAGGCAGATCTGATAGCAAGCTTTTGAGCGTCGGAGTATTAGAGTTATATATTTGGGCTAGACTTTGCAGCTCATTGCCAATAGCCACGAGCTCATCACCTGTTGCCAACACGCCTACAACGAGCGGCTGGAACACGTTTACTTGGCTAATACCAAGGTTGGCGAGTAAGCTAATATCTGCAGAATTGAGTCGTTTACCGATTTTCAAAACGGCTTCACCGGACTCAATTTCTTCACCTTGCGAGCGGATATTATCATCAACTTTGGCAGTTTGCGTGAGCGTAATTTTGTAAGGTCGAGATTTATCAACGGTTGCTCTGATATCTGCAAAATTTGTATTCTCTTGCATAATGACCGTATCACAGCAATCTGGCACGACTGCACCCGTAAAAATCCGTACCCCTTGCCCTGCCGCTGTCTTACCAGTATAAGCACTACCAGCTTGCGACTCACCAACGATTCCGATAGTACTGCTTTCTGATAACTCACTACCTTTGGCAATCGCATAACCATCCATTGCAGATAGGTTTTGTCGCGGCACATCAAAAGGCGAAGCAATATCTTGAGCCAGTATATGATTTAGACTGTCTAGCAACTCTAGAGTGTTAACGGCTCTTTTTTGTAGTGGAAAGTCAGTAATATGATAATTATCTATCCGTTGCTGTATCGCAGCTTGTAGTTCTTCCATGGTAATCATAAGGTCACGCTCTTTCTGTCGTTCTAATTATTTATAATCGAAACTGTTATTAAAAATGGTCATTAAAAACTGTCACTTAAAACTCTGAGTAAAAGTCATCGTTAAAAAACACATTATCTAGAGTCTATCATTCAAAGTATCAACTTTCTTGTATTAACCTTGTCCTGATAAGTTTTGAATAAAGCCAGATTACACTGGTCTTAATATTTGATATTTGTTGCATTGTCAATGGTGTTAAAGACGTCAGCAAAATCAGACATAGATTGAGACAAAAAAAGCACCTTGGCAAGGTGCTTTTTGTAGAACAAAGTAAATTATCGTTTGATGACTAGTGACTAATTCATAATGGCTAAGTACGATTAAAAAGAGCCACTTTTATACAGTGTATAAATACCGTCAGTTTACCTCACCATCCAGCCAATAAAGACGCACTGTTTTGAGTAATGAAGCCATCTGGTGTTTGGCCGTTATCTGCTTGCCAGCGCTGGAACGCCATACGAGTATTGGTACCCACGATACCATCAGCACCTTTGGTATCATAACCCATACTAGTCAACCGACGCTGTAGGTTAGTCACTTGCGTAGTCGATAATGGACGCTCATAACGAGGCCAAGCTTTTTGCAAACCGCTTTGTCCATTAATCGTTTTGCCTAGCAGACTAACACCTAATGCATAGCTTGATGAGTTGTTATAGACTTTGATCACATCAAAGTTTGGGCTTAGCAATAAGACTGGACCGTCTTTACCAGCGGGTAACCATAGCTCCATCTGAGTATTGGCATCTAAGTAAACGTCCGCTATCGTATCGACGCCCATCGCAGCCCATCTAGCAGCAGGTTGTTTACTACCAACCACTGAGTAATCAAACGAGGCTGGCACCGTTGCTTCATAAAAAGGCGCTAAGCCACGAACCCAACCTGAGTTACTAAGATAGTTCGCCGTCGAAGCTAGTGCATCACCAGTGGCCCATGGATTACGATGCCCATTACCATCACCATCGACCCCTTGTTTGAGCCAAGTCTCAGGGATAAACTGGGTTTGTCCCATACCGCCTGCCCAAGAACCATCCAGCTGTGACCATGATACGTCACCGCGTTGTAGCAGTGTCGCTAACGATAGCAACTGCGTTTCCGCGAATTCTTGACGACGACCGTCATAAGCAAGGCTGGCAAGCGAGCTTGGCAAATCGCTATTGCCCGTCACAGCACCATACGATGACTCCATGCCCCATATCGCAGCGATAATCTCTGCATTAACCCCATACTGAGACTCTAGCTGAGACAAATAAGCACGCTGCTCAGCAAATTTGCGCTTCCCTACACTGACGCGTCCACTTGATACCGCAGAATCTACGTATTCCCACGGCATCTTAGAAAATTCGGGCTGACCTGAATCTAATGAGATGACTTGCTGATTTAGATAAGCAGAGTCAAGCAATCGACCAATCACTTGGGCATCATAGCCTGATGATATTGCACGCATAGAAAAGTCTGACTTCCAATCAGAAAAGCTACTGTAGCTAGGCTTTGGCGCAGGCTGCGGTTTTACGACTGGCGCAGGTGTTGGTTTGACCTGAACGGTTTGAGTTTGAGTAATCTCAACGCCGCCTTGACGAACAGGCTTACTTTGCATTGCCTGCTGGCTTGTACACCCGACCATCACTAACGCTGGCACAAAGGTGAGGTATTGCTTTTTTAATCTCATAAAAAATCTCAAACATGAATAAATAAAATGGCGCACAGTGGCCAAGCTATCCGTAGCTATTATTTAAGTCTAACGCCCAAGTACGCTACGTGGGTCAATAGGATTACCATTTAAGCGAACCTGAAACTCTAAGCCTACCTCATTGGTCTGACCACTGCTGCCCATACTGGCAATGCGTTGGCCACGCTGTACTGTATCACCCTCTTGCACCAATAATTGGCTATTGTGCGCGTAGGCTGTGATGTAGTTATCACTATGACGAATCATAATTAGATTGCCATACTCTGGCAGACCGTTGCCTGAGTAAAGCACAGTTCCTGATTGGCTGGCAAGTACTGGATCACCAACTTTACCCGCAAACCACATTCCCATATTGCCTGCAGCAGGGTCAATGTTACGAGTTACTGGGTTGCGCGTAGGATAATCATAACCAGAGGTCGAGTTGGCAGTGGCTTCATACGCTGGTGTTTGAGATTGGGTCACAGGTGGCGTATAAGTTGGTTGCGTTTGAACTGGAGCACTGTAGCTATTGTTACTTGCAGTGGTGGCCGCATTGCCTTGCCATAGTTTGAGCCATTGGCCACTATAGATGGTATATTTACTATCTAGATTATTCATCGCTCCGATTTGACGGTAGTTCAGACGATAGCGCGCTGCAATCTGGCTGACCGTATCGCCGCGTTGTACACGGTGATAGTTAGGGACGCCTTGCGCGTTAGTAATAATCTTAGGACCTGCTTGGTTTGCTGACTGATACGTGGGCTTCGTTGCACAGCCGACGACAGATAGAGTAGCGACTGCCATAGTACCAATCAAAGCGGCTTTAACAAGGTGCGATCCAGCTATGATTTTTTTCATACAAGGTTCCTATTCTTTGTGTTGCTCATTCATTGTTTAATCATTCAAAAGCGCTTAATGTCATACAAGAGTCTTTTGATATTCTCATAACACGTTAGTGTTTAATAAGCCGGTATGGATTATATCTTATAGAATTTATAGCGCGAGTGTTGATAATCTATCTAGCGCTGCCGTTGGCGTATGATGTAGGCGTACTGGTGACAAACTGACATACCCTGCCGCTACGGCCTGATAATCTGTCATCATATCCTGATTCGCTTGTACCGCATCGATTGACGTCTCTGATGATCGCTCATTTTTACCTTTTCGTAGAGACAACCAATATGCATCTCGGCCGCGTGGGTCTATCATATGGCGTACTGGCTGAGCAGCTTGCTTATGGCCTAGCGAGGTTATTTTTCGACCCTTGATATCATCGGCATGCCGCACATCAGGAATATTAACGTTTAATACATGATAGGGCAAACTTTTAAGCATCTCTAAAACCGAAGTTTCAGTAAGCAGTTTGACGATTTCATGTGCGGCCACTTGATAATCACTGGCTGATTCTTGCCCGCCGTTTTTGACACCCCCGCCTACCAAAGACGTTGCTATAGCAGGGATACCAGATAGTTGTGCAGTCAATGCAGCACCGAAAGTACCAGAGAACATCACATCCTGTCCAAGGTTGGCCCCTGAGTTGATACCTGTAATCACGCAGTCAAAGTCACTATCACGATACAACTCATGGATTGCCAAATAAACACAGTCAGCTGGTGAGCCGTTTACCGCTATAAATCCAGAAGGCAGCTGATGCGTATGCAGTGGTCTTGAAACACTTAACGCACTGGCATAGCCGCTTTGTTCATCGTTCGGGGCGACGACCACCACTTCTCCAATGGTCGATAACGCCTGAGATAGTGCCAATAATCCTGGCGCATACACACCGTCATCATTACTAATTAAAAATCTCATTTCTGCTCAGTATATAGTTAATATTTTATTGCCGATTTTTCTACATCTCTATTTGGTGATACTACTATCGTGCTATATCTGTTCAAAATGGCCCTCAAAGAACGATGCCCATATTTAAAATGAAAACATGATACTCTAATTCTCCAACGACATGACGCCTCAGTCTAACGAAAAAGTATCGTTTTGATAGCATGGGCGATTATAACTGAATAATATAAAGACACGAACCCTGTCGTTAGCAAAGTAACGCTCTCATCTCATATTAATGGTTATATGAGAAAAATAGCGTGACAAATATTTGTATAGAGCGGATGACAACCAGTAGATTAAGCATCGCGTTACAATACGCAACACCCCACAACAATACAAACCGATGTACTGATACTGAAGTAACGTCATTAAGGTATGCTACTGATATGTTGCTAAAAAATGGTCTTGGCTCACAAGATATCTACACATAAATCAATATTTTATGTGACTTTTGTTTTTTTACCGATTAACATATGACCATTAAATAAAGACGAGCGAGTGTAATACTGAATGAATAAACAATCGATATTATCTATAGCTTCTGTGATAGCAAATACTGCCTCAAAAGTTGGGATTGCAGGACTGATAACGTCTGTTGCTATGCTGTCTCAAGCTTCTAATGCTGCGAATAACTCTGGCACTACCATTCCGCTAGATATGTCTGGCATTAACATTACTAAGCACGAAATTGCGGTGATGCAGGTACTATCAGAGATATGCCCACCAATGCTAAATGGTAAGCAAAAACAGCGGTTCTATAAGTCGTACACTGTACAGCTGCATGAGCTAATGCCTTCTCTAGAAGATCCAAAAGCGGCTATTCAATACCTATCTACACAGCAAGACTATCGCCAGATACTACAAGGTATTCGTAGTTGGACGATGGGATTCTCAAAGCAAGAAAACAAAGCACTATGTGAAGATTTGGCAAACGCGGATTACTAGAAGATTCGTTAGTTTGATTTAACGACTAGCGTCATCTGCTTAGCTTATTAATAATATTGGTATTAACGATAATAAAATAAAAGCTATGTACTCTTTATAACATCGGTTAAGCAAATATTATCAACTGATTGTTTAGATATCTGTAGCATCAAAGCTTGCTGTCACTTTACTTGTTATTCACAAGCAGTGCAGCAGGCTTTTTTGTGAGCGTTAAATCTTTATTACAGAGACTGGTCAGATGATAGTCAGAACAAATATATGATAGGCCTTCATTTTTCTTTTTAAACTTGCCTTATTTTTGCATTTATCGATTCCCCATCGGTAGTCATTTTGCTAAGATAAGGCGTTAATTTTATGTCTATTGTGTAGGCGTTACTATTTTCGTCGATACATTATTTTAAACACTGCATTTAAGACATGCTGCTTAAAATAATGTATGGAAATAGGTACAAAACATAAGCGATAGATACATTTGGTTCCATGATGCGGTGTAATGATATATGACAGTAAAGCGTGTAAAAAATCAGCTGGTACAGCTGGTAGTTGGTGTAAGTATCTCGATGAGTGCAGTAGTGGCAAACGCAGCCATTCAACCACCTGAAATGGACAATACTGCCTATGTGTTGATGGACTATAACACTGGCGAAATTTTGGCTCAAAAGAACGCCAATGAGGCGCTGCCGCCAGCATCTCTGACTAAGATGATGACCAGTTATATCATTGAGCAACGCTTAGCATCAGGCGACCTGAAAGAAGATGAACAGGTATTGATGAGTCCAAACGCATGGTGCCGTGGTAGCAGCAGCCAATCTTGTATGTATGTGCCTGTGAACAAAACTGCCAGCGTCATCGATATGCTACGCGGTATTATCATTCAATCAGGTAATGATGCATCAAAAGCCATGGCTGAACATATTGCTGGTAGCGAAGCCTCGTTTGCGATCTTGATGAACGAACAAGCGCAAAAAATTGGCATGGAGAACTCTAACTTTGTCAATGCTACCGGTATGCCTGATGAAGGTCATTTAGCATCTGCTTTGGATTTGTCTAAACTTGCTCGCGCTATTATCAAAAACAGCGGCGACTACTATAGTATCTACGCAGAAAAAGAGTTTACTTATAACGGTATTACCCAAGGTAACCGTAATGCTCTGCTGATTACTGACCCAACTGTTGATGGCTTAAAAACAGGCCACACTGATGCGGCAGGCTACTGCTTGGTTGCGTCAAGTAACCGTGAAGGCATGCGTCTAATCTCTGTCATTATGGGTACCAAGAGCCAACAGGCTCGCGCCGATCAGTCACGCGAACTACTTAACTGGGGTTTCGGTCACTTTACAACGGTTACCAAGGCGCCTGCTGGACAGTTCGTTAGTAAGCTTCCAGTATGGTTTGGAGAAGCTGACGAGGTAGAACTGGCAACTGGCGACAACTTGCAAATTCTAACCAGTAAAACCCAGAAAAATAAAATCACCACAGTGGTTGATATCCCTGAGAGCTTAGAAGCACCAATCAAAAAAGGTCAGGAAGTTGGTAAAATGATGGCTGTCATCGATGGTAAAGCGGTAGCCTCAGTTCCAATTATCGCAACCAATGATATCGAACAGTCAGGCTTTATGAGCCGTACTTGGGAACATATCGTACGCTGGGTAAAGAATCTTCTCTAAGAGAAACCTTTAAAAAGCAATTCTAGCTAAAAACTGTTTAAAAAAAGACGCCTCAAAATGGGCGTCTTTTTTTTATACCTACTTTAGGTCTAAAGTGCTTTGATACTGAAAAGTCGAAAATATGAGAAATGCTACCTAGTAAAATAAACCCAACTAGGAGCATAGATCTAGTAGAACTGTACTACGTCTAAACCAACCATTGTTTTAATAGGTCGCTTAACGCTTTGTCCTTATAAGTAGCAATATGGCAATAATCGACACCAGCTGCTTTTAAACCATACTCAAAACTGCCTACATAGCGCGCCCGATGCTGCGGATACCAATATACCAATAACGCACGATGCTCGCTCTTACTACCCTCATCGCTTTCATATTGACGGATACGTTTGGCTAGCATCGCGGCTTTTTCTGGGAAAACATCTTCAGCAAACATCACTATGTCAACTTTCTGCTTACGCATCTCCTCTATGACGAGTTGGTTACCTTGACGACAAATAATCGTAGCCCCTAGGTATTCCAGTTCCTCTAACAAGGAGCCTGTCTCATGATAGTAATAATAAATAATCGTTAGGCCAGACAATAAGCGCTGCTGTTTTGATTGCTGTTGATTGGGCATCGCTATGGTCAGCGTAAACTGTGTACCTACGCCAAGTACACTATCCACATCTATAGTAGCACCCATAAGCTGTGCCATTTGTCTAACGATCGGTAAGCCAACCCCTGAGCCTTCATACTGGCGAGTTTGCGACGAATCTACCTGAAAGAATGGATTAAATATATCGTCTAGGTGCTCATTATCGATACCAATACCTGTATCTTTCACGCTAATCTGCCAACGATTACTTTTATTAAAATGTGTCAGTTGCGACGTAATCGTAATTTTTCCGACAGGCGTAAACTTAATCGCATTGTTAAGCAGTATCGATAGTATCTGATGTATTTTTTCTGAATCACCGTACAGGCTATAGTCTATATGATGGATATTACTGATTAACTCTAGCCCTTTTTGCGTAGCCGTATTTTCAAACTTGGCAAGCAGATCTGCGATTAACTGTAATGGGTTAAACTCATTTTTATGAATTCTTATCTGGCCTTTTTGAATCTGGTTCAACTGTATAATATGATCTAACGACAATACCAATTTATCACTACCACTACTGATAATCTCTACCGCGTCTTTTTGCTCTCTGTTGAGCGCCTCATGATCTAATAGTTGTAAACCACCTACAATTGCATTCAACGACGTTTTTAATTCATGAGAAATCATGCTTTGAAAATTATGCAATTGCACATCAAGTGATACATCTTTATTGTGCAATTGCTGTTCAAAGGCCGCAAGGGTTTCATAACCTTGCCTCGCTTCTTGTAAACGGTTGAATAACACAATTAGTGCTTTTTTGATTTGGGTCAGTTCTTGGAAATTAAATTGCTGCGGAATGACTGGCAGTTGCTCTAGATTTGCGTTGTCTATGACAATGTCACAAACATCGGTCAATGCTTCGATATCTTTGACTGGCCAATTAAGCTTTCTAAAAATGTATAAGGCAAACATAACAATCAGTACCACTGTTGTTAGCCATAACCATAGGATATTTTGGAACCAATGTAAACGTAGCAACTCTACGTCCATCGTAATATTGATATAACCAATCAATGTGCTATTTTCAGTCGTCTCATCTGGCGCTGACGATTCGCTCATAATATTTGATAAAGTCAGTGCTAACTGTTGATTGGAATCGGACTTATTGGACGCGATACTACTGGCATCAAGGTCTTTACTAATCACTGGATAGTTGAAACTGACCGTATGCGCAAATAAAGCATTTTTCCAATCAGCAAGCGACTGGTCTATATCTTCAATTGGCTCAGAGGTGGAATAGAAAACAATACTTTGAATAGTCGGTTCATTTTCTAATAAGATATTGACTTGTTCAGCCACAACATCTGCCCCATCTGCAGTCGATGCGCTAGTCGTTAGTAGCGATGCCAATTGCTGAATATGCTGTTCTTTTTCTTGATAGTGATGCACTAAACCATAAAGAAAAGGCAATAAAAAACCTGCCAGCACTGCCAATACGACAGCTTGTATGACAGAACGCCAGATAAGTACGGGGATGGTTTGAGACGAACGGTTGTTCATATCACTCTACTGAGTCGCGTGCAGCTTTCATTTATAGTACAGGTATTTTAAAGATGTGATAAGTAAAACATTTGAGTATTTTTTGAAACTAAGATAGCTATTTATAAGCCCAAACTATAGCGTATTAATAGAAAAATGTCATCGCGCTATCGAACGCGATGACATTAATCATAAAGCTAAAGATATAATGCCTAAAATATGAGGATTAACGAGGCTTTTTATCTTTGGTAGTAAATTTCTGTGATCGATTACGCTCACGCTGACGCAATTGCTGAGCTTTAGCTTTAGTCGGCGTGTCGCTCTTATTCGCATATGGGTTATCGTTTTGCTTCAAGATAACGTTAAGCGGTGTGCCTTCTAGCTTAAACACTTGACGGAATTGGTTCTCTAGATAACGTTGATAGCTCTTAGGAAGCGAACTGGTTTGGTTACCATGAATAACAATAACGGGTGGATTGTGGCCACCAATATGCGCATAACGTAACTTGATACGACGACCAGCAACGGTCGGTGGCGGATTGGCCGTTACCGCATCTTGCAAAATCTGAGTCAAACGGTTGGTCGATACTTCAAACATCGAAGATTTGTACGCACGTAAAATAGACGGATATAAATTACCGACGCCTGTACCATGCAATGCTGAAATCAAATGTATTTTTACATAAGGAATAAAGCTAAAACGGCGATCCATTTCAAGCTTGATATAGTCTCTTTGATCTTGCGTTAGACCATCCCACTTGTTGATCGCAACGACTAACGCTCGTCCAGCGTCAAGCGCATAGCCAATCATATGTAAATCTTGATCCACGATACCTTCGTGAGCATCAATGACAATCACAGTTACGTTAGAATCTTCAATCGCTTGCAAGGTCTTGATGACGGAGAATTTTTCTACTTTTTCATCGATTTTACCACGGCGACGTACACCAGCAGTGTCGATCAAAACATAGTCGCGACCTTCACGCTGATAAGGAATATAAATACTATCACGCGTCGTGCCTGGCATATCGAATACCACTACTCGATCTTCGCCAAGCAGGCGGTTTACGAGCGTCGATTTACCAACGTTTGGACGACCGATAATGGCAAGCTTCAAGCCTCTTGGCTCTACTATGTTTTCTTGCTCAGGCATATCAGCCGTTAGCACTTCAAGTAAGTTACCCACACCGCGACCATGACTGGCTGCCATCGGATACGGCTCACCCAAGCCTAGTGCATAAAACTCAGCAGGTGCTGCATCATGTACGCCGTCGACTTTATTGGCAACAACATAGACAGGCTTGCCTAACGTATGCAAAAATTTACCAATTTCAGCATCAGCGCCAATCATACCGGCACGAGCGTCAACAACGAATACGATGATATCTGCTTCATGGATTGCTGTATGCGACTGCTCAGACATATAGTCATCAATATTACCGCTACCGTCATCAGCTTCACCGATACCACCCGTATCTACAACGATAAAGGATTTGTCTTCATAAGTTGCATCACCGTACTGACGGTCACGAGTCAATCCTGAAAGGTCAGCGACCAATGCCTGCCGACTTTTTGTGAACTGATTAAATAAGGTGGATTTACCGACGTTTGGACGACCAATTAAGGCGACCACAGGCTTGATACTCATGGGTTACTCTCAGTGAAAGACACAATGACGGGCAGTACAGTTATTCTTATAACCAGTGACATAACAATAGTAATAGATATGCTGCAATTGACCGTGAATTAAAATGAATGATAGAACAATAGCAAAAATAATAGATGGCTATTTTACGATTAAAAATAGTATATAGGATGGCTTCATTATACATAAATAAGTAGTATATATGGATAGCACATCGGTCGCATAGAGTACGCGAAAGCCTGTGTTTAAACAAGCAATTTACACAAGGCACTAAACGCTGACTAAGCAGCGTTTGTGTTTCATAAATGACAATCAAGAATAAGCTTAAGGGCTATAGTAGAATATTACACTTCATTAATCACCGATAAGCACCTAACTATATAGTTATTAGCGTACTAACTGCCAGATAGCAACTTGTCCTGACGTACTTTGAGTCATTAAACGGCTACCTTGGACTTGCAAGTTGGTCAATGCACCTTTTGTCTCTACACGACTAACGATGCTACCCGTAGCAGGGTTAAACAAATGCACTACGCCATCGAAATCACCAATAGCGATATAGTTTCCAATCATCACAGGATTGGTAAGATCACGATAAGCCAATTCGTCACTTTCCCAAAGTGTCTCGCCACTGTTGCGATCATAAGCAACTACTTTGCCATCTAGACTGGTCGCGATGACTTGCTGAGTATTTACCGCCAATGATTTGAGACTCGCAATTTCATTGACGAACATCACCTGACGCGAGGCCAAATCAATACCTAATAGCTGACCACTATAGCTGATCGCAAATAACTGATTTTTATCTACGATAGGTTTGCCATCGACATCGCTCATACGCTCAACTTCACTACTACCAGCGCCTACGCCAACACGTCTTGACCATAGCGGAAGACCGTTATCGACAGTAATTGCGTGCAAACGACCATCAGCTGTCGCCAAAAGTGCCGTCTCATTGTCTAATAAAGTTGGCGCAGCGCTACCGCGAACGCTGATAGCAGGTACTTGAGTTGCGAACTGCCATACTGACTGTCCCGTTTGCAGCGACAGACCGTGTAAGAAACCATCATTCGCTGATAATACCACACGGTTATTGGTAATCAGTGCTGGTGTCAAAACCGAACCTGATAACTGCTGCTGCCAACGCTTTGCACCAGTCGTGCTATCGAACGCCATAACCTTACCACCACGAGTACTAACGATAGCTGTCTGGCTCAATGCATCTACTGCAACACCGCCGGTGATTTGATCGTCAACATTGATTGACCATACACGCTCGCCTGCACTATTGAACCCTGACAGTTCACCACCGCGTGATGCAGTAACGATTTGACCATTGGCATAGCCAACTTGCAAATCTAGCGGATCTTTTTTGCTGGCTTTTTTGTTGCCAACATCGGTACTAAATACGGGCTGTAGTACGCTAATCGGCTGAGCGATTTGTACCAATTTTACCGGATCATTAACGACAGGCTTAATACCGCGATTACATCCAATCACTGCCGTGCTCATTACTGCCAGTACGGCCACATGCATGACTGTCTTTTTGATAATCTTGGTGTTTAACATTTTGCTAGAGCGAATAGATTGAGTCATTGTATGTTCTCATTACAGATAAATTATTATTAATTGGTAAATTGGCCAACGGCAAATTAGTAATCATTAGGTTATATTAAAAAAGAGCTTTGGCTGATTACCAACTCTCAATACTATCCTACTGACTTACTGCCCTGCTTCGACAGCGACTTCATTCGAGGTATCCATCACTAGCGATGGCTCAGGAGCAGATGGCTCTTGAATAAGACTGGTTTGCTCAACAATCGGCTCAGCCGTGATACCTAAGCTTTCCATCTTTAATGCCAATACTGCACGCGTTTCTTGACGGCTACGTAATAGCTCCCACGCATTGCTATAAGATTTAATCGCTGAATCTTTATTGTCTTGCGCTAAGTAAATATCCCCTAGTAGCTCCTGCTGACTTGCTTCAAACGAGCTTGGCATATCATTGTTTGCTTCTGATAGTGCAGCATCTGTATCACCTGCGGCCAATAATGTTTTTGCATAGCGTAAACGAGTAATCGCTTCTAGACCAGCATCACCCAAATCGATGGCCAATGCTTTTTTGAATGTCTCAGTCGCTGCTGCAAAGTCATCATTATCTACTTGCTGACGTGCCTTTATCATTAGCGCTTGCCATGCATAAACCGACTCACCATGCGTGCCGACCAAAGTATCAATATCTTTGTCTAGTTGGCTACGACTTTGAGTAAGTGCTTCTTGAGCCTCTGCCTCTAAATCTGGGTTTTGCGAGGCCAGTTTGACCTCTTCGTTTAGCTGCTGAATATCAGCATATTGATCGGCGGCGACGGTATCTACTCGCGCATGGTTGTTTTGCCAGTACGTCCAACCGAAATAGGCGGCCAGTGCTAACAAAATCGCAGTGACGATATAACTACCATATTGCTTTAACGCTTGCATGGAGTTATCTGCATTTGGCGAATTAGGTGTCAGAGCCATATATATTTACCTGATAAAATTTACATTAAATTGCTGGTGCGACAAACAAATCTGATTAGTCAAAGTCGATTAGCGACGAGAAAAGTTATCTTTATTTGATAGCCAATCTTGGGCGACCGTCTTTTGCTCACCTGTCTGCATGTCTTTAATACTAATCGTATGATCATCCAGCTCTTGCTGGGCGATGATGACTGTCAATGCCGCGCCTGACTTGTCTGCCTTCTTCATTTGCGCTTTTAGACTCGTGGCACTGGCCATCTTTACTCGTACATCTGGACGACTGTGACGTAAGTTCTGTGCATAGCTTATACCAGCACTATATACCTCAGGATGGGCCACAACGAATACATCACAAGCAGGTATGTCAGCAATCGGCGCTACCGCTTCTATCAGTAATAATAGACGCTCAAGCCCCATTGCAAAACCAACACCAGGCTCAGATTTTACTGGTTTACTACCATCTGTACCGATTGATTTTAATTGCCCTACTAGCCCGTCATAACGACCACCCGCACAAACGGTGGCTTGGCTTCCAAGCTTGTCCGTTACCCATTCAAATACCGTTTTATTGTAATAATCAAGGCCACGTACTAAGTGCGGATTGATTTCAAAATCAATACTAAGCGCAGTCAAATAGGCTTTGACCTGCTCAAAATGTGCCACACTCTCTTCACCCAAGAAGTCAGCAAGCTTTGGCGCATCTGCCAATACTGCTTGCGTGCTCGCCTCTTTACTATCCAAGATACGTAAAGGATTAGTCGTTAGACGACGTTTGCTGTCTTCGTCTAGCTGGTCTTTTTTATCAGTTAAATAGGTAACCAATGCTTCGCGATAAGCATAGCGCTCATCCAGCTCACCCAAACTGTTTAGTTGCAAACGCATCTCATTGTTGAGGCCTAGCTCTTTCCACATCAGATGAGTCATGGCAATCAGCTCAGCATCAGCATCTGGTAATGCACTACCAAAGCTCTCGACACCTAACTGATGAAACTGGCGATAGCGGCCTTTTTGCGGACGCTCGTAGCGGAACATCGGACCGATATACCAAAGCTTAGGCGTGTCCCCACGTAGCAAGTTGTGCTCGATAACTGCGCGTACTGCTCCAGCTGTGCCTTCAGGACGTAGCGCTAACGGCGTTGGCGGCTCAGATTTATCAGTAAAGCTGTACATTTCTTTTTCGACGATGTCAGTCGCGCCGCCAATAGCACGGGCAAACAGATCCGTTTGTTCAACGATTGGCAAGCGAATATGCTCGTAACCGTACCTACCAAGTACATCAGCCAATATCGCTTCTAAATGCAACCACTTTGCTGATTGGTCAGGCAAAATATCATTAAAACCTTTGATAGCTTTGATCATGGTACGGTCGTATCCTTAAATATTTAACAGGTATTCTATTATTGTTTTCTATGTACTTAAATAAGCGTTGTATCTAATTGATGCTATGACGATATAGCTTAACGTATCAATCTAATGTATGACTTATTTTACGCGAATGATTTCATTCTCACGCTTTTTCGCCAAGTCTTCTGCATGGGCGCGAACCATACCTTCTATTTCATCAACCAAATTGCCTGTATCGATAAGGTGGCTTTTTTCACCCATACGATAGACCAATGATCTAGGGGCAGCACCAACGATACCGATATCGGCCTCTTTTGCTTCTCCTGGACCGTTTACCTTGCAGCCGATCACAGATAGATTCATTGGTTCACGAATATCTTCTAGGCGCAACTCTAACGCTGTCATTACTTTAATCACGTCAAACTCTTGACGCGAGCAACTTGGGCAAGCGATAAAGTTTACGCCGTTCGAGCGAATATTAAGCGATTTTAGAATATCAAAACCAATCTTAATCTCTTCTTCAGGCTCAGCGGCTAACGAGATACGAATAGTATCGCCAATACCGTCTAGCAATAATCCACCTAGCGCAATAGCAGATTTAACAGCGCCCGTACGGTAGACACCCGCTTCCGTCACGCCCAAATGTAATGGATTATCAATTTGCGCTGATATTAAACGATAAGCATCCAATGTCAAAAACACGTTGCTGGCTTTGACAGATACTTTATATTGGTCAAAATTAAGACGCTCTAAAATATCAATATGGCGCATTGCCGACTCTAGCATTGCCTCGCCAGTTGGCTCAGTATACTTACGCTGTATGTCTTTTTCTAAAGAGCCAGCGTTGACGCCAATACGAATCGGAATATTATGGTACTTGGCACAAGCGACCACTTCACGTACTTTGGCATCGCTACCAATGTTACCAGGGTTGATACGTAAACAATCAGCGCCCGCTTCAGCGACTGCCAAAGCGATTTTATGATCAAAATGCACATCAGCGATCAAAGGCACGCTTACCAGTTTACGAATTTCACCAAAAGCTTTGACAGTATCCATTGTTGGCGTTGATACGCGCATCAAATCAGCACCTGCTTCGACACAACGCTCGATTTGGGCAACAGTCGCTGCTACATCACAGGTGTCAGTGTTGGTCATGCTCTGTACGCTAATTGGTGCATCACCACCAACCGCGACATCACCGACATAGATTTTTTTGGTCAGACGACGATTAATAGGCGATGGCATTGACATACATAAATCCTTGAATCAAAAATAGAAAAGCCCTAGGCCTTTGTACATATAATATAAACCAGCTAAATCGACAAACACATATTCGCTTTATTCAAACACATGGCTGCTTCATCCAAACATATGAGTGCTTTATTCAAATTTGGTGCTTATGCAACTGACTATGGTGTCAATTCAAAAGTAGCTTGCTTATCTGTTGCATACGTATCTAACGCAACTGGTTGTTGATTGAGCATCAAGCTAACATTATCGATATTATCAATTTGCACATTAAACGGTGGCATACCTGATAAGTCATAGTTACCCGCAGACTGAGAACCATTTATCAGACTGTTTCCAGAAGCATCCGTGATACTAACCACAGCGTCGCTTGTCAATACAAGGTTTAGGTTAGCCGTTGCTGCAGCATCACCTAGATTCAATGCAGAGCCAGAAGCACCAACGCCACTCGCGTCACTATTGATGGCGGCACCTTGGGCTTGCTCTATCGCTGACATGTCTTCAACAGCTGATACAGGCTCTTGGGTGTTCTCTTTGCTAGCGTTACTCACCATACGGAATAGGAACACCGCCAAGATAATCAATCCGATAACGCCTATGATCAATAGCGGGTTAAAGCGGATGCGGTTGTGAGTATCACGCTGCAAAGTCCCCATTGGGCGCAGTGGCGTATCGATATTGCTGGCTGATTTGGCCTTTAGCTCATTGGGATAAGCGGCATCGAAGCTACTAGCGATTTTTGCTGAATCTAAGCCCAGATATTTGGCATAGTTAATCGCAAAACCACGAGCAAACGCAGCCTGTGGTAGCTCAGCGAAGTTTTCGCTTTCTAGCGCTTCTAGATGACGCTTTAGAATAAACAGCTCAGCCGCGGCTGCGTCTAAAGTTACTTGCTTATTTTTACGGGCTTGCTGCAACACGGCACCAAATGATCCCTGAGCGTTAGATTGAGTGTTAGATGATGGGGTGATCATTTCCATGGTGCCTCTGGATTGTTAAGCCAAGTCTTAAGTTGTTTTGCTTCATCACTTAGCGGATAAGCGGATAAAAGCTGCTGTGCCAATTGCTGGCGCGTTGTTATATTATTTTGTGCTGCTGCAAGCTTGATACCTTGTAAGAGCAAGCGCGGGCTAACACCCTGCCCTTGCACCAATATCAGCGTCTCATCATACAGTCTCTGTGCCTGCGGTACACGCTGTTGGTCGAGCAGCAAATCTACCAGTTCGATATGAGCAATGATGCTATTACGATTGCCATCAAGTGCCCGTAAAAATGCTTTTGAAGCAGCACTATTATCACCTAACTGTAGATAAGTACGACCTAGGTTTTCTAGCGCGCCAATACGGCCTTCATAGCCTAGCGTCGCCCCTGCAATCTCAAACTGTTCTGCTGCTTCACGGTAGCGCTTTGTCTGTGACAAATACACGCCATAATTATTGTGTGCTTGTACAAAGTCTTTATCTAGCGCGATTGCTTTTTTGAAGTACTCATCAGCTTTGGCTAGATTGATACGGCTGCCTTCTTGCTGCAACAAAACGCCCATCATATCATAGGCTGGCGCATAACGGCTATCGGCAGCAAAGGCTTTTTCAAGCTGCTGCTGCGCGGTATCTAGCTCATTTTTTCGGATGTATTGCGCGGCAAGTGAGGTACGTACACGGGCGATTTCCTGCTGATCTAAATTTCGATCGTTGCTAGCGCGCGTAGATGTTTGATAAGGAGAGTTGCCTAGCAAATCATTAGTCGGGGTGGTCTGACAGCCACTTAATACAAGAACGCCAAATACTGCCGATAGCACTGCACGCTTTGGCAAAGCGGTTTGGGCAGCACTGATACTCGACTGCTGATAAAATTTAGAAAATGATTTTTGATATTTGAACTGACAAGAATTTTTAGAAGTCATCATAGCCGCCATCATAAAACTGGGATTCAATGCGTTCGATCTTCGAGACCTCAGTTTAATAGATTTAATCCCTATAAGTACAATTTAGTTGTTATTAATTGCCACGTTCTGCAATCTTGACAGTCATTGCTACATTTTCTTACCATTGCGACAGACAAAAGACAGCTAAAACGCTATACCAGTCATATATAACGCTTATTCTCTCAAAGACTACTAAACACTTTCACGATCTTTGATACTTTGCTGCCATGCGGCTGAGCGTCTAGTACGATCGGCCACTTGTCCAACCAATTGGCCACAAGCAGCATCGATGTCATCACCACGTGTTTGACGAATCGTACAAACAAAACCTGCTTCGCTCAATATATTACTAAACGCATGAATACGGTTGTTGCTTGATTTATCATACGGTGCATGTGGGAATGGGTTGAACGGAATAAGGTTAATCTTACTTGGTAACCCTTCTAATAGCGCAACCAACTGATGGGCATGCTCATTGCTATCATTGACGCCATCAAGCATCACATACTCGATTGTAACGTGTTTCTTATGACGTGGATTGACATCATAAACATAGTTTTTTGCCGCTGCAATCAGCTCTTCTAATGGATATTTCTTGTTAATTGGTACTAACTCATTACGCAGCTCATCATTTGGCGCATGCAGGGAAATGGCCAATGCCACGTCGATGTCTTGCGCTAACTGATACATTTTCGGGACGACACCAGAAGTCGATAACGTGACGCGACGCTTTGACAGTCCATAAGCATGGTCGCTTAGCATCAACTCCATTGAGCCTACTACAGGCTTGTAGTTCAATAGCGGCTCACCCATGCCCATCATCACCACGTTGGTGACGTTATTTTCCCATAGGCTATGATCAACGTTTTCTAAGCTTTCATTTTCATCTGTCATATATGACGCATTAGCGACCCATAACTGACCGATAATTTCAGCCGCACTTAAGTCACGCTCAAACCCTTGCTTGCCTGTACTACAGAAGCTACAGTCCAATGCACAGCCTACTTGAGAAGACACGCATAATGTCTTGCGGCCATTTAACTTGCTATCATCTGCAGGGATAAGCACCGTCTCAACCAACGAGCCGCCGGTGACTTCAAACACCCACTTACGCGTACCATCATCACTGTATTGACGATGAATCACTTTGGGCGGTACCACACAAGCATTAAGCGACAATTTATCTCGTAATGACTTACTCAAATTGGTCATTTGCTCAAAATCTGTTACGCCATGCTGATAAATCCACTTAATCACCTGAGTTGAGCGGAACGGCTTTTCGCCAATACTCTTAAAGTAATTAGCCAGTTGCGCTTGCGTCATACCCAATAGATTGGTTTTGGCATGTGCCTCATCTACCAGCTTAATGCTATCAGTAATCTTAGCAGGTACGTGCTGAGTAGGTGTTTGAACAGTTGACATAATAGGTAACCTTTTTGCAGAAGCTTAGATAAGCGGTGCAATTATTTATATGGGCTTTGCCATACATACATGGGTGCATGAGCAATCCGCTATGAGCGCAGTTTTTCGAATTGACAAAAACATACTGATAAGGGATTGATAACGCTAAGTAAAATTAATAATGAGGCAAGTCATTAAGAATTTCAATGAATAATATAATCACAGAACTCTAAAGCGGATACAAGGCAGCCAACTGCAGATTGTACAAGTAGTACATCTAAGGAGGGTAATGCCCTAGCAGTTTAGTAATTCTTTGACTATAGGATTATTATAATAGCTAAAACGGCCTATACCCATAAGATATAAGCCGTCTCGCAAACCAACTATAAACAATCAATGTTGTAAATAATTCGTCTATAGTCAATCAAGTATAAAACTCATACAGGTAAGATCAGTCTAAATCGTAGCTGTCTTATTATAGCAGTTACCTCAAACAAATCGAACGCCGTAAAAGCTTATAGTTTATTTACTATATTAGCGTGTACGTGCACAAACTTCATCATCGCTGAAGAAGTAGCTGATTTCACGTGCTGCTGATTCAGCTGAATCTGAACCATGTACTGCGTTTTCGTCGATGCTGCTAGCGAAGTCAGCACGGATAGTGCCTTCAGCAGCTTCTTTTGGGTTAGTTGCACCCATGATTTCACGATGCTGAGCGATAGCGTTTTCGCCTTCTAGTACTGATACCAATACTGGACCTGACATCATGAAAGATTTTAGGTCGTTGTAAAATGGACGCTCAGCGTGCTCAGCATAAAAACCGCCTGCTTTTTCATCATCAAGTTGTAGCATTTTAGCTGCAACAATTTTTAGACCAGCTTGTTCGAAACGGCTATAGATAGCGCCGATGTGGTTGCCAGCAACTGCGTCAGGTTTGATGATAGATAAAGTACGTTCGTTAGCCATGAGAAGCTCCTAATAAATGATAAATTCAATAAAATATGAAAAATTAATGCGTTGTTTTAGCTTTAGCCACAATGTTGACTTGGACTGTTTTACACAACTCATGGTATATCAGTGTATAACCATAAGCGCCAACATCGGATTGCTGCCTATTATAATGATTAAGACCATAAATGATAGGGTTAATTTATGACCATACCTTGCATAAAAGTAAATTTATTGTGCATTAGTCGTTGATAATGCTATAAGTTCTAACAAAAGCAAAAACCCCAACGCTCAGCATCGGGGTTTTTTATTAATACTCAAAACTATTTAATCAAGTTTGTAGTACAAATTAAGCGTCGTACGGATCACGCAATACGATCGTTTCTTCACGATCAGGACCAGTCGAGATAATATCAACTGGGCAACCGATCAATGCTTCAATACGCTTGATGTATTTTTTAGCGTTTTCTGGAAGCTCATCATAGTTAGTGATACCAACGGTAGACTCACTCCAGCCTTGCATCGTTTCATATTTAGGCGTAACTGACTCATAGAATTCAGCATCATGTGCGCCTGCACACTCAGTCTCAGGTAGGTTATAACCTACACCGATTAGCAACTCTTCAAGACCATCTAGTACGTCAAGCTTGGTCAAGCAGATACCTGACATAGAGTTAAGTACTACTGCACGGCGTAATGCTTCTGCATCGAACCAACCACAGCGACGTGCACGGCCAGTCGTCGCACCAAATTCATGACCGACTTTGGCTAAGTGAGCACCAACATCGTCAAACAATTCAGTTGGGAATGGGCCACTACCAACGCGCGTAGTGTATGCTTTGGTGATACCAAGTACATAGTCTAAATACAATGGACCGATACCTGTACCCGTTGATACACCGCCAGCAGTTACACTTGAGCTAGTTACAAACGGATAAGTACCATGGTCGATATCAAGTAGCGTACCTTGAGCACCTTCAAACATTAGGTTTTTGCCAGCTAGACGTAATTGATTTAGGTCTTCAGTTACATCAGTAACCATACCTTTAATCTCTTCTTTCCACTCTTTACAAAGCTTAAGTGTCTCATCAAAATCAATCGCTTCAACTTTATAGTACTCAGTCAGTTGGAAGTTGTGATATTCGATTAGGTTACGTAGTTTTTCTTCTAGATCTTCACGGAACAAATCAGCAAGTTTAATCGCACGGCGCGCTACTTTATCTTCGTATGCAGGGCCGATACCGCGACCTGTTGTACCGATTTTACCAGAGCCGCGCTTGGCTTCACGAGCTTGATCAAGTGCCACGTGATAAGGCATGATAAGTGGGCAATTAGGAGAGATACGTAGACGCTCACGTACTGGTACGTTGTTGTCTTCTAGCTCTTTCATCTCTTTTAGTAGTGCGTCAGGTGCTAACACCACGCCATTACCGATAAAGCAAGTGACGCCTTCACGCAAGATACCTGATGGAATCAAATGCAAGACAGTGGTTTTGCCATCGACAACCAACGTGTGACCAGCATTATGACCGCCTTGGAAGCGGGCTACTGCTGAGGCTTTTTCGGTAAGTAAATCAACGATTTTACCCTTACCTTCGTCGCCCCATTGGCTACCCAAAACTACAACATTCTTACCCATGATCAATCCTTACCTTTATGTATTGAGGTGTGTGCAATAAAAGCTGAAAAATTAAAATGATTTTCTTAGCTATATCTTTTTATCTCAGTGATTCATGAAATAGAAACACTGAGATATCTAACAAATAATTTTACGTTCTCGTAATCTGTACTGAATAATTTTGGTTACGTGCGCCGCGTGCGCCATTCAATCGCCTACTATCAGACAGTTAAACAGTCTGTAGCTGCCATTGACTGTCATCAGCCATGCTCAAACGATGCGTCACATCATCTGGACTATCCTGTGCATCTAATGGCATAGTGACGCGATAGCCTTGCTGACGTAGACTCTCTACTTGCTGCAGTAGCGTCTGCATCTCATCTGTATTTGCATTAGACAAAGCGGCAAAATCAACCAAGACAACGGTTGGCGCATCTAACTGTGTATGAGCCAGCAATCGGCTGACATCCATACTAAACCCCGTAGCCGCACGTAACGCTTGCGTCTGACTTTGCATACCATCAAAACGACCACCACGTACGAGTGGCTGCGTTTCACTATTGATATAACCATTGAAGACGATGCCAGTGTGATAGTGGTAACCTGATAGCTCAGTCACATCAATACTGACTGGGCACTGCCATTGGTCTTGTAGATAGTTTTTCAAACGCTGTAGCTCATCGATCGCCGTCGCGATTTGGCTGTCTTGCTGTGCTGCATCTGATAATTTGGCTAATAGGTTTGCGATATCGTGACCAAAGCGTGCCAACACATAAAAATCATCACCCATTGGCAAAGCGCGGCAAACACGCTTAAGCTCTGGTAGGTTTTTATTGGCATATAAGTACATCAATTGCTCAGTATCACTGTCTGACAATTCAGCCAATTCAGCCAAACGTTTGAATATCGCCACGTGACCCAAATCGATATGGAGCGCTGCACTCATATTGAGTTTGTTTACCATCGTAAATAGCACGTCTATTAGCTCAATATCTGCCGCTAGCGACGCACAGCCAAATATCTCAGCACCTAACTGTAGCGGCGTACGTGAGCCAAACAGACCTGATGGCAAGGTATGGATCACATCACCAACGTAGCAATAACGCGCAATACCCGTACCGCCATGATGCGCATCGATACGCAAAATCTGCGGGGTAATGTCAGCGCGTACGCCCATTAGGCGACCAGTCAACTGATCGATAATCTTAAAGGTTTGACGTTTCAGATCTTCTGACGCATCACTTAGTAAAGACTCAGTAAACTCGATCATCGGTGGACAAACCAGCTGATAACCATGAGTAATAAGCTGCTCGATTAACTGATGTCTAAGCACTTCTTGCTTGTGCGCATCTTCAAACAGGACATCAACCACCCCATCAGGCAATAGCCAACTATTGGCAACATCACTGCCAAAGTTACTCAAATATGGCATGCGATTGGGTGCAGCATTATTTTCAGCAGGCTGAGACACTGTTTCGTTGGTAGAATTTGGCTGGGCAGGTTTTGCAGAATCAGAACTAACAGACACAATAAATCCTTGTTTGGCGTATCGCTTACCAAAAACGCGGTACTGATGCGGTACTTAAAGGGTGATTTGCCGGGTATTGCCGCTGTGTGTATTTATTTTTAACGCGCAACATCATTGACCCAATTATTTATAAACAAACCAGGTAACCGCAAAAGGGTGAATAATAAGTATAATTTAGAATGATAAGACGAGTATCTTTATGCGCTAAAAAATTGCGACAAATAATCAAGGCACTTTATGCTTTAGTTTAGCATAGCACTCAAGGTTCGCCTAGTGACAATTAGCCACAATCACTATCTAATTACAGTTCAATTTCTGCTTATTAGCTTAGCAGATATAACAGTCATCGTTGATGTATTTGGCTTAATATTGGGTTAATAGCCGAGAGGTTTCTTTTTTGTTAACCATAAGATAATGAGCGTAATTACGGCAACGTCATCAACACAGACTCATGATACACTAACACATATTTTTATCTCGGAAGCCTTATGTCATCTGATTACCACCCAAACCCTGCCATCAACCAAACCAATGTCTTAGGCACCGCACTTGCCAGCTGTTGTTTCGATCCAATTACTGGCTATTATCGCAATGGTTTTTGCCATACTGGCAACCATGATGTTGGTCAACATACCGTCTGCGCCAAAATGACCAGCGAGTTTTTAAACTTCTCTGCCAGTCGCGGTAACGACCTGATTACCCCACTACCTGAATACAACTTTCCTGGTCTCAAACCTGGTGACTACTGGTGCATCTGCGCGCTACGTTGGGTTGAAGCATTGGACTTCGATATTGCACCGCAAATAAAGTTAGAAGCATGTCACGAGAGCCTACTGGCATTGGTAGATATCGATACGCTAAAAAGCTATGCCCTATAGAAATCTATGCCCTATAAATAGTATTGGCACACGATAAAACCGTAGCCACGTTCACAGCATATTTGGATTATTGAAGTTTTTTATTATATGACAGGAAAGTATATGGAAAATGATAATAATCAATTGATTAAAAAAACGGCTCATATTGCGCCTGATTCCAATATGAATCATATCTATGCCAATATGAATGACAAGCATCTCTATTTGGACGATGATGATAGCTATATTTATGGGGATGTGGACGCCACTACTGAAGATACTATTGAGACCATGACGGTCTACGATCCTGACTCTGAACGCTATGAAGATATTGATTCATCAAGTGCAGGCGAAGTAGTCAATTGCTACGCTTATTCACGTAAAACAGGTGAGAATCTTAATAGAGTGGCGCTCAACGATGTGAGTCGTACACTAGGGAACAACGGTCAATTTATTTGGCTTGGGCTATATGATCCAAGCTTAGAAACCATGGTCAAAGTAAAAGAAGCCTTTGACCTGCATGAGCTAGCGATTGAAGATGCTTTTGCTGATCATCAACGGGCCAAGGTCGAAAACTACGATAATGATATGGTCTTTGTGGTGCTACGTACAGCCAAGCTCGAAGACAATGTCATTCGTTATGGTACTACTGCGATATTTATGGGTAAAAACTACCTCATTACGATTCGCAATGGCCCGTCAAACTCTTATGCGCCAGTACGTGAGCACTGCCATCGTCGCCCCGAAAAGCTACGTATGGGCCCTATCTTTGTACTACATGCTATCCTCGATTTTATCGTTGATAACTATATGCCGATTACCGATCGATTAGGCCGTTACTTGCGCGAGCAAGAGCGCTATGTGTTTACCTCTGAGTTTGATAAAGGCACGCTAAAAAACCTCTATGAGCTTAAATCGCAACTGGTACATATGCGCGCCATTATCTTACCTGTGCAGGACATCTGTAGCTTTTTTATCAATCATAAAAAAAGTGAGATTGTCTCTGGTTTCTCTCAAGCCGCTAAGCCGTATTTCCGCGATGTTAACGATCACCTGTTGCACTCACTAGATGCTATTAATGGTCTCAATGAAATGCTGAGCGTGGTGATGAATACCTATATGGCGATGGTCAATATGGGTCAGAATGAAGTGGTGCGTAAGCTCGCGGCATGGGCAGGTATTCTAGCAGTACCAACAGCTATCGCTGGCATCTATGGCATGAACTTTGACTTTATGCCTGAGCTACATTGGAAATACTCTTACCTTGTCATTATGGCCATTATTATCGCCTTATGTAGCTATCTGTACTACAATTTCAAAAGATTGAAATGGTTGTAATGCCAAATGCCATCCGTAAAAAAAGAGCAACCACTGGTCGCTCTTTTTTGTATTGCTATCTTTTTATATTGCTATCTAATTATTCACGGCGATGCTTAGTATGGCTATCGGGCGCTTGAGCATTATCAGGCAATAGCGCCTTAACTGTTAGGTTTGCATGCTGCTTATCAAGATTGTCTTCTGGGCGACCAAATGTTTTGGCCGTCCAAGTCAGGATTACAATAGAGCCGCTCAGTAGCATGATGGCCACGGAAATTGTCGCTAGTAGCCATAAATGGAAATAGTCTGAAACAGCCTGCACATCAACTACCAAATGTCGTGACAATGCTGTTATGGCAATAAATATCAAAAACTGTACTGGCAGTCGGTGGGTTTTAAAGTAGATACCTATCATAGCCAGTAGCTCAAGGTAAATAAATAACATCAATATGTCTTTTAGATCCGCTGAACCCTTCTGGACAATATAAATAAACTCTTTACCTGCAGTCCAAACGACAACCACACTGATTAGAAATAAAATAACGTAATGACAGACATCGACAAACTCTCTACCAATACTTTGTAGTCGCTCATGGACACCTACATTTTTTTTAGCCATGTTTAGGTCCTATCAACTGAAATGTGGTTGATTTAGCCTGAGTCTATGTTACCTCAGGCCCCTTATATATCGGCAATCAGTATTCGTATGACTATTTTTTTAGCCGTTATTCAAACCTGCTGACTTTTCAGCAGCATCGACCGTTTGGCGAATAAGCGTGTTGATAGTCATCGGTCCAACGCCGCCTGGTACTGGCGTATAAGCGCTGGCAATGTTTTCCATACCTGTCATTTCGATATCACCAACACCGCCATCATCTGTAGGATGGAAGCCTGCATCAACGACAACCGCTCCTGCTTTGATCCACTCCGCTTTAATCAGCTCAGGTACACCTACTGCACCAACCACAATATCTGCACGCTTAATATGCGCCGCCAAATCTTGAGTTCTTGAATGGCAGATTGTCACCGTACAGTTAGCATTCAATAGCATCATCGCCATTGGCTTACCTAGGATAGCACTACGCCCTACGACTACTGCTTCTTTACCTGATAGCTCGATATTATGATGCTCTAACAAATGCATAATGCCCTGCGGTGTGCATGAGCCATAAGCTGACTGCTGCATCGCCATACGACCAAAACCAAGACAGGTCACACCATCGACGTCTTTTGCTAAATCAATCTGCTCAAAGCAAGCTCGCTCATCAATATGCTCAGGAACCGGATGCTGTAGCAAAATACCATGTACATCTGGATTACTATTTAACTCATCTATCTTTGCCATGAGCTGCTCAGTGGTCGTGGCACTTGGCATCTCAACGCGTATAGAGTCCATGCCAACACGCTTACAAGCGTTGCCTTTCATACGAACATAAGTGGCAGAGGCTGGATCGTCACCAACCAATATCGTCGCTAAGCTTGGGGTGCGGCCAGTCTTTTCCTTGATCGTATCTACGCGCGTGCGCAGATCCTGTTCTATTTGTTTGGCAAGTGCTTTGCCGTCCAAAACGGTGGCGGATTCTTGGGCAGTAGACATAGTAACTCCAATAGAGGGTACGATATAAAAAAATAAAGACAGCGCGCGCAAATACTTTGCATGCCTGTCCTTTGCTTCGTCAATCTTTGACTAAGAGTAATATTGTACCTGTGTACGCTACAAAATCCTAGCGTAAGATAAAGCCTGCGCACTGATAAATTTTTATAATAAGTCAATTAAACAGTATTGCTTATATATAGGCAAATGTATCTTGTACTTTCAATAAAAATAGCGTCAACTATAAGGTGATTTCATAAGAATAATCACTTAGACAGTATCGTTTTATTTAACCATCGAACCAAATACGCTATCGATCGCCTGTATTGTCAGTTTAATTTCAGCCGCCGTCAGCGTAGGATGCACTAGAAACATGAGACTACTCTCACCTAGCTGCTTTGCCATTGGTAATCTAATCCTTGGACGCAACCCTGTATTATCAAAAGCCTTTTCTAAATAGACTTCTGACGCAGATCCAGAAAAGCAAGGCACATCTTGATGATTAATCGCTTCAATAATGCGATCACGTGTCCAGCCATTAGCTAGGTTTTCTTGTTGCACATAGACATATAATTTATAGTAGGCGTGGTTCGTATTTGAGAACTCCGCTAAATGCTCTAGTCTCGGCACACAAAGGTAGCCTTTGGACTCCCATTTGCTACATGCCTTTAGTATGGCTTGCGCATTAGTAGTCCGTTTGGCTGTCCACTCACTCATTTTCTCCAGTTGAATACGCCCTAAAACGCCTTGCATCTCAGTCATACGCCAATTGGTGCCAAAGCTCTCATGGAGCCAGTTGTAGCCAGGTGATTGCTCCGTTTCATAGACTGCCGCATAGCTCTTACCATGATCCTTATACGCCCACATTTTTCGCCATAGTAGCTCGCTATCGGTGGTGACCATACCGCCCTCACCTCCTGTGGTCATAATTTTATCTTGGCAAAAACTCCATGCCCCAACATGACCAATACTGCCCACGCTTCGCCCTTTATATCGTGCGCCATGAGCTTGCGCGCAGTCTTCAATAACATATAAGTCATGCTCATTTGCCAGTGCCATAATGCTGTCCATATCACATGGCCAGCCAGCCAGATGGACGCACACGATACCTTTGGTTTTATCACTCAGTACAGCTGTGATGCTCTCAGCGGTGATATTGCCAGTTGCTTCATCGACATCTGCAAATATGGGCGTCGCACCTGCATTGACGATTGATGAAATACTGGCAATAAAGGTACGCGGTGTGACAATGACCTCATCATCTGTACCTATATCGAGTGCTTGTAACGCGACATCCAATGCCAAGGTGCCATTACCCAACGCTATTGCGTACTTACTACCTACCCAGTCAGCAAACTCTCGCTCAAACTGACGACATTCTTCGCCTGTCCAATAATTGACTTTGTTAGATAGTAGTACTCGACTGACAGCATCAGCCTCATGTTGCGTGAATTTTGGCCAAGGTGAAAAAGGAGTATTTAGCATATGTTCCTCTATGGTACTTATGTCTAATGTTATGTCACGCTCTACAATAAACTGCTCGCTATGTTATTAATCTTTTTATCTATCATGCTTTGTTTCATGCCTAAATTTTTCAATTAGCTGTATTGCTATCAGCACAGAGTATTTTTTAAAGCATTTCTTCATTAATACTATTGCCCATGAATTTACTCATAGTCGCTTCGCCCTCAGCACTAATACCATCTTTAACAATAACTTTTTTCACTGTTTTAAGTAAAATCTTGATATCTAACCACAGCGACTGATTGTCCACATACCATGTGTCCAATGCAAACCTCTCATTCCATCCAATAGCGTTGCGACCATTGACTTGAGCATACCCTGTAATACCTGGGCGGACATCGTGTCGGCGCGCTTGTTCATCATTATATAAGGGCAGATACTCCATCAATAATGGTCGCGGGCCCACTAGACTCATATCGCCTTTTATGACATTCCAAAGTTCAGGCAACTCATCAAGGCTGGTGTTACGCAACGCTTTACCAAACGATGTCAATCGCGCGCCATCTTCCAAAGGATTGCCATCTGCGTCTATATCATCTTTCATGGAACGAAACTTTATCATCTCAAATGGCTTACCATACAGACCTGGACGAATCTGACGAAATAGAACAGGCGCGCCAAGATTTTTACTCACCTTGTATGCAGTTGCAGCATAGACAGGAGACAGCACTACTAATGCTGTCGTTGCACCTACAATGTCAAATAGTCGTTTTATCATCCGTTAGGCCTTATTTGTATGGTGTAGATAAAAATCCAAATAACTCTGCCATAGTTCTTTTTGTTCGAAGTTCTGAATCGCCCAAGCTCTTGCTTTAGGATACTTATCTTTAAAATTGATATCAGTGATTGCTTGCTTGATGGCTTCTGTCACGATCACAGTGTCTTTTAACTGGAACTTTTGACCGCTGATATCTTGTTTTACACTATCTTTTACACCAACCACATCATAGGCAAACGTTGGCACACCGCAACTAGCCGCTTCGATAGCAACATTCCCAAAACCCTCTCGGTAGCTTAAAAATAGATGCAAATCAGCACACTGAATTACCTCTTCTACTTTCGGATTGGCTGGTATATATACGCCCTTACCTTCTTTCACTATTCTATCCACGACCGCCTTGCCGATGTCATCTTCGAAATCTCCGATGAATATAAAGTGAATATTCTCTGATTTAAGGCTTTCAGATATCTCACCAATGTCTTTTAGGCCTTTATCTTCACAAATTCTACCGACAACACAAATTACAAAAGCGTCTACAGGCACTCTATACTGTCGTCTTAATTTTTGTTTTTCCATTTGCTCTACCGGTCTGAGTACATCAATATCAATACCGTTAAATGAACCATTATCGATGACACGCGCCTTATATTCTTTAAGGAGATTCTCTGACAAGCACACATTTACTAAAGAATCAGAAACGAATAGAACCTCATGAGAAAGACCAAAGCTAAGTTGATCAAGACCCTGAAAAGCGCGCTTCTTTAAACCTGAAAAGTTCTCATAGGCTCGTCCCACACTAAAGGCAACTCTTCTCTTTTGCATAGTGAGTGTGCTGGCTATGCTTCCTAACAATAAAGCCTTTGGTGTTAAATAAACCACAATATCAAATCGCCTAATGAACAGGTAACGAGTCAATAGCACTAACGACTTGGTATCTTGTAGTACAGAAGGCTTGCGCTGAAAATTTAAATCAACCACTTCTCCTAGATTACGAGCTCGTAAAATATCTAACTGTTCCCTACTACCGCCACAGATTAATGTAATCTCAAAGTTTGAAGAGTCTCTAATATATTCAAGCTGATTGCGATACAACACATTAAAAGAAACGGCGTCCGTCATAATAAAGCATATTTTTGGTTTCATTTAAGCACCTCATTATTACTTCATTGATAAATTTATTCAGCAACCAAACCATCAACAACCGCTTGGTGGCTGTCTTTGAGTTCCTCGGACATCGTTATTTTGTTTCTTTTATTGGCTATTTTTTGCAAGAGCCCTAGCGAGGCTAATAACCTTACCGCGCCTACTTTTACTTCTAACTTAGCTCTGTCGACGATATTGGTTTTTTTATACTCACTATATGTTGTAAGACTATCTTTGTAAGATCGAACAATTTTTGCCAATGATAGATTGCCCTCTTCTCTATAGTAATAGAGCAAGTCTGGGAGCACGGCTAAGCGCAAATCCTGTTTGGATATGGCTCTGCACCACAGGTCATAATCTTCAGATCGTGGATAGTTCTCGTTGTATCTATTACGCTCATACCAACTTTTTTTTGCCAAAATAGACGCATGAACAATGGGATATGCAGTCTCCACACTCTCAAATCTTGTATATAAATCGTCTACATGACGACAGCCATACACCTTGTTTTGAGCATCAATAGATACTACGCCAGTCGACACTAAGTCATAACTGGGATTGTTCTCTAAAAAGTTTATTTGAACAGCCAATCTATCTGGGTGAATGAGATCGTCAGCATCCATACGGGCAATGTAATCATATTTTGATTCATCAATAAGCTGGTTCAGACGAGCAGGCAGTTTCTTGTTGGAACCATCAGATATCACTCTTATTCTGCTATCAATCTTCTCAAACTGTTTGGCTATTGCTAGCGAGTTGTCTGTAGAACCATCATCTATCAAGATAAGCTCCCACAGCTCGTATGTCTGCGCCCATATCGACTTTATGGCTGTCGCCAGATAGGCTTCAGCGTTATAGATAGGAATGCCAATTGAGATATAAGCGTGACTTTTCATCAGAACACCTCAAACATAGGATTGATAATATAAGGACTCAGGTCGCTGAACTTTGATGTCGTCAATATGAAATACGCAAGGAAGATAAACACACTGATGATATAGACATAAATGTTATTTATCTTTTTCAAAACCACAGGCAGTAACAAAACCAAAGTCCATGTGAAATACGAAATGATTCTTTGCGGCCCTGAAGCGCTAGTACCCAATAGCGCTAGCGGTATGACAAAAACCACGCCTGATGCATAAAACATCAATAGCTGTTGAAAGTTCTTGTCTTTAATTTTATATACATAGGTCGCAATAATAATGAGAAGCATGAGCACTGTGTAAAACCCAAGTGTCAAAAACCCGCCTGACTCTTCAGATACTTTTGCATAGTCTTCATATCGATCATTAGTAGATGAAATATAAGATACGAGCAACCTACTAACGAATAACGACCCAAAAAACGTCGCAAGTATTTTATAAGCTGGCTTCACTCTCAAATTTACAATGAAATAAAATGGAATGATAAATAAAGCCGTGATATGAAAAAATGATGCAATGGCACATATTAATAGATAAGGAAAAAGCCGTTTCTCTAGCAGATAAGGAATAGCCAAAGTAAACAAAGCCATTGCAATTCCTTGACGCAATCCATTGAATGAAAAGGTATAGACGCCTAACGTAATAAACAGAAATACAGAGAGCCAATAGTTCACACTGTATCTTCTGATGACTTTCAAATAGCAATAGACGATAACCAAGCTGGTGATAATCAGTAGCCAAAAATAGTTATTCGTCACATGCAGTAATGAATACTCAAATAGCTGGTAGCCGTACTCAACATCTTCATTAAATCTAAAGGACTCAGGACTCAATTTATTATTAAAATTCCTGGTATAGTTTGCAGTATCTGTACCGACCCAATAGCTACGACTGCCTGCGAACAGGGCTAAAATAATCAAAGGCAGCCAAAAAGACGTACGATTGAGAGATTTTTTCTCCAGTACTATCCAGAAAACAACAAGGCTAAGGACCAACAGATAAGGAAGCATTTAACCCTCTATAAAGTAGCTGAATATTAAGTAAAAGCCTTATCGCATATTCAAATACATTTGCGTTAACTTCTGCGAATTGGTCGCGGCGCTAAAGCCATGTAGATTTAGCGCATTCATTATTTCTGCTTCATTGGATATTGGAGGCTGAAAACTCAGCAAACTATCCGCCCAAACATTGGCTGACTGTATAGGTAAAAAACATACAAGTCCAAGTCCTAAATCTACTTCAGGTGATACTTGATCAGAAACCAATGCCATAAGTCCTACTGTCTGACTTTCTACCAAGACCACTGGAAAACCTTCATGCAGGGATGGCATAATCATACAGTCAGCACTGGCCATTAACTCAGTAATATCAGTACGCATACCCAAAAACCTAATGTTATCCCCTAAGGCTTGCTCTTTCACTTGTCGTCTTAATTGATCTTCCAATGGACCTTGTCCAACGATATATAAAGTAAAGTCAATCTGACGTTTTTTCATCTGCTCAGCGATTTCTAAAGAAAACTGATGATTTTTAACCTCACTGAGACGACCGACTTGGATGATTTTTAACCCTTTATCTCCAAATTTTTTAGCACCAAACTCCTGATCAATATAATGCCGTGATTGGTTAGCGACTGTCATCATCTGCTGTATATCAACAGCATTGGGCAGTAGCCACACATCTTTTGTAGTACCAAATAGGTAATTTGCAGCATGGTCACCGCAGCTAATTCTCTTAGTAGCCAAGGTACGATTGGTAATTAATGCCCATTGTTCATATATTTTTTTAATAATATTGGTTTTACCATTACTGGTGCTATGAGAGTGCGAAATGCGATGCGGCACGCCAGCACCTTTAGCAGCCAACAGATGAAAAGCATTGTTTAATAGCATATGAGCATGAACGATTCGATAATCAGGCTGCTGTTTAAGGAATTTTTTAAGTTTGAGCATGCGCGTTAATGAATGACCAGCTAAAATCGGTATAACCCTACCGCCCAACGCTATTATCTCAGCGTCATAGTCGCCGATCTCGTCGGTAAAAGTGACAAAATCAAACTGAATCTGGCGATGATCTATATGACGATATAAATTCATAAGCATGGTCTCTGCCCCAGCACGATCCATTTTTCCCATTATGTGCAGTACTCTTCGGATAGTCATATCATTTACCTTTTAAGAAACATAAAACCAACTTTGCTTCTCTTAACTATTTCCAATTTGCTTCCTTTTAAACTTGTTTCTCTCTCTAGTGCTTGACGAAGCACCTGTATTATAAGCAGCGCGATTTGGCTTGGCATACGTACTATATTGCTGATCACTATATTTCTTAACGTCCGTTTATTCTGATAACCATTTAATCGTAGCGTTTTATCTGCTTTTTTAGCTTGTGCTAATGCCCTTATTAAATACTCATTGTCTATACGGGTGAGGATGCTCCAATGACTCTGTCTGGTTTTATCGGCAAGTATTTTTTTAACTTCATCTGCTTGATAGTCTTCTACTAGGTTCATGACTTCTGAATGAATAATAAATAGGTCTAATAGCTTTTTATCTGTTGAACCCGTAATCGACGTGCCTCGCTGTCTATACAGGTAAAAATCAATAGGCAACTGATATCTAACCTTAGTACATAAGCCAAGATGCCAATGGAACGGCCAATCCTCGTAATACAAACCCACTGGAAAACTTAGAGAAGCCGTTTGCACGACACTGGATTTAATAAATTTTAGCCATGCAAAATGCGGTAGGCTGAAATACGAATCGTCTATTTTAGTGGCATAGGATGCCAAGCTAGCAGCTGGATACGGTAGTTCATTCTCTGCCGCTTCCTCTTTGAACGGTGCAAAACCATATATCACTACTTCTGCATTCGTAGTAAGAGCACAATCTACACAAGCTGCTACTAAGCGAGTATCTACGATGTCATCAGAATCAACAAACATCATATAATCGCCTACTGCAGATTTAATACCAGTATTACGAGCAGCAGAAAGGCCGCTGTTTTCATTATGTTGAATGACTCTGATACGCTTATCTGTAAGATATAAGGCAAGTGCTTGTTTTGAATTATCAGTAGAGCAATCTTCAACGACAATAATTTCAATATTCTTATAGGTTTGCTGCTTGATAGATTCTAAGCACGCGTCGATATATAACGCGACGTTATATACTGGCACGATAATGCTCACCAATGGCTCTGCTACGCTAGTCATATAATAACCACCGACTTTTCTAAATCATGGTATTCATTGATATGAACGAGTGACTCATTCATGGTGCCATGAGACAGGGATAGCAGTTTGTCGATATGTTTCGAAATCTCAGCAACCTCATCTAATTCTAAAAACACAAGTCTTGGATGATTACGTAACCAGTCTAACTGCGTTTGCCTTATCTTATGATTGGAGTTCGGCAATACCAAGCAAGGTGTACCCGATAGTAAACATAAAATCATGCCATGTAGGCGGTCTGTCACGACCAATTTTACAGCACGAAACTGATTAAGCTTGTCAGTCAGTAATTTTTTGCAATGTGCTTCGTCCAATTGAGAGCCGCCAGCATGGGTATCTGTCTTTTCAATATGATAGCCAGTATCTGCTAAGGCTTTGTCTATCATTGCATACTGCTCACCTGATAGCGCAGCTTCTTTGTCATCTCGTAAGCATCGCAGAATAGTTGACGACTCTACGTCATTTGTCGTCCCAAGTACTGCTGCGTTTGCACTCATAACGATATCTGGCACAAGACCAACATGGACATTGCTATACTCGGCAAAAAGCTTGATAAGTTTGGCCGCTGTCATCGACTCTCTAGCGAAAATGTGTATATCTGGGTGCTTGGCGTAGACCTTTACGATACGATGCAATGCTCGTTTAGACTTAGCAGAATCACTCCAATCCAAGGTCTGGGGAAAACACACAACGCGATTCGTAGGAAACGTATTGATAACTAATTGGCGCAGCTCCTCAATATCAGGATACGAGCTACCCATATTTCCTCCCCCAATAATAGTGACAATATCTCTGTGCTGTATTTGTTGTTTAATCGAATTAAGCACCAATCTGGTTTGACTAATAGGAACACTGACAACTTCATAATCAGTCATCACATGTTGCAAATATTGCTTTTGAGCGTAAGAGATAGCGATATCACCAATATTGCCATAGTCAGCCGCCAGAAAAATGAAGCATCGATTACTACTAGGCAAGTGCAAATCACGCACGCCCATATAAGTAACTAAGTGTTGTTTTAGTCTAAGTGGTATGAGCTTTTTTATGGCGGTAGTATTCATTTTTGACACTCCCTTATTTATTTCTCATTAACGTCTTTTTTACCCACATACGACGTCTTGAACCAAAAGGAAATAATCTATTCAAGTTAGGAGGCGGTTTACGTTTGAGTACTTTTTCAATGTATGGAAGCCACTCAAGACCCCTGCCCATTTCAATCATCTCTTGACGAATTAGATACCAGTCTATGCGTACAGCGTCACTTTTCAGAACCATGAACCTGAAAAGTGACGAATCTATCGGGGTGTCAAAACAAGCAGGGTTATCAACACCTGCAAGTAAGAGATTCAGTCGAGTTCGTACACATTTTTCACAGTGACCGCAGTTTCTATCATGCTTATTGCCAACCCAGCAAACACGTAAGTTTCGTATACCTATAGACCAATTTGAAAGAATAATTAATTTCTCAGAGCGACGAAACCCTGCACCATCATGAATAATTCTAAAGTTACCACAGCTCAATAATGGATCTGTTATGGGATGTGAACCCCATGGAGTAAGTAATACATCATAAGAATCGCCACTACCGATGAGTCCAATTCCTGCATATCGTTTCAATCCACATAGAACGGAAGCAATGGCAGCCGCATGATATTCTTCCCAATCGATAGACCACAATGTTCGAACATTCGTCTTAACGGGTAGTAGATCAACGTTAATATCAGAAAGTACTTTGGTCGCTATCTCTACAGCACTATTAAAACCTTCTGTATCATCTAAAGGTATATCAAAGCCATGCACAAAAACCCCTGCTTTAATATCTTGCGTGGCATATCCTGCTCTGCCTGTCGCATGACGATAAGCGGTAAATTGAGCATCCACGCCACCAGAAAATGCAGCAATCGCACCATCTACTTGTATGTCGCGCGATCTAATACGATCAACTTGTATATCAATCAAAAAATAACGCTCTGGTAACCATTTATTCCAGACATACTGTAGCTCTGTCAGGTTGGCTAATAGCTCGCGGGACACACTGCCATGAACCCGAATAGCCGCACGTAACTGCATCGCGGGTAATAATGTGGCTAATAAATAAGAGTCGCAATCATCATCTTCCGGCATTGGTAGATTGATAGGATACGTAAACCACAACTCTTGCTCATTGACACTTTCACCCATGGTTGTTTGTTTCAGACAACAAGAACGAGTCTGTCCGCTTTCATCACTTTTTAATGAATGAGGAAACAAATCAATATTAAACATGTCTTTTTACCTTTGCTTTAGACCAAGACAGCTGCAAAAAAGCCAATGTCATCACATACCAACATCGTGAAAAACACGAAATCAAGATACGAATACCGCGTGCTGGATGTCGTTGATGGTAATGTGGCAAACAGTTCTGATAAACGAAAGATTGGCGTATTTTTATCAACTCTGCATGGCGTTTTCTCATCTGAATATGAGCCAAATTATTGAGTAAATATGGCAGCATATGCTCGATATAACTACGGGCGAAATCCGATAGCAGCACTTGCTTCTCAGTAGCACTGATAGACCAGTCATGTATCCTGACTCTAGCGTTATAGTCTGCTTCAATAGACTCGAGCAGGCCTGGCTTATATTGCAAACTCGTCATCGAAGTAACATTTTCATAGTAGTTATAGGGACAGTCGGGTACGACAGACAAATGGTTCGCTTTCCCCAAGCACTCAATATTAAAAATACCGTCTTCACCAAGTTTTATGTCACAATTAAACCGCAAATCCGCTATCAGTCTTTTGCTATAAACCTTGGTAGTTACATACCAATATACATTTCTATTCTCTGTCACTCTCAGCTGTAGCGTTTTAATGTCTTGCCGTGAATATTCTGCTGTAATGTTACGGCGCTCGAGCACATCGCCATCTAACATTATGCGCTTATGACCAAACGCCAACATCTCGATATCCTGATTAACCGTTTGTGCAATCACAAAGTCAAAATACCAATCATCGATAGTGTCGTCCGCATCTATAAAAACGATATAGTCGCCAGTTGCGATATCAAGTCCAGTATTACGAGCATCTGCCACGCCTCCATTTTTTTGATATTTCACTGTAACCCATGCCCTATCACTTTCCCACCTGTGCAATAACCTAGCAGTTTCATCATTAGAACCATCGTCAATAACTATCAATTCAATCTCATGGCTTTTTTTTGCAACGTCAATACTACCAATACAACGATCAATAGTAGCGGCGGCATTAAATGCGGCGATAATAACTGAAATCATAGTGAGCCTCTTAAGTTGAGACTTCTAATGCATATCCTTTGTGCCATCTAACGCAGTCAAAACATTTACCTACTGCGGCACTTCATGAATATGAACAAGACGCCGAAAAGCGACATAAACGATAGATAAACTAAGCAATACCCCAACAAATGAGAACAGGGCAATAGCTACCATATCTGACTCAAAAACGTAAAAACCTATATACAGCGCTGCAGCACGAAATATCACTGCAAAAATCTCTCTAATCAAAAGAAAGCGCTGCAAACGTAATGCTGGCAATGCCGCAGTACTCGCACCTGATACCAAGCTGATCAAAAGCCAAATAGAAAGCCACTGCGAATAACTCCCTGCTAATGCCCACTCTGCGCCAAATACTAAAGAAAAAAGATAATCGCCAAAAACGAACACCGTACCGAATGGTACAATACCAACCACCAATAGAATTACCGTCACTTTTAATAAAAATTGATAAGCTTCTGGTGACTTTGCTGTGATCGCACGCGTAATCTTAGGATAAAAAACCTCTCCAACAGCTTGGCCTAACAACATCGCTGGTGCACCGAGCACAAGAACAGCCAACGAATACTGCCCAGCAGAAGAAGCACTAAATAGTGATGCTAATAAGATAGTTGGCAGCCCTACTGAAGCAGCATTAAGCATACTTTGCGGCATACGGTATATGGCAAAGTCACGCTGCGATATAGCAGCGTTACGAATACCAACCGTGCCAAACCAGTTTCGGACATTTAATACACCAATCCTAGGTACCCGAAGCATCTGCATCATAAAATTCGTGAGCTGTCCTGCTATCGTTAATAAAATAAGCAACATACCAGAGGGGGCCAATACACCACCTATCAACTTACTGGTATCTGTCACAAGCTTGCTCTCTACATAAGCACGAGCCTTGGCTTTGAACAAACCTACTCTGATAGCAGACTGATCAGCAACAGATAGAAACGCGCCGGCCAATAGCGTCAACGGTATGAGATACAACATGTATGGTGCACTTTCCATACCCGTCCATCGTGCCAAATAAACATTGCCGAAATAGACAGCGATGAACGCTATAGCCGCTATAAACAAGCTAAGCAATACAGACAATCTGATAATGGCAGCGGCATCCTCATCATTATCAGGCATCACAATGGCATTGGCATAACCCATGGTCGCAATCGGAGTAATAATACTGATGACTGCGGCAAATGCGGCAGCAATACCAAAATCTTCAGGGCTATATAATCTGGTGAGAAATGGCATAAAGACCATAGCGATTGCCTGACCAGCAGCAATACCGCCTCCAACCATGGCCACATCTCGTACAAAGTGACTGGTTTTCAATCGACTGATTACGCTCTGTATCGATAAAAACACTTCAGAGGTCATTACTCATCATCCAATTTGGTATGTCACAGCATTTATATAAATCACCATATCCTAAACAATCTTACCAATAAGTGATTTCATCATCTTTTCAATATCAACCTTGTCACCGCTATTTAATATCCTTACCTAATAACACTACTACTCAACCAATCACCTCTAACTGCTCTACATCTGTCCTTGTGACATCAGCTTCATCGCTTTCTCGGTAGCCTTCAACGAAGGTCCTAAACTGTTCTTTCAACCATTGAGTATCGTGCCGCTTTGATCTTTCGATAAACTCAAATAAGATAGCTTCGATGTCTTCCAATGGAAAACTATGCTCCATTGCTTGCATAATGAGTGGATGAAACGTGGTCTCTATGTTGTCGGCACCAATGATTAACTCTTCATAGAGCTTTTCACCTGGCCGCAATCCAGTAAACACAATTTCGATATCACCGTTAGGATTGCTCGCATCTTTTAGCTCGCACCCTGTCAGACGAATCATACGTTTGGCAAGATCCACGATTTTGACGGGTGCACCCATATCAAGCACAAATACCTCACCACCGAACGCCATAGCTCCTGCTTGGATAACCAAACTGGCCGCTTCTGGTATGGTCATAAAGTAGCGCGTGATGTCTGGATGAGTGATGGTAATCGGACCACCTTGTTCAATTTGTCTAGTAAAAAGTGGCACTACGGAGCCTGATGAACCCAAAACATTACCGAAACGCACCATACTAAAACACGTATGACTGTTGCTTTGGCTCAGTCCTTGGCAGACAAGCTCAGCCAAACGTTTAGAGGCTCCCATCACGTTGGTCGGTCGCACTGCTTTGTCAGTAGAGATCAATACAAACGTATCAACGTGAGCCTTTATCGCGGCACAAGCACAATGGTAGGTGCCTTTAGTATTGTTAATCGTGCCTTCAAATGGATTGGACTCGACAATCGGTACATGTTTGTATGCAGCAGCGTGATAAATCGTTTTTATATGGTATTTTTCGAATATATTGATTAATTTTTTTTCGTTACCCACGCTTCCAATGATGCTAATAATCTCAGTATCTTGATATTCAATACTACTAACGACATTACTAGCGACAAGGCTTCTAAGTTCCTGATCGATCGTGTACAAAGCATATTCAGACTGCTCGTATAACACCAAGCATGTAGGTTTATTTTTCATGATTTGTCTACACAGCTCACTCCCAATAGAACCCCCTGCCCCTGTTACGAGTACGTTTTTATCCGTAATGTTCTTTTGGAGGAGCTCAGCAACTGGTTCGACAGTCTCTCTTTCAAGCACATCTAGTATATCAACCGGACGTATATGGCTGACTGTTACGATCTCATCAGCAAGCTCTCGTAAGCTCGGTAAATCTTTTAATTTGACAGAAACGCCTGACAGGCTATCCATAATCTGTTTTTTACGACCACGGCTCATAGAAGGTATTGCCAAAATCACTTGCGCGACATTTAATTTTTCTATCAACCAAGGTAGCGCATGAGCGGCATATATTTTTTTACCATGTAGATAAGCCCCTATCAGCCGCGGATCATCATCGATATATGCCACTACATTGTATTTATGAGAATGTCTCAAGCTCTCTAATAGCTCTCTACCAGCCGATCCTGCGCCATAAATAATCACGTTATCGCAGCAACTATCTAGGCGATCTTGGTTGTCTGGTTTCTGTAGTCGATTCAGTAACCCGCGAATCATTAGCCGACTGTTCCACAACCAAATAAAGAATAAGAATAGAAATATAATTGGCGCTGAGCGCGGCATCATTGATACTGGATTTACATAAATGATGAACTGATAAACGATAATAAGTAATAAAAATAACTGTAGTACTCGACCCATCGCCGCATCGAAAAACCCTCTAGAGGCACCTCTATAAAAGCCAATCAGATATAAGCTGACGACAGGTATTAGTGCATAAAAAGCCAACACCATAAGGCCAATTTGATCATCGACATAACCCTGACGCAATGCCAGTGCCGCTACCAAGCAAAGGACAGCAACTGAAAAATCGATACCAAATAAGATAGAGCATTTAGCAAAGCGTGGTAAGGCTAATAAAAACAGCGTCATACGCTTCGACCATCGATGGAGGTCACTTGGCGTTTGATAAGCATTGTTAGACTCTGTTTTTATAAACATAAGATCCACCTACTTAAGTTATGACGCTCGTTTGCCATGGACAATGAACATTAGCTAACTACGAATTGTGTCCATAAGCATAATGGTAGTGATAGCTGTACCTGTTCAAAATACTTTGCTGTATGTCATTTAAGATGATGCCATCGACTTGTACGTTTGCTTTACTCATCTGTTTGATGGCATAGACCAACTGACCTTCTACTGAATGATCAAATTTGGTGACGATCAGTACTTTGTCTGCGTGTTGTGCCAATACCATGGCGTCTGATGCAGCCAATATAGGAGGTGCATCAATAACGATATAGTCATACTTCGTTTTGAGCGCTGCCATCAAATGATTGAACCTCTCTCCTATCAATAACGAAGTCGGGTTATGCGACGGCCGTCCCCGTGATATAAGGTTAATATTTTCCATGCCAGTCGGTTGAATAAAGCTTTCAAGGTTTAACTTAGCCATATCAATATCTAATCGAGGCTCATCGGCTGATAAAGAGCTATCTTTATCTTGCAGTAAGTAGTCTGTGAGACCACTGTCTGGATTCATACCAAACATTTTGTGCAGCTCCCCTAAACGCATATCTCCATCGATAATCAGTACTTTTTTATCAAGCTGTGCAAATACCTCAGATAAATTAGCCGTAATAAAAGACTTACCGACACCTGGGCTTTCTCCAGTGATTAATATGGTCTGAGCGGACTTTTCATCTGCTGTCTTCGTCGTCTTACCAAATAAAAGGTTTGTCCGTAAATTTTTAATTGCTTCATAACTCAAGCCATTGTGATCAACGTGCGCAAGCATTCGACCAGTATTTTTTTTGTTCCTACCTAGCTTAGATATCGAGGTCGAACGTGGAATCGTTGCAATGACAGGAATTCCCGTTTTAGACTCTAGATGTTCTGGGTCCTTTACGACATTTCTAATTAAATTTCTGATTAAAACCAGCATCACCCCAAGTACAGTACCTACGAGTAGCGCCAGCAACATAATTTGGAATTTGTTTGGTGCAATGGCATCGAAGGTACTGGTCGGTCTATCTAGAATACGGGCATAACCAACCTGACCAGCTCTAACGATTTTTAATTGTTCATAATTTTTGAGCAGTGTGAGGTAAATCTCTCTATTAATAGCTGTATCTTCTGATAGCTTTAAGAACTCTCGCTGTATTTCAGGCAGTCCTGCAACGGTGCTACCTATCGCTCCTATTCGACTGTTGAGGACTTTTAGTTGCTCATTTATCTGGATAACGAGTGGGTGCTCATTGGTATAGTAAGTCGTTAGATCTGCTCTCTTTAATTTGAGATCATTGAGCTGCTCATCGATTCGAGACTTTTCATTTAGTAATAGCTCAGCTTCTTTACCTACATCGATGGTGCCGTGCTTTTTACGAAATTCATTGAACTGAGCTTCAGAGGCGTCTAATTTTTCTTTTAACGCTGGAATCTGCGTTTCCATAAAAGCCAATGTTTTGGTCGTTTCTTCCGTACCACGAGATTGGTTTTGATCGATATATGACTGGACTACCTGATCAAGTGTGGTCGTGATTTGCTGTTGATTTGTGCCTGTCATCGACAGCTGAATAATGTTGGTTTTATCCCCTTTTTCTTCCACAGACAAGGCGCTATTCATTGCATCTGTCGTGGTCTTTAAGGTCTGCTGAGTGATGCCAATAGGGTAACCGTCTGCAGGTAGCTCGGTCACCGTAATGTTAATCTCACCGTTTACCCCATTGAACTGATACGGCTGACCCAATTGTCCTTTGAAATCATCTATTCCATTGCTCAGGACAAACCCTGTGTCAGACTGTGATAGCGTAAAATATTGGTTTAAATACGCTGGTGACACATCGAACTGATTGATTTGTACGATCCCGTTTTTTGTGCTCAAAGACACACCGTCATTTGTGTTCAACTGAGTGTTAATGCGGTCGTTTGTTATTTTATCGAGATAGCCAATATTAGGATCGGTCAGTTTGATGTCTAGATGTAGCATATCGACGACTGGCTCTAGTATCATCCGAGACCGTATGAGCTCGGCTTCTGCCTCAGCCTTGCTCACTTCTTCTCCGACCAACTCTGAGATATTCGCCCCAAGCGCATCGACTCCTTGGGAGTTTTCTTCAATTTGGATCAGCGCATCAGACTTGAAGGTTGGATTAATATAGCGTGTATAGAAAAATCCTATTAAGAGTCCGACTGCTGCCATGAGCGCTATGACTTTCCAGCCACGCAACAAAACCAAAACCAGCGCCGTTAAGTCGATGTTGTCATTGTCGTTGTCACCCTTAGGTGTCGATAGGTCTTTTGAATCTATATTATTCATAACCATATACCCATTATTCAATGTTAATCGCTTAATAGCTTTCGCTTAGCTCCAAGACCCTAACTGCCCTTGACTGCAGTTAGATTGCTCTCTGCCTTATCGCACCTTATAAAATCTATCACTCTACTTCCTATTCTTATCTCACTTAATCTCAGTATCGAAATTCAAAGCACATCCAGTATTTTCACTAGCCATCATTTATAACCCTGATATCACGTTGATGGCAGAGGTTGATGGTAGTATCGCGCTAATCACACGATTCCAGCGAGCCAAGCCTGTTGGATCTACATAAAGAATGTCATTGGCTTGCATGTCGAAGCGACTGGCTAATGCTAAGCTTGTGATGCTCTGCATGTCGACGTAATAGATATTGGTGTACTGGTACTGAGGGTTGTCGCGCACGATATATACTTTGGCTGCGTTAGCCGTATTGGGATTTAGTCCATTTGACTCGCCTAATACATGCGCTAAGCTCAGCCCCTGTTCTGGAATCGCAACTGGCTCAATTTTGCCAAATTCACCCAATACGTAGACCTTATTGCGGCTTTGGCTATTGACGTGAATAGAGTCACCATCCCGCAGATAGATTTGATTGGCAGACAGCCCCATTCTTTGTAGTGACTGCACTCCTAAGCGATAGCTGTTGCCCTGACGGTTGAGCACAATATTGTTTGAATCGCCAGTCTCGGTAGTACCACCTGCCATAGAGATAGCCCCATATACCGACACTGGCACATCAGCTATAGGAAACTCACCAGACTGCTTCACCGCACCATCTACGAAAAACTTGCTGCCACGGTAATTGATAATTTTGACTTGAGGATCTGAGTATTTGAGATAGCGCTGTAGTTTGCTTTGCAACGTAGCGGTGAACTGCGGCACGCTCAGCCCACTGGCTTGAACTCTGCCTATCAATGGAAACTGTATATACCCTTGTTGATCTACCGTTAAGCTAGCAGTTGACGCATTAATATCTGGATAATTGGTAAGGATGATATTCAGCACATCCCCTTTCGCAATGCCGTAATTGACGCGTCCAGAGGTTTTGATCAAATGAGAGAGATCTTGAGTAACAGTAGGTGGCGCTGTACGCGGTAAAGTTGCCAGACTTAAAGGCTGAATATGAAATTGAAGACCGTTTTCTGCAGTAAAGGTGCCAGATTCAGGAAGATTTCCTGACTGAAGTCCTGAGTTGATCGTACAGCCACTAAACAACCCCATTAGAAATAAGCAAAATATGCTCATTACCAAGAAGCGTTTGTGTACAAAAATGAAATATTTATTAACCATAACAGTTACTCATATTTATATTTGTGAATCAAACCAAGAAACCTCACCACAGCATTTATATTCGTAAAAAAGAATATATTTAATAAATATACACCTAAACTATATTCAGTGCAATACATATAACCTGCCATAAAATAATTAAGTTATTATTTTGCAATTGCTTATCAAGCCCTTTATTTACGGCTAATTACGAAGATTGATATCAACTTTTAGATTATTTAGCGATAAAAAAATGCAAGTGAAAACAGCTTCATCATAAATAAAATTTTTATTTTTAATTTGAAGAAATCTAACTTAATGAAGGCTTGTTTCGATTGCATTTATGATTGGAACTATCCTTTTAATGCCGAAGTAGTGTAAGTGTTTGTATCTATGTATTAACTTATATAGTTACTCACTGAGAGTTTTCGAGTCTATATTTTGTATACGACTAATAAACTTTTATTGATTAGCACCATGTTTGTTTATACATTAATAACCAGTAAGGTATTGGTTTACGTGCTAAATTTGTTAAAATAGCGTAGAATAGTCAATCCAATTTTTTACATTGAGAAATGTAAACCCACCGACTCAAGGATATTATGATGAAAGACGAAAAATTACAGAAAGCACTCGCCCGTATGGGACTTGGTTCACGCCGCCAAATGGAAGAAGTCATCAAATCTGGCCGCGTAACGGTTAACAACGGTCCTGCGACCATCGGTGATCGCGTCTCGCAGGGTGATGAGATTCGCGTTGATGGCCGTCAAATAAAATACACTTCTGAAAATGAGAAGCGTCGCCGTGTTATCGCTTACTACAAGCCTGAAGGCGAAGTTTGCTCTGCTAAAGATCCAGAAGGTCGCCCAACTGTCTTTGAACGTTTGCCAAAGCTGACTCATGACCGCTGGGTAATGGTTGGACGTTTGGATATCAACTCAACTGGCCTATTATTATTTACTAATGATGGCGAAATGGCGCATCGCTTGATGCATCCATCTGGTGAAGTTACTCGTGAATATGCCGTACGTGTATTGGGTGAAGTAACGCCTGATATCGCTCGTGCATTGACCGCTGGTGTCATGCTAGAAGATGGCCTTGCAAAATTTGAAGACATTAAAGAAGGCGGCGGCGAAGGCGTCAACAAGTGGTATCACGTCCAGCTAAAAGAAGGCCGAAACCGCGAAGTACGTCGTTTATTTGAATCACAAGGTCTAAAAGTTAGTCGTCTACTACGTACACGCTATGGCACGATTGTTCTACCAAAAGAGCTACGTACTGGCCGTTTCTTAGAGCTTGATAAAAAAGAAATCAACACGTTGACGGATTTGGTCAGCTTGCGTCCACGTTATGGCACGGGTCTACATGGCGCAGCCAAAGAAAAGCAAGAACGTATCAGAAACAAGCCGCTTAAAGCGCGTCGCACTGACACTCGTAGCGATAACCGCAATAGCAGCGCGAAACCTAAAAGTAGTGCTAGCCCTGCTAGCCGCGGTACACGTAACACCCGTGATCGCAATGATAAGCGCTAGTTGATTTGGTTTAACATTATTCTAAGTCTTAAATAGATTTAGAGTAAACATAAAAAAGCGGTCAATGATGAATAGTCATTGACCGCTTTTTTCGTGTCTCTTTATAGGCGTCACAGTTTGCAGGCATCATAGTTGCTTAATATAAAAATAGCCGCTCAGCTGTCGTGGCTATTAATATAGTGTTTCATAACTCGCAGCTCTTGTAGCTGCTCCTCGTCCATTTGTGCCAGTAGTCTATCTAAACGCTGCTCAATATTATCTAAAACACTCTGCAATAACTCACTAGCCTCTAACCTCTTTTCGCTATTCTCATTAGTGGCATTTATATTTGTTAATTGGTAATGAGTAGCTAGCATTTCGGGTAACCGTGTTTGCAGCATTTTATTCAACACAAACTGTGCTTCTGTTATCGCTGGTGTCTTATTCTGAGTTTGTATGGCTGCTTGATAAGCGTGATAGCTGCTCACTTTCTCATCGATACGTTTTATCTGACGAAGTTGCTGCTCTGACAATGTTTTTAAGTGCTGTTTATTTAACGTTAACTGCTGCAAGCTTAATGTGGCTAATGACAAGGGCGCATTGTAATCCTGATAAGTGAGTACGCCAGGTGAGATACCGACGGCTTTATGAAAAGCCTGCCAGCCTTTTCTACCTAGATAAAAGGTAGTGACGGTCGTTACAATACCGATGCCTATTAAGATACTCATATACGTTTGCTCTTTACCCTTTCACCATTCAACTTTGTGTTTATAGCTTAATATCTTCAGCACTCACATTTTCACCAGTTGGGCTTTCAATCGCTTGGATATTTACATCACTGCTAGCATTATTATTGGCATTACTACTGGCATTGCTATCGGGCTTTTGAAACTCTGTATTGCTAGTAGAATTGTCAAAACGTTTTTGGAGATAGCGATTGGTTGCGAGTAGCTTTTGACCGTCTTGATGATATGACGCGTTGAGCAGGTCATCGAACTGTGTGTTAATTGTCTTAAGCACATCTAACAAGGCTTCTTTGCCAGTGACATTAGAATGTTTAATTTTGGTAGTGTCAGCAAGCGCACTATCCGTAACATCTAAATCGTGCAAGCGGCGATAATCAGCGACGGCTTGTGGCACGTGCCTATCCATTAGGTTTTGAATCATAATATAAGTTTCATTGACGGTATCCTTATCATCAATCTTGCCATCATTATTGGTATCGCCATACATGACACGCAGCTTTTCACCCTTTATGTTAATTTGCTCCAGAGCGGTTTTAACGTCGTCAGGTAGGCTTTTTTCAGGTATATAACCCAGTTGCGGCATCGCCTTATATTCGAGCATTTTGGGTGCTGTGACTTTTTTAATGCCACGGTAACCTAGATATAACCCAGCCGCTGGCAACAGCCCATACAAAACAAACATTACGAACATCGCAGTCATTTGGGTCATTATATTGTCCTTATTACTTATCAGAATGTCGTGGCTGATTTCTTATGGTTGTTATTATTAAACAAAAAAATAAGGCTCTATTAAAGCCCTATATTGTTATGCACTGGGTCGATTGTGTTTTTTGATAATACTTAACCTTTTCAAATGTACGAGAGAAAGTGTCATCAGCGAAAATTTAACTTTGCGTACGACTCTTAACATAGCGGTGGGTTGAGGCAAGGCGGTTCAGAACCGTTTGGTGCAATTCATCTAATAATTCGTCAAGCTCATAATCAATTTCTAAGAACAAATCTGTAAGCATATCACCGGCCGTCATCTTGCCCTGCACCATGTTATTTTTAGTGCGATGCGGACTAAATCGTTGTAGCTGCTCATAATGATGCAATGCCTCAGGGATACTTTCGGACACCAGTTTGTCGATGACGAACTGACGCTCATTGTGTTGCTGCTGTTGCTGTTCGTTCAGCTCACTACTCCACTCACGATAACGCTTTAACTTACCGTTGATACGATCTAATATCGCAACGGCCTCGATAGGCATGGCATTTAGGGTGGCCTCATCGACCACATTAACAAGCTCAGTCATAATCGGACAACGTCCATGTTTGAGATACCACAAAGTATCTGGGTCAAAAGGCGGTCTATTGGTTGGGCGCATTTGAGCACGATTACTCAGATAGCGATCGGTCAAGGGTGTGGATGATTGGCTATCACTCACTTGTGCCAACGCATCACATATACGGTTTACACGTTCAGGCGGAGTCAGTGTAGAACGCTCATGTACTGCGTGATTGCTATCACTATTGGTAGCAGCATCCTGTTCATGATTGACACTCATCTCCTGAGCATTCTTTGCTGCTAATGTCGGTAGGTCATCTTGAGCTTGCCCAAATGACTGTAGCATTCTTGTCAAACTGACTACCATGACTTGCTCTGCCCCTCGTCTATTACACTCACATTGTGCGCATATTGCATACATTCATTCAATAGCGTATCTTAGCAGGTTTTTGCTGGCCTGCCAGTAAGCAAAATGTCACCATCCCTACACGCCAACCGTTAAGCACCGTATTATGAATGCTCCCGATTATATCTCTGGTTTCCTACTTGGGCTATCTCTCATCATTGCTATTGGCTCTCAAAACGCCTTTGTACTCAAACAAGGTCTCAAACGCGAACACATATTTTTTGTTTGTTTGTTTTGTGCAGTGAGCGATGCGTTTTTAATCTCAGCAGGCGTTGGTGGTTTTGGTGCAGTTACGGCCCGCTATCCTCACGTTATAGATATCGCAAAAATAGCAGGCGTTATATTTTTATTAGGTTACGGCTTGCAGAGTTTGTATGCCAGCGTACGTGTGTCACATGCTTTAACTGTCGAAGGACAAGTCGTCACGAGTTTGAAAAAAGCCTTGTTACTATGTTTTGGCTTTACTTGGTTAAACCCGCACGTCTATCTAGACACATTGGTACTCGTCGGCATGGTCTCTACAGGCGCAAGCAGTAAATTGACGTTTGCCGCAGGCGCAATTAGCGCCTCGTTCTTTTTCTTCTTTGCGCTTGGGTATGGTGCGCGATTACTTAGGCCTCTATTTGAGAAACCTAAGGCATGGAACATACTGGACGCTTTGATAGGGTTACTGATGCTGTATCTGGCTTGGCATTTGTATCAAAGCTGATAGAGGTATGACTGAGAAATGATAGATAAGCTGAGTGTTGAATAAACTGAATATTAAGTAAACAACGTATTGGATAAACTAAATCACATCGATATCCGCTAACCACTGTATAAATATACATGGTTAGCGGTAATATTGTATTGATCGTTTACATCAAGCTAGGAAAAAGCGTACGCAGACCATTAACGATAATTTCGATAGAAACGGCTGCTAATAGCATACCCATGATTCGACTCATGATGTTCAAGCCAGTATCGCCTAGTAAGCGACTGATACGACCTGCCGCCATCAATGCCAAATAGCAAAACAGACTGATAAATAAGCCAGCAATCAAAATGGCAGATACCTGCAAAATACCTGATACTTGTGAAGAATAAATGATAACCGTAGAGATACCACCAGGCCCAATCATCATCGGAATCGCGAGGGGAACCACGGCAGCTGCCATCGAGACTGGCGCATCTTTTACATGATCAACATCGAAGTTTTCTTGATCAGGTTTAACAGGGTTACCCTCTCCATTCATCATATTTAGGGCAATTAAAAACACCAATATACCGCCTGCCAATTGGAACGAGCCGATAGAAATACCAAGGGTTTTTAGTAGCGTCTCACCTGCAATCGTAAAAAAGCTGATGGTGATGAAAATGGTCAGACAAGCAACGCGCGCGACCTTACGTCGATTGTTCATCGAATAGCCGCGAGTCAAATCTAAAAATAACGTCAATGCGCTAAATGGATTGATCAATACCATAAAGGCTAGGATTATCTTGATAATTTCAGTATTCACTGAGCGCTCGCTTGTCTATTGATACTGCTTGTGCAAAAAGATAAGGTCATCGTGCGAGTGCAACGATGACCCAATAGGCAACTAAAAATAGCATTGTAGCATAGGCAGATAAGCTAATAAAATCATTAACTTTGCGCCGTTACGCCTACATATCACCTTAGTAAAGCTTCAGTGTAAAAACAAGCATTTAATAGGTTGTCAGCACAAGCTATTAGTAATTACCGATCTATTAACTCGGTGATAGCCCTTGTCATAAAATCAAGCGTATATAACGCTATTAGCCTTTATTACGCCTGCCCTTATGCACTAAAATCTAACCCAATATCTAAAGCAGTCGTACTGTGCGTCAAATAACCCATCGCGATAAAATCAACCCCTGTACTTGCTGCCGCTTGTACCGTTTCAGGCGTAATACCACCTGAGGCTTCAGTCTTTGCGCGTCCCTGACACATAGCAACCGCTTGCGACAATGTTTCAGGCGACATATTGTCTAATAGTACTAAACTCACACCGGCATCCAATGCTTGCTCTAATTGCTCTAGCGTATCGACTTCGACCTCAATAGGAATAAGATGCCCAGCAAATTTCTGTGCTTGCTGAATGGCTGTTTTTATATCACCAGCAATAGCGATATGATTGTCTTTAATTAAAATAGCATCATCCAACCCCAAGCGATGATTGCGTCCGCCACCGCAGCGTACGGCGTATTTTTGTACGATACGTAAGCCTGGAATGGTCTTACGTGTACAAGTAATTTGCGCAGGATATTGCGCCACGCTATCGACAATTTGACGGGTCGCTGTTGCAATACCGCTAAGATGGGTCATAAAGTTCAGTGCCGTGCGTTCTGCTGTCAATAAGTGACGCGCGTTACCTTTTACGGTCGCTAACACTGCGCCAGCCTCTACTGTTTCGCCATCCTGTACTTGTGCAATAAACTCAATTTGCGTATCGACTAAGGCAAAAGACAAACGTGCCAAGTCGATACCACATATAACGCCTGCTTGCCGCGCCTTGATCTGTAGCTGCGCTTGCATATCTGCTGGGATAGTAGCTTGTGACGTTACATCACCACGCCTACCCAAATCTTCAGTTAGTGCATTCTCAACCAATGGCTTGAGCAATACGTCATCCAATGCTGGCTCTTTTTCAATTGTCATCTTTGACCCTTATTTAGGCATGATATTGATAGAAACTGCTCGTCATTTAAACTCAAAATGAGCATAAATATAGCGTAAAGTTAGCGACCCTGCAAGGAAAGGTGACAAATTTTTCGTCTTACAAACCGATTTAGAGATAAAACAGACTGGCTTAAAATGACTATTTGCGCTTAGGAAGTTTGCTATCCATCAATAAACTCTGTAATTCAATATCATGGCGGAAGCGATATAACTTGGCAGGACGACCGCGCTGAGCAGTACTACTCTCTCCTGTCTCCATTACTAGGTTTTGCGAATCGAGCAAGCGACGGAAGTTTTGCTTGTGCAAACGCACGCCTGATAACGCCTCAACACTCTGCTGCAACTGCGATAAGGTAAAGACGTCTGGCATCAGACCAAAAATAAGCGGTCTATATTCAATCTTCGCGCGCAGTCTTGAGATAGCAGTAGCAATCACGCGACGGTGATCATAATACATGGGGACGCCTATGCGTTGTGACCAGTCCTCTGGCAAGGCAACAGCTTGATAATTGGGCGGATAATTAGGGGCTTCGGGTATCAGACCTGCTTCATAAAGCATTTCATAACGTAGTAATACATGTTCTGCAATCCATTCTCTACTTTCATTATCGTGTTCGTTGACGGATTGACTGTCAGTGAGTTTGCCACTTGCCAAAAACGCTTCGTCCAGCCCCCAACATAAGCCAATGCGCTGACGCCTGCGCTGTTGGACAATCGAGTCGTTGGCAGTATTGGCCCATTCGAGTAGCGCAGGCACGATAAAGTCCATAATGATACTGGGCATACCGTCCAGATGATTTTCCCATGGGAAATAATCGTACCAATCTCGCCAGAGTGCTTTGCTTTGGAGTGCCTGCGTTTGCGTCTCTTGCACCAAACCCAAATAACTCACATACACCAACGCATGGCCATCAATATTACGCCTGTTAGTATCGACAAAGGTATATAACTGCTCCAAATATCCAAGCGGTTGTTGTGTTTGCTCCTCTACCCACTGACGTACGCCCGCTTGCAACGAGCGATGTAGCGGCATAAGTGGCCCATTTGGCAACAGCTTGCCTTGGTCAACGGTTAAAACGCGCGCGATATGATCTGTGATAGCGACCAACACGGCGACCACTTCTGTCGTGCCGCTACCTTGCTGGTGCGCATGTGAATAAGACAACGTCATGGCTTTGGGAATTATCCTTTTTCTCTGAAATGTGAAAGGCTATTGGGGTCAGTAGCTATGGTATGACTTAGTATAGCTCGAATCTAAAACTATCATAGTCTGTGGTTGTAAGTATGAAAAATCAATGGCGATAAATAGTCATAAGAAGCATGAATTAGCATTATTTTTAAGCTTAGTACGGTTTAAATGCACATCACTTTAAGCACTAAAACCTAATCTTTTGACTTATTAAGTATAAAAAACCACTTGTAATTATGCTCAAAATGAGCATAATTAATACAACTTATAAATTTACTATGTTCGATTATCTATTTTTTAGCTCATACATTTATCGTTATCGCACCAACAAAGGCTGCCATTATGAAAAAATATCCTTACGACGCACCTATCATGAGTACGGACAATCGCATCGCCACTCAGATGAACATTGAATACGCCAAGGCTAAAATGCCAGCAGACTTGCCTCGCGCTGAACGCATCGTGGTTGAAGAAAAAATCAAGAAGCTACTGAAAGAGAATAATGCCGTACTGGTAGCTCACTACTATGTCGACCCTTTTATCCAAGACTTGGCATTGGCAACCGGTGGCTGCGTCGGTGACTCACTTGAAATGGCTCGGTTTGGACAAGCTCATAGCGCTCAAACATTGGTTGTCGCTGGTGTACGCTTCATGGGTGAATCAGCAAAAATATTAAGCATGGAAAAGACTGTACTCATGCCAGATTTGGAAGCCGAGTGCTCGCTTGATTTGGGCTGCCCTGCTGATGAGTTTTCAGCATTTTGTGATGCTCATCCTGAACGTACTGTGGTCGTCTATGCCAATACCAGCGCCGCGGTAAAAGCGAGAGCTGATTGGGTGGTCACCTCATCTGTCGGTATCGACATCGTTCGTCATTTACATGCCCAAGGTGAGCCGATTATTTGGGGCCCTGACCGTCATTTGGGCAAATACATCGCTCGTGAGACTGGCGCAGACATGTTGCTGTGGCAAGGGTCTTGCCTCGTGCATAACGAATTCAAAGCCACTGAACTTTTGCAATTAAAAGAGGAACATCCAGAGGCCAAAGTCTTGGTACATCCTGAGTCACCTGATAGCGTGGTTGAACTAGCCGATGTGGTCGGCTCGACTAGCAAGCTTTTGCAATCAACGTATGAGATGGATGCTGATACCTTTATCGTCGCTACTGATTTAGGCATATTACACGAGATGCAAAAACGCTCGCCAAACAAACGCTTTTTGGCCGCGCCAACTGCTGGCGAGAGTGCAAGCTGTAAGAGCTGCGCGTTTTGTCCTTGGATGGCCATGAACGGTCTAAAAGGGATTGAGCAGTGCTTAACCAATCAAAGCGGTGAAGTGCTAATGACACCTGAGTTAGCGACTGCAGCAAAAAAACCATTACAACGGATGCTTGATTTTGCTGAATCACAAAAGCAACGTGTAGCCGCCAGTGGCGACATAGTAAAAGACCGTACACTGTTCACTAACGTTGGGGCAGCCTAGCATGAGTCAGTCGCATTCAGTTGATTGTTCCAACACCACTCGCTATAAAAATAACAGGAGCAGCAGTGATATGAGTAATATTATAAAAACTGATGTTCTTATCATTGGGGCTGGTCTAGCAGGCTTGAGCACCGCGCTATCTCTGCCAAAATCGCTGAATATCACTGTTTTAAGCAAAGCGGCACTTGAGGTTTGCTCAAGTCACTACGCTCAAGGTGGTATCGCAGCCAGCTTAGACACGGCGGACTCTGTGACTGATCATGTCGCTGACACCTTAATCGCTGGTGCAGGATTGTGTGCGACGGACAATACTGCCCGTATCTTGGGTGCAGGACAGCAAGCGGTGCAGTGGCTATGCGAGCAAGGTGTGCCATTTACTCAAACCACTTTAACTAAAGAAAATGATAATACACCTGATTTTTCAGTCTTAAAAACCAGTGACTTACACTTGACCAAAGAAGGCGGTCATGGCTGTAGACGTGTGGCTCATGCGGATGATGCAACGGGTCGGCACGTGATGGATGCATTAAACATCAAAGCACAGACTGCGGCCAATATCACTATCTTGCCTTATCATGAAGCGTTAGAGTTACTGACTTCACCTATGATTAGCAGCTCTTCTTTTAGCATGAACGGTAGCGAGATTAAACATTGTCGAGGGGCGTTGGTCTTTGATCATATCAATGAGCGCCAACTCACCATTTATAGTTCAGCTGTCGTACTCGCTAGTGGTGGCTTAGGTCAGTTATTTAAGCGTTCCAGCGCGCCTAACGTCTGTGTTGGTGATGGCGTCATGATGGCATGGCAAGCAGGCTGTCGTTTGGCAAATTTAGAATTTATTCAATTTCACCCAACGGGCTTAGCGTTAGATGACAGCAGTTTTTTGATATCTGAAGCGTTACGCGGTGAAGGTGGACGACTCTATTGTCCACAGACTGGTACGCGCTTTATGTTAGACATTGATGAGCGCGCTGAATTGGCGCCACGCGATATCGTCGCTCGAGCAATAGCCAATCAGATTAGTAGTAACGGACTTGGCTACGTGCATCTTAATGTCAGTCACTTGCCAGCCGCATTTATACAAGCGCATTTCCCGCAGATTTATCAGACGCTGCTAGCACTCGGCGTCGATATGACCACAGACCCTATTCCAGTCGCTCCGACTGCCCACTATAGTTGTGGCGGCGTGGTGACTGATGCCAATGGTTTGACCGATATTGCAGGGCTGTATGCAGCAGGCGAAGTTGCTTATACAGGGTTGCATGGGGCCAATCGTTTAGCAAGCAATTCATTGTTGGAGTGTGTGGTGGTTGGTCGCAACATCGCAGCTAATTTGCCATGTTACTTAACAAAATTGGATCGCTTAAAGAACTTAGAAGCTTTAGAGAAAACGGCTGAAGCTTTAGAGAGAACAGCTCAGCCACATACGACTATTCATTATGAACTGCATCAGTTAGCTGCCGGTATTTGGCAATATCCGACATTAGAAAACACGCAATTTGTTATCTTGCCCTCTTCTAAGCAGTCATCGTATCCAACTTATAAGGTCGATAAAGCATTTCATTCTAACGTAGATCTTGCAGAGATAACTATAGCATTGAAAGCTCTTTTGACAGCCAATATGGGCATCACACGTAGCGACGAAAAATTAGAGCAAGCATTGCGACAAATTGAGCAGTGGCAAGAGTCAATCGAACATACTGAAACCATGCTATCTGATGTGAGCAGTAACGCCCCTACTACTGACAGTGAACTTGTCATTTTTCAACTGGCGAGGCAATTAGAGTTAGCAACGATGATTGTTCAATCGGCTTATCAGCGCTTTGAGAGTCGCGGTGGGCATTACCGTGAGGATTATCCTAACTTAGCTGAAACGCCTTTAACCAGTATCATTCTGCCATCAATAAACGCTACGCTTAACTCCTTTTCTCACGTTATAGAAGACGAACGTTATCTGATACCTGTTACTGACCATATTTGAGCGTACGACAGATAATAGCCAAACCCATCAAGGGCGACATCTAACACTATAGTTAAAGAGGCATTTAAGCTATCATTATGGATAGGCTTAAAATATTACCTCTTCTTTGAGTGCCCATGGTATGGCTTCTGATATTGTGTTTGTGATTGCCCTGATGATAACTGTCAGTTTGGCTTGGAGTGTACTTGCCGTACCTCGTCTGCGCAAACGCTTGCCAAAAATCTATTTGATAGCCCGCTCATGGTGGTTGATGCTCGCCGCGCTCTGCACTTGCTATGTGATTGCAAAAATAACAAACGATACGCAAGGCTCACATTCGCAAGTATATGCCTATCAATGGCTGCTCATTTTATTTTTTATATTAATTGGTTTACGCGGCAGCTACGAGATTAAACGCCTATGGTGTTTACGCAGTAAAGCCGTACTCATTCATAAACTCCAAGCGCAAGGCTTACAGCCAAGTACGCTCCTGCTACCGAAAGCCCATCTCAATTCAACTCAATACTATACGCGGCTTAACTCCTTAGACCTGCTATTAAGTATTGCATTCATCTCACTCATCATTAGCCTTATTGTCTTACAGCAATTGACCTGGCAACGCGAACAATATGGCGTTTTACTCTTCGTATTATTTGCCAGTCAGTTCAACGATATTGCCCAATATCTATGCGGAAGAATGCTTGGGCGCAAGCTTTTTAAACGAGGTCTTGCTCCGACTATTAGCCCGAATAAAAGCATTGAAGGTGCTATCTTTGGCAGTTTAGTTGCAGCAATCCTGGCATCAGTATTAGGTCTTTGGCTCACCCCTTTTGATTGGTGGGTCTGTCTATTAGCTGCGTATAGTTTGGCTGTGAGCGGTATTTTTGGCGATCTATTAGAATCAGCATTTAAACGCCAACACGGGGTGAAAGACACCGGAACGATGCTCGCTGGTCATGGTGGGGTATTAGATCGGATAGATAGTTTGCTGATTGGAGTGCCAGTATTTACCCTACTCTACTGGTTATTTGGTTAAATACAATCAAAGCACAGATAGCAGAGTCATTTGGCTCTATCCAGTTTACTGCGCAATATCCAATTGAGCACAGGCTTTGGTAAATGATTTAAAGCACTCGTGATATAGCGCATCGAGCGTGGAAATATCGCCAGTTCCACATCATCGTCAATCGCTTGCATAATATGATTAACTGCCGCTTGCGTGCTCATAATAAATGGCTTATGGCTAGCATCGCCATCGTTTAAATCACGTAATGCTTGGGTGTCGATATAGCCTGAGGCAATACAGTTCACTTGGATATCATAAGGTATAAGTGCTGCTCGATAAGCGCTAGCCGTAGCAATCATTGCGCGCTTGCTTTTTGCATAGAGGCTGGCATAAGGATAATCCATCGTACCTGCGATAGAGGCAATACAGATGAGGCTAGGTCTATCGCTTTTGCTAGCGTCCAATGACTGATATTGCTGCTTTAACTGACTGCTTGCCCATCTAAAAACTTGCTCAAACGCCTGTAAATTAATCGCTAGCATTTGGTCGCTATCTGCTTGATTTAAGTAATGGATACGCTCATTGGTATAGCTACCAGCACTATAGACCAGCCTTTGAAATGGAATACCTGACAAATTGTCTAATAACGTTTGCGTTTGATTTGGTTCAGTTAAATCACACACATAAGTTACGATAGCAGGATGCTGGCTGTTGATATCGGTTATCTTTGCTGCGCTACTTCCGATAACGCTCACCTGCCAGCCAAGCGTCTGATGATTCAGCGCTAATGCCAAGCCAAGGCCACTCGTACCACCAACGATAATAATATGCGGCGCATGGTTTCTAGTGATACCTTTTGCGATGTTTTTCATAATTTATGCTGCTGTATATAGTTGACCGTACGCTGATAGCCATATTGCCATTGCGCCTGCATTTGCTGCACAAAACCGTCATAGTCGCTGTGTATTAGCTCAACGGTCATTTGCTTTAGGTTAAAACGCTTTTGCACATTGTGCCCTCTCAGTTGCTGCTCGTTATCTGCAAATGGTAACCAATGTAGCTGACGGTTTTTATTAATGGTTTCAGTGGGCGCCGACACACTGATTGGTTGATAATCATGCACCTGTGCCAAGCGCTTATTGGGATCGAAACCAAAGACGCGCTGAATCGCGGGAGCAGCCAGCCATGCGTCATAACCTGCCTTAGTCTCTGCAAATACGCTATCACCCAACTGACAGGCCAACTCAATCGGTGTGAGATTAATCACACCTCCTAAACACCAGCCAAGCTCTGGGATATGTGTTGGCGGTAGATAGTACATGTCTGCCATAGAAGCGCGAATCACTGGGGCAAAATCCCATTGTGTTTGAACCTTTACAGAAGGGTGTATGCGTCCGTTTGCAAATATATGCGCTGGTGACGTTATTTGTTCGTCAGCCAGACCTGATACAAGGTCTGGCAAACTTGCTAAGCACGGCGGCGCAAATAACAACTCTTGCAGTGCGAGTTTTTCATTATACAGACTATCAGCAGGTGCTTGATACAATCGACTGGCAATGATTGCTATTTCTGGTGTTGCTTTATCAGTATTGCCACTATCATTATTACTAGTAGCAAACTGCGACAGCTCATCTAGCCAGTACTGATCGTTATCGATACGAAACATCGCCAACTGCCGTAACTCATTTAACAGTCGCTCGTAGCTGTCTGCTTGACGTTGTCCTTGTCCATTATCCCTTTGCTTTGATAACCGCCAACGCTTAAGTGCGCTCGTCATATAGCGTAGCTTTAGACGTGTATTGGCTTCATCTGGCGCGACATGTCTGATGGCAGTGATGACACGATACAACTCACGGCTGCACATCAACGCTTGCAAATCCTTAGGGTCAGGCGCAAGTTGTACTAAATAAGCAGATAAACTGCCACCGCAAGTACCAACGATAATATCTGGTGTCAAATCATGCGCTGCTAAGGCTGCATAACTGCCCAAATAATAACCAAAACGTGACCCTCCTCCTGAGAAAAGTTGAACACGCTCGTAAGGTTTAACCTGCTCATTGTTCATCTATTACTCGTTATCAGCTGGTGCGGTTTTAATCGCTAACGAAACAGTAAAGATACCAAAGCGATCGATACGCATGGCAACCTTTTTAAAACCTGCCCTCTCAACCAGTTGATCCATCTCCGCCTGCGAACGGCAACGCATCACCCAACTACTACCACGGTGATTGTTTAATGTTTTACTGATAAATTCTTGCTCAGGGTGCCACGGTTGGTTGGTATAAATCAAATAACCGCCCGATTTTAAACTATCATGAATACCTGCTAAAGCTGTCGCTGGTAGCGCATTATCAGAGAACAACTCAAACAACCCAGAAGCAATAGCAAGATCTGATTTTTTAGTATCGGCGCTAGTATCATTCGTATGTGCATTGATATAACTGGCTGCGTCAAACGCATCCTTTTGACTGGTCACGACTCGACTGCTCATGGCCAAACGCTCCGCCTTTGCTTGCAATGCTTGGATATTATGCATTTCATAATCACGCAATTCAGCATATAAATTTGTAAATTCTGTCAGTAGATCAAACGCATAAAAACCATGACCACTAGCGATATCTAACAGTTTTGGTTGGTATGATTTATTGCTACCTTGGTTTTTATCTTCAATATCTGCAAGTGCTAAGCGTGCCAACTCCAATATGTGCTCACGGCGAATACGAATACCTTGCCAGCCGATATTATTTAAATAAAACTTATCGACTGCCTGTCCAAATTTATTCTGACCGCTGGGCTTGTTGTAATAGACATGATCTAGCGAATGACCTGAATCAAATCCATGCTCCAGCCCTGTGGCAATCGCATCGCTGACATGACCGAACTTTTGCATCGCAAAACGGGTAATTGCAAAGTTTGGATTGAATGGTTTAATCGCCAAACGATCTACTTTATCTTTACTGGCACTGTTTAAGTGAGCCGTACTCAAATCAGGGGCTTGGACTGGTGTGCTAAATATTTCCTCAGCAAACTCAATACAGTCGGCGAATACGTCGGCTTTATTGGTCTCATGAAAGATTGCATGATAGCTGTCTGGATACAACTGCCAGCGTTTGATCGGTGTGTTAATCGCCTCATAGAATTTCCGCTCAGCCTGTTTATCGACCACATAATCCTTGCCTGCACATAAGACAAACGTCGGTACGGTGATAGCACCAGCATCATCGAGTAGACGCTGCCCCGTTGCATGGGTATCAATGAGTAAATCAGTCGAGATACTATTCGATATCAATGGATCGGCATTATAGGCTTGCTGCGCGTCTTTATCATGGGTCAGTACTTGTGCTTTAACGTAGCTGCTGACACGGGACATCAGACCTAGCGTACGCGCCACCTTCAATGACGGTATGGCAAAGGGCAAATACAAGCGAATACTGAGCGCAGGCGTTCCAAGTATCATGCCGCGAATATTTGGCGCATAATCGTGTACCCATGCTGCTGCCAATACCGCGCCGATACTGCTAGCGACAATCAATGTATCTTCAATCGCAATGCCTGTTTGCTCAATCACCAGTTGTACAAAACCCTCTAAATCTCGCTCAAGCTCGGTAACGCTATCAGCATGATCTTTGATACCCCCTGAGCGCCCATTACCGCGCGCATCCCACGCAAACACCTGATAGCCAGCTGTTGCAAACTGCTCTCCTAGCTCTGCCAATCGTCCCGAATGCTCATGCCCTCGGTGCAATAAAATAACTTGGCGCAACGGTTGGTTGGCTTGCTTGATAGCTGATTTTTTCATGTCTTCTAAAGGCATCGTTAGCCAATAGCGATAATAAATAGCCGTGCCGTCGTAAGCGTTATAACAGCTCTCACCATTGATGATTTCAGATGCAGGTAAATCAAAACCAACACTGGCCTGTTCTTCGAATTTTTGACTATCAACGGTTGTGGTTGGCATTTCTTTGAACTCCAATGGGCGAGCGTTATCAGTAGAAGTATTTGGCAAAACAACAGTGAGAGATAGGGAGTTGTTTGTTGACTCATCCAGTACGGATCGCAGCTCAGGTGGGTTGTGCATCAAGTATAACTCTGTCATATAACGTAGTCGATTAAGACAAGTCTTTAATAATATTATCTCTGTTAGTATAAATAATTGACTCATTCTGATAGCAGGTAAAGTCCCCTGCGTTTTAATACCGACTGGCGCTTTGGCTCTAATGCCCATAAACGCACCAAGCATACCTAATAAGAAGGCACGATCGCTTTTGCCCAAAGGCCCTTGATTAGCACGAACACCTAACATGGTATTACTAGTAACGCCTAACAGCTCGGTGCCAATACTAAGGGCGATCAGAGCAATGATATGATGCTGAGAAGTTGATATATACGTTGGCAAATTAACTATTAACGTTTGCTGTTCTTTATCATTGATATGATGGGTCAGAATATGAGGGATCAGGCTCGCTAATAGCGCCGTATCGGCAACCATATCACCTACTTCGTTTAACACGGCTCCTAGCGTTGATGCCTGCCCATGCTCACGCGCCATCATACCATCGATGGCATTGAGTGCCATACGTACAAACAATGATGAAGGCAATAAAAGCCACAGCCGCTGCTTTTCAGCCGTTGGTTTGGCAATGATATAGGCAGTACCGACACTTAATAAAGCAGCGGATACCGTCACTTGGTTAGCGGTAATGTTTTGCTCAACCAGCGTATTGCTTATCGGACGTAGTTGATTTTGAAACTGAGTTTTGAGCTGATATAGCGACATGAGTCTAGCCAAATATTTTCAGTACTTTAATGTAGCAACAAAAGTTTATAAGGTAAAGAATTACAAAGCGCTCAAAAATGGTCAAACATTTTGAAAAAAGATATTTATTAATATCATTATAAGCGTCCAGTTTTGTCTATTTTAATTAACAACGACCAATGATTTGCACTGAATCTCAGTGGCTCATACCAGTATTGTTAACCTTATATGGTACAATCTTCAGCTTCTTAAAAACGCCTTATTAAAAATGCTGCGAGCCCGTCATCATGCAAAGCCTAGTCACCCTTGTTCTGGTATTAATGCCAATGTTTATTGGCTTTGCCATTCCGTCTAACCCTACTATGACAAAAGTGGCCGACAAAGGTCTATCATACCTGGTATTCGTCATCCTGGCGTTGATCGGCATTGAGCTGTCTCAGGTAGAAGGTCTAGGTAATCAGCTGGGTGAAATTGCGCTGTATGTCACTGTATTATCAATACTGACAATTGGTACGGGATTGTTTGCGCTTATGCTGTTTGACCATCTGCGTCCGTGGCATGCCAAAAAACCAAGCGTAAAATCTAAAGAGCATCGGGTGAGCATTCGCGGTAGCTTGGCACAAGTGGTTTGTGTGGTGATTGGGATGGTGATTGGCTATTTCTTGCCTGCTGGTTATATGCCGCCTGAAAACTCTATGACCGTCATGCTGATGATTTTAATTTTACTGGTCGGTATAGGCTTAAAAGGCTCGGGCATCACCTTAAAAGAAGTGTTGCTCAATAAACGTGGCGTAGAAATGAGTGTCATCTTTACGCTAGCGGTATTGGCGGGTGGCCTTATTTTCGCGCTACTATTTACTGATGTGTCGTGGACGAAAGGCTTAGCATTATCGTCAGGGTTTGGTTGGTACTCGCTGTCAGCGATTGTAATGACCGATGCTTATGGCGCGGTTTGGGGCAGTGTCGCGTTGTTTAATGACTTGGTACGTGAGTTCTTTGCGTTAATCTTTATTCCGGTATTTATGCGCAAATACCCTTCTGCCGCGGTTGGGCTTGGCGGCGCGACCAGTTTAGACTTTACCTTGCCTATCATTCAGCAGTCAGGTGGTCTAAAAGTCGTGCCACTAGCGATTAGCTTTGGGTTTTTGATCAATATTGTCTCACCAGTGCTGATGGTGTTCTTTTCGGCGCTTGGGTAGCTCCTACACCCCACTCGCCTGCTTAGCAAACAAACGCATTAATGGCTTGATTTTGCTGACTCGGTACATACCTTCATTACGGATTTGCTGCACAGGACGCATTTGGGCAAGCGACCCTGCAAATAACCAGTTAAGCGCAGAAAAGCTGTGCATCATTAGGCTGTTATGCGGACGGCGCGAACGCTCATAATGACGTAGCGTTTGATTGCTGCCCCAAAGCGTACCACCACTACGTGTAAAGTCATGCGCTAATTGCTCACATAATACTTGCACGTCCAGCATACCGAGGTTCAATCCTTGACCTGCCAGCGGATGTACGCCATGAGCAGCGTCACCGATGAGTACCAAGTTATCAGCGACGTAGCTTTTCGCTTGCTGAGCCGCTAATGGAAAACTAGCGATAGACTCAATCTGATTAATCGCACCCAACTCGTAATTGCTGGCAGCTGCTAACTTATCAGCAATAAAACGATCTTCTTCCTCTATCAATGCTAATGCTTGATTGCGCGGCAATGTCCATACGATCGACTGCCAATGCTGCGGATTTGTCTTATCAACATCGGTTATATCAGCTAGCGGCAATAGTGCCAACGTACCCGTCGGTAGCATAGCTTGGCGTGCTGTCGCTTGATGCGGTTTCTCAGTCTGAATCGCACAGCAAATCGCCGTTTGATTATAGTCAAGCGTATCTACGCCAATCCCTGCTTGCTGACGGACAAATGAACCGCGCCCATCAGCGCCAACTAATAGACGCGCATCAATCACTTCGCCATTATCTAGAGTGACACGGTAGCCTTGCTGCGCCCCTAACCAATCCATATCAACAACTTTGTGACCAGCGATAAGGGTGAGATACTCACTGACATCAGCTTCATGCAAGCGTTGCCATAATGCGTGCTCGATAACAGCAGGCTCAACCATACTACCTAATAATGTAGGCTCATGATTTTTACTACTACTATCCTCGGCGCCGCTGTCTTCACTTTCGCCAAATAATAACTCACCCATACCATTTAGCTGCCATACCTGCATTTGCGAGTAGTCTGCTTTGCGTTTAGAGGCGGCAATCTTTTGCCACGCGCCAATGTCTTTAAGTAAATTAATACTAGCCATACTAAGTGCATAGACACGTGCGTCACGTTTGCTAAGTACGTCTTGCCAAGCTGACTCATCACGCTCAGGACGGGCATCAATCAACGTCACCGGCATTTTTTCCTGTGCCAGCTTTAGAGCAAGCGTCGCCCCAACGATACCGCTACCGATAATCAACGTATAGTTGTTTTTCATAAGGTGTCTCTCAATATTGCTCAATATTAGAATGCTTATTATCAATCTTGATTACAGTTAGTTGATTCAGTTTAAAAGAGAGACAAGGCAACCGAGTGCAGATGTATAGGCAATACTTCAAGCGAGGTTAACGCTGTCACTCTTTTAAAGAGGATTTAACTATAGCGCTATGATTTTAAACCCATCGCATAAGTAGCAACTAATGGCTTAATATTTGGCAATTTATCAAAGGCCAATAACGCCATATTTCGCGCCAGCTTAATCGCGGGGTTAGGATGCGTGAAGCCGTGTACTACCGCATCACAAAAACGAATCACTCGCTTCTGGTCAGTTTGACGTGCTTTTTCATAACGTTTTAATAGCTGTGCATCACCGATATCTGCGCCTTTGAGCACTTGTGCATTTAGCATTTGTGCCAGCACATGTGCATCTCGCATACAGAGATTAAAGCCTTGGCCAGCGACAGGGTGTAAGGTATGAGCGGCATTGCCCATAATGACGCAGCGCCCCTCTACTTGCTTATCCGCTAGTACGCGGTTCAATGGATAGGCGCCGCGGCGACCAGCAGCGATAAACTTGCCAGCGCGTTGACCGAAAGCTTGCTGTAGCGTCTGCAAGAAATGGGCATCGTCTTCTAAGTATCTGGTTTCTTCACCTGTTGGGCATACCCACACGACAGAGCGTCTGTAGCCTTGTTGATACTCATCATTGCCATCGCCCTTTGGATCAGTCAGTGGGAGCACAGCAAGTGGGCCTGCTGGACTAAAACGCTCAATCGCTGCATGCTCGTGTGGCGTATCTGTCTCTACTACGCCGACGATGGCCGTTTGCTGATAGTCATACGTGGTTGTACCGATATCTAGCAATTGTCGTACTGTAGAATCGCGCCCATCACAAGCGACTAATACGCTAGCTTGCAGCTGCTGCTCGTTTTCGGCTTCATCATTGTAATTGAAGCTAAGTGTCACACTATCGGTCTGCTGCTGGACCGTTGTCACATTGGCATTATCTATCAAGGTAATTAATGGCTCTTGCTGTGCGGCTAATAAAAGCTTACGCCCCAGCCAAGCGTTTTCGATGACTTGCCCAAATGACTCGACCTTTTCCTCTGCTTTATTCAGCTGCGCGCGCCCAAAACTGCCTTGCTCACTAATCTGTACAGTGTCGATACGGCAGGCATGGCTTTGTAACTCATCCCACAGTCCAATCTCTTGATATATCTGTACCGTGCGCCGCGATAACGCCGTATTGCGACTGTCTAAATAATGGCTGCGAGTCCTATCATCCGTTGGACTGATGGTTGGATAGCTGTTTTTTTCTAATAAGGTACTCGCAATACCGTGATGGGCCAATAGCAATGCAAAAGACAAACCAACATGACCACCACCTGCGATAAGCACTTGCTGGTCAGTTATCGCTTCTTTCTTTTTAGAGATGCCGTCAAACTTTTTAGATATGCTGCCAGCATTGGATAAATGTGAATCAGTATCTTGCATTGTTATTTTCCTATTATAATTTTTTGGACAAGCAATTTATTAGTGATAGACAACTGCTCGTCACTGACTTTATTTTATAATTTTTATCGTGTCGCTGCTGTTATTAGATGGGTTGCAGCAAACTATGGTATCGCCCATAGATTACCACAAATTGTCCATTATGCCGTGGTCTTAACCGTAGACAAATCGTTTCTTTACTCTCATCATAAACGAGGTTTATATTTATAAAACTCAAATATCTTAATCTTATTAAAGCACTATCATACGATGGGCAGCGATGAATTATATAGAACTGATAGCAATATCAAATCGATCTATAGAAAATCGCGGTAGCAGTTGCAATCCGCATACAAAAACAGCGTTATCTATCTGATGTATGGCTTGAAATTTAAAATTTCTCTACCATAATGAAGGCAAGACTTTTCATTATTTTCATTTATTACCTTCCACAAAAACAACAATAATATCGCCGTCATTTTTATCATCTATAATCTTTTTACCACCTAAAAAACTGTAACGCCACTAACTATTTTATCTCTGCAACCCATCACGCAATTAAAACCAAATCATAGCGTCGGGTACACAATAAAAGGATAATCGCTTGACTGATTCCATGAGCCGCCGTATAAAGTTTGAATCACTGACCCCAGCACAGCTAAAAACCGTGCTTGGTGAATACAACAATCACATGAAATATATCCAAGAACGCCTCGATATTAAAATCATGCAGCGCCAAGGCGATTTTTGCCTGAGTGGCGATGTGACCAATGTCGAACGCGGTGAACGTATTATCTACAAAATGGTAGATGAAGCACAGAACACCAAAGACATCAGTGCAGAAGAGCTGCACCTCATCATCCAATCTAGTCTCTCTCGTGATGAAGACATCGAAGAAGACGAGCAAGACCACGATGATATGGAATATGATGAAGACTTGGATGAGGCTAGCGAGTTTACGCCCATCAGTTTACGTACACGTAAGGGTCGCATCGTTCCGCGCGGTGGCAACCAACAGCGCTACGTAAAAAACGTCCTGAGTTCCGATGTGTCGTTTGGTATTGGGCCAGCTGGTACGGGTAAAACGTATCTAGCAGTCGCTTGTGCCGTGGATATGCTTGAGCGTAATGAGATTGAACGTATTTTGCTAGTGCGTCCAGCGGTAGAAGCTGGCGAAAAGCTAGGCTTCTTGCCAGGTGATTTGACCCAAAAAATCGATCCATACTTGCGCCCATTATATGACGCGCTCTATGAGATGATAGGCTTTGAAAAAGTCGGTAAAATGATTGAGCGTCAGATTATCGAAGTGGCACCGCTTGCCTATATGCGTGGTCGTACTTTGAATAACTCGTTTGTCATTCTAGATGAAGCGCAAAACACCACGCCTGAACAGATGAAAATGTTTTTGACGCGTTTGGGCTTTGGCTCACGTGCCGTCATCACTGGGGATATTACTCAGGTCGATTTGCCACGTGGTCATAAGTCAGGCTTGGCACAAGCGATGGATATTCTAAAAGATATCGAAGAGATTCATATCACAAAGTTTGATTCAAAAGACGTCGTACGACATCAATTGGTACAACAAATTGTTGAAGCCTATGATGTGTTTGATGAAGAGCAAATGGCTTTAGAAGAAAAACGTAAGTTTGAACGTATTAAAGAACAAGAGCGTAGACAAGCCGTCGCTAATGCAGCAGCCAATCTTTAGTAATCAAGCTAATCACTGAATTACAATCATTTGCTATAAGCATTTAGCTTGTATAAGAAAACCGGATTACTCAAAGTAGTCCGGTTTTTTCTTACCGACAGTTTATTGAATTTAGCTCTTTCGCTACTAGTCGCCTACCAGTAACTTAGCTATAGTAGCCTCTATACATTCTATACATTGGCCTTTATTTATTAACCAAAAACTTAGCAATGAAAGACAATACTTGAGCTACTTTTATATTAAAAGAGCTGGCAAATAAATCACCTAGAAGATGCAGCCTTAAAAACGCATTTATTTATAATAAAAAGGACAGTAACATGAGCCAACCTGACAATACTAATTTTGACGACAAGATCGCTAGTAACCATGCCAGCTTAGCAGCACTTGATATCAGTGCGACCGACAGTATTGATGATGAAATATTAGATACTTTTTATAATCGCGAGCATTTACTATCAGTCATGATGGCGACTTTAGATTATATAGATGGTCGTATTAATAACGGTCTGACCCTACCCTATTTTGCAGATATCGATCCTGAGCTATGGCAAGAAAAGTCTAAAACACTAGATATATATATTACTGATGACGTCGAAGGCCGTGCTTTAAATCTAGAAGCACGGGGTAAAGACTATGCGACCAACATTTTGTCTTATCCAAGCGAATTACCTGCAGCCGTCATTGAGCTGATGCCAACATTACCTCTTGGAGAGCTGATTATCTGTCATGAAGTGATGGTACGTGAAGCGGCTGAACAGGACAAAACAGTGGCGCAGCACATCAGCCATTTGCTAGTGCATGGCGTGCTACACCTACTGGGTTTTGATCACGAGCTCGGACAAGCTGAGCAAAATGAGATGGAGTACTTTGAAATTGAGATTTTGGCAGGTCTAAACCTACCAAATCCTTATGTCTAAACTAGCACTGCTTTATTAAACAGTCTTCTAACTCTTAGACAGCTACTCATTAATCTTTAGTTAATGGTAGCTTTTGCGCTTGACCCATCTGATTGATCATATGGTCTAAGCCTTTGACATGGACGCTGCGCTGCGGGAATGGAATCTCAATCTTCTCATCATCTAAAGCTTGCTTGAATTGCTCTAGTAACTCGCATTGCATCGACCACCAGTCGGCATTGGTTGTCCAAACGTTTAGGGTAAGGTCTACTGAATTGTCGCCTAGATTGGTCACTCGCACGATAGGCTCAGGATCAGTAAAGGCCAATGGGTTGTTTTTCGCCAAACTCAACATCACGTCTTTAGCCGTTTTGATATCAGCATCGTAGCCAATACCGACGGTGATATCGACGCGGCGATTGGGTAGCGCTGTATAATTGACCACAGGTGAAGTCGTGATATCGCTATTAGGAATGATGATATCGTGATTGTTAATGGTCGTCAGATGGGTATTAACCAAAGTAATCTCAGTCACCGTACCTGTGTAGCTACTAATCTGTACATAATCGCCGCGTACAAACGGGCGAAACGTCACAATCATAATACCAGCGGCAAAATTTGATAGCTGGTCTTTTAATGACAAACCAACGGCAACAGCGGCACCACCTAGGATCGCAACGACCGAAGTAGTCTGTACACCGACTTTGCTAAGTGCAGCTAAAATCACTACAACCAATAGCACACCATACAATAGACGACTTAAAAAACTAGCAACTGTCTCGTCCAGATGGCTACGCGTCATCAGGCGATCGGAAAAAGCGACTGCCTTTTTGGCAAGCCAACGTCCCACGATAAATATAAGTATTGCTAAAGCGACTTTAATGACCAACTCTAGGGCATTGCTCGTTAAGGTAGCGACATCGACGGTAAAACCTAAAAATTCCATACTGACTCTTTATTTTATAAGCTGTGTGTTATGAACTTGGGTATCTGTAATGATAAAAAAATAGTGCGTTAAGCGTTATTCTTAACAGTTGTGTTTTCAGCAACTTTATTCTCAGTAGCTTTAATTTCAGTAGCTTTTTTCTTAGTGCTTGTCTCTTTAGCACCTGTCTTCTTAGTGCTTGAATACATTAACCTTAGTACGTTACTTCGACTGTATCACTATAGCGGTAAGTACGTATCAAGCGCAGCTCGACGATATCGCTCATGTCTTCGGTAAATTTACCAAAGGGTGCTGCTTGTCGTACCGACTGTTTGGCCGCTTCATCCAATATCGTAGAGTTTGAGCTTTCAAGTAAACGAATGGCTTTGATATTGCCGTCGTTACTGATGATAACCATAAGCCGTACTTCGCCCGTAATACCTTGGGCACGCGCTTGCACAGGATAGTGCAAGTTGCCCACTCGCTCGACATGCTCACGGAATGTATTGATATAATCGGCTGCCGCACCCCGTGTGGTCGAGTTACTATCCATGGTCACGACTTTAGATTTGGTCGCGTAGACCTGCTGACGCTGAGATAGCTGAGCCTCTAAGGTTGCAATCTGCTTACGTAGCCGCTCTTCTTGTGCCATCGCATCATCTTGCGCTTGCTCGCTATCATTATCCGACTCTACAGTGGCCTGACGCCAACTTAACGTCGTGCGTAGGTAGCTTTCTTGATAGCGCTGCTGACGCACTTTACGCTGTAAATTAACGATGTCTTGAGTCTCACTCATTTGCTCAGCAGACATTGCACTTAACTGATTGTTCTCTTGTCTGAGCTGCTCTTCTATTGTACCGCCGCCCTCTTGTGAAGCATTGGCAATAAAGTGTGCATCTTCATTGGGCTGCATATTGTCGGTCAGTACCTTTGCCACATCTTGCATCATAGCAGCTGGGTCTTTTCCCATAGAGAAGCTAATTCCGAAAATAATCAGCACATGAACAGCCACCGCAATAACAATAGCGACAGGCAAACTTATATCGCGCTTGGGCGCTTGCGCGGAAAAATGATAGCTCTGTGAGTCTTTTATATAGGCCACAATGAATCTCAGCTTGTGAGCACATCAGTACAAAGCACTATTTAACAAGTGTTGTAACGATAGGCATGATTTATACTGGCGCTATCATAACATGACATAGAATTATGTCGCCAGTATAAGCACTGAGACGGCATTTTGACATCTGCCATGCAGTATTGGTAACCTTATCCGCTGATTGAAAAACATGCATTTGAGAATATATAAGGCAGACGAAACACTGTCTATACCAAATGAATTGCTATAAAACGCATGTGTTCATTTTGAAGCCACTGTATTTGTTATATACTGCTTTAGCACAATAGCATTAGTAGCACGATACTTTGCAACAATCAAAACTGTGCATCGTCTTAATTAGGCACAGTAGATGATCAAGCAGCACAGTAAGTGCGGATTTACTGTTTACTAGTATCAGAGGTCAGTTTTTCGCTTTTGCTACCTATCAGTATAAAAATTACTAATGGTCGTAGATATTCAGAAATTATAGATGATTAGCGTTCGTTTAAATTAATGATAGCCTGCAAAGTTTGTTTAGCCATTTTTACGTCACCGATTGAATGACGCGCCCTATAAGGATAATAAGTTTGAGTGACTTTGATAACGTGAATAATTCAGACAATTTTGATGAGTTCTTCGAGAGTATTGGCTATCGTTTTGACGAGTCATTCGGCAGTGGTTGGGAGCGTATCGCCCAATCGGTTAAAGATATCTATAATAAAACGACGGACAAGTTCGAAGATGAGTTGTCATTGCCAGTGGCACAGACTTACGTTAATGATGCACTACAAACATTCGTCACCGACAATGTAAAAGCCATTTTAGAGCTACGCGTCGAGATGCATGATGACTGGTTTCGTTTGTACTGCACTGTCAATGCAGGCGGCATCTATGCCGAGGTAGCAAGTAACTTTAGCCTAGTTCACGTTCAGCTCGATCGCAATGTGCAGCGCTTTGTGTTTGGTCAGCAAACTTATACCGATATATTAAATCTGCGCTGCGAATCTTTCGTGAAACGCCAAGGCGTCAAACTTGCGATTTGGTTTTATCATAGCGTCCTCAAAAAAGACCCTTTAGGATTTATTCTGTCGTACGTCAATATTGCTCGCGCAAAAGACGAAGTGATTTATCTCGATATCCATCGTTGGTTAAAAAATAATAAGAAAATCATGAGTACCTTGCATAAGGTACAGATAAATTATGGTGAGCTAGAAGAAGAGCAAATGATTTTGAAGGCTCAAATCAACTATCGTGATTTGCTGGCGGCCAGCAGTAACGAAGATATCATTGGTGATGATGACGATCCTGAATTGATGCAAGGCCCTATTAATCCTGTAGATGATGCGACTGAGCCAAGCCAAGAGTAAGTCGCTAATGTTTTATCGCATAAGACAATGTTTTATCCCATAAAAAAACGCTGCATCTATAAGGCCAAGAACCTTTAAGATGCAGCGTTTTTTTATTGAAGTCGATAACTACCAGTAGTTCTCTACGGCAATATTACCCTCACCGCGGCGATTCATGACCAGTCCCAGTGTCTTTAACGCCTCTTTAGTATCTTCTACCATATCTGGGTTGCCACATAGCATGACATGCGTAGTATCAATATCTAATGCGATACCCGCGCGCTCTTGCAACGTCCCCTCTAGCAGTAGCTTCGGCAGACGCTCTGATAACGCGCCTTCGACAGGCTCACGAGTGACGATTGGGATAAAGATAAGCTTTGCTGGATTATCAACCAGCGTACCGAAGTCTTCTTGTAGGCTCTCGATTTTTTCAACGTACGCAAGTTCTTCCGTCGAACGGGCACTATAAGCCAGTACAATGTGCTCGTAATCTTCCCATGTCTTTAAATCTTGCAGCATCGACAAAAACGGTGCTAAGCCAGTGCCTGTTGCTAGCAGCCATAAGTCTTTTGGCAATGGTTTTTGGTAGCGTGCTAACGTCAAAAACCCAAATGGCATGGTATTAAGCAGTAGCTCATCGCCCACTTGTAAATGCTGCAATTGCGAGGTAAATGCACCGTCAGGAATCACGATAGAGAAAAACTCTATCACCTCATCAAATGGCGAAGAGACTATCGAATACGCGCGAAAAACATCTTCATTCAATGCGGTATCAGCAGTTTCATCACTTGCATCAGTTTGCTGGTAATATTTTAATTGACTAGGATTGACGCCCAAGCGTACAAACTGCCCCGCTGTAAACTTAAAACTATCGGGACGGCCGACGGTAAAGCTAAATAAATTTGGCGTCCATGTGGTTTTGCTGAGCACCGTTACGGTTTGAATATTATCACTCATAATTATTCGTCACTTATACTTTATTAAACTGTATTTTTATAAGATATCTTTGATAGGCAAAAGAAGATAAATGCCAAAAAGGTAAGCATAAAAAAGATGCGCCAAGCTTATCATAAAGCTGGCGCATCTTGGTTTTTTAACCGTAACAACAGATAGATCGCAGCGACTTATCTGTTGTATTAACTCAGCGACATTACCAAATGCGAGCCAAACTTGCCCACTCAATCATACTATTTGGCAAGATACCAAAGAATAGAATAATCGCCGTCACAGCAATGACCATGATACCACCGGTACGAATACCCCATTGCCCAGACACGTCAAACTCGATGAACTGCTTAGGACGTTTGAACAGCGTGAGTAACACACGTAAGTAATAGAATAGACCAATCGCACTACCCAAGATAATCATCGCAGCCAAGAACCAGTTGGTTCCCTGTACCGCAGCTAAGATAGCAAATAGCTTGGTGATAAAGCCTGCCGTCAACGGAATACCAGCCAATGACAACATCATGATGGTCATCACAGCGGTTAATACTGGACGACGCCAGAATAGCCCTTGATAATGCGTCAGCTCATCGGCTTCACCAGATAAGCGATATGGACTCGACATCAATGTCACTACACCAAAGGCACCGATAGAGGTAAAGGCATAAACCGCCATATACATACTAGAGATACTATCTGCGGCTGAACCAATGCTGACAATCACGATCATCACATAACCCATATGAGCAATAGATGAGTAACCGAGTAGACGTTTAAGACTGGTTTGACGTACTGCCAATAAGTTACCTACCAAGATAGATAAAGTAGCCATGACCATCAATAGCATTTGCACTGATGGCAATGCCAGCAAAGCCGTATCGATTAAGAAACGCACGGCTAATGCCATCATCGCCACTTTTGATACGGATGCTAAAAAGGTAGCGATAGGCGCTGGGGCACCTTCATAAACATCTGGCGTCCACATGTGGAAAGGAGCAGCCGAGAGTTTAAAGGCGATACCAAACATCATCATTGCCGCGCCTAATATCAGTAGTGGCGACTCAAAGATATTGCCTAGCACCATGCTGATTGGCTTAAATGCTAGAGAGCCTACTTCTGCATAGATAAAGGCCATACCCATCAGCAATGTCGCTGATGCAGTCGCTGACAATACCAAATACTTCAATCCCGACTCAAGCGACTGGTTGCGCATATAAGTATAAGCAAGCAAACCATATAACGGTACTGACAGCATCTCCAAGCTCATAAAGAATGACGCCATATGCTGCGCGCTTACCATGAGTAATGCACCAATGGTCGATAGCAGCATGAGCAAGTACAGCTCTTCTTTATTGTCTTTGAGGTTAGCTAAATACGCATAAGACAGCGTACAACAAGCCAAGGCACAGATAAAAATCACCACCATATTAAACTGAGCAAAGTTATCTATAACAAATAACTGCTCAGCGTTTGGTGCGATAGAACCGCTGTCAATCACACCGATCATCTGCCCGATAAGGGTAAATAGACCAACATTCAAGCCTGCCACTGTAATCGTACCAGTGACCATGTGCGAGCGTTTAAAGGTAATCGCGATCATAACCGTCAGTACCGTAATCACTACGGCGATAATCGGCGCGTAAGGCAACAATCCTATCAAATCATTCATCGTAATATCATTCATGACTTAACGTGCCTCCATTACATCAAGCAGCTGCGACGCATCTACCTGTGTCACTTGACTGTATATATATGCGTTATTGATCCACTGCATTGCGTGACTTGAGGTATCAAGGAACGGCTGTGGGTACAGTCCGAGCCATACCAAACCAGCAGCTAACATCAGTAGTAATGACAGCTCGCGCTTGCCCAAATCTTTTAGTTTACGTGCAGGTAAGCCATGTGACTTAGTTTCTCGCTCTGCCAATGCAGCGATGTTGTTTTCACCAAATAGTGCGCGATGAATCAAAATCAACGAGTAAAGACCTGCTAATACCAAACTGAATGTCGCAAAAACCACAAACACTGGATACTGAGCAAATGAGCCAAATAAAATCATGAACTCGCCAATGAAGTTACCCGTACCTGGAATACCTAGTAAAGCAGCACAGAAGAACATCAGTATCGGTGCGTAGTAACGGAACTGTCCCCACATACCACCCATCAAGGTTAAATCGCGTGTATGCAGACGCTCATATAGCTGTCCTGCCATGATGAATAGTGCGGCTGAACTCAAACCATGAGCAAGCATCTGAATCATCAGACCTTGTAAGCTGAGCAATGTTCCAGCATAAATTGCTAGTACCACAAAACCCATGTGCGAGATACTGGTATACGCCAGCAAACGCTTCATGTCGGTCTGCATAAATGCAAGCCATGCACCGTAAAAGATACCAATCGTACCTAGAGTAATTGCTATCGGTGCAAACTCTTGTGACGCTGCTGGAAATAGCGGCAACACAAAACGAATCAAGCCATATGCAGCAGTCTTAATTAGCACACCTGCCAAATCCACCGAACCTGCCGTTGGTGCCTGCGCATGCGCATCTGGCAACCAGCCGTGGAAAGGAATGATTGGCAACTTCACCGCAAAGCCAATGAAGAAGCACAGCATGATTGGATATTCCCAGCCGCCAAGTGACGTACCGAGCAGGTCATTATAGTTAAAGCTCACTACCCCTTTTTGGGCATAGCTGATAATGACCAATACCAAAATACCGATGAGCATGATAAGCCCAGACGCTTGGGTATAGATAAAGAACTTAGTTGCGGCATACTCTTTGGTTTTGCCAACCACATCATGACCCCAAATGGCGATCAAGAAGTAGATAGGAACCAGCATCATCTCCCAGAAGAAGAAGAATAAGAATAGGTCAATCGCTAAGAAAACACCAATAACGCCGCCCAAACTCCATAGCAAGTTTAAATGGAAAAAGCCAACGCGGCGCTGAATCTCATTCCAAGAACAAGCAACGGCGGCCACACCAAGCAACCCTGTTAGGGCCACCATCATCAGTGACAAACCATCTAGCGCTAAGTGAAAGCTAATACCAAAGCTTGGTATCCATGGCACACTAAATTCTGCTACCCAAGGCACTGCAGCATCTGGTGCAATGACCTGCTTGCTCATACCGCTAAAATCGCCCTGCTGCCAAAGTACCAATGACAAAGCAAAGGTCAACATCATACCGATCAAGGCAATCCAGCGCGGCAGACGTTTATTAAATCGCTCTACTACCCAGCATAGCAATCCTGCAATAAAAGGAATTGCGATTAATGCTGGTAGCATCCACGTTTGTTGTAACTCAATCATCTTTACACCACCGTCATCATTACCAGCACCAGCAATACAGCCATACCCAAGCCAAAGCTTGTGGCATAACCTCGAAGAGACCCTGTTTGCGTCGCAGACAATACTTTATTACCAGCTGAGGCCAGCTTAGGTAACAGCAACCACGTTTTATCGATAGGGTCGGCTTTTAATAAGCGGCCGATGAATAAAAAGGGTTTTACAAAAATCACATCATATAGCGCGTCAAAACCTAGGCCATGATAGCACCAATGATATAGCGCCCCACCAATACGTGAGCGCTTAAAGCTAGTGAGCAAGCGACCTTTGTTGACAACATACAATAGTGCGGCCAATATCAAACCTGCTGCCATGGCACCCATCGCGATATATTCTGCGGTGTGCTTAGCATGCGCTTGACCAGCAACTTCTAATAGATGACCCACGCTCTCTGGCAATACACCATCTAATGGCGGTGTAATCCAAGCACCAACGGCTGTAGATAGCACTAGCAAAACGGTCAAAGGTAACCAGTACGAAACGCCTGATAGCTTATGCGCATGGGTTTTTTCTTCGCCAAAGAAGATGATCCAAATCATACGGAACGTATAAATCGCCGTTAGGAACGCACCGAATACACCCATATAAAATAGTACTAAGTGACCTGTGGCATAAGTTTCCCAAAGAATTGCTTCTTTAGAATAAAAACCAACGGTAACCCAAGGTATCGCAGCGAGTGCACCGCCACCGATGATATAACACCAAAATACCAATGGTATCTTTTTGCGCAGACCACCCATCTTAAAGATGTCTTGCTCGTGATGTACCGCAAGGATGACCGCACCTGATGATAAGAACAGCAATGCTTTAAAGAAAGCATGGGTCATCAAATGGAAGATTGCCCCTTGCCACGCGCCCACGCCCAATGCCAAAAACATATAGCCAATCTGACTCATGGTCGAATACGCAAGAATACGTTTGATGTCTGTTTGCGCGAGTGCACAGAATCCAGCAACGACCAGCGTCAATGCCCCTACGCCGCCCACCCAATACAATAAGATACCTGGAGTCAGCTCAAACAATGGATGTAAACGAGCAATCAGATAAACCCCTGCCGTCACCATCGTTGCAGCGTGAATCAATGCCGATACTGGTGTTGGACCTGCCATCGCATCAGCAAGCCATGTATGTAGTGGCAACTGGGCTGATTTACCCATCGCGCCGCCGACCAACATCATAGTCGTTAGCATCATCGTTGGGTTATTAACATCGAATACTTCTGGCGCGCGCGTAATAATCTCTTGAATATTAAGCGTACCGAATTCGCGGAATAATAAAAACAAACCAAAGGCTAAGAACACATCACCCACACGAGTAACGGTAAAGGCTTTCATCGCGGCACGGCCGTTGGCTCTGTCGTGATAATAATAACCAATCAATAAGTACGAACAGATACCCACGCCTTCCCAACCGAGATATAGCAAGAACAAATCATCTGCGAGTACCAGTAACAACATACTGGCCACAAACAAGTTCATATAGCTAAAGAAACGAGCAAAGCCAGTGTCGCCTTTCATATACCAAGAGGCAAACAGGTGAATCAAAAAGCCAATCCCAGTAATGACACCAGTCATGGTCAATGCTAAACCATCAAAGCTCAAACCGAAATGTGGGGCAAAATCGCCAACTTGGAACCATGTCCATAGCGGAACTTCTATTACCGTTCCAGCTGGATTGGTGGTCGAAAAGGTATAGCTAACCACTAGCGTACATAATGCTGAGAGCAACATGCTACCTACGCCAACAATCGCTGCGACCGTCTCCGATAATTTGTCGCGCATAAAGGCTAAAATCAAAAAGCCAATGAGCGGGAATATAAAGGTTAATGGTAATAAACTCATGACATCATCCTTTCATCTCATTGGCGCTATCGACATCGAGATGCCCACGCTGATGATAAAAACGCAATAATATTGCCAGACCAATTGACGCTTCAGCCGCGGCCAAGGTCAAAATAAAGATAAACATAATCTGTCCGTCTGGATCTACCCAGCGACTACCTGCTACTACAAATGCCAATGCTGCCGCATTCATCATGATCTCAAGACTCATGAGCATAAATAGGAAGTTACGTCGTACCATGACACCGCACAGACCGATAGCAAATAAAATACCTGCCAAAATCAGTCCATGACTCATGGGTATCATACCCAGTACATTTTGCGCCTCAGCAACTGGCTGTACTAAGCCTGCCACCTCGTGGGCAAACGGCACGTTTGACACATCTTGTGCCACGCTTGCTGCTAGTACCATTAGTCTGACTCCTTGCGCGTAACTTTGTTCGCACCTACTTGACTACCTGCTTTCATGCCTACCTTCATACCAACATAGTCATGCGGATCAACATCTTTATATTCATAAGGCTTAGCCATTTCTACGCCATCATGCTGTGTAAGCGTACTATCATTGTCGTATTGTTTGATACTGCCTACGCTTGGCTTGAAATTTTGGCTATCGTTACCGATGACCTCATCGTCGACTGTCTCTTTACCTAAATGATAAGCGGCGACCAAGGCTGCCAATAATAGCAATGCGGCTACTTCAACCAGCATAATGTATTTGGTAAATAACACCGTACCGACTGCTTTGGCAGAGATAGTCGTGCCACCCATCATGACAGCTTCATCATGATTGAGACCAATCATCGCATAGAGCACAACGGCAATAATTATCGTCAATCCTGTCGGTATCGCCCAAGTGCCTGCATCGAGCCAACGCTCTTCGCGCTCGTCATTACTCATGCCCAAATTAAGCATCATGATAACGAAAACAAATAGCACCATAATGGCACCAGCATAGACAACAATCTCTAATGCTCCTGCAAACGGCGCACCTAATACAAAAAATATCCCAGCAATTGCCAACAACGACACAATCATCGATAAGATAGCATGCACTGGATTGGCCTGAGTCACTACGCGCAGACTGGCAAATATCGCCACTGCTGCAAGCGAATAAAACCCAGCCAATTCAGGATGGTTTAAAATATTCATCATGGTAGCAAGCTCCTTAGATCAATCGGTGCAGACTCATTTTGTGCTGCGCCTTTTGGTTTATCTGCTACCGCCATACCTGTCACACGATAATAGTTATAATCAGGGTATTTACCTGGTCCTGAAATGAGCAAATGCTCTTTTTCGTAGACCAAATCTTGGCGCTTATATTCACCCAGCTCAAAATCTGGGGTCATTTGAATCGCTGTCGTTGGACAGGCTTCTTCACACAATCCACAAAAGATACAGCGTGAGAAATTGATACGGAAAAACTCTGGATACCAGCGTCCATCTTCGCGCTCGGCTTTTTGTAATGAGATACACCCTACCGGACATGCCACCGCACACAAGTTACAAGCGACACAGCGCTCGTCTCCATCAGGATCACGCGTGAGGACAATACGTCCACGAAAACGCGGCGGTACAGGTACCGGCTCTTCAGGATAAAGGATGGTGTCACGCGGTCTGAGCGCATGACTATTGACCATCCACATGCTGCGGACAATGGTAAATATACCAATGACGGTCTTTTTTATGGTAGTAAACATGGGATTATTATCCTTATCAGCTTTACCCTAGTTCATCAGTGATGGCTAGTAATGACTATAACGTTGGGGAAAAGATCAAAATGACCGCAGCAGTAATCAACAGATTGATCAAGGTTACGGGCAGACATACTTTCCAGCCAAAGTTCATCACCTGATCATAACGCGGACGCATGAGTGAGCCTCGAGCCAAAACAAACATGGTCATAAAGAACAGCGTTTTAATCATGAACCAAAAAGCTGGTGGAATAAATGGAATATCTAGATTGAACGGCGCGAGCCAACCGCCAAAGAACAAGCAAGTCATCAAAGCAGAAATCAAGACAACGTTGACATACTCACCAATGAAGAACATACCAAACTTCATGCCAGAATATTCGACATGATAACCTTCAGCCAGTTCTTGCTCTGCTTCTGGTTGGTCAAATGGATGTCTATGCGTAACGGCCACACCAGCCACGACAAAGGTCAAAAAGCCAAAGAACTGTGGAATGATATACCAGCCATCCGCTTGTGCTTCGACAATGGCGCGCAAGTTAAATGAACCTGTCAGGGCAACAACGCCCATCAACGACAAACCCAAAAACACTTCGTAGCTGATCGTCTGTGCTGCTGAGCGTAAACCACCGAGTAGTGAGAATTTGTTGGCAGAGGCCCAACCACCGAACATCACCGCATAAACCGCAATACCTGCCATGGCAAAGAAAAACAGAATACCAATATCCCAATCAACCACGCCAAGCGTTGGCGAGATAGGAATAATGGCAAATGAAGCCAAGGCAGTAAACATTGCGACCGCAGGTGCCAAGGTGAACATAAACTTATCGGTAAAGTTTGGTGTCCAATCTTCTTTAAAGAAGATTTTGAGCATATCGGCGACTAACTGCAACGAACCAAAAGGCCCAACACGGTTTGGACCATAACGATCTTGCCATAAGGCCAACATACGGCGCTCATAGATAATCATCATCGCGGCAACCAATACCACAACCAAAAAGATGACTAGTGATTGACCCACCAAAAACAGAATAGACCAAGTATCAAAGCTCATGCTATTGGCCAAAAAGCTTGGCACATCAGGGATAATACGGGTAACTTGCATATTACACCTCCTGTGTGGTGGTCGGCGCTGCGTTTATTTGCGCAGTATCGTTATTGTTCATCATGTCGTTAGCCATGCTACCCATCATCGTCACTGGTGCATCTACTTTACGCACCGACGCTGGCATCGATGGGTGAATGATACTCACCTGCCCGACTGGGTAACCGATACAACCTTCTGCTAAGTAACCGACAATCTGTACTGGCAAGGTGATTTGTTGCTTATCAATCTCAATCGCTAGGTAATCACCAGCAGTGATATTCCAGTCTTTGGCATCGTCTATACCAATACGCCATGCTGCAACGGGTAGTTGCTCTGCGACAATTGGGCTACGTGATGCCATCATTGAGCTGGCATAGATATTATGAATCGGTACCAGTTTCGCTTGGCCTTGCTGCAAGTCAGTTGTATTCGAAGACATCGCTTCTGGCGCCACATATTGACGAGTGGCTAGGCGCTCTAGCTGATCGAACAAACGCACACCTGGATCACCATTTTTCAGATGACCGCCGACTTTGTCTTGGTATTTATTCCACGCTTGCGGTGAGTTCCAACCTGCCGCATTGGCAAAAGGAATCATCGAGCTTGGCGTTTCTTTACCGCTATAACCCTCCATTGAGAAGGTCAAACCAGTGTCCAAATCTTTTGGCTGCATTGGCTCGTGTACTGAGATTGGCGCACGCATAGCAGTACGACCTGAATAACGACGCGGTTGACGCGCGATTTTCAGACCCGTTATACGGTAATCAGCATCAGGTGCAGCGCCTTTAATACCCGAAAGTTTAGGATGGGTGGCAATCAATGCATTGATGACATCATCCAACTGCGTCCAGTCGACATCACGACCTTCAATGCTGCTATGCACAGCATGTATCCAGCGCCAACCTTCTTTGATACTGCTCATCGGATGGTAGTATTCGTTATCGTAAACTTGGAAGAAACGCTGCGCACGGCCTTCAGCTGATATCAATGTACCATCTGCTTCTGCAAAGCTAGCCGCTGGTAATACGATATCGACGTCTTTGTGCCAATCAAGGAGCTGATGATCTAACGCAATGACCGTTTTATCAGTCAGTAGCTGCGTCAATTTATTGGCATCAATCGCATCTGTTAGCTGGTTTTCTGCAACCACAACCACATCGTAATCAGTCGCTAGCAGTTCTTCAACTGACTGACCGCCAAGCATACAAACGCCCATGCTATTGGCATCAGGAACCGTTAGATAGATACCGGCTTGTGTCTGATACTTGTTATTTACTTCTTTTAACTCAAGTTTTTCAGCAGGCTCACGTTCGACATCATCTTGAGCTTCTGTATTTACACCTGTTTCAGGTTTGTTTGGCTTGGCAGATAAATCTTGGTCTTCTTCAGGCTGGTCATTAGCCGCTTTTGCTTGCGCTGCCTGTACTTTGGCATTATGTGCCTCAACCTGCTGCTGCTCAGTCGCTTTGATTGCCGCGCGTTTTTGGGTCAATGCTTGGGTAATCTGTGCCGCTGCTTCTATCAATGCGGTAGAAGACAAGCTACTACCCGAGACAACTAACGGCTTATCAGCTTGAATCAAGTCATAAGCGATTTGCTGCGCCAACGCTTGCATACCGTCAGTTTCAGCACTTGCATCAGCTGTTTGTGGATCTGCTATGTCTGCTAAATCATCAGCGAAATTAGCGATTTCATCAGCAACCTTGAAGCCAAGTTTAGTGATATCTTCAGGGGTCGCCACTACGCTCACTTTACTGATATCTTCTAACTTAGTTTGCGTTACATCGATGACATAGACTGGGCTTAGCGCATCTTGAGCGATACGCTTAACTGGTTCAGCAAGCCAAGGCTGCGTTTGCAGCGCCGCCGCCATTTTTAGGCCTTCATTTTTTGCCGCTTGACGTACTGACAAAGCGACACGTGATGAAGTTTGCGTGATGTCTTCACCTAATACGAGCACCGCATCATGCGTTTCGATATCGGTCATGCTAGGGTTATAAATGCCTTCCGTGCTAAGCACTTCGATGCATTTATTGACCAGTGCTTGCTGCTGATGATTCAGACCTGTTGAGAAGTTATCAAAGCCGACCAGATTTTTTAGCGCAAAGTTAGTCTCTAAACTGGCACGCGGTGAGCCAATTCCGATGACTTTTTTATCTTTGATACGTTTGATGGTTTCATCAAGTGCGTAGTCAATATTGATTTTGACATGCTTATCATTGATACGTTCAAGCGCTTGGGTTGGACGATCATCACGATTGACATAGCCATAACCAAAGCGGCCACGGTCACATAAGAAATAGCGGTTTACTTCGCCGTTATAGCGGTTTTCGATACGGCGCAATTCACCATAACGCTCGCCCGGTGAGATATTACAACCAGCTGAGCAACCATGACAGATGCTTGGCGCATACTGCATGTCCCATTTACGGTTGTAGCGCTCAGAGTGGGTTTTATCAGTAAACACACCTGTTGGGCAGACTTCGGTTAAATTTCCTGAAAATTCGCTTTCAAACTGACCATCTTTATCACGGCCAAAGTAAACACGATTGTTTGAGCCATAAACGCCCAAATCTTCGCCGCCCGCATAGTCTTTATAAAAACGTACACAGCGATAGCAAGCGATACAACGGTTCATCTCATGCGCGATGAATGGACCAAGCTCTTGGTTATGATGCGTGCGTTTGGTAAAGCGATAGCGACGACGGCTATGACCTGACATATAGGTCATGTCCTGCAAATGACAATGTCCGCCCTCTTCACAGGTTGGACAGTCATGTGGATGGTTGGTCATGAGTAGCTCAACCATCGACTTGCGGAATGCTTTGGCTTCATCGTCAGTCACAGAGATGTACATATCATCGCCAGGAGCGACCATACATGACATGACGAGACGACCGCGACCTGCTTCCATATCTTCTTTATTTTGGAATTGCTTGACCGCGCACTGACGGCACGATCCTACTGAGCCAAGGGCTGGATGATAACAAAAATACGGCACATCAATGCCGAGTGATAAGCAGGCTTGTAGCAAGTTATCTGCGCTATCTACTTCGACAGTGGTTCCATCAATATGTATGACTGCCATGCCGCTCTCCTTATTTCACTACTGGCTGTTGGTTGGCTGCAGCATCAATAACATCGACACCAACCGCCTGCGCGATTTTTTGATCAAACTCTGGACGGAAATATTTAATCGCACTCATTAGTGGTTCCATCGCACCTGGGGCATGCGCACAGAATGTTTTACCAATCCATAAATCACGCGTCAGGCCTTCTAGTTTTTCTACATCGCCCACTTGCCCTTCACCATCATTGATGGCGGTAAGCAATTTAACGCCCCATGGCAGACCATCACGGCATGGTGTACACCAACCACATGACTCACGCTGAAAGAAAATCTCAAGGTTACGTAGTAATGGCACCATGTCTTGTGATTCATCGACGACCATAATCAGACCAGTACCCATACGGCTACCCGCATTTTGAATGGTGTCAAAATCCACCACCACATCCAAATGTTCTGCGGTCAAAAAGTCAGTCGAGGCGCCGCCCGGTAGCCATGCTTTGAGCGTTTTACCATCTTTCATACCACCCGCTAAATCTTCAATGATTTCGCGTGCCGTATAGCCAAACGGTAATTCCCACAGACCTGGGTCATTGACCAATCCTGAGCAGCCAAATAGTTTGGTGCCTGGCGTTTTACTTTTGCCTTTAATTTCAGATAACGACTGATACCATTCAACGCCATGATTCAAAATCGCTGGCATATTGCATAGAGTTTCAACGTTGTTGACAACGGTTGGACGACCCCATGCACCAGAGATTTGTGGAAACGGCGGCTTGGTACGTGGGTTAGCACGGCGGCCTTCTAGACAATTAATTAGCGCTGTTTCTTCACCGCAGATATAACGTCCAGCGCCCGTATGCACATGCAGATTAAAACTAAAATCTGAGCCTAAAATATTGTCGCCCATGAGATTATTGGCCAAGCACTCTTCGATAGCAGCGACCAAACGTTCAGCGGCCAAGATATACTCACCGCGGATAAAGATATAACCATCAGTGGCGCCAATCGCATGAGCGGTAATGAGCATACCTTCGATCAGCTGAAACGGTAGACGCTCCATGAGCAAACGGTCTTTAAACGTGCCCGGCTCCATTTCATCAGCATTACAGATGAGATAACGCGGCAAACCATCCGGCGGTGACATAAACGACCATTTAAGACCAGCGTTAAAACCTGCACCACCGCGACCCCTGACATTGGCGGCTTTAATCATATTGCCGACGTCTTTAGGCGATTTGGATAGCGCTTCTTTTAGACCAGTAAAGCCTTTTAGAGACTCATAAGTAGCTAAATCAAGCACCGCATCATGATGCGCTAGACGCCACGTCAAAGGCTTAGTTTCGCTAGTGGCTGTCACTTTATCCCCATAGATTGGAACACGCTGTGCATTTAGCTGGCTTGGCGCTTGGCCTTGACAGCGACGAGCAATTTGCTCTGAAATCGTCAAACTCATGCGTATAGCTCCAATAATTGCGCGACCTCAGATGGCTGGACAGGGCCGTAAGTGTCTTCATCGATCAGTACCGCTGGTCCCTTATCACAGTTGCCCAAGCAGCAAATTGGCAATAGGGTAAAACGTCCGTCAGCAGTTGTCTGACCATACTCAATACCCAGCTGTGATCTAATCTCAGCTGACAGCGCCTCATAACCTGTCAAATAACACGCCACAGAGTCACATATGAGAATCACATGGCGACCGACAGGTTGGCGATAAATACGGTTAAAGAAAGTCGCAACCCCATCCATGTCTGACATCGGGATGTCTAGGATGTTGGCAATGGCATTTGCTTGCGCATCATCGACCCAACCGTTGCGCTTTTGCACAATTTTTAGCGCATCTAATGAGGCAGCACGCGCCTGTGGGTAATGGTGCATAAACTCATGAATGGCAGCGATTTCATCACTGGTGAGAATGCTTTCCACATCTACTTTTGGCATTTTGTCGGAAACAATTTTCATAATATTCTGTCTTTCCTCACTCATCCTGCTCTATCACAAGCCAATATCAGTCTGATTGAAACTGTGGTTATATTGACGAGTGACAGCATTTTGGTGTGCCATCAGGCAATAATATATTGATGAACAAATACTTTTGAAGCAGCGGTTCTAACGATCACAATCCGCCATCACAATATCAATCGATGCCAAATACATAATGGCATCAGAAACCAGCGAGCCATTGATGACCGATGGCATCTGCTGTAAATGCGCAAATGTCGGTGTACGAATACGGGTACGATAGCTCATCGTGGCCTTGTCTGAGGTGATGTAATAACTGTTCAGACCTTTAGTCGCCTCAACGATCGTCGTACATTCGCCCGCTGGCATCACAGGACCCCAAGATACCGAGATAAAGTGATTAATAAGCGTTTCGATATCATTTAATGTACGGTCTTTTGGCGGTGGTACAGCCAGTGGATGATCCGCTTTATAAGGGCCTTGTGGCATATTGTCCATGCACTGGCGAATAATACGCAATGACTGACGCATCTCTTCGACTTTTACCATACAGCGGTCATAAGCATCACCGTTGTAACCGACTGGCACTTCAAAGTCGTAATTCTCATAGCCCATGTATGGACGTGCTTTACGTAAATCAAAGTCAACGCCAGTCGCACGCAGACCTGCACCCGTGACGCCCCAAGCAAGTGCTTGCTTAGCATTATACTGAGCAACCCCTTGAGTACGGCCTTTGAGCACGCTGTTTTGTAATGCTGCTTTGACATATTCGTCCAAGCGTTTTGGCATCCAATCTAAGAACTCACGAACCAGACGCTGCCAACCACGTGGTAGATCAGCAGCTGTACCGCCAATACGGAACCAAGCAGGATGCATACGATAGCCAGTCACGGCTTCGATGACATCATAGGCTTTTTGGCGATCGGTAAACATATAGAATACAGGGGTCATACCACCCGCATCCTGAATGAACGTACCGACGAATAGTAAGTTATTGGTAATACGGAAAAACTCACTCATCATCACGCGAATGGTTTCAGCGCGTGGAGGAATAGTAATTCCTGCAAGCTTTTCGACCGACATGATGTACGGCAGCTCATTCATCACACCGCCGAGATAATCAATACGGTCGGTATAAGGAATAAATGAGTGCCATGTTTGACGCTCAGCCATTTTTTCTGCGCCGCGATGGTGATAGCCGATATCAGGGATACAGTCGACGACTTCTTCACCATCTAGCTGTAATACCAAACGGAACGCACCATGAGCAGAGGGATGGTTAGGACCGATGTTCAAGAACATAAAGTCTTCGTCACGACCTGAACGCTTCATGCCCCATTCTTCTGGGACAAAACGCAGGTTCTCTTGCTCGTACTGTTGCTTGGCCGTATTCAAGAAGTATGGGGTAAACTCAGTCGCACGCGCATGATACTCTTTACGCAGTGGATGACCTTCCCAATATTTTGGTAATAAAATACGGGTCAAATGCGGATGACCTGTAAAGACAATACCGAACATGTCCCACACTTCACGCTCATACCAGTTGGCATTTGGCCAAATATTGGTGGCGCTCGGTACATTGACATCGTCTTCGCTTAGCGCGACCTTGATGCGTACATCGCTATTGCGCTCAAGCGACATCAAGTGATAAAACACCGTAAAGTCACTGTCAGGCAAACCCGCGCGATGCTGGCGTAAACGCTCATCTATCGCTGACAAGTCAAATAGCATGACATAAGGTTTAGGCAGTTTGCGCAAGAATAAGAGAATATCTAATAAATCAGCACGCGCCACCCAAACCGTTGGAATCTCATCCACAGTCTGCTGCACGACAAATTTACCAGCATACTTTTGCTCCAGCTCTGTGATGACTGCTGGGACGGGCTTGATCTTAGGATCTATGTTTTCGACTACCGTGACCATGAATGATGTATTCCTTCATTAATCATAACTGAACTATGTTAGTCATAACCGAACTATGTCAACCATAACTGAGCTATGTTAATCATAACCTAACTATGATAAGCGCATAAAATATTGAAACTGTTGCTATAAGTCTGAATGCTGTTTGAAACTTAAATACTATCTGGGCTGCGCAAGTTTTTGACAGCGATACGATCTGCCTGCTTGCGGTCACGCTCAGGCGTCATTTGCGGCTGATAGATACCCTGCTCATTGACATGGATACCCAGCGGACGACGCTCTTTAGTAATAGATTCTTGTAACAACATCAAACCCTGAATAAGCGCTTCTGGACGCGGCGGACAACCTGGCACATACACATCAACAGGGATAATCTTATCGACGCCTTGTACGACAGAATAAATATCATACATGCCGCCCGAGTTGGCACAGGCACCCATAGAGATAACCCATTTTGGCTCAAGCATTTGCTCATATAGGCGCTGGATGACAGGGGCCATCTTAACGAAGCAAGTACCAGCGACGATCATGACATCTGCCTGACGAGGCGAGGCACGAATAACCTCTGCCCCAAAACGTGACAAATCATGAACGGCGGTTAAGGTAGTAGCGTATTCAACATAACAGCAAGAGGTACCAAAGTTAAATGGCCAAAGTGAGTTCTTACGCCCCCAGTTTGCTGTTGAATGAACGAGGTCTTCGAGACGACCCATAAAGACGTTTTTATTCACTTCATCTTCGATAGGATCATTGACCGTTTGACTGGTCTGTGCAGGATAGGTATCTGCATCGGGGTTGGCTTTTGTTAATGTGTATTTCATAACATACAACCTTTATATTAGGCTTGGCGTGGCAATCATCTTGCGCGCGCTGTCGCCATAATTTTATTATTAATAAGTGGCTAATCATCAGCGATCATTAATACAAGCAGAACTGACGCTTTCATGCTTTGCTGCTCGTTTTTGCAAACGCCATAAGCTGAGCATCAACTGCTATTAACGTTCAGTTTTGTCCTGCTGAGCAGACGTCGCAAAATCCACAGAAGTAACGTTACCCGTGGTATTAATGTGATCGATGTTTTGTAGATGACGACGATTGGTCTCAATATTGTTTGAGACATTGATTTGACCGGATGACTGCGCTGGCACTTTACCTGTCGGATCGACCATTAGCTCATGAGCACCATCAAACTTGGTAATGTCTGCCAAATTAAAGCCTGCAGGCGCCGCATATAAGCGTGCTTTTTTACGTAGCTTGTCAGCAGGTGCCCAGTTCATCGCACCCAAGCTCAGCTCATAAATCAAACCGATAATTAGAATAGTGATAAACGTGCCAGCGGCGGCAAAGCCAAGCCAACCCGCCTCTCGTACTGACACAGCATAAGCGTAGAGATATAACGCCTCTAAATCAAAAATCACAAAGAAAATTGCGACCAAATAAAATTTAGCAGACAAACGAATACGGGCGTTGCCAGATCCGACAACACCCGCTTCAAATACTTCTTCTTTTTGTGAGCCTTGAGAGCGGCCACCAAGCAAACGCGGTACAACCAGCATAAAGACAACTAGCCCAATGGCGGCTAAGATAAAAGCAACTGCTGACCAATTAAAAGCAGACATGATAATACGTGCTCCTCACCCAATCGAGTGTCATACACAGCGCAAGTACTGACCTACGAGGGTCGCCTCACGACAGGTATAACGTAGACGAAAACACAAAGTGACTTCATTTAAGTAATTGTCACTGCACTTCAGTAACTGTCACTGTGTTTAAGTAACTGTCATTGAGTCACATGTTAGGTATTTTGCTGGTAACAACCAATTATCAAGCTTATTGACGACGATGTCAGACGTGACCAACTGTAGAGATTCCGGTATACGCGCGGATAAAGGCTGGTCGCCCAACGCATCTTCTAACAACGTAAGATCAACGTATTAAATCAATATCATATCTGACTGCTTACTTAATTGATTTAATAGCTCATTACACGTGGTCAACAATGACGTGACAACTGGCATAAATTATTTACGTACTATACGCATATCAGTGCCTAAAAGCTAGTTTTTAACTGTATTGAACGGTCACTTTCTGTGTAAAAAAAATGTGTTTTTTTTACTATGAATTATGATATAGACCTTACCTTATATTAACCCCAAATCCGTACTTTTGGCTACGAACAAACACTGCCACGCTATTTGTCAAAAATCAAGTGTCCGAATACCCCACTTTCATCACCCAAGTCCTCCCCCAAAGTGAGCATTTTTGCTTTATAATGACCCACCAGATTTTTATGATATGCCATCATCAAACCTTAAATTCTATTATTCTTATAATAAAGATTATTAAAATATCGCAATGATACGAATTTTGATGATGCGCGCTGCGTTTATCTATCTTTTTCATATCAGCGCTACCCTCTTTTTTGCTTTTGTCTTACAGGTCACGTTATGAGTCAACTCAATCCCAAACAATCCGAGGCCATGCTCTACGTATCTGGTCCATTACTTGTACTTGCAGGTGCTGGCTCCGGCAAAACCTCTGTGATTACGCGTAAGATTGCTTATCTAATCCAAGAATGTGACATGCCAGCTGAGCGTATCACCGCCGTGACCTTTACCAATAAAGCGGCACGTGAGATGAAAGCGCGGGTAAGCAAACTGCTACCAAGCGAAAAAATGCGCGGGTTAACGGTATCGACCTTTCACCAATTTGGTCTACAGTTTTTGCGCTATGAGCTGATTCATACCCCGCTAAAAGGCAATTTTTCCATCATGGACAGCGATGACAGTAAGCGCCTCTTGATGGAGCTGATGATGCGCGACAACTTAAGCGGCGCTGAAAGTCGCGAGTTGGTCGGTAAAGCCATCAAAATGATTTCGGATTGGAAAAATGACTTGGTCGAGCCTGATAAGGCGATGGAAACGCTAGACGATCCAGAAGACATGATTTTTGCGACGTTATATGCGCTTTATGAGCGTAACTTGCGGGCTTACAATGCCGTCGATTTTGATGACTTGATTGTATTGCCAACCAAAATATTACGTGAAAACAGAGAGCTGCGTGACAAATGGCAAAACCGTATTCGCTATTTATTGGTCGATGAGTATCAAGATACCAACACTGCCCAGTATGAGATGATTAAGTATTTGGTCGGTCCGCAAGGTCGCTTCACCGTGGTGGGTGATGATGACCAATCTATCTATGCATGGCGCGGGGCAAAGCCTGAAAACATGGCGCTGCTCAAAGAAGATTTTCCAAAACTGAAAATCGTTATGCTTGAGCAAAATTATCGCTCAACCACGCGTATCTTGACCTCTGCCAACGCCGTTATTCTAAATAACGAGCATTTATTCGAGAAAAAACTGTGGTCAGATAAAGGTCAAGGCGAAAAAATCCGCATCATCAATTGTCGTAATGACGATGATGAATCGGAGCGTGTGGCCAAAGAAATCGTCACGCATAAACTGCGTTTCGGTAATGAGTGGGAACAGTATGCCGTACTGTACCGCAGTAACTTTCAAGCACGTATGCTAGAGGCACAATTACGTCAACTGCAAGTGCCTTATAAATTATCAGGCGGTCAGTCATTCTTTGCACGTAGTGAAATCAAAGACATCATGGGGTATCTGCGTCTGATTCTGAATCCCGAAGATGACAGCGCGTTTTTGCGTATTATCAATACACCCAAGCGCGGTATGGGACCCGCCACGCTAGAAAAACTCGGCTTATTTGCGCAAGAGCACAGCATATCGCTATTGGCTTCTTGTACCCATGCTGGCCTGACTCATGTATTGCCGTCAAAGGCTTATGGTACGATAAAAGAGTTTGGTGAATTCATCGAGCACTATACGCGTGAGCTGGATCAACACCCAGACCCTGTGCCGATCGTACGACAGATGATTGATGAGACAGGGTATATTGACTTTGTCCGTAGCGATGCCAAAACGCCGCAACAAGAAAAAAACCGTATCGATAATATCGATATGCTCTACACCAGTATTCAGTCGTTGATTAATCGTGCTGAAGAAGACGAAGATCGGACGATTGATACCATCATTCGTAAGCTGGTTTTGCTTGATATGCTTGAGCAACAGCAAGAAGAAGAGAATACCAACAAAGTCAATTTGATGACCTTACATGCGGCAAAGGGCTTGGAGTTTGATTTTGTTTATATCATGGGGCTTGAGGAAGAGATGTTGCCGCATCGCAATTCTATTATGAGTGAGACGGTCGAAGAAGAGCGCCGTCTGATGTACGTGGGCATTACCCGTGCGCGTCGTGAGCTGACATTGACGCTCGCGACCCAGCGCCGTGCCGGTGGTCAGATGCGCGTTACCTCAGAATCAAGATTTTTGGATGAGCTACCTGAGGATCATATTGACTGGCCTGCCAAAGCGAAAAAGAAAAAAGCGACCAAAGATCCAGAAGCCGTCGCTGATGAATATCTGGCCAATATTCGAGCATTACTGGGTAAGCGTTAACCTTACTCAAGACATTTAAGCACCTAAGCAATAAACACCTAAGTAAAACGCTTGCAAGAACACGCTTTAGACTGTGCAAAAAACGATTGTTATAATCGTTATTGTTCTTCATATACTGTAAAAACTCGACTGTAAAAATTTGGAACACTTATGCCTACCCCGATGCCAAATCAGGAACGAACTGCCATGCTGTCAGGAGACTATAATTCGGCTGAATATAGTGCCGAATATAAGCTTCTGTATCTGCAGGGGTTGGTTGCTGATAAAGCATACGAGGCCATTACAGAGTTTTTGGAAAAGCAGTCCGAATATGAGATTGCCAACCTACTAGAATCCTTTCCAACTCAAAATCGTCTGTTGATTTGGGCGCAGGTGCCAGAGCACATCAAAGGTGAAGTGCTTGCCGAGCTAGATGTCGATACGCGCCAGCCATTGATGGAGAACATTTCTTCTCAAGAAATCTCCTTGTTTACCCAAGACCTCGATGCGCAAGATATCTCTGAGATTTTGGACACTGTCACTGAGAGCGTACGTACCTCAGTCATGGCAACGCTAGACGAAGAAACTCGGGTCCAAGTCAATAAGCTTGATACTTATGCCGACTGGGAAGTGGGTAGCTATATGGATCCCGATATTATCCAGATAAGGGATGATATCTATTTGGCGGATGTGCAAGAGTGGCTGCGTGAAAACGACGACCTGCTCGATGACGAAAGCCAAGAGCTGCTCGTTGTCGATCAAAGCCAGCAATTACTGGGACTACTCAGTCTAGTAGACTTAATTAAGCATAGACAAAACACCTTAGTCTCGGAGCTAATTGATACAGCCATTACAATTAATGATCGCTTGGATATTCAAGATGCAGCTGCAATTTTTCGTTCAGAAGACATTCGTTTTGCGCCCGTCATCAATAGCCATGGCGAGCTGGTCGGTCAACTAAACGGTGAAGACATCATGGAGATTATCCAAGATGATGTCGACAGCACCATGAAAAACCTCGCTGGTGTTAGCCAAGATGAAGAGCTGTTTGCCCCTATCCTAACCAGCGCCAAAAGCCGTAGCGTCTGGCTAGGTATCAATTTATGTACTGCCCTATTGGCCGCAGCAGTGATTGGACAGTTTGAAGAAGTACTAGCACAAGTCGTGGCGCTAGCGATATTGATGCCAGTAGTCGCCAGTATGGGCGGTATTGCTGGCTCGCAGACGCTGACGGTTGTTATCCGCGGGATGGCGATGGGTCAGATCGGTGGTTCTAACCGTGTCTGGCTGTTGAATAAAGAGCTGTGGGTAGGTGCGATAAACGGTATCATCTGGGCGATAATTATGGCGTTTATTGCTCAGTTATGGTTTCATGATATTAAGATCAGTGCCGTCATCGGTTTTGCCATTGCGATCAACATGACTGCGGCTAACGTCTCTGGTATCAGCATACCGCTGATGCTAAAAAGAATGAATATCGACCCTGCGCTATCTGCTTCGGTTATCTTAACAACCGTCACGGATATTGTCGGCTTTATGTCCTTTTTAGGATTGGCCAGCGTATTGATACTCTAGTTGATTGCTAATTACTGAATTGCTAAATTGCTAAATTGCTGAACAATTAAAATATAGAATTGTTATTTATATAAAAATGTCGAATAAGATTTATTTAGACCATAGTTCAAGACCCTAATTTTAAATCATAATTTAAAAACCATCAAATCGTTAAGTGAGTGTGTTATGCAAGCTGTACAAGTTAAAGTTATCAACCCTAAAATTACTGAAGATAAAGCGTTTTCTCTACCAACTCGTGCCACCGATGGCAGTGCAGGTATTGATTTGCGTGCTTGCATTGATGAGCCATTAACGATTAAAGCAGGTGAAACCCATTTAATTGGCACAGGCCTTGCGGTTTATATTCAAGATCCTAATTATGCAGGTATGATTTTACCGCGTTCAGGTCTTGGTCATAAGCACGGTATCGTCTTGGGTAACTTGGTTGGGCTAATTGATGCCGACTATCAGGGTGAGCTGATGGTTAGTATTTGGAACCGCAGTAGCGACGACTTTGTTCTTAACCCAGCTGAGCGTATGGCACAGTACATCGTGGTACCTGTTGCGCGTCCTGAGTTTGAAGTGGTTGCAGAATTCAGTGATGAAAGCGTACGCGGTGCGGGCGGGTTTGGACATTCAGGTCGTCAGTAGTAGCTATTTTGTTGGTCAATTTTTTAGATAGCGTTTAAGGTTTTGCTCAAGCCATATATAAAACCTTGCGCTATTTATTTTTATTTATCATTGAACATCTATCACGGTTATAAGGAGAATAAGCAATGCCACCTTTTGCGGCGCAGCAATCCTTATTCCGTGCTTATGATATTCGTGGTACCAACCAGTATTTCACTAGCAGTTTTATACAAGCGTTAGGCCATGCTTTTGCTACTCTCTATAATGCGCAAGACAGCCAACCGTCTCGAAATATCAGTGCTAACGCCTCTAATGCTAGTACCTCTGTTGAGACTAAGCAGAATGTTGTCGTTATTGGTTATGATATACGTATTGGTAGTGAGGCTATTGCACGTACGCTCTCTACTGTACTAGCTCAGCAGGGTTTACGTGTAATTCAATTAGGTCTGGTTACTACGCCGATGATGGCATTTTGGGCAGCGCAGTATCAAGGTCATGGCATTGTCGTAACTGCTAGCCATTCTGCCAAAGACATACTAGGCATCAAATGGTTAGTGAATAACAAGTCTCCTAGCAGCTCAGAGATACAGACGCTCTATCATCAGCTAAGCGCTCATCATAGTTGTCACGCTTATCCCGATAATCAAGCTAACAATTCTGCCTTGTGTTCAGAAAACAATGCAAGCATTGATAGTAGCCACGATTCAGAATTACCGATTGATTTGCTTGAGCAACTACCTTCTGATCAAATAGCAAACGTTTATATCGATGCTATTTCGCAGGTATTCGAACAATTATTTCAGCGTAATCAACCTACAACTGAAGCCAATCAGAAAAACGCTTATAAACTTGATTTGGTCATAGTTATTGACTGTATGCATGGCGCCACTGGGAGCATTGCTCAGCGCTTGTTTGAACGTTTTTGCCAACAGGTCATTTTTCTCAATGATACACCTGATGGTAATTTCCCCCTTGGTAATCCAGATCCCACCGAACCAAACCGCTTAAACGAATTGCAACGAGCCGTTGTGCTGCATGCAGCAGATATCGGCTTGGCGTTTGATGGAGATGGCGATCGTTTGATGATCGTTGATAACAACGGCAAGATAGTTACGCCCGATCATTTACTCTATCTATTGGCACGTATTGCTATTACTGAACATCCTAACTCTCTTAGCGACTCTTTATTAGCATCTGAAGTTCTTTTCGACATTAAGTGCGCCCATCATTTGCCAAGACTGTTATCTGAGCTTGGTACTACACCTGTAATTAGCAAAACTGGCAGCAGCTTTATGCGCCAGCAGGTACAACATCCTGACAATCAGATTGTCTTTGCTGGTGAATTATCAGGGCATTTCATCTTTAATGACAACCGCTTTATCCCTTATGATGATGCGATGTATGCCGCATTACGGTTGCTGCATTGGCTTGACCAAACTCAGAATGATGCTAATGATAAAAAACAACTATCAGATATCATCCAAAGCTTGCCCACTATAGTTAGTACTGCTGACCATTACTTGCCAATGCCGCAAACAGCTACTACCGACTGCTCACTTGTGGAGCAATTAACGAGATTTTGTCATTATTTGCAGCATCTAGTAGATATGTCTACTCATAGTATTTCTTCATCTATTCAGCTGCGAAAGAACTCTTGCTTGCCTGTCACAACATGCAAGTCATCAATGTGTACTTGCGCTACTGCAAAGGCGCAAATAGCATTAAAACAGACGCATGAATTATTACCTGTAGGAACCAAGCTGAGCTGTATCGATGGTGTGCGTTTAGACTTTGCGCATGGCTTTGGCGTACTGCGCCAATCAAATACCAGCAATAGCCTGACCGCGCGCTTTGCGGGTGACAGTATAGATGACCTAAAAGATATTCAGGCGACATTTGCCACTTTATGCCGACCATTTAACGCAGCGTTAGCTGAACAGATTCTTGCTATTCCTGCGGAGTAGCCACATAACATATATCACTGTCTCACTAGACATAGTAGAAAAACAACCAATTTAAACCCGGCCCTTAGGAGTTTGTAATGACGCTTAATTTAGATGATGCCAAAAACACCGCTGAAGTATTGACCACTGCTCTGCCCTATATCCAGCGTTTTGTTGATAAACTCATCGTCGTAAAATACGGCGGTAACGCCATGACCGACCCTGAGCTTGAGAGCTCATTTGCTCGTGATATCGTTTTGCTAAAAACCGTCGGTATGCATCCAGTAGTCGTACATGGTGGTGGCCCGCAAGTTGACAACCTCCTAAAAGAGCTTGGCCGTCAATCAGACCGTATCGATGGCATGCGCGTCACTGACAAAAGCACCATGGATATCGTAGAGATGGTCTTGGGCGGTAGCGTCAACAAATCGATTGTTAGCTTGATTAACAAACATGGCGGTCGCGCGATTGGTCTTACAGGTAAAGATGCCAACTTGATTCAAGCAAAAAAACTGATGATGGAAAAAATTGGCGCAGATGGTATCGCTGTACCAGTTGATTTAGGATTCGTCGGTGATGTGGTAAGCGTCAATAAAGACGTGATTAACATGTTAATTGCCTCAGACTTTATCCCTGTAATCGCGCCACTTGGCGTTGACGCTGAAGGCAATACCTATAATATTAATGCTGACCTAGTCGCGGGTAAAGTGGCAGAGTTTTTACAAGCAGAGAAACTGATGTTATTAACCAATATCAAAGGCGTATTGGGACGTGACGGCGAAGTGGTGACTGGACTCACGCCAAAGAAAGTCGATAGCTTAATCGAAGATGGCACTATCTCAGGCGGCATGATTCCCAAAATCCAATGTGCGCTTGATGCGGTACGTAGCGGCGTCAAAAGCGCGGTAATCGTTGATGGCCGTGTCCCTCATGCGACCTTACTTGAGATTTTTACCAACGAAGGGGTTGGTACGCTCATTAGTCGTGAGATAGACTCATCGTTGAGCTAGAAAAATATAGCAATACTAGATTAAAAAAGCTAAGTGTAAAAAAGCCCGAGTTGATATAAGCGCTCGGGCTTTTTTGTGCAGTTTTATCTTTAATAATGAGACTGGCTTAATTTTTATAGCTCAAATTTACGAAAAAACTTTATCAAACTCCGTTTCATCGAAGCCGCATAGTAATACTGCTTGATCTCTATCTGCCAACTGACCTTCTACAATCGGACGTTTGATCATGCTGGTATTTGCCACGAGTAAATCTATTGCGGTGTCTACACTAGCATCAGCTGCTTGCTTTTGACTGTCGTCTAGCTTGCGCCATGTCGTACCACGCTTATTGAGCACTTTTTCGATACCTAGCTCATTTACCCAGCGCTGTACTGTATCTTTCTCAATACCTTGTTTTTTATAATCGTGAAAATCATAGCTGACATCTAGATCGTTTAGCTTAGTGAATGCTTTTTTCATCGTGCTACAAGATTTGATACCGTAAATGGTGTTGGTCATGATAAATCCTCATAAATATTCATTAACTTGTCTATTATACCTAAGGCTGACGGGATATAGAGAATGCATTACTTTTAATCGTCAAACCTAGTAAGCAACTGCATCATATCGTCGCAATTTTCGCCAAATTACGCTATGCTATGGCATTGTCAAATTCCACCTATTTTGATCCGTATTAAACAAATCAGTATCAACCAATTTCGAGCCGACTATGAGCAACGCCGTGACAGCAGACCAAACAGAAAACAATTATTATAACCCACAAGCGATAGAAGCCGCGCAGCAGACCAAATGGGCCACTGACAAGCGCTTTGAAGTAAGCAATGAGCCAAGCGACAAGCCAAGTCGTTACATGCTATCGATGTTCCCTTATCCAAGTGGTAAGCTGCATATGGGCCACGTACGTAACTATACGATTTCTGACGTATTAAGCCGTTATTATCGCCTAAAAGGTTTTGAGGTCATGCAGCCAATGGGCTGGGATGGTTTTGGCTTGCCAGCAGAAAACGCAGCAATTGCTAACCAGACGCCACCCGCTGCATGGACATTTGCCAATATTGACAGTATGCGTGCGCAGCTTAAATTGCTAGGCCTGTCTATTGATTGGTCACGTGAATTTGCAACTTGTAGCCCTGAGTATTATCAGTGGGAGCAGTGGTTATTCTTGCAATTGTACAAAAAAGGCTTGGTCTACAAAAAGTTGTCGACGGTCAATTGGGACCCTGTTGACAATACCGTCTTAGCAAACGAGCAAGTCATCGATGGTAAAGGCTGGCGTAGTGGTGCTGCGGTCGAAAAACGCGACATCCCAATGTACTACTTCAACATCACTGACTATGCTGATGAGCTATTGGATGATTTGGATCAGCTAGAAGGTCATTGGCCATCTGAAGTACTAACCATGCAGCGTAACTGGATTGGTCGTAGTGCTGGTATGGAAGTCCACTTCCCTTATGAGCTTGCTGGTGAAGAAAACACCTTAGATGTGTTCACTACTCGTCCTGATACCTTGATGGGTGTGACTTATGTTGCTGTTGCCGCAGAGCATCCACTTGCACAGTATGCCTCTGAGCAAGATGACGCAATCGCTCAATTCTGTGCCCTTTGCAAGAAAGGCTCAGTCGCTGAAGCTGATCTGGCCAAAGCTGAAAAAATCGGTATGGATACAGGTCTCACTGTGACGCATCCTTTGACTGGTGAAGAAGTCCCAGTTTGGGTTGCCAACTACGTATTGATGAGCTACGGCTCAGGCGCAGTCATGGCAGTACCTGCTCATGATGAGCGTGATTATGAATTTGCGGTTAAGTACGACCTACCAATCAAGCAAGTCATCAATGTGCCTGAAGGTTACTTTGATGAGCTAAAAGCAGATGCTAAAGCGAACGATAGTGAGGTCAATCTTGCTTATACCGAGCGCAATACCTTAGTTAATTCAGGTGAGTTTGACGGTCTAGACTTTGAGCAAGCATTCGAAGCAATGCTTGCCAAGCTTGAGCCAAAAGAGCTGGCTAAGAAAAAAATTCAATATCGCCTACGTGATTGGGGGGTTTCTCGCCAGCGCTATTGGGGCTGCCCTATCCCAATGATCAATTGTGAGCATTGTGGTACGGTGCCTGTTGAAGAGCAAGACCTACCAGTTGTATTGCCGACTGATGTCGTACCTGATGGTCGAGGTAATCCACTTAAAAATATACCAGAATTTGTTAATACTACTTGTCCTAAATGTGGCAACCCTGCTGAGCGTGAGACCGATACCTTTGACACATTCGTAGAGTCAAGCTGGTACTATGCACGTTTTGCTAGCCCAAATGACGCACAAAACATGGTCAACAAGTCTGCTGCTAACAAATGGTTGCCAGTCGATCAATACGTTGGCGGTGTCGAGCATGCGGTAATGCATCTATTGTATGCACGCTTCTTCCACAAGCTGATGCGCGACGAAAACTTAGTCACAGGCGACGAGCCATTTGCCAATCTAATGACCCAAGGCATGGTGCTTGCTGGTACGTTCTACCGCGTCAATGCGGATGGCAGTACGACCTACTACTTTGCAGAAGATATCGATATTGACTTCAACGAACGCGGTCAACCAATCAAAGCTATCTTAAAATCTGACGGCCAGCCAGTGACGATTGGCAAAATCGAAAAAATGTCTAAATCAAAGAACAATGGCGTAGACCCCCAACTAACCATTGATAAATATGGTGCTGATACGGTTCGTTTATATACGCTGTTTACTGCGCCTGCTGATCAAACGCTTGAATGGTCAGACGACGCGCTTAAAGGCCCTTATAATTTTGTGAAAAAAGTATGGCGTATTGCAACCGATCATATGCAAGCGCTAACGGCCGCCAATATCAGTATTGATACGTTTAATAGTGCTACCTTGAACACAGACGGTCTAAGCAAAGAAGCCAAAAACTTACGCCGTAAAACGCACGAAACGATTGCTAAGATTGATAGTGATTTGGGTGATCGTCTGGCATTGAACACGCCAGTATCAAGCCTGATGGAGCTTGCTAATGAGTTGACTGGTTTTAACGCGAGTAATGAACAAGAGCTGCACGTCAAACACGAAGCATTGACCAACCTACTGATTATGTTATCTGTATATGCGCCGCACGTTGGTGAGCATCTGCTTGAGCAGTTGGGTCTTGACACCTTAACCTTAGACTACCCAACGGTGGATGAAAGTGCGCTGGTACAGGACATGATCACGATGGTGGTACAGGTCAATGGTAAGATGCGTGGTAAGATGGATGTCGCACCAAATAGCGATCCTGAGCAGCTAAAAGAGCAAGCTCGTACCATGGAAAGCGTGGCAAAATTCATCACGGGCGAGATCAAAAAAGAAATCGTTGTTCCTAACAAACTGGTTAACATCGTGGTTGTAGGCTGAGGTCTCTTGAGCTGAGTATTTTAGGCTTAGTGCTCTAAGTCTTCTTATCATATGAGGATAGCGTTTATGTCATACAAGCATCGAGCTGAGCAGGCGCAACCAGAATCAAGCGCATACAGCCTAGCTAATAAAAAGTCCCATGGCCAAAAGCTCGGAGCAGTCTTACTTGCTACGCTGCCAATGTTCGGTGTGGTAGGTGCAGCGACGGCTCTTAGCGGCTGTGGCTTCCAGCTGCGTGGTTACGACTCAGCGATGCTGCTTGACGTCGAAAAAACAGCAGTTATTATCGAAGACAATCGCACCTCATTCCCGCTGAAACTACCATTGACGCGTCGCCTAAAGACGTTAGGTGTCGATGTTATTGATAATATGAGCTCGGAAGAAGTTGCCCGCAATAACCAACAAGCAGGGGCTGAGTCTATTGCCGCTATCGATATCCGTAACGTACGTTTTAAGCGTTACGAATTGGTTGGCGTATTAACAGAGATTCGCTTGGTACTATCAGCAGATGTCAGCTATCAAACGATGGAAAATGGTAAGCCTGTAACACTGAGCAACCCCATTCAAGTCGAGCGAAGCTATCAGTACAACGAAGCATCTGTTAGTACTGACGATCAGCAAGGCGATCAGACTCGCGATTGGCTCTATGATACTTTAGCTCGCCGTATCACTGACCAGTACGTTGCTATCTCGCTTCCAAAAGTCGCACCTGCTGCCAAACAGTCTATACAGATGAATAAAGGTGTGACACCAACCGTTGTCGTCGTACCACAACCGGAATAGTTAGTCGTTCTGATTATCAAACGATACCATTTCTAGAAATATAAGTAGCAAACTAAGCGAGCGTAAGTACTACATTGAGTAGACTAAGCTAGCTTGACACTGCTAATCATATTTTTGGAATTGGTATTACCTGCTCATCAACCTGTGTAACACCACGCTATGCAAGATACTTTCATAAAAGCATACCCAAAACTACTGCAGCCTTCCGTTGCGGTAGCGGGCTTGTGGCTAGCGCACGGTGACGAACCATTACTCAGTCAATGGTTAATAGATGCACTGCGTCCACACTGGCGCGCACAGAACTATGCAATCAAACGTATAGAGCTGATTTCTGTTAAGAGCTGGCAAGAAGTGCTGTCAGAGCTTGGCAGCCAGTCTTTATTTGATGACGCCAGTGCCTTAATCGTGACGGGTAACCATAAGCCTGACAAAGCAGTTATCGCCGAGCTGGAACGTTTTGCGGTCGAGGCACAAGCTGGCACACACGGTCATAGTGTGTTGTGGCTCACACCTAAGCAAGACAAACGCAGCCAGAGCAGCAAATGGTTTGCTCTTTTTTCACAATACGGCAATGTCATTGATTTCAATTTATACAATGAGCAGCAGCGCCAACAGCTACTACAAATACAAGCTCAGAAGTTTGGCTTACGATTGTCTCAAGAGGCGTGGCAGCTACTCATGTCACACACTGAGCATCATTTGCTAAGTGCTTATCAAACCCTATGGCGACTGTCCTATTTGTTTGCACCGCAGCTAGTTGCTAATAACAGTACTAGTGAAAATAGTGCTACTGACAACAGTACCGAACAATCTAATAGCTTTTCACAACCTACAAATAATGTGGCATTGGATATTGCAGACCTACAAGCAGCGTTGGTCAGCGACGCGCAGTTTAGTGTGTTTGATTTGTCTGATGCGATGCTTGCGGGCAATAGTACGCAGGTTGCCAAAATCATGTTTCAGCTAAAATCGACCGATGAGCCTACTACTTTAGTACTCTGGGCTATTAGCAAAGACATGCGTCAAATCATTCAACTTATGGACGGTCAAGACCCTCAAGCATTAGGCATTTGGCGTAGTAAGCAAGGGTTGTACCAACAAGCCTGTCGTCGTCAGTCAAAACAACAAACGAGCGAATGGCCTGCTCTGCTTTACCGATGTGACCAAGCTATTAAAGGATTAATTCGTCAACCAGCATGGGAGCTATTATTGCAAGCAGCACTAGAGCTTGCAGGTAAGCGTTTATTTGCTATGCGCTAAGACTGATCCACTTGTCACCACCTTTTATTGTTTCTACTATTAACAAGTTATCCATCTCTTCTCTTACTGGTTTAACATTTAAACGCTATAAATTCAGATTCTACTACCTTATCTTGTTCTCCTATAATCTCCGTTTTATTGATTTTTAGTAAGCATTTCTTTTCTGTACCTGTCTCTGTTCTTGACTACCTTAACCTTTCGTAAACTAATTTCCATTCCCTTTTGTAGGTGAAGTCTCTACTATATCTACACTTGATTTAATTGTGATTGGATTGTTGTCATGCGCAAAATAAGCAAAAAGTCTGCTATAAAATGGGGTGTCATTGCCTTAATTATCGTAGCATTAGGGGCTTTGGCCTATACTTTTTTAAAACCAGAAGAAACCACACCTAACTATTTAACCGCAACCGTTGAAGTCGGTGATATTGAAAACAATGTCATGGCGTCCGGTAAAGTAAAGGCGTTAAATACCGTCGATGTAGGGGCACAGGTATCTGGTGAAGTAAAACGCCTGTACGTTGAAGTCGGTGACGAGGTGAAACAAGGCGATTTGATTGCGCAGATTGATCAAGTGACTCAGAAGAACAGCCTGAGCAATGAACAAGCTAGTCTTGAACAAAGCGAAGCTGCGCTACAAAGTGCTCAAGCAGAATCGTTGAGCAAACAAGCCAGTCTAAAAAGTGCCTATGCCGATCTTGCCAGCCGTCAGTCTGAGCTCAAACAAGCACAGTCTGATTTTGCGCGTTTGCAAGACTTAGTCGCGATCGACGCTATCTCGCAGCAAGAATACGACACGCAAGCGACCAGTGTTGAGACCGCAAAAGCAGCCGTTGCCAATGCGCGTGCGGCTATCGATACAGCAAAAGCGGCGATTGCGACCACTGAAGCCAATATCAACAGTCAGCAAGCAGCATTACGCAAATCACGAACCAACGTCAGTACTGCTGAAGAAGATTTGAGCTATACAACGATTCGCGCCCCGATATCAGGTACCGTCGTTTCTATTACGACTGAGCAAGGTACTACGGTTAACGCTAATCAAACGGCACCAACATTGGTGACGCTAGCGGATTTATCGACCGTACGTATCAATGCGCAAATCTCCGAAGCTGACGTTATCAATGTTAATGCTGGTATGCCTGCTTATTTCAACATCATCGGTAATCCAGACCAGCAATATGATGCGACGTTGACTGCTATCGAGCCTGCCCCAGAGCAAATCAGTAGTACCAGCTCGACAGACGCTGCTATCTATTATGTCGGCTACGTAGAAGTGCCGAACCCTGACCGCTTGTTCCGAATTGATATGACTGCGCAGATTTATATCATCGTCAATGAAGCCAAAAACGCCTTATTAGTACCGTCAACAGTGATACAAGAAAAACGCTCTAAAGGTAAAGAAAAAGGCAAAGCAGCCACTGGCAAGTTTGTACGTGTATTAAAAGAGGATGGAACCGTAGAAGAGCGTACTGTAGAAGTCGGTATCGATAACCGAGTAAATGCGCAAATCTTAAGTGGTTTGAAAGAAGGGGAAGAAGTAATCATCAGTGAAGAAAGTGGTAAGAAATCAGGTAGCGGCCGTATCCCTGGTGGACCTCGAATGTAACTTGCTCTTTGACTATGTTGAATAAAAAAGGGCTTGTTAAACATAGCAGCCCTTTCATAACAACGCTATAACGCTTATTAGCCTTTATTAAAGACACTGCTATGACTATATCTCAATCTCCTAAACCCTCGACTGAAGATAGCTCTGAAAGTAGCACGGCTCAAAACTTAGGGTCACACACTTCTGCTAACCCTTCAAACAACTCAAATAACTTAGACAATTTGGATAACTTAAATAACTTAGACAGCTCTGATAATTTAAATAACTTAAATAATCGGGCAAAAACCAATACCGTTAATCACCCTGCACCAGGCAAGCCTATTATGGAGTTGTCTGGCATTATCAGAGAGTTCCCTGCTGGTGAGCAAACTATTCGCGTCTTGCATGACATCAATCTAACTATCAATCAAGGTGAGATGGTTGCTATCATTGGACAGTCAGGCTCTGGTAAGTCTACCTTGATGAATATCTTAGGTTGTTTAGATCAAGCCACTGCTGGCGATTATAAGATTTATGGCCAATCTGCCCGTAAACTTGACGCCGATCAGCTGGCCGAACTGCGCCGTGAGCATTTTGGTTTTATTTTTCAGCGTTATCATTTGCTTGGTGATATCAGTGCCAAAGATAACGTCGCCGTCCCTGCCGTGTATGCGGGTATGGATACCGATGCACGCACCAATCGTGCTGAGAAGCTACTAACTGACCTTGGCCTTGGCAATAAGGTCAATAACCGTCCCAATCAGCTCTCAGGTGGACAGCAGCAGCGTGTTTCTGTTGCTCGTGCACTGATGAATGGTGGTGACGTGATCTTGGCAGATGAGCCAACGGGTGCCCTAGACAGTAAGTCTGGCGAAGACGTCATGGCGATTTTGCATGATCTCAGTGCACAAGGTCATACCATTATCATGGTCACACATGATCCAAAGCTGGCGGCACAAGCGGAGCGTGTGATTGAGCTAAAAGACGGCTATGTCATCGCTGACTATCAAACTGAACATTATAAGCAAACAGACAAAAAACCAGAATCTATCCTTGGTGAACACCGTAAAAGTGCCTTTGGTAGCTTTATCGATCGACTGCTTGAAGCGTTTAAAATGTCTTTGCTTGCCATGCGTGCGCATAAGATGCGTACCCTACTGACCATGCTCGGCATTATCATCGGTATTGCCGCAGTCGTATCTATCGTAGGTCTTGGACAAGGCTCTCAGCAGCAAATCCTCGCTAATATCAGCTCGTTAGGTACTAATACCATCACCGTCAATGATGGCTACCCTAGAGGCGACCCTAGACGCCGCTATAATGATGACAACTTGACGCCAGAAGACGCCGAAGCGGTCGGCAATCAGCCCTATATTATCAGTGTTAGCCCTCAAGTGAATGCCAACTCTAGCGTGCGCTATCGTAGTATACAAGAGGACGCTACCGTCAACGGCGTTGGTGAAGACTATCTAACCGTCACTGGTGAGACATTGGCATTGGGCCAAGGGTTTGATGCAAAAAGCGTCACATTACGTAGTCAAGATATCATCATCGATGACAATGCTAAGCAGACCTTTTTTTCAGATATTGATAATCCTGTTGGTGAGGTAATATTGGTTGGTAGTGTGCCTGGGCGCGTGATTGGCGTCCTTGAAGAGAGTGATGGTGGCTTTGGCCCCAGTGTGACGACGCCTACTATCTATATGCCTTATACAACGGTGATGTCGCGTGTCACGGGTAGTACCAATATTGACCGCTTTGTAGCGTTATTAGACGATAGTATCTCTTCTAGCGCCGCAGAAACGGCCATCTCTGATTTAATAGAGAGTCGCCATGGTAAAGATGACTTTGAGCTGCGCAATTCAGACTCTATCCGTCAAACGATCGAATCGACGACAGGCACGATGACCCTACTTATTTCATCAGTCGCGGTTATTTCATTGATCGTCGGCGGTATTGGGGTGATGAATATCATGCTGGTCTCTGTCACTGAACGAACTAATGAGATTGGCGTACGTATGGCAGTAGGCGCGCGTCAGAGCGATATTATGCAGCAGTTCCTCATTGAGGCCGTTTTGGTCTGTATCTTAGGGGGACTGATCGGTATTGGACTGGCATTTGCCATTGGCGAGCTGATCAATAGCGTGGGTGGTGATAATTTCAAAGTTATCTATTCATCAACCTCTATTATTGCCGCTTTTGTTTGTTCGACGTTAATTGGCGTAGTATTTGGATTCTTGCCAGCGCGTAATGCTGCCAAATTAGATCCTGTTGAAGCACTTTCTCGAGACTAATAACCGATTATTGACTCGCTTTAGCCAAAAATAGAGCAGTCAATATCAATATAATGATGAAAATTTAAAGAAACTGGAATAAATTGGTAATTTTATAAGAGAATTACACTTTTTTTATCATGTGGGGTTGTAATTGTCATAATAATATATATAATGTGCTCTCACGTTTAGGGATACAAACACTTTAAACGTTAGGGCTGTTAGCTCAGTTGGTAGAGCAGTTGACTTTTAATCAATTGGTCCCGCGTTCGAGTCGCGGACAGCCCACCATATTTAGTTTAATCTTTATTAATCGTTCTGCCCTATCCGGTAGTAGACTAATAAAGATAAGTTTAAAAGACATCGTTAAGATGTTTAGTTTTAGAAAGTTCTTTAGTTAGAATTTTCTCTTGCAGAGTTGAAAAGCATCGCTTTTTTATATACTCTTCAGGGCTGTTAGCTCAGTTGGTAGAGCAGTTGACTTTTAATCAATTGGTCCCGCGTTCGAGTCGCGGACAGCCCACCATATTTAGAAAGCCCAGTTACTAAGATAGTAACTGGGCTTTTTTTCGTCTGGGCTTTTTAAACGTTGTTTTTTAGCTATTAGTTTCTTAGCTTTTATATACCTCTATTTATTATGCTTGCGTTTAAACAGTCTAAAGTTATCTCTCTTGCGCCATAGTAGTTTATGTCTGATCGTATCTTTGATGGTACGTGGGTGCTTGGGCGCATGAGCAATAAACTCATCAAACTCTGCCTCGCTCATTGCAAGCTCTCGTCCATGAGCCATCATCACCATTGACGGTTGTAATGCCCTGATTTTTTTTAACGATTGAACATAGTCTTTAGGATAGTAGACAGGAAATGGCGCTACAAATTTATGGCGCAACTTAATGATTAAATCAGCGGTGTATACTTCGCGACTGGGTAGATGAAACAAAGACAAGTCACGATCCGTATGACCTGGCGTCTCTAATACTTGCCATTCATCAAAATGTGGCACAAGCTCGCCATCTGTGACGGTGATATCTAGTTTTAGACTTGCCGAGTAATATAGGTTTTTAAGTGGGCGTCCTTGACGTCTGGCCACATAATATCCTAGATGTATATCTACAAAGTGCATCGTGCGCCCACCAATACCGCTATACCACTGCTTTTTTCTATCTGCTGAGACAATCAGACAGCCCGTCTTTTCTCGAAACTTATTCGCACCGCCTGCATGGTCTGGATGCATATGTGTGACCACCACTACTTTTAGGTCGGTGACGGGTCGTTTTAACGTTGTCTTAATATAGTCAAGCACCATCGGTACATCAGCACGGCAGCAACCATCTAACAGCATTATTTTATCTGGATATACGGCCAGATAGCTACTCTGGATATATCCTTCTAAACGTACAATTTCACATAGACTCATTGGTGTTCCCTACCTCATTCGTCGTTATTATTGTGAGGCTTTTGTTCAGTTTTATAGCCAATCTTTAGTATAGCGCCCGTCACTATAAATAAAATGACTTTGAGTGAACGCTTGTGACTATATACAGAAGTAATATGGCATACAGAGACGATGCAGCTAACAGCTAACCATAGACAACTTACTACTCATAACCGCCTATATAATTCTATCCATGACAACTCTCACCTTATTAATAAAAAGCAAAAACCCAGCGCTTAGGCTGAGTTTAAGTAAACATTTAGCATTTAGATAGTTTGTAAATTACCTGCTTATCGACTAAGCAAGATCACGAACCTTTGGCTCACGTTCCCATAGACGAGACTTAGCATTACTGATAAAGGCATCTAACTCAGCCAATGGCGTCACAAATTCATCTTTTTCAACTGGTAGTTTACTTAGGATAAATTCATCAGTCGCGCCGCAATAGGCGATGGCTTTGCAATGATTGTACGCATCATTGAACCAATCTAGTGCTGAGCTGTCTTTTGCGAGCTTTCTAGCTTGGTCAGGCATGATGATACTAACGACGGCATCAAACATTACTGACGGACCACCAGCGAGGCGCTCATCAGCTTGTATGCGTGTACCATCATCCAATACGACTTCTTTATTAGGCGCTACGATTTTGACGCTAGCACCCTGCGCTTTGGCAGCATCTTCGAACTTTTTGACTTCACTACTATTAGAACCTTCTGCGACTAAGATACCAATCATGCGACCTTTTAGGCTATCAGGCGTTAAGCCAATAGTTTGTACCGCTTTAGAGGTTCCCAAGTCTTGCACCGGTGCAGCTGCATCAGCTGGCTCTGGTAGCTCCATACCCAATGCCGTTGCTACGCGGTTGGCCAAATCTTCATCGATATGAATTAAATGGCTAAGCATACGCGTACGCACATGGGCTGTATCTACCTTACCTAGCTCAAACGCATAAGCGGTTGCGATATGTGCTTGCTCAGTTGCGGTCTGACTACGATAGAACATACGTGGCTGACTATAATGATCGGCAAAGCTCTCGTCACGTACGCGACCTTTTACGCCATCATCTAATTGCTCATGGAATGAGTTGAAACCACGTTTAGCGCTTTCACGAGGACGAGTTGGATCTAAGCTTTGTGGCTCATAGAGTACACGCGTCTTAGGCACTTGCATCTGCATATGACCATCTTGCTGATTGTTAGCAAACGGACATTTTGGTGCATTAATAGGAATCTGGGCAAAGTTTGGCGAGCCTAGACGTGATAGCTGGGTGTCCAAGTAACTGAACAAACGACCTTGTAATAATGGGTCATTACTGAAATCAACGCCCGGTGGCAGATGCGATGGGCAGAATGCTACCTGCTCAGTCTCTGCAAAGAAATTATCTGGATAGCGGTTCAATACCATTTTACCGACGACTTTCACTGGCACCAACTCTTCTGGAATCAGCTTGGTCGCATCGAGATGGTCAAATGGGAATTCGTTTGCTTCTTCTTCAGTAAATAACTGTACGCCAAACTCCCATTCAGGATAGTCGCCATTGTTAATTGACTCAAACAAGTCGCGGCGATGATAGTCAGGATCAGCACCTGAGATTTTCACTGCCTCATCCCATGTGGTTGACTGTACGCCCAATACTGGCTTCCAATGGAAACGTACAAAGGTACTCTTACCGTCTTTATTGATTAAGCGATAGCTATGAATACCAAAACCTTCCATCATGCGTAGACTACGTGGTAGACCGCGATCACTCATCAGCCAAATCAGATTGTGCATGGTTTCAGGACTTAACGAGACAAAATCCCAAAACGTATCATGAGCAGAGGCCGCTTGCGGGAAACCACGATCTGGTTCTGGTTTTACCGCATGAATCAAATCTGGAAACTTCATCGCATCTTGAATAAAGAAGATTGGCATGTTGTTACCAACAATGTCCCAGTTACCTTCTTCTGTATACATTTTCACAGCAAAACCGCGTACATCACGTGGTGTATCTTTTGAGCCTTTGTTACCCGCTACCGTTGAGAAACGCGTAAACAATGGCGTTTGTTTACCTGTTTCGGTCAATACTTTGGCAGTCGTATATTCTTCTAGTGATTCTGTCAGCTCAAAATAACCGTGTGCGGCACTACCTCGAGCATGGACGATACGCTCAGGGATACGCTCATGGTCAAAATGATTAATTTTTTCACGTAATACAAAATCCTCTAATAGCGTCGGTCCACGTGAACCTGCTTTTAGAGAGTTTTGGTTATCAGCGATTGCCACACCTTGTTGAGTGGTTAATACTTTGGTGTCATCACCTGCACGCTGATGGGTTTCACCACCATTGCCACGTTCCATATTCATGTTTTTGGCGGGGTCCGTATGATCGATATTATTATTCATAAAAAATCCTAGCTAATAGATTGAGAGTGCTCTTTTAAATCATTAAAAGAGTGCCTACACAGGTTTGATATCCTTTGAGATAGTGGTGACTTCATCTGTCATTTGTTTATCTGTGTTTATAGCATTGTCGAGCATTAAATTGATATCGCACTAAAATTCGTAAAGGAATAATAGGCTTAGGAGTTATAGTACCCAAAAAATAAGTCAAATATAGTTGCGTATATAGTAAACCTTGTTGATATTTAGTTAACGTTTATAGACGCCATAAAGCGACTACTTTAGATGGTCTTAAAGGCGCATAAACGTTAACAATAGAATCTTGTAATGTAGTTATTCTTTAAGGTATGCTTTTTATGCAGTACTAGAGACTATTGATAAATAAATTGGCAGGGTTTTAGCCTTATATTTATCTTTTTTATGTCGTTGGATTCAGATAATTTCGTTACAAGAAAACCGAGCGCAAGCTGTACATTAGTATGGTCAGCGAGGATAACGATGTAGCGGACCTATAGGGATTTGATGATGCGACTATTTTTATATAACTATAAGGCCACCTACCATGTTACCAACTCTAAGCTCCCTGACTAAAAAACCTTATCACTCATTGCTAGTAGGCGCGTCAATGGGTCTAATGGCATTAACGTTCAGTCAAACGGCTGCTGCTATCACGACCAAAAACGTAACTTATACGGTTGATGATAAAGCGTACGAAGGCTATTACGCAAAAGCGGACAAGCCAAACGCACCTTTTATCTTATTGATTCATGATTGGGATGGTCTAACTGACTATGAGCGCAAACGTGCTGACATGTTAGCGGCTGAAGGCTACAACGTATTAGCGGCCGATATGTTTGGACAAGGCGTTCGCCCCACTTCTATCGAAGAAAACAAACGCCTAACTGGGGAACTATATGATGATCGTAATAAAATGCGCCGCATATTGGCAGGGGCATTAACGGCAGGACAGCTACAAGGCAACGATGTGCGCAAAGGCACGACTATGGGATATTGTTTCGGCGGTACGGTCGCGTTAGAGCTTGCCCGTTCAGGTTTTGAGCAAAAAGCCTTTGTACCTTTCCACGGTGCATTCGATATTCCAACTGGTCAAAGCTATGACAAAACTACGGGAGAAATCCTAGTATTTCATGGCTCTGCTGATGAATCTGTCTCTTTAGAGAGCTTTGCGACTTTAGGCAAGACATTAGAAGCAGCCAAAATCCCTCATGAGATGGTTACCTATAGTGGCGCACCACATGCCTTTAGCGTATTTGGCAGCGATAGATATGACGCCCGCGCCGATGAGCGCTCTTGGAAACGTTACTTGGACTTTTTAGCAGAAGAATATAAATAACCTAGCAGCACAAATTAAATAAGTAATAATATAAGCAAACCCAAACAAAAAGACACCTCAACAAGATCTGATAACGATCCATTAAGGTGTCTTTTTATTTATTTAGTTTTTGCTGACGCTTTAAAACTTAGCGCTTCCGAAATACCAATAGCTGATTATTAGCAGGCATCGCATATGTTTTTCTGAGTTGTAAATGATGAGCATTTGCTAGACTGACGACGTCTTCTTTATGGCGAATGCCGCTGTCAGGATTACCTGCTCTCAACATCGCATCAAATCGCTGATTCCCCTCACTAGTATATTTGCCATCTTCGTTAAATGGGCCATATATAATCAACTTACCGTCCACAGGTAACGCATCACCAGTCAATGCAAATAATCGCTCTACCAAAGCCCAGCTAATAATATGCAAAGTATTGGCCGTAAATATCGCATCGTAAGGTTTGTCTACATAACTGCTATTTAAACGACCACTATCTGAATGACTACTAACAGGTACTGAGTCATGCGCTAAATCAAACGCTAATGGCGAATATAAATTGGGTGCAGGATACGCATTGTGCCAAGCGATTATATGGCGGTGATTACTAATCACATCACTGGTTTGCCATTTTAAATGTGGCAAATGAGGCGCAAAGTAGACACTATGCTGACCTGTCCCAGAACCAACTTCTAATACATGACTAGAGCTTTGTAGCTCGGTTTGGAGTACTTCTAGAATAGGCTGTTTATTATTTTCACACGCTTGAGAAAACGGCAATGCAGAAATATCTACTTTATTATTTGGATTATCACTATCTATATTATCGTCATGCATCACTATCCTCCCAGACTGTTTGTTATGCTAAGCGTTGATAGCAGTAGATTAACAAGCACTGTCTAAGACTAACCTAGTAGCCGCCAACCAACTCACAACTAGTAAATACCTGCCTCTACCCCAGCGGCAAGCGTCATAGCAAGCTCTTCTACTTGCTCAGCAAAGCTATCTTGCCAATCGCCTTGTAGTATCAGCGCCTCTTGAGTCCATGACCAACGTAACCCCGTTGTAATCGTTTTGAGCGCAAGCTTGGTACCTGTACCATCATGCCCCGCGCGTATATATACCGCAAATGGCATACCTTGCTTTTCTTCTAACACTGAATAGTAGCAACGATCAAAAAAATCCTTGGTTAGCCCTGCCATATACGCTAGATTTTCAGTCGTACCTAGCAGTAAGGCATCAGCAGCCAACACGTCTTCAGGCTGCGTATCCTGCGGTGATTTCAAAATCACAGTGATATCTATATCAGGATGATTGGCACCGTCATAAGCTGCCTGCGCCAATTTTTGAGTATTAGGCGATGGCGCATGAGCAACAATGAGTAAAGTCTTAGTAGACATATTAGGCTTCTGTGCCATTGTTAAACACTAAGTTTTGAGTGATAGCAGGATCCAAGCTATTGCCTACTGGACAGGTTAACGCAGTTTTATAAAATCGCTTTAAGGTACTCTCGTCCAATGCTTTCGAAAAATTAACCACAACGTGTATTTCACTCACACGTCTTGGTTTCGCCGCCATGACTTTGGTAACTTCTGCGGTCGTACCTGAGATATCGATATCCATCGCTTCGGCTTTGATACCAATAATCGTTAAGATACAACTGCCCAAACTGGTCGCTAGCAAATCAGTCGGAGAAAACGCTTCGCCCTTGCCATGATTGTCCGTCGGCGCATCAGTGATGATTTGATTATTCGACTGTAGGTGAATGGCTTGGGTGCGTAAATTGCCTTGGTAGGTTACTTTTGAGGTTGTCATAATCTTGCCTTAGTTTATTAAACTAGCTGCCTGAGAAATAAAGATGCTGTGATAGTTATTTGATAGATGCTAAGATAGCGAGCATTTGTGCAAACATTAGTTCTGTAAAGGAAATTGTAATATGTATGTGTATGAGCTCTCAGAATACCAAGTTTATCAATTAAAATCGATAGACCCAGCATTAGGTGGTAACTGGAAAACCATTCTTATCAGTATTTTGCCGCAGCTCGATATACCCAGTCGTAAAAGTGTGTACGAAAAAATATTATCAAAAAGGAACATTAGCCCAAATTTTACTTATATCATTCCAGATGATTTGAGAAGTTTGTTATCTAAAACAGCAATTCGTCATCGAGAGCTAAAAGCAATCGCTATACAGATGTTGAAATTTATTGAGTCCAAGCCGGATTCATATGATGCTATTGAACTTGCTGATAAAGTAGAGGCGATGATCGATTATCTTAACCGTATTGATATAGGTGATCATATTTTAGACCAAAAAAGTCGTGAAAGTATAAAAAAAGCATTTTTATACGATTTAGCATTTTGGATCGATAATGTAAATCTTATAGTACAACCTGGTATAAGGCACTTAAATACTGATATCGTAAAAACATACTTTAAAGAAGTATTTATTAAGCAAAAGATTCAGGGGCGAGACTTTCGTGCATGGGATTCTACTGATATAGACTTTCAGGAACAAGACAAATTACCCGATATTATAAAAAGAGAGGCAAAGCGTAAAAAGTTCTTTGTCATTGAAAGTGAGCGTTACTGGTTTTTAATAGGTATTGCCGACAAATCAAGACAAAATCCTTATTCTATTAAACGTTTTTTGCATGAAGATGGCGGTAGTAATGATTTATTTGTATATCTGACACACGTTGTCATTAGAAAAGAGCTTATAGATGAAGAACGTTATATACGACACGTTAAATACTGTACAAGTCGACTATACACTTTGGATGCTGGTGTATCAGACACAATCATCAAATTTATAGCAGAAGCACAACATCTCTGTAAGACACAAATTATACCTCTACTCAAAAAAGAATTGAAAAAAGACGGCGAAGAGACAGAATATCATATCAGTAAGCGTATGAATGACTATGAGCACCAAATCACAATTTCGATTTTGAATAAATTACCTAATATAATTAATAATGCAGTCACTGATAGTGATGATCGATACTATTTATTTTATTATTTGACTAAAATTTTTAATAAACTTATAGATAATCTCCAAAACTTTCAATTACGACCTATCGCTACATATTCTTCTAATGTAGAAATTATGATTGCCAGGCTAATTAGCTTCAAATATTTTCTAGATACGATTTATGATTCATTAGAGGATAAAAAATTTGAGATAAAAAATTTCACTAATGCTTCTAAAGAAATAATTGCAATTGTCAAGGAAGCTTTCGATAGTACTGAACAGAACCTGATACAGTTGAATCAATTAGAAGAAAAATTAAAATTTTATCTTGAAACTAAGGGAAATGGTAGTATTTGGCAAAAAATAAAGGTCGGTTTCCCACCAAATTATACTTTAGAAGATGTGGAACATTCAAAGAATGAAGCGAAAAATGAGTTTTTTCTATCCATCATAAATTTAGCTAAAAAACATAATGATAATATTGTTTACGTAGAATTTGACTGCAATGAAGTCTTAAATGAATACTATCGTCACTATGCCATTGCTAATGAAAAGATGGCAATAGCACGACTACCAAAGGTACTACGATTACCTGAAGATAAGAAAACATTTAATATTCAAAAGACTAATGAAGCAATTCATCACAACGTATTTATATTCGACAAGAAATATGTATCATGATCTATTCTTTTTTAGACAAATTTTTCGTATAAGAGTCTTATTTGACTATCATAGGGAAAGTTCATGAACTCAATTACTAGTAGCTTTCCATCGCCAAACTGCACGCAAAGAGAAGCCCCCAACGCTCACGCATTGGGGGCTTTATCTAGGTATAGAGAGCTGACGAACGAGAAGAGCACTGTAAAAATTGCATACCAATTTTAGGCAGCGCAAGAGCTATCTACAGGCCTAGCCTTTCATCTTGCGCTATGGACGACTGTCTCCCAGACAGCCGTTACTCCTTACTCACCTTTAAATAGGATTTGCTGCGTAGGTCAATAGGAATAAAGATAGACGCAAAGAAAAGCCCCCTCCGCGTTAGCGAAGGGGGCTTTATCTAGAATAGAGAGCTGACGATGACCTACTCTCACATGGGCGAACCACACTACCATTGGCGCTACGATGTTTCACTTCTGAGTTCGGGAAGGGATCAG
>NZ_JBNNGW010000003.1:0-647731 GCF_050268505.1 Psychrobacter sp. NPDC078409
TTACCATGGTCAACGTGTCCGATTGTACCGACGTTGACGTGTGGCTTGTTACGTTCAAACTTGGCCTTTGCCATGGGTATTTCCTCTTTTTTTGGTGAATGATCAATAAAAAGCTGTTTAATGGCTCATAATAGAATTAAATCATCATAAACCTAGCTATCAACCGCACGAACCACTGCTTAAACAATGCTCCGAACTAATTCTTGTATCCGTTATTATACGCTGACTTGTCTTAAATAGTCATACATCTCTCAATCGAAATCAACTTCTCTCTAACGAGTAGATATAAAGCTCGATTGATTATAACCTTTCTTATAACCGTATAATTATCTTGATATGCAAGGTCGCGATATTAGCTGACCGACATCATCAAACAATCCGTAAAATCCGTTAACATATGGAACAGCAGTCCAGTTCCAATGATATTAAAAGGCTTACGAAGAAAGAGTAAAACAAAATACACTAGCATCGCATAATAAGTATGTAACGGATGAAAATTAATGCTACATCTATTTGCCTGAAATATTGGATTTGCTACCAGATGATCTATATCAACCAACATGGTTGCAAGCAAAATCAGATATGCTTTTTTCCACTCTTTTCTAAAAAACGCAATCGCGATAAAAAGAGGGAAACCAAAATGCAAAAAGTAATGTATTAATGTCTGCATACTGGCCTATTAGCTTTAGTCTTCTCTATATAAGACCATCAAAACCAATATTTATTAATATACTGACAGCACTAAAAGGCAACACCTCAGTGTCACCTTTGAATCATTGTCTACCGCACTACTGTTATATATTTCAATATTCTATAATTTCGATATCGACGCAAAGTTATATAAATAGCAAAACAAGCATAAAAGGTATAAACAATAAATGGAGCTCATATCGAGAATTGAACTCGAGACCTCTCCCTTACCAAGGGAGTGCTCTACCGCTGAGCTATATGAGCGTATATTGAAACCTTTGAACTGCACTAAAAAAAATATCACGATGCAGCAATAATTACTGACTCTCGTGATGATTTATTGTTATGCTTTGCGATGGTGTATATATGGAGCGGGTGGCGGGAATCGAACCCGCGTCATTAGCTTGGAAGGCTAAGGTGTTACCATTATACCACACCCGCATTTACTCTTATTCAGGATAACTCTAATCGAGAGTTATGAGATATAGAGAGTATGCTTGGCGCTATGACAAACTTTAGAAAATATGGTGGTGGGGGAAGGATTCGAACCTTCGAAGCTTTCGCGACAGATTTACAGTCTGTTGGGTTTGACCGCTCCCCAACCCCACCTTAGGTTGCTTTGAACAAAAATGACTTACATTTAAGACAAATTCATAAAAAGCTACTTTAAGAGAGATGGTGCCGACTGCCGGGATCGAACTGGCGACCTACTGATTACAAGTCAGTTGCTCTACCAACTGAGCTAAGTCGGCTTGTTCTCTTAAAGTGGTGGCTATTCTATCAAATTTTTTGAGATGCGCAAGTACTTTTTCATCTTTTTTTAAATTAATTTGATATAAATATTTAAGTCACTGATTAAGCTAGTTTTTTTATAAATAAAAATATGGCGATAAATTGGCTTTTTACTTGCAGCCTTTGTTTTTGCCCTATAACTGGCTATTTAATTAGCGAATGCGCAAGCCATTACAGGCCATTTCTACCGCTTTTATTAATGCTAATGCTTTTTTATTGGTTTCATCCCATTCTTTTTCTGGTATAGAGTCAGCGACAACTCCTGCTCCGGCTTGAATATGTATCTCACCACGGCGCATCACCGCAGTACGGATAGCAATGGCCGTGTCCATATTACCGTTCCAACCTAAATAACCAACTGAACCGCCAAACACCGTTCGACGTACTGGTTCTATCTCATCGATAATTTGCATAGCGCGGATTTTGGGTGCACCCGATAGCGTCCCAGCTGGGAAAGTGGCACAAAATACGTCTAGTGCATCTTTGTCAGCTCGTATCGTACCCTCAACGTTAGATGCGATATGCATTACTTGTGAGTAGCGCTCTATAAACATCTTTTCTGTGACTTTGACACTGCCATACTCGCAAACACGGCCAATATCATTGCGACCCAAATCAATAAGCATCAAATGCTCGGCTGTTTCCTTTTCATCATTTAACAGCTCTTGCTCAAGTGCTAGGTCTTCAGCCTCATCTCGGCCACGTTGCCGTGTCCCTGCCAGCGGCCTTACCGTCACCTTGCCATTTTCGATACGGGATAGGATTTCAGGAGAAGCACCGATAATATCAAAGCGTTTATGATCATCGAGTGTATAACCATGCACCAAAAACAGATATGGTGATGGGTTTAGGTAGCGAAGCGCACGATAGACGGCTAGAGAGTCGCCTGTATAGTCCGCTGTCAGGCGCTGCGCTGGCACTACCTGCATGACGTCACCTGCGGCAATGTAATCCTTTATTTTATCGACGTTGCTACAGTATCTTTCGGCACCTGTTTGCGATATAAATTTAGGTGTCGGCATTACAGGGGCACGCAGATTGGATGGTTCTGCTAGCTTTTCCTCGATTTGTTCTAACTCACGGATAGCTGAACTATAGCCATCTTCAGACTGGCAATCAGCATAGACGATGATTGATAGCGTATTCTCTAAATTATCAAATACAATAACGCTCATCGAAAGCATCAGCCACATATCTGGCATCGACATTGGATTGGGCGCATCAGATAAACCGACACTTGGCTCAATAATGCGTACCATATCGTATCCAAAGTAACCGACTAGACCGCCACTAAAGCTCGGCATCGTCGGCACATCTTCAGCGGTTGGCATATGATATTGCGCCATCAGCTCACGCAGGTAATCAAAAGGATTCTCTACTGACTCTGTATCAATATGATCGTTTCGTTTAGTCGTCATATTGCCATCAGCGTACTGTAAAATCAGATCACTACCCAATCCAATCATGGAGTATCGCGCCCAGCGCTCACCGCCTACCACAGACTCAAACAGATAGGCAGAGCCATTTAGATCACGTACTTTGGAGAATACAGATACGGGAGTCTGCGCATCCATCAGACGTTTTTTTACTAGCGGTGCGTGACTAAAGCCCCTATCTCTAAAAGCTTGATATTCTTCAAAAGTCATCATAATAGCGCTCTCTTAGCACCTTATAGGCAATAACAAAACTATAAGCTGCTCTATAAAATATAGCGCCAATATTCGCTAAAATATCGACGCTATAATGAGTCATTTGTTTAAAAAACGGTACGCACACAAGGGCCTCTGTCAAAAATTACGACAAAGACCTAGTGTAGAGTTGAATTATGCACCGCCCATATTAAACAACCATAAGGCCAAACCGATAATTAGAATGGTCACAAATACCCATATAAACCAGCCGCCGCTCGCTTTTTTCTCTACATGACCTGCATGAGCAGGGTTGCTGATTTCTTGATCCATCGCATTATTGCCTTCGGTACCAAGATCGCGCGGCTGCCCTAAATTAGCTGTGCCTGAAAACTGGGCGCTAGCTGCTTGTTTGGCTTTTAAAACTTCAGGGTCAGCTTCTTCTTGTAACTCTGTTTTTGTCGTTTTGTCGTGTTCGTCTTGGACTGCTGGCTCTTCATGCACTGCTGGCTCTTCATGCACTGCTGGCTGCTCTTCTACCACTGGCGCGCTATCAGTAGATGCTGTCTGTGATGGCTCTGTAGTCGTCACAGCCTCTTTTTCAGTTGCTGCTGGTACAGATGCGTCAGTTACTACTTCTGTGGCAACTGGCGTTTCTTCTACTGGCGTAGACGATGCTGCATCCACATCAGACAGTACTTCATTAATCCCTGTTTCTTTGACAACTGGCTCTGTAGAAACGGCTTGTTCAGTAGCTAGCTCTTCAACAGCTGATTCTTCAAAAACCGGTTCTTCAACAACTGGTTCAACGGTTTCGTGCGTAGGAGTGACTGAGTCTTCGGTCATATCTGAGCCGGCATCTACAGGTAAAGGCTCTACAGGTACAGTATCATCTGTAGCAGGTAATATTTCTTCGATGCCAGTTTCTTTGATCACTGGCTCGTTGCCTGTTTGCTCTATGATCGGCTCTTCTTCAATCAGAGTTTCTCTGCTCTCACTTTCTTCAAGAACGCTTTCTTCAACTATTTGCTCTTCAGTCACAGGTTCACTAGCAGGAGTTTCTAGCACAGTAGCCGTGTCAGCATTCTCATGTGTATCTACTACTGGCTCTTCTGTGGTCACTGGCGCTAGCGTTTCACTCTCTGACGTCGTCACAGGCGCAGTAGATGCCTGTACTTGAAAGCTAAAACTTGCAAAGCCAAGTGTATCATCTGCTTTTAGATGACTAGATTCATTACCTGCAATACGTTGCTCATTGATAAACGTGCCGTTAGAAGAATCTAAGTCCTTCACGTACAGCTGACCATCTAGCACACTGAGCACTGCATGGTTGCGAGAAACCTGCTTGCTACCTAGCACTACGTCGTTATCACTACCACGACCTATAGATAAACTATCACTAACTGTCAGTGTTAGGTCACCTAGCGCTTCCGTCAATGCATTCAGCTGCCAAGTTGTACTTGCTGCCGTATTCATACTATCTGTCTCGTTTGTCATGTTATAACTCCTTATTTTTCTATTGAATATCCAATGATGCTAAAAATAATAACTCTAAAATATTACTGCCAATTTATGATAAGTATTGTCGCTATTTCTTTAATGATATTTGCCTAACACGGTTTATTAAGTACTTTCCTCAAACACCATACAGCATTTACTTTGGTATAAAGTGAGGTTTTATAACTTTATCAAGCTTGCTATACGGGATATTAAGGACAGGCATACCGTAAGCGTATGGACCGATAGAATAATGCTGATAACGAATGCTAACGCCTGTATCTGTCAAAGTCACATTATCGCTTAACGTAAATGGCCAGTTTTTCTCATAACTGCTCACGTCTTCGGCAACCGTTTTAACCCACACTTTATAAGCATCATAGGCAAGCGCCTCAAAACGAGGTTTTTTACCTGAGATAAGCATGTCGTCAAGCGTGACTTGCTTTTTGGTACTTGGGTCAAATACTAGGTACTCGCTATAAGGCATGCCGTGTGCACCGCCCGTATAGACATAGGAACTAATCTCAAACAGTTCAAACTCATCGACATGACCTAGATAATTGGGCGCTACCATCAGATTATAACCCCATGACACATCATCAGGCGTATCTTTGAATTGCGAACTCACAAAGCTATCAAGAGCATCTTTAACTTCTTTTTCGCTGATTTTACCCTTAATAGGTGCTGAAATAGGTGCTGACTCTGTCATCTGACTATTGACGACTAAGTTATCGATACGGGCATTTGCAATCTCATTTATCCAGTTTTGACTGCTTTTAAGATATTTAACTTCAATCTCTGGACAGTTATCACGCTTGTCACACGTCTCTTGTATATTACTGGGTAGCTGATACGGTAGATATTCCGTGCTGCTAATGAAACTTCCTGCATTTACCGACATACTAACGGCATTCAACAATAGGCTGCCAGTCAACATAGCAATTGAACGTCTCTGGCTTACCTTTATCGAAAATAGATTAGCCGATATAGATTTATCATCAGTTTGAGTCGTAGTGTGCATATGTCCTCTTTTACAAATATAAAATGCCATTCAATATTCTACCGTAACAATTGCAATGTATTGTAGGAAGACTGTTCACGTTTTTGAGGTGATGCAAGCGAACGATTATCTGACTCTTACTATGTGAGTCGCCGATGCAGTTTAGGTCACAGATACAGGCAATAAAAAAGACACGGCTGGCGTGTCTTAATCAATAAACGATATGAGCGTATAAATAAATTTAATGTTCGCGAGTGCTACTAAAAGTCACTTCTGGATAGCGGTCTTGCATCAGCTGTAGATTGACACGTGATGGCGCAAGGTAAGTCAGATAACCACCACCATCTAATGATAATTGGTCATGGGCTTTTTTCTTGAACTTCGCCAATGCTACTTCATCATCGCAATGAATCCAGCGTACCGTAGCTATCGATACTGGCTCAAAGGTACATTGAACTTTGTACTCTTCTTTTAGACGATGCGCGACCACTTCAAACTGTAGGACACCGACTGCACCCAAAACCAAATCATTATTAATCTGCGGCATAAAGACCTGCGTTGCACCCTCTTCACTTAACTGCTGCAGGCCTTTTTGCAGGGCTTTTGATTTGAGCGGATCTTTTAGTACCACACGGCGGAACAATTCAGGGGCAAAATGCGGAATACCCGTAAAGCTCAACTCTTCGCCCTCAGTGAAGCTGTCACCGATAGAGATGGTGCCATGGTTATGCAAACCAATGATATCACCTGGATAGGCTTCTTCTAGCGCCTCACGGTCACCTGCTAAAAAGGTTAGAGCATCGGCGATACGTACGTCTTTACCCAGACGCACATGCTTCATTTTCATACCCTTTTCGTACTTACCAGAGCACACTCGCAAGAACGCAATACGGTCACGATGACGCGGATCCATATTGGCCTGAATCTTAAAGACGAAGCCCGTAAAATCTGTCTCGGTGGCTGATACTTCACGCTCAGTCGTTGGATGGGCTTTTGGCGGCGGAGCATATTTGACCAAGGTATCAAGTACCATGTTTACCCCAAAGTTACCCAATGCTGTGCCAAACAATACTGGTGTCATCTCGCCAGCCAGAAACGCTTCAACACTGAACTCTTCTAGCGCCATCTGTACCAGCTCAAGCGACTCTTCGAAAGCGTCAAACATCAACTGTCCTAGACGTTCACGAATATCTGGATAATCGTAGCCTTCTCGAGTCTCAGAGACCGTCATCTTGCCGCCATTACCTTTTTCATAAAAGTAAGTTTTATTTTCAGTCAAATGATAGACGCCAATGAAGTCTTGACCCATACCGATAGGCCAAGTCACTGGGATACATTTAATTTTTAGAACGGCTTCGATTTCGCTAAGCAACTCAAGCGGCTCACGAATCTGACGATCTAGCTTGTTGACGAATGAGATGATAGGCGTATCGCGCATACGACATACTTCCATCAGCTTGATGGTTCGTTCTTCGACACCTTTTGCACCATCGACCATCATCAGCGCACTATCTACTGCGGTCAAAGTACGGTAAGTATCTTCACTAAAGTCGGCGTGACCTGGGGTGTCTAGTAGGTTGACCATATGGTCTTTATACGGAAACTGCATGACAGATGTCGTAATCGAGATACCACGCTCTTGTTCCATGCTCATCCAATCTGAGGTTGCATGACGATCTGTCTTACGGCCTTTTACTTCACCCACTACCTGAATCGCTTGACCCCACAACAGGAGTTTTTCGGTCATGGTGGTCTTACCAGCATCGGGATGCGAGATAATGGCAAAGGTGCGGCGCTTAGCAACTTCTTTGTTTAATTTCTTTGGATCTACGCTCATAATTTTCAGCTTCAACAGTTATGTGATTTAGAAGTGACTCTAAATAAATAAATAAAATAATGGGCGTATTGTAGCGGATTTAGCATCAGGGTGCAGAATTAGCGTATAAAAAAACACGCTCCGTTATTTAAACGAAGCGTGTTTTTGGGCTTTTTAATTGCGATCATCATGCTTAATTAGCACGACTAATAGCCATTAATTTATCTCAATAGTAGCGTTCGATTTGCTCAGCTAAGAAGTTTCCAGCCACTTCATTGACGATTGTACAATCGACTACGTCAAAACGACTGTCCGTGTTCGGGTCAGTACTACCTTTGCCGATATAATTTGCTTCATAGACGTCTTTTCCGTATTCAACACCGCTATATTCATAAGCAGGCTGATCATCGTATTCGAAAAACATAACTTGCGCGGCTTGTTGCTGATTGCCTACGCCAACGCCGAACTGAGAGGTTCTATGATCCCTATCTGCACTAAAGCGAGTTTTGGCCACTTCAATCCACCTTTCTATTGAAGCGTAACCAGTCTTGTTTTTCTCATTAAATGCCAAAAACGAACGCTCGCTGGTTACCACAGGGATATAACAAACCGACCCTTCAGGAAAAGCAACATTGGTCGGAATTTCAGAATAGTTATTTAAGTCGGTAATAATACCGTATCTATTGTTCACGTTTGTACTAGCAACATAGCTGTTCGCACGCAGACCTGATAAGTTGAGCGTCTTATAAGTGGTTTGGTAGTCTAGCTGGTTGTTGGTGTTTTTTTCATAGATGGGGCGTTTGACCGTCCGACCATTAACCTCGATGTCTTTATTTTCAAGTCGACCCTCGAAGTCATCTGCTAGCACGGTTCTGTCTAAATCATTCAGGCTTTGATTGCTATAACTGTTGATGAGATTGGTTGTTTTGATCTCGCGCGCACCAGTACGATACGTTTCATCAATTCGCGCAATCGCCGTAGCATTGGCTTTGCTATCGTAACTATTAGCAAAGCTTGTCAATGTAATCTTGCTACTAGCCGTCCCATAAGCGCCGTCTTCTTCCTCGCACCCTATCAAAGCAAGCGTCGTCAAAAAGCAAACACTAGGTATCGCAATCCATCTATTCATCAAACAATGTCCTTATGATTCAGATTTCTATTATCCGTACTGATAACGCATATATGGCTCATTACCGCTATTGTACCTCTTTGACGCCTATACGATAAGCTTGTAAATATAAAAACGAATAAAACTGATCTCGAAATCTCATTTACAAACTAGCAGTATATATTTACTCTCTATGCACTGAGCTGCGTGAGCAATTTGTTATGCTAAGTTTCATATTAAGATTTACTACTCAAATATAAACATAAAAACTTACAACAAAGGATGTGTCATGAAATCTTTATACTCTACCAAATCTACTGTGACTGGCGGCCGCATGGGTACAGCAACCTTAAGCGATAGTGATCTTGAAATCAATATGGTACCACCAGGCGGTAATGAAAAAGGTAATAATCCTGAGCAATTACTCGCAATGGGTTATGGCGCTTGTTTTGATGGTGCTTTAGGCGTAGTCAAAAAAATGGAAAGTGCAACGTTTGGCTCAACTGTTGAGACCTCTGTAGATCTATTACAAGGTGACAATCACGAATATAAGCTTGCCGTGAAAATTCATGTCATCGCTGATAACACAGACCTATCTGCTGACGAGATCCAAAGATTGGTCGAAAAAGCGCATGAAGTATGCCCGTATTCGAAAGCGACTAGCGGTAACATCGATGTAGAAGTCTCTTCAGAAGTAAAATAACGCATTCAGAGACTCGTTATTAACATCTATTAAATGACAAGTAGTCGATAGTCATCCAATACCAAAAGAACTCAGATTATCTGGGTTCTTTTTTTGTTTTTAGCAATTTGTTTATCCTAGACATGAAATATCGAAAACTCCAATATAGATTTCAATAAAAAAGAACACGATAGAACATCTCGTAACGGTTAAGCAGTTCGGCACGCGCTAATTTTATCGTTATAATAAGCGTATATATTTTTATCTAATAGCTGATAAGTGACTTTTATGACTGATGACATAGCTGACAATACCACCGATAACGACCACAACTCTCACCAAGCGCTTGACCCCAAAGCACTACCGAACTTCGATAGCATGCCTAACGTGGCGCTGATGGATACCAGTCATGTAGACAAAGATCAGCCGCCTTTTATTTTGGTTGATGGCTCCTATTATCTCTTCCGCACTTATCACGCCTTACCAAAAACCATGCAAAACTCGCAGGGCTTAATCACCAATGCGATACGCGGTACACTCAACGCACTACTAAAGCTGATGCGTCGCTATCATCCTACCCACATGGCTGTTTGCTTCGATACTAAATCACCGACGTTTCGCCATCATATGTCTGCTGATTATAAAGCCGCTCGTCCACCCATCGATATCGAGCTGGTAGAGCAAATTCCTTATATTCATCGTTTGGTCACTGCCTTAGGTATTCCACTGTTGCGTATCGAGGGTGCAGAGGCCGATGATATCATCGGTACACTTGCCCATCGCGCTGTCGAACAAGGCCATCATGTGGTCATCTCAACAGGTGATAAAGACATGATGCAGCTGGTCAATGACTGCGTGATACTAGAAGACAGCTTTACAGGTAAAGTCACGGATACACCAGCAGTAATCGATAAATTTGGTATTAACCCAAATCAAATGATCGATTTTTTAACGCTAATGGGTGATGCCTCTGACGGTATTAAAGGCGTACCTGGTATCGGTAAGAAGACTGCTAAAGACCTACTCGTTGAGTACGGTGATATCGAAAATATGCTTAAGCATATTGGCTTTATCAAAGGTCGTGGGGCGAAGGGTTTGATCGAACACGCTGACGACATTCCTTTTAATAGAAAGCTGGCTACCATCGTTACCAACTTAGCCATCGGTCAAGATTGGAATGATCTAAAAATCAATACCGACCCTTGTGCGCATATAGACGAATTGCGCGACTTATATAATGAGCTTGAGTTTAGAAATGAGCTGGCATCGCTTGATCATCCAAATCACCCTGCCAATGGTTCTAAAAGTGTTGCTGATAGCCAAGCCGATACTGAGTCACAGGCACAGGTGGCAAAATCGCTCCAACCCACCAAGAGCGACAACATCAAAGACAGCGCTAACCATGATAAAGCATGGCACACTGTACTCGACAAGCCAGCGTTTGATAGCTTGGTCGAATTGTTAGAAGCTGCTCCGCATTTTGTCATTGATACCGAAACCACTAGCGTTCATTGGCGTGACGCACAAATTGTCGGTTTATCCTTTGCGTTGCAAGCACATGAAGCCTATTACATTCCGCTTACGCATAGCCTAGAAGGTGATGAGCTAACTGCCAAGCAACTTGATCGTGATACGGTATTAGCTCGCTTAAAACCTGTACTAGAAAATCCAAATATTGGCAAAATCGGTCAGCATCTAAAGTACGATGCGCACATCCTCGCTCACTACGATATCGACCTAGTTGGCGCCATACATGAGCAGCCAAATAACTGGGCAATGGACACCATGCTTGCCAGCTATGTTATCAATGCGGCAGCTACTCGCCACGGTATGGATGATTTGGCACGTCATTATTTGCAAACGCAAACCATCAGCTTTGAAGATGTGGCAGGTAAAGGCGCTAAGCAAGTTACTTTTGATCAAGTGGCTATCGATATCGCGAGCGATTATGCTTGTGAAGATGCCGATATCACCTATCAATTATTTGACGTGTTCAGCGTTGAGCTGGCTAACGATGCTAATAATGCCAAATTACTACACGAGCTAGAAATTCCAACGGCAGAGATACTTTGCCAAATGGAAGCGCATGGTATTTTGATTAAACGCTCCTTCTTAAATGAGCTATCAAAACGCTTTGATGAAGAAATTATCGCTCTAGAGAAGCGCGCCTATGAAGTGGCAGGTGAAGAGTTTAACTTAGGCTCTCCTAAGCAATTAGGTGAGATGCTATTTGAAAAGTTAGGCGTCGCTGGTGGCAAAAAAACCAAGTCTGGTCAATACTCGACTGGTGAGGCGGTACTATCAAAAATTGATCATCCATTGGTCGATATTACGCTAGAGTATCGCGGACTGTCTAAGCTCAAAAGCACTTATACTGATGCGCTGGATAATGTCGCAGATAGCGAAACCGATCGCGTACACACTAGCTACCATCAGGCATTAACGAGCACTGGGCGTTTATCCTCAACAGATCCTAACTTACAAAACATCCCCATTCGTACTGCAACTGGTCGCCTCATTCGTCAAGCCTTTATCGCACCAGAAGGTCGCGTTATTTTGGCAGCGGATTATTCACAAATTGAACTTCGTCTAATGGCGCACTTCTCAGGTGATAAAAACCTAACTCATGCCTTTAACGAAGGATTAGATATTCATGCGGCCACCGCTGCCGAAGTACTTGGTAAAGATGTCGCAGACGTCACTTCGACCGAACGTCGTAATGCTAAAGCCATTAACTTTGGTCTGCTATACGGGATGAGTGCCTTTGGACTTGCCAAGCAGCTACAAATGAGCCGCGGTGAAGCGCAAGACTATATCGATATGTACTTTGAGCGCTATCCAGGCGTCAAAAACTATATGATCAATACTCGTGCAAGCGCCTATGAGCAAGGTTATGTCGAGACGATACTGGGCCGTAAGCTCTATACGCCTGATATCAATCACAGTAATCGTATGGTCAAGCAAGGTGCTGAGCGCGCGGCGATTAACGCCCCACTACAAGGATCTGCTGCTGATCTAATCAAGCTTGCTATGATTGCCGTTGATAAAGTGCTGCCAAAAGAGCAAGCTAAAATGCTACTACAGGTTCACGATGAACTGGTGTTCGAAGTGAATGCCGATAAAGTAGACGAAGTTAGCCAGCTGATTACTGATGCTATGCAAGATGTATTGACGACTACAGCAGTAGAAAAAGGTTGGAACGTCGACTTTGCAGTGCCTTTATTAGTCGAGACTGATAGCGGTCAAAACTGGGATGAGGCGCATTAATCACTCACTGCCATTTAATCAAGAGTGCAAGGTATGATTATCGATGTACCTTGCAAATATGAGAGTTTTTGATAACTGATACTACAATAAGTCATTATATATTGTTTATATTAACAATCACTTATGACCAGTTAGTTATATTTCATAACAGTAATATCTGGGTACGGGGTTTATAATAGGTCATCTGTTAAACCCTAACTATTCGATATTTTTGCTTTAAAGTGAGCCTTTGGGTTCACTTTTTTGTTTTTAACACATTCTTTTTGATACGCAGGAGTCATTTATCTTGAGTTCAGATGGCATCATCGAAATCCCTGGCATTATACTTTTGATAATATGCCTATTGCGCAGTTCACAATATGTTATGAAAAGTCATGTCAAACAAATTAAGGCTTTTTGGCTAGCAGCAGTACTTATATTTGTCGCTGTCATTCGTCGAGAGTTGAACTATCTACCAGACTTACTGGTTCCAAGCGATTTTTTGATGCTTGGTCAGTCTTATGACTGGTGGGAGGACAGCGTCCTTACCGTTATTTATCTCGTCGCGCTTGGTTTGCTGGTCTACTCAAGGCATTACCTATGGGCAGTGCTAAAAAACGTGCCAGTTTCACTCTATCTTAGCGTTACTGTACTGGCTATCATTCAGTACATGGGTGAGAACGCTATTGTGTTCCCGCATACATTTGGTGAAATTGTCGAAGAGCTGGCTGAGACTGCCATTTATGGTATCGCCTTGACCTATTTATGGCGATTTAAACTGGCTGACTATCAGTCATGTCTAGTACAAAAGTTAAATTATAAGTTCGACCACGCCAATAATTAACACTATAAGTTTGATTCCTTATGTAGCAATCTTGCTATCGTACAAAGACTTAGCAAAAATTTTATAAACAATTACGGCTACTCATCTTGAGTAGCCGTTTTGCGTTCTAATCATCGTCTTACATTTTTTGAACATCCTGTCACACCTTACTACTAGTGAAAAGTTGAATAAGCGTACACACTGAGAAGCATATTATTTACATTGCAATGAGCGATGATCTGATAAGCCAGTGCGATATTTTTACTTCTAATGATGGCAACATCTAATAACTACAATAAGGAATTATTCATGGAAAACTCAAAAAACCCACTACCAGAAGAGATGGATCATATTGATGGTAATCGTCGTGACATCAATGACAGCGTCGATAACTTAGATAACAACAATCAAGATGAACAAGACAACCAATTGGTCGATTTGGATAATCCTATGCTGCATACTATTGATAACGATGATGTGATTGATAATAGTGCGGGATTCAACAATTCAGAAGTCGGTAGTGATGCGACCCAAGGACTAACACCTGCGCATCGTCAAAATATCGATGAGTCTCGTGTCGATGAGATTTTGGTTCAAGACAACCTTGATGACAGCGATTATCCAGATGCGATGGATATTGTGGATAGAGAAGCGGCCGAACGTAGCAACGATGATGATTTTTAGCACTTAATACGATTGTTGATCTACCCCTCTAAACCAAAAAAGCACGCTTAACTATATTAAGCGTGCTTTTTTAGTTTTACTATTCAACTTACTGAAACAGCGCCTCTTAATTGACTAAACCCAGCCATCTAGCGTGCCAGCCCAACCTTTTACTAGAGGCAAGCTCAACGCTTCAAGCAATTCAATATGTGTCTCATCAAGGTTTAATGCAGGAATATAATGATACTCTTGCCCGCCAGCATTAAGGAAGTTGTCACGGTTTTCAATGGCTAGCTCCTCTAACGTTTCAAGACAATCCGCTGAAAATGCAGGGCTAATGACTTGTACCGAGCGCACACCTGACTGACCCCAATCTTCCAACACCACATCGGTATACGGCTTAACCCACTCTTGCTTACCAAAGCGTGACTGGAAACTAATAATCCATTCGTCATCGTTCAGGCCAAGTTCATGCGCCACTTGCGCAGCCGTACATTTACAACGTTTAGGGTACGGATCGCCTTTATCGGCATAAGGCTGCGGAATACCATGAAAACTAAACATCAATTTTTCAGGCTTGCCATGCTTCTCTTGAAAACGGCGAATAGAGTTGGCCAAAGCTTGAATATATAGTGGATGGGCAAAGTAATCTTTGACAATCGTATAATTTGGCAAGTTGCGTTGCTTAAGCGTCCATTTCGTCAGCGCATCATATACAGCACCGCCTGAAGAGGCAGAGTACTGCGGAAACAACGGCAGTATGACAAAGTGATCAACCCCTTCACCACGTAGCGCGTCCATCACATCAGGTAAACTAGGATTACCATAGCTCATCGCAGGATGCACAGAGACTCGAAATGGTGCCACACTATCAGCCAAACGTGGTTCTAATAGCTCAACTTGGCTTTTTAGTATTTTACGAATTGGTGAATCACCTTCCCAAATACTGGCGTATGCCTTTGCTACGCGCTTAGGACGACTGGGCAAGACAAATAGATTCAGAATAATAGCCCATAGAAATTTGGGAATCTCAATCACTCGTGGGTCTGACAAAAACTGTTTAAGGTAGCGACGTACGGCAGGTGCCGTTGGCTCATCTGGTGTACCAAGATTCACTAACAAAACGGCAATACGTGGGGGCAATTTAGGTTTCATAGCAGCACTTTATTAGCAGTAATTTATTAAGGGTGAGGTCAAAATAATAAGAGACGATACTGTTAAGACACAGTTGAATGAACACCTCATTAGTGTAGCATTTTATCCATTAATGACGCGGGCTAAAAGCGCCCCTATACAATTTGATACGCAGTTGCTATTTATTAACTCTTGATTACTTGATACTGGCGACGTATTCGTTATTTATTTCTAGCGCACCTTCCATAAAAACTACGATCGATACGCTCGAAAGGCGTGCTCGACGGTTGTACTCCAACGCGCATCACCATACAATAGGCAGGCCCAGTTTATAAAAACCGTGTAGCTAAAATAGCCAGTTAACAACGTGCCATTTTGCTTTTATTTTATTGATGATTGTAGTCTTGCGAGGTAACTTTGAACGCACGCTCTGATAATACCAGTGACCAGCATCCTAATTCACAACCTCACCCTAATGGCTCAGCCAATACCGATAGTGCTGCAGGGTCTGTGGGTGTCGTTACGCCTCAGAATTTTCATTTCGCTGAGCCCTTAACGTTAGAATGCAACCGTACCCTGCCCTCTTTTGACTTGATGGTAGAAACTTACGGTACGCTCAATAGCGACAAATCAAATGCGATTCTAATTTGCCACGCGTTATCGGGCAATCATCATGCAGCTGGCTTCCATAGCGCTGATGATAAAAAAGCAGGCTGGTGGGACAATATGATTGGCCCCAACAAAGCCATCGATACCAATCAGTTCTATGTGGTGTGTGTCAATAATATCGGCAGCTGTTTTGGTTCAACAGGGCCTACCACTATTAACCCTGATAGTGTTGATTCGGATAGTGTTAGTTCGGACAGCCTTGATGCAAATAGCAGCGATGAGCCACAAGTGTATGGCCCTGATTTTCCGCTAATCACCATCAAAGACTGGGTAAAAACCCAAGCAATGCTCTCAGATCGTTTAGGCATTGACGTTTGGCACGCTATTGTCGGCGGCTCAATGGGCGGTATGCAAGCGCTACAATGGTCTGTTGATTATCCAGAGCGATTAAAACGCTGTGTAGTTATCGCCAGTACGCCAAAGCTATCTGCTCAGAATATCGCCTTCAATGAAGTGGCGCGCCAATCTATATTATCCGATCCTGACTTTAAAGATGGTCGCTATATACAAGAAGGCACTTATCCTCGTCGCGGACTGATATTGGCGCGTATGGTTGGACACATTACCTACTTAACTGATGACGCGATGAAAGCCAAATTTGGTCGTGATTTAAAATCTGGCAAATTCATGTATGGCTACGATGTCGAATTTCAGGTCGAAAGCTACCTACGCTATCAAGGCGAGCGCTTTAGTGAAAACTTCGATGCCAATACTTATCTACTTATGACCAAAGCCTTAGATTACTTTGATCCGACGCGTGACTATCCAATACGCGACTACCCATCAACCGTAGCAAAAGATACTACAGAGTCAGCAGTGCAAATAGAAGACTCAATCGCGGCCTCAGTCGAGTCTAGCAAAGCCAAGGCACAGAGTGAGTTAGAAGATGCAGTAACGACGATTGAAGATATTGAGTCTGATCGTCAGCAAGAGCTTTCTGCGCTCAAAGCAGCCTTTGCCCATACACAATGCCAGTATCTGGTCGTGTCATTTACTACTGACTGGCGTTTTGCACCTGAGCGCTCGCAAGAGATTGTCGATGCGCTGATGGCCACTGGCAAACCAGTCAGCTATATCAATATTGACGCGCCGCACGGACATGATTCTTTCTTGTTTGATATTCCTCGCTACATGGGTGCGGTTAAAGGATTTTTGACTGCGCCATTTATCACCCCTAGCCGCCCAGTCACAGGAGAGCGCTCATGAGAATGGATCATCAACTGGCAGAGCGCTGGATTGCGCCACAAGCACATGTACTGGACTTAGGTTGTGGTAATGGCGAGCTGCTTGCCCACTTACAACAGAAACTAGGCGTGACAGGTTACGGACTAGAGATTGATGAAGACAAAATCAATGAGGCGATTGGTAATGGCTTGTCAATTGTCGAGCAGGACCTGAACGATGGTCTAGCGCGCTTTGCTGATAACAGCTTTGATACGGTCGTCATGGCACGTGCCCTACAAGCAGTAAAAGCACCTGACGAGTTGTTGCTTGATATGCTGAGAGTCGCCCGTGAAGCAGTTATCACCTTCCCTAACTTTGCGCATTGGCAAAACCGTATCCATTTAGGGCTTAAAGGTATGATGCCCGTTTCTGAAGCGCTGCCTTACGAATGGTACAACACGCCAAACATTCATCTATGTACCTTTAAAGATTTTGAGCTGTTATGTGCGCAGCATGATATTCATATTATTAATCGTTTTGCGGTTAGCGATTCTGAAAAAGGTCATACACCTTTGATGAAGGCTTTAATAAGACAAGCCCCTAACTTATTAGCAGACGTCGCTATCTACCGAGTGACCAAGAAATAGGCACTAAACCATCAGCTATCTTTGTATTTTATATAGTGCTGAACAGTGCTTTACGAGCTAGTATCAACCTTAATAGATTGTTAACTTAATATAATTTTTTAGTAACTGTCTGATTTTGTTAAGGACAATCAAGTACAAACGTCTATGAGACCTTGTAATTAGTATTTGAGTTTCGTAAGTTTGGGTGTTAAGCTAGCAAAATATTGTCAGCCACCCCACTATTACGACCGTTTGTCTAATCAGTTAGGGTGAAATCTCTGATTTAGAGATGACAACCCCCTTTTGCTAATGATTAGGTAAGTTCATATCGCAAGATTTCACCTAATTGTTATCGCCGTCTAACTGTCTTTAGCGAGACAATGTTTAGCGGTACAATTCTTTTTGCTTATTAACTGCCTAATTTTGGAGCTGCTATGAAATTATTAAAAGCTGCGTTGTTTACTGCATTATTTTCTTGTGCTGGTTTAGCCAATGCTGAGTTAATATCAAACGTACCGCTTGATACCTCACGTTTTGAACTGATGCCTGTAAGCGAGTTGTCTAGTCGTGCCGCTCAAGGTAACGATCACGCTCAGTTTTATCTGGCCAAGCGTTTGCAAAAAGGTGAAGGTATTGCGCAAAATACCCAACAAGCAATCCAGTGGTATACCAAAGCCGCTCAGCAAGGCGTTGCTCCTGCTCAGTTGAATCTTGCTATTATGTATTTGCGTGGCGAAGGCGTACAGCCTAACCTGCAACAAGCCCGTCTGTGGTTAGAAAAAGCTGCAATGCGTGGCGATAACCGTGCCAGTTACACGCTTGCGCTATTAGATGAAAAGCAAAAAAACCTGGTTGATGCCTATAAATGGTATGACTTAGCTGCCCGTGATGGCATGCTAGACGAAAAAGTTCGTAACAAAGCACGCGGTAAAATTGGTCAGTTGGCATTAAACTTATCAAGTGATGATATCGCCAGTGCTCGTAGCAAAGCAGATACTTGGTTCCAGAGTAAATAGTATCTAGTTTTCGTATTACGAATTGAATATAAAAAAAGCTCAGTATTTTACTGGGCTTTTTTGTTTTTTATCATATTCATCAGTGGTCGAACGTTTTCTATAACAAGAATCCAAACATTACAAGCTATTCAAAACTCTAGAAAAATTTGCTACACTACGCGCGCATTAGTCAATTCCACAATTGAGATAATGTTATATACCTATCTATTTTTTTATTACCAACGCACTAGGTTTGCGACCTAGCCAGCAGGAGAAAGACATGAGCACCTCTCAAGATAGTAATATCAAAGAAACCGCGATAACTGATAATAATTCAGCCCCTGTATACGATAGTGTGACTAATAATATCGTTGTCGCTGCACTATATAAGTTCACGCGCTTTGCTGATTTTGAACAGTATCGTGAGCCCATACTAAACACTATGCTCGATCACGATGTGAAAGGTACGTTGTTACTTGCAAGCGAAGGCATTAACGGTACGATTTCTGGTACGCGTCAAGCTATCGATACTGTTCTTGACTACCTGCGTAGTATCGAGGCAATTGGTACGTTTACCTTTAAAGAGTCCTATACTGACGCACAGCCTTTTTATCGTACTAAGGTGAAGCTAAAAAAAGAAATCGTCACTATGGGTGTCGAGAATATCGACCCATTGGAATCCGTTGGTCGCTATGTAAAACCAAGCGAATGGAATGCGTTGATCTCAGATCCTGAAGTCACCTTAATCGACACGCGTAACGACTATGAAGTGCAAATTGGTACTTTCCAAAACGCAGTCAATCCGAACACTGAAACGTTCCGCGAGTTTCCAGAATACGTTTCAAAAGAGCTTGATCCAACCAAGCATAAAAAAGTTGCGATGTTCTGTACAGGTGGTATCCGCTGCGAAAAATCTACTGCCTATTTACGTGAGCAAGGGTTTGAAGAGGTCTATCATTTAGAAGGCGGCATCCTAAAATACCTCGAAGAAGTCCCTGCCAGTGATTCTATGTGGCAAGGTGACTGCTTTGTTTTTGATAATCGAGTTTCGGTCAACCATAACTTAGAGAAAGGCAGCTACGAGCAATGTTTTGCTTGCCGTATGCCTATCACTGTCGATGAGATGCAAAGCCCTGCCTATATCAAAGGTGAGTCATGCCCACACTGTATCGACAAAGCGACCGACGAGCAAAAAGCCCGTTTCCGTGAGCGTGAGCACCAAATGCAGCTAGCCAAGAAGCGTGGTGAAGCCCATATTGGTAGCGACGTGATGGATGTAATCGAAAAACGTAAAGCTGCTAAGACGGAAGCTCGTCTGCAAGCAGAAACTGCAAACAACGCTAAAGCAAACTAAGCTTGTCATTAGTACAATAAAAAAGAAGCAAAAAAAGAGAGGCTCTAATGAATAGGGCCTCTCTTTTTTATATCAGCTATTCGTACCAATTAAAACAGAATACGTACGCGGATAGTCTCTTCTACATCTTTTAATTGATCGAGTGCCGCAGTCGAATCGTTATAATCGACATCCATTACTAGATAACCAACATCACCTTCTGTCATCAGGCTCTGCGCTAGGATGTTAATGCCAGCTTCAGCAAACAAACGGTTAATCTGAGACAGTACGCCTGGCACGTTTTTGTGAATGTGTAGTAGACGATGCGAGTTTTCTTTGAACGGGATAGAAACTTCTGGGAAGTTCACAGCCGTCGCCGTATCACCTTGATCAGAGTATCTAACAAACTTATCGGCTACTTCCAGTCCGATATTGGCCTGTGCTTCTTGTGTTGAACCACCGATATGCGGCGTCAAAATCACATTATCAAACTTACGTAGTGGTGACTCAAACTCTTCGTCAGCTGACTTTGGCTCTTTTGGGAACACATCAATAGCCGCGCCCAAGATTCTACCAGACTCAAGCGCATCCGCCAGATCATCAATCTCGACGCACGTACCGCGAGCCGCATTGATAAAGTAGCTGCCTTCTTTCATCTGAGCGAACTGCTCAGCTTTCATCATATAGCGAGTGCTTGGTACATCAGGTACATGCAATGTTACGATGTCAGCCGTTGATAGTAGCTCTTCTAGACTACCAACCTGTACCGCGTTGCCTAGTGGCAACTTGGTCACAGCATCATGATAAATGACTTTCATACCGAAGCTTTCTGCCAAGACAGACAGCTGCGAGCCGATAGAGCCATAACCGACGATACCGATAGTCTTGCCACGTACTTCGTGTGAGTTGGTTGCAGACTTGCCCCAGCCACCGCGATGTACAGTTGCATTCTTTTCAGGAATACCGCGATACAGCATAATGGCTTCTGCCAATACTAGCTCAGCTACCGAACGAGTGTTCGAAAATGGCGCGTTAAAAACAGGGATACCAAGATCACGAGCGGCATCTAAATCTACTTGGTTGGTACCAATACAAAAGCAACCAATGCCGATAAGCTTGTGTGCGTGCTCAAGTACTTCACGCGTCAACTGAGTGCGCGAACGAATACCGATAAAGTGAGCATCTTTGATCTTTTCAATCAGCTCGTCTTGATCTAAGGCGTGACTGATATTCTCGATGTTGTGATAACCAGCGCCTTCCAATACTTTTAGGGCATTGTCATGTAGACCTTCAAGCAATAAAAACCGGATTTTGTCTTTTTGTAGTGATAACGCCATATGAGAACTGTCCTATAATTGTTTTATAAGATTAACTGTTAGATAATCTGTGATGGATGAAACGAAAACAGTCCCGATATCTTACACAAAATTTGACGCCGATGTTAGCAGATTAGATGAATTATTGATTATCAAGCCTGAAAAATTTTTATGCTATAGTGAATCATTCGGTTTGAAATCAAACAAACCACTTTTTATTGTTTGTCTCCTTTTCTATTTAAAAACTATCACCCACTTATTGCCATCACAAGCCGACTCCTCACTGAATTTATAGTCATTTCGCTATATAATAAACAGTCCCAACATCGTGCTTACGCTAATATTGAGATTTGACCATGACGCTAACTACCGAACAGTCCACCTCCCAAGCCCATACCAACGCTGTGCAAACGATCCTAAGCACGCTGACTGACACTCATCAATTCGATCCCAGCCAAATAAAGACCGATGCCGAAAGCTTAGAGCACTGGGGCAAAGACTGGACCAAGCACTTCGCCCCCGCAGCAGCAGCCATCGTCTTTCCAAAGACTACTGAGCAAGTTCAAGCGATTGTCCTGCTTGCTAATGAGCACAATGTCGTCCTTACCCCTAGTGGTGGTCGTACTGGACTCTCTGCAGGCGCAGTTGCCGCCAATGGCGAAATCGTCGTTAGTATGGATAAAATGAATCAGATTGGCCAGTTTTATCCAGCCGACCGTATCGTCGAGATTGAAGCCGGCGTCATTACCGAACAGCTGCAACAGTTCGCAGAATCAAAAGACCTGTACTATCCTGTCGACTTTGCCTCAGCAGGCTCTAGTCAAATGGGTGGTAACATCGGCACCAATGCTGGCGGTATCAAAGTCATTCGCTATGGCATGACTCGTCAATGGATCATGGGTCTGACTGTTGTCACAGGTAAAGGCGATATCTTGCAGCTGAATCGCGGCATGGTAAAGAACGCCACCGGTTATGACCTGCGCCAACTATTCATCGGTAGTGAAGGCACGCTTGGCCTTGTCACTCATGCGCAAATCAAGCTTGAGCGTCAGCCACAAGATTTAAACGTCATGGTGCTTGGCATGGACAGCTTCAATGACGTCATGAACGTACTCTCTGCCTTTCAAGCACAAATTGATTTGACCGCTTTTGAATTCTTTGACGATGTAGCCATTGATAAGCTGATGGCACATGGTCAAGTACAAGAGCCGTTTGAATCACGTACCAAGTTTTATACGCTATTAGAGTTTGAAGCGCCTTATGAGCCAATCATGGACAAAGCGATGGCCATATTTGAGCATTGTATGGAGCAAGGTTGGGTCGTCGATGGGGTTATGAGCCAAAATCTCACACAAGCGGCAGAACTGTGGAAGCTACGTGAGTATATCTCAGAAACCATCTCAGTCTTTACCCCTTACAAAAACGATGTATCGGTGCTAATAAGCCACGTACCGACCTTTATCGAAGAGATTGATCACATTGTCAGCAGTAACTATCCTGACTTTGAAGTTTGTTGGTTCGGTCATATCGGCGATGGTAATTTGCATCTGAATATCTTAAAACCTGAGAACATGAGCAAAGATGATTTCTTTGCTGAGTGTCAGGTTGTCAATAAGTATGTATTTGAGACGGTACAAAAATATGGGGGTTCAGTGTCTGCTGAGCATGGGGTTGGTATGACGAAGAAGCCGTATCTGCACTATAGCCGTAGTGAGACTGAGATTGAGTACCTAAAGGAAGTCAAAAAAGTATTCGATCCAAACAACATTATGAACCGTGGTAAAATTTTTGATATGTGATGAGCACTCCAAACGCTTAACCCAAAAAAGACGCTAAACCGAAAGGCTAGCGTCTTTTTTATTGCTTTATAATTCGCAAAAACTACGATTTATAAATATAACAGTATCAGCGCAACGACCAGTAATATGCTCAAAAACCCTTGAATAATCAGAAACGCCTGATGCGGTGCCGCGATATGACGTACCATATTACCCAATGCATTATAAGTAATACCTGCCGCCTTAATATGAGGTGGACTATCGAAAGTTTTGATAATTTGCAAAAACTGCTCAGTCCGATCAGATGACCAGCCGTGCGGCGCAAATGGTAAAAACGGAGATAGTTGTACAGCCTGTTTCTTGGTCGCGGGAGACCATAACCAACGCTCTAAAAACAGCAAGCGCATACGCCAGTCGGCAAAGCTGCGATGATTGATGACTTGTAATAGCAACACTTCTACATTTTTATGACGACTATCTACAAAGATACGCTCTTGCAAAGCAAATACGTCTGATTTTTTGCCTTCAATACATTGCAAGAAGTGACCATTACCGTAGCATAGCGTGCCTGTGATGTTATGCTGCTGATTGTAGTTACGTGCGTGGCCTTCTACTTCATCAAAGATGGAGGTGCTCAAACGCGAGCCAAGAGTCAGCGTACTGACATAAACCAACTGAACCAAAGCGGAGTCATCTATGTCATCCCACTTCATGATTCTATTGGTATGATTTAAAGGCATAATAAAATAATCCTAAGAAGCCGATGAGATACGGCTAAACGAAACAAGCAACACAATACTATGCCTGAGTTGAACCAAAAAATTGACTCACAAAAACGTAGCAAATATTTACTACGTGAGACTGTTATTACCGTTACAGCTTGCTATGATAACAAGCAAAACAAAAGGTGCTGATAGATATTATTTAGATTCTATATTGAGATAATAAATAGCAAGACAGTCGTAGGTACAATGATAGTGCAGAGTTGTGCGCTTATCGATGTTTACAAACCCTATAGGTATAGAGTGATGTAGATTGTGGCAGTCGCTATCCTTTAGCCCTCTACGTTAGTCGAAACAAGCACCAAACATAATGAGTAAAACAGTCTAAGATATCAACATAACCTATTGTAAATACGGCAATAAATTATTGTAACGACAATATCTTCCTATTGGAATGTTTTTATTACTTTTTTGCACAAAAATCGGTACATCAATGTGCCATGACACCATTATGTGATACCACTACATTCAATAGCTATTTAAAACAGGAAACTTATGAGTAAGATGGAAAAACTAGATGATTTTCACCTCACGATTGCTGAGATTAAGAAAAAAGATTATCCACAATTAAAAGCATTGATGGATCGTGTCTATGTAAACTTGGGTGGCGCTTGGTCAAAGACAACCATTCATACTTTGATTGACGCTTTTCCGGAAGGTCAGATTGCCTTGTTTGATCATGATCAGCTGATTGGTATCGTGCTCTCCATGCGCGTTGACTATGCCAAGTTTTCAAACCCGCACACTTATGACGATTTGATTGGGCAAAAAGAAATCATTAGAGACAATCCAGAAGGTGATGCCATTTATGGTTTGGATGCACTCATTGACCCTGATTATCGCGGCTACCGTCTCGGTCGTCGTCTGTATGATGCACGCAAGGAGCTATGCCGACAGTTGAATTTCCGCGCTATCTTAGCTGGCGGACGCATACCTAATTATCATAACCATAAAGATCTGACTCCAGGCGAATATATTGATGCCGTTGAAAGCCGTGAAATTCACGATTCAGCGCTGTCTTTTCAGCTATCTAATGGCTTTATCGTTAAACGTATTTTGACCGCTTATCTGCCAGATGACAAACAATCAAAAGGCTTTGCTACCTTACTTGAGTGGGCAAATATCTACTACGAGCCTAAAGACTATAAGCCTAATACTCGCAAATCTGAAGTGCGTATTGGTGGTATTCAGTGGCAGATGCGTGAAGTCGAATCACCTGAAGAATTATTGCAACAGGTTGAGTTCTTTGTCGATATCATGGCTGACTACAACTCGGACTTTGCCTGCTTACCTGAGTTTTTCAATGCGCCATTGATGGGTCTATGCGAAGAAACCGATCAAAATATTGCCATTCGATTTTTGGCTGGCTATACCGAGTGGTTCAAAAATGAAATCTCGCATTTAGCCGTCAGTTATAACGTCAACGTCATTACCGGTTCAATGCCGTTACTAGACGAAGACGATACCTTATACAACGTCAGCTATCTGTGCCGCCGTGATGGTACGGTTGAAGAGCAACGCAAAATTCATATTACTCCGCATGAGCGTAGCGCTTGGGTAATCGAAGGTGGCGATGAAGTCAAAGTATTCGACACGGATGCGGGTCGTATCGGCATCTTGGTCTGCTACGATGTTGAGTTCCCTGAGCTTGCACGTCTCATGGCACTTGATGACATGGATATCTTGTTTGTGCCCTTCTGGACTGATACCAAAAACGGATATCTACGTGTCCGCCACTGTGCACAAGCCCGTGCTATCGAAAACGAATGCTATGTGATGATTTGTGGTTCAGTCGGTAACTTACCGCAAGTTGAGAGCTTAGATATTCAGTATGCTCAGTCGTCGATTTTTTCACCGTCGGACTTTGCGTTCCCGCATGATGCGATTATGGCAGAGACCACTGCCAACACTGAGATGGTATTCTTTTCTGATGTAAACTTGGACAAGCTGACTCACGTTCGTCATGAAGGCTCAGTGCATAACTTAATCGACCGCCGTGATGATTTGTTCAGCTTAAAGTGGAAGCGCAAAGCCAAAGTGCCAGCAAGCAAATTGAGTGATGAGCAGCGCCGTGAAAATTCAGGCAGCGTACTGATTGGTGATCCATTACAAAACCGAGCGCAAAAGCCGTAGTTAATTGTAGTTAGTTATGGTCGGTTGACGTCACACACTTATAGTAGACTTTATAAATAACACGGCTGATTTTCAGCCGTTTATTTTTATCTACTGTCTACTCTTTGTGCAATGATCATATGGGCAATCACGATAAGATAAGTAGTGACGATAGGCCATCATTTGAAAATAACTGAAAAAAGTATGCAAACTAAAAAGCGGATGTCATGACGACTGATATTAAGCAAACAGAAGTAAAGCCAAAGAAGCAGCCGAAGCCGAAGATAATTTCGATACTTAAAACGATAATGCTATACGGTCTCATGTTTGTCGTGATCTATAGCGTGGTCAATTGGTGGCGACAGCCTGTCATGCCTGCCAACCCTCAGTTGCAACTGACCGATTACCAAGGACAAACTATCGACCTAGCAGCGATGAGTCATGAGCAGCCTACATTGGTATATTTCTGGGGTACGTGGTGTTCAGTCTGCAGCTTTACCTCGCCCACCATCAGTAAACTAGCAGCAGATAATTATCCCGTGGTCACTGTTGCCGTACAGTCAGGCTCAAATCAGGAATTACGCAGCTATCTCGATCAGCATCAGTTTGATTTCACCACCATAAATGATCAACAAGGCAATATCTTTGCAGATTGGCAAGGACAAGTCACACCATCTTATGTGGTATTAGAAAATGGCGAGATGATACAGGGGCTAACAGGGATTCAGCCATTATGGTCATTGAAACTGCGCTTATGGTTAGCATCTGTTTTTTAGCACTTGAGTCGTACTTTATGTTTCAATAAATCATTATGTAAGGAGATTATAGCTACGTCCGTGCTGAGGATATACAACACAGATAAACGATTGATATTGGACAAAATTGGACTGACCTCGCACAGCTCTTTTTACCCTACCCTTTTTGTCATATAATAGCTGCCGATCTAAATCTTTTTTTGAATTATTTTTACTAGCATATTTTATGTTGCAATCGTCTCGTTACCATTTATTATTGACGTAACTATTTACCGACTAATGAGCGACAATGGGTATTTATTGACATGATGGTTGATAAACCGACTATGATGAGCAATATACCTACTATTCGTAATTAAGCATTATCAATACCGTGTAACCTTCAGTACTATATTGAACTACATTGAACATCGAGCCTTGTATCCGGTTTTGAACCGACACACAAACCTACCTTTTAAAAAGATACCTTCTATGACTGATAAAAGCACTGACACACCAAGCCAAGATTACAAAGACACGCTGAACCTTGCGGATACGCCATTTGCGATGCGCGCAAACCTTGCTAAACGCGAGCCAGATTGGCTTGCGGCTTGGGAAGCAGATGACGTGTACGGTAAAATTCGTCAGGCGCGTGCTGGTGCAACCAAATATATTTTGCACGATGGCCCTCCATACGCCAACGGTCAGATTCACTTGGGTCACGCAGTCAATAAAGTACTAAAAGACATTATTGTAAAATCAAAAACCTTGTCAGGATTTGATGCGCCTTATGTCCCTGGTTGGGATTGTCATGGTCTGCCAATCGAACAAAAAGTCGAAGCCAAGGTCGGTAAAGTTGGTCAAAAAGTTTCTGCGACCGAATTCCGTGGTCTATGCCGCGAATATGCGAGTACTCAAATTGAATTGCAAAAAGCAGACTTCAAGCGTCTAGGTGTGTTTGGTGATTGGGACAACCCTTATCTGACCATGAACTTCCATCAAGAAGCCAACATCGTACTTGCGCTTGCCAAAATCTATGACAATGGTCATGTGACTCGCGGTATGAAGCCGGTCAACTGGTGCTTGGACTGTAGCTCTGCCCTAGCAGAAGCAGAAGTAGAATATCAAGACAAAGTCTCTGACGCGATCTATGTCAGCTTTGATGTGCTCGGTACGGACAAAGTAGCTGCATTGGCTGAAATAGCGGGCAATATCGCTGCTGTTATTTGGACTACCACGCCATGGACACTACCTGCCAACCAAGCTATCTCAGTACATCCTGAGCATAACTATAGCGTGGTCGCTACTGAAAAAGGCAACCTACTACTCGCAGCGGATCTTGTAGAAACTGCGTTAAGTGAACTTAAATTAGAAAATAACGGCATCCTAGCAACTGTATCAGGTAGCGAGCTTGAAGGCTTACATGCACAACATCCACTGATTGCAGACCGTCAAGTACCGCTCATTTTGGGCGACCATGTGACTACTGATAGTGGTACTGGTCTGGTACATACCGCACCTGGTCACGGTTTAGACGATTATATCGTTGGTCTAAAATACAACTTACCAGTGGAAAACCCAGTAAGCGGTACGGGCGTTTATTTAGATAGCGCTGCTGTATTTGCCGGCGAGCACATCTATAAAGCAAATCCAAAAATCATCGCTGCCCTACATGACAATGGCCATCTAATTAGCCATACCAAAATTGAGCATAGCTATCCGCATTGCTGGCGTCATAAGTCACCAATCATTTTCCGTGCTACGCCTCAGTGGTTTATCAACATGGAAACCAAAGGCTTACGTGCTCGCGCGCTTGCTGATATTCCATCAGTAAGTTGGACGCCAGCGTGGGGACAAAACCGTATCGAATCAATGATGACGGGTCGTCCTGATTGGTGTATCTCGCGTCAGCGTACGTGGGGCGTGCCGATTACCTTCTTTACGCACAAAGAAACCGGCGAGCTGCATCCAAACACGCTTGAGCTGATGGAAACTGCGGCGCAAAAAATCAATGAAGGCGGCGTAGAAGCGTGGTTTGATGCTAGCTGTGAAGACTTCTTAGGTAGTGAAGCCGCTGACTATGACAAAGCAACTGACACATTGGACGTTTGGTTTGACTCAGGCACGACGCATTTTGCGGTACTTGATCAACGTGAAGAGTTGACCAATCCAGCTGATATGTATTTAGAAGGTTCTGACCAGCATCGTGGTTGGTTCCAGACGTCACTGCTAACGTCAGAAGCGATGTATGAGCGCCCACCGTTTAAGCAAGTACTGACCCATGGCTTTGTCGTTGATGAAAATGGTCGCAAGATGAGTAAGTCACTTGGCAATATCATCACCCCACAAGAAGAAATCAATAAGACAGGTGCAGACATGCTGCGTCTATGGATTGCTTCAAGTGACTATCGTTATGAGATGAGCGCAGGTAAGACGGTCTTTAAAGGTGCGATCGATATGTATCGCCGTATCCGTAACACCTTACGTTTCTTGCTTGCCAATACCGATGACTTCAATCCAGCTACCGACAGCATTGATATCAATGAATTGGTTAGCCTTGATAAATTCATCATTGAGCGCGCACAAACCGTCCAAGCGCAAATCATTAGCGCTTATGATGCGATGGACTTTCACCAAGTCACTCAGCACGTGACGGCGTTTTGCTCGCAAGATTTGGGTAGCTTCTATCTAGATATTATCAAGGATCGCCAGTACACCACGCAGGCGGATGGACAGCCTCGTCGTTCTGCACAGACGGCTATCTACCATATCACTCATGCGCTGATTCGCTGGATTACCCCAATCTTGTCATTCACGGCGCAAGAGGCATGGGAAGTACTGAACCAACGTGATGCAGATAAAGGCGGCTATGTATTCACTCAAGAGTGGTATGAGTTCCCAGCGTTTGAGCTAAGTGCTATCAGCAACGATGACTGGCAGCGCATCATGTTCGCAAAAGACATGGTGAACAAACATATCGAAACTGCACGTGGCGAAAAAATCATCAATGCCAACTTGTCTGCTGACGTAAATCTATACGCTGACGGTGCAATGTATGAGAGCTTAGCCAAGCTTGATGAAGAACTTCGTTTTGTACTAATTACTAGTAACGCTGCACTAAAGCCAATGAGCGAAGCACCTGCTGATAGCATTACACAGACAGCAGAAGCGACCGACACCAATACCGAAGATGCTGTAGATTTAGTGGTACAAGTAAGCGCGGCTACTGGTACTAAGTGCGTACGCTGCTGGCACATTCGTGATGACATCGGTACAGATAGCGCACACCCTGAACTATGCGCGCGCTGCGTGACCAATGTCAGTGGCGATGGCGAGGTACGTCACTATGCCTAACCCAACAGACTCACCTGAAAGCCAGCACGACTCGCAGGTTGAGGTTGACCATTCGCCTAAGCCTGCTCATGCAACCACAGGTAGCTCGACTACACCTAGAAGTCGCCTGACCAAGTCAACAAATAGGACACCAAAGCTGGTGGCCAATGGCAGTCGTGCTTTTGTATGGTATATATTGGCATTGGTTGTTGTCATTATCGATCAGTGGACTAAATGGCTGGCAGAAACCAAACTGACCTTTCATGATCCAGTGCCGGTGATTGAGCCATTTCTCAATTGGACATTGGCTTATAACTACGGCGCGGCATTTAGCTTTTTGGCAGATGCTGGCGGTTGGCAGAAGTGGTTTTTTTCAGGACTGGCTTTACTAATGTCGCTATTTCTAATCATCTATCTGATTAAAGCACCACGCAAAGCCAAACTGTTATCTTTCGGCCTAGCCTTAGTATTGGGCGGTGCAGTTGGTAATTTAATCGACCGCTTGTTGCATGGTCATGTGATTGATTTTATCCATGTGCATTATGCTGATGTTTGGCATTATCCGATTTTTAATATCGCGGATATTGGTATTTCTATCGGTGTATTATTGATTGTCATTGACATGCTGTTTTTGGAAAAGAAGCGTGAAATGTCACGTTCATAACCGTCTATAGCTAGAGATAATAGTTCAATTTATAAATTGAAAAGGTGGGTTACGCAGTCGTAACCCACCTTTTTTTATCTGCTATTAAAAACAATTTTTTATATAAACATTGATGTCACCAACCATAGCAGTATCTATAATATAGTTATAGATACTCTGTTAATAAATCAGTGACAGTCTCTAAGCCACCACCTGCCAATAAAAACAATAGCCCTGCCATATTGATGACAACGGTCAAATAATAAGTCACTCGAAACTCGGGTTTTTGTGATTTGTGACGCAGATACGTCTGAGCCAATAGCGCACCTACCCAACCGCCAAGCGCGCTTAGTATATGTAATGTAGACTCAGGCGTACGCCAGTCGCCACTTTGCGCAGCAGCTTTGTCTTTGGCATACATGCCATAAGTAATAATCCCTAGCACGACGTACCAGCCGACCACTAGCCAGCTCAGTTTATCTGTCGCTGCTAATAAAACTAAAACGCCATAAAAAGCCAGTCCAAGAAACGAACGTTTCTTTTGACCTGCTTCAAACTCTGCCTGATGGCTACGTTTCTGATTGCGATGACGGATCTGCTGATTTTTTTGTGCCATTTTTTGTTTTACGAACCCAAGTTCTTGTACTTGCGTGGCTCGCTTGCGTCCCTCCGCATCTTGTCCAATGCTAAAGACCACTGCCTCACCGATATCAGGACGGCGCTGAGCCTTAAACTCACTTATATGAAAGAAGACAGACTCGCCTGCTTCAGTTTCAATAAAGCCAAACCCTTTATCATCCTGCCATTTTTTGACAGTGCCTTGTTGTTTATTCACTACCGACACCTCATATCTTTTAGAATTGCCAATTATAGTACACCATCTGCGTTACATTATTGACGCTTACATCTGGCCTTAGATGGCTTATTATTTCTTACACGATAATACGGCAATTAAAAAGACTGCAATCAAACTCATTATTTTCTATTCTTTTATTCTAGCAACCGATGGCTTTTTATTATGACTCAATCTCAATTTATTAATCCAAACGAAGACACTCGTATCGCTCATGGTAGCCTCGTTAAGCTGCACTTTGAAGTTTCACTAGAAAACGGCACCATCATCGACTCAACTTTTAATCGTGATGCACCTGTGTCTTTGACCATTGGTGATGAGAGCTTGTTACCTGGCTTTGAGCAAGTACTGATGAATCTACGCGCCGGTGATACTCGCACCGCACACCTTGAGCCAGAGCAAGCATTTGGTGAGTGGAATCCTGAAAACATCCAACATTTTAGCCGTACTCAGTTTGCGCTAGTCGCTGACAATCCAGAAATTGGCATGATGGTTGAGTTCGAAGACAAAGGTAAAAACACCTTGCCCGGTACGATTAGTGCCATCGATGAAGACCAAGTCGAAGTAGACTTTAACCACCCACTGGCAGGACAAGACGTATTATTCAAAGTAAAAATCTTTAAAGTCACACCGCCCGGTGTCACAGGCATTAAGTTAATGTAGTCATTTAAAAACTATCAAAAACTCGTTAGACATTAACTAAGATAAAAGCTCGCGACGATAAAAATTAATATCGATGAAAAAAAATCAAAAGGGAGACTTATATGCAGTATCAAACGTTACCGCAACTCGATGAAAAAGTATCTAAAATCTGTCTAGGCACGATGACATGGGGACAGCAAAATACTGAGTCCGAAGCACATGAGCAAATGGACATGGCACTCAGTGAAGGTGTGAACTTTTGGGATACCGCCGAGATGTACCCGTCACCACCAGATAAAGACAAACAAGGCGATACTGAACGCTTTATGGGCACTTGGTTTAACAAGACCAAACAACGTGACAAAGTCATTCTTGCCAGCAAAATATCACCAATGAACTTTTTGCGTGATGGACAAACGCGCTTTAACGCCGAGCATATCAGCAGCGCTATCGATGGTAATTTGGAACGTCTACAAACAGACTATATTGATATCTATCAGCTGCATTGGCCAGAGCGTCAAGCCAACTTCTTTGGTCAGCGCGGCTATGATGAAGAGATGGCGGCACAGTCATTAGACGATTTAACCCCATTTTTAGAGACTATTCAGGCCTTAAATGATGAGATCAAAAAAGGTCGTATTCGTGCTTATGGTCTATCGAATGATACCGCGTGGGGACTGATGCGCTATCTATGGGAAGCAGATAAGAATGGCCTAATTCCACCACTTACCGTGCAAAACCCATATAGCCTGTTGAACCGTTTATACGAAGTCGGTATGGCAGAGATTGCCCATCGTGAAAACGTTGGTCTACTTGCATATTCACCGCTTGGTTTTGGTGTATTGTCTGGCAAATACCTTGATGGTAAACGTCCAACTGGCGCACGTTTGACCATGTATGATCGTTTTGGTCGTTATGTGAACGAGCAAGCCAAATCAGCCACTGAACAATATGCTAAGATAGCTGCTGATGCAGGTTTAGACATGGCGCAGATGTCATTGGCTTTTGTAAACTCTCGTCACTTTGTCACTAGCAACATTATTGGGGCAACGACGACCGAGCAACTCAAATCAAACATCGATAGTGTCAATGTGGAGCTAACAGCAGATGTATTAGAAGCGATTGAAGCGGTGCATACACAGCAGCCCAATCCATCGCCATAGTTGGTCTTTTACAGAGAGTAAAGCTTAATAGAGCCTGCTGAATAAATGAAAGTATGCGTGCTCTATTAAATCTCTTATAAAAAAGGGCGCAAATCGTTTCGATTTGCGCCCTTTTACTGACTGGCTGAGATTAGCTACACTAGCTCAACTCTAACTAGTTCAACTGTAAATAATCAGTCTTCAACTGGTGCGCTAAGGACTCTTGAGTGCAGCTCAGCCAATCCTTCGTTCATGCGTGCTTGCAATAAATTGGTCAGCTCGCTTTTGTTACGACCTTCTGGATCTATAGGCGCAAGTGGCAATACATAAGCAGTCACGTTTTTGCTATCGAGCACTTTTTTCATGCTTTCTTTCATCGTAAGCTTACCATAGTATGGCAATGCGTCGCTTAGTGTGCCATCTTTATTGACATAAGCGATGATAATCGGTCTGATAGGCACATCAGCATCAATGGCTGCTTGCAGTAATGTTCCATGAATGCGCTTTACTTTTTTACCACTGGTAGTGGTCGCCTCAGGAAAGAAAATAATCGAAAAACCTTTGGCTAAAAAGTCAGCAATCTGCGCCGATACTGAGCTTGCATCACCGGAGCCACGCTCGATGAAAAGCGTCCCTGCGGCATGGGCAAGTTTGCCAAATACAGGCCATTCACCGATTTCAGCCTTTGATAAAAAGAACGCTGGGCTCACAGTACCAACGACAGGGATATCCATCCATGACACGTGATTCGATACCCATAAGCCATGGAACTGCTCTACAGGTTCCACTTCTACTACTTTAACCCCAAAAGAGCCTGCCATCTTACGGCAGAATGTCTGGATATAGCGTGGTAGGGTTTCGCGTGGTGGCTGCTTAAAGGCACCAATACGCTTTGCCGCGCGTATGCCACCGACCATGGTCGTGGTCATACCAGCAACCTGGCGGCCTCGGCTTAACTGTCGTCTGAGTGAAAAGCTTGATTTAGCTTGGCTCATCTTCGCCCTCATGATTAAATAACGGGTGTTTAATAGTCAAAAAACGAGCTCAGTATAACAAAGTTAGCACACTCAGTGATAGCTTGTTCACTCAGTGAGTGCCGACTTTTATACAAACGGGTAATAAAGCAGATTTATAAAAAATTATCCGCAGCAAACGCTGTAACATAAAACCATCGCTAATTATGCTAATACGCTTTAATATCAAGTGATAAGACCATATATAGATAATCATATGAACGCTACGTCAAAGCTTCTTGAGCTGATAATAGCGAGACATTTACTTTATTAAATAGGTGATACTCTTTGGATTATTTTGAAAGACATGAAGGTGGCGAACGCGCCATTTTAGTACATTTAGACATCCGCCAAATTCAAGATCCTGATGATCTTAGTGAGTTTGAGCTGTTGGCTGATTCAGCAGGTGCCGATCGTTTGGCATTAGTCACTGGATCACGCTCACGCCCTGACGCCAAATACTTCGTTGGTAGCGGAAAAGCAGAAGAAATCGCAGAACTAGTACGCGAACACGAAGCAGACATCGTATTGTTCAACCATAGCTTGTCGCCATCACAAGAGCGTAATATCGAAGCGTTAGTGAAGTGCCGCGTGTTGGATCGTACTGGTTTAATTTTGGATATTTTTGCGCAGCGTGCCCGTACCTATGAGGGTAAGTTGCAAGTAGAGCTGGCTCAGCTTAACCATCTATCAACACGTCTGGTACGTGGTTGGACGCATTTGGAACGTCAAAAAGGTGGTATTGGTCTGCGTGGACCTGGTGAAACCCAGCTTGAGACCGATCGTCGTCTATTACAGACTCGCGTCAATCAGCTAAAGAGCAAACTAGAAAAAGTTCGCCAGACCCGTGCGCAAGGTCGTGCCCGTCGCCAAAAATCAGACGTACCGACCATCTCACTGGTCGGCTATACCAATGCGGGCAAATCTACTTTGTTCAATCGTTTGGTCGATGAGAACATCTACGCTGCTGACAAACTATTTGCGACGCTAGATCCTACTCTACGCCGTTTAGACTGGCAGGGAGTTGGTCGTGTCGTCTTGGTCGATACGGTTGGTTTTGTCCGTCATCTGCCGCATGAGTTGGTTGAGTCTTTTCATGCAACTCTAGAAGAAACACTAGAAGCAGATTTGTTATTGCACGTCATTGATTCTTCTAGCGAAGACATGCACGAGCAGATTCAGGCGGTCAAAGAGGTATTGGCAGAAATCGATAACGATGTACCTGTGCTCAGTGTCTACAACAAGATTGACTTGACTGATGAACCTGCACATATCGGCTATGCTAGCGAAGGTCAGCCAAACCGCGTCTATGTGTCTTCTAGACAGAACCTCGGCATGGAAGAGCTAACGCTTGCCGTACAGCAACTGCTGACGGGTAAACTGACGACGTTTGATTTGACCTTGCCGTATGATGCCGGACAATTCAAAAACACTCTATATGAATTGGGTGTTATTGAAGAAGAAAGCTATGACGATACGGGTCGTGAATGTCTGACGATTCGTTTGCCAAGTGACCGTCTAAGACAGCTACTGGGTCAAGCCAACTTAAAACCTATCGATGTATTGCCGCTTGCACAAGCAACACTACTGATGCCGGTACTAGAAGAGTTTGAGAAGGTTGATGACGTTGAAGAGCCAACTATGACAGAGGCTGAGGAAAAAGCATTTGATGAGTTTGATGCATTAAACTCAGAAACAGCTGATTCAGAAAAATAATGATCATTTCTGCAAAATAAGAACTATTGTTAAAGTGAGTCATTTGCGACAGTAGTTGAATGAACGTTTGATTCATACTGTTAGACCAAAAACCCTTATATAGTACGTTAAAATAGAATAGACGATATCCATTGATATCGTCTATTTTTTTTGGATATGACGAGTCACGGCGCATAGGCTTTATTAGTTGCTCCACTCTCTATATAATCGCCTGTTATACATTCAACAAATATTGATAGATAGCGTTAATACTTTAAAAGTGAATCATTGCTACTATCATTATTTATAGCATCATTTTCTACGTTGTATTCTTGGTGCGATCACGCATTTTGTTTTGTACACCATCCATTTATATCTGATTTGGCCAGAATTGCTTATGAAGCCTGCTCACTCTCCCCATCTCCCACTATGGCTTGCGTTAATTCTAACGTTGACCATGGTTATCGTTGTCCGAGAAACGGCGGTTGTTCTCTGTCAAATGGCAGGCATCGAAAAAGCGGCCAATATTGTCGGTTTGGTTGCGATGTTTGTTATCTTGATGGCGTGGCGATTACTCAAGGGGTTACCGAGCTGGCTCACACAGGCCAGTAATACGTTACTAGTCGATAGTGGTTTTGCCTTCTTACCAGTTTCTGCTGGTGCAGGCTTGTTGCTATTTGCTCTAGGAGATGAGCTATTGGGTGTGATGATAACAATAATTATTAGTACGCTCATACCACTATGGGGACTAGCATTATTGGCCAATCGTTGGCTCAACCATGCTGCAAATACTGATAGTACGACTACTACTGAGCAAAAGGGACAGCCGTGAGCTGCGGAGAGATATTATGACTTTTGACAGCGTATTTATGGCAACCCTAGCCGCAATATTATTGACATTAGCAGCACACGTAATTGCACGTGTATTGGCACGTAAATTATCATGGCTACCGATGGTCATTACCGCACTTGTCCTAGTGCTTGTTTTCCTATTTATACTGCAGTGGGATTACAACAACTATTACAGCGCGGCAAAACCTGTATTTGACCATCTGTTGGGATATGTCACGGTACTCTTGGCTGTGCCATTGGCGGCGATGAACTTTAAAGGCTTACCAATCAAAAAACTCACTCTAATTGTCGCTATTGCTAGTGTCGTTGGCGCATTACTGCCTATATCGTTGGCTTACTTATTTTCACTCAGCCATGAAACCCTATTGGCTTTCGCTACCCGCTCTGTTACGACACCGATTGGTCTGAGTGTCGCAGATTTAATCAAAGCACCATTGGCAATGGCTAACCTAATTATCATCGTCTCAGGATTGATAGGTGGTACTGTCGCGCGCTTTTTGTTCCGCGGTATCAATGACGACCGTGCCAAAGGCTTAGCACTGGGGTTAGCAGCTCACGCGTTTGGTACAGTAGAGGCATGGCAAATCAGTCATACAGCCGGACGTTATGCAGCATTTGGCTTAGCAGTGAACGGGTTGGTTACCGCGGTTTGGGTGCCTATCTTCATCAGTGCTATCGGTATCTAGTCATCACTGAAAGTCTACCTAAACTATTCTTATATTTTTAAGAACTTAACCATTAATAGGCTTATCTACTGTTAACGTCAGATTGAAAATCATCTCGACTATTCAAATGTCATTATTATCTCTTAAAAAATTGAGACACTTTATTTGTCTGAATTCATAAGCGTAGAAAACCCACTATAAATGGCTCATTAAGCAACCTAGAAAAGTTAGTATATTGATTTATCTAAGTTTATTTAGCAATGAAAATCTGATTTTACAACTTAGTTTGTCAATCTGATGCGCCAAAAAGTTATTATATGTTATAGTAAGCAACTATTATTTTTTGTATCTATTGCAAGTGGTTCCTTATTGAAAGTGATAATTGCTAAGCTGCTGTCCTCACAGTGGGCTAAATAATTCTGCAAAATTAGTAACCGCTTAAGCGCCTAAATCAATGCATATGTAGGCAAAATAATTTGCTGTTATTCGATAAAAAGTGATTTTACTATGATAAATACGGCTACTTTGATGACTCGCTGCTTATCTCCCCTTTTGCTAAGTGCAATAGCTTTTTCGACCTTTTCTGTCGCTGCCAATGCAGGCAATATGTATATCTACAAAGACAAAGGTGGACAAGTACTGTTGACCAACGTCAATCCTAGTGGAAATTTCGATAAGTTTACGAAAAAAGTAAAAGTAACTTATTATAAAGACTCCAAGATGTATGACGGAAGCAGCGATAGCTATGGTAGCAGTGCCGCTAGCAACAGCGGAAGTCGCAACTCTTACGACAGCTACATTCGTGCGTCCGCTGAGCGCAACGGTGTGGACCCTGCCCTAATGAAAGCCATGATGCATACCGAATCAGCTTTTAATCCAAACGCACGCTCACCAGTGGGGGCGCAAGGGCTTATGCAGTTGATGCCAGCGACTGCGCGCCGCTTCAATGTCAGCAATCCTTGGAACCCTGCAGATAATATCGAAGGATCAGCTAAGTATATCGCTTGGCTCATGCGCCGCTTCAATAACAATATCGAACATGCTGTCGCGGGCTACAATGCAGGTGAAGGCAATGTCGATAAATACGGTGGCATTCCTCCGTTCAAAGAAACACGTAACTATGTTCAAAGAGTGATGAGCCGTTATCATAGCTTGTATAAGAACGATGCAGGACTGTTTGGTGCGAGTATCAGTGCTAACAATCAAACCAGTAGCACCAGTACAAGTAATGGCTTACAAAATGTCAGTTATGGTACTAGCAGCAATGTGAATAGTGCCAGCTATGCCAACTCAGCCTATGCTGCTTTACGCTAAGCCAGTTATCTAAAAGCCAGACATAAAAAAGCCCATTAATTCGTTAATGGGCTTTTTTATGTCTGGATGCTTTATGTCTTGAGGCTTCATATTTTGATGCATTAAGAGTAATAAAGCCAAACTGTGAGCCACAATTAAGGACTCACAGCCTGATCCAATACTATTTGGTGCTTACTTGTTAGCAGCCTGAGTTGCAGCAACTTCAGCAGCGAAGTCTTCTTGCTTTTTCTCGATGCCTTCACCAACTTCTAGACGTTTAAAGCCAAGTACTTTTACGCCTTCAGCTTTTAGGACTTCGCCAACTTTCTTGTCGTTGTCCATAACGTATGGCTGACGTAGTAAAGTTACTTCGTCTAGGTACTTACGTAGGCCACCTTCGATCATTTTTTCAACGATGTTGTCAGGCTTGCCAGACTCACGAGCTTTCGCTTCGATGATGTCTTTTTCGCGTGCCAATACGTCAGCAGCAACATCTTCGTCATCTACAGCAACAGGGTTGAATGCAGCGATATGCATAGCAAGGTTCTTACCAGTGTCAGCGTCGCCACCTTCAAAAGATACCACTACACCGATACGTAGACCATGACGGTATGCAGCGATGTTAGCACCTTCAAGTGTTTCAACACGGCGAATCTGGATGTTTTCACCGATTTTCTGTACTAGAGATACACGTGCTTCTTCAACAGTCTGACCTTCGCCATAAGACAATTCAGAGATAGCAGCAACGTCAGTTACGTTGTTTTCTAGCGCAAGGCTAGCAACTTTTTCTGCAAATGCAGTGAAGCTGTCATCTTTTGCAACGAAGTCAGTCTGGCAGTTAACTTCTAACAAGAATGCTTTGTTTTCGCCTTGAGCGATGATGATAGCGCCGTCAGCTGCGATGTTACCCGCTTTTTTAGCTGCTTTAGCTTGACCAGATTTACGTAGGTTATCAATGGCAACTTCAACATCACCGTTTGATTCTTCTAACGCTTTTTTACATTCCATCATGCCAAGACCAGTACGGTCACGCAGTTCTTTTACCATTTTGGCAGATACTTTTACTTCTGTCATAAGAGTCACCTTAGTATAGTTATGTATAGGAGTGCTGTATTTCTATTCGATATCTTGGTATTACTTAAAATCTAGCAGACAGCTCGTTTTGAACGATTACTAATATAGCCATAGATGATGTCAAACAAATAACATCTGTACAATATAGCAATATGACCAGTAGGAGCGATAATACTCGCTCAATAGCTGCTCGCTTATACGCATGGCATATTAATAAGGCTTTATTCAATAACAAGGCATGACGAGTAAAACTACATCATGCCTATTATGAGCTTATACGCTGTTCAAAACATTATATGGATGCTGATAGATACACTATCAAGGCATCCTTACAAAGTTAAACTTTTTAAGTCAGCTACTTATTCTGCTGGAGTTGCAGCAGCTTCTTCTGTAGCTGGCGCTTCTTCAGTTGCAGCAGGTGCTTGCTCAGCTTTACCACCAGCTTGAGTTTGTGCGTATTCTTTACCAGCGATGATAGCATCAGCCATAGAAGTTACGTACAAAGTCACAGCACGGATAGCATCATCGTTAGCTGGGATGATGTAATCAACGTTGTCTGGGCTAGAGTTAGTATCAACGATACCGATAACTGGGATACCCAAGTTCTTGGCTTCTTTAATAGCGATAGCTTCGTGATCTACGTCTACTACGAAGATAGCGTCAGGTAGGCCGCCCATGTCTTTGATACCACCTAGTGAACGCTCAAGTTTTTCCATATCGCGAGTACGCTCTAGCGCTTCACGTTTAGTTAGCTTAGCGAAAGTACCGTCTTCTGCTTGCTTTTCTAGCTCTTTTAGACGGTTGATTGACTGACGTAGAGTTTTCCAGTTAGTCAACATACCACCTAACCAGCGATGGTCAACGTATGGCATACCAGCGCGAGCTGCTTGCTCACGTACGATACCGCTTGCAGCGCGTTTAGTACCAACAAATAATACTTTGTTTTTCTTAGCAGCTAAACCGTTTACGTAAGTCAACGCTTCGTTGAACGCTTTTACGGTGTGCTCTAAGTTGATGATATGGATTTTGTTACGTGCGCCAAAGATGTATGGACCCATTTTTGGGTTCCAAAAACGTGTTTGGTGACCAAAGTGAGCGCCTGCTTGTAGTAAGTCGCGCATTTCGATTTTGGTTGGATTCTTTGTAGCCATGATAATATATCCTATTGGTTGGGTTATGCCTCCACATCACAAAAACAGCCTATTTAGCGACACGCATCTGCTACCGGTTAGTTTTCATTAGTAAAGCACTAACAGATCACAAATTAATCAAGTCGCCAAACACCCAGCAATTTTTTGCCATGATGTGTGTGTCATTGGTTGGTTTAAAAAAAGAAGCTATTGCTAGATTGAAGCAAATGCCCAAATCTAAACTATAAAGTGAATTATAAAAAATAGCTGCGCTGTATTTTATCACATAACGTCTTGGAATCTCCAGCAGTTTGTTTGTAGCGTATCAATAAGATAAAAACAAACTATGGCGATAATAAAACAAAAAAAAGCGACACATTTGCATCGCTTTTTTTATGATTGTCTTTTTAATAGCTATTTTTTAAGTGAGGTTAATGCTGTCGCTCTTTTATAGTTATCACTCGTTTATAGAGGATTGACTATAATTTATGCAATGCAAATACCAATAACCGCCTTGTAACCACGCCACGTAAATGGTGTGATATAGCTTTGACGATCTTTAGGCAAATAAGACACGCTTGGTGCACTCTCTACAATGTGCGGCGGAGAGATAATAAACTCTGAACCAAACTCTGTCCGAGCGTTACCTGAGATAGTATTGGCCATTTCACCAAGCAAATCTTTCATCATAGTGATTGAAGAGTCAGGCTCGCCCATCACTTTGATGACTTCTCGCAACATCACGCTTGGTGCACTGACATAGACGCAGCCTTCTAAAGGCCCTGATATCTTAATGACACCGCTATAATCAAAGCCAATCGCGCTTTTGTTGTTGTTCAAGTAAGGGGTATCAATTGACACTTCTGAGCCATCGATTTGCGCAAAAAATGCATTGATCGAGCTTAGAAATACACCCAGTTTTTCTACTTTAACCATAATATATTAATATCCATCTGTATTACGTGGCAGCATTAATCTTGCAAACAAACCACAATCTCGCCTACTTGAGAATGCCAAGTGATGGGGATGATAAAAGAACGCTCATCGTTCGGCAATACAATACTTTGCGGTGCACCTTTGAACACAAATGGTACAGAGATATGAAACTCTGAGCCAAACTCTTTACGTGCATTGCCTGCGATGGTATTGGCCACTTCCCCAGCCAGATCTACATAGTTCTCTTCACTTTTATCGGTTTCGCCCATGCTGTCTAAGATTGAAGACAGCAAGTTACGCGTCGCCGAAAAATACACCACGCCTTTTTGGCCACCAGATATACCAATCACGCCCGTATAATCATGGACTTTTGGCTGTTTATTTTCTAGTAAGTAAGGGGTATCGGCAATAAGCTCTTCTCCACCAAACTGGTCAAAATAATTACTAATAATACTTAAAAAAATCTGTAGCTTTTGCTCTTTCATAATGACATCTGCTTTGGTCGATGAATGGTATTAGTCTTGCATCAGCTCATACAAAGACTCTACAAGCTCCTCTTCCGAAAAAGGCTTGCACAAAAATCCGCTAGCACCTAGTGACAATGCTTCAATACCGGTGGCTTTGTCCGATAACGCTGATACCACCAAAATGCGTACTTCAGGATCAATCGCGATGATTTTTTCAATACATTCTAGCCCATCCATTTGTGGCATGGTTAGGTCCATGGTGATCACATCAGGACGATGAACATTGAACTTTTCGATGGCTTGAACACCACTGGTCGCTGTCGCAACCAGCATAAATTTTCCTGAATCGTATGCGCGCTGAATACGGTTTCTAATAATATTTGAATCATCAACAATCATTAACTTATGCATAACTTATCTACTACCTTTAATGAAGTGCTTGTCGTCCCTGACAATATAATTACTATTTTGATTAAGCTTTAGGTAAAGTAATGACAAACCGTGTCATCTGACCCAGCTCGCTATTTACATTAAGCTTGCCATCATACTCTTTTACTTTTGCCTTGATGATATCAAGTCCGACACCACGGCCACCGTCTTCATCTGCATGCTCTTTGGTAGAGAATCCAGAAGAGAACAGCTGTTTGAGCAAGTCACCTTTGCTAAGTTTATTTGCGTCTTCCGTACCGAAACGACCTTCTTCAATCAGCTTATTACGGATGCTGTCATAGTTGATACCTTGTCCGTCGTCTTGCACAACTAGCATAAAGTTTGAACCATTGTCTTGCACTTCCAAATCAATGGTCCCAACGTCAGTTTTGCCAGTAGCATGACGTACACTTGGCGACTCGATACCATGTACCACCGCGTTACGCAGCAACTGAATACTGATTTCTTTGATTGGTTTTGCAAGATGCGCCGGAATGCTGGTTTGGGTCAGCGTCGTACTTTTTAGCTGTACTAGCTTGCCTTGTCTTGCAGCAATTTCTTTTGTAAATTCATTGTAAAAAGACAATAAATCGTCATCTGCTTCATTGTCTAAGTCGATATCTAGCCCACCATCACCATCAAAGTCAGCATTGCTAGCTGCATGGTCTGCTACTGGATTTTGAGTAGCAATTGGTGCTTGTACGGTTGACGTCTTAGCTGCTGACGGTGCTGAGCGGTTGATACGCTCGCCCAACGTCGCAATCGTGTTCGACAAGCTAAGCAAATCATCCAAATGTACTGCTAATGGTAAGAAGTCATTACCAGACAACTGACCTTGGTTTTGCAATGCATGCAACTTGTCTTCAGCATCAGAAGCAATCTTCGTAAAGCTGTGTAGTTTTAGTGCTGATGCTTCACCTTTTAAGCTGTGCATTTCACGATAAATAGCTTTTAATTTGCCTTCAAGCTCGTATTGTGAGCTACCAGGATTTTTCAAGATGTTATTCATCTTCTCGATATGCGCTTGGGTATTACCAATAAACTCATTAATAATCTTTGGATTCACATTCAAGATAGTCGTTAACATCTCAATCTGCATATCGTTTTGTGAACGCTCTTTTTCTAGGCGCTGTTCTAAATAGACTGCATCTGATACATCATTAACGTTGACCAAGATACGGGCAATGTCTTTATTGTCATAAACACGTGAGAACTTAAAATCCAAGAAGCGATTATCAAGACTCTTGTCTTCAGACAAATTATGCAGCATGACCTTGTTTAGCGGGTTAAGTGAATCTACCAGTTTTTCTTTAACGCGAGGGTTATAGAGCTGTTCAATAAACTGCTGGGTGGTCTTGAGGTCTTTATCAGAGATACGACCACGCAAAACATTGGTAAAGTTTTCCCCTGCCAAGCGATCAGAGCCGATGATATTGTTCAGCGCTCGAGAATGCTGTTGACCAATATTTAAGTCTTTATCCAGTAGGAAAAGACCCGTATTTACCGTTTCCATAATCTCTTGCGTTTCTTGGCGAGCGGCAAGTGCTTCAGCATCCGTCTCACGTAGACGACGTACAAAAAAGAATACGAAGATTAAGAAGTAGGTAAAGATAGCGGCAACACCAAGTACCTGGATAAGACGAATGGTCGTTGCTTGACGCTCTGCACTATTAAATACGTCTTTGGTTAGATTATCCAAAGAGTCGTTAATAAACAAACTTGATGTCTTAGCCTGCTCAACTGCTTGAGTCAATTCATCAGCAGAAGGCACCATGACGTTGTCAGCATCTTTTAAGTATGCTTGAATTTTGGGCTCTAGTGTTTTCCACTGCTCGTTGGCAGCAGCAATGTTGGTTTGTGCATTGCTATCAATTTTTGGTAAATCGTAGCTATTACCTTCTGCATCTGTGATCGTACCGCCTTGCTCAATCGCGGCAATAGAGCTGGTAATTAGCGCAGTGTTTTGCTCTAAACGGCTTAATACTCGTTGTATGTGGGGAGACTTAGTATCCTCACCATAACTGCTGTCCAAGTCGAAAAGATCTTTAATTACTGCCTGTGCACTGTTTGCAACTTGGTTGGTTTGGTCAATTAAAGCAGTGTTTCTTTCTAATAAGTTTGAGGTATAAAACGTGAACGCTAGCAAAGCACCGATTAGAGATAAAAATAGTGCAATTGAAATAATCAGACCTTGATAGCGCTTATTGTCGACATTAGGTACGGTTGCCATCTTCAGAATTCCTTAGTTCACTTGCTTAGTATTAGTATCAGAATCACTTTCTTTAGCAGTCTCTGCTGCACCTAACCAACGATTCTCAATCTCTTTAAACGTTCCTTTTTGTTTGAGCTTTGCAATACCTTCATCCACTTTACGAATTAAGTCATTATTGCCTTTCGCCATCAGAATAACCTGCTGTGCTGATGGGTTGTCTTCGCCCTCATAAGCGACGATAGTCACGTCATACTCTGGATGGTTTTTTGCTGTGAACTGTAGGATCGGTAAGTCATGCAAAATGACATCGACTTTGTCCTGCATCAAATCTTCAAATAATAAATAAGCAGTGCTTCGAGTTGTCAGTTCGCTATATTTACCCATCGCTCTGAGCTGATCTTCTTGCTTTGAGCCTTCCATTGCCGCAACATGCATGCCTTGCAAATCATCTATACGATTGATTTTCAAGTCAGTATTTTTGTACATAATTGAAGATGGGTTAAAGAAATAAGGAGCAGAAAGACCGTACTTGACAGCTCGGTCATCTTTATAAGAAATACCTGAGATGGCTAGATCACGACCGCCAGACTCTACTGTGTCAAACATGTTCTGCCAAGTTTCCTTGTAGAACTCGACTTTGAAGCCTTGTTCTTCACCGATAGCACGAATTGAATCAATATCAATACCTTGCATATTGCCATAATCATCTTGAAACGAGAACGGTGGCATCGTGCCTGTTGTAGCCACCTTTATGGTTGGCGCTGTATCAGGTAACTTACTCACAAAGCTATCTGTGTTTTCCTTTACTGGTACGCTTGCACTTTCTTGAGTAGCAGAATTCCCACAGCCAAATAGGCCAACACTCAACAAAATCGGTAACGCTCGATATAACTGCTTCATAATCTATCCTTGAAACCTAACGTTGTTTTACGTTTTAATTAATTGACAATCTAGCAAGGTTAAGCAATGTCTATACATATTCACTTACAGAAAGTTACGTTAGATAATACTTGTCTAATTTTGTGATTGCAATAATTATGTTTGTCCATTATTTAGAGTTAGTTATACATACAAAATACAGCATATAATTCAGAACAACTTATGTTTGCTAAAATCTAGTGACCGTTGCTACTTAACGTCTCTACAAGACTTGATCCTTAACTGAATAATTATTCAACACAAAAAAAGCACTCATACGCTGTGAACGTATGAGTGCTTTTTAAAATACAGTTAACTTAAAATAAAGACACTTTTACTCTGCGTCATCCAAGTTTAGATTACGATCAATTTTCCAAATCAGGAAGGAACCGAAACTCATTAGTGAGAACAGGGCAATACCGACCTTGAGGACAGGGTTAACTGGAAACAAATTCAACAATAAACCACCAAAGATACCGACTGAAAACATTAGCGAACCTTGTAGCGCACTTGCCATACCAGCACGGCGTTTCTGAAAAGCGAGCGCAATTGCAGAAGCATTTGGCTGGGTCAGACCCAATCCTGCGATACAAAAGAAAATACAAGCTAGCACCAGTGGCAACCAAGCATCCGTCCCTAAAAGTAAGCCAATCACGAATAGCAAACCTGCAGAGATAACCTGCATCATCGCCCCAAAGCGCAAAATACTTAGTATTCGAAAGCGATTGGTAAGCCATTGGTTTAACTGAGTCAAACCTACAAAACCTGCCGCATTCATTCCGAACAACCAAGCGAAATGTGTTGCTGAAACGCCATAAGTATCCATGATTAGCTCAGAAGCCGAGCTGATATAGACAAACATCGCTCCCATTAACAATCCGCCACCAATTGCTGGATAGTTAAAAGTTGGGTCTTTTAATAAATCCCAATATTGACTGAGCACTTCCCTTGCAGGGCGTACGTTACGATTTTCTTCGGTTAAAGTTTCAAAAAAGAAAAACTTGGTAAGTAGCAAGTTTAGAGCGCCAAATGCGGCTAAGAACCAAAATATAGAGTGCCAATCAAAAAACTGTAAGAATAGCGCGCCAAGCGATGGTGCCAATATGGGTGCTAAGCCCATCACTAAAATCATGATGGAAAAAGCTTTTGCCGTTTGTTTTGCAGTGAGGCGATCTCGAATCGCAGCACGAGTAACTACTGCACCGACGCACGCGCCCAGTGCTTGTAGGGTCCGGCCTGCAAACAGTACGTACTCATTATCAGTAGTCGCACAAAGGATAGAAGCGATAACATACAGCGTCATACCTATATACAAGGGTTTGACACGGCCAACACGGTCACTGAAAGGTCCGTAAAATAGCTGTCCAAATACCAAACCTAAAAAATATGCAGGGACAGAGTTGGCCATAAAGGCCGTTGAAACACCGAAATCATCGGCCATCGATGGTAGCGCTGGCAGATACATATCAATTGATAATGGGCCCACCGCAACCATCAGCCCAAGCATCATAATCCATGCAACAGGCAAATCAGCAGAGCGCACTCGCTCAGAAGCGATAGGTTTGTTTGGAAGGGAGGGTTTTGAAGCAGACATATTTAGACCGTTTTATATAGTGACTATTATTTTTGATATTTTATTTTTCGACGTTTAACTGCTTGCACGTGTTGTTAGGTAGGCTTTCGTCATTTTACTGGCTTATACAGTAATCAAAATAGATACCTTTAACAACAATAGTGCATCTTTACCCATATCGGTGCAAGCAGACAATGCTATATCGTGCTATCTACTTGCATTTCAATGGCTATAAGATAATGGCGAAACAACTGCTAACAATTAAAACTCGTCGAAATAACTTATCAAAATATGTCTGGTATTCTTAGACAATAGCCCTCTTCTATTAAAGCGAGTCAAATAAAAAACGGAACTAGCAAAGTTGCTAGTAGCAAAAATTTAGCGGAATTGGCGTTTGCCAAATAAGGTGCTGGCCTGCTTCGCTTTTCTGAGAGCAAGCTTACGATTACGACCAAGCATCATTTTAAGCTGCCATGCTTTTTCTTTATACAAAGTCTTAGCAGGTTGATCATACATCGCATTTATCACGCGTTTACTTGCTAGTACCGCATCAGGAGAGCGCTCTGCGAATTCGGCAGCAAGTTTTTGTGCTTGTTCAAGAGGCGCTTCACTACAATGACTAATCAAGCCTAACTCTTTGCCTTCATTGGCATCGATGATACGAGCGCTCATGGCGAGCTCTTTTAGAGTGTCTTCTCTTAGGACCCCAAATGCTGATTGGGTCAGTCCCATGTCTGGCACTAAACCCCACTTAGCTTCCATAATAGATAATTGACAATCAGGATGGCTGACACGTATGTCACAAGCCAACGCCAACTGCAACCCAGCGCCGATACAATATCCTTCCAATACCGCTATGACAGGTACTGGTAGATCACGCCATACCAAACATACTCGTTGGAACGCACTTTGCCATGGTTTAATCAATTCCCAAAGCGCAAATGCGGTGTTTTTTGGATGATTTAAGTCTCCTAAATCAATACCTGCACAAAACGTCCCCTCTGCCCCATTTAGAATGACTGCGCGTATGGTTCTGTCCTTGCTAATGCGACCTGCCAGCTTAATCAGCTCATTGATTACCTGAAAGCTCATGGCATTTTTTTTATGTGGACGATTTAAGGTAACCGTCAGTATGTTGTCTGTAATACTAACTTGTAAGGTCTCATACTGGTAACTTGCAATCGCGTTCATAACAATCCTTATTAATGAATAAAACAAATATGGTTCTAATATTCACAATATTAGCAGGCTTGTCTTTGTTGTACCGTAGTAATAACTGACTGCCACGATACTATAGTCAGTTTCATATACAGCAGACACAGAGCACCTAGCTAATAGCGATAAGCAAATCTAACAAGATTACCTATCGCTCTCTGAACCTGAATGATTTTGTCTGCTTTGCCTTACCCTCAACTTATATCATTTTCCACGTCATATCATTTTCGCTCAAGCGATGATAGTTAAGCTGCGGATAAGAAGATAAATCTACCTTTTGCAAGTTGTCTAGCGCCGTTAATAATGCCTCATAATATGGCTCAATCATTGCAAATTGCACAGGTGTCGTATGCTGTACATTCAGCAGGCATTTATCTTCTAAATCTTGGCTAGCCTGACGCAGTTGCGGTACACCTGTATATCGACTACCGCCTAGTATACGATGGGCAATTTGTGCCAACATATTGCGGTCATGCGCTTCCCATGCCTGAATGAGTGCCTGTTTTTCATCATTGATAGTATCGATCATCATGATAATCAGCTTGGCCGCCAATTCAGGTTTATTCGCTGAACGAGTGAGCGCATCTTGCCAATCTAAAATGTTTGAAGTATCGCTTTTACTTATATTGTTGTTACTAAGGTCATTGTTGATTTGCTCGTGTAAAATCGTATTATCATGAGCTGTTCTATCTTGAAAGCTTTGGTCTTGAGGGCTTTTATCTTGAGAGTTGTCGATAGATTTTGTTGGTGATTGTAGTAGTGGCGACTGACCTTGTTTTTGTAGACGTAAGCTCTCATAGCGCGGTTGAATATCACGCGCAGCATCTCGTCTATAGTTTTCACGAGGCTGACTATCACGCAAATAATCATCACGGATTTTTTTCAAGGATAGTGGACGGGTAATCTTCTGCTCGCTACTGACAGAAGTACTATTACGATTTACCCCGTCTCCTCTTATTATTGGATAAGTAGCGGTTAATGTATTTGAAGATATATCTGAACTGGCTTGAGACTCTTTATTATTTACCTTGTTAGAGAGTAAGTCGTTCGATAAATCATTGTCATTGATTGAGTAACCGCGCAGCGAGTCAATAGCAGTTAGCTCAGCTTCTGATGAGTCGGTGCCCCGTACATTAGCATCCTGTACATTAGCACCTTTGAAATTATTACCCTGCAAGTCAGGATGCTGTAAACCAAAGCTCTGCAAATCTGTATCGGGCAATGCGGTCAATTGTGGTGTGGTACTCTTGCGACCAAGCCATTTCTGTAGCACTTGCAATAACTGAGGTTGGCTAATAGGTTTGCCGACATAATCATTGATGCCGCTGGCTATAAGTTTGTCACGTTCATCTGCCAACCCATGCGCGGTCAGAGCAATAATAGGAATGCGGCTGTCCGCATTTTCGATATTGCGGATTTGCTTGGCCGCCTCATGTCCTGACATCCGCGGCATTTGGATATCCATAAATATCAAATCAATATTGTCTTTGTCTTGCGTAGCCGCTTTATCATCAGCGCTCGTGTCCTCATGATAGAACGCGCTATTTGTTTTCTTATTTATCTCATCACGTGTTTCTGCTTTAGAAAGTTGCGTTTTATTCGATAGGCTTTGCTTATCGCTCTTGGCAGTTTTGATATTTTTGGTTTGCTGTTTACTGATAATCTCAATAGCATCAAATCCACTGCTCGCAGTAACTACCTGAATCCCTAGCTCGCTCAATAGAGCATCAAGCACTAGTAAATTAGGCAAATGGTCATCAACTGCCAGTACCGTGACCCCTTTCCAGCGTGGTTCCTGAAGGCTTTGCGGCGTACTACGACTTTGCGTATCGAGCATCGCATAGAGTTGTCTTTTGTCTAATGGCTCATACAGTATGTTGGCATGATAGCGATTGAGTAGCGCTTGATCGGCCGCCACTTGGTAGCCAAACACAGCAAGCTTGCCTTGATAATGCAGACGAATTTGCTTAAGAAGCGCCATCATATCGTCTTGAGTGTCATCATCAACGATGACCCAATCCCAATAATTACCGTGCTCTTTTAATGACTCAAGCACACCCGGTAATGAGTTGGCCTGAGTCAACTTAATTGGCAAATACTGTAAGCTAGCCTTTAGTACTTGTATCGAAGCAGTATGATTAATCCAAACCAACACATTAAACTCATCGGTGTCGCTCGCCAGTGGCGCTAATACTGGTAATTCGATCGTCTGCCCTGTGGCCGCCTCTAGCACATCGACATGGGCTGGCATGCGAAACCAAAACGTCGCGCCTTGATTGGCAATATTTTCTTGAGCATTATCATGAAACCCAATATCACCGCCCATCAAGCGCGTTAACTGTTTGGAGATGACCAGACCCAACCCTGTACCGCCATACTGACGCGTGATTGATGGATCGCCTTGGCTAAAGCTTTGGAACAGCATTTTTTGATCTGCCAGAGAAATGCCTTTTCCGCTATCTTGCACACTAATCATCAGATAATTATCACGGTGGTCATCTAAGCTCACACGCACCACCACATCACCACTATCCGTAAACTTAATGGCATTACCAACGATATTGGTCAGTACTTGCTTAAGACGTAACGCATCGCCGTTGATGCGCATCGGCACATCATTGTAAAACAGCACTGCCATGCGTAAACCCTTCTCCGCAGAGACCGGAGATAGCATATCGACCACATCGTAAATGGTGTCATAGAGATCAAATTCATGACGATCCAGTACTAGCTTACCTGCTTCAATCTTAGAAAAATCTAAGACATCATTTACCAAAGCAAGCAAATGTGCTGAGGACTTACGTATGGTCTGTACATACAAGTCCTGCTCAGGATTAAGCTCACCATGACGTGCCAGCAAATTAATAAAACCATCGATACTGTTCAATGGTGTACGCAGTTCATGACTGATATTGGCTAAAAACGCAGATTTTGCTTGGCTGGTTGAAATCGCTGCATCACGTGCATTTCGAATAGAGATGTTTTGCATCTCCATCTCATCAAATGCCAACCGTAAATCATCCTCAGTTTGCTCGGCATGGTCTTTGAGCTCTTGAAAGCTTCTATGTAAGCGGCGCAATGTTCTGACTAGATCTTGCTGTAATAAATTCAGCTCACCATCTGACTCAACGGGTACAGGTTGGTATAAATTATCAACATGGGTACGTTGCAACTGCAAACGCAGCTCATAAATAGGGGCGATCCAACGTTTTGAATAGATATTTAGGCTCAGTAGTAGAATCAAGATAGTAAATAAACCAGTAATCACTAACGCCATCGCAATACGGTAACGTGCAATGTAGAGCGGCTCATTATCCATATCGACGAGCAGCCACAACGTTTGCCCTTCAAACTCTCCTAACACACTGCCATACGCTGTACCTACAGGCGTTGGGCGTTGTGATAAAAAGCTTGCGGAATCACTGATTAATGGCCACTCTTCATTGAGGCCATAACCGACGGTTGCCAGTATTTGATTGCCTTCATTAATAATAGCAATGCGCTGTACATGCTGCTCAGACTGCATACGTCCAAGCTTATCTTGGATACCCTCTAGCGTCGTCATTGCCGCTTGCTGGGTCCTCTCAGCACTACTCCCTACTTGCTGGCGCTCTTGTTCTAGCAGCTCAGGAATCAGTTCAGCTATGACTGGTGTGTAGCGAATAAGTACCGCTTCGGCCAATACTTCTTGCTCCGAGTCGCTTGCACGCATGGTTTCGTGAAATACCAAAATGCCGCCTACTGCTGCCAACACACAGATAGGCAAAAACACCAGTATGATCAGCTGACCATAAGCACTACTGGTATCGAAACGTTTTTTATATGCCATGCTAGGTCTACTCTCCACTAAGGTTCTTGCCGTGAATTTTTGTGATAACGTCAGTATTCGTGATACTTGTAGCGTGTCGTATTAGAGCATCTGGGTAAGGCGCTACTCTTAATGAAGCTATTAATCGTTAATAAATTAACTGATTTTGACGGGGCAACTACTGTACAGCTCAAGATTATCTTAACAGGATTCTATAAGTACTGGTTAGGCATTCCATGTGATGAATAACGTTATAATTAGAGTACCAACCACTCTGTGTCAAAGAGAGTATGGCTTTAAGCGAACAGTCCCATTTTTGCAACCTTCAACGTAACATTGACATTGACCTGATACAGTGACTATTAATCCTTGATGCGATAAGCGCAGCTGAAAACAAAATGATATAATAAAGCCACTTTTTATTTACCACAATATATCGCTCATAGTCATAACATATGAGAGCGCACTCTAATGCCTTTCGTTTTTAGCTCGCTTATCACCGTAAACCTATAACCCAAGCGACTGTCTAAAATTATGATCAAACAATAAAAACAGCGCTTCCATCAAAAACAAGCCATTAAAAACATATTTAAAAAATAGAAAAGGATACTTTATGTCCACTACGGCCATGTCAAATGCTAACTTTATTACTCAAATCACTACCCTCGCTGATTGCGTTGGTCAAACGCCATTGGTGAAACTTCAACGCCTGCCTGAGCAAGAGCACATTGCCAATGGTGCCACGGTATTAGCTAAGCTTGAAGGCAATAATCCAGCGGGTTCTGTAAAGGATCGTCCTGCTTTTAATATGATTTATCAAGCAGAACAACGCGGTGATATCAAGCCTGGCGATATGTTAATTGAAGCCACTAGTGGCAATACTGGTATCGCATTGGCCATGGTCGCTGCGATGCGTGGCTATCCGATAACATTGCTGATGCCAACCAACTCTACCCAAGAGCGTAAAGATGCCATGATCGCTTATGGCGCAACGCTGATTGAAGTAGACGAAGGTATGGAAGCTGCGCGTGATTTGGCATTGCAGATGCAAGCAGATGGCAAAGGGGTTGTATTGGATCAGTTTAATAATCCTGATAATAGTCAAGCACATTACCTGACTACAGGCCCTGAGCTATGGGCACAGACAGAAGGTAAAATTACGCATTTTATTAGCTCGATGGGCACGACAGGTACGATTACTGGTGTATCACGTTACTTAAAAGAGCAAAATCCAGACGTCAAAATCGTCGGACTACAGCCTGACGAAGAAGCTTCGATTGCTGGCATTCGCCGTTGGCCTGCTGCCTATATGCCAGGTATTTTTGATGCAGACTTGATTGATGAAGTGATGGATATCGATCAGCGTATTGCCGAAGTCTATATGCGTAAATTGGCGAAGACTGAAGGTATTTTTGCTGGGGTATCTTCGGGCGCAGCTGCATGGGCAGCGACCCAAGTGGCAAAAGAAAATCCTAATGCTGTTATTGCCTTTATTGTCTGCGATCGTGGCGATCGTTATTTATCAACGGGTTTATATAACGTTGACGATAGCAATACGGATAACAGCAGCGCAGAAGTTAATTAATGTATAAGAAATACCATTTAGTATCGTTAATTTAAAAAAAGTGCAAAACGACCAAGTGCAGATGTAATACTTCAAGCAAGGTCAATGCTGTTATTCTTTTATAATGAATTAACTATAAGCTCATAAATAGTCAGGATTATCTATGTCACAAGCGCTACCATCCGACCCTATCTTGGTTTTTGATATCGAGACTGTCGCCGATGTCGATGCAGCACGCCGTATCTATCCGCAATTGGCCGATCTTAATGATGCAGATGCGTTAAGCGCGCTGACAGCGATACGTACGCAAGAGGCAGGGCATGATTTTATGCGCTTGCCCCTACAGCGTATTGTCTGTATCTCAGCTCTGTATATCAAGGATGGTAAGTTATCGCTATTTTCTTTGACTGCCGATAAATTTAGTGAAAAAGAAATCCTAGCCAAATTCTTTAGAGCCTTTAACGACATTGAGACACTACCGCAACTTATTAGTTGGAATGGCTCAGGCTTTGACATACCTGTACTGATATATCGTGCCATGCAGTATGATTTGTCAGCACCATGGCTGTTCGAAGAAGGCGAGCGTATTAAAAACATGCGCTTTGATAACTATGTTAATCGCTTTCATACGCGCCATCTAGACTTGATGGATCGGTTTAGCCAGTACGGTGCTAGTCGCCGCGAAGCCATGGATATCGTCGCAAGTCTGTACGGATTACCTGGTAAAACTGAGGTAGATGGCAGCATGGTCGGCGCGCTTGTTAGTAGCAGTGACTGGCAGACCCTATCTATATACTGTGAGTCTGATGTTATGAACACTTGGCTTATTTATTTACGCTGGTTACGTCTAACTGGACAGTTGTCTTCACAAGATTTTGATGCTTGGCAGCAGCAGAGCTATGACTATCTGGCAAAGTATACCCAAGCTAACGGTAGTCCGCGACATCAAGAGTTTATCGCTGACTGGTCATCGGCACCCGAATTATAGAATACGCATTATTAGTAGTTTTTATTCCCCTCTTCTAGTTATTTATTATTAAGGCAGGTTTATGCAACCCACCGATTCAAAAACATTTTCAGCATCTGATATGGCAGCGCAAAGCAGTAACGCTCAAACGAATGAAGCTCAAACCAACGACACCCAAACGATTGTCATTCCGCCGAGTAAGAAAAAATCAAAGCCATCATCAAAGACACGTCGTCGTTTAAAAGACGCAGAGCCAATTCCATTTAATATTGATGGCTTGTCACATGATGGTCGCGGTGTTGCTGTCTATGGTAATGGCTTTGATGTTGCTGAAGGCCATGCTGAAGATAAACACGGTAAAAAAATCTTTGTTAGCTTTGCTCTACCAGGTGAAAGCGCCTTAGTAAAAATAACCAATAGCCGTGCTAGCTTTGAAGAAGGCGATGCCATTAGTATCACTGCCAACCCAAACCCTGAACGTGCTGTACCACCCTGCCCGCATTTCGGCACTTGCGGCGGTTGTAACTTGCAGCACTGGCAACCAGATGGTCAAATAAACTTTAAACAGTCAGTACTAGCTGAAATGCTGATGCATCAAGCCAACGCGGAACCTGACAATTGGCTCCCGCCTGTGGTCGGTGATCGTCTTGGTTATCGTACCAAAGCACGTTTGGGCGTGCGCTATGTCGTCAAAAAAGAAACCGCGCTTGTCGGCTTTCGTGAGCGTTCAAGTAATTTCTTGGCAGAGCTAAATGAATGTCATATCCTAGATCCACGTATTGGGTTTGAGATTGAAAACCTAAAAACGCTTATTAGCACTTTAGAGAGCCGTGACAAGATTGCTCAGCTTGAGCTTGCAATGGGTGAGCAACTGCCAGAACTACCTGATGGTAATCAGCCAGTTGCGCTCATCGTACGTAATTTAGAACCGTTGTCAGACGCTGATATAGACAAACTAAAAGTATTTTTTGCGGCGCGTAATTGGCAGCTATATTTGCAGTCGAAAGGCGTTGATAGCATCCAACGTATTGCGTTGACAGACGCTGATGATTTGAGCGAGCAATTTGGGCGTTTATATTATCAATTGCCAGAGTATGACCTGACTTTTGAATTTATCCCTACTGACTTTACTCAAGTAAATCTATCTGTGAACCGTCAGATGACCAAGCTTGCCTGTGACTTATTGGACTTAAAAGCAGGTGAACGCGTACTAGATTTATTCAGTGGTTTGGGTAACTTTAGCTTGCCACTAGCGCGCCTCGTTGGCGAGACAGGCTCAGTAGTCGGTGTTGAAGGTAGTGAAGCCATGACCGAACGTGCTGCTGACAACGCTCGTCGCAACGGTATCAACAATACTGAGTTTTACAGTCAAGATTTGACGCAAGACTGTACTGATAAGCCATGGGCCAACCAAGGTTTTGATGCACTATTGATTGATCCACCGCGCTCTGGCGCTTGGGAGATTATGCAATATTTGCCAAAATTCAATGCTGAACGCATTGTTTATGTCTCTTGTAATCCAGCGACCCTTGCTCGTGATACAAAAGCATTGTTAGAACAAGGCTATCGTCTGACTCATGCTGGCGTGATGGATATGTTCTGCCATACGGGCCATGTTGAATCTATCGCTCGCTTTGAAAAAGTAGCGGTTTAACATTGTTAATCTTCAAAAATGATTAATAGTTAATAACAACTGATAGTTGAACCTAATTAAAGAGACAATTAAGCGTTATTATAATTATCTAAGATAACTCAAAGCTTTGATAAATTTGTGCTAATAAGTAGCCATTATTTAGCTTAATTGACCACAGCCGTACAGAGGCTCGCTTGATTTGTCACTTTAAAATGAGATAATAGTAAACAATCTTCCTATGTTTTTGATGATGTTTCCAATCGCTACATAGCAAGCATTTGCACTCATAGCTTTATATATTTTACGCGCATTTTATAGCTGCTAAAAATAACATTTTTAGCAGTTGTATTGGTTTATAGCTGACACTTTATGGATCGTTAATTCAGAGTGTGTGCATAGTAGATGAGGTTATAATCAATTCAAAATAGCTAAGAGGAGTCGGCTATGGTAAAAATTCGTGAAGGATTACCGCTGGTGGATGGACAGACCACGCAGGCCGATAGTGCAACACTTGCGGCGCAACTGGTGGCGAGCCAACGCTCTCACCAGTCAGCCAATAGCTATGCCCAAATTCCCCTCGACATCAAATACCAGTTGGCAACCCACAAGCTACATACTACTTTTGATCGCTCAGCTGCACACACTTATCATTTGCATGATCCTCACACTGAAGACGAGTATTTGGATGATAGCAATGCGCTATCAAACGAAGAGCTTGAGGCGGTCGACTTAGACCAAGCCAACATCGACGTACCTACTTGGCTAGATAATGTGGCCAAGCGTATTGGACAAGAGTCAGTACCCAACCTAAGTGCAGCTTGCGAGTTTATTCGTAGTCATATGAATACCAGTGAATCTGAGCGTTCAGGCGCTTATGTGACCGGTATTGGTATGACCGATATTCTGACCTATCTTTATCAAGATGAAGACGCATTGGTCGCGGCCATGCTGTATCGCAGTGCGCGCAAATCAATCATCAGTCTCGCTGAAGTGGAAAAAAACTTTGGTCCAGATATTTTGACGCTTGTGAAAGATACCCTTGCAATGGGTAAGCTGTCGGAGATTATCGAGAGCAACAAGCGTTTAGAAGACCATTTCGTCAACAATCAGCGAGATCAGCTATCAAATATTTATAGTATGCTCATCTCTGTTACTAACGATGTGCGCGTGGTACTTATAAAACTGGCTGAACGTACTTTCGCCATGCGTGAATTGACGTTTTCTAGGCCAGAGCGTCAAACGCGTGTCGCACGTGAAGTCATGACTATTTATGCGCCATTAGCTCATCGTTTAGGTATTGCACAGCTGAAATGGGAGCTCGAAGATTTAGCTTTCCGTTATCTAGCGCCTGACCGCTATAAAGAAATTGCTAAGCTACTGTCAGAAAAACGTAGCGAACGTGAGTCCTATATTCAGCGCGTACAAGACAAATTAAATGAATCATTAGCAGACGCCAGTATCGAAGGCGAAGTATCTGGGCGTGTCAAACATATCTACTCTATTTATCGAAAAATGAAGCTTAAAGGTCTATCCTTTGATCAGCTTTATGACATTCGTGCCTTGCGCGTCTTGGTCAATAGCCCTTCTGACTGTTATCACGTTTTAGGCCTAGTACATGGTTTATGGCGTTACATTCCTGAGCAGTTTGATGACTATATTACCAACCCTAAGTCCAATGGTTATCGCTCGCTACATACGGCTGTAATTGCAGAAAACAAGTCACTAGAAGTCCAGATTCGTACTCATGAGATGCACTTTGAGGCCGAACTTGGCATGTGTGCGCACGTTAATTACAAAGAGGGGCTAAAGAATAAGAAAGACAACTATCTGAATCAAAGAATCAGCTCATTGCGCCAATTATTATCTATCAATAATGAGACACGTAATCAGCCACGCTCAGCTGTTGTGGCGGGCGAAGAGATAGACGATATTGAATTTGATGAAGAAGAGCAACTCGTTGATTTTGATGAGCTAGAACGTATTTATATCTTTAGCCGTGACGGTGATATTACCGAACTACCAAAAGGCGCGACCGTTCTTGATTTTGCCTACTATGTGCATACTCAAGTTGGCAACCGCGCGCAGGCAGCCCGCGTCAATCAGCGCTATGTGCCACTGACGTATCAGTTGAAAACAGGTGAGCAAGTTGAGATTATCACTAAGGCTTCGCGTGAGCCCAATCGTGATTGGTTGGTAGCATCGCTAGGTTATATTCATACCAATCGGGCCCGCTCAAAACTGCGCCAATGGTTTAATAAGCAAGACCGTGATAAGAATATTGAAATAGGTCGTCAAATGCTCAGTAAAGAGCTTGAGCGCCTATCTGTTCATCCTAATAGTATTGATCTAAACGACTATATTCAGCATTTTCATGTCAATACGACCGACGATATTATTGTAGGGCTGGTGACAGGTGATATTGGCCTTAATCAGTTGACCAGTCATATCTCTCGTCAGCTACATCTAGAGCCTGAGATACCACCAGAGAGCTTTGTACCGCATGTAGATAACCGAGATACAGGTAAGCTCGACGCGTATAAAATCCATATCGATGGTTTGGATAATATCGAAATCAATTTGGCAGGTTGTTGCCACCCTGTGCATGGCGAACCGATAGCTGGTTACATCACTTTATCGCGTGGCGTTAGCGTGCATAATCGAGGCTGCCCAGAGTACTTACGTCTAGTCGAGCGTGACCCTGAGCGCAAGATAGAAGCCGCTTGGCAAGTACAGACGGGGCGTTATCAGCCCGTTGATATTCATGTCGAAGCATATGACAGGCGCGGTTTGCTACGTGATTTGACACAGATAATTGATAAAGAAAACGTCAATATTCGCCAAGTTCAAACGTTAAGCAATGACGACAATATTGCTTTTTTAAAGTTCCATATTGAAGTCTCAGGCTTAGCGCATCTATCTAAGTTGCTCGCAAAATTAGAACAGCAACATGGTATTTTGCACGCGCGCCGTGCAGTCGTTTAAATGAAACCTTAAGCCAGTCGTTGTTTATTCCACAATAGAGTTGTCAAAAAATACTATGCCTGAATTACCTGAAGTAGAAACCACTAAAGCCAGTCTTGCTCCATTGTTGGGGCAACAGGTAGTTGATGTTAAAGTATTTCAACCAAAGCTGCGATGGATGATGCCAGATAACTTAGACGAGCTGGTTAATTACACATTGGAGAGTGTCGAGCGCCGAGCAAAGTATCTGATTCTTAATTTTCTGCCAGCAGTTGCACAGAATAACGCCTCAATGTCAGCCAGTAAAGTTGAACCACGTCAGCTTCTTATTCACTTAGGAATGTCAGGTAGCTTACAACAGCACAGCTATGGTACTGATAAGCGTAAACATGATCATCTGGTCGTCGTTTTTAATGATACTGCTAATAAAAAATCTCAGCTACACTATTACGATCCGAGACGCTTTGGTTCAGTACTATGGCATGAGGATTACGGCAATAAACTACTAGATCATCTAGGTCCTGAACCGCTTTCAAAAGATTTTACCGCAGACTATTTATACAGTTTAATCCAGCGTATAGATTTATCTAGTCAAGATAGCAATGGGTCATCGTTAGATGATACTAAAACGAATAAGCGACTAAAACCCATTACTCGGGCTATTAAATCTGTCATCATGGAACAAGAAGTCGTAGTTGGGGTTGGCAATATTTATGCAACTGAAAGCCTGTACTTGTCTGGCATCCACCCTGCTACACCAGCCAATCAAATTTCATACGATCAGATTGTCATTTTAGTGAATCATATTAAAGAAATTTTAAAGAAAGCGATAAAATTGGGCGGTTCGACACTACGAGATTTCACAGTAGCAAGCGGTCAGACTGGTTATTTTCAACAAACCTTAAATGTGTATGGTAGACAAGGCGAAAGCTGTCTACATTGCAGTATGACACTAGAAAACATCAAGCTTACTGGTAGAGCCAGTGTTTATTGTCCAAATTGTCAGCCGTTAAAATAGCTAATAACTGATATCTATTTGCTTATAGTATATTTAGATTAAATGAAGCTAATATCTAGACAGATTATCTATTTTTAAAAGTATCAAATACTGCCAAAGCTATAACTAGATTATTCTCATTTTTGTTGCTTATTAGCGCACATCTTGCTTTAATAGTGCTAGCGCTTACATAAATAGTGCGTATCATTTATTTTTCTGTAATATTTAGCCTAACCATTGTTGCCGCAAGATTCCTGTGTGAAGATAGCAGCAGCCATTAATCATACTACTATGAGTTTCAGGATATCGTTATGACTGTTAAAGCAAAAACTCAACGCACAGTTAAGCAGAGATTTTTTACTGTATTGGCAACTCTAGGATTGGTAGCTGCCACTATCCAGCCTACTTTTGCAGCTATAGAAATTGATGAAACTGATTTTGGGCCTTCATACGAGACGATGGTAGTTGATACTATTGTTGGTAAACCACTGCAACTCGTGAATGCTGTGGCTGGAACAGCAGCTTATATCGTAAGCCTACCTTTCTCACTTATCGGTCGTAACGCAGATCAAGCACAGCAGAAGCTATTTGTTGAACCTTGGGATGCGATGGGACGTTGTTTAGGCTGTACAGTCGCAGAAGACAACTATTACAAATCTCAAGTTATTGATAATAACGTGGTACGTATCGTTGTCGATCAACCGTCAGAAATTTTGATTAATACCAATGACTATGTAGTGGTCACTCCGTAACAATTTGCTTTTAGTAGGCACGTCAAATAGTTCACAAGAATAACTTTGACTATTTCATAGCAAAAAGGCTAACAAGAAGTTAGCCTTTTTTATTGTCAACGAATTGATAATTTATTTCGTCATACTAGTATTACTTAATTTGGCACTGATTTCACGCAGCAACTTCACTTCCTCTGATGGCTCTTCTACTGCTTCTTCTATAACCTCCTCTACCTCTTCAGCACGGCGCATTTTATTGACACCTCTAACCATCATAAAGATGATGAAAGCTAAGATTAGAAAGTTAATAAGTACGGTAATAAAACTACCGTAAGCCAATACAGGTACACCTGCCTCTTTGAGCGCATCATAAGTCATAGCAATACCATCAGGTGCATCGCCTAAAACTAAGAACATGTTCTCAAAATTAATCTCGCCGCCAAAGATAAAAGCGACAATAGGCATAATAATATCATCTACCAAAGATTTTGTGATGGTAGCAAAAGCCCCGCCGATGATGACACCGACTGCCAAATCCATCACATTACCTTTGACAGCAAACTCTTTGAACTCTGAAACCATACTCATTGTTTTTTCCTCAAAATTTATCTATAAGCAAATAGATATTTATATAATTAGTGTCACATCTAGCTTTCATGTTAATAATTGAATACATTAACGTCACTATTCATTCTGTCTGTATTTTTCCAAGATTACAACACAAAAAAAAGCAGTATAAAGTGAACCACTAATAGTTCACCTTATACTGCTCATTTCTGAATCACTCAGTGCCCGTAGAAACTACTGACACTAAGTGTTTGCGTCAAACATCAATACTATGAATTACTAAGTAACTCACTTATTGACATTAAGCACCTTTCTTACCACGGCCGTGACGCTTACGCTCACTTTCAGTCAAGTAGCGTTTACGAATACGTACCGCTTTTGGCGTTACTTCGACTAGCTCATCGTCTTGAATAAATTCAAGCGCTTGCTCAAGAGTGAATTTCACTGCTGGCGTCAACGTCAATGCTTCGTCAGTACCACTAGCACGTACGTTGGTTAACTGTTTAGCAGTCGTTGGGTTAACAGTCATATCATCGTTACGAGAGTTAAGACCAACAATCATACCTTCATAAACTTCAAGCTGTGGCTCAGCAAACAACTTACCACGTTTCTGTAGGTTAAATAGAGCAAAACCTAGGCAAGTACCATTTGCCATAGAAACCAATACGCCGTTAGAACGACCACCAACATCACCGATCTTCTGTGGACCGTAATGTGAGAAGCTCGAGGTCATGATACCACTACCTGAAGTCAGGGTTAGGAACTCAGAACGGAAACCGATCAAGCCACGCGCTGGTATGGTCGCCTCGATACGCATACGGCCTTTACCATCTAGCTCCATGTTAGTCATCTCGCCTTTGCGTAGACCAACTTGCTCCATGATAGAACCTTGATGCTCTTCTTCGATATCGAAGACAACGTTTTCATACGGCTCTTGTAGCTTACCATCAACTTCTTTAACGATAACTTCTGGACCAGAAACACCTAGCTCAAAACCTTCACGACGCATGTTTTCGATAAGTACTGATAAATGAAGCTCACCACGGCCTGATACTTTGAATTTATCAGGAGACTCAGTGTCTTCTACACGCAATGCTACGTTATGAATCAATTCACGCTCAAGACGCTCACGAATGTTACGTGAAGTCACAAACTTACCTTCACGACCAGCAAATGGTGAATTATTTACTTGGAAGTTCATAGATACTGTAGGTTGATCTACCGTTAGTGCTGGTAGTGCTTCAACGTTGTTAGGATCACAAATAGTATCAGAGATGTTTAGCGCATCGATACCTGTGATACAAACGATATCACCGGCTTGTGCATCTTCAACGTCAATACGATCAAGACCATGGTAACCCATGATTTTTAGGATACGGCCGTTACGTGTCTTGCCATGCTTATCAATAACAGTCACTGGCGTGTTAAGTTTAACTTTACCACGTTGAATACGACCAATACCGATTACACCAACAAAGCTGTTGTAGTCAAGGCTTGAGATTTGCATACGGAACGGAGCGTCAGCATCAACCTGTGGAGGCTGAACAACGTCAACGATAGTTTTGAACAATGGCGTCATATCATCAGCTAAATCATCTGCTTCTAGACCTGCAATACCGTTCAATGCTGAAGCATAAACAACTGGGAAATCAAGCTGCTCATCATTTGCACCTAGGTTGTCAAACAAATCAAAGATTTGATCCATTACCCAATCAGGACGTGAGCCAGGACGATCGATTTTGTTAATAACAACGATCGGCTTTAGACCTTGTTCGAATGCTTTTTGCGTCACAAAACGAGTCTGAGGCATTGGGCCATCAACAGCGTCAACAACCAAAAGTACGCAGTCAACCATAGACATTACACGCTCAACTTCACCACCGAAATCGGCGTGACCTGGGGTATCTACAATGTTGATACGGTATTCAGTTTCTGAAGTTTTATCTGTCCAGCGGATAGCTGTGTTTTTAGCCAAAATGGTAATACCACGTTCTTGCTCAATATCACCTGAGTCCATTGCACGCTCAGCAATGTTTGCACGGTCGCCAAAAGTACCAGACTGATGTAATAACTTATCAACCAAAGTTGTCTTACCGTGGTCAACGTGGGCAATAATTGCAATGTTACGCAGGTGTTTGATATCGTTCGCCATATAAAATGCTCGTTTCGTCTTAAAAAAATGCAGTAGCAGTAAGCGCTGCTGAATAAACTTTCATCATCAATCAGATAGATATTGAATCTAAGATGATGCAAAAAAGAATGCTATCAAATAAAAAAGTTCAATACAATCAAATATCTATACTGACGAATTCATCATACAGATTGCTATGCTAATGTACATGCTGTTAATTTACAGAATGTTTGGGTGGCTAGTATAACATTATTGATTCATAAATTTATGTAATAACTCACTTTTCTCAATACATAAATAAAAAAAAGCCACCCATTGGGTGGCTTTTTTTGTAACTGTATATTTTACTATACGGTTATTTTGCTAATACTTACTGAACAACCATATCTTTAGTTTGTTCAACAGTCATTGTTTTGTCACCAGTGATGATGGCATAAACACGACGGTTCATAGCACGACCTTCTTCAGTGTCGTTTGAAGCGATTGGGTTGTTGTAACCATAGCCTACAGTTGATAGACGGTTTGGAGCGATACCGAATTCGTTAGTTAGCATAGATTTAACAGCAACGGCACGAGCTTCAGATAGACGTTGGTTATAACGTGCTGAAGGACCAGTCTTAGAAGCATGACCTTCTACACGAGCGGTAGAGTTAGGATACTCACGCATCTTCTCTGCTACTTTAGCGATTTCTGGCTTGTACTGGTTTTTGATAGCTGACTTGTCGTTATCAAAGAATACACGTAGTTCCATTTTCAGTTCGTCAGTAATGTCTACTGGTACTGGGCAACCGCGCTCATCAACTACAACGTTCATTGGAGTGCCTGGGCATGCATCGATGCTATCAGGTACGCCATCACCGTCAGAATCAAGATCAGCTTCAACAACAACTACTGGAGTGTTGTCAACTACTGGCTCTTGCATAGGTGGTACTGCTACTGTAGGTGCTAAATGGCCACCTAGTACTACTTCTAGACCGGCCAAAGCCATGCCTTCCCACCAGTTGTTGTCAAAGTTATGGATCGCACGAGCTTCACCACGTAGACTTAGCGCGTCATTGATGCGATACATAGCACCTAGACCTAGGTTACCGATAGTGTCTTTAGAGTTTGATACTTCAGTACCAGCAGCAACTACTTCACCGTTAGAGTTAGTATACTGTTCTTGGTTTTCTACTTTGATTTTAGACTGACCAGCACCTACTAGTACGTATGGCTTAAGTGCGCTATCAGTGTAACCAGTGAATTCTTCAGTACCGATCAAGAAGTTACCAGAAATCATTTCTTGTTCGATATCAAAGCGGTTAACGCCTGCATCAGCTGAATCTTCAGAAGCTTCACCGTTTGCATCAGATACGCCATATTCTACTTGGAACTGAGTAGAAGGAGTAAGTTCGATACCTAAAGCTGCACCAGTGTATAGGCTGCTTTCTTTGGCTACGCCACCATTGCTGTTACCACGGCTACCATCACCGATAACATCGCCGTTAGCGTTTTCATACAAGTTTTTACCAGTAGTAAGAACTTCACGCTGTTTGTCAGAGGTATCACTGAATTCTTCAGTCATGTGATAACCAAGTAACAATGGGCTAATAGTAACACCAGCATTAGCTGCCATCGGTGCAGCCGCTACAGCAACAAGGGCTAGAGCTATTTTGTTCAATTTCATGGACTTCCTCCAAAGGATAATTTTAGTGATGCATTAAGCAAAACCGATTCTCAAGACGTACTAAGATAGACATCTCTTACGCATTTTAAGTTACAAAGCAAAACCAATTAAGGAGTAGCTTAGCGATTATTAATTCAGTTTACAACTTTTTTCGTTAACGAGCTACACATTATTACACGATAATGTTGTAACTAAAACACAATAAACAGTCTAAGTTACCCAGAACTAACACACCTTACGCTTCTTATCTTTTACACATTAGTTTGCGATAGATGAATAGTCTATTAATAGCTATTTTCTTGAAGCATTTTATTACAATTAGAATTTTTTCTCTATTGCTAATATCGTTCTTTCACTAATTGAAACATTTTTTGACAGTTGCTATATATTACATATATATTGTAAAAAACCAATATTCTTCTGAAAATCAATTAATTAGCAATTGTATCTGTCTTATATACAGTTAAGTTAGAAAAAATTTAAAGAATTTGGACAATTGGTGTACTCGAAGGATAGTCAACACAAGGATGTGTTAAACGTTGTTCTCTACTTGGATAACTAACAGCTATAGGATGTAGCGCCTTATGAACTTATTTTATAAGATACTGGACTATTATAAGAGAATAGTCATTTTTACCTTTTGTTTACCTATTTGCAGAAAAGGCAGGTATGGAATTGATAATTTCTTAACTATTGCATCTAGGTTATTCAATAAACTATTGAAGTTAGTCAGTTATAGGAAATCATCCTTTCAGAACAATAATATTCTCAGTGCTAAGCAATCAAACGGCTTTACTCTCGTTGAGCTAACTGTGACGACAATGGTATTGGGAATTATTGCAGCCATTGCGGCGCCAAGCATCTTAACGCACTTAACACAAATGGAAGCCCAACGTGTCAAGCATCAACTAGAGAATATCTTATCCTTAGCGAAGGCCGAAAGTTATATAAGTCGGCAGGATGTCTTGGTTTGTTTATCGAATGATGCACAGCAGTGCCATCGGAACAGTGATAAAACGCTTCTGCTATTCGTAGATAAAAATAACAATAAGCATTTCGATCCTCAGGTAGATACCTTATTAACTCAGCAATCCTTAAACCTAAGATATAGTACAGTGAAATTAAGAGTTGGCGGTAGGCGTCACTATACTAAATTTTGGGGTGATAGCGGCAGACCGCGAGGACACTTCGGCCATATAAAATACTGTCCTACCTCTTCTTATAACAAGTCAATGTACCAAATCTCTTTTAACCAATCCGGTATCGTCAAACACAAACTTAATGTAGACCACCCTACGAAATGTAATGGGTAATAGATGCCATATATGTAAACTTATTTATACATGGCCTCTTTCATCATTGTCACAGCGCTTTCTAACCCTACAAACACCGCATCTGCAATAAGTGCATGACCGATATTTAATTCATATATACCATTAATTTTTGCAATGGCATTCACATTGTCACACGTTAAGCCATGACCTGCGTTAATAAGCAATTTATCGTCTAGGCTCTGTGCTGTAGCTACTGCATGTTCGATTCTTTTAAGTTCAGCCAACTGTGCGTCAGTATCATTCGCTAAGCCAGCTTCGGCATAAGCACCAGTGTGCAATTCTATCGCGTCTGCACCACACTCTATCGCGGCTGCAATCTGCTTGTCATCAGGATCAATGAATAAGGAAACCTTAATATTAGAATCTTGTAGCTTATGAACATACTCTCTTAAAGACATAATTTGCCCTGCAACATCAAGACCACCTTCTGTCGTTAACTCTGCCCGCTTTTCAGGTACTAGACATACCCAAAAAGGTTTAACTTCGCAGGCAATTGCAAGCATCTCATCAGTTGCGGCCATCTCTAGATTCATTCTCGTCGACAACTGCCCTGCCATTTCATAAACATCTGCATCTTGTATATGACGACGATCTTCACGTAAATGTATAGTGATACCATCTGCCCCTGCCTTTTCGCACAATAATGCAGCAGCCAAAGGACTTGGATAACTCACACCACGCGCTTGACGCAATGTTGCCACGTGATCAATATTCACGCCTAACAAAGGTTTTTTTGAATTGTTTTCAGATGAGGTAGATACACAGTTACTCATAAAAAATCCTTTGGACAATTAAGCCTAACTTATATAGTTGATACTACGATGATATTTGAGAATGCAGTTATTGATAACGCTGCTGTTGCTGCCATAACAGACGGCTTTGTAGCGGCTGATAGTCAAGCAAATGATCAATAAGATGTCGATGTAGTTTTGACCAATGGTTCAATGTTTGCTCAGTAATACCTAAACGTGCCATTTCTATGATATCCGCACCCTTAAAAACAGTCTGTCCAGACTTACTGGCTAAATGCTCAGAATCTTCATTATGTACCAATACAGGAAGCAAACCTACATCAGGCAAAAAGCGGTAAGTACAATCAGACTCGATGGGGTCTTCAACGTTGTCATGCGTTAACGTTAAAGTGAATCCTAACTCGGTAAATAGATACTGCTCAAACTGACGTAGACAGAGACGAAGCTCGCTATTACTTAGAGGTTGTTTGAGTTGTTGTAGACTGATTTGATAATGCTGCCACAATACTGGCATTGGGTCTTCAGTAGGTAACAGCCGCCATAGAATCTCGTTTATATATAGTGCGGCATACTGATGTTGACCGCTGATATTGGCGTAAGGTACGGCCTCTAAGACAGCAGATGTACTATCTTTTTGAACACCGTCTTTTTGAACGCTATCAGCTTGAGTTGTCTCTTGCGAAGCAATATTAATTTGACTAAAGGTTTTTAGGTCGCGTTTGCCAGTAGCAAAAAGCTGTAAAGGCATAAATAGCGGCGCGCCTTTTTTCCCAACACCATGTATCACACCATGTTGTTGAGAAAAAAGATAATACAAAGCGCGTTTTTCCTGATAAGGACGCTGATGCAACAAATACCCGACGAGCGCTTCATTACGCATTTTTTATTACCTAAATAGCTAAAAGGCAGGCAGTATTTTTGAAGCGTTCGTTTTTAACCGCTATCAATAGCCCAAACTGGTCAACGCACGTTCGTCATCAGACCAACCACGTTTCACTTTGACCCACAGCGTTAACATGATTTTTTTACCGAATAACTGCTCCATATCTTTACGAGCATCCATACCAACTTGTTTGATACGCTGACCTTTGTCACCGATAACGATGGCTTTTTGACCACCACGTTCAACATAGATAGTCGCATCGATGAAAGTACAAGCTTTGCGTGGACGCCCTGTTTTTGGATCAGTATGTGCAGGTTCGTCTTTAAACTCATCAATCTGTACCGTTAAATCATAGGGTACTTCATCGCCTGCACTACGCATGATTTTTTCGCGAATAATTTCACTGGCCAAAAATCGCTCAGAGCGATCTGTGATTTGTTCTGTATCGTAAATAGGCGCAGCGACTGGTAAATGCGAAGCAATCACTTCTTGCAAACGATCTAAGTTTTGATTTTTTAGTGCAGATACAGGAACGATATCAGCAAAATCGAAACTATCGTTGAAAGTTTCGATAAGTGGTAGCACGCTGCCTTTATCTTTTAAAGTATCTGACTTATTGATAACCAATACGACTGTTAGATTGGTCTCACCGAGCTTTTGCAAGGTCAATAAATCATCGTCACGCCATTGATCTGAATCAACAACAAACAGTACTAAATCTACATCTACTAACGCCGATACCGCCGCTTTATTCATACGTTCGTTAATAGCACGTACTTCGTTACGGTGAATACCTGGTGTATCAACAAACACCGCTTGCATTTCATGGTTTGACAAAATGCCATGAATACGATGACGGGTAGTTTGCGGTTTACGTGAGGTGATAGACAGCTTTTGACCCAATAAGTGATTCATCAAAGTTGATTTGCCCACATTTGGACGTCCAACAATAGCGACATAACCTGCTCTAAAATCATCAGCCATACGGGCATTGCCACTTGGTGCAAAAAATTCTTCAATAGCCATATCATTGTCTAATGCGACATCTTCTGCATCAGTAGCATGAATCTCTTCAGTAACTTCGGTATTGTTTTGGCTTAAATCAATATCTGTATTTTCACCCAAATTTTGGGTGCTGTCTTCATTGTTTGATGGCAAATCAGTATGATTGCTCATAAGTTAATCCTATAGGGTTTGTGACTAGCCGAACAGTCTTTGATGGTAAATTTATTTAGTCACCATTAAAAAAGGGCTAGAGACATTTAAAGTTTCAAAATAAATAATATGTGAGGTAGTTTTAATGCATGTTTGCCAAGTTATAAACCAATCTAAACCGATACTATGCATCTAAAAATGCGTTTATGGATATCGGCTATACACGTTTTTTGGCAGATCCTGGCAATTTATGTAATTGGTTAATCATAAGCTCTGCTGCTTTCTGTTCAGCGATACGGCGGCTCTCGCCAGATTCAGTAATATCAGGGCAATTATTGATATTAACATGGCAACGTACAACGAAAATTTGATGCGGTGCATTACCACGCGTTTCCATGAGTTCGTAGTTGGGCAAGTCAAACTGCTTAGATTGTAGCCACTCTTGTAACCGACTCTTAGCATCCTTCAGCGCTTTTTGGTCATTGACATTATCAATCAGATCACCATACCAAGAGAGAACACATTTGCGAGTAATATCCATATCTTGGCTGTCTAAATAGATAGCACCAATTAGAGACTCTACGGCATCGGCCAGTATAGACGCACGATTGCGACCGCCACCTTTGCGCTCACCTACTCCTAATATGAGATGGTTAGACAGCTCTAGATTTTGAGCGATAATTACCAACGATTCTTGACGCACCAATGTCGCACGCATACGTGTTAAGCGCCCTTCGTTTTGACTAGGATAACGATGATATAAAGCTTCACCCACAATCATCCCTAAAAGTGCATCCCCTAGAAACTCTAGGCGCTCATAGTTTTTTTTGCTATCAAATGAGCGATGTGTTAGCGCAAGTTTAGGAAGGCTCAAGTCATTGAACTCGTAGCCTAACTTACGCGTTAATACTGCTAACCGCTGAATAAATTCTGAGCTAACAACAAGCGTGTCAACAGACGTACTATTTTTTTGGGAAGTAGGAACCGCTTGGGAGTGGTGCGAAGTTGGTTTCATGCGTGGTTTGTGGTTATCCCTTCTGCTTGACAGATTTAGTTTAATAATATTATTTGATATATTTTATAAAATAATGAAAATGCTATGTTGTACTATGATGGCTTACTCTGCTGTTGCCATCTCGATGTTACCTTCGAAACGGTTCACAATGTCGACATTGCTAAAAAAGTTATTAGTTACTGCATATTCTTTATAGATAGCCAATTGACCTGTTTTTTTATCGGTAAAGGTAAACACATCTTCTGCCTTGGTATCATAGTCAGCATTGATAGATAACTGTTTGTTGACACGTTCAACAAACTGTTTGGCTGTCTCTTTATTATTATTGGCTTCTTTTAGCTGTGCACTTAATACCTTGGTCAATTGATAGTCACCAATCTGAGCCGGTACGATAGCCACTGTCAACTTAGTCGCAATACCCAAAAGCATAATAATGAGAACAATGTTTGTCACACTGGCGCCGCGCTGCATAGCCAAACCAGATAATTGCTGCATTATGATATCCTTCTAAAGATAAACGACTATTTCGAATAAGTGTATAAATAATAAATAGCTATTTATTAGATAGCAATGATATTAGCATAAAACTATTATTAACCAATCAACCTCTAGACAATCTCATAATCTTAATTGATAGTACCATTACGCTCAAAGGTCGGTAGGTTAAGACCAGGTGGTTTATGCATCCAAATATAGACCGCCTTACCTGCTAGGTTTTCATCCGGAACGAAGCCCCAAAATCTACCATCTGCACTGCGATCTCGGTTATCACCCATCACAAAATACTGACCTTCTGGTACGTCAATGCGCCACTCAGTACCTTCTGATTCCACCACTTCTGGTGATTGTTGTTGCAAAAATGGCGCATACTGTGAACTGTTCATGCCATCTAAATAGCGTACGAGGTGCTTATTGTCACCTTGTACTTCTTCAAAGTATTGTGCAGCATCTTCTTCTTGCTGACCCATTGCAGAAGCACTCTCTTCGGTCAGCACTTGACCTGGACCAACCTGGCCTGGTAAGTATAGCTGTGAAGTCAACTCAGCATTTGCCGCGAAATCTACAGACTTAGTCTCAACAGGTACATCATTGATAGATAACGTGCCTTGACTGTAGCTTACGGTGTCACCAGGCAAACCGATAACGCGCTTAATATAATAAATGCTCGGGTTTTCAGGATAGCGAAACACTGCCACATCACCATGCTCAGGTTCACCAGTATCTAACATCTTATTGTAGGTTAACGGCAGGCGCACGCCATATGCATACTTATTGACAGCAATAAAGTCACCCGTATATAGCGTCGGCACCATAGACGACGATGGGATATTAAATGGCTCAATTAAAAATGAGCGTACTATCAATACCACTGCTAACACAGGGAAAAAGTCATAAGCCCAGCGAACTAGTAAGCCTTCCTGACCTCGACCACGAGTTTTGCGCTGTTTGAGCGCTAGCTTATCTAACAGCCAAACAATTCCTAGGACTATAGTTAACGGCACTAAAATTAAATTAAAATCAAAATCCATACCAAATTGCCTATTAACGAGCGGCTTATCTAACACCTTTACGATAAGACTCACTACATTTGACTGTTATCTACAATGACTATCTTAGGTTACGTTTAGCGGTTAGCTATCGACTTGCAACACAGCTAAGAAGGCTTCTTGCGGAATTTCTACATTACCTACTTGCTTCATACGTTTTTTACCTGCTTTCTGTTTAGACAGTAGCTTTTTCTTACGTGACACATCGCCACCATAGCATTTTGCTAATACGTCTTTACGCATGGCTTTTACCGTACTACGACCAATGATTTGGCTACCGATAGCGGCTTGAATGGCAACATCAAACATTTGACGTGGAATCAACTCTTTCATCTTCGTAACCAGTGCATTACCACGATAACGTGATTGGGTTTCGTGCACGATCATCGCTAAGGCATCAACTTTATCGCCATTGATTAGTACATCAACTCTCACCAACTTATCGGCTTGATAACGTTCAAAGTTATAGTCTAGCGATGCAAAACCACGTGAGACTGACTTTAGGCGATCAAAGAAATCCATGACCACTTCGCCCATTGGGATATCAAATATCAGCTGTACTTGTCGACCCATAAAACGCATATCAACCTGAACGCCACGACGCTCAATACATAGCGTCATTACATTGCCTAAGAATTCTTGCGGTACTAAAATCTGACAGCGGGCAATTGGCTCACGGAACTCTTCAATATTGTTTGGCTCAGGTAGATGTGATGGATTATCTACATATATTACATCACCGTTCTTTTTCTCAATTTCGTAAATAACTGAGGGCGCTGTAGTAATCAAATCCAGATCATATTCACGCTCTAGACGCTCTTGGATAATCTCCATGTGCAGCATACCCAAGAAGCCACAGCGAAAACCAAAGCCAAGCGCATCTGAAGTATCTGGCTCAAAAAACAGTGACGCATCGTTGATTTGCAATTTTTGCAAAGCTTCACGGAATTTTTCGAAATCACTCGAATCCACTGGGAACATACCAGAATAGACTTGTGGCGTGACTTGTTTAAAACCTGGGATACGATCCACATCAGGGGTTTTAGCATGAGTGATAGTATCGCCTACTGGCGCTCCGGCAATATCCTTAATACCCGCAATAACAAAGCCGACTTCCCCTGCTTCTAAAACACCCGTATCTACAGGCTTAGGCGTAAAGACACCAATCGAGCCAACCAGATGTGCCTCTTGAGTCGATTTGATATATAACTTGTCACCTTTACGTATAGTACCTTCACGCACCCGTACCAATGAGACCACACCCAAATAATTATCGAACCAAGAGTCAATAATTAGTGCTTGCAGTGGTGCTTCACGATCACCAGTTGGTGCCGGAATAAACTCTACTAGCGCTTCTAGCAGCTTATCAACACCCAGACCAGATTTGGCTGATACTCGCGGTGCATCAACGGCATCGATACCGATAATATCTTCAATTTCTTGAATGACGCGCTCAGGCTCAACTTGCGGCAAATCAATCTTATTTAACACCGCCATGACTTCTAAGCCTTGATCAACGGCTGTATAGCAATTGGCCACTGACTGCGCTTCTACGCCTTGAGCGGCATCAACAACCAATAGCGCACCTTCACAAGCTGCTAATGAACGCGACACTTCATATGAAAAATCGACGTGACCAGGGGTATCAATAAAGTTAAGCTGATAGCGCTCACCATTTGGATGATCATAAAACAGTGTTACTGACTGTGCTTTGATAGTGATACCGCGCTCACGCTCAATATCCATTGAGTCGAGCACCTGCGCCTGCATCTCGCGATCTTGCAAGGCACCGCACATTTGAATAAAACGATCGGCAAGGGTCGACTTACCATGATCAATGTGGGCAATGATTGAAAAGTTACGAATATTGGCTAATGCAGTCACAAAGCGCCTACTAAATTAAGGGTGATAGAATAATAAAACTAAAAAATAGATACTGTCAGATGCAATTGATAAGGTGCGTGTACTTCTTTGAAGGTTAACCGTTATAACAAGCCGATTGGGCTAATACTACCGTCTAAAATCCATAGCCAAGCACATTAACTCTTATGCGTAGACATAAAAGAGTATTCTAGCAGTTTTCCACTGCAAAGTAAGGCGATTTTGTTAGAAGAGATGTGACTTGCAGATGAAATAACCAGCTAAAAAAGGATAATGCAACAATCGTTACACTTGTTGAACTTCGTTTCTTTATATAGATACCATTATAGTTACTATGACTTATTAGAAAGAAAAACAAATAAATGACTAGGGTAAATTGGTTTTAGACATATCTACGTCTGTCGTTTCGCTGCCAGTTTGGCACAAATACTTATACATCCATGGCGATCTGCCATAAAAAGCACCATTTATTTGAGTTTGCTCTATCAGGTACTCACGAAATCTCAAATAAAATTCATTATCTGGGCCCTTAGGCTGCTGCCAAAAATCATCAAGCGGCTTTTGATCTGTTAGCTTAGGAATATCATAAATTGCACGACCCATAACCTTAGTAGGTTTTTTATGATAAACCGACTGCAAGCCTGTCGTACTGTTAATAGTCACCATGCCAATACTGTATTTCATCAAAGTTGGCAGGTGCATATCACAACCATAGAAAACACGATGCGACACTTGATAGCGCTCAGCTAGACTAGCTACCAGCTCCCGATAGTCTCTATGACCACGATCTAATGGATGATGCTTAAACACGAGTAACTGTTTTTGCTTAGCAAAATTTGCAAAGCTTGCGATAGACTCGTCAATGAACTGTACCACATCACGATAATCACTATGATGGGTAATCTGTGAGTCATTATGTACTTGCAAGCTGATCAAAAAATAATTATTACTTTCTTGCTTGGTCAGTTTATTTTGCAGGTGTTTATCTGGCAAATATCCTCGTAGCTTCCGCCACGGTGCTTTCAACCAAGCAATTGCTTCTTGCCAGGCGGTCATACCACGATAATGTGAATAATGTGGGTAACGGCTTTTATAAAGCCAAGCAATAATATAATAGACGATAGCTGCGATACTTAAGCGATAAAATCGATTATGTGTATATAAAGGCTGATCATTGGCTTTCTTAAGTGCTTTAATCTCAGCAGTGTTTAGACGTGAATAGCCATTAATCCCATGCTCTTGCAAGGTAATGTAATCAGGACGCAAGTACCCCTCTTCAAAGACAAAGAATGAAATACCCAGCTTCTCACTAACACACGCTGCTTGAGTATGATGCGGTCGACAATCGCCAAAGCATACAATCGCATCAATGGCATTTTCTTTAATGAACGCCTGCAACCAAGAGGAAAATTGCGCTAATGTATTGGTATATTCGTAAGTATTGTCGTGATAATAAAAAAAGGCATCGCCTGCATTAAAATTGATTTTGCTTACTTTAATGTCTTGAGTTTGCAAGAATGAAGAAAATCGATTAAAAAACCCACCCATTTTTCCTTGTAGTAGCAAGACATGTCGATGAGTAAGCAAGTGAGACATCGAAGCTGCCATAATACAGGGCTACCATTAAATGAGAAAATAAAGGATAAAAATAAGAAAGGTCGTGCAACCGTGTGAAAACACATAGCGTAAAAGTGATTATACCGAAAAAGCATCTATTTGTCGCAATGCAATTATACGGTGCTCGTCTGATAAATTAACGAGACATTTTACGCAATTTCTGTTGCCATCGATGACGTTGCTGCATAAAACGCATAGTCGTGTGACGTTTGAACTTTGTAGATAAAGACGAGGCCACAGTCTTAGCTGAACTATTCAAAGTACTAGTCATTTCAGATTGCGATTTTTCACTATTCTCAAGCAGATGCGCGTCTTTAAGAGGATACAAATAATCAATTACCTGCTCTACTTGTGCTAATCCATAGCCATCAGGTAGACGATACAGTGGGTAGCATATAAGTGCGCCATATATTAGCTGCTCAAGAGACAAAGACATGTCTCGTTGACGTCTTTTTAGGTAAGTCGCTTTTGGTAACGACTGCTCGTCAATATCTGTAGTTAACCCCCAACCTGCATAAAACGGTAATCCATAGCAGGTGACGTCCAATCCACGCAGCAACGCTTCAAAACCAGTCAATGAGCTGATCGTATGAACCTCATCCACCCATTCTAAGCAATCAGGCATTGCAGTATCGTAGGCAACCGCTTGAACTTGTCGTAGATGAGCTTCTGATACTTTGCCTGCTCGCAGTCCTGCTTCAACATCAGGATGCGGCTTATAAATCAAATAAGCGTCTGGGTTATCTTGTCGTATACGTTCAATCAGACCACTGTTTGTCTTTATTGTAGAGCCGCAGTACTGTACTGACAAATCGTCCTCTACCTGACCGATAATAAGAACACGTCGTCTCCCAGATATTTTGGCATCCTGCATCCACGAATTATTTTGGATACTAGCAACATCTATACCAGCCCCAACATTGTATTTACTTACTCGCTGATTCAGCAGTTTTTCTTGCAGTCTTTCTACGCGAAGACGCTGTTCAGAACTTAATGGCTGAAAATTTTGCAGCAATGTTTCTAAGTCTGAAGGCTGGGTCGCATCGTAATAAATACCTTGTTTATCTATGACAACAGACAGTGGCGCCAGTAAAGTAGCACCTAAACCATTTGATCGGATAAACCCATCTTCCATACAATAAATAGCTGGCATATCCGAGTTTTGTTCAGCAAGTTTACTCTGTAGCTTCTTCTGTACTTGCTGACGTTTGGCCAAACCCCATACCAGTAAAGGCTGGCTGAAATTGACACGGAAATGGTCTGGATGTAGAAGATTTTTTAGACGCGGTTTTGGTTTAACGAATAATGTCGTACGCGGTAGGTCTGTAAAGGCTTTGACAAATGGCAGCTTCCAACGACTAAATTCATATATTGTCAAATCGCCTTCAAGACGTGCTTGCCACCGCCGATTGGTCACCAACCACTCAATGGCTGTATCGATATCACAAGCTTGTTTCGTTGCTGGATCTACATAAAGACTGTAATCAATATAAGCACTATAAAATAATGTTTCTAATGACGTTTCAAGCGTCTTATGTGATGTTGCAAGAAACAATGCTGAGTTCGAAAAAATTTTATTGTTGATGAGTATCTCAGCTGATTCTAAACGACGTTTCTGAACTGATCTAAGTAGGTTTTTAGGTGCGTTAGTATCATCGGTCAGCCCCCAGCCACTATACCAGCTGACTCCAAAGCAATGTACTCTTTTACCTAGCATTAATGCTTCAAAGCCCATATGTGAGCTGACTGTATAGACATCACTTACTTGTTTAAGCAGTTCAATAGGATTGAGAGATTCAGTCAACAGCCTAACGTTTTTAGGCAGTTTTAAGTTGGATAAATAGCCTAATTTTGACGCAGGATGAGCTTTTATCCAAATATGGGCGTTAGGATGATTACGACATGCAGATTTTAGCATCTTCTTAAATTGACGTTTATTCGCACCAGCGCCTTTAACAGAGGCATCACCCGCTACTTGGTCAATCAACAGGATATGTGATTGTGCAGCATTTTCCTTTTCGTTGATATTTCCTTCATTAATCAATTTATCCAACGACGGACAATCAACCATTGAATTATATTTACTCAGTTTTTCTTCGCATATACGTGCCATCAGATGACGAGCACGTGCCTCGCCTACTGCGCGATCATTGCTAGTACTCTTGGTACGCTCAACAATCAGCTGCTCAAGGCGCGAGTGATGCGTCATATCAAAGTAGATGCCAATGTCATCGACAATCACGCTCAAACCATGGCGACTACTAATACCTGAATCCAATGAACGCAAAAATCCATCTTCAATACTTAAGGCATTCACGTCCTGACGAGTGGCAGCTTTATCAGCTCGTTGAAAGCTTTTCTTATGCCCCCATCCAATAAATGCCTCAGGTTGTAGTTTTTTCTTGTGATTTACTAGGCTTTGCTGCAAACCTGACCATGGATACCAGCGCTGGATATCAGCTTGCAACACTTGCGAGAGTAGCAAGTTATTGCGGCACATACCTTTACCAACTACTGCCAGTTGCTTTGGTGATTGGTACTGTGACGATGGTGAAAGTAGCGCATGATCAGAGGTAGACATAGTAGATACCTTGACTTCATTCGCTACTTTTTTTGCCATATCTTTAATACCTTTACTTGTTAATTTTGGTTAAATCTATTCAACAGTCATCGTTAAGTCATGACTGTCTAACTGTTATAGATCTAGAACAACCTTGGCAGCAATTGCTAACTGATAAACAATCTGTGATAGACCGCGAGCAATCTCCACACGCTTAGTTTTAACTTTCGGTAATACCATAATCTCGTCACCTTGTTGGATACGATACGCAGTATTGACCACTTGACTCGCCCCATTTTGATGAATAATTAAGATATCTTTTGTATCAGCGTTATCAGAGAAACCACCAGAGTTAGCCACATAATCGCCAACGGTATAGTCAGGATTAAAGGTAAGTGCCCCTTGTGCTCGTACTTGACCATTGACTGTAATGACTGACGTTTGTGCTGGTATCTCAATGATATCGCCTTGTTGCAGAATAATATCCTGCCACGAATTTGGCACAACGACGATTTGACCATCCGTCTGAACATTACGAGCTTTGGCGACGAACTGTTTGACTAATGCTGCATCATCTTGACGCAACGCAGCTTCTTCACGAGTCGTCGACTGAGTGGCAAGCGTTAGCTCTTCTAGACGATCGAGCGACTCGTTAATCATGCGTTTTTGTTGCTCAGCAACAGATTCACGATAGATGGTTAGATGTGTCAATTTTGCCAGTGGACTTGGCTGTAATTGTGGCACGATATCTTTTAGACGCGCGCCATATGGTACAACCATTGCGCCATTACCAGTATGTGCACCTTTTACCTGCACAGCGATGGTACCTGCGTAACGATCTGACGTTACTACCATTTGGTCGCCGTTATAGACAGGAACGTTTTGGGCTTCACTTAATGAGTAGTACTCTGCCGTCTGTGCACGTCCTGCACTGCGAGTGATACTAACATTAGTAGCATTGGCTGCCGGATTAGACACTTGCAACACATCACCAATAGTCAAATCATTCACATCAAACTCAAAGGTATATTCGTTTTGAACTTGACCGCTTACCACAAACGTCTTTTTCTGCGGTGCCACGGTGATGACATCACCATCACGGAATGAAAATGCCTGTAATTTACCTGCTAGCAAAAAGTCATATAAATTGACTTGCTGTAGCATTTGACCGTTACGCTTAATTTGAATGTCGATATAACTACCGCGCGTTGGGTCAACGCCGCCTGCTCTATCTAAGTAAGACAATACAGAGTCTGCTGCTAGCCCACCGTAATAGCCTGGTTGTTTAACAAAACCTGTGACGAATACTTTAACGGGTTGCGCCTGCTCTAATGAAGCATACACCCCTACGTTCGAGCGGTAAATACGACTGACGGCACTTTTTACCACATTCTGTAAGCTACCATTTTGCACACCAGAGACGCGAACTGGTCCAACGTTCGGTAAGAAAATATTACCCTGTGGATCGACTGTCATGGTAGCAGCATATTGGTAAGCGCCCCACATTCTTACTTGGACGTTATCACCAGGGTTAATCACATAACTGTCATTAAAGGTCGAACCTGAAGTCGTCGAAAATGCTCCACGGAACAATTGCTCACCGAACATCATATCTTGAGTTTTAATATCTTGATAAGGACGCGTAGTATTGATAACTGATTGGCTTGGTAAGCTCGCTGCATTGACCGCTTCTTGGGTCGTTGCTTGCCCTGGAACTGCCCCAGAAAATGCTTGGGTAGACACGTTAATATTGCTCTGGTTCTGAGATTGACTCATGTTATTGTTGCTTGTACCAAAGCCCGAACCTGATATTTGATCTGCATAACTGCTTGCAGCTGTTGCAGACATACTAGTCGCCGCCATTGCCAAGCTTGTCGCTATCACGATAGAACGTGGTTTCATATTCATGAGTTATATTCCTTTCCTGATCTATCGATCATTACTGATATCTGGTTTTTCAAGATTAGCTACGGTGATCACGGACAACTGCCATTACCAAACGTACAAATCCGTAGAGCATTAAGAGCAATGCAAGCGATGTCCAAATAAGATACGCTTGGCGCGGATATGTTGCATCTTCAGCTTCATAGGGTGTTGAGATCACAATCAAGTTTTTCATTTTCTTAAATGCTTCTAGTCTTGATTTCTCAAGCGATGACAACGACAGTTTATACAACTCGGTAGCAAAATCCACATCTGCCTTGATGGTCTCAAACTGTACCGCTTGACGGTTTAATTTGGTTGTATTTGGTGATGTCAATTTAGTTTGTTCTTGAGTGATTTGCTCTTCAACAGCCTTTATCTGGCTTCTTAGTGAAACCACTTGCGGCGCATCTGGATTTAGATAACTGAGTAACTGACGCTCTTCGGTACGCAACGAGCTTAATTGCGCTTGCAAGCTGCCAATTAACTGATTGACAATTTGTGCATTGGCTTGTGGGTCATAGATTTCGTTTTCATTCTGATAATTTAATAGCTGCTCTTTGGCATCGTTTAAACGCTCTTCTGATTCATCTAACTGAGTTTCTGCAAACGCCAATTGATCACGAGCCACTTCTTGTGAAATACGGTTCACAAAACGCTCAGACTCTCCTAAGATAGCTTTGTTCAGCTCAAAAGCATACTTTGAGTCAAAGCCTTCTGTTGATACCGAAAGTACATAGCTCTGCTCGTCAAGATCAATGTGAACCCGTTTTTTGAAGTACTCAAGCAAATCTTCTTGGGTTGCATCAGGATCGATTTCATAAATAGGGTCTGAACCATCAACATAGTAAGCGTCTCGGAACTTAAACTTATTATCGAGTCGCTTCACCATATCATTCGACAAAATATACTCTGTCAAATAGGTTGCGTCTTCTTTACTGGTACTATTAACGCCCAATAGAGCTGATATACCACCACCAGATGGTACGCTCGAATCACTAACTTGCTTCACTACCACGTCAGCAGTCGAAACGAAACGCGGGTGCGCCAGTGTCATTACATAGTATATAACGAGCAACCAAGGAAGGATGACCAAGCCAATAAACAGCGAGAAGTTAATTATCTTACTTTTTTGCTTTGTGGATATGCTTTTCATAAACCTCAATCGCTTCTGTTGTATCGTCAAACACGTGTGCTGTTTGATCCATTAGTACAATACCAATATCGCAGTTTCGTTTGATATCACCAATATTGTGCGACACTATTAAAAATCCTGCTTGTGCGCGGCGGGCCGCTAAAATCTCTTCACTACGCTTACGGAATGCTGCATCACCAACAGCACCCGCTTCATCGAGCATATAGTAATCAAAATCAAAGGCCAAGCTTAAACCGAACGTTAAGCGTGCTCTCATTCCCGATGAATAGCTTTTAACTGGCATATCAAAGTAATTACCAATGTCAGCAAACTCTTCGACAAAACGAATTTTTTCATCAATATAAGGGCCGCTTGAATATAAGCGGCAAACAAATCGGACATTTTGACGACCTGTTAAGCTACCCTGAAAACCACCTGCCACCCCAACTGGCCAAGAAATAGTCGAGTTGGTAATAATCTCTCCATGATCTGGCTTATCTAGTCCACATATAATGCGTAACAGTGTTGATTTCCCAGCACCATTACGACCAAGCAAGCCCACACTTTTTTTATCACCAATAGTCAGATTCAAATCTTTGAATAGATAATGCCGACCTTGTTTGGTCATAAATGATTTAGAGACGTTCCTAATTTCAATCATTCATTTACCTGCTATTACTTTGAACGAATAAGGTCTTTTTCGACTGCTTTGTACATCAATAAACCTAGAAAATTAACACCTACCATCCACTTTAAAAAATATCCCATATCAATATGATATGCAGGATAAGTAGGAGATAGTGCATTTCTCATTAGCTCAATATTATGGACAAATGGAATATATAACAAATAAGTCAGATATGGCTCAGGAATAATATGAATGGAATACATAATTCCAGATACAAAGTATAAAATAGTAAAAATTAAGCCAATAACTTTGCTAATTTCACCACCATAATAACCAACCACCATCATTATCATTGCTAGCCCAAAACCAAATATAAACAGGGTTAGCCAGCAAAATAACACCACGTGAAGATTAGCAAAACTAATAGGAATACCGATAAAAGCCAGTATGGTTAGTAATAGTACAAATGTAAAAAAGTAAATCACTAACTCTAGAAATGAACGTGCAATAATGACATCAATATGACGTACCGAACGGTACATTAGAAGACCTTGATTGGCTTCTACTGCCCCTAGTGATCGTGTTGCTATTGTACTCATCATACGAAATGGTACTAAACCTGCAACCAAAAATAGCATGTAATCCATTCCAGGTAACACACGAGTCATGATAGCGCCAAATATTATTAGATAAATGGCAACTTGAAACATGATTTCTAAAGGCGCCCAAAGGTAGCCTAAACGATATCCACCAAAGCGAGTCTGTAGCTCGCGCATGATCAGTGCATGAAATGCTGCACCCATGACTTTAAGGCCACTGCGATGCTTGATAGGACGATAAGGAGGTAGTTGTACAGACATGGCGTTACAGGACTTTACCGAAAACAGCCCCTATGATAAGTAAGCGCGACATAAGTTACAAGAATTAATCTGTATATAGACAGATAAACCTATGATTTAGTAAGAAATCTGTAAGTAAATCACACCTGAAATGCTATCTATCAGTCGCTTCTAGTTTATAAAACCATTTATTTTAGGCAAAAAAAAACCAATCTCAATAGATTGGTTTCTTTAGTACTGCTATATATGGTGGCGATGAAGAGACTTGAACTCTTGACCTCACGATTATGAGTCATGCGCTCTAACCAGCTGAGCTACATCGCCGTTTTAGGCTGCACATTATGCCCAAGCTATTGACTGCCGTCAACCCCTAATAAGCATTTTTTGCAAAAAAACGAATTTAATTCAGATTAATTGCAACTATTACTACATCAAACAATAAAAAAGGTTTGGTAAACCGATAAGCCGGGTTCTGTCGTGGACGATCATTCCTCTAGGCGTATCATCGCTAATACGCTCAAGCAACCTACCCGCATCGAACGCGGGCCGCGCCATGCCGATGCCTATTTGGTCTTGCTACGCGTGGAGTTTACCATGCCGTGAACTGTTGCCAGCCACGCGGTGCGCTCTTACCGCACCCTTTCACCCTTACCGATAATACCCTAAGATACTAAGATACTAAGATACTAAGATACTAAAGGCGGTCTACTCTCTGCTGCACTGGTCGTCAAGTTACCCTGCCCAGCCGTTAGCTGGCACGCTGCCCTATGTAGCCCGGACTTTCCTCCCCTGCTCATCTGTTGCCAGTGTGCAGCGGCGATCGCCTAGTCTACCAAGCGCGCTAGTATAGCAAACTTATGACAGTCTGCGAATGTCTTTTGAATTTATTTTTAAAGACAACATAAATAAGCTAAACAAAATTTTCTGGCAGCGTTTCAATATTACCGACCAAGTTATCTTTTAAATACGGTATCTGTAGCCAATGTGCTTTAGGATAATAATTGTCTAAATATTTTCGTAGAAACTCAATAGTGCTATTTGCGATCTCAGTATCCGTTTGCTCAGCAGCATCATGAATATGATTATAAATTACACTATGTACCATCAATCCACGCGACTTTATGGCTTCTAAACTCAGCAACGTGTGATTGATGCTGCCCAATCGACCAGAGGTGACCAAGACGATAGGATAACCTTGCTCAGCAATATAGTCTAATGTGAGTAGATTCTCTGTAATCGGCACAAGTAAGCCACCTGCACCTTCTAGTAGTATCGCATCATACTGTGCCTGCAATCGCTTGGTGGCGTTAGTAATCATATCAGGATCAAGTGTTTCCCCTGATAGTTTAGTAGCCAGATGAGGAGACGCAGGCTTCTTATAACGATGAGCACAAGTCGTAAAATCGAGATCATATGGCTGTAGAGGTATGTCCATTAATTGACGATGAGTAATAATGTCATCAGCGATATTCATCTCACCAGTATTTGGATTGATCGATACGCCCGTCTGTACTAGCTTTTGAGTGATGACGCTCACACCTTGTTGCATAAGTGCTTTGGCAAGTAGTCCAGTGGCATAGGTTTTACCGATATCGGTATCGATACCAGAGACAAATAAAACACTCATGGTTGACCTCGGTTTTCTAAATACGTACGTACTACTTTTAGCAGTGATTGGCATAAGGTAGTCAGTTCATTATCAGTAATCACGTAGGGTGGCATGATATACACTAGTTTACCAAATGGTCTGACCCAGATACCATGATTAATCAATAAAGACTGAAATGTAGGCATATCGACCGCTTCATGCAACTCAATGACGGCGACTGCACCCAAGCAGCGTACTTCAGCAACGCCTTCTGATAACGCGGCTGGTTCTAGCTGCTGTTCCATAATATTCTGCATATTTGCGGTACGCGCTTCAATATCATAAGACATAATCAAATCAATCGATGCACAAGCAACTGCACAAGCCAGTGGATTGCCCATAAAAGTTGGGCCATGCATAAGGGCTGGATAGTCACTATTATGAATGGTATCGGCAACTTTTCGGGTGCATAGCGTTGCAGCAAAAGTCATATAACCACCTGTCAACGCCTTACCAATGGTCATGATATCAGGGCTAATAGCCGCATGTTCACACGCAAATAATTTACCACTACGGCCAAACCCAGTGGCGATTTCATCCGCAATCAATAGTACATTATGCTCATCGCACAGTTGACGCAGCAATTGCAGATATTCAGGACTATAAAAACGCATTCCGCCTGCGCCCTGAATAATTGGCTCAATGATAAAACCTGCCAGCTGCTCACCATACTTGAAAAAAAACTGAGCTAATGATTCACGCTCATCTACTGTCAAGGCGCGATCAAAGCCAAGTGGCGGCGCAGGGACGAAATGCTGCATCGGTAATTGCTTGCCATATAGGCTATGCATACCATTAACAGGATCACAGACACTCATGGCATGCCACGTGTCTCCGTAATACCCTGAATGGGTTGAGGCAAATTGTTGCTTGGTTGGACGCTTGACAGCTACTTGATACTGCAGCGCCATTTTTAGTGCCACTTCTACCGCGATACTGCCACTGTCCGCATAAAAAATTGCATCAAGTCCAACAGGTACAATGTCGAGCAGTTTTTTACCTAAATCTATCGCCGGCTGATGGGTTAACCCACCAAACATGACATGCGCCATTTTACCCAACTGCTTAGTCAGTGCGTCATTCAGTTTTGGATGGTTATAACCATGAACGCTCGCCCACCATGACGACATACCATCGATCAGGCGCGTGCCATCTTCGGTGATGATATAAATACCTTCAGCACGATCGATTACGATATTAGAATAAGTGGGTGGCAGGCTGGCATAAGGGTGCCAAAGGTGTTGCTGATCGAAGTCATTTACGACTTGGATAGATTGCGTGGTTGTTGTTTGCGTGGTCATCGTGTTGTCCCTAAAACGTTGTAAATCCAAACGTCGTCAATCGCTTATAGATACTTTATTGACCCGTAATACGTTTGTATTTAGATAGCAGGTCGCTTTCAGTCTCAACATGATTGGGATCGTGAGGAATACAGTCGACTGGACAAATCACAACGCATTGTGGCTCGTCAAAATGTCCGACACATTCTGTGCATAGATCAGGGTCGATGACATAAATATCATCCCCTTCTGAGATGGCTTCATTGGGGCAAGCAGGCTCGCACACATCACAGTTGATGCACTCATCAGTGATTAATAGTGCCATGAACTGTTCCTTATATTTTTGCTTATATCAGTCATATATGGCTGCTCCTTGCTATTTTAGCAAGTGCTAGCAGCATATCTTTGATACAGCGTCTTTTATTTAATATTTAACTTTTTATCGAATGCTTGCAAAACACAGGGTGGAACGAATTTATTGACGTCACCGCCAAGCTTGGCAATTTCGCGAATCATGGTAGATGAGATAAATGAGTAATTCTGAGATGGAGTTAAAAATACCGCCTCAAAGTTTTCATCAAGCTCACGATTCATATTAGCCAGCTGAAACTCGTACTCAAAATCTGACATTGCACGCAAGCCACGCAAAACTGCCGTGGCGTTTTTCTCACGCATAAAGTCAACAAGCAATCCTTCAAAACCAATTACAGATACTTGCGGTAAATCTGCAAATACGGTTTCGACCAAAGCAACGCGCTCTTCAAAATTGAACAAGGGTTTTTTATGATGGCCTGAGGCAACCGCGATAACGACCTCATCAAATAGCTTGACGGCGCGTGTGACCAAATCTACATGACCGTTGGTAATAGGATCAAAGGTACCAGGGTATAGAATTTTGGTATGTAGCTTTGAGGAATTGGGAGAAATAGAGTGGCTCATAGCATGACTGATATAATCGGTGATATTAGGCCATATGCTAGCAAATTTTGCTCAAACTTAATACTTATCTGCTACATTTGTCCTAACAGCTGATTTACCTTTTCATCAGAGGCTTTGATACAATAGGCAGTTCGACTCATCCATCTCATAATCGAAATAAAAAACAAGACCAGTTATTGGATTAGGATGAGGAATTAGTGGGACTGATTAAATAAGGAGCCTGTGTTTTAGGTCATCCTTATGGAGAAGTTATGTCAAAAAAATCAAAAAAGCCAGATAATCAGATTTGCGCCAATAAAAAGGCGCGTCATGAGTACTTTATCGAAGAAACCTTTGAGGCGGGACTGGCATTACAAGGTTGGGAAGTCAAAGCCATTCGCGCAGGAAAAATGACGATTACCGAAGCGTACGTCATATTCCGCAATAACGAAGCCTTCTTGTTTGGTGCGCACATTCAGCCATTACTATCGAGCTCAACGCACGTTAGTCCAGACAGTATTCGTACCCGTAAACTGCTGCTGAACCGTCGTGAGATCGAAAAACTATCTGGGGCAATCAACCAGAAAGGCTACGCTTGCGTACCGCTGTCTTGCTACTGGAAAAACTCATTGGTGAAATGCCAAATTGGCCTAGCATTGGGTAAAAAGCAGCATGACAAACGTAAAACGCTAAAAGATCGCGACTGGGAACGTGATAAGCAGCGCGGTTTCAAACAGCATTTAGATTAAGCATTTTTTAATCTATATAAAAAAGGACGACTCAATAGTTATGAGTCGTCCTTTTTTTCGTCTACGATATTTATAGATATCACCATACAGCTTTGCTTACCAATAACATTTCATATAAGCATTTCATATAAGAACTTGGCAATCCATTCTATTATGCAATTTGCTCTTCTAGAGACAATGCTGTCTTTCTACTAGGCTGACGTAATTGCCTAATACCATGGGCAATCAAACACCCAATACCTAACCAAATCAGACCATAGCTATAGATCATCGCTGACTCAAATGGGTTGCCTAGTATGGTCACTGCCAAAATAAATAGCAACGCTGGCTCTAGATAGCTCATCATGCCATAGACGTTAACTGGTAGCATTTGACTGGCATCAATATTGCTCTTCATCGCCAAGACACTGAGCACACCTAAACCTATTAGCATCATGATAAAGAACCCAGAGCCGCTAACCAACGCCAAACTGCTTGGGGCAAAGAAGAACAAGTAAGCAAGAGCAAAGGGCGCAAATATCGTTAAATCAACCAATAATCCAGTCACGGCTCCGATTCCCTGCAGTCGGCGTAAAATGTAGTAAATAGGGTACGTACCGCATACCCATAGCGTCGCCCAAGAGACACTTTGGGTACGAATAACTTCGCTACCCACGCCCAATGCAGCAAAGGCTACTGCCAACCATTGCAAACGGCTTAATTTTTCGCCAAAGAGGACACAACCAAACACTACCATCATTAACGGAAATAAGAAGTATCCCATCGCGGTTTGCACACCTTGGCCATTCACTGGCGCCCACATAAATAACCAAAACTGGCTAAGGAATATCGGTGTAGGTAATAGCAACCAAGCCCATTGCTTAGCGCCTTTTAACACTTTCAATTTATCGATGTGCAATCCCAGACGCCCACTTACCATTAAGTATCCGACCAACGCTGCCCACATCGCGAGCATGCGCCAGATAAAAACTTGTGTCCCTGATAATGGCGCTAAAAAACTGCTATAGGCATAGAGTACGCCAAATAGCACATTGGACAATATGGCAAAAGACACCCCTAATATCAGAGTGCGTTGTTGTGCGCTACCTGTCGTCCAAATCGCAGGTAGTGGCAAACGTGCAGCAGTCGTTGCTAGCGTATTAGCGAATACATTGGAGAGCATTGAGATAGACATGATAAGCACCGTAGCTATTAATAGATGATAAAAAACCAATAGGTAGTTCTTTGTTTAAAGCAGCTCTGATTGGTACGGTCTATTTTACTAAGGTGCTTTGATATATTATCTCTATATAGATTTTTTAATGAATAAAAATATCAAATAAATACCATATAAATCATTATTTTCTTATATTAGTATTTTTAGTGATAATATTTATAAAAACCGATAGAAAACTTTGCTATTAAGGATATCCTGATATGAGCCATACTTTAGATAATATTGATAAAGCTATTTTAAATTTGCTGCAAGATGATGCGACCCTACCGCTTAAAACTGTCGCAGAGCGAGTGCATGTATCCATTGCGACGGCGCAGCGGCGTATACAAGCGCTGATAGATAGTGACGTGATTACCAAACAAGTAGCCATCGTCAATCCTGACAAAGTGGGCTATGGCCTGACAGCCGTAGTGATGATAGAAATGGAGCGCTCTAATACCTCAATGCAACATCGGTTTGAGCGCTTGATGGATGCGCAATCGCGAATCATGAGCTGCTATGAAGTATCAGGTGATTTTGATTTTATGCTCATGGTCAATGCAAAGAATATGAGCGATTATCATCAGTTCACCCGCAGCTTACTGACTTACGAAAATAACGTGCGCAACTTCAAAAGCCAGTTTGTGATGAACTTTACTAAGAGTGGAACTAAAATCACCCTAGATTAATTACAACTAATAAGTCACAGCTAAACTTACCTATCATATGACAATGGATGATAAGTAGCTAAATTACATATAAACACTGTACGATATTCACCAGACATCCGAGAAGAAATAAAAACTCGGTAGTTAATTTCGTAAGCCCATCTATTAGACAAGGAAGCCTAATCATGACTGACCACACAAATGCTGCTAATAAGAACATGAAAGCGTCATTAAAACCGTTAAACCCATTAAATTCAAAAAAGGTAATAGCAGGTGCTCTGTTTGCTACGGTACTAGCCAGCTCAGGCTGTGCGACCAGCTCATTGTTAGACAATAGCGGGCATGTCACCACGAACACAACAAAGCAGATACTGTCTGAAGATCAAATTGTTGCCTTTGGTCGTCCTGCGCAGGCGTTACCAAAAATGCCAAACGCCTCAATGGTTATCGTAGGAGAGAAGAACAGCTACGTTCTCACCCAAGGTGGAACAGAAATGGTGAACTTACTGAGTAACCTCACGCAAAAAAATATTCAAGTGGATAATGACATGAGCTTTCATGTACCCAATAACGATGGGTACTTTCAAGGTGAGATGAAACTGTCTTATGCTAAATTGAAAGATGAATTTAGGCGCTCAGACTATCAGTTCTTTTTGCAAAATAACGGTAAAGAGTGCACTTCAGCGAGCGATCAACGTATCAATGCTCAGCGCTTTTGTTTTAGCGTTCCTGTCAAAGGCGCTATCTATCCGCAAGTTAGTAACTTAGGTTTGATTCAATCAAACTATCGCGCACTGACTAAACCATATACGGTGAGTTTTTATACACAAACTCAGCAAGATGTCGTCACTCGTAGCGGTCCAAATGGCGCACAAAAGCTAGTACTGCTACCCTTTGCCCTCGCCTTTGACGTGGTTACTTTCCCGCTTCAGCTATTGGACTAGGTAGTTAACTATTAGACCGCTCATCGTCTAGTAACAAGTTTAAGGCTACATCATAAAATCTACATCTTGAAAGCTACGTTATAAAAGCCCCTTTATATAAGGTACGTTATCGAAAGGTATTCCATACTAAATCGTAACGTGCCTGCTTAATATTTTAGAATAACTTTTCGACCAGTGTTTTCGGGTAGTTTTGTTTTGCCTTCTCTGCCGCTCGAAACATCATCTCATCTGCTTCGACAGGGCCTGCAACATCGCATAAGCATACATAAGCCAGCTGCATCAAATTATTCAACAGGTGCTCATTATCAGGTACAGGCGGGCGATTGCCTTCTAAAAACTGACTGATGTTAAGACTATGCCCTTTGAAGGTGCGCTCTTGCGAAACAGTTTGGTGCATGGTTAGAAATAGGTTACGACTTTCTGTTTCTGATAGCTGACTGCGCAGCGCTTCTATGACGGTATAAAATGCCAAAACCAACTCAGATACAGGGATTGGCGCTTTAATTGCTTTATTATGACCATTATGGCTATTGTGACTATCAGCCTCGACAGTCTGCTGACTGTCCGCTTGCAACGTAGCCCAAAAGCCTTTCCTAATATCGGACTTATAAGCTTGCAGCTCAGGATAGCGCCTTGTCGCATCCAAGACGCACTGTTGCATCATTTTCACAGAGACCGTCGAATATCGCTGCCACTGTGATTTGAGCAATCGCACCTCTTCAGGATGTAGATAATCGGCAAGCACTTCTGCCATCGCAGTCACAGCTTGGTCTACGGATTGAGTATCAATATTCATCAGCTCGCTCCTATAAATGTCGCTCAGTTAAACTCTTGGAATCAAACATTTGCTTTTGAAATTCAGGGTAACCAAGCTCTGCATGCTCAGTATAATCAAGACCGCGCTGCTCATGTAAGCGGCTGGCTTTTAACCCAAAGCTTAGATCGATCAGCTTATACATCACTAGACCCAATCCCAGTCCCCAGCCTAACGCCACGCCGACACCCAGCGCTTGTACACCAAGCCTCGATAAGTTAAACAAATCTCCTGTATAAAACAATCCTGCAGCGAGCGTACCCCATGCGCCGCCAAAACCATGTACTGCCACTGCCGAGACCACGTCGTCTACTTTGAATTTTAATAATGCTTGCGATGATAAGATATAAACCACGGAAGCAACCGCACCGATAATGATAGCGAAGACAGGCGTCGTAGTCGCACAGCCTGCGGTAATAGATACCAAACCAATCAAGCTGGCATTGACACTATCGCTCAGCAAAATGGCTTTGTTAAGCGATCGGGAGATCAGCATGTAGCTCACCACAGCACTCACTGCTGCAACAAAAGTATTGACTGCGATTAAGCCAATATTGCCTGTGATAGATAACGTCGATCCAGCATTGAAGCCGAACCAACCAAACCATAGGATAAATCCGCCTAACGCCAGCAACGTCATGTTATGCCCTGCGATTAGTCTTGGTGTGCCATCAGGTGCGAAGCGGCCTAGCCTTGGGCCAATGACCAAGATACCTGCCAATGCCAACCAGCCACCGATAGAATGCACGACAGTAGACCCAGCAAAATCAATAAAGCCAAGCTCAGCAAGCCAACCCGTCCCGCCAAAGTAACCGCCCCATACCCAACTGGCAAACACGGGATAAATGAACAAACAAATCAAACAGGCGGCCACCGCATAGCCGATGAACGAAACGCGCTCTGCCATTGCACCACTAGCAATGGTCACTGCTGTCGCTGCAAACATCATCTGAAAGAACATCAATGCCCAGTCCATATTAGACAAGGCGACTGGCATAAAGTGATCCGTGCCGACAAAGCCTGAATTATTAGTACCCATCATCAGCCCAAAACCAACCAAGTAGAACGCCAGACCGCCGATACACATGTCAGTGTAATTTTTCATCATCACGTTTACCGCATTTTTTGCTCGTACTGATCCGCTCTCAAGTAGCGCAAAACCTGCCTGCATAAAGAACACCAATACCCCGCCCCAGATAATCCAAGCGATATTTTGATATTCGAGCAGCTGTGCCACGGTCAATGTGTCAGTCTCAGCAGCTTGCGCGCTACCCATTGCTGTAAACAATACTGTACTTAGCACCAGCCTATTACTTAGCGATAGTTTTAATGGTTGTAATAGTTTTAATAATGTCTTTACCGTGTCCAGTCCAACAGAGGATGTTCTCATTTTATCTCCAAACACTTATCTATCCGTTCAAATATTATCGGTGCACTATTTTTACTCATTAATGCACACAAATAAGCCCTAATAAGGGTGGAGCAAAACCTGTGCCAAAACCTATTATTAGAAATTAAAGAAACTTATAAATATGAGAAAACAAATGACCAGTAACAGTCAGGTCAGTATGTTGACTATTACGTTTGCGAGAATATAGCTATAAATCGAACTAGGATAGAGAATGATTGTTGGAAGTAAGTTTGATTGAACTAATAATGTGACTGTTCTGTCTAGACTGTTTTTGCCATTATAATGCTGTGCGGTCAGCTTACTTTGCATGAGCAGTTTATCTCACGCTATCAATAACTTATCGGCAATCGTCCCTCATAGAATAGGTCGCATAGTGAAGACGATTCATGTTAAAATGAGCGCTTTTAAATTCGCCTTTATTATCATTGGGTAATAAGGGCTGTATTTTTAGTGCCATTTTTCTAATTAACAGGTCCGCCCATGTCTGCCGATACCATCGCCCGCACTGCCTTTAAACAAGGCACCAAGCCACTTTATGATTATGACAAACACTGGGCGAGCTGCTACGAGCCAGCGCCTTATCTACCGATGAGCCGCAAAGAGATGGACGATCTGGGCTGGGATGCTTGTGACGTCATCATCATCTCAGGTGACGCCTATGTCGATCATCCAAGCTTTGGTATGGCCATCATCGGTCGTCTATTAGAGTCACAAGGCTTCCGTGTTGGTATCATCGCTCAGCCAGATTGGAAGAGCAAAGACGCCTTTATGGAACTTGGCAAACCTGTCTATGCGTACGGCGTAACCGCGGGCAACATGGACAGCATGATCAACCGCTATACCGCCGATCGCAAAATCCGTAGCGATGATGCTTACTCTCCGGGCAACGTGGCAAACAAACGCCCTGACCGCGCGGCTATCGTCTATAGCCAGCGCTGCCGTGAAGCCTATCCTGATGTGCCAATTATTTTGGGCGGTATTGAAGGTAGCTTACGCCGTATCGCTCATTATGATTATTGGTCAGACAAAGTGCGCCGTAGTATCTTGCTAGATGCGCGTGCTGATGTCTTACTATATGGTAATGCTGAGCGTGCGATCGTCGATGTGGTACATGGTCTGTCTAAGGGCTATAGCTTTGAGCAGATGAGCAAATTGCGCGGTACGGCTTACTTATTGACCCCGACTCGTCGTCACTGGCAAGAAGATATGACTGAGGTTGCGAGTAACGATGTCGATACCGTTGGCCGTGTCGATCCAATCATCAACCCTTATGTAATGACCGAAGACGTTGATAGCTGTTCAATTGAGCAGAGCAAACCATCGGACTCGCCTGTTGGCCAAGCTATGTCATCGATGTCGTCACAATATCAGGGCTTCGTCGCAGAACCTGTCGCTAATAAAGTTATCAACGCTGAACAAGTCGACGAAGAGACGCAAGTGGTGCAAATGCGCGGCTTTGATAAGCCAATGACCGCACGTAAGCATAAGCTAAAAATGCCACCACGTGAAAAAACCGTCATTCGTCTACCTGACTATGAGCACGTCAAATCTGACCCTGTACTTTATGCTCATGCAAGCCGTATCCTGCATTTAGAGACCAATCCAGGTAATGCTCGTGCGCTTGTACAGCGTCATAGTAGCGGTGCTGGTAACTCGCATACCTCTATCGACGTTTGGCTCAATCCACCACCAGTGCCACTCTCAACTGAAGAGATGGATTATGTGTTTGACCTGCCGTATGCGCGTCTGCCGCATCCAAGTTATGGCGATGCGCGTATCCCTGCTTATGACATGATCAAATTTTCGGTCAATATCATGCGTGGCTGTTTTGGTGGTTGTACCTTCTGCTCGATCACTGAGCACGAAGGCCGTATTATCCAGAGCCGTTCAGAAGATTCAATCTTGCGCGAAGTTGAAGCGATTCGTGATACTGCACCGAACTTTACTGGTGTGATATCTGACCTTGGTGGCCCGACTGCCAATATGTATCGCCTTAGCTGTAAGGATGAGACAATTGAAAAGAACTGCCGTAAGCCGTCTTGTGTCTATCCTGATGTCTGCGAAAACCTGATTACCGATCACAGTAACTTAACCAAACTATATCGCAAAGCCCGTGATATCAAAGGCGTGAAAAAAATCCTGATTGCTTCAGGCTTACGTTATGACTTGGCAGTGAAAGATCCTGAATATGTGAAAGAGTTGGTCAGTCATCACGTCGGTGGTTACCTAAAGATTGCGCCTGAGCACTCTGAAGAAGGCGTGCTATCGAAGATGATGAAGCCGGGCATGGGCAGTTATGATCAATTCAAAGCCATGTTTGAGCAATTCAGCCAAGAAGCTGGCAAAGAGCAATATCTGATTCCTTACTTTATTGCTGCCCATCCGGGAACCAAAGATGAAGATATGATGAACCTTGCGCTTTGGCTCAAAAGTAATGGCTATCGTGCTGACCAAGTGCAGGCGTTTTATCCAAGCCCAATGGCGACCGCGACTACCATGTATCACACGCACAAGGACCCACTACATAAGGTCAGCCGTGATGAAGGTGACATGGATATCGTCAAGTCTGGCAAGCAGCGCAAATTGCATAAAGCGTTCTTGCGCTATCATGATCCAAAAAACTGGGTACTACTACGTAAAGCCCTGCAAGACATGGGTCGTAGCGACTTGATTGGTAAAAATCGTGGTTGCTTGATTCCACCATTTAACGCCAGTTTAGAAGGGCGTGATGCCGCGCAAGATACTTATCAGTCAGCGCGCAAAAAGAATAGCCGTGTTGGCAATGATTCAGTGAAGCGCAGTAATGGCTCGTCAAACAACAGTGCGTCAGCTAAAGGTGCAGCGGGTAAAAACAGTAAGAAGAAAGTTAGCAAAGGCAATTTCCAGACTCAGCATACTGGTCTGCCACCACGTAAAACCAAGTAGTATTCATAGTATAAAAATGCATGCTCAATCTAGAGCGTGTTAAGTAAAACAAAAAAGCGCCTATCGGCCACTCGTTGATAGGTGCTTTTTTATGCGCTAATTTTATAATCGCGCATTTCGTAATTAACACTGTTTACTTTTCACCATGTCACAAATTGCAAGTTACATTAGACAGTGGTTGGGTAACGAAGCTAACAGGTAACGAACAATTTCTAACATTGAAATGGTTCGTTTTCGCTACTATAACCCTCATATGCTAAACGCATCATTAAGAACAAGTAAATGACATCAGCGAAAAGCTTTGGAGAGCACTATGAAAATGATAACTAAAATTGCGACTACCCTACCAGTTTTTGCCCTATTGAGCGCTTGTGCGACTACCGCACCAACTACCCCAGATGCAACTGATACGCCAGTTCCAGAAAAAGTAACCGCTGCCTATGATCGTATGGCACCAGCACCATACACCTGTACCGATGACAGCAAAATCATGGCAAAGCAATCTATCAATAAAGAACAAGTGATGCTCAACGTCACCTTGCCAAAAGTAAAATGGGCCGAGCAGCCAATCATCCTAAACGGTAAAGTGAAAGGCGAAGTTGCAAGCTATGTAAATGACTCAAACCCAGAAGTCGCCTATGCATGGCACATGAAAGGTGACAAAGGTATCTTTGCGATGAAATGGGCTGACGGTAAAGAATACCAAGTAAACTGCCAGATCTAATCAGTTAGAGATACGCTCATATCGTAATAGACAAATAGTCGCAACAGAAAAAAAGCAGTCATTATATGGTGACTGCTTTTTTATGCGTGTTCGTTTGATACGTGTATAAAGGTGGCTATAAAAACCAGTATCAGATAGATAGTTGTATAGTCAGTTCAATATAATTTCGATACAAGGAAACCGAGTGCAAATTATACATTAGTATGCTTAGCGAGGATGACGATGTAGCGGATTTATATAGACTTGACTATATAGTTGATTCAATTTAAGAGTAGTATAAGGCAGCCGAGCGCAGTAGTAATTGTGATACTGCAAGCGAGGTTAACGCTGTCATTCCTTTATAGAGGATTAGACTATATCAAAACTTACCATCTAATGTATTTCGCTAGAGAAGCACAAAGAAAGCTGTCAAAATAGCAGGCAAAGCAAATCAATCATGATCAACAATCAAAAGGGTAACTCGATGGCAAAGCGTCTGATAAGTATGATGGTAATTGCAACGGCAAGCATGTGGACGCTGACAGGCTGCGATAACGCTACCGATTCTGTCGATGCCACTGAGAAAACTGCGGAGACAGCAACAGGTCCATCCGCACCAGCAGCCGACACCATCGACTGGTCACTGGTAGATAGTGGTGAAAAGCCTGCTGACCCTACCAACTATAAGTATCCATTTGCCATCGATAGTCAAAACGTCCGCGACTATGCAGATTACTTCAAAGTGGATGCTGCGACCGCTCAGCATAATCTGACGGTGAGCATGGCAAGTAATGAAGCACTATCGAAAGCCTTGGATCAGCTGAGCGAAACCTATGTCTCACACGAGCTAACCGATGGCAATGAGATGACGCTTATCATTCATACCACGCCTGATGTCGCTGCCAGTCGCTATGATTATGTGCTGTCTGATGACTTTGCCAAAGGGTTGGTGCTACCTATCGTGATTCAGCCAGATGGTAAGAAAGGTGATGTGAAAGCGCATGGTGAGATGGTGGAGTAGAGAGCCTATTAGTTTGCGTATGATACTAAGAAATTACAGCTTTTAGTGTTTACCTCTACGCTAGCTAGTCCATAGTTAATTGAAAAGTGTTTTTCTGAATTCTTTTACATACTTCCCTTTGTGAAACTTCCATTTAGGGTTTTCATCAAATAATTGCTCGAATAAGTCTTTACTCATTGAATGACCAAAGCTATGAAATATCATGACTAAAATCATGTCATAGGCTCTAAATAGAACTCTGTTCATATCGGTGAACATTTTGGCCGACTCAAAACCAATTACACATCCTTGCTCGTAGTTTTTTATTTGTTCATCTATTTGTTTTTTTGATGGGTGGACATAAACACAAGATTTATAGAAAAAATCCTTAACCTCATCCTGAAATTCATCTTTCAAATCATCAGAAAATGGTGTTGAATACTCATTTATTATTTCTATTGAAGATCTTGGTACCTTGTCTCTCAAATACTCAGTTTTAGATTCAAAGCTTTCACCCATTTTTAGACAATCAACGATTACATATTTAGTGATCATTTCAATTAGATATCGTAGCTCTCTTTTGGCTATGTTATATATTCCGTTCTCAACCATTAACTTGATGCCAATAGATGATTGGATTAAATCGTCTATCGTTCTTATAGATAGAAACTCACTATAAATATTTTCACTTCTTGTTGAATAAAATGATATGGCTCTAACAGTATGAACAAAATTCATAGAGACTGTTTGAAGGAACCGAATCTCTTGCTGATACTGCTGAGAACTATAAACTTCATCTGTCCAAGCCAAATTTTTAGTTGTAAAGGATTGCTCTATTGTTTTGCTTAACATTTCAATTGGATTTTCCATAATCTATATCTTTCACGTCAAATTGGTTAAAAATCTGATTGATTAGCGGTTGTATATAAGATGCGCCTAGCGCACTATACTCAAATATGCGCAAAGTTTTTGATTCAGTCCAAGGGACGAGTGCTGCATAAATTATTAAAGAAAGACTGCACATGATCTGCATATTTGTTCACTTTAAAAGAACTTAATGCTGAGGCCATGCTTTTAAAACTTTATCTTTTGCTCTTGCGCTAGGGACGAGCGTATTATTAAAGTATGACCTAACCAGAAAATCCCCTCTAAGGGATTTTCACTTGCGAACCTAAAATTGCAGTGCAATTTTTTAACGGCTCTCATCCCCAATCATCGTCAAAAACTCTTCCTCACCTACCACTTTAACGCCCAATTTTTCAGCTTTGATCAGTTTAGAGCCAGCCTTATCCCCTGCCAGTAGCGCAGTGGTTTTTGCCGAAATACTGCCTGATACTTTTGCACCCAGCGCTTGTAGTTTGGCTTTGGCTTCATTACGTGCCATGCTATCGAGCGCGCCTGTGATGACCCACGTTTGCCCATCGAGTGGTAGCCCTTCTGAGGCGATTTGCTCGACCTTATCCCAGTGCACGCCAGCTTCAAGCAATGAATTAATCACTTCGATATTGTGCGGTGCACGGAAGAACTTATAGGTCAGCTCGGCGGTGATTTCTCCGACATCTGGTGTTTTTATCAAGGTCTCAATACTGGCTGCCATCAGACTATCTAAGTCACCAAACTGCTGAGCAAAGTTCTGTGCTGTGCCTTCACCGACACCGCGAATACCGAGTGCATAGATAAAGCGAGCCAATGTAGTATGCTTGCTAGCTTCGATAGCGTTGATGATATTCTGAACTGATTTTTCACCCAATTTCTCAAAGGTGACCATCTCATCTGCATGATTGTGCAACTGATAGATATCAGCGACCGTTTTGACCAGACCATGCTCAAAGAAGCTAATGAGCCAACTCGCACCAAGCCCATCGATATCCATGGCACGACGTGAGACAAAATGAATAAGTGCTTCTTGCTGCTGAGCTGGGCAAAACAATCCGCCCGTACAGCGAGCCAATGCTTCGTCTTCAGGCAGCACTACGGGAGAGTCGCAGACAGGGCAAGTAGAAGGTAGTGTGACTGGCTCGCTATCGGCTGGGCGCTGATCGTGCCAGACACGAGTGACTTTGGGGATGACATCGCCTGCCCGATGGACGCTGACCGTATCGCCTGCGCGCACATCTAAACGCTGAATCTCGCCAAAGTTATGCAAGGTAACATTGCTGACAGTGACGCCGCCGACTTTGACAGGCTCAAGCTTACCGACTGGTGTGATTTGACCCGTACGGCCGACTTGCCACTCGATATCGTTTAGACGTGTCATTACCGTTTCGGCAGGGAATTTATAGGCAGTCGCCCAGCGTGGCTCGCGTGATAGGTAGCCAAGTTGCTGCTGTAACGCAAGGCTGTTTACCTTAATTACCATGCCATCGATTTCAAATGGCAGATCGCTACGCCCTTCTATCACTGACTCATAATACGTCTGCGCGGCGCGTGGATTTGCGACTACTTCTACGGCGCTGACTGTAAATCCAAGCTCGGTAAGCCATGCCAACGCTCCTGATTGGGTGTCGATAGTATCTGGCAAACCCTGATTGACCGAATAGCCATAGAACGCCAGTGGACGACTAGCAGCAATGGCTGGATCTAACTGACGTAAGCTACCAGCAGCGGCATTGCGTGGATTGGCAAAGGTTTTACCTTCGTTCTCTTCTGCCAATCGATTGAGACGCTCAAACCCTGCCTTGGGCATCAATACTTCACCGCGCACTTCTAGCAACTCAATGTGAGCAGCACCGGCTATCCATAGTGGCAAGTTACGAATGGTTTTGGCATTTTGGGTAATATCTTCCCCTGTCTGCCCATCACCGCGCGTAACCGCTTGGACAAATTTTCCGTGCTCATACTTCAGTGAGACAGCCAGCCCATCAAGCTTTAGCTCCATCTCGTATTCAGGGTTTTGCTGCGAGTCGCTGAGACGATCATTAACACGGCGCATAAAATCGCGCAAATCATCATATTCAAAGACGTTGCCTAGCGATAGCATCGGAATGTCATGCGTGACTTGGGTAAAGGCAGATAGCGGCATATCGCCGACTTGATTGATTGGGCTATCTGGCTGCACCAAATCTGGATATTCTTCTTCGATCTCAAGCAACGAGCGACGTAATTGATCGTACTCGCTGTCTTCTAATATCGGATTATCGAGCACATAATAAGCATAGTTATGCGTTTTAATCGCTTCAATAAGCGCACGCATTTTTGAGACAATCTCTACACTACTATCGGTAGGACTGGGTATATTAGATGTCACAGGTGCTTGGTTTTCTACATGAGCAGATGGATTTTTAGAATTATTTGATGAGGTAGAGTCAGTCATAGTCGGCGTCTTTTTTGCAATTCAAGATGTCGATATGATAACAAGTTTGTAGGAAGCTCGGTATAGTCAATCCTATATAAATCAAATACTATGTCAGGCTTGCTCAGTCTACTATGGTTAGCATTTCGCAGAAACTATAGCCCAATAAAAAAGGCAAATAACGTTAATCGCTATTTGCCCTTTCTATGATTTCTGCTATTAATCAGCTTTTAACTTTCTTAGCTTAGCCTTTAAACTGCTAACCCTCATAATCACGAACTTGATTACGTAGCTGCTGCTTGTATTCAGGCGTAATTGGTTCGTTCTCTTCATCAAGCATAATGGCATCAAGGTCGCTTGCCATCATATAAGCAATGCTCATCATGCTATCAAAGCTGCGCACGGCTTGTGGATGGGGCAATGATAAGAACACGACCACACCGTTATAAGTGTTGGTCGCGACACTATGCGGATCAAACGGCGCGATACCGCTATCAGTGATGCCCATCATGCTAAACCACAGCATACCAGTGCCGTCTTTTTGCTCATAGCGATGGAACATATTCATCGCGCCATAACGTAGGCCATATTTATCAATCAACGCTAATAGGTCACGGCCACGGATAATCGCCGCTGGACGGTCACGATATTGGTGCGGCAAGATGGTGATATTGATATTGTCTTTGGCATTAATCAATGGACCGTTTTGCGCGTCATCACCTGACTCTGATAGATGCTGATCCAGTATCGGGCTGTTGTCATCGAAACTTGGCTCTTCTGCCGTATCGATGGTTGGCATCAGGCTATCGGTCGCTGACATTAGACTAGAGAACGCATCAGGCTCTTGCTCAATATGCATCTGATCGGCGACTTCTACAAACTCAGCACTATCGGCACGGCGCTGCTCTTCTTGCCAGCGCGCGTAGTCGGCTTCATCGATGACGTCATGGTCGTCAGCTGCTACATGGTCACGCTCAGCCGTTAGTTGGGCATCAACGTTAGTATGCGATTGCGTCAATGGCTCTTCTTCAACTACAGCATCCAAGTAGCTACGATCTGGACCGATGCTCGTCTCGCCTGCGACCGTATCATCAAGATCTGGCTGATCGACGATGTTACGCTCGTGACGCGGTATGATGGGAATACCATTTTTATCATAATTGACCGCAGCAGCTTCGGTAGCACCGCGGCGCTTAAAGCTACGAATGACCATAAACAGCCCTGCGAGCACGATAAACGCGGCAATGGCAATCAATATAAACTGAATAACGGTCATGATAAATACATCCTAGTATATATAACAAAAGGGAATACACAAACGAGCATAAATGGCAATATTCTAGCATGGCTGACCTATATCGTCACCACATTGTGTACTTTATAACCAGTATGCTGGACTGAGGTCAAGCTTATTTGCATTTATGCCAATTGATTGATTATATTTGCATCGCGCTGATTCTCATAGCACTTTTAGTGTCGGCTATTTTACGCTTAGCTCTCTACGTAGCGTGCGGCTTCATCGAGCGACACACTGACTAGTGTAGAAATACCTGCACTTGGCATGGTAATACCCTTTAGCTCATCAGCAATTTGCATCGTTAATTTATTATGGCTAATAAAAATAAACTGTAAATCATCTGCTAGCTCATGGATGAGACTGGTAAAACGCGCGACGTTGGCATCATCAAGCGGTGCATCGACCTCATCAAGGACACAGAACGGTGCAGGATGCTGCTTAAATATCGCAAAAATCAAACTCAATGCAGTAAGGGTTTTTTCACCGCCCGATAGTACCGCTAAGTGACTGTTACGTTTACCCTTCGGCTGCGCCATCAAGGTAAGCCCTGCCCGCCATTGTTCGGACTTTGGCGTATTGGCTGGTATCTCGTCAGTGTTCAACGTCAGGCTAGCTTGTCCGCCGCCAAAGACTTTGGCAAATAAATTGGCCAGCTCATTATTGACCGCATCAAGCGTCTGCATAAACAGCGTTTTAGTCGTCTCATCAATAGAGGCAATCGCTTCAGTCAATGTCTGCATACTAGCCGCGATATCTGCCGTCTGCTGTGCGAGTGGCTCTAGGCGTTCGTTTACCTCGGCCAACTCTGCGACCGCTGCCAAATTCACTGGCCCAATCTTACTCAACTGCTGGGTCAACTTGGCTCGCTCGGACTCTAGCTCAGCGATTTTGTCTGGACGGACGCGGCGATCATGAGCGATAAAATCTGCTAGCAAGTTTGAGACGCTCATGCTTTGTTGAGGTTGCTCTGCTTGCGCTTTATATTTATGACTCACACGATAGTAGGCATCTAAAGCGCTCTGCGTGTGCGCGCTAGCATCCTCTAACCGTGCCGCGCTTAATGCCAACTCAGTAGCATGACGGGCAAGCTCGCTTTGCTGCGTTTGTAACGTATTTTGCAATGTATCAAATGCTGTCTGCTGCTCAGCGTACGTTTGTTTTAGTGCTGTTAGCGCAGTATCACGCTCGTTCAATAGCACTTGCTGCTCATCGCGCGTTACCTGTGCAGACTGTAGTGCGGCTTGTAGCTCTGGCAATTTAGCCTGTTGCTGCTCGTGACGCGTCTGTAGACTTTGCTCATTCTCTAACGACTTATCGTGTTGCTCAGTCGTACGAGCCAGACTGCTAACACTATGTTCTAAACGCATCTCGTATTGCTGAATACGCAGCTGTAATGCTTGCCACGCGTCATCATTAGCTTGACGCGCACGGTTTAGCTCGCTGCGCTCAGCTTGCAGTTGCTGGTTTGTCGCTCGTGCCTCTACTATTTGCGGAGTGAGCGTAGCAATCTCGCTTTCAATATGCTGTTGTTCTTGCTCAAGGGTTTGTTGCTCTTGCGCCAGTTCTTGCTTTTCTTGCTCAAGCGTTGCTTTATCAGCGTTCAGGCGTTGGCTATCCGCTTGCAAGCGCTCAGCGTTGGCTCGCTCGGTCGTCAGCTGCTGCTGGTATTGATGCTTATCACGGGTTAACTGCTCAGCTTGCGCGCGCGTTTCTTCTAAGCTAACTAACAACGCATCATAATCGCGCTGGTCTTTTGCAATAGATTTTTGCTGATCTTGTATTTTGCTTTCAAACTCATCAAGCAAGCCTTCTAACGCTTGTAGACGCGTACGCTGTTGTAGACGCTGCGTGAGGAATTGGCTATTGCTATCGTTTTGCTCATCCTGTGCACCAGCGAATTTGCTTAAATTAATCGTTCCATGACGACTGATCAGCCAACCGTCTTCGGTAAGTAAAATAGCGGACGATAGTAATGACTTTAGTACATCAGTAAGTGTATCAACCTCATGCTGCTGACTGGTCTCAAACTGCGCCGTATATATATAACATTGCTGCCAAAGCGCTAATGTAGGCTGTCTAATCAACTGCGATAATGACAACACTTTATCAATCAAACTATCTGGCAAGTCGCTGACAAACTCTTGGTCGCTAATATTACTTTGCGCAGCAGGCAACCATAAGCTATGACCCGTCTCCACTAGAGCTTTATCCTTTGCAGTGGCAGACGTATTTTGTGCCGTTTGATAAGTCAGTAAATCTGCAACGTCATGCTCAAGCGCTTGCCATAAGCTATTCGCCTGTTGAGAAATATCATTAGCGTTATTAACGTCTGATTGCTTAATTTGATTAGCTTGTTGGTTAGCAACCAGCACATGGCTGTCTAGCCATAATGCTAGGATACTATCGAGTAGCGGCGCATACTCCTGCCCCTTCGCACTTAGCTCAATCTGCGCACGTAGCGTCGCGATGGCTAACGGCTGATTAAGTATGCCATCGCTATCTACATTATCTGTCGCGGTAGCTTTAATCTTTTCTGATTGCGGCTGCGGCTGTTGTGTAGGTTTCGGATGCAGTATCTGATGCAGGGTATCGTATTCGCCTGCCAGTAGCGCATGACGCTTTTCATAATCGCTCAACTCGCTCTGCTGTGCGTTTAGTCTCTGCTGCAAACTATGCGCTTGCGGTTGTATCTCGGACAAGCGTTCATCGACGGCTTCGCGTTGACGCTCAACCTGCTGCAACTGCGTGCTTAGCTCAGTGACTTGCTGTTCTAGCACCCGACTGAGATCTTGCTCATTATCCGTCTTACTCACATCAGCACTGTTAGATAGCGCTATAGACTGCTGTAATTGCTGCCACAGGTTTTGCCAGTTTTGCTCGCGGCGCTGCCATTTATCATAGCTTTGCTGATGGCGCTTTTGTGCTTGAGTGTTGATAGCTTGCTGCTGTTCAAGCGAACGGGTTTTATCTTGTAAGCGTGACAGATTGTTTTGCGCTTCATGCCACGCGCGCTGTAGTGGCTGCTCATTACGCTTATAGTTGTCGCGCTTATCTGTCAGCTCAGTCAGCTGCGGACGTAGCGTTTCTAGCGCTTGATTCTGCTCAGATTGTTCAGCGTTGAGGCGTTCGATATCAGCGAGTGATTGATCACGCTGCTGAGCCAAGCCAGACAGTTGCTGCTCAATAGCGGTCAGCTGTGCCTTAGCATCACTTAGCTTATGTTCCGCTTGTTGATAGCCGAGCTGCTGCTGATAGTGAGCGCTCTGGGTATCGTCTTTGAGCCATTGCTCTTGGTTAATACGCGCAGTGAGCTTATCTTGCTGAGCTTTGAGCGTGTCGTAATCAGCTTGAAGTGACGACACCTCCGTAGCACTACGTTCATGCGCTACTTTCTGCTGTTGATGCGTTTGCTTGGCTTGATACAGCTGCTGAATAGCGAGCTGCTGCTCGATATCAGCCAGTGTTAAGGCGAGCTCTTCGTAACGCTGCGCACTAGCCGCCTGTTTAGACAGTGTTTTCTGTTGGCGTAGTAATTCGCTTTGCATATCGTGTAGACGCGCTAGATTGTCTTTTGTTTTCTCTAACTTCTTTTGCGTTTCTTCACGGCGAGCCTGATAGCGCGAGACACCTGCCGCCTCTTCGATAAACTCACGCAGCTGCACGGGACTAGACTCAACAATGCGCCCAATCATGCCTTGCTCAATCACCGCATAACTACGTGCACCCAGCCCTGTACCTAAAAACACATCGACCACATCACGGCGACGGCAACGCGTGCCATTGATAAAATAATCTGAGCGGCCATCTTTATTTACCTGACGGCGAACCGACAGCTCTTGGTACAAGTTAAACTCGTGGCGAATACCAGTCTGCTCATCTTGGGTATGCTCAAAGGTTAGCTCGACACTGGCGACACTTTTGGCTGTCTTATCTTGCGTACCAGCAAAGATAACATCACTCATCGCCCCGCCGCGTAACTGCTTGGCTGAGGTTTCGCCCAGCACCCAGCGGATGGCATCAATCACGTTGGATTTGCCACAGCCGTTCGGCCCGACGATGGCAGTGATACCATGACGAAAAGTAAAAGTAGTTGGATTGGCAAAGGATTTGAAGCCTGCCAGCTTTAGAGATTTTAAACGCATGAAGAGTCAATAAACTTAGCAAAAACAGGCGGCTATTCTACCTGAAATTGTAGTGGGTTTTTAGGGTTAAACGGCTAACTGCATAAACGATTTTGATTCAAGGCTTTGATGGAACCCTCGTAACAATTTTTGCTCCACTTGGCAGACACTATTTTCTGCTAAGTAGCGATTATTAAACTCGATAAAGGCTGACCAAGAGATGCTTGCCACTTCTAAATGATCGACTATCTCTAACAGCTCTGGTCTTAGCAAATGCTGATATTTCCTTGGCCGTTTATGACACAGAGCCAGCTCCCGATCTACGAGCGTTTGCTTGTTTTGCTTTAGCGCGTCACCACCGATAAATAACAGCAAAAACTTTGCCCCTTTATCGATAAAGCCTTTTTCTAATAAATGCTCGTACATCAAACAATACTTTAGGATTGGGTCTGGGTTTTTCCGACCAGCGAGCTTTAACTCATTCGCTATCAGCACATTCGCCTGATGGTTATAGGCTAGGTTGTCCATATACATTGCTTTTAGCTCTGTACTGTTTTCAAACATGCCGCTATTACCATGTGTCGACCATGACCCACTTGGCTCAAAGTTGATAAATTTACGATAAAATAAGTTCAGATAAACATCACTGCACAAACTCAAAAAGATATCGAATTCTTTATTTAGATAGTCTTCAGAAAAGAACGTTACGCGGCGCACGGCTTCTCTCGCATTACAGATACCCATCGTTTGCGTTGAATATGTCTCTAGCTGCTCAGTTTCATTCATTTTTGTATTGAGCTTTTTGATGACTGATTGCTCAATCTCTTCTATATTTTTATCTTTCAAATCTGGGTGGGCCGCCCACTCAATGATTTGGCGTACATATTGCTTTTTAGTGATGCCTAAAATACGCTGCGGCTCCCATGCCAAAAACTCTACCATATTAGAGAGACCCGTCGTCCATGATAACTGGTCTTTTAGATGATTCATTGAGCCGAAAACACGGCGGTATTTTTCTGCAGCTTTCATACTAATAATGTCTCACGGTTTGCATACTAATTTTATAAAAACTCATTATTGCTATAAGACACCCAACCCACTCAATAACAACTGCCCTCCAGCAAATATCAATAATATGCCAAACGCGCGCTTAAGCATCAGTGCAGGTAAGATATGGGCGAGCTTGGCACCGACTTTTGCCATGGCAAAACTGGCGACTGAAATAAACAAGAATCCTGTGACATGGACAAACCCTATCGTACCCTCAGGTAGATTGACCACGTCTTGACCGAACCAAGCAAAGCCCGCTGCTCCAGCCAAGGCAATTGGTAGACCGCATGCTGCTGACGTGCCGACCGATTGTTTCATCGGAAGTCCTGCCCAGTTCAAAAACGGTACGGTCAAGCTGCCGCCGCCAATGCCAAAGATAGAGGACGCCATACCAATACCCGTACCAGCACCAAACTGGACACCGGCCGATGGTAACGGTTTACCCATCTGCTCTTTATTCGAAAAGAACAGCATTTTTAGAGCGACCAATAGCGCACCGAAACCAATAATAGCCTGTAGTGCTTGTCCATCAATCATATCCGCGATACCCGCACCGACCAAACTACCGATGACCAATCCAAGCGCCATCTTGCGCCATACTTCCCAGCGCACGCCGCCGCGCTTGTTATGTGCAGTCAGTGAGCTGATTGAAGTTACAACGATGGTCGCCAATGACGTACCAATGGCCAGATGGGTGATTACTTCTGGCGAAAAGTCATAAGCGGTAAAAATCCAAACCAATGCGGGCACGATAATCATGCCACCGCCGACGCCAAACAAGCCCGCGCTGACACCCGCAAACGCGCCTGCAATCACAAACCACACATATAACATCATAGAACGAACCTTTTATAATACTGACTGGCGCTATAGTACTCACTAGCGCTTAGGCGTGCTTAATTGTATTTGCCAAATCTCAGCGTGACCTTTATGCTGTTTACTCGGTACTGTCTGACCGCAACAATCGCTCAGTATATCAAAGTTTCCTTTAACCACATCGACTAAACTTATGCCGCCACTCACTAGTTTTTTTACCTATTTATCCGAGCTCAATCACCGTCATGTGGCTAGTAGCGCCTCGACCAATAGCGAGCTGATAGAAGCCTTGCAAAACGGGTCGTTAGATGTCGCCACCGTACACGTTTTGACTGCGGAAACCCAAAGCGCAGGTCGTGGTCAGCACGGGCGCTCGTGGCAATCACCGCGCGGCAATGTCTATCTATCGCTATACCATCCTGTGCATATGCCAATCAGTGGCTTATTATCGCTCATCATTGGCCTTGAACTGGCGAAGATGCCTGTCATTCAAACACTGAACGAGCAACTGCAAGCGCAGGGACTGACGCCAATCGGTGTGAAATGGGCAAATGACTTGGGTTTTTATCAGCAAGCTCAGAGCCAATCTGAAGAGCAATCCAAAGAGCAACCTATAACGAACAGCTCGGTATTGGATTCCGTATTGGATAGTGATGTAGCAAATCAGCGTACCCTACCCTTTAATAAACTGGCTGGGATTTTGATAGAGCCAGTGACTAAAGCTGGTAGATTGGTCGGTGTGGTGCTAGGTATTGGCTTAAACGTACAAGCAGCACCAAAGCTCACCACGCAAACGTCAGAGGGTATGAGCTACCAAGCGATTAGCTTACAAGATATTAATGAGATGCTGCCTTTAGAGACACAACCTGCGAGCCTACCAGACCTACCAATGCTCTATCAGCAGATGTGCAAAGCATTGATGGCGGCGATGACACGCTTTGAGCATTTGGGCATAGAACAGCCAACGGGTCATACTTACTATTTGGATAGTTTTTTGGAGCAGTTTGCGACGATGGATGCGCTATCAGGTCTGCACTTACGCGTTACGCAAGACTATAATAATGAAGAAAAAGTCGTGACGGGAATCGCTTGTGGTGTCGACACACATGGCTGTTTGCAATTACGCCAAGATAGCGGTAAGATTTCTACGCTTTTTACTGGACGCATCGACGTTATTTATTAGGCTTAGACAACTATATTGATGAACACCATCATTAACGAGCACTATATAAAGGGACTTTTATGCTCTGGCTTGATCTTGGAAATACCCGCCTAAAATACTGGCTAACCGATGATATCGGACAAATAGTCGCGCATGATGCTAAGCAGCACCTGCAAGCGCCTGCCGAATTACTTATGGGTCTGACGGATCGTTTTGAACGTTACGCGCCTGACTTTATTGGTATCTCATCGGTATTGGGTGACAATCTCAATGCCAAAGTATCAGAGACGCTCAGTCGTTTGAATATTCCGTTTGAGTTTGTCCATGTCGATGCCGCGCATGCGCTGATGAAAAGTGCTTACAATGATCAGCAGCTCGGCTGTGATCGTTGGCTACAGATGCTCGGTGCGGTCGATAAGAAAAAACGCCAGTGTGTGATTGGTTGTGGCACAGCGGTGACCATTGATTTGATTGATCATGCTGAGCATTTGGGCGGTTATATTTTCCCCAGTATCTACCTCCAACGTGAATCACTGTTCTCTGGTACTAAGCAAATCACTATCTCGAACGGTACTTTTGATAGCGTCAGTCAAGGCTTGACCACTCAAGACGCGGTACATCGCGGTATTTTGCTCTCTATCGTCGGCGCGATCAATGAGATTAGCCATCGTCACCCTAATTTTGAATTGATTATGACAGGTGGTGATGCAGCCATTATCTCCCAGCATGTTAATCGCCCAGTGCGCTTACGTGATGATTTATTATTAAATGGTTTGGCTAGATACTTTGATTATCGCAATAAATCGTAGTCGATAATAGGTAACTTAGTAGCACGTTGTCACGTTGGCACATTGTTATATTGACACAAAAAAAGCAGCACGTTTTGAACGTACTGCTCTTTTACTTTACTGTCAGAAAATAGCTAAGGCGTCATTAGCTACTTCTTACTTAGTCTCGTTAAATAACTCACGACCGACTAGCATACGACGAATTTCACTGGTACCTGCGCCAATCTCATACAGCTTAGCATCGCGCCAGTAGCGACCAAGTGGATACTCATTGGTATAGCCGTTTCCGCCAAATATTTGAATACCTTCGCCTGCCATCCAGGTGGCCTTTTCGGCACACCATAAGATCACACTGGCGCAATCTTTGCGCACTTCTCGACTATGACCGGCACCGCGCGCGTCCAACATATCGAGGTTTTTACCAACGGTGTATAAGAAACTACGACCGGCTTGCAGTATCGTATACATGTCTGCGACTTTACCTTGGATCAGCTGGAACTCACCAATGGCTTGACCAAACTGTTTACGATCATGGATATAAGGCACGACATTGTCCATCACTGCTTGCATGATACCGATAGGACCTGCGGCTAATACGGCACGCTCGTAATCTAGGCCGCTCATCAAGACCTTAACGCCTTCATTGAGACCACCCAAGATATTTTCGCTTGGTACTTTTACATTATTAAAAGTCATCTCGCCAGTATGGCTACCACGCATGCCAAGCTTGTCTAGCTTTTGCGCTGTACCAAAGCCTTCCATACCTTTTTCAACGATAAAGGCCGTCATGCCTTTTGCACCCAATTCAGGATTGGTCTTGGCATAGACCACCATCACGTCAGCATCAGGACCATTGGTAATCCACATTTTGCTACCGTTCAACACATAGCTACCGTCTTTTTCTTCGGCTTTGAGCTTCATACTGACCACATCTGAGCCAGCGCCTGTTTCACTCATTGCCAATGCACCGATGAACTCGCCACTGATTAGTTTTGGCAGATATTTCTGCTTTTGTTCTTCAGAGCCATTACGTTTGATTTGGTTGATACATAGATTAGAGTGTGCACCATAGCTCAGCGCGACTGATGCCGAAGCTCGGCTAATCTCTTCCATCGCAACCATATGGGCGACATAACCCATGTTAGAACCGCCGTACTCTTCAGGAACGGTAATGCCATGCAAACCGAGGTCACCCATCTTCTGCCACAGATCCATTGGGAACTCATCGCTGCTATCAATCTCAGCAGCACGTGGGGCGATCTCGTTTGCTGCAAACTGCAGCACGACATCACGTAGGGCGTCAATATCTTCGCCAAGTTGAAAATTTAATCCAGGTAAACTCATAACTATTCCTTGTATTTTAATATTTAGTTTTCGAATGTTGATCTGTTTTTTAAAGCCATATTATTTTCGATGTCATCTTTGATGTCATAGTCCATTCAATGTGAAAGTATGACAAGGTAACCGAGTGTAGATGTATATCAAATACTTCAAACGAGGTTAACGCTGTCATACCTTCACAATGGATTGACTATATATACTATTTAAGACTGACGTTTATTGATTAGAGCACGTGCTACATTTGATCCATTTGGACGCTTTAAGAACTCGCTGATACGTTCGCCCGCCACGACTAATTTATCCAAATCGATACCCGTGCTGATACCCATACCATGCAGCATATATACTACATCTTCGGTCGCGACATTGCCCGTTGCGCCTTTAGCATAAGGACAACCGCCTAAGCCGGCGACAGAGGTATCAAATTCACTGACACCCATTTGTAGTGCGGCTAGCGTATTGCTTAGTGCTTGACCATAAGTATCATGAAAGTGCCCTGATAGCATAGAAATATCAGCATACTCAAGCGCAGCTTGCAACGCTCGTTGTACTTTGAGCGGCGTACCCACACCGATCGTATCAGCAATACCAATCTGCTCTGAGCCAATCTCGACCAATCGCTTGGTGACATACGCTACTTGACTGTGGTCAATCTCACCTTCATAAGGACAGCCAACCGTACAAGAAATCACGCCACGTACCTTTATGCCTTGTGCTTTTGCTGCCGCAGCCACTGGTGCAAAACGTTCAATACTTTCATCGATACTACAGTTGATATTTTTTTGGCTAAAGGTTTCGCTGGCTGAGCCAAAGATGACGATTTCATCAGGGCGGTAGGCAATCGCATTGTCAAAGCCGCGCATATTGGGTACCAGTACGGAGTAGCAAACGTTCTTCTGCCGCATAGGCGCTAGCGCGTCAAGCAATGCGCTGTTATCGCCCATTTGTGGCACCCACTTTGGCGAAACAAAACTGGTCGCTTCCAGCTTTTTGACACCGGCCGCAATCAAATCATTGATAAGCGTTTGCTTGATAGCGGTCGGCACCGTCATGGATTCGTTTTGTAGTCCATCACGCGGACTGACATCAACGATGGTGACATGGCTTGGATACGAATGGCTCATACTTGTCATCCTTTTTGTTATTTGCGCTTTATGAGGCTTTCTTATTAGGCCTTGTCAACTATGCGCTTTCGCTATCGATGCGCAGTAGCTCATCACCATCAGCAACCAAGTCACCTGCTGCAAATAATAGCTCTGCTACCACACCATCTGTCGGTGCGGTAATCGTATGTTCAATTTTCATAGCTTCGATGACGGCAAGTGGCTCGCCTTTTTTCACAGTATCGCCAACAGCTACTTTGAATGCAACCACTTGTCCTGGCATTGGTGACTTTAAACTGCCAACCGCCGCTGTGTCTTCGCCCACATGTGCCATGATATCAATAAGCGTAATTTCATCACGTCCGCTATCTGTGAATACGTAGACCGTCTCGTTATTTACCCAGCTTTGGGCACTGATACGTGCACCATCTAACCATAAGGTATGATTGTGCGCGTCATTGCTATCATAGCTGATCTGACCTTCATAAACCGTTTCGGTCTGAGCCGCTACATTGATATTGCTATCATCCTGCGTATTCGCGATTTCTTTACCAATGACAAGCGTAAAGCTACTGAGATTATCGCCGCCTTTTTTGCTATCAGCACAACTCGCATTGTGCCAATTACTGATGCGAGCGCTGTAGGCTTGCTCATCATAAACCAAGCTAAACGAACGAGTATAATCGCTATAAGCACGGAAACCCGTTGGCTTGTTGAATGGATCTGAGCCCTGAGTAGTCGCCTCACTCGCAAGCTGCTGCGCAATAGCTGTCACCACAAGCGTCGATAATTCAAGAGGGTGCTGATCAAAAAGCTTATCCTGCTCACGCTCTATCAAGGCTGTATCAAGATTGGCTTTGCTAAATGAATCGGTATTTAAAATATAACGCAAAAATGCCACGTTATTTGGCAGACCAACGATACGCGTCTGTGCCAATGCACGATCTAGTCTCGCCAACGCTTGCTCGCGCGTAGGAGCATGGACGATAAGCTTGGCAATCATAGAATCGTAAAAAGGACTGATCACATCACCCTCACGTACGCCATCATCGATACGCACATCGGTAATGTTAAAGGTACTATGCTCAGGCTTTTGATAAGTGAATAAAGTCCCTGTCGCTGGCAAGAAATTGTTGTCAGGGTTTTCAGCACAGATACGCGCCTCAATTGCATGACCATTGATAGCCAGATCGTCTTGTGTTTTTGGCAATGGCTGACCCGCAGCAACCAACAGCTGCCACTCGACCAAATCGACACCAGTAATGGCTTCACTAACTGGATGCTCAACTTGCAAGCGCGTGTTCATTTCCATGAAATAAAAACTCATAGAGTCTTCACGCTGCTCAACAATAAACTCAACCGTACCTGCACCCACGTAATCGACCGCACGTGCTGCTTCGATTGCCGCTGTGCCCATCGCTTCACGCATAGCAGTATCGACACCCGGTGCTGGCGCTTCTTCTAGTACTTTTTGATGGCGACGCTGTACTGAGCAATCACGCTCAAACAGGTGCACATAATTACCATGCGTATCACCGAATACTTGAATTTCAATATGACGTGGTTTTAGCGCGTATTTTTCGACCAATACTTGATCATTGCCAAAACTGGTAATCGCTTCACGGCGACATGAGTCTAACAAATCAATAAAATCGCTGCTTTGCTCCACGATACGCATGCCTTTACCGCCGCCACCTGCACTCGCTTTAATCAAGACAGGATAGCCAATACTATCGGCCTGCTGCTGCAAAAACTGTGCATCTTGGTTATCACCATGATAGCCCGGTATCAGCGGCACACCAGCCGATTCCATCAAGCGCTTAGACTCAGATTTGCCGCCCATAGCGCGAATAGCATCTGCCGATGGGCCAATAAATACCAAGCCAGCATCTTGGCAAGCCTGTGCAAAATCAGCATTTTCACTCAAAAACCCATATCCTGGATGAATCGCTTGGGCGCCCGTTTGCTTAGCGATAGCAATAATAGCATCGCCTTTTAGATAACTGTCTTTTGGTGCCGAACCACCTAAATAGATTGCTTCATCACAGACAGCCACATGCTTAGCACTGCGGTCCGCATCAGAGTAAACAGCAACGGTACTGACGCCAAGACGCTTAGCAGTCGCGGCCACTCGGCAAGCAATTTCACCACGGTTGGCGATTAGAATTTTAGAAAACATAACTATCCCTGTGTCTTGTCGTTATTATTTGACGTCTTGTCTATTTGCCCATTTGCCTATCATTGTTCTACTACTAGTTAGTCTGCCATTAGCCAATCAGGTTTACGCTTTTGCAAAAACGCTTGTACACCCTCTTTACCTTGTGTTGATGAGCGGATATCAGCGATACCTTTGACCGTGTCAGCGATCAGCTCATCAGTAATAGGTGCACCAGCGATATTGTGTAATAGTTGCTTACAGGTTTTTACCGCGTCAGGGCTGTTTTTGACGACCTTATTACAGAATGCAGCCACTTCATCGGCCAGCCATTCTTCGCTAACACGCTCATGGATAAATCCAAGCTGACGTGCTTTTTTGGCATCAAACACTTCAGCACTTAAGAAATAACGCTGCGAGGCTCTAGCCCCTAATGCGCGGATAACATAAGGGCTGATAGTGGCAGGGGCCAACCCTAACCGCACTTCACTCAGGCAGAAATTAGCAATCTTAACGGCGATAGCCACATCGCAAACAGCAACTAAACCCATGCCACCTGCATAAACATCGCCTTGAATAGCCGCAACTGTTGGCTTAGGACATTCATAAATAGTCTTAAGCATTTGCGCCAACTTATCAGCATCCGCTAAATTTTCTTCATAGCTGTAATCCGCCATGGCACGCATCCAATTAAGGTCGGCGCCTGCACAAAATGCTTTGCCCGCAGCCGCTAATACAATAACACGCACCTCGTCATCAGTACCAAGGGTGGTGAAAGCATCGGTAAGCTCGGCAATCATCTCATCGTTAAAGGCATTGCGTATCTCAGGACGGTTTAACGTCACGGTAGCGACGTGTTGTTTTATATCGACTAATAGACTTTGATAATTATTAATATCGTTTTGCATGGTTCTCTCTTCTTTTGATCACGATCCGCTATCTTTACTAACGAATACCGTTATTGAATGTCATTAAATAGTTAGCACTGACCCTTGATCTTACATTCTAAAGACCCCAAATGTCGTCTCTTCAATTGGCGCGTTATAAGCCGCACTTAATCCTAACGCCAATACATTGCGCGTATCAGCAGGGTCAATCACGCCATCGTCCCACATGCGCGCGGTAGCATAGTACGGATGACCTTGCTCTTCATACATCTCACGAATCGGCGCCTTAAATGCGGCTTCGTCTTCATCACTCCACGCCTCACCTTTGCGATCAAAATTATCACGCTTGACCGTTGCCAGTACTGACGCTGCTTGCTCGCCGCCCATGACAGAGATACGCGCATTTGGCCACATCCATAAGAAACGCGGGCTATAAGCGCGGCCACACATACCATAGTTACCAGCGCCGAACGAGCCACCTACAATGACCGTGAATTTTGGCACTTTGGCATTAGCCACAGCCATTACCATTTTGGCGCCATGACGAGCGATACCTTCGTTCTCGTATTTGCGGCCAACCATAAAGCCAGTAATATTCTGGAGGAATACTAATGGGATTTTACGCTTACAGCATAGCTCGATGAAGTGCGTGCCTTTTTGCGCTGATTCACTGAACAAGATACCGTTGTTAGCAATAATACCAACAGGCATCCCTTCGATATGGGCAAACCCGCACACTAGCGTCGTACCAAAGCGCGCTTTAAACTCATCAAAGGCACTGTCATCAACAATACGCGCGATGATTTCTCTGATATCAAATGGCTTGCGCTTGTCCGTTGGAATCACACCGTACAATTCTTTAGCATCATAACGTGGCGGACGTGGTGTAATTTGATTAGGAATGTTTTTTGTAGGACGATTGAGATGACTGACGATATTACGAGCGATTGATAACGCATGAGTGTCGTTTTGCGCTAAATGATCGACCACGCCTGACAGTCGGGTATGCACATCACCGCCGCCCAAATCCTCTGCGGTGACCTCTTCGCCCGTTGCTGCTTTTACCAGTGGTGGACCACCTAAAAAGATAGTGCCTTGCTCTTTGACAATAATAGACTCATCACTCATGGCAGGCACATACGCACCACCAGCCGTACAGCTACCCATGACCACAGCAATTTGCGGAATACCTGCCGCACTCAGATTGGCTTGATTAAAGAAGATACGCCCGAAATGTTCTTTATCCGGGAACACATCATCTTGGTTCGGTAAGTTAGCACCACCTGAATCAACCAGATACACACATGGCAGATGGTTTTCTTGCGCAATTTCTTGTGCTCGTAGATGCTTTTTGACCGTCATTGGGTAGTACGTGCCACCTTTTACCGTGGCATCATTACAGACAATCATACACTCGATGCCATTGATACGGCCGATACCCGCAATCACACCAGCCGCTGGAATCTCTTCGCCATACATATCATGTGCAGCCATCGGTGCCACTTCTAGGAACGGCGTACCTACATCAAGCAAACGCTCAACACGCTCACGTGGTAACAGCTTACCACGCGCTAGATGCTTGGCTCGTGCGCGCTCTGAGCCACCTTGGGCAACTTTACGCAAGTGTACATACAGGTCATCAACTATCTCTTGCATCGCGGCACTGTTTTGCTGAAAATCGCTTGAGTTTGGACTCAGTTTACTGGTTATGATAGCGCTCATGATATCCCTTTTTTTCTTATACATAGATAGATACGTAGATGTGAGTAGCTTTTTATATAAATCATACTAACTGCTATTTTTAAGCGTTACTCACATATAGTCGATTCAATTTAAAAGTAGTACAAGGCAACCGAGTGCAGATGTATGTGTGATACTTCAAGCGAGGTTAACGCTGTAATACTTTTACAGTGAAATGAATATGGTTAGTCTTTTGTTTTTTAGAACAGATAAGTAAGCTTACTACAAACCCAACTCTTCTTTCATTTGCTCAATGATTTTATATTTTTGAATTTTGCCAGTGATGGTCATTGGATATTCAGTCACAAATCGATAGTAAGTCGGCACTTTATAGTGAGCGATATGCTCACTACAGAATTCACGCACTTCCTGTTCAGTCAAGCAGCCAGGCTCTTTCGGAATAATCCATGCCGCGAGTACTTCACCATAACGCTCATCTGGTATACCCACGATTTGTACATCACGAATCTTTGGATGACGATAGAGATAATTTTCAATTTCTACTGGATAGATATTTTCGCCGCCGCGAATCACCATGTCTTTACTACGGCCGACGATTTTGACGTAGCCATCTTCATCCATGGTGGCCAAGTCACCCGTATGCATCCAACCATCTTGGATAGCCTCACGCGTTTTAAAGCGGCTGCCCCAGTAGCCTTTCATCACTGAATAGCCACGCGTAAGCAACTCACCTGTCTCACCCAGCGGGACAATTTCACCTGTTTCTGTATCGACGACTTTCACCTCAAGCGCAGGCTGTACCAGTCCCACGGTTGATACTTGTTTATCAAGTGGCGTGTGCTCATTGGTCTGGCAAGATACTGGACTGGTCTCTGTCATACCATAGGCAATGGTGACTTCGCTCATATGCATCTTATCGATGACGCGGCGCATAACCTCAATCGGACAACTAGAGCCAGCCATGATGCCAGTACGTAAGGTAGACAGATCAAAGTTTTCAAATTCAGGATGGTCAAGCTCTGCGATAAACATCGTGGGCACGCCGTGCAGACCTGTACACTTTTCTTCTTCGACTGCTTGCAATACGGTCAATGGCTCAAAGCCATCGTTTGGATATACGATACAACCGCCATGCGTGAGAATCGCTAGATTGCCAAGTACCATGCCAAAACAATGATACAAGGGTACTGGAATACACAATCTATCCTCTTCAGTGAGGTTCATGGCCTCACCGATGAAGTAGCCATTATTTAAGATATTGCGATGGCTTAAGGTAGCGCCTTTTGGCGTACCTGTCGTGCCACTGGTAAACTGTACATTGATAGCATCGGTGTTTTTAAGCTGAGCTTGACGCTCGGCAACACGCGGATCGTTGGCATCGCCCTCGCTCATCCATGCAGAGAATTTTTGCATAAAACCAAAGGTCTCGTCCGACTCTGGCTCATCAATCCAAATGATGCGTTCAATCGTCGGGATTTCGACCAAATCAAGCTGAGTGTAGTCTTTATGGTAAATCTCAGGACATAGCTCACGGATTAAACTGGCATAGTCACTGGTTTTGAAATGACGCATCAGTACGAGCGCTGAGCAGCCCAGTTTATTTAGGGCATATTGCAACTCAAAGGTGCGGTAGGCAGGATTGATATTAACGAGGATAACGCCGACTTTTGCCGTGGCCAATTGCATGAGCAACCACTCGGCATTGTTGTGCGACCATATACCGATACGATCGCCAATCTCTAGTCCCATCTCAATCATACTACTGGCTAGCTGGTTCACTTGCTGCTGTAACTCACGATACGTCCAGCGGATATTTTGATGACGGACGACCAGTGCTTCGCGCTCAGGATATTTGGAGACAATAGCATCAAAAAAGTCACCGATTGTCGCTTCAATCAGCGGTACATCAGGACCCTTGTCATAGCTTTGAGTAAGTGGTGCATTGGCTGAGCGTGCGCCCATATTGATACTAGGAATGTTGCTTAAAATAGTATCGAAGTCAACGCGAGTCGAATCGAAATCAGAAGTTTGAGTCATAACGAGTCCTTTCGTTTTACTTTTTATATTATTTATAAATAGCACTTATTGATAGCCTGCGTGCAAACCTTCTTCCTTGGGCAGGTCTTACATAGCATTCAGCTACTATAACGCCATCAATGAAAGCCTGTCAACAATATCAATACAGTATGTATCATTTAATTAGGTAGTCTGCCTTTCTACTTAGTAAAAGGTAGCATAGAATCATGGCAAATATTTGACACAAAAAAGCCAGCCACATCATAAATAATGGGCTGGCTCAATCATCGATACTGTCTTTTCACAGAATTGTCTGGAAAACATCTAATAAAGGATACCACTTATAAATGATGTGCTTTTATTAGTTTTTCAAAAGACGGTATTGCAATCGTTATGCTTTAGGAACTGCAGGCGCTTTAATCGTTACCGTTGCGCTAACAACTTCATTATCATCAAGCAAATCCATGATTAGCTCATCATCATTCTCAGTCTTCACTTGCCAATTGCCCACTGCTTGCGGTACACCCGTCACCATCACAGAGATAGCTTTATTTTTTAGGCGAATCATTGGCGGCTTGTGATCATAGCCACTATGCTCGTGACCTAAAATATCATCAGCGATAGTCGCAGCCTGCGCGCGTAATGGCGCAACGTAACGACAAGCCACCCCATTGATAGACATACAGTCGCCGATGGCATAGATATTCGCTGCATTGGTACGCAACGTCGCTGCATCCACCACGATACCCGTACGGCGATCGAACTCTACACCAGCCGCAGCAGGTAATTGCTCATCGACTGTCAGACCTGTACTGGCAATCACATGATCTACAATCAGTGGTTCGAGCGGCTGAGTATTAGTATTATCTGCATCCGATGATAACGGTGCATAGTCTACTTGTAGTTTCTCGGCACCTTCACTGTCGTTGTTATCGTCATCGTCATTAACACGAGTGACAGCTGATACTTGATAACCACCTAAGAATTGAATGCCCTGCGACTCGATCGCTTTGGCGATACGTGCGGTTGCTTTTGCTGGTAGCATCTGCGAAAGCGGTGCATCGTTTAAATCAATGAGCGTTACTTTATGACCAGCCTTGAGCAGGTCTTCTGCGATTTCTGTACCCACCATACCAGCACCGACGATCGCAACATGCTGGCTACCTGTTGCCAGTTTTTCTTGTAGCTGACTAAAGCGCTCAATATGATTGACATGCCAGACCAAATCTTGCGGCAGACTTTTAGGGAAGATAGGATGCGCGCCCATCGCCAGTACCATTTTCTCATAGCCAATAGTCGTCAGCGCATCATCTGACTGTGCAGTAGAGCGCACCTGTACAGTTTGGCTCACTGGATCGATATCTGTCACTTGCGTATTGGCTAGCAACGTCACTTCTGCTGTGTTCGCCGCTTCGCTACCAAATGCCCGTACTAAGTCTGATGCTCGTTTGTTTTGGCTGATTGCCATCGTCAACATCGGCTTGTGATAACGGTCGCCACTATCAGCCGTGATTAATGTGATTGGAACCTCTGTGTCTTTGGCACGAATGGCATCAATGACATGCCAGCCTGCCAATCCTGCACCAATAATAACCACACCTTTTTTTGCTGCTGTGCTCGATGCTACAGATAGGTTTTCTACGCTCATATAAACTCCAAGATGGTTTATGAATTATTTTAATTATCAAAAATATTGACCGCTATTGTATCAGTAAACAGCCATTCACTCACCTATCTAACAATTCACTTAGTCAATATCGAATTCCATGCGATGTGCTGTTGCACGCATGGTTTCACTATCTATTAATTTTTCTATACAGTATAGACTTGCATGGATGCCTGCACTTATCCCCGCTGATGTGACAATATTACCAGTATCATCACTGGCATCTACAAAACGCGTATGCGAGATCACATCGATATCAGGATAGGATGCTAAATTATCCAAGTCCATCCAGTGCGTGGTTGCTGACTTACCAGCTAGCAAACCTGCCTTAGCCAACAGCAACGCTCCTGTACACACTGAAAGCGTCAGCTCTGCCAAACTTGCTTGAGTGATAATCCAGTCAATTACCACCTTATTATATATTTCTGTTTTTTCGGCACCGTAACCACCAGGGATGATTAAGACATCAATGTCTGGATGATTGGCAAAACTATAGTCAGGAATGACTTGCAGACCATTCCTAGCGGATATCGTTGCTTGGTTCTCAGCTATAGTAATAACGTCAAAGTACTTATCATCACTAGCAGGAGTAGCATTTTCAGCCAACGAAAACACCTCAAAAGGTCCTGCAAAATCTAATACTTCTACTTCATTGAACAGTAGTATGCCGACGGTTCGTTTTAGCGTCATATTCAATCCTAATTCAGTTGATCGCATTAAATAAAATTAAACTCATCTATATTATGACTACTATCTTTTCAAATTTATTTGATTAATCAGATGAGACATTCCATTTGCCTTTGCCGTTTGCAACCTCGCTAATCCTACGACTATTCTCGCTCTATTTTCAGCGGCTTTATAGTCTCAAAGCTATCTTATTCAAATTCCTTTTGTGTGAATATCATAGGCTCTAAATCGTTTTTCAAATAGCTATACAAAAAAGGCTAAATACAAAGCGCCCTATTAAAGATAGCGTTTAACTGTCTTTAATAGAGCGCTTTGTATAGTCATTAGCAATAGAAAGAAAAGTAAGCTTTAGAACATGTCTTTATCTTAGAAATACTACTATAAACAATCGTAAATCAAAGTGTATTTAATGGTTTAAAATCTTCGATAAGAACATCTGCGCACGGTCACTTTTTGCCCCTTCAAAAAACTCATCTTTACTACAGTTTTCTACGATATGTCCTTCATCCATAAAGATAATACGATTGGCTACCTGACTGGCAAAGCCCATCTCATGTGTCACGCACATCATAGTCATACCATCACGAGTCAGCTCGACCATTACGTCTAGAACCTCTTGAATCATCTCAGGATCAAGCGCGGAGGTTGGTTCATCGAATAGCATTGCGACTGGATCCATGGCCAACGCTCGTGCAATCGCGACGCGTTGCTGCTGACCACCAGAGAGTTCGGCTGGGTATTTCGCCGCTTGTACTGTCAGACCAACACGGTCTAAATAGGCCATCGCTTTTTGTTTGGCCTCAGACTCTTTACGACCCAACACTTTGATTTGTGCCACGGTCAAATTATCAATAATAGTCAAATGTGGAAACAACTCAAAATGCTGAAACACCATGCCGACACGGCTACGTAACTTAGGTAGATTAGTCTTTGGATCACCGACAGAGATACCATTGACCACGATGTCACCTTTTTGAAAAGGCTCAAGTCCATTCACTGTCTTAATCAAAGTTGATTTACCACTGCCCGATGGACCACAAACAACAACGACATCACCTTTATGTACATGCGCCGTACAGTCAGTCAGTACTTGAAAATCTCCATACCACTTACTGACATTAGATATCTCGATGACCATCTCATCACTAGCATGACCACTATTGGTAACCAGCCCGCCAAAGGCATTTAAGTACGTATCAGCATTGCTCATCACTGGCTCCTAACCACATTATTTTCGATAATCATTATTTAAAAAAGGTAAATCAAACATTCAAATCAAGCTCTCAACACTCAAAAGCGCAAGCGATAGCCGTATTAAAATAACTATACTAAAACCGCAAACGCTTTTGTAATTGTTGCACACCAATAGAAGCACTTAAGCTAATCACAAAATAAACAGCACCAGCACCTAAGATATACGGCGTGAGTAAGCCCATTAGCTCACCGCGCACATAGGCTGCACGGAAAAAGTCTGTTAAACCAATGGCAAATACCAGTGTCGTATCTTGGAATAAAATAATACATTGCTGCAAAATCAATGGCAGCATCTTACGAAAGGCTTGTGGCAAGATGACCAGACGCATGGTCTGCCCATAAGTCATGCCGAGCGCTTTGGCTGCATTGACCTGCCCGCTACCAATCGATTGAATACCAGCACGCACTACTTCTGAGAAATAAGCGGCCTCAAACATCATAAATGCGACCACACAAGAGGCAAACGCAGCATCAAGTTGCAGGTACTTACCCGCTACCCAGAGATAAATCATCGGTACAGCAAAATAAAACCATAGCAGTACCAGTAGCAGCGGTACGGAGCGGAAGTAATTGACGTATAGCTTTGCTGGGATCTCAAGTGCTTTGATACCTGACAAGCGCATCAATGCCAGTACAGTTCCTAAACTGATACCGCCCAAAATAGCCAAAAATAGCACTTTTAAGGTGGTAAGCATGCCACCCATCAAACCAGGATAGGCTGTTGCCAATTCGGTCATGTTCATTTCTGACCTCCCGCAATAAGCCCAGGCACACGCAGTTTACGTTCAATCAATCCCATAATAGCGATCAAGGATAAATTGAAAACCAAATAAATAATCGTCGCGTAAGTATATATCTCGATACTATTTTGAGTATATTCGCTGATGGTTTTGGTTTGGCTAATCAGCTCCATTACCCCCACTAGCGAGGCCACAGAGGCGTTTTTAAAGCAGTTCGTTAGCTCAGAGCTGAGCGGTGGCAAGATAATACGAAATGCCTGCGGTAGCAGTACTTCTTTATAGACTTGTGGAATGCTAAACCCTAATGCGTAGGCCGCGTTAATCTGTCCATCTGGTAATGACTCTATACCCGTCCGTACCTGTTCCACGATACGAGCAGCAGTAAATAAGCCAAGACCGATACTGGCTGATAACATGGCTGAGGTATTCGGAGATAAATCCTTATACCACCATTCTTGTATCGTCGGCGTGAGCCAGCCAGGGGCGATATAAAACCAAAAGAACAGCTGAACAAGCAGTGGAATATTACGAAAAAATGTCACATAAGCCGTACCGATTGTACGAGCGGTTTTGTTGGGCAAGGTACGCATGATACCGAAGATGGTACCGACGACCATCGCGATAGCCCATGCAATACTGCCAATCAATAGCAGCCAGCCAAGACCTGTGATCATCCAATGGATATAGAGCTCGTTGCCAATACCAGTCTGCTCAAAGAGCACACCCCAGTTCCAGCTATAATTCATGGTTGTCTCTCCGAGCAACGATTGATAAGCCTATACGTCAAATAAAATTACTGGCTATCTGAACGTATAGGCAAGCTATGTTGAGGGACAATGAGCGTTACTGCGCTGCTGCTTCTTTAGGCTGAGCGCTGTCATGCGGATTGGCAATCAAGGCCTTTAAGTTATCTGACATCTCAAAGTTTAGATTGACGTTCTTTGGTGGGATTGGGTTCAAGAACCACTTGTCATAAATGCTATTGATTTCGCCTGAGCTAAACACATTAGCAAGTGCTTCATCGACCACAGCTTTGAATTCAGGGTCATCTTTACGCATCATACAGCCATAGATTTCAAACGATTGCGGCGTACCGACGATGACCCATTCATCAGGATTTTTTGCCTTGGCTTTTTCGCCAGCAAGCAGCACATCATCCATCATAAAGGCATCAGCGCGACCATTTTCTAGCATTAGGAAGCCTTCGCCATGATCTTTAGCTGAGATGATATTGGTATCCATTTTATTATCATCGTTGTACTGACGGATATAACGCTCTGAAGTCGTGCCTGCTGTCGTTACCAGAGTTTTGCCTTTTAGGTCTTCAAAATCTTGAATACCAGAGTCTTTTTTGGTCAACAGACGCGTACCGATTTCAAAGAAACCGTTTGAGAATGCGACTTGCTTTTGACGTTCTTCGTTATTGGTGGTTGAGCCACACTCAAAATCTACCGTGCCGTTTTGTACCAATGGGATACGAGTTTGCGAAGTGATTAGGTTATAGCGAACATTAAGGTCTGGCATGTTTAGCTTTTGCTTAACGGCTTCAACCACTTTCATTTCCAAGTCGTGAGCATAGCCAATCGGTTGGTTAGGATCATCAGCGATATAAGAGAAAGGAATAGAGGAATCACGGTGACCGACGACAATAGTGCCAGAGTCTTTGATTTTCTGTAGCGTACCGTTGGTGGTGGTTTCTGTCGTCGTTGCATCATCTGCTGGCGCATCAGTGCTGGTCTGGCTGCTGTTATTACATCCCGCTAAGCCTAATGCCATAACAGCAGCTAAAGTCAACGGTTTGGAAAATGAGTATGTCATGAAATACATCCTTTTATCGCAAGATTGAGTGAGTGCTTGGACGACATAGGTCTGATTGACCAGACTGCCCCGCATCCGTACGGTTGTTGCTGTTGTTTATCACAATGCAACTTAATGTTACTGTACAACAAATTTGCAGTAGAGGGTGAATTTTTTTTGAGAGAGTACATATTTATGAATATATTTATATTTTGGCTATAAAATATTGGCTTATGGCAGCTATCTACTCAGAGTTTTGTACAAAAAGCTGCTTGGTTTTTTAAACCCATTATTGACAATTACTACTCATAATCATCAAAACAGTCTGCTAAGTGAGATTGATAAATCGCTAGTAATCCCCATAAAGCAAACAACTTCTCTATACTACAAATGACTTATGACTCAAGATATCCAAGTCCCAAATACGGACAGCCAAACTACTGGCAACCATGGCAGCAACGACATTCGCCAACGTTTCTTTGTTGAAGACTCTCCCGTGCGCGGTGATGTGGTACGTCTATCACGCAGCTACGCAAGCACGATTGCACAAAAGCCCTACCCTGAAGCCATCAAACGCTTATTGGGTGAGATGCTGACCGCAGCGAGTTTGCTAATCAGTACGGTCAAAATCAACGGCCGCCTATCTATTCAGTTGCAATCATCGGACAGTGACAGCTTACTAAACTGGGCGATGGCAGAATGCGATCAAGACGGCGTAATCCGTGCACTTGCTAGTTGGAAAGGCGAAACGGATGAGCAAGTACAAGCGTGGGACAATATGACCCATGCCAAAGAAGCATTTGCTGAACTTGGTGCGATGGGACAAGGCGTATTGTTTATCAATATTCAGCCTGATGGCGGTGAGCCATACCAAGGTATCGTTGAGCGTAGCCATGACAATCTAGCGGACTGCTTAGCACATTATCAAAAGCAGTCGGCCCAGATTCCAACGTTGATTAACTTGGCATCTGACGGCCTGCAAGCTGGTGGTATCTTGGTACAAATGCTACCGCGTACTGCTGAAGAAACGTCTGAAGTTGAGCAAAACCAAGACGCGGGTATCGACGATGATTTATGGACGCGCTTGTCTGTATTGACGCGTACGGTCAAACCAGAAGAACTAACGACACTGGATGCTAACGAAATCCTTTATCGCTTGTATCACGAAGAAAACATCGTTGCCCCTGAGCCTGCGCCTCTATCATTTGGTTGCACTTGCTCACGCGAGAAGTGTGAAATGGCAATCGAGCAAATCGGTGAAGCAGAAGCGTTAGATATCGTCGAAGAGCAAGGTGGTACATTTGAGATGGATTGCGGATTCTGCGGTGAAGTCTATAAGTTTAATAAAGATGATGTAGCAGCAATATTTGCTGAGTAAGTTTTCTTACTTACTATAAGTCAATGTTTATAAAAAAAACCCTCAAGCGTCATGCTTGAGGGTTTTTTGTTTTTATCATTAAATCACTACACCGCTACATCTAAACTTCTAGGATAAGAGTGTATGCGCGGACGTCCAGCATAGTCACTGCGACCATTATCTAGCAGCCATTCAACCACTTGTTCGCGCACCCGTCTACTATGAATCAAGTTCATATGATTAACACCATAAAACACTGCTTTATGACCATCTGGCACAAACAAGGCATGCTCAGCGTCATCCTCGCCTAAGGCTGAAGCCACCGATACCAAACTGTCACCTAGCAAATCAGTCACCTTAGAATCATAATGCGTCTCAAGCAACGCACTAGCGACAAAGTAAGTCTTGATACCACTTGGCAGCCGAGCAGGATGACGAAAATCCTGTGGTAGGACGCTACGTCCTTCTAATGCTTTCCAATCTGCATCCCGAATACTGCCATGACGCAGATCAATGATACCGGCACTGCGCATATCACCGAGCTTAGCCAGCGAACCTGCAAACGGCAGCTTGGCAATGATGTCTTGTACATAATTACCGATACGCTCAAGCACTGCCCCATGATGCGGCGAACCTAGCGTGATAAGGTTGCCCACGCGCTTGATCCAGTCTAAGCGATCTTGCTCACCATAAAACAGTGCACTGCGAGAGACCAGGCCGCCCATACTATGTCCAACCAAATCTATCTGACTGATATCTGGGTTATCATCGACCAGCGCTTGTAGCAATTGGGAGAACTTACGGCCGCTACGCGAGATACGGCGGCCCGTATTGTAATCCAGATACAGCACCGTGGTATCAGGCTGGCTCATATGAATGGCCTCGCCCAGATCATTATCTGTTTGGGCTTGCCAGCTTAAATGACTCATACATAGGCCATGGCACAAAATAGCGATGCGGCCTGATAGCACTTCATTTTGTGGCTTGCCGTCTTGAGTGTATAGCATCATCGGAATGGCGAGCGCATTTTGATTATTGACAAGATGGTCACCCATGACACCATTGAGTACATTGACCAGTTTTTTTAGTGAATCTGGTAGTGGCTGCACTGACTTTTGGAGAATCAGGTTTTTGTATATGCGTAGTACAGACGCCAGATTATTACCGACCATTTGCATGACATGACGTATCGTGCCATAGATACGTCCAGTAAATCCGCGCGACCATTTATTTAAATGTTTGTCATTGAAGCGGCCTAGCGGACGCAGAATAACTTCACGGTGAATGGCTTCTACGATTTCTGTAATCTCAACCACACCCATGGTGGCAAGCTGCGCCAATCCTTCAAAAAAATCAGCCAAAGATACAGGTGTTTTGTTGATTTCATCACTGTCATCCGAATCTGCTAGTAGCTTGACCAGCTCATCCATATCAATGGCTTCGAGTTGGTCGATCTGTTCATATAGATGACTGTGTAGCGGTACACTTGCATCTGGGACAAAATGCGCATCGAGCTCATGATGAGTACGAGTATAGCTGCTATCATTTTGAGCGTCGCTGTCACTAACACCGTCGTTATAAAACACCTTTGGACTGCTCATAATATTTGCACATTCAGCGAGAAAAGTAATGGTCTATATTATCCTGTAACTGCAGCAAATAGAAGCGAATGGTTTGACTTTAGGTCGGGATGACGATTAGCAGAGCCAGATTACTGATAAACGGTCTCTTTAACTATTAAATCAATATAATAATAAAAAATCCCAAGCCTTAGCTTGGGATTCTTATGGTTATGAGTATTCTAGTTGTTTCTATTATCCGCCTATAGCTTATCTATCTATGTCGTGCTATCAGCCGTATCAAATGATTCTGCCAGTATGACATCACCATCTTCGCGAGTAATCATAACAGTCGCTGAGCGAGGAATACTACCGCCAGCGACAGCGCCCCATGTGTTACCAGGATGCTGGATGTTGATAAACAGCGTCTTAAAATCTGGTGCCATGGTGATACCTGTTACTTCGCATCCTTCAGGACCGACAAAGAATCGTTTGATATTATCATTGCTAGCAGATGTGCCGACTCGGGTTGACTGCCCTGCCGATGTGGTCGTCATCGACCCATCACTGACTTTGCCCGGTAGAGCCGCGAGCAACATGCAGCTACTGGTATCGGTGTAAGCGCCGTCATCTGTCTGAATCCATAAGACACCGCGCGGGTCAAAATACAGTCCATCAGGCGAAGAGAAGTCATTATTTTCATTTAGCTGAGATAGGTTTTCTGCTGATAAGTCACTTGGCGCACCAAACAGATAGATATCCCATTCGAAGCTCGTTGCAGCATGGTCGCCGCCTGCTTCTGCCCAGCGAATGATATGGCCATTGTCATTACCAAGCGCTTTTCCGCTTGATTGATAGCTACGCGGATTGGAAGCTGAGACAGGCTGGTCGTCACGTACGCCGCGATATTTATTATTGGTCAATGTCACATAGACATCGCCTGTCATAGGACTGACCGATACCCATTCAGGTCGATCCATCTTAGTAGCACCAGCGGCATCGGCAGCTGCACGAGCAAAGACCAATACTTCATCTTGTCCATTGAATGGCAATACACTATTAAAAGCATCCAATCCGTTTTGACCATGGACGAGAGCTTTCCACTCGCCGCTACCATCTTCGTTAAATACCGCCACATATAGCGTGCCGTCATTCAGATATTTGTCACCTGCTTTTAGTCCGCCGCCGATGTCCGAGTTTGACCACATCGCTTTGGAGACAAACTTATAAATGTACTCACCTCGGGCGTCATCACCCATATAGAATACCACTGGCTTGCCTTGCTCGACAGGAGCATACGCGCAGTTTTCATGAGCGAATCGGCCCAGTGCGGTACGTTTCTGCGGTATAGAGTTTTGGTCAAACGGGTCAATTTCAGTAATATAACCAAAAGTGTTAAAGCCGTAGCGATAATCTTCAGCAGCACTGGCACCGACTGCGGTCATATCCCAGCGTGAGAACTCGTCTGCTATTTTGGCATCCTTTGCCTCTGGGGTATGCCATAAATACTCCCAACCTGGGAAGTCCTCCACCGCACCGTAGCGCTCGCGCGCATAGTTATCACCAGCGCTCAATTGGCTGGCATCTTGTCCACGGGCAAACACACCCAAGAAGTTCTCTTCGGTAGTCAGATAAGTACCCCAAGGTGACAGACCTGCGCCGCAGTTGTTATTGATACCGCGAGTCTGATAGCCTGTCGGATCAAACTTGGTCTTGACCAGAGCAGAACCTGCCACAGGGCCAGCCAATTGTGCTGTAGTACTACTGGTGATACGGCGATTGTATTTAGAGTCAGGTACCATCTCATAACCCATACCATCTGCGCGGCGAGTTAACTCAACCACCGAGACGCCATGACAGTTGACTTCACGACGGACGTCGCTTGCGAGACGGCGGTTTTGAAAAATAGGCGCAGCATCGTTATCTTGAGTGACGTAATAGCCAAATGGGCTAAGCTCACTGCTATTAACGTATTCATGATTCATGACTAGCAAGCTGTTTTCTGACGCTTTAGCATCGTAAGCATTACCATTTTTGCCAAAGAACCACATTCCATCATGGTTGTCACCCATACGCCATTCAAATGACTCTGCTGATTGCTCGCGATTGTCTTTCCAATCCTCGATACCAGAGTTCAGCGGTGTACCCAGTGGTAATATCATCTCTGCCTTGTAGCCTGCTGCTACGGTCATCGTATCCGCTGTTGAATGCGCAACTGTTTCAAACTTTAAGGTATCAGGACGCTTTAGATCACCTTGTGCAGGGATAGCGGCATTATCGTCATTACCAACAATACTGCTATCGTCGTCTTCACTACAACCGACCAAAGGTAATGCGCCAAAAAATGCAGCAGCCGTCAACCCTGTGCCACCTTTTAGGATACTACGGCGGTTCAATCGACGATTGATAATCGTCTGAAAGTCAGTATTATTAGTAGGATTTGAGTCTTCAACCACTTCGTGGGCAAGCGTTCGCTCATTGTTCAATAATGTCATTATCAGTCACCTTGCTATTAGGCTAGATTGGCAGAGAGTTGATCGCGGCTTTATAATTACGACCACAAAAATACGAATTCCGCTTAAGTCTACTCAACCTTTATGACAGCACGCTGAACAATAGGTGACAAACTGATGACAATCGACTGTACTGATGATTATTGAAAAATAGAAAGATTAGATAGTTAGAGTTGTTTGGCAGTTAGCAAAGTCAAAAAGTAAATATAAAGGCTTAAAAGCAAAAACCCCAAGCAATTGCTCGGGGCTTTTAATATGCGTTTGTTATCGCAATCAAGCTTACTGTACTTGCGACACCCACTCATGAGCACCCAGTTTTAGTTTAAGCTGATCGCCTGCTTGCAACACACCAACGCCGCTTGGCGTACCAGTCATAATTACATCCCCTGCTTGCAAGCTAAAGGCATGACTGATATTGACCAGCAATTCATAGACAGGAAATAGCATTAAGGCACTATCGCCATCTTGCGCCAGCTCATCGTTGATAGTCAGCTGATAATGTACATTCTGCAGATTGCCAAACGCTTGCGGGTCGACCCAATCAGCAAGGACGCAAGCTCCGTCAAAACACTTAGCACGCTCCCACGGATGACCTTTTTCTTTTAGCTTGCTTTGCAAGTCACGTAAGGTCAAATCCAGTCCCAATGTCACACCACCAATGGCTTGCTGAGCTTGCTCAATCGTCGCCATAGATAAATCAGCTGATAGCTGAATACATAGTTCGGCCTCGTAGTGAGTCTCGCCAAACAGCTCTGGACTTGGGCGAACCACATCACCACGGATAGAAACCACTGAAGACGCAGGCTTCATAAACAGTATCGGCGTGGTTGGCACTTCATTGCCCAACTCTGCAGCATGTGCCGCATAGTTGCGACCAACACAGACAACTTTACCAATAGAAGTACGCAATCTTTCATTATGATCGATAGCGCCCTGCTCGGCATTTACACCGGCTGCAATGGCGTTCGCTAATGACTCGTGTGGCGATTGGCTCATACTAAACTCTCCTTGTAAATGATGGCTATTTTATCAGCAGTCCATACTCTATTGTCTACAGTGACTTTGACGACTTTTAGTTGCTAACTGCTAACTGCTAACTGCTAACTATGGAATCGTGTTGGTCACGACATCTGGCGGTACATAACTGGCATGACGGTTCATACGCTTTTCGAACATTCTAAAGCTAAACAAGATAACCCACGACAGCAATAGATAGACGATACCAGCGGCAAAGAATAGCTCCATCAAGGTATAGGTACGCGCACTAATCGTACGAGCAACACCTGTGATATCCATCAATGCAATAGTCGACGCTAGCGCACTGCCCTTTAGCATAAAGATAACTTCGTTACTGTACGCTGGAATCACAATACCAAATGCGCGCGGCAGCGTAACCCGTGTTAGCTTTTGCCATTTTGACATGCCAAGCGCATCAGCAGCTTCAAGCTCTCCAATCGGAATCGTCTGAATCGCACCGCGTATAATCTCGGCTAGATAAGCACTGGTATTCAGGGTAAAGGCGATGATGGCACACCAATATGCTTGGCTAAGCACTGGCTCCCATAAGAACGACTCGCGTACGGCCTCGAACTGACCCAGACCGTAATAAATTAGGAATATCTGTACCAGCAGCGGCGTACCACGGAAAAAGAAGATATACAGGAATGGTAGTATCTGTACCACCCAATTCTTAGACAGTCGTAACAACGCCAAAACCAAACCAAACAGCAATCCAATCACACCTGAAAACAAGACCAGCTGTACGGTCAATACCGCGCCGCCTAGTAAATCAGGGATATGGTCAAAGATGACCTGCCAATTCCAATCCATAGTATCTCTCCTCTACCCTATGGTCGATTGACTGTGAGTGGATTGACGGCTTATCTTTTTGGCATAACGTGCCGCAGGATTGGCGCGCCACTCAAGCCACATCATAAAGCCAGTAATCAACATGGTCAGACCCAAATAAATAATCGCTGCTGCCATATAAAAGGTAAAAGGCTGCTGTGTAGACTGTGCCGCACGCGATGACTGATACATGATGTCTTTGAGACCCACGACCGATACCAATGCGGTATCTTTGAGTAGTACCAGAAATAAATTTCCCAAACCTGGCAAAGCAATCTGCCATACTTGCGGCAACGTGATGCGATAAAAAGTCTGAAAAGGACGCATACCAATTGCTTGCGCAGCCTCTCGCTGCCCTACTGGAATCTCTTGAATAGACATGCGAAAAATCTCAGTCGCATATGCACCAAAAGCAATAGACAGTGCCATGACACCACCCCAAAAAGCGCTAATCTCGACATAGTCGTTATAGCCGAACTTTTTGAGGATGCTCATCAATAAGATAGAGCCGCCATAATAAATAAAGAGCACCAATAGCAGCTCAGGAATACCGCGCATCGTCGCAGTATAGACAGTCGCAAGTTTACGCAGCAACCAGATATTGGACATCTTTGCGGTTGCGCCGAGCAAGCCTAAAGCCAGACCAATGATCAAACTGGTCACAGCTAGCTGTATGGTGACGGTAGCGCCGCTTAATAAAAGCGCGCCAAATCCTTGTAAGTCAAACACGATTATCCACTCAGTCTCTTTATATTAGCAATTAGGGCATGTCTTCAATTCAATCGATAGACATCTAAATGGTTTAAAAACGGCTAAATCTTGCCAAACGGCGTCAAATAGCTGACTAATATCTCGATATTATTTGCGCTATTTTCCTTGTTTGACTGCAATTTATTTCATTTTTATTACCATTTTTAAAATGAAGACACGCCCTAGCAAAATATGAGTTAAAAGAATCAGCATCAATAGCTGAACGCGGCGAAACACCGTATTTTATACCAAATCAATAGGGATGGTCGGCGTCAAAAAATGACGTCAGAAGAATACGATTAACGCTGCGATAATTGACACAGTAGAAATGAGCGCTGATTTTATCATATTCACTCGCCGTGATGTTAATACTGACGCGTAAAAGCTGCGCCTAAACCTTACTTAAACAGACACTTGCCTCTATAAATATACAATCAGCCGACTAAATTTGAGCAAAATTGATAGGCGGCTATTATCTATATTCGTTGCTATAACGACAAATAAAAAAGGACATCACCATCATGGCGATATCCTTTTATTAATCAAAACACTATTTTTTGACTGCTATCTCTAACTACTGTTAGCTATTAACTAGCGTTTTCTGTCGCTGGTTGCTCGCTAATGTCTGTATCTGCATCTATATTTGCATCTGCGTCTTCATCAACTGTGCTCGTTGCAGATGCTGGCACCGCAAAGTACTTTTGATTGATCTTATCGTAAGTACCGTTTGCTTTTATATTAGCAAGAGCCCGATTAATCTTTGCTTGTAACGGATCGCCTGGGCGTACTGCTATGGCAAAATTATCATTGATATCAATTTCATCACCTTTTAGTGCATATTTGCTACCAGCATTTGAGCTCAGCCATTCTATAGCAGGCAACTTATCAGAAATCATCGCATCGACACGGTTTGAACCGAGATCCAAAAACGCATTGCTCAACGTATCATAAAACTTCATATCGGCTTTTGGATACGTGTCTTCTAGCCACTGCGATGAAATAGTTGAACGCTGTGCAGCAATAGAATGCGAGTCGATATCACTATTGTTACTAGGGTCAAAGCTGCTGTCTTTTTTGGCCAAAAAAACCAAGGCATTGCTAAAGTACGGATCGGTAAAGCTCACCTGCTGCGAACGCTCTGGAGTAACGGACATCGCGGCCACGATTGCATCGTACTTACCTGCTTTTAGACCAGGAATAATACCGTCCCAGTCCTGCGCTACAATCTCACAGGTCACCTGCATATCCGCACAGAGTGCATTTGCTATCTCAACATCAAAACCACCCAGTGTCCCATCAGCATTGGTATAGTTAAAAGGTGCATAGGCCCCTTCTGTACCAATGCGTAATACATCACCTGTAGATGCTGCCGTTGCTTCGGTAGCCTCTGGATTGGTATCAGCTGCACTCTCTTGGCTATTGCTACAGCCAGCAACGGTAAAGGCCGTCGCTAGTGCAAACAATGACATAGACAGACGACTGGCTACAGCAATGTTAGATTTTCCAGTCGTGGCACAGATTGGGGCACAATGGTTGCTCATGATCATCCTTGGTTTTTTCTTGAGTAAACAACACGTCTTCAAACAACAGCAGTCAAACTGCCAGATATCGTATTAGTTAGCTGGTGCTTCTTCTTCAGCGACCATTACTTCTTCGACACTATCAGTTATTGCTACCGCTTTTTGTGCTGCAGCCGTTGAGCTAGTACCAAAATAGCTACCCGTGATTTGATCATAGGTACCATTATCTTTTAGCTCAGCCAATGCTGCATTGAACTTAGCAATTAACGGATCGCCTTTACGGAAAGCAATACCCATTGCATCATCATTGGTGCTGATTTCTTCACCTTTGACTTCATAGCCTTTGCCTGCGTCTGTTTTTAACCAGTCGATACCCGTTACTTTGTCAGACATCATACCGCGCACACGGCCTGAGGTTAGATCTAGATAAGCATTGTCCTGCGTATCATACAATTTGATATCAGCATCTGCATGCTCGTCTTGTAGGTATTGCGAGGCAACAGTTGAGCGCTGTGAGGCAATTGGTAGACCTGTTAGCGACTCAACGCTTAAGTCATCACCTTTTTTGCCGATCAAGATGATACCGCTATGGAAGTAAGGGTCACTGAAATCAACCACTTCTTTACGCTCAGGCGTGATAGACATACCTGCGATAGCTGCATCAAACTTCTGTGCGTTAAGCCCTGGAATCAAACCGTCCCAATCTTGAGAGATGACTTCGCACTCAGCTTTCATTTGCGCACATAGTGCGTCAACCAGCTCAATCTCGTAACCAATCAGTTTGCCATCTGCATCGGTATAACTAAAAGGCTTATAGCTTGATTCTGTCGCGATTTTGATATTTAAAGGCGCTTCAGTAGCGGTATCAGCTTCAGCATTTTCTGCTGGTGCTGAGCTATTGTTACAACCTGCCAGCATTAGCATTGCTGCGCTAAGCGGTGCTAGCCACAATGCTTTTTTGCTCATTGATGATGTCATTGAAATTGTCATAAGTTTTATTCCTTAATATATTTACCAGCTGTATCGTCGATCACTGCTTGCTGATTTATGCTTATAAACACCGTTTATTTGAAACATACTTGGTTTTAAGCATTACTTGTATCAAACGTTACTTGTTCTAAGCATCAATCTTCAGTTAGTCATTATTGACCAAAGTTCATCTGCTCAAGACGTGCAAGCTCACCGTTACTACGGATTTCGCTCAATGCTTTGTCAAAGTCAGCTTTGAGTGAGTCACCTTTACGTACAGCAATGGCAATATTGTCATCGTTATCAATTTCATCACCAACGATACCGAAGCCCGCTGCGTTTTCTGCTAACCATGATTTGGCAGAAACTTTTTCAGCCAATACCGCATCGCTACGACCAGATTTTAGATCTAGATAGGCATTGTCATAGTTGTCATACAACTGAACTGTGTTGCCTTCTTTGCCTTCATAGTTATCCTGTAGATAAGCACCTGGCGTAGTAGAACGTTGACCCCCCAGCGTTGCGTCTTTAATCGCCATAGGATCAAAACTACCATCCGTATTGGTCAACCATACCATCGTATTGGCAAAGTATGGCTCGCTGAAATCAACTTTTTCTTGACGCTCAGCGGTAATAGACATACCTGCAATCACCGCATCATATTTCTGTGCCAATAGACCTGGAATAATACCGTCCCAGTCCTGTGCAACGATTTCACACTTGGCTTGCATTTGATCACACAAGGCATTGGCAACATCGATATCAAAACCTGCCAAGCTGCCGTCGGCGTTGGTATAGTTGAATGGAGGGTAAGCGCCTTCGGTAGCGATACGAATGGTTTTACCAGTGGTTTCAGCTGCAGGGGCGTCAGCGTTGGTATCGGTAGTTTCATCGGCAGGTTGGCTACAAGCGCTCAACATCAATGCAGCAGTAACGGTCATCGATGACCATAATAGGCGAGAATTCGACATCATACGTTCCTTAAATTCTGATGGGTTTTACATAAGTTTTTGACAGGATTTTCTGACTTAGGGTTCTGATATTTTGTTCTCTGACGTCCCTGCCAGACAAGCAATATAGATAGCAGAATAACAGACAGCCACGAGACGTGACGGCCTATAAACCTTTTGATAATACCTGAGTAAAATATCAAAAACAAACGTTTTGCATACTCATAGTTATCATCGGGCAATAAACAGTCAACAATGCTTACGTTACAGTGATTTTACGTTTGGCAGGATAAATGGTGACAAGAGTGTTGCCACCATTTGTATTGGACATGATATTAAGTGAAAAACTAATAATTAATAACTAAGTAGGACGGTGTGATGCCATAAAGTCTTTAACACGCTCAGAGGTAGGGTTATCAAAGACTTGCTCAGGTGTGCCAATTTCTTCAACCACACCTTGATGTAAAAAGACGACTTTGCTTGATACTTCACGGGCAAAGCGCATTTCGTGAGTAACGATAAGCATCGTACGTCCCTCCTCTGCTAGCTCGCGCATTACCGCAAGCACTTCGTTGACCAGTTCAGGATCTAGCGCAGAGGTTGGTTCATCAAACAATAGGACTTGTGGCTGCATAGCAAGCGCACGGGCGATTGCGACACGCTGACGCTGACCACCAGATAAGTTGGCAGGATAAGCATCTTTCTTGTCGAGCAGGCCGACTTTATCAAGCAGTTTTTCCGCATCACTAATTGCTTGGTCTTTTTTAATCTTTAAGACCTGCGTTGGCCCTTCGATGATGTTTTGCAGAATTGTCTTATGCGGCCATAGGTTGAAGTTCTGAAAGACAAACCCCACGCGTGCGCGCAAGCTTTCTAGCTGCTTCACGTCTGCTGCTTGTAGCTCACCTGATTTGGCAGGTTTTAGCATCAGCTCTTCATTACCGATCAAGATACGACCATGATTGGGGTTTTCTAGAAGATTAATACAACGCAGCAACGTCGACTTACCTGAGCCAGATGAGCCCAAAATAGAGATAACATCGCCATCGTAGGCAGTCAGGGAAACCCCTTTCAATACCTCTAATGAGCCGTAGCTTTTATGGATGTCTTGTAAGTCTAGGGCGATAGGCCGAGTCGGGTTTTTTGCAGTATCAAGCATGGTTCAGCAGACTTCCAATAAATATGAGTGAAAACACGAATAAAATAAGAGCTATATCTATATATAGTACAAGCATCTAGATGCATTATCGTAATATGCCTGATGAGGCAAAGAGAAAAATGCCATATTGTCTCTTATTACGCAGTAAAAAGGCAAATATTGTATTTAACCAACGGGTTAATCAGCTTCTAACAAACCGCGAATACAAAAAAGCCCAGACTGCATTTATCGCTCTGGGCTTTATTTTATCACTTTAGAATACGAGGCGTTGTGTTATCTGATAACTGCCTATTTATAGTATGTAGTTAGTACATTTAATATGTCGCTAGTGCATTCTATAATATGCGATTAGTACGTCGATACATGCTCTGAGTCTTCAGTACCATCCATCATATCCGCATCTTCTGCTGTCGCCACTGCCACATCATCGTTATTGGTAACGTCCATACCCTCATCATCGGCACTAGCAACGGCCACATCGTCATTGTCACTCGCTGTTGCACTTTCTTCTACAGAGGTTTGAGCGTCTACAGTAGTGTCAGCTTCAGTTTCCATCGGTGTGTCGTCTTTTTTGCTACAAGCGCCTAATGCCAAAGCACCTGCTACCAGACCAACCGTTAACCAATTTTTATAAGTCGTATTTTTCGTAGCCATGTTCGTTCTCCATCACTCATCATAATAAGATTAAGTACTATTTATTGATAGCCTTGCTGTTTTAATGCTTACTATACTGAGGATATCTCGCGGCTACCTTAGTATTTACAGCGCAATTCTGTTAAAAACACGTAAAGATATAGTGTAGTACTGATAACGCGATTATCTTAAATAAATACTGCTTAGCATCAGCAATATTGCTTTAAATAAGCCCCTACAAGAGCGCTACAAAGCGGATTCTGTTCACAAAATCATCTTTACTATCGTCTCAATCTGCTCTATGTTAAATAGCATAATGACCTATCGCTATTTGAGTAGGCATTCAAAACTTCTTTTTTTGCGACATTTTTCGCCTTTTTAGGTACTTTTACCTATATAAAATTGGGCGCTTTTAGTTATAAAAAACCTGTATCACATAAGGAAAATAATTTATGAGTCAATCGAATACTACGGACATTACGACCTATATGCAGTCTGTCGGCAAGCAAGCAAGAGCTGCTTCTCGTGCACTGGCTGCTGCCAACACTGGCGATAAAAATTCGGCACTATTAGCCATTCATGATGAGCTGGTCAATGCCAAACAAGACATCTTGTCTGCCAATAAAATCGATATGGATAATGGCCAAAAAAACAATCTTGATAGCGCACTCCTCGACCGCTTGGAGCTAAACGAAGCACGATTTAACGGTATGCTACAAGGTCTTAAAGACGTCGCTGGCCTTCCTGACCCAATCGGTGAAGTCACTGATATGACCTATCAGCCATCGGGTATTCATTTGGGCAAAATGCGGGTGCCACTTGGCGTAGTCGGTATGATTTATGAGTCGCGTCCTAACGTAACCTTAGAGGCTGCCTCACTGGCACTCAAATCAGGCAACGCCATTATTTTGCGCGGTGGTTCTGAAGCATTTGAATCTAACCAAGCCATTGCCAAATGCATCATCAAAGGACTTAGCCATACTGATCTATCAGAACATAGCGTGCAAGTGCTACAGACAACCGATCGTGCAGCCGTTGGTGAACTGATCACCATGACTGAATATGTTGATGTCATTGTGCCACGTGGCGGTAAAGGTTTGATTGCGCGTATCAGTAACGATGCAAAAGTACCTGTGATCAAGCATTTAGATGGTAACTGCCATACCTTTATTGATAGTGATGCGGATCCTGAGATTGCGATTAAAGTCAGTGTCAATGCCAAAACGCATCGCTACGGCACTTGTAATACGATGGAAACGCTACTGGTCGATGAAACAGTCGCTAATGAACTATTACCTCAAATAGCAGAGGCCATCGTCGCTGCTGATGACGCAATGCAACTACGCCTTGATGACAAATCACAATCTATCCTAAATGATAATGCTAAACTTGAAGGTCATCTATCAGCTGCCACCTCAGAAGATTGGGATACTGAATACCTAGCCCCTATCCTAGCGGTAAAAGTGGTCGCAGGTATTGATGAAGCGATTGAGCATATCAATACGCACGGTAGCCATCATACCGATGTCATCATCACTGATAACTATACCAAGTCGCAACGCTTCATCCGTGAAGTGGACTCGGCCAGCGTAATGATTAACGCCTCTAGCCGTTTTGCTGATGGTTTCGAATACGGTCTCGGTGCTGAGATTGGTATCTCAACGGACAAAATCCATGCGCGTGGCCCTGTCGGTCTTGAAGGTCTGACTTCACAGAAATGGATTGTTTATGGTCATGGCGAAACCCGTGCTTAATCATACCAGTACCGATTATCGAAACGAGTAATCAGAAACGTCAGCAATTATGCTGGCGTTTCTTCGTTTGAATCATAAGTATTTTAATTAAGGCATTTAAATTATAGGGAGCGGTACGAGCATGCAAAGTGGCAAGATTAAGCACTGGAACGAAGATAAAGGCTACGGCTTTATCGATGTAGATAATCAAAGTGAAGATGTATTCTTTCATATTAGCAAAGCAAGACTGGCGAAGCCTATAACGGTTGGTCAAAGTGTTTACTTTAACAGTGCCCGTAACGACAAAAACCAATTGAGAGCCACTGAAGTGACCTCGTCTTCATTGAGCCTTGACCAAGATACTGCATCAGATGTTCCAAGCTATACACCTACTAACGCTAATAGAAATAGCCATCATAGCACTCGTAACTCAAATCGTAGCAGTCAAAACAGCAGACCAAATAAAAGAAGCTTAGGCTCTACGCTATTTAGCCTCATCGCTATCATCGCCGTCGCTTTCTATTTTTTCGGCGATTTAAATTCGACATTGCTTGCTGATAGTATCGAGCCGACAACGGTATCGCAAGACGTCACTAATAATACGAGCCAAACCACTACTGCTGGTATAACGGGTGATGCACAGGTTGATAATACGATTGCGCTTATTCAGCAAGGCGGCCCGTTTCCGTATCCAAATAAAGATGGCACGACGTTTTATAACCGTGAAGGCAGACTACCCTCCCAGTCACAAGGCTACTACCGCGAATATACCGTACCCACCCCTGGTGTCTCTCATCGCGGCGCACGGCGTATCGTCACAGGTGGTAACCCGCCTACTGTCTATTACTTAACTGTCGATCACTATGATAGCTTCCAAAGACTACAGGTGCCTTAATATGAAAAAAGAAAATATGAACCAAGCGAATACGGACAAAGCCGATATGAAGCGAGAAAGTATGAACCAAGCCATCCACTATGTTAATCAAAGCCATGTGAAGCAAAACCATATTAACCAAAACGGTACAGCACTGGGTACTAGCATTCCTACGCAGGCTGTTACTATAGCCGTAGGTGACACGCTCGAAAAAACTGAGCTATTGACGAGTTTGGCCAAGGCCTGTGACTTCCCTAGTTATTTTTCACACAACTGGGACAGTGCATGGGATTGTCTAACAGACAGTGAGGCAATTCATTTAAGGCTTGATTTGACAGACGTTAAAAGAATAAACACTGAGGACTTCAATGTCTTTAAAAGCATCATTGAGGATGCCTTTAGAGAATTTGGCAAACCGCAATTGTGGATCATCGTGCCATCTGAGGATGAAGCTTATGCGTTAGACATTTAGTCGTTAAAAGCCTATATATTGCAAGCTTGACCGCCGATAGTCATCGATAATTATTCGTCATCATAGAAACCTGAATTCGAGATAAAGCCATATTTATCCCGAATTCAGGTTAATTTATTTTACAGAAAGGATTAACCTATGGAGATTACCTTAAACGGTTATTACACCCTGATATTGGCCACCTTAGTGCTGCTGCTTGGGCGGTTTTTGGTGCGGAGAATCAAGTTTTTAGAAGACTTTAATATCCCAGAACCTGTTGCTGGTGGTTTGGTCGCGGCGATTGTTGTCTATGCTCTCAATATGGTTTGGGGATATAGTTTCAACTTTCATCAAGGACTACAGACCGCCACCATGTTGATGTTCTTTGCCTCCATCGGTCTGAGTGCTGATTTTAGTAGGCTAAAAGCAGGCGGCACACCATTATTGATTTTTACTATCGTTGTTTCAGTATTCATTGTATTGCAGGACGTCGTTGGTGTGGCCATGGCAAGTGCATTGGGACTTGATCCTTTGCTCGGTCTAGTGACAGGGTCTATCGCTCTAACGGGTGGTCATGGTACAGCAGGCGCTTGGGGCATTACGCTAGAACAAGACTACGGTGTAGTCGGTGCGACGACGCTTGGTATCGCGGTTGCTACTTATGGTTTGGTCGCGGGTGGTATCGTTGGCGGTCCTGTTGCCCGTCGTTTGATTAACCGACTTGGCCTAAAACCAACGCCAGCCAACCCTGATCCTAGCGATATCGAAAAAGTTGCTGGTGCACAGTCGTTATATAGCACCAAACACGATGAAGAGTCTGCAGGTAGTAATAAAGATATCTTTGAAAGACCTGATAGCATGCGCTTTATCACCGCTTCTTCTACTATCGAAACCTTGGCACTATTCGCAGGTGCTTTGGCTTTTGCCGATGTGATGGCCATCGTTGCTGAAGGTACATGGTTTGAGCTGCCTACTTTCGTATGGGCACTGGCAGGCGGCGTCATCATTCGCAATGTGCTGACGATGGTCTTCAATTTTGATATGTTTGACCGCTCAATTGATGTACTTGGTAATGCGTCTTTAAGCCTATTTTTGGCGATGGCATTGTTGTCTTTAAAACTATGGCAATTGACCGATTTGGCAGGCCCTGTACTAATTATATTGGTCGTACAGACCATCATTATGATTATCTACGTGTACCTGATTACCTTTAAAATTATGGGTAAAGACTACGACGCGGCTGTATTATCAGCGGGGCATTGTGGTTTTGGTATGGGTGCGACACCGACTGCAATTGCAAATATGCAGGCAGTCACTGATCGCTATCTGCCTTCACCTAAAGCATTCTTGATTGTGCCAATGGTAGGTGCGTTCTTTGTTGATATCGTCAATGCCACGATATTGCAGATATTTACGAAGCTGCCATTTATGTAGGCCGATGCTGTCATAGATCAAAACTTAATAGCTATCTAGCAAATGCTAGCCATCGAAAAGCCCGCCAAGACTTATCTTGGCGGGCTTTTTTAATTATCAAGTTATAATAGAGTGTTCAATCAAACCTATTATTTATACTTCTTAATTTCACCACTTTTCACACGAGCTATGAAAGAATTAACCTCTCTTTTCACAATTGGCATCAAGAAGTACAGACCGATGATGTTAAAGATAGCCATAGCGAACAGAGCCGCATCTGAGAAGTCGATAACGAAGCTAAACTGTACGATGGTACCGATAACAACGAAGATTAAGAAGATAAGTTTGTATATCATCTCGCCGCCTTTACCTTCACCGAAAAGGTAAGTCCAAGCTTTTAGACCATAATATGACCATGAAATCATCGTTGAGAAAGCAAACAACAATACCGCGACAGCTAGGAAATACTGGAATATAGGCGCCGTTTCCATGAAGGCTGCTCGGGTTAGATCCACACCAGTAAGTGCTTGGGTTTGTAAGTTTGCGGCAGTGTTCACCCCAGAGATAGTAATAACAAGCGCCGTCATCGTACAGATAACAACTGTATCAATGAAAGGCTCTAATAGCGCTACTAGACCTTCAGTAGCAGGCTCTTTGGTTTTTACTGCTGAGTGAGCAATAGCGGCTGAACCAACACCCGCTTCGTTAGAGAAAGTTGCACGTTTTAAACCTTGAATCAACGCGCCAATAAAGCCACCAGCTACGCCAGCACCAGTGAAGGCACCTGAGAAAATCTCGCCAAATGCAGCGCCGATATGATTAAAGTTAGCAATCAGTACGATTACCGCCATAGTAATGTATAACAAAGCCATAAAGGGTACGACTTTTTCGGTAACGGTTGCGATGCGCGGCATACCACCAATGATAACCATACCGACTAAAAATGCTAAGCCAATACCAAAGAATACACTGTAATCCGTTGGAATGCTAAAAGTAGAGCTCATCACTGCAAAGGCTTGGTTACCTTGGAACATGTTACCAGCACCAAAGGTCGCCAATATACACATAAGGGCAAAACCAACAGCCAGAAACTTACCTAATCCGCCCATACCACGTTCAGCCATACCGCGGCTTAGGTAGTACATAGGGCCACCTGATACGACGCCAGATGGTAGTACCGTACGGTATTTAACACCTAGCGTACATTCTACAAACTTAGTCGCCATACCAAATAGGCCGACCATAATCATCCAAAAGGTAGCGCCAGGTCCACCAATAGCAAGTGCTGCACCAACGCCTGCGATATTACCAAGACCAACGGTACCTGATAAAGCAGTAGCTAAGGCTTGAAAATGGCTGACCTCGCCTTCTTCTTTGTTAGCGGGATTGGGATCGGTATATTTGCCTCTGACAATATCTAGAGACAAGCCTATTTGGCGAAACTGAATAAATCCAAAGTAAAAAGTGAATACGAGTGCGGCAACTAATAACCAACCCACAATAAGCGGGAAGCTGACGTCTCCAAGAGGTACTGAAAAGAAAATAAGGTCGACGAACCAGCCAAATATATTGGACATAAAGCCATCGAGACCTGCTCCAAATGCTGCTAAACCTGATTGTTCTGCTGCTTGCGCAAGAGTCGTGCTGAGTAATAGCATCGTTGCGACTAAAGATTGTTTTTTCATGTAAATCCCTCTATTGAAAATAATATTTATATAATTATTCAATCAATTACAGCGATACTAATACAAAGTGTAACTATTTATTATAATTTGTATTAGTATTATTACTAAATGTTCAATACTGACTATATACTAATATTTTTGTATAAACAAAGGGATTTACACATTTTTCTTCATTAAACATCAACTTAGCTCCTTAAAACTAAGACCAGAACTCAGTCAGGATCACAACATTTATCAAAAAATGTCGGTAGTAATTTTCAGGTTGAATAACAGACTGAAATATAATTAAAAGAGCTAAATGGCAATATCAATGTAGGTTTGCGTTAAATACTCTAATATTTACAAAGAGCAATAACAAAAAAACCGCTAAGCAAAAGCTTAGCGGTTTTTTTTATTACCATTCTAAAGTTTACTGATTTTTAGCATAGACTGGTAATTCTGCACAAATAGCTTCTACTTTAGCGCGTACTTCAGTAGCAACCGCTTCATCACCGCGACTGTCTAGTACGTCACAGATCCAACCTGCCAATTCACCCGCTTGTGCTTCGTTGAAACCGCGAGTAGTAATCGCTGGCGTACCAATACGGATACCAGAAGTCACGAATGGTGATTTTGGATCGTTTGGTACAGCGTTCTTGTTGACAGTGATGTGTGCTTCACCAAGCCATTTATCCGCTTCTTTACCCGTCATTTCTTGCTTAACGAGACTAATCAGCATGAGATGATTTTCAGTACCACCAGAGATGACTTCATAGCCGCGCTCTTGAACCACTTTTGCCATAGCTTGTGCGTTTTTCACTACTTGCTGCTGATACGTTTTGAAGTTATCTTCTAACGCTTCTTTAAAGCAAACCGCTTTTGCTGCGATGACATGCATCAACGGGCCACCTTGGTTGCCTGGGAATACAGCTGAGTTTAGCTTTTTAGCCAATACTTCATCACGCGACAAAATCATACCTGAGCGTGGGCCACGTAGAGTTTTGTGCGTCGTCGTTGTGACCACATCAGCGAAAGGTACTGGGTTTGGATAAACTCCGCCAGCAACTAGGCCTGCAACGTGAGCCATATCGACCAATAGATACGCGCCTACTTCGTCCGCGATGTCACGGAAACGCTGCCAATCGACTACTTGTGAGTATGCTGAAAAACCCGCGATGATCATTTTTGGCTTATGCTCACGCGCCAAGCTCTCTACTTGATCATAATCAATAAGGCCAGTGCCATCTACCAATCCGTACTGTACGGCATTGTAGTTCAAACCTGAGAAGTTGATGTGTGCGCCATGCGTCAAGTGACCACCAGCGTCTAAGCTCATGCCTAGTACAGTGTCATTTGCTTCTAGCAATGCTAAAAATACGGCTGAGTTTGCTTGGCTACCAGAATGCGGCTGAACGTTCACATACTCTGCACCGAACAACTCTTTAGCACGGTCAATGGCCAATTGCTCAACCACATCCACATGCTCACAACCACCATAATAACGCTTGCCAGGATAGCCTTCTGCGTATTTGTTGGTAAGGTCAGTACCTTGTGCTTCCATCACTGCTTGTGAGCAGTAGTTTTCAGAGGCGATAAGCTCGATGTGGTTTTCTTGACGAACGCTTTCTGCGGCCATCGCTTCAGCAAGTACTGGATCAAAATCTTTGATAGAAATATCTTTAAACATAGTGATGTCCTAAGTAGTGACTGTCATTAAAAAACGTCATTGAAAAGAAGCTTATAGCCTGCCCACAATAAAACAACTACTGCGTCAACGTCGCTGAAGTACGATTAATACCTCTGCACGCTGTTTTTCTGCAATCTGTTTTATGGTATGACCATTATTGTGAATGGAGTCTATTAGCAAAGATTGAAATAAGAATAAATACAGGCGACTGACCTGTTATTAACTTGACTGATTCGTCAATAAAATCGATGTACATTTGCATTGATATCATTGCGAAAGATTAAGTGTAACATGAAAATTTGTGCTGTGAGCGCAAAAAAACCTCACCTTAAGATGAGGGAATTAAATGACGATATAACACAGATAAATAGCCAATAAAATAAAGGATTTACCCACTGAATTTTTTCTCTTGTCTGCACTTTTATGCTGTTTTAGGCATAAAATATTTTTAAACGTGGCTAGATATAATCTATTCAATTTAGAAGTAGTACAAGGCAGCCGAGTGTAGATGTATATTAAATACCTCAAGCGAGGTTAACCTAATAATATTTTTATAGGTCGCTAGTTAAAAACGCCGGTAGGAACGTTTCACTGATCATTATCTTACGACCATGCCAGTCATAACGCGTTTGTCGTTGCCAACCGTCACTGGTATTACTGATAAAACGCTCATTTGGCAAGGTACGGCGACGCTTAAATAACACGTAACCAATAGGTGTGTTTTTCAGATGTTGAAGACGACGCGACTGACCTTTTAAACTATCTAGAGGAAAGACACTCTGTGCTTGCACCCATGGCATTTCATCATGGCCATATAACTGCACTTCCCGTATCCATGCCAGCATTGGACGATTTAGCATCATGCCTCGTATACCCAGCTGCTTTTTTTGACCTAGAGTCAGCGAACGATAGCCTTCAAAGCTGCGTTTTACGCGTAGCGGCTGCCCTGCCTTCTCTTCTAATATCGCAGTGAGGGAACCTTCAGCATTTAGCCAAGGTAAGAGCTCAGTAGGAGGTAGGCCACTGGTAGAACTAAAAGAATTGCTGGTCATAGTTTATGGCTAGTATTTTTTAAAGAGTGTTTAACAGTTAGAAAGTGTTTGCAAATAGAAGCAAAGTTAATCAAAGCTGATTACCGTTATAAATTACTGCTATGAGTCAATGCCGTCAAATGCAGGCATATTGTCTGCATTAAAAGGCAGAGCTTCAAAGGCCTGCTGACGATACTGCGCCATGTGCATTCGATCTCTGACACAAAAATCGCCAATCGCCGGTACAAAACGCGGATCATAGATACGATGGATAGAATGTGTCGTCGTTGGGATAAAACCACGTACCAGCTTATGCTCGCCTTGCGTACCCGGATCAAAAGACATCAGCCCTTGCTCAATAGCAAACTCAATACCTTGGTAATAGCACAGCTCAAAATGCAAGCTGTCATATTCACCGAGCGCGCCCCAGTAACGACCATATAAGGTAGCATTATTATCGCCATCAGCCTTGTCACCATCAACATTGTCGCTATCAGGTCTGTCATATAAGAACAAACTACTCGCGATAATCTCACCACTGACATCAAGTGCCTGCGCAAGCATTATATGCTCAGGCATGCTCGCTGCCAACGCCATAAAAAAATCTATCGTCAAATAAGGCTGTTGTCCGCGTACTGCATAGGTCATCACATAACAATGATAAAAAGCCTTCCAATCAGCATCGCTAATAGCATCACCGCACTTGCGCTGGCAACTAATGCCTTGCTCGGCAACTTTACGGCGCTCAGCCCGAATGGTTTTACGCTTTTTGGCTTTTAAGGTCATCAAAAACGCATCAAAATCTGCAAATGGCTTACTGTCATTAAGTAAGTCTTTGTTTTGCCATAAGAACTGGCAACCTTGACGCTCAAATATCGGTAGCTCAATAGTAGCTGACTCTACGCCGCTTTCTTGAGCCGCTATGGCAAGCTCTACATCAATTTCAGTTGGTATAGATGCGGTGGCGATAGAGGCAAGCTCTGGTGTCACAAACAGTCCATGCCAGCTGGAAGCACCCACTTGTTGAGCGACATCATCGATACCTGCGATGGCTACTTTGAGGATATCCTCATTCAAAGTTTCACCTTTTGCCAACCAAATCCTTTGGCCAGTAATCGGTGTATATGGTGCGCTAGTGACCAATCGCGGATAATAATCAACGCCATAGCGCGCATAAGCTTCTGCCCATGCATGATCAAATACAAACTCACCACGATGATGACCTTTTATAAATACTGGCATGACAGCCACAGGTTGCAATGTATTTTCTGCCGCGCTATCTACTAAGGTATCGGTGTTATCTTCACTATCCGCACTATTAGTAGCGCCTGTGACACGATGTACCAAAATAAATATTGGTAGCCACCCTGCCTGCTCACCAATTGCTCGTGTGTCAGTCAGCGCTTGCCAGAAAGCAAATGACATAAAAGGGGTATCTGGCGTCTGCCACTCTGTTTGGCTCTGCCAGCTGGTATCATTAATCAGCGCATACTCTAAACTCATATTCACCGTCACTATTATAATCGCGATATATTTATCGATAACCAATCTATTGATGACCTAGACTAGCAAATTTTTACGTCATTGCTGTCACAATTTGCAAAAACTTATCCGTACCCAATAAAAAACCACCAACGATAACGCGGGTGGTTTGTACGACTGCGCTCATGGGCGGTGAGATCAATATAAAACGTCATGAAAAAACAGTAGTTGTATGGAAAAGATGATATCGAAGCCGATGACTGGTAGAATAAGGTTGTTATTAGCTTAGTATAATTCGAAACCATAGGATACGAGCTAAAACAGTATACTTAGTTCATGGTATACGATTGACATCCTATCGGATTTATAGTGGATTGATTATAATGTAGCGTCAGTGATTCACTTTTAGGCGATTTTGCACCGACCGTTAACGTGTTGCCTTTAAATGCTTTTTTCATGAATATTATTAAAAGAAAATGTCTGACCTGTCTTAAAAATTTCTAAGAAGCTACATATGAAGTACTTGTTCTAACCATATCATGGATTATTGCATAGTATCATTGACGCATATTCAACACTATATTTGAGCTTTATTATTAACTACAGCCTAAAGGAAGATCTAACTAAAATGTCAAAAATTATTTATACAAAAACTGACGAAGCCCCAGCGCTGGCGACTCTGTCGTTCTTACCGATTGTCGAAGCATTCACTAAAACAGCAGGCGTTGAAGTTGAAACCAGCGACATCTCTGTTGCAGCGCGTATATTGGCTGAATTCCCTGAATACTTGACCGAAGAGCAACGTGTTCCTGACAACTTAGCTGAGCTAGGTCGTCTGACTCAAGATCCAAATACCAACATCATCAAACTGCCAAACATCAGTGCTTCTGTACAGCAGTTGAAAGCCGCTATCAAAGAGCTACAGAGCAAAGGCTATGCTATTCCTAACTTCCCAGAAGATCCACAAACTGACGAAGAAAAAGAGCTACGCAAGCGTTATGGCAAAAGCTTAGGCAGTTCAGTGAACCCAGTACTGCGTGAAGGTAACTCAGATCGCCGCGCTCCTAAAGCCGTTAAAAACTATGCACGCAAGCACCCACACTCTATGGGTGAGTGGAAGCAGTGGTCAAGCACGCACGTATCACACATGCATGGCGGCGACTTCTACGATGGCGAGCAATCTATGACATTAGATAAAGCCCGTACGGTACGTATGGAGTTGTTACTTGATGACGGTACTCAAAAAGTATTAAAGCCTAAAATTGCTTTGCTTGATAAAGAAGTCATCGATCTGATGGTCATGAGCAAAAAAGCACTATTAGAGTTTTATGAGCGTGAAATGGAAGATTGCCGCGAAGCTGGTATCTTGTTCTCACTACACGTAAAAGCAACCATGATGAAGGTCTCGCATCCTATCGTCTTTGGTCATGCAGTTAGAATCTACTATAAAGAAGCCTTTGAGAAACATGGCGCTTTCTTTGATGAGCTAGGTATCAACGTCAACAACGGTATGGCAGATTTATACGACAAGATCTCAACGCTACCAGCTTCAAAACGTGAAGAAATTGAGCGTGATTTACATGCGTGTCAAGAGCATCGCCCACGTCTGGCCATGGTTGATTCTTCAAAAGGTATCACTAACTTCCATTCACCAAGTGATGTAATCGTTGATGCTTCTATGCCAGCGATGATTCGTTCAGGCGGTAAAATGTGGGGCGCTGATGGCAAAATGTATGACTGTAAAGCCGTCATGCCAGAGTCTACCTTTGCGCGTATTTACCAAGAAATGATCAACTTCTGCAAATGGCATGGTAACTTTGATCCAAAAACAATGGGCACCGTTCCTAACGTTGGCCTAATGGCTCAAAAAGCTGAAGAGTATGGCTCGCATGACAAGACTTTTGAGTCTAGCGATGCTGGTATTGCACGTATCGTCGATATTGATACTGATGAAGTATTACTCGAAAAACGTGTTGAGAAAGGTGATATCTGGCGCATGTGTCAGGTTAAAGATGAGCCTATCCAAGACTGGGTAAAACTTGCCGTACGCCGTGCTCGTGAATCAGATACGCCTGTTATCTTCTGGTTAGACCCATACCGCCCACATGAAAACGAGCTAATCAAAAAAGTTAGAACGTATCTAAAAGATCATGATACTACTGGCTTACATATCGAGATTATGTCTCAGGTTCGTGCGATGCGTTATACCCTAGAGCGTGTTGCTCGTGGTCTAGATACTATCTCTGCGACCGGTAACATCCTACGCGATTACCTAACTGACTTGTTCCCTATCCTAGAGCTAGGAACCAGTGCCAAAATGCTATCAGTTGTACCATTAATGAAAGGCGGTGGTTTGTTTGAAACTGGCGCTGGTGGTTCTGCACCGAAGCACGTTGAGCAGCTGACAGAAGAGAACCATCTACGTTGGGATTCACTTGGTGAGTTCTTGGCATTGACGGTATCTTTGGAGCATCTAGCAAACAACGACAACAATGCTAAAGCTCAAATTTTAGCTGATACGCTAGATACAGCAACAGAAAAACTGCTACTAAACGATAAGTCGCCATCACGTAAAACTGGCGAGCTCGACAACCGTGGTAGCCACTTCTATCTAGCAATGTACTGGGCTGAAGAGCTTGCATCGCAAGATAAAGATAGCGAGCTAAAAGCGCAATTTACACCATTCGCGCAAAAGCTAAAAGAGAACGAAGAAGCCATCGTTAAAGAACTTAACCAAGCTCAAGGCAAGCCAGTAGATATCAAAGGCTACTACTATGCTGATGAAGAATTGGCTAAGAAAGCAATGCGTCCAAGCGCTTTGTTTAACGAGACATTGGCATCGCTATAATTTTAAGCGACTGCTCTTAGACACTGAGCCTAATCGCTTTTGGGTTTTATACTCAGAAGCGATTGGATGAGTTTAAGTCTTAGTAAGAAAACATCTCAACTATCTTAGAACGTTGAGGTGTTTTTTTATGTGCTGTCTAAATGCTCTATAAAGAGTGAAATAAAAAAGCCACCTATATAATCAGGCGGCTTTTAATACATAGTCATAAAATAGAATGCTGAGAGCTTAAGTAGTCTTAGGCTTCCATATGCTTAATAATCGCCTTACCAAACTCAGAAGTACTCAGTAAGGTAGCATCTGGCATCAGACGCTCAAAATCATAGGTGACTGTCTTATTGGCAATCGCCCCTTGGATACCGCTAATGACAAGATCAGCTGCTTCCGTCCAGCCCATATCACGAAGCATCATCTCAGCAGACAATATCAGTGAGCCTGGATTTACTTTATTCTGACCAGCGTACTTGGGCGCAGTACCGTGCGTCGCTTCATAAACAGCGATCGCGCCGCCTTTATTTGCACCAGGCGCGATACCAATACCGCCTACTTCAGCGGCCAATGCATCAGAGATATAGTCACCGTTCAGATTAAGCGTTGCTACTACAGAATAATCTGCAGGACGCATCAAAATCTGCTGCAAAAACGCATCAGCGATGACGTCTTTAATAATAATATCGTTACCTGTTTTTGGATTTTTCATGGTCATCCATGGACCGCCATCTAATAACTCTGCACCAAAACGCTCTGCTGCTAGCTCATAGCCCCAATCCTTAAACGCGCCTTCAGTAAACTTCATGATATTGCCTTTGTGCACTAGGGTCACATTTGGCAAATCATTATCAATGGCATGCTGAATCGCTTTTCGTACTAAGCGCTGTGAACCTTCTTTTGAAACAGGCTTGATACCGATGCCGCAGTCTTCAGGGAAGCGAATACTGGTCACACCCATCTCATCTCTTAAAAAATTGATAACTTTTTTGGCATCATCACTGCCCGCTTTCCACTCGATACCCGTGTAGATGTCTTCTGTGTTTTCACGAAAGATAACCATATTAGTCAGTTCTGGATGCTGCACTGGACTTGGCACGCCTTCAAACCAACGTACGGGGCGTTGGCAGACATACAGGTCAAGGTTTTGGCGTACCGCAACGTTTAACGAACTAAAGCCGCCACCCACTGGTGTGGTCAATGGACCCTTGATACTAATGACGTAGTCTTTTAGAATCTCTAGTGTCTCGCTTGGCAAATAGTCGCCGTCATATACTTTCGCTGCTTTTTCACCAAGATAAGTCTCCATCCAAATGATAGACTTCTTGCCGTGATACGCTTTATCAACCGCAGCATTGACTACTTTTATCATAACAGGCGTGATATCTACGCCGATCCCATCACCTTCCACAAACGGAATAATCGGATGATTGGGAACATTTAATGTTAAATCTGCGTTTACGGTCACTTTTTCGCCGTCTCTTGGCACGATAACCTTATCATATGACATAGATGATACTCCTTGGTTGTATGTTGGACGTCGCAAGCGAACTAGACACTTTGTTATGCTAACCGTTTTATTATAGTTGTAACGCTCTGGGCGCTTATCGGTTAAGCAAAGCTTTGATGAGTACGACACTTGCGGCATTGATTTGAACAATGTTAAAAGTAGCTTTAAGCTAAAAAAATTAAAATAAAGATCCAAATAATGATTGTCGCTTGCAGATAGTGGATATTTCTCTATTAAAAATATAAATACCACTATCGGAATGCGGATTTAGGATAACAGCAAATTTATACAAGCGCTGTCCTACTTTTGTAGCAGGTCATGTAGCATACAGCACATTAAATATGTCGCCTTTAGTCTTGTCGCTTAATACTAGCTCTGCATCACAAAACATACGCTACAATGATTCATTGTCCATCAAAAACTAGGAAACACCTTTTTATGTCTACTTCTAGTCTCATCTTATTCAATAAGCCTTACGGCGTGCAAAGTCAGTTTAGAGATGACAGTAATAACGACCACGCCACCCTATCGCAATACTTTACCGATAAGGCTTTGCGAGTTGCTGGTAGGCTAGATGCCACTTCGGAGGGCTTGCTGATTTTGACCGATGATGGTCGCGTTAATAAAGCAATTACTCATCCGCCAAAAGCCAATGCAGGGCGCAAACAAGGTAAAACTTATTTAGTACAAGTAGAAGGAACGCCTACTGCTGAGCAACTCAATAAGCTCAAACGTGGCGTGGTTTTAAAAGATGGTAAAACGCTACCTGCTGAGGTCAAACACGTCAGTGAAGATGAGCTACCGATGGTACTCTGGCAACGTAGTCCACCAATACGTGAGCGTAAAAGCGTACCGGACTCATGGCTAATGCTGACAATATATGAAGGTAAAAATCGCCAAGTCAGACGTATGACAGCGCACGTCGGTCTACCTTGTCTGCGTTTAATACGTTGGTCAGTGGCAGGATTTGAGCTAGGTGAGTTAGCTGTTGGGGATTTTGTACGCGTTCATCTAACTAGCGAACACTGTCGTCAGCTAGGTATTTCTAGCTAGTTTAGATAGTTTTAAGCTTAGATATTGTTGATTAATTCACACTGTTTGGCTATTTAGCCACGAATATAAAGCTTCAATATTAATATATTACGACCTGTTAAACGTAGTGTCTCGAATGGGTAAGGTTTATCTGCTAACATTCAGCACGTAATTGATTATGTATAATAAGTATTATCCATTTATCGTTTGGTTTTTTTTATAATAGGGATATGTCATGATTGCTTCTCGTCGTTTTCTTTCGTTGGTCACTAGCATTTCTGCAGCGCTTGTATTGAGCGCCTGTCAGCCAACGACAGAGGACAACCAATCAAATCCTGCAGAAGAAACCTCACCGCCAGTGACTGATATGCCACATGCTGAGCATGACGATATGGCAGACGATACTCTAACAAATGACAGCGATAATAATGTCATTGATGAGTCTCAAATGAACGATATGCTCAGAGACTATACGAGATCGATGACTAGAATGCATGACGAGATGATGATTGGGATGGGTTATAACGATCCTGATACCGCTTTTGCTAAAGGCATGTTGGGACATCATCGCGGCGCGGTAGAGATGGCAAAAATAGAGCTCAAATATGGTACTGACGAAGCGATGCGCCAACTTGCTCAAGATGTCATCACAGCACAGCAAGCTGAAATCGATGTCTTAAACAAGTGGCTAGCTAGCCATCCTGATGCTGCCAAACCTAAGCCAAATACTATGGCGATGCAGCAAGCATATGCTAAGAGTATGGAAAACATGCATGGCGAAATGACTTTGGGTGTGGCTGATCCCGTACCTGATATGGCATTTGCACGCGGCATGCTACCGCATCATATTGCCGCTGTTGATATGGTAAAAGTTCAGCTCGAATATGGGACAGATGAAGAGATGCGTCAGTTGGCGCAAGACGTCATTGATAACCAGCAAACTGAAATTGATATGATGAAAAACTGGATTGCTGCGCTTGAGGCTGCAAGTAGCAACGATGACGATAGCTCTGTAGATGAAAATATTGAGCCTAAAACTACCGATAATAAGAACCTAGATAGCCCAGATAATAAAGCTAAAGAGCAGTAATCTTATACGTCACCAATCACTGATTGTTTAATCACTTAGGTTGCTTAGGCATATCAACAATATTATAGATTATAAAAAACCCTCTTCTAAGCATGAATGCTCGGAAGAGGGTTTTTTATATGGAAGGGTTTTTCGTATGGAAAGGTATTTTATATAACATTGAGCCATGTCTCCCAACCTGCCTCACCTTTTAATTGCTCATTATCATTCTCTAAAGTCTTATCTCCTTTTGCTAAGCGTAGGCTTACTTTATGAGGAGGTACTGCTCCAGTCATGCCAGTTGTCTCATCTCGCGGCTTAACTTTAGTTGTCGTTTCGGGTTGAACCTGAACACACATTAGCTCATCACGGCGGAATAAATAGCATTCAACAGGATGCGCTATATTAACCAAGACGGTAAGTTGTTTCGTATCCGCTTTGATGCCGTCAATCGCGATAATAACGTCATGTGCTGAAATACCAGCTCTAGCGGCAATACTATCTCGCATCACGCGATTTACCTTGAGTCCAGCCGGCGTTTCGTTACATCGCATACCCCAAGGCACATGCTTGTCAGCCGTTTCTTTAGTATTCGCCTGTATTTTGACGCCGTTTGCAATTAGCAACGCTTCAATTGGCAGCTCTTCTACCCCATTGACATAACGGCGTTCAAAATCTTCCCACTCTGCTAGCGGCATAAACTGCCCAATGACTGAGCCCATGTCAGCACTACTGATACCAATTCGCTTACTGTCGTTCTGCTTGGCTTGAGTATAAAAAGCTTTGACCACATCAAACAGACGATAACGACCATCACTATGCTTGAGTAAGATTAGATCCAGACATAGAGCCACCAACGCCCCTTTATTATAGTAGCTGATACCTGCATTGCCTGTATTTTCATCAGTACGATACAGCTTAATCCAAGCATCAAAGCTCGACTCTGCCACGCTTTGATTACCGCGCCCTGGGGTCTGATAATAGCGATTGATTTGCTCGGCTAGCAGTCGCAGATAATTGGCTTTATCAATCACGCCTGACGCTTGCAACATAAAGTCATCGATATAAGACGTAAACCCTTCGAACACCCAAAGTAATGGCGTAAATGCTTCACGACGCAAATCGACATCGATCATGACATCAGGACGTACCGTCTTCACCCACCATGAATGAAAATACTCGTGACTGCACAAGCCTAAAAACCGCTGATAATCTGTACTTGGTAGCTTTGGCTCATTAGTGCTGGGTAAGTCATTACGCGGGGTGATAAGGCTAGTAGAGTTGATATGCTCAAGCCCACCATAGTCTTGACCACTTGCAAAGGTCATAAAGGTATAATCGTCAAATGGCGCATCGCCTAACCAATTTACGTAGGTCTGACAAATTTGAGTAATATCCTGCTGCAATCGACCTAGATTGGCATTCTGCTTACCTGACAGGTAAAAGCTATGATGTAGCGTCTGGTGCTCATTATCATGAATAATAAAATCAAACTTTTCTTGTTCTGCGATTTCGAATGGATAATCAATCAGCTCGTGATAATTCGCTGCCTGTAACTTGTAAAGGTGCTGACTATTCGCTTGCTGACTGCCTTTTTGCTGCTGATCAACATGCAGGTGCGTAGCGTCCAACCCACAAGCCAACAGTAATTTGCTACTTTCTTTGTCTGCAAAAAATGTCTCAGGCACAATCAAGCTAACGTGAACAGGTGTTTGCTCTTGCCCTTCGACGGCGAGCGCAAGTGAGGTGAAATTGCCATAAAGGCGTTGCTGATCGACATAGGCTGTACGCACGGACAAGTCATAGCAATAGACTTCGTACTCGACGATGACCCTCTGCCCTGCTTGCGCCGCTGGCAGCTGCCATGTATTTTTGTCTATTTTTTGCGCGCGATAAGTCGCTGGTTGCTTGTCACTATCCGCTATTTGAGCCTCTACTACTTGATAATGTACCGCAGTGATGTTTCGAGCAAACTCGCGCATCAGATAACTACCTGGTATCCACGCTGGTAACCAAAGCTGCGGCGCATCGGATACTGCTGTAAAACTCAATGACACATCGACCAAATGCTCGTAGAAACGGGCAAAAGCAAATTGATAGCTTATATCAACTATCGTTTTAGCCTTAGTATCATCATGATTGGTTGAAACATTGTTTGCTAGTTGTTTAGTAGTGGTATTGGCAAATGCAGTCATCGTGTCTCTCATCCTTATTTTTATAATTATGCTAGAAGTCCTACTCTAAAAAAGCAACTCCTAAACCATGAATAGCCAATAGCTATGCATTAACTATAGAAAATAGCAGTTATTATTGTAAATTGTGGCATTAATTGGCATTTTTTATGTTTTTTGCCTTGAAAGTTATGTGGGCCATCTCAATTAAAGATGCTAACTGCTAAAGTTACTTTAATAAACTGATGATAATTGACTAATGACGTGGCCTTTTGGCTTGCAGATTGGCTTTTTTAGGTTTATTGCAACCGTATTTAATTTTTTACATAGATATATTTAGGATATTTTATGACTACTATCGCAAAAGACACTGCCGTCAAATTCAATTACACACTAAAAGACGACGAAGGCAATATCCTTGACCAGTCACCAGAAGGTCAGCCACTTGCTTATCTACATGGTCACAGCAACATTATCCCAGGCCTAGAAGCACAATTAGAAGGTAAGTCTGCTGGCGAAAAAGTTAATGCAGTCGTTGAACCTGCTGATGGCTACGGCGAATACCAAGAGCAAGCAGTACAGCACGTACCACGTGACAACTTCCAAGGCGTTGATGACATTCAGCCTGGTATGCAGTTCCAGTCAGAAGCTGGTGGCCAAGTAATGTTAGTTACCGTAACTGCTGTAAACGATCAAGAAGTTACTGTTGATGCAAACCATCCATTGGCTGGCAAGCGTTTGACATTTGATGTTGAAATCCAAGAAGTACGTGCAGCAACTGAAGACGAACTAAACCATGGCCATGTACATGGTGCAGGTGGCGTTGAGCACTAATCTCTTCTAGAGTATAGTGAAAATAGTTAGATGATAAATTATTAAATTTATTCTCTAATATAAAAGGCCAGTAGCTGATAAGGTTACTGGCCTTTTTTATACTTATTTCATAGTAAGTTTCGAATTAATGTAGATGTGCTCATCTATAAACTGAATGCTAATTCCATATACATTGCTGCTCAACTTGAATATACCTACTTAAAAATCCGCCAGAAAAATTATTAATATCCAAACGTAACAAAGCCGCATAACGACAAGCGTCATGCGGCTTTTATTACCAACCATCCATGTTAGCGTTACGTGATACCTAATCCCGGGGCATCTCATAACTGACAGGCATCCAGCCTTATCATCCTTAATCAGCAAACTACTTATCCCTAGTGCGACCTTTAAGATACCAATCCCTAGTATCAATGAACCGTTTCGTTCAATCGTGCCGTACAGTTATAGTCGCAGATTGACCCTTCGTTGGTAAGAGGTCTAAACGTCAATCTATGTAAGCATATGCTTACATAGATTACGTAACGCTATAATAACTTCACATTATAGCTTCTCTTCAGGGCTAAGCATTGTCTTAGGTTCCGCGCTGAGCATAAGGTAAGCTGCCTCATTAATGAACGCTTCATCCTCTGGTAGCTCTGGACGTTCAGCGACTTTCATACGGCTACGTTCTTCAAACTTTGCGTCCATCGCTGCTTGATAAGTATTCCAGTTAGAGTATGGACGCTCGCCAGTTGCGATAAGGCGCTTGTTTTCTGCTTCTAATGAGCGTTTCTCAATTAGCTGCATTTTGGCTCGGCGGCTATTGATATCTAATCGAACAGGTTTCTTTTCATCATCCATGTTACGAATATCATTTAGTGTCGACAGATAAGTAAATTGTGGGTTTTTTTGTTGGCGAATCTTAGACTGCTGATTGAGCGTCGCCAATGTATCACTGGTAAACTTCCCTTCAGGCTTATACGGCGCCGTTCTGATAGTGTCCCAAGGTAATGCTTTTTTCTGAGCGCGCTCGCCAAAGGTTGCATCATCATAGATATTGACTAGCTCAACGTCCGGCACGACACCTTTATTTTGCGTACTACCGCCAGTGACACGATAAAATTTACGCTGAGTTAAGGTGGCAGAACCCAAGGCTAAGCTATCGAGCTGAATCTGCGCCGAGCCTTTACCAGTTGTCGTACTACCAACCACTAATCCGCGACCATAGTCTTGAATGGCAGCGGCAAAGATTTCACTAGCTGAGGCCGATGCTAAATTGGTAATGACCGCCATTTTGCCATCATACAGCTGCTCGCCGCCATCGTTGTCGCGATACACTTGAATATTGCCACGATTATCACGAATCTGTACCAGTGGTCCACTCTTAATAAAGAAACCTAACATCTTGGCAACTTCATCTAATGAGCCACCAGGGTTATTGCGCAAATCAACCACTAGACCATCGATATTTTGTTTATTCAACTCTTTTAACGCTTTTTCAGTATCGATACTGACGCTACGGTAGTCTTCACCATTACGACGTGCACGATAGTTTAGATAAAAGCTCGGTATCTCAAGTACGCCAATACGTTTTGGTGTCTTATCAATATTAGGACGCTGCACTTCTACCACTCGCTGAGTGACACCTGACTCTTCTTGCTGAATAATATCACGTACTACTGTGACTGTACGGGCGCTAGCATCCGGCGTGTTAGGTTGACGTAATTTCAACGTAACCGATGTACCGCGTTTACCGCGAATCAAGCTGACAATTTCACGTGTTGACCAACCAACCACGTCCGTCATGGTTTCGCCATCTTTTGCGATACCAACGATCAAATCATTGGGCTTGATTTGACCCGACTTAGCGGCTGGACCACCATCGACCAAAGTCACAATACGGGTATAGTCCGGATTTTTGCGATCTGGACGAATAGAGACACCAATACCTTCTAGCTGAAGGCTCGACTGGATTTGCAATTCAGTCGCTTGAATCGGTGCATAGTAATTACTGTGCGGGTCATAAGTGAGCATCGCCGTATTTAAGATGGTTTCCATGATTTCATCATCTTTGAGACGCTTAAACTGCTCTTGTTGACGTGATAAACGATTTTGCAAAATCTCATTTGGCGTACGCTCATCGTTACGTACCAAGTCTTGTCCGCGAGTGATATCTGGGTTGCTTAAAAATACTTTCTCTTTGGCTTTTTCGTCTTCTTGACCCAGCGTAATGCTCATCAACTGAAACTTTAGCTGACGTTCCCAGTAATCACGCTGCTCTTTTTTGGTTTTAAAATGGCCTAGTTTTTCGCGATCAAGAATGATTGTGTCGTTACCTGTCAGATCAATGTCTGTTTTGAGCATCTTGGTTGCCATCGCAAAGTACTCGTTTGAGCGTTTGCGGTAACGATCATACACCTCTACCCCTGCAGATAGATCACCTTGTTTTAGGCGAGCACCAAAGTCTTCAGCGTGTTTTTTCTTCAGCTCATCAACATCGGATTGCAAAAACAACGTATGGTTTGGGTCAAGGCTATCGATATACATTGATAGGATTTCGCTACCAGTCTTGCTATCTAAAGGCTGATTAAGATAATGACTGCGATCCAGCAAGGCGGCTACTTGACGTGTGGTGACCTTTTGCTCAGGGGTCTGAACAAAACTTCCCGTATTGGTCTCGGCGACTGCAGTACCGTAGCTTTGGGTTAAGATAATACCGGCGATGCCCACTGACGCTGCACTGAGTAACCACTGTGCTGGTTGTTTTTTCATCATATGTACCTAGTTATTTGAAGTTAATAGTATTGGGTAATTCATCAGAATTAGAAATGCTCGAATCTGTTATGACCTATAAATGCTGTGTTTTTTATTCTTATACTTTATGCATCATTAAATACTGATATATAGTCAAAAATCAATCAATATTATCACGCGCATAAATACTGAACTGTCTCAAACTGTATAAGCAATCTTACACGCTACACCTGTACATACCAAACTTTCTATCACTTTTATCATACATAATAATTGAGGGCTATTAACATCGATTTAATGACTGAATCTACTGGTTATTAGCAAATTGATTTGACCCCAATAATCTGCCACATTATGCTCAGTTAATAATAACTGTCATAATAAGATAGCCATAGATAATCATTCACCCTCATAATATAACTATATATAAAATAATAAGGAATACGCGATGTACGGCGTTTTAATGATAGATATCGATAGTACCGCTTTGACCGCTGAAGATTTCAGCTTGATTAAACAAGCACAGGTCGGCGGAGTAATATTGTTTGGTCGTAACGTCACAGATGCAGCCCAAGTCAGAGCACTATGCGACGATATACGTTATCACAATCAAGACATACTTATCGGTGTGGACCAAGAAGGTGGACGAGTCGCGAGGCTGCGTGAAGGCTTCACGCCCCTACCTGCTATGGGTCGACTGGGTAAGCTATTCAATCAAGACCCAAGTCAAGCACTTAGCTGCGCCTACGATTGCGGTTATCTAATGGCAGCTGAAGTGCTGGCTGTAGGAATTGATTTAAGCTTTGCGCCCGTACTGGATAGAGATGGTATTAGCCAAGTCATCGGTGATCGCAGCTTTCATCATGAGCCGCAAGCCATCACTGCGCTTGCAACACAGTTTATGCGCGGAATGAAAGCGGCTGGTATGGCAACCACTGGTAAACACTTCCCCGGTCATGGAGCCATTGCTCCTGACTCGCACGTATCAGAAGCCATCGATACGCGTAGCTTAGATGAAATCATCAATAGTGATATGCAACCTTTTGCTCAAACGCTACATAGTCTAGACGCTCTTATGCCAGCACATGTGATATTTTCGCAGGTAGACGACAAGCCAGCAGGGTTCTCCAAAATTTGGCTACAGGATATCATTCGAGATGAGCTTAAATTTGACGGGGTACTTTTTTCTGATGATTTATCGATGGCAGGTGCAAAGGCGGCTGGTGATGTCAGTGCTCGCGTAAAAGCGGCAATTGATGCTGGTTGTGATATTGCTCTCGTATGCAACGACCGTGTGGCTGCTCATGAAGCTGCTAAAGCTGCGCAAGATTTGCCTTACCCTAACCAGCAGCGTATCAAAACCATGCGCGGCAATATCCCAACATGGCAAGGCAATCTTGAATCTACCTGCCAGCAGTTTGAATATTGGCAGCAAGCCAAGCAAAATGTTACTCAGACTTTTTTTAGTGCGCAAGCTGATGGTCAGACTGCTAAGGAATCAACAGATCCTACTCTGTATAAATAATAGCTTACTTCACTATCATCGAGCAGCATACAAAAAACCGCACCTTTATAAGATGCGGTTTTTGTCATTTAACTACTACTGCGTAGCTATAATCAAAATAAGAACAAATAGATTAATTGCTTGGGTCTACCGCAGTACCTTGGGTAGCATCATCGCCATCTGGTAACAAATCATCATTATTACTATCTAATGGGTTCATATCTGGATCTAGCGAATCACTGTTTATCATCATGCCATCATTTGCGCTGACCATTTCGTCATTGACCATAAACTCAATACGGCGATTGCGGAAGCGACCTTGTTCGGTTGAATTATCTGCGATTGGTTCTGATTCGCCTAAGCCTTTGGTCGTTAGTTTACTGGCATCAACCCCTTTAGATACTAGATACGCTTTCACTGACTCAGCACGCTCCTGAGACAGCTCCATATTATAGGTATCAGAAGCTTGACTGTCTGTATGACCGACGATCATCAGCTTCATATCAGGTACGTTATTGATGATTTCTGCAGCACGGTCTAGCAACGCTTTATTGACTTCAGGTATAACCGCTTCATCTACTTGGAAGTTAATCACCTGAATACTCAAAGCGCGAGCAACATCACGTGGATCTGGGTTTTCATCCAGATTGGTCATCGCCACATCTGCAGCAGCCAGACTGTCATCAATCTCGCCTTGTAAATCTAATGGACCTTCAGCTTGAACCGTCATAGCAGGAGCAGCTGCTTGTAAATCAGCAACCAACTTGTCCAATGCAGCTTTATCAGGAGCGTTGACAGTAATATTATCGCCTTTGATAATCATGCTCGCATTCGGTACATTTTTGATAATTGGTAATATCGTTGCCAACTGAGCAGATGCTGGCATATCTACTGCAAAATTATCATCAACGTCAGCACGGCATTTATTGGCTTCATCACCAAATGCACCAGTCAAAGCATTCATAACATTGGTTTGTAATGTCTCATCACCTACGCTCATACGACAAGCATACAGCTCGCTATTTTCACCAGTTGCGATACTCAGTGTTGCAGGCTCAATTGCGCCTGCAACCGCTAGTGCCTCATTACCTTGTGCCCCTTGCTGCACTGTAGCCGCTGGCGTTGCTACAGGCTCAGGGTTTTCTTGACAGCCTCTGAGTAGTGCCCAAGCCAATGCACCCAAGATAATCAAACCAATAATAGGTAGCAGTGCTTTCATAAAGCTCTCTTTTGGCTCTTCTTCTTTTTGTAGTGGCGCTGTACTGGTAGTATCAGAAATTGGTGTACTAGCCGTAGTAGAAGTGGCAGCGACTGCACTAGCAGGCAAAACAGTACCCGCCCATGCAGGGATATGATGCTGGTAACTGTTCAGATGGTCATTCAAAAATTGCGGAACAGGCGTAGTACCAGCTAAACTTTTGATTTCATGAAAAGCTAATGGCGCTGCCATCGCAATTAGACCGCGTGAAGCGGTTGCATCGACATTGTGTTTGCCTGCCAATTCGCGAGAAATTTGGTCGCGGTGTGCTCCTTCTGTCCATACACGGTCATAAAAAGCATTGTCATCACGGGCAATGTTTTCATTGGCAAAGCGGCTAAAAGTATCATTGTCTGCAAGACGAGCAGCAAAAATGGCATAAAACTGCTCTAATAGATTTTTCTTAGCTGGGCTACGGTCATCTTCCAATACGGCTGGGCTGACGGTGCGTGTCAAATGGCTAATAATATCCATAATATGGCTCTCCCCTTAATTTTTATTTATATCATTTGTTCGCTCAAAGAGCAGCTATATCATTCTTTTGTATTCAATCATTATAGTATTAGATAGTCATGGTAGCGATAAATCCATCAAACTACTTTATTTGGCTTTGATTATTATAAAATTCTTAAGCTGCTATTCACAGTCTGTGCGTTGTTGTGCAAATGATACAGTAAGTAATGTTTCGGTTGGCACACGTAACTGTAGCTAAATTACATGAAAAGATAGGCCATATAAAAAGACACGCCCTATGAAACAGCGTGCCTTATAAAAACTATCTAACTTGAGCTGGTTCAGCAACGATGACTGTGTTTGCCATCTCATCCACTTCTGAAGGTGAAAAAGGGCCGGGCGGTCTAGTCGTTTGATTATTCGAAGGAAAGTTGTTGGGAATATTACTTGCGCCATTGGTAGGCAGATTGTTGGGCGCATTATTAAAACTATTATTATTGTTAGGCAAAGGAGTTGGTATCACACGATCTCCAGTATCATCATCTGATGCTTGGTATTCGCCAGAGTTACTATTTACCCCATTATTATTGTATTGATTATTAATCCCCGCCCCATCATCTACAAACTGATTATTTGCGTTTGCCATGTTGTTCGTAGCATCACCAATGTTGCTATTATCAGGCAACGGCAGTGGCGCTGTACTCTCGACTACCATCGCTGGTACTAAGCTTCGTATTTCTGTGACCAGTTTTTGTAGCAGCATATTGTCTGGCGCCTCTAGTATGAGACGGTCATTTTGCACATGTAAACGTGCAAATGGTGTTGATCTAAGCATCGTCAATACATTGGGCAGTGTCTCCACAGGCATATTAGCGATTGAGGTTGCTACCCCATCCTGTATGTTTAATTCACAAATACTTGCCTGCTCGCCAAAGCTTGTATTAAGCGCTTGTTGCAACGTGCTTTGTAGCGCAGCATCGCCAACGGTCGCACTACAAGTGTACAAATTACCGCCGTTGTCTACACCGACAATAAGCTCAACAGGAGTCGTTGTTGGTACAGGAGGCACGGGTGCTGGCGGTGGTTCAACAGGTACTGTGGCCACAGGTTCTACTGGTATTTCATTATTGGGTTTCACTAACAATGCCCATGCTGCGAGTGCAAGCGCAGCCAAAGCTACTATTGATAAAAACACACGTATTAGTAGATCGTTTCGTTGATTACGAGTACGCACCTGTGCATGCTTTAAGTTACTGTTTTCTGCCAAATGGTAGGCTGCTGGATTGGCATGAATAGCATCGCTACTGGCAATCGTATCGTTATCTAACGCTTCAGTGCTTACGCGCTCAGCAGTTGATATTTGCTCTATATTTTCTGCATCATTGTTCGTTATTAGTGTGTCTATGCTAGCTATGCCAGTATCTAAAGAAGAATCATCTTGCCTATTCGATATGTCGTCACTTACTGGCACATGTACTGGTACATGGCCATCATCTGATTTGAAGCTTGTTTGTATTTGCTGATTTACACCTTGAGTAGCCGTGATCACAGCTGCTGACCAGATAGGTAAATATGGACGTAAAGCAGCCTGTTTATCTTGTAAAAATGCTGGCAAGAACTGCCCATTGGCCAATACTTTTAGCTCACGATATGCCAACGGCGCGGCACTAATTAGTAATTGTTCAGTTGTCTGTTCATCAATATGATGGGTAGCTGACAATTCTTGGATGATAGTCTTTTGCAGGCTTTTATCTTGCCATATTTGTTCAAATAGAGGGCTTTCATTATTGCTGCTAGTAATTACTTGATCAGTACGCAGCAACTGTGAGTAAACCTGTGGCACAGCTAGGCGCGCAGCCAAAACAGCATAAAACTGCTCAAGTAGACTGACATAGGCGACATTATTGCTGTCATCATTACCCATTACAGCTGGGGTTACCGTTTGTTCTAGCTGGTCAATAATGTTCATATTCCACTGCCTCTATCAGCCTTATTTGAATGTGCAAAATTAAGCACTTATTTTATTTTTATCCATGCCACTTGTGTATTTTGCTTCTTTGTCTAAAAGATTGATTGCAGCGCGGATGAATGAACACTACTCTCGTCTTTAACCTTGCTCCAAAAGTTTCACTTATGTTGCATGGTACACTGCTACATTATTCACTATAACCGCATAAAAAAGCATCGTTTTGTCACACAATAGGTATTTGCGTTATCGCAACTGCTGTTAGTATTAGTCTATTGCTTATGGTTAGTACTTAATACGGATCAGACGTCAAATTTATTTTTACTCAGCCCTAACGCTTAGGCTTTGAATATTGTCACTTGTAGCTTGTCATTTGTAACATTGTCACATATCAGGCACAGCCTAAGGATTTTCATTTGTTAAATCATACGACGCTTATTATCATTATTACCGTTATTGTCAGCTTATTAGCTTGGCAAAACAAGACACTATTTAATCGACTGATTTTCTATCCGCCAGCCGTCAACAATGGGCAATGGGATCGCTTTGTGACCCATGGTTTTATTCATGCTGATAGTATGCATCTGCTATTCAACATGTTTACTTTGTATTTCTTTGGGCGTGCTATTGAAGGACTGTATCAGCCGTTTTTATTTGGCTACGGTTTTGTAGTTTTTTATGTGTTGGCAATTATCGTTGCCATGATTCCAAGTTACGTGAAAAATAAGAACAACGCCAGTTATTTAAGTTTAGGCGCATCAGGCGGCGTATCGGCTGTGCTATTTGCTTTTATCCTTTTAGCACCGTGGGAAAGAATTTACCTCTTTGCCGTGATCCCTATTCCTGCAATACTCTTTGCCGTAGCTTATATATTTTATAGTATCTATGCTGATCGACGTGGTGGCTCAAATATCAATCACATGGCTCATATGTGGGGCGGCGCATTTGGCGTTATCGCTACGATTGTTTTGGAACCAAAAGTACTACCGCATTTTATCAATGCGTTGCTATCACCAGGATTTTAGACATTTTTACGTATAGTAAAGCTATCACTTAAAAGACAGCTATACTTTATAAACTCCATTTTGCGCAGGGTACACTTCTACATTTGAGATTTAGTAATACATTATGATTATAGATATTATCGGTGATATACATGGTTATGCAGACAAACTGGTCGGTCTGCTGCATCAGTTAAGATATGAGCATAACGGTCAGCACTTCGTGCCACCAACAGGTCACAGGGCCTTGTTCATCGGCGATTTGATCGATCGTGGTTCGCAGCAACTAGCTACGTTAGAGATTGTCTTTGCAATGCTAGATGCCGATGTGGCCGATGCAGTGATGGGCAATCATGAATATAATGCGTTGGCATATGCTACGCGCGATCCTGATAATACTAGCCAGTATTTACGTTCGCACAATGATATCCATAGACGCCAACACGAGGCATTTTTGGCAGAGATACCATTTGGCTCAGAGCAACATGAATATTGGTTGCAGCGTTTATATGAAATCCCATTATGGATCGAGACCGACTATGCGTGTTTTGTACATGCTTGCTGGGATACAGTTAGCATGGCGATACTAAAGCCCCTTCTGACTGACGATAACTGTCTGACTCCGGCAGGTCTAATCGAAACGGCTAAAGAAGATACCGTTGCCTTTGACGCTTTAGAGCGAGTGTTAAAAGGGGTTGAAACAGGCTTACCTGAAGGTATTGTGATGGTAGATAAAGAAGGTACCGAGCGTACACGCGTACGAGTACGCTGGTGGCTAGATGAGTTAAATACGCGTACCCTGCGTGAAGTGTCTCGTGCTCCATCGTCCGCATTGGCACAAATACCGCCTGATGCGTTAGCTGAAAATATTGAATTTGCGCTAAAAACTCATAAACCTGTGTTTGTCGGGCACTATTGGCTCACTGGCACACCTGAGCCACTCAGCCCGCAAGTTGCCTGTACTGACTACTCTGCTGCAGTGGATAGCGGCTATCTAACATGCTATCAACTGGATACCGAACATCCATTACCATTGACGGTCAATCACTTTGTTCAGCATTATCACGATGAAAAACATGTATAAAATCGTGATATCACTGCAATTAGCGCCATACCAGTATTAAAAGTCAAACTTGGCTTTACGAGTGTAGCAAAATTTTTGTATGATGGTCTTTTTGAGGATATCCAATCATGAGCACCACGAATACTGCTGCTAACCAGAACGGTCCAATCACCTCCCCTGCTGGTCAGCCAAAAGTCGGCATTATCATGGGTTCGCAGTCTGACTGGGCAACTATGAGTGCTGCTGCGCAATTGCTTGCAGACTTTGACATTGCTTTTGATTGTGAAGTTGTCTCTGCACACCGTACGCCTGACAGATTATTTGATTATGCCAAAAGCGCAAAAGATAATGGTCTACAAGTGATCATTGCTGGTGCAGGCGGTGCCGCTCATCTGCCGGGCATGTGTGCCAGTCAAACGCCACTACCTGTCTTTGGTGTCCCTGTAAAGTCATCTATGCTGAGTGGTTGGGATAGTTTACTGTCTATCGTACAAATGCCAAAAGGCGTCGCTGTTGGTACTTTGGCGATTGGTGCTGCTGGTGCTTATAACGCTGCCCTACTTGCAATTCAAGTACTGGCATTGCATGATGATACGATTGCTACTAAGCTCGATCAAATGCGCCAGTCTCAGACTGAGACCATTCTCGCCAGCCCAACACCAGGTATTATTAATCCTTAAGTAAATATAAATCGATTAGCTTTTATAGCAGCGTCTTTTATATTGATGGCTTAACGATTTAAGCTATCAATATATACTTTTAAGAAATTCCGATTAGAGATAAGGTGCATACAGTGCACCTTTTCCTATTTTCACCCATTGAGTTTTAGATTTTAATAGCCCAAACACCTTATTCACCTTTATTCAAAGAGCCTGCCATGACTACAGCAAACGCTTATCCTGTTACCCAAACCATTCGTACCATCGGTATTTTAGGCGGTGGTCAGCTTGGTATGATGCTTGCCGAAGCCGCCATGCCACTGGGTTACCAATGCGTATTCTTAGAAGACAATCCAGAATGCCCTGCCAGCCTATACGGTCGTGTCTTTCATAGCGATCAATTAGAAGACTTTATCGCAGCAGCGGATGTCTTTACGTTAGAGTTTGAAAACACGCCAACGTCTACAGTCGAGCAACTGGTTAGCTTGTCAAAATCTGGCAGCAAACAAGGCATGTTCCCACCACTGATTGCGCTTGATATCGCTCAAGATCGTCTAAAAGAAAAGCAGATGTTCAACACACTTGATATTGCAACCGTGCCATTTATGGAAGTCAATTCTGAAGCTGAGCTCAACCACGCTTGCAAAGAATTGGGCCTGCCTATCGTTCTAAAAACCAGCCGAGGTGGTTACGATGGCAAAGGACAGTTCGTTATCAAGCAAGACAGTGACATTAAGGCTGCTTGGCTAGATTTAAAAGACGCCGTCAGTGGTAAAGGGTCACTTACGCCAACACCTGCGCCGTTAATTGCTGAAGGTTTTATTAACTTTAGTCGTGAAGTGTCTATCATTGCAGCAAGAGCGCAAAACGGTCAGGTACGCTGTTACGATTTGGTCGAAAACCATCATCACAACGGTATATTAGCCAAGACTCAAGCACCTGCTGTTGGCACGAGTCACCTGTTTCAACAAGCAACAGACGCCATTACCAAAGTCATGAACCATTTGGACTATGTCGGCGTTATGGCGCTTGAATTGTTCGTCACCAAAGATGCTCGTGGTCATAACGCGATACTAGCAAATGAAATCGCACCACGGGTTCACAACTCTGGACACTGGAGTATCGAAGGCGCTATTACCAGCCAGTTTGAGAACCATATCCGTGCCGTGGTCAACTTGCCATTAGGCGATACAGACAACGTGCATCCTGCGATTATGGTGAATGTACTGGGTCAATATCCTGATATCAGTGCAGTGTTAAATATCGATGGCGCTCATTATCATAGCTATCATAAGGCTGAGCGTGACGATCGCAAGATTGCTCATATCACTTTGATGCCTAACGACGTGACTGATTTAGAGCCTGCTATGGCAAAACTGGTTGCTATCTTGCCAAACAAGGTTGGTCTAGACAAGGAGTATGCAAGTGTAGATACTCAGCCTAGTAAAGCAGACATCGATACTAAGAGTAATGCTAAGAACAGTGTTCAAAACGATGCTACAGCTGATGACCTAGACACTAAAGGCATCCAAGCAGACAACCTGACTGCTCCTTCATCAAAAACTGAGAAGGCCAATAAATAATGCAGATTTGGGTGGACGCAGACTCGGTACCATTGATTGCCAAAGATTTGATTATTAAAACGGCTGAACGTACCAAGACCATGGCCATATTTGTGGCCAATCAGCCGATCAAGCTACGCAAGTCGCCCCTACTTGTTATGACTGTCGTACCGTCAGGGTTCGACAAAGCTGATGATTATATCGTCGAACAGATACAGGCTGGTGACTTGGCTATCACTAGCGATATCCCTTTAGCCAATGACATTTTGGATAAAGGTGGTATGGTACTGACGACGCGCGGCGTGGTCTATGATAAGAACAACATCAAGCAAAAGCTCAATATGCGCGACTTTATGGACACTATGCGTGGTACTGGTGTCCTAGAGTTGCAAGAAATGAGCGGTCAGAAACCTTACGGCGATCGAGATAAAAAAGCCTTTGCCGACGGTCTTAATCGCTTAGTTCGTTAATACTTTTTATCGCTCTATCTGACGGTCAGCCGCCCTTTCATCTATTACATGATGTCATCTGATCAACGTTTACTTCCTTGCAAACTGTATACACTCTATAACCAAACACTATTCAATCAGCACGCTTTATAACGAAGCGTGCTACCTATCTTTGTTACTCTATATTCGGTTTTTAAGATAAATAAACTTACTGAATAATTCAAACAATAGCATTTAAATAAAAATAGGAATAATTATGAAAATTTTAGTCGTTGGTGCAAGTGGTCGAGTGGGCGGTGATTTGGTTAAGCAGTTATTGGCTGATGATCATCAAGTTATTGGCACGACTCGTCAGAAAGAAAAGCTATTTGATAATGATAATTACACTCAGCTAGATTTAGACATTACAGCCAGCAAAGACTCTATTGAAAAACAACTGGATCAGGACATTGAAGCTGTTTACTTTGTTGCAGGATCTGGTGGCAAAAACGTCCTAGAAGTTGACTTGCACGGTGCTGTAAAAACAATGCAGGCTGCACAAGATAAAGGTATTAAACGTTATATTATGCTGAGTTCAGTCTTTTCATTAGAAACTGACAAATGGGATGAAAACCTAGGTATTGCAGACTTAAAAGAATACTACATCTCTAAACACTACGCTGATCACTGGTTAGTGAACAACAGCTCACTTGATTACACTATCGTACAGCCAGGCGCACTAAAAGAACGCGCTGGTACAGGCAAAATCACTATTAATGATACCAGCTCTGGTGAGAATGCAATCGAAGATGTAGCCACAACGCTAGCCGCGGTGCTAACCGCAGATAACACCATAGGCAAAGTCTTCAATCTACACAATGGTGATATCGATATCAATGAAGCAGTTGCTACCGTATAAATAAGTTTAGTAGTACTAAAATTGGTTGTATCTGCTAAATTTTAGAAGCAGCCAATACAAAAGGTCGTTGTCGATTCGCCAATATCTAATTGGTAAATCGGCAACGGCCTTTTTATTATGTATTTAGATTACAACTAATCGAAAAAAGCTCTTTCAATCATGCTTGCCCACTGGGGAAAGAAATAACTTCTTCCAAGCTGCTTGCACCTGTTAATACCATTAGCAATCTATCCATACCGACTGCGATACCGCTACATGGCATCAAATCATTGGATGCAGCTAATAGATATTCATCAATTGGCATTTGAGGTAGGTTATGACGCGCACGTAATTGATTGTCTTGTTCAAAACGGTCACGCAATGCTTGACCATCTGCTAGTTCATCATAAGCATTGGCAATCTCAATTCCATTGATATACAACTCAAAACGTTTTGCTATTTTATTACCGTCTTTGTCCATAGCTGTCTTCGCTAGTGCAGCAGTCGCAGGTGGATACTCTATAATTAATGTCGGCAAATCATGACCTAGGTTTGGCTCCACGGCATGACTGAATAACAAATCTAACCAGCTCTGGCGACGATTTTCTTCGCTATCATCAGCACTATTAAAATCAAACCCTGTCAAACCCATATCTTCTGCCACGGCTTGCAATGCAGTTAAACTCGCTGTCAACGGATGGATGCCCACGAAGTCCATAAAGGCATCGACATAGCGATAATGACTCATCACAATTGAATGACCATAAAGTGCCTCTAACAACTCATTAAGCTCAGTTGCCATCTCGTCCAGACTATAATGAGGTTGATACCATTCAAGCATCGTAAATTCAATATTATGACGCGTACCTATTTCGTTATCACGAAAGACAGGACAAATCTGATAAATAGGTACTTGCCAGCTGGCTAATAAACGCTTCATCGCAAACTCAGGCGAGGTATGCAAATAATAGGTGCGTGGACGGTCTTGATAGGTCACATGAGCTGCTACAGACTGCAAAAAAGTGTCTGTATTGCCTGCTTGGGATAATAGCGGTGTCTGCACTTCCAGCACTTGTCGACTGGTAAAAAACTGCCGAATACTACTGATAAATTGCGCGCGTTGTTGTGCCATCGCAAGTGTCATGGTTGGTGCATAGCTAGGCTTAGAATTAATAAGCTGCGAAGAAATGTTGTTTGCTTGAGTCATTGGGCTCTACTGCGACTGATGAATAATTGGTTGCTAAGTATCTTGTTTAATTAAAACTGCCACTCACGGCGCAAGTGGTAGTCACGTCTCAAACCGTCGAAGTCAGCACCATTTACTTGCTCATCAACTGCTTTATTTCGCAATGAGGTATCATCTTGCATGATGTCATAAAACTTTGGCAGTCTATCCGGATGTGATTTTAGTTCAGACCATAAGAACATATTTAGCGGTAGCAGATTGGACATAGATTGAGTTGGAGGTATCGATAATTTTTCACACAAGACATCATAAATGATTTGTGTGCCACGCAGCTTACCTTCTAGCGTATAGCCAGCGATATGCGGTGTGGCAATAGCAAGTTTGGATAGTAAGCTTGCTGCGACTTTTGGCTCATGCTCAAACACATCTAGCACCACTTGACGGCCAGTACGCTCAATATCTGCTTCAAGCGCACTTTCCTCAATTACAGGCCCGCGCGCACTATTAATTAACATCGTATCGGCAGGCATCATTGCTAATGCAGCTGCGTTAATAAGATGACGTGTTGGGTAATCACTACCTTTAGGGTTCGACGCATTCTTTTCATTGGTTAAAGGCACATGCAGACTGATCACGTCACTTTGGCTAAGCACCTGCTCCAAGCTAGCATTATTAGTTTTAGAGGTTGGCAACAAGGGATCATAACCTAGCACCTGCCAACCCAAATCATAGGCATATTGAGCAAGCGTACTACCGATATTGCCAAGACCAATAACACCTAATGTTAAAGGTGCCGACTGCTGCCAATACTGCGGACGCAAAGTAAAAATAGCCGTCAATACATATTGAGCCACAGAATGCTTACTACAACCAGCCGCATTGGCAAAAGTGATATTGCGAGACGCTAGATAATCTTGATCTACATGGTCGGTACCAATAGTCGCAGACCCAACAAACTGTACACTGTTATTATTAACCAATAGCGCTTCGTTTACTTTCGTCACCGAGCGTATCAGCAATACATCTGGCTGTGCTTCGGCAAGTAGCGCTGCATCAATATCTCGACCAGCGACAGTGATAATTTTAACCCTATGCTCAGTCAGCTGACTAAGCATAGCGTCATTAAAAAAATCATTCAGACTGGCGATGTTGCTGTCCGCTAAAATAGTGATATTTTTAATCGCGCTTAACTTATCGATTTTATTATTCGTCGATTCTGCCATATTCTTATTTGTCATTACTCATCGTCTCTATCGATAATTTTTTACATCGTATTTTCTAGGGCGTGTCTTCATTTCAAAAATGGAGATAAAAATGAGATAAATTGCCGTCAAACAAGAAAAATAGCGTAGATAATATCAGGATATTAAATAGCTATTTGACGATGTTTGGCAAAATTTAGCCATTTTTAGCCCATTTAGATGGCCATCGGGTGAATTGAAGATACGCCCTAATGACTCATTATTCTGGTTCGTGCACAGGATCTATCGCACGAGGGTCAGAAAGCATTACCTCTTGCTGAGCAAATATCTCATTCTTATGCTGCGATATCCACTCGCGCCATACCGCAAGCCCAATAGCCAACACGACAGGCCCGATAAACAAACCGACAAAGCCAAACGCTGTTAGACCACCCAGTACACCAATAAAAATAATGATAAAAGGAATTTTGGTCGCGCCGCTAATGACGATAGGACGAATCAAATTATCCACCCAGCTAATTACTAATACACCCCATAGTGCCAAGCCAATACCTTCAGCAGTATGCCCTTGACTCAATAGCCAAATCGACACACCGCCCCAAACGAATGGTGTGCCAAAGGGAATCAAGGCAATAATAAACGTGACAATGGTCAATAAAATAGGGCTTGGTGCACCAGCGAAGTAATAGCCGATACCAGCCAATAAAGCCTGAGCCAATGCCGTCAGCCCGATACCGTATACCACGGCACGCGTAGTTGTACCCACAGAATCGATGTAGCCGTCGATGCGATTACCGATGATGTTACGCAACGCTTGACGAATTTGCCGAACCAGACTGGTGCCATCTCGGTAAAAAAAGAAGAGCGTCATTAGTGCCATACCGAGTTTGGCCAAACTACTGAACACCACATCGAATGCTATTTTGCCATAATATAAATGCGACTGAACCCAAATGCGAAAAGCTTCTAGCGTCCCTTCTGGGTTTTTATTGATACGCCAAAGTACATCTTTGACTTGCTGACCGATGATAGGCAAATCTTTGAGGGAGTCAGGCACATCTAAGTAACCTACCTTGATACGGTAAATCAAATTACTGATTAAACTCAAAGCTTCTTGCTGCAAGATAAACACACCGATGACCAGTGGCACGCCTATTATCAGTGAGATGCTCACCGTCATAATAGCGGCACTAAAATCTGGGCTCAGCTTCACCTTTTCATGGAAGAAATTATAAATAGGAAAAGTCACATAGGCCAAAATCGCTGCCCACAGCGCTGGTACAATAAAAAACTGCACCACTTGAAAACACAATACGAACAGCACTACTAGCAACGTAATCGCTAATAAGCGCTGAATAATAAATTCTTTTGTCCAGTTTTCAATCATAGCGTATAAACCAAAAGCGGACAGCAAACGATAATTTTGCTGGCGAGTTTATAAATGTGTGATGAATATCAGCTCTTAGACACTGTCTATAAGCTGTATCCATTAGCGAGAGTTGCGAATCATACAAAAAAGCATTGCGTGGAACTTATGAAGTCATATGACGATTAAGTAATATGACTGTTAAATAGTATGACAGTTAAATAGTATGACTGTGCCCAGTTCCATACTACAAATTCACAGCCATTCATTATCATAGACAACACAATAAAAATGCAGTTAGCACGCTTTATTATGCAATAAAGCGTGTGAATTATATAACGCGTTGTTGTAATCTTTACTTACAACTTTGTCTATGCAAGCTTACTAGATGACGACGATAATGACTAGCGCATAATGCATGAATTTAGTGTGTAAAAATGATGTATCGAAAACTGCTTTTATGTTCAGCTTTTAAACTGTTATCTTATAAGGGAATCCACTGGTGCGTTCTATTTGTCGCGACAATTGATGTTATACTAAAGCAATTATTTTAAGCTTTTCAGTGTAGTTAAGTTTATTTGCACATATTTATTTACATCGTTGTCCAGACATCGAATCCTCTGAGCCAGATTTCAACACTCGCTTATATCGTCTTCTTTTAGACTATCATAAGTTCTAATTTTAGAGTGTCGCTATCACTTAGAGTGAGTTACTTGAGCAAAATCATAAGTCCTTTATAAAGGCTTATATGAGATTTAGACTCAGCATATCAGCTCAATATTCGAGCTTGATATGCCAGAGCGCAGTTTTGAGTTAATTTCGGATTTACTTTGATTTTATTTGAAATCAATACAGACACACCAAATTTTAATAATATATCGATAGGAACAATAACAATGTCAAAAGACACTGATAACCCCAACTCTAACACCTCAAACGAAGCCAGTAAGACCAATAAACCACAAGATACTGTCACTTTTGCTTTAGCTCAATCACATTTTTTGGTCGGTGATATCGCAACCAATGTCGAAAAAATGCGTACCCTAGCATTACAAGCACGCGAACAAGGTGCTGACGTAATCGTATTCCCAGAGTTAGCTCTTTTGGGCTACCCTCCACAAGATTTATTGCTACGCCCAAGCTTATCAGGCCGCGTCAAAAGCGCTTTATCTACTTTGAGCGATATTGATGATATCGTCATGATTGTCGGCTATCCACATGTCGATCATCATGGTACGTTTAACTCTGCTGCTATCCTACATAATGGTCATCAAAAAGGCTTTTATCATAAGCAAATTTTGCCAAATTATGGCGTGTTTGATGAGCGTCGCTACTTCGATAAAGGTCGCAATCAAGTTTTATTTGACTATAAAGGCATTACTATTGGTCTGCTTATCTGTGAAGATTTGTGGGAAAAAGGTCCTATCTCTGAGCTTAAAAAACAAGGTGCTGATTTAATCGTAAGCTTAAATGCCTCACCTTTTGAGATTGAAAAACAAGACAATCGCAAAACCATGCTAGCCAAGCGTAGCCGTGAAAACAAACTACCTATCGTCTATGTCAATGCTGTCGGCGGGCAAGACGATCTAGTGTTTGATGGCGGCTCTATGGCTGTACAAGCTGACGGTAGCATTGCTCATGAAGCACCACGCTTTATGAACCAGTTGCTACTGGCTACGTTAGATGTGAAAACTGCTAAGTTTAACGAGCAGACCAAAGCGCCTCTAACCTTGAGCCGTGAATCTGAAATGTATCAGGCGTTAGTCGTCGGTCTACGCGACTATGTCAATCATTCAGGGTTCTCTGGCATTATTGTCGGGTTATCAGGTGGTATTGACTCAGCATTGACACTTTGTATCGCTGTTGATGCGTTAGGCGCTGATAAGGTATATGCGGTCATGATGCCATACGAATACACCTCTCAAATCAGTCTAGAAGATGCTCAAGCCCAAGCACGTCGCTTAAATGTTTCTTACACCGTCTGCCCTATTTTTGACGCTGTCGAAGGCATCCGTCATACGCTAGCGCCGTTGTTCAATAAGTCACCAGCGGATACGACAGAAGAAAACATCCAAGCGCGCGCTCGCGGTGTAATTTTGATGGCATTGTCCAATAAATTCGGTCATTTAGTTATCACAACTGGTAACAAGTCAGAATTGGCTGTTGGTTACTCAACGCTATATGGCGACATGGCTGGCGGCTTTGACGTACTAAAAGACGTATATAAGTCTCAAGTTTATAAATTGGCGAGCTATCGTAACCGTTTAGAAGATACGCCTGTTATTCCTGAGCGCGTTATTACTCGTCCGCCATCGGCTGAATTACGTCCAGATCAAAAAGATCAAGACAGCTTGCCTGACTACGATGTGTTAGATGGTATCTTGACATCATATATCGATGAAGATATGGGCTATCAAGAAATTATTGATAAAGGCTTCGATGCTGAGATGGTCGCTAAAGTCATCAAGATGGTAGACAACAGCGAATACAAACGCTTGCAATCTCCTATCGGTACTAAGATTAGCCACAAAGCTTTTGGACGTGAACGCCGTTATCCATTGGTCAATAAGTGGTCAATCAAAGGTTAGTTACTATGTACCTCTCAACTTCTACTATCTATAAGTTGAGAGGTACTAGTTAGCCAGTTTTACAAGATATCGAATTTTTACTATTAGCTGGGTGCTTGCCCAGCTTTTTTGGTTTTTATCCACAAAAAAACTTTTACACCTAACCCTATTCTTTTTCACACAGTTTCACCAACTATTTTGCCTCAATTATCTTTATTTCTTTTTCGAGTACGTCATGAGTTTGCTAACCGCTAGTGTCTTTCTTCTTTTACTGCTTGCCTTAAGCACCTTTGTCTCTGCTGCTGAGATTGCCATCGCTGCAGGCCGCAAAATCAAGCTTCAAATTATGGCAAAAGAAGGCGATGTTCGCGCACTTGATGTCCTCAATATGCAGGAGCATCCTGGTAGCTTTATCACCGTCGTACAAATAGTACTAAATGCGGTCGCTATTTCAGCTGGTGCCGTGGGTGAATCGGCCATCAGCCCTTATCTCGAGCAGTTATTGAATAGTGAAACGATAGCATCGGTCATATCGTTTGTACTTATCACGAGTTTATTTTCGCTACTTGCCGACCTAATGCCTAGGCGTTTGGCCATGTCAAATGCTGAAACGATAGCGGTACGGCTCGTACGCCCGATGATGTTGTTGATATTTATACTAAAGCCCATTATATGGGTGTTCGATGGGGCTGCAAATATCTTGTTTAAGCTTTTTGGCATCTCAACCATCCGTCAAGATGATATGACACCAGAAGATATTTATGCCGTTATGGATGCAGGTGCTGAAGCGGGTGTACTAAAGAAGCAAGAGCATCACTTGATAGAAAATATCTTTGATATGCAAGAGCGTACCGTCACTTCAGTGATGAATCCTCGAGAAAATATTGTTTACTTTGATACCAAAACAAGTACAGAAGAAGTCGTGAATATCATGATTGAGCAGCCACACAATAAATTTTTGGTCTGCCATGATGATGATTTAGAACATATCGTTGGCTATGTGGAATCTCGTAGCTTTTTAGCTTTGGTTTTGAACCAACAAGAAGTTAGCTTAACGAACAAGACTCTATTGAAACCAGCACTTTTCGTGCCTGATACGTTGTCTTTGTTTGAAGTATTAGAAATGTTTAAATCTACTGGCGCTGATTTTGCAGTCATCGTGAATGAATATGCCCTAGTCGTTGGTGTTATCACCTTAAAGGACGTGATGAGCATTGTGATGGGTGAGTTGGTAACGCTAGAAGAACAACCTATTGTCCAGCGCACTGACAACTCGTGGCTAATCGATGGCATGACCCCTATCGAAGATGTAATTCGTGCATTAGATATCGTCGACTTACCCCGCAGTCAAAATTACGAGACTATCAGTGGATTTATGATGTATATGCTTCGAAAAATCCCTAAAAAGACCGATACGATTGAGTATGCCAATTATCGATTTGAGATTATTGCGACTGATAATCTTAAAATCACGCAGATGCTAGTCACCAAATTAGAAGATGTCATTTAATTTACTGGCTAGTTAAAGGATGCCTAACTAGCCTATTTATATCGTTTTAAGCACGTTGACCAAAGATAGCAGTACCGACACGTACCATCGTTGTGCCGTTTGTTATCGCTTCTGCCATATCACCACTCATACCCATGCTAAGCGTATCCCAGCTACTTAACTCTGGATAGTCGGCTTTGACCTTTTCAAACAACTGCTTAGTTCGAGCAAAGGCATCCGTATTTGCCTTAGCAGGAATAATCATCAAACCTCGCAGTTGTAAGCGCTCGTACCCTTTTATCGCTGTTATCAGCTCTGGCAATTGGGCTGGCAGACATCCTGACTTGCTATCTTCATTATCGATATTTAGTTGGATCAACACATTCAACGATGGCAGGTCAGTTGGTCGCTGGTCATTTAACCGTTTGGCGATGATATCGCGCTCAACCGTTTGCACCCAATCAAAGTGCTCTGCAATGTCACGTGTCTTATTACGTTGAATACTACCGATATAATGCCAAATGATACTCTCGCCTACAGGTTGAGCTTTAAGAGTAGTAATTTTTTCGATGGCTTCTTGTAGATAGTTTTCACCAAAATCATGCTGTCCCTGCTTTGCTAAAGTTGCAATCATATCGGCAGGTTTCGTTTTTGAAACAGCCAGCAGCATAATATTTTCAGCCTGTATGTCAGCATGATCACATGCTTGCTTCATCTGCTTACTAACTAGCTGCCAGTTATCGATAAGTGTCACTTCATCAATATCGCCATTCATTTCCTTCATATTCTGCCCTTATTGCTTGATTAATTTTTTGAATTTTTTTTCTGCAACTTTTATTATAAAAAAAACATAACTATCCGATTTTTAAAAGTAAATTAGAAATAACTTCTATAAGCATTATTTTAAAACGATCCAGTTCTGGTTTTTCTTAATTTAGTAGATGGTTAAATACTCATAGTCTTGTTATGATATTGTTACATGCTTTAACATATGCTGCTGAATATGCTAGTGATGGTAAAGACCTGTACTGGTGAGCTTCTTATCATTTCTTATTATACTAAGGCTATCGATCAATAGTTTACCACGTACTTTTATAGTGTTTTGTCTTACCTAGACTAAGTGATAGGAATATCAAATTATGGCTGAAAAAAATAATCTTAATATCGAAGACTTGCTGCGCTTTACCGTTAAGCATAAGGCGTCAGATTTACATATTTCAGCGGGTATGCCGGCAATGATACGTGTTGATGGTGAAATGACCCGTATCAATATGCCAGAGATGACCCATCAGGTCGTGCATCAGCTTATTTATGACATCATGAATGATAAGCAACGTGCTGACTTTGAAGAGTTTTTTGAAACGGATTTTTCTTTTGAAATTCCTAATCTAGCACGTTTTCGTGTCAACGCTTTTAATCAAAACCGCGGTGCAGGTGCTGTATTTCGTACCATTCCTTCCAAAGTATTAACGATGGAAGACTTAGGTATGGGCGATGTCTTTAGACGCGTTTCAGACTTTAAGCGTGGTGTGGTATTGGTAACGGGCCCAACAGGTTCAGGTAAATCGACAACACTTGCGGCGATGATTGATTATATTAACGAAAGCCGTAAAGAGCATATTTTAACTATCGAAGACCCGATTGAATTTGTACATCAATCTAAAAAAAGCTTGATCAATCAGCGTGAAGTACACCGTGATACTTTGGGTTTTGAGCCAGCACTGCGCTCTGCCCTACGTGAAGATCCCGATGTTATCTTGGTAGGTGAGCTACGTGACCTTGAGACTATCCGTTTGGCATTGACGGCTGCAGAGACTGGTCACTTAGTGTTCGGCACCTTGCATACCAGCTCAGCGGCTAAAACGATTGACCGTGTTATTGATGTATTCCCAGCTGCTGAAAAAGATATGATTCGCGCGATGCTGTCAGAATCATTGCAAGCTGTTATTTCACAGACATTGCTGCGTCGTCAAGCAGGCGGGCGTATAGCTGCCCATGAAATCATGATAGGCACCCCTGCTATCCGTAACTTGATACGTGAGAACAAAATCGCTCAGATGTATTCTGCTATCCAAACGGGTGCAGGCGATGGCATGATTACCCTCGATCAGACGTTAAAGAACTTGGTAAGCAAAGGAACCATTAGCAAAGATGTTGCGCGTCCTTATGCCAAGCAGCCTGAAGCATTTTTATAGTAATGACAGACAGTATTGACAGATATTACTAAAAATAATAAACAAATTATCGTCTCTGTAATTACTTTCTTACTTTTTATTGACGTATTTAAAATATGATTTTAATTGACTTACATCTGGTATAGGTGCGATATGGACATTGATAAACTATTACAGTTGATGATCAGCAAAAATGGCTCTGACCTTTTTATTACTGCTGACGTAGCACCTTCCATGAAAGTGAATGGAAAAATTTTACCTGTCGGTAGGACACCTTTGAGTGCTGAGCAAACCATGAGATTGGTCAAAGGTGTAATGACGCCAAGCCAGCAAAAAGAGTTTGAAGAAACCAATGAGTGTCAATTCGCGATCTCTGATGAAGCGCAGCAAGCACGCTTTCGAGTCAGTGCATTTGTACAACGCGATATGGCAGGAATGATTTTACGGAAAATTGAAAACAACATCCCAACAGTTGAAGAATTACGTTTACCGCCAGCGCTAAAAGAATTGGCCATGAAAAAACGCGGTATTGTTTTATTAGTTGGCGCAACAGGTACAGGTAAATCTACTACCCTTGCTGCAATGATAGGACATCGCAATCAAAACTCTCATGGTCATATCATCACGATAGAAGACCCTATTGAGTTTGTTCATAAGCATCGCGGCTGTATTATTACCCAACGTGAAGTTGGTATCGACACCCATTCATTTGAAGCAGGCTTAAAAAACACGCTACGCCAAGCACCCGATGTTATCTTAATCGGCGAGATTCGTAACCGTGAAGTCATGAACTACGCTATCCAGTACGCTGAGACAGGTCATCTAGTGTTTGCAACGTTGCACGCAAACAATGCTAACCAAGCAATTGATCGTATCATTCACTTCTTTGAAACCAATCGCCATAACCAGTTATTTATGGATTTGTCGTTGAACTTGCAAGCTATTATCGCGCAGCAACTTATTCCCACACCCGATGGTAAAGGACGACGCGCTGCTATTGAGATTTTGCTAAATTCGCAGCTGATTAGTGACTATATTCGTAAAGGGGAAGTCCATGAAATCAAAGATGTGATGACACGCTCACGAGACAGTGGCATGCAAACCTTTGATCAGGCACTTTTTGATTTGTATGAACAAGGAGAGATAACGTATAAAGAAGCGATTCTACATGCCGACTCCCCTAACGATCTACGCCTAAAAATTAAGCTCAGTAGCAAAAACGGTAAGGCAAATTTAGATGAAGGTGCTGATAGTTTATCGTTAGATGTGAGCTAAATTATTGCGCTTTCTAGGCATAATAGATATATAAAAAAAAGCCCTCGTTATAAATAACGAGGGGTTTTTTATTGTTCGATATCGTAGTACTGGCAGAAACAATCATTGCTAATGATATAGCAGAAAGTTACTTCGCGCTATCTCTACAGGCTTGATCCGCACAAATGCCATATAGCACAAGAGAATGCCCAGAAAGTTTAAAGCCATGTTTTTCTGCTACTTTTAGTTGTTCTTCTTCAATGACCTCATTATGAAACTCTATAATCTTGCCACACACATCACAAACTAGGTGATCGTGATGCTCTTCTTGGGTAATCTCAAATACAGATAGATTGTTTTCGAAGTTATGACGCTCAACAATACCTGCCTGCTCAAACTGTGTTAGTACACGATAGACAGTGGCAAGACCTACGTCTTCACCTTGCTCGATAAGTGCCTTATACACTTCTTCTGCACTCATATGATGCAGCTCTGCGCTTTCTAATAGCTCTAAAATTTTGATACGAGGTAACGTGACCTTGAGTCCTGCTCTACGTAAATCTTGATTGGTAAAAGAAGCCATAATATCCCTTTTGACTGTAACAGCCTTAACAAATAGAAAATATGAGATAAATAATCAACAAAGATTATTTTTATTTAATATAAAGTAAATGATTAATAATAAACTGATGAAACTTATGCAGACATCTCTCTTATTATTTTCTAAATATTGAGATGCAAGCCTATGAATTTAAAATATAATTAATCTAACTATTCATATTGTGTTTGGTAAATAATGTCGTAAGTGGTAGGCAATTGCAAGTAAATGACGTATCATTTGTCCAAGATTGTTGGTCAGACTGGTACGACCTAACGCTGGCCACACCTAATTCATTTCTTATGAGTCATCTTACCATGATAAAGACATTAAATTTCCGTCCGTTAAGCCACACCAGCGCATTACGTAAGATCGTTATCACCAGTATGCTTAGCGCTACTGTTGCTATGTCTGGCTGCTCATTATTGAGTGTTTATAAGATTGATTTGCCTCAAGGCACAGCGATTACGCAAACCCAAGCTCAAAAGCTAAAAGTGGGTATGAATCAAAACCAAGTTCTTTATACTCTTGGTAGCCCTGCGATTCGAGATACTCTTGAGCCTAAACGCTGGGATTATATCTATGACTACAAAGCAGGTACTGAAGGTAGCCGTAAAGGCATCGCAGATGTCAAAAACGCCAGCCAGCATTTAGTTGTTTACTTTGATGATAATGGTTTGGTCACGCGCATCGAAGGTATTGAGAGTCTGCCAGCATCATAGTTAGCGAAACCTATTAGCTTAGATAGTTAACGGTTAGCTACGAGATTTATTTTTGCGCTGAGACATAGGATCAGCGCTTAAACTACGATATACCTCGATACGGTCGAAAGGCTGTAGCAAATAGCTTAATGGCTGTTTCTGTGCATAAATTCCCACATGCCAACGTTTCGCAGTTGGCGTGGTGATATCTATTACTTGCTCACACCACGCTGCCAGTTCTACAAATTTCTCAAGCCATCCTGCTTGCGCCAATGCTTCATGCAAACTAGTACCTTGTCTAACCTTCAAAGCTAGATAATGCTGGCGCTGCTCATCTTCAGCATACGCCAGATATACGGTCACTAGATCAGCTTGCGTAGACTGTGGCACGCTGCTGTCACGACCTTCAACTGTTAGCTCAACCACTGCATTACCCAACCTACCAGTGCTAGCAGCAATGCTAATGGTACGACTAAACGTATCGCCACTCGCCACAAGTTATAAACTGCTTCATTGCTGAAATTTAACGACTTACGTAGATGGCTAATCTTCATCTGCCAACCAGCAAATACTGATAGCAATAGTACAGCAATGCTACTAATAATGACTAAGATGCCAACTAACCATGCTGTCGGAATCGCAACCACTAATAGTAACGCTACAGCAAAAGTGATTATCAAACTAACCAATAATCCAAACTTATGCGTTAACTGCTGCGTGCTGTAATGTAGCAAGTAACTGGCTACAAATAACACCCCGCCCCAATATAACAGTTGTCCAATTGGCGGTAGCGACATACCGCTAGTAAATAAAGCCACTACTCCTATCAAAAGTTGCAATACCCAAATCGGTAACACTAACTTGGTTGCACGGTACTCACGAGTAGCAACTCTGTTTTTTGCTTGCTGATTGTTGGCTTCTACCGCTGTGACTGTCTGCTTACTCACTAGGTTTTGACCGAACCAGTATAATCCTGTACCCGCACCGACACTCACTAATGCTAACGCGACTGCGCGTGCCCATTCCGTCAAACTGACATCAGTCATGGCAAAACCAGCATTTGGCACACCGTTTGCGAACCCTAGCAGCAACCCTATTACCATCAATCCTAAACCAATAGGTAATGGCGCAATACCCAGCAAGCTTAAAAGTACCGCGATGACCATCAGGCCTGCAGCAACTGCGAAGCTAGGTACATCGGGTACGCTATTTAGCTCAGTTAATGCAGACAATATACCTGTACTTGCGCCAGATATAACCAACGCTGCAATCAGAATAGAGACCAGCGCCGCTAACCAACCAAAGCTGCGCCAGATCGGACTGACATCTGCTTCACGAGTAAGCTTTTGCATACCTGCTAGAGGTCCTTCGACACTGCGATAGGCCAATGCTATCTCAGCATAAATGACTGGCAGCGCAACCAATACCATGGCTAATAGCCATAGTAACCAAAAGTCGATCTCACCAATTGACGCAGGTGCAAACCAACGAAATAGCAATAACGGTAGTAACGCCGCGATAAAATAAGAAGCATAACGGATCATCATAATTTCAATCCAAACGATCTAATACCATTCACAAAAACTAGAGTAGCAAACAAAAAACGCGCCATTACCACGCATGGTAGACCGAACATGTTTGACACGGCTAATCGTATTTTGAAAACTGGTATAAAGTGAATAACGATAATTTATAATTATACAGAGCAACGACTGGCTTCTGTAAGTGAATTCAGCTAAATACTGTCTTAATATAAGGGACAAACAGTTATAAAAAAACCCCGAAATCGGGGTTTAGTCATTCAGATATAATCAATATGCGATTCAGTAGTCAGTGGCCTTACTCAATGGCCTTCTATGCAACGCAAAGCATGTATCAGATATTGAATCAGTGCGACTCAATTAGTGAATAGCACTTACATAGTCTGACAGGATACGAATGTCACGATCTGATAGTTTCGATGCAACCGTTTGCATCATACCCATCTCGCCTTCTTTGGCTGCATCATTGACTCGTTTTTGATCATCACTATCGATATCATCAACACGTCCAGCGGCACGGAATAGTTTTAGCTGAGTAGCAATATACTGAGCGTGCTGTCCGCCTAGCTTTGGAAATGCAGCCCAAGTATTACCTGCAGCATCTGGACCATGACAGCCGGCACAACCAATAACACCGCGCGACTTATCACCGCCCAAGAATAGCTTAGTCGCTTCTTGATTGGTTGCAGGATTGCCGTAGCCAACGCCCCAAGGCGCTTGACTGGCGTAATAACCTGCTACGTTTGCTAGGTCTTGCTGAGACAGATTAGCAACTTGTGACTGCATGATACCGTTTTTGCGATAGCCTGCTTTAAAGTTGACTAGCTGTTTATATAGGTACTTTACGTTTTGGCCGCCAAGGTTTGGCTGTGCAGGAACAATGCTGACCCCATTAAGACCATGACAAGCGGCACAAACGGTTTCTGCAACTTTTTGACCTGCATTGACGTCATATTCAGGAACAATAATAGCAGCTTGTACGCTGAAACTTGCAACGCATAAGCTGGCAGCAGCGATTAACTTTTTCATTGATACAAATCCTACTAGCTCGGCGTAAGCATTATTTAGAGTGATTGCACTGGTAAGATACCTGATATAGCCGTCTCTTTAATCATGAGAATGGCGTATATTTTGAGGTCTTGGACACAAGCAGTCTGAAAGTACTTACTAACATCAGGGTTTATTTTCGATTATTATAGCAAGACTTTGTATCATTTGCCTACTTAATCATAGTATCCATCAGTTTTCTGGCAACACAATATACAATATGACGCAAAAACAAAAAGCGCAGATAGGTTGTTAACCCAGCGCTTTATTTTATATGTTCAAATTATATTTATAAGTCGATTATTTGCTCATATATTCGATAAGTTTACGATAGTCGTCATCACTACATTTGTCGCAAAGACCACCTGCTGGCATCTGCGGCATACCACCTTTAACAGACTTAATGAGTGTCGGCATACTTTTTTGTTTAATCAGCTGTTGCCATTTGGCACTATCACCTTTTTTGATGGCATTTAACGCCCCACTATCGTGACAGGCTGCACATGAGTTATTATAGGTAGTGGCGATATCCGCCGCACTTGCGCTGCTAATCACAATGCCACTTAATAATAGTGCAGCACTGCCAGCCGTTATAGCGCGATAACTCGTGCTAAGAAGTTTACTGATTGAAAACATAGAGCACCTCCTCGTGATATTTCACGTGTCTCATCAATCGTTCTATTAAACGTCTCTCGTTAAACATTGTAACAATATATGTCATATAAACATAGAGAATATGGATATGGCTTTGTTAAAGCTAAGAACTTGTCTTAATGACTAACCAACTTTAATGTTATCCTACTATTTATATGATGCTAATCGCAGTTATTTCAATAAGTAAGACACGGAATAGTATAGAATAGCTAGTAATATTAAATAGCTACTTTTATGATTTGCATATAACTGTATTAATAAAAAATAGCCTTTTACCTTGATTTACCTATTGCTTTACCAATTACTTGACCGCACCGATGACTTGAATCATCGGCTGACTAAAATTTTATAATCGCATCCAATTTTTTAAGATTAATGAGCCATTTATGAGTACCCCGTTTAACGATGTCGCCGCTGAACATGCCTTGTTCAATACCAAATCTCGTCAGAAAATTCAGCAAACTGAGTTTATGATGTCAGCACCTACTTTTCGTCTCTGTCCGCCTGACATGGGATTGGAAGTCGCTTTTGCAGGTCGCTCAAACGCTGGCAAATCATCAGCCATCAACGCCCTAACCAATCAGCGTCAATTGGCTCGCTCGTCTAAAACGCCTGGACGCACGCAGATGATTAACTTTTTTAGTATCGGTGATACTGACAGACGTTTGGTTGATTTGCCTGGTTACGGCTATGCAGCTGTTCCGCTAGAGATGAAAAAAGAATGGCAAGTTGAGCTAGAAGAATACTTGGTATCACGCTCAAGCCTTGCAGGTCTGGTACTGATGACAGATATTCGCCATCCGCTTAAGTTTTTTGATGAGCAAATGCTGCACTGGGCAAACGATGGTGAACTACCAGTACATATTCTGCTGACCAAAGCAGATAAACTGAAGTACGGTGCTTCTAAGAACGCCCTCCTTGAGACTCGTAAACGCCTGAAAAAACTGGGCTTAGACTGTACCATTCAGTTATTTTCAGCCCTTCGAAAAGAAGGTCTCGATGAGTTGGCTGGAATAATGGGCAACTGGTATGAGTATCAGCTTGATGCAGACAAAATCATTGAGTCTTCTTTTGCATTGCTAGAAGGCGCTGAGTTAGAAGACGCTATTGAAAAAGAAAGCGGTGAAAAAGAGAGCGTTGATAAAGAAAACAAATAGATATCGTTGTCTTTAGCAAAAAAGGGTTTATCGCTATTACGATAAACCCTTTTTTATTGCCTGTTTATTCACTCATTATTATCATCGGTATGCTATAAAAATAACGAGGATTATAAAAACAGCTCTACCCGCATAACAAGTCTACTAGCGCTTGTGGAGTATCAACCTGATAGGTTGGATTTTGCTCCGCAAGCTCTGCACTCGTTGCTGTACCATAGTTCACCGCTATACTGGTCATGCCTAATGCTGTTGCCATTTGAATGTCATAGATACTGTCACCGATAAATACTGCATCAGAAACCTGCTGCTGCGTGTATTCCAAAATATCGGTCAACATCTGCGGATCAGGTTTTGAGCCTGACTCATCAGCACAACGCGTAATCGCAAAGTAATCATGGCTATCTGAGGCATCTAATACACGATCTAGCCCTTTTCTTTTTTTACCCGTTGCTACGGCGAGCGTTTTGCTTTGCTGTTGCAAAGTTTGCAACATATGCTCTATCGGTTCAAAGAGCGGCGTACTATGACTGTTAGCAATATAGTACTCTGCATAGGTTTGCTGAATCTCAAGCAACTGCGTATCGTTTGCCTGCGGATATAAAATCTTAATACCATTCATTAAACTCAGACCAATGATATCTTTTACGGCTTTATCAGTCGTCTCAAACCCGTGTGCTTCGCCAGCCACATGCATAGACTCAACAATCAGGCCGATTGAATCCATTAGCGTGCCGTCCCAATCAAAAATAATTAATGTCTTATCAGACAGATTGTGTTCTGCTGATGGTTGAGCATTTATAACACACTCTGAAGTTGTAGCTGGTTTGGTCATGGGTTTACCTTAATGAATAACAATAATAAATAGCAGATACTAAAACGTCACGGTGGCTTATTCGTAAAAATAAGATATCGTGACGTTTAGGAAAATACAAAAATAGTTTGGCTTAAGAGTTTATTTTGAAAAACTATTCAGGCAATTTCGTTGTTTCTGGTAACCAATCTGCCATATCGTCTGGCAATGGCGCAGTAATGGTCTTGTAGCCTGGAATGTCTAAGCGCCATGCATGGAGACACAGACGATGGACGCCTGATTTATCATGAACGTTATATTTGTCATCACCCAAAATGGCATGACCGATATGCGCTAAATGCACACGGATTTGATGAGTGCGACCCGTTAATGGCTTGGCTTCAATCAAGCTTACTGGCTGACTATTAATCGTAAAGCGATTATGAATAATAATATCAGTCTGGCTTTCTTTCGCTTGTGGATCTTGGCTATCTACTTTTACTCGGCGCTCACCACTGGCAAGCGTGTAACGTAGCAATGGCGCATTGATACGCTGCTCATTAAGCGCAGGCTGCCCTTTAGCAAGACATAGATAGTGCTTTTGAATGGTCTTGTCTACCAAATGTTGCTGCAATACTTTAAGCGTTGAGCGTTTTTTGGAAATCATCAGTAGCCCTGATGTGTCTTTATCAATGCGATGGATCAGCTCTAGGTACTTCTTACCCGTCACTTCACGCATGGCTTCGATGACCCCAAAGTCCAAGCCACTGCCGCCATGCACAGCGATACCAGAGGGCTTATTTAGCACTAGCAAACCGTCATCTTCATAGACCACGCGCGCCAGCAAGCTTTTGGCAAACTCGGTACTAATAATTGGTTTTTCGCGCGTTGCTAGCTCTACAGGGGCAATACGCACGACATCTTCGCGCTGCACTCTATCGTGTGCTTTGCAGCGCTTATTATTGACGCGTACCTCATCTGAGCGAATCATTTTGTAGATATGCGATTTTGGCAAACCTTTTAAACGGTTTAACAAAAAATTATCCAAGCGCTGATCGTGTTGATGGCGCGTTACTTCGAGGTAGTTCACCTTACCGAAGTTGCTAATCTCATCGTCAGCGCTTTGTGGGCGTGTTTTGCTATTAAAAATAGCAGGGGCTTCATGGGTAGTAGCGTCGTCAGTCATTTTTGAGTTTGTCATTTTTAGTTAGGTATTTACACAAAGATTTGCTATAGTTTAGCATGTTGAGCGACAATTAAGCAGAGGCGACAGCAATAATCATTGTTGTTACAAATAGTTGACCACCATTTTATTGCTTGTCAGTTTTCTACTACTTGCCAGTAAAGCGGTTGACACTATTTATCCTGCTGACCTGACACGTTTCATCTAATTTTAGGGCGCGTTATTTATTTAGAGGTATTACTTACCAAATATAGCCCTACAAATTAAAAATACTGTACTGAATGTTATTCGGTACCATAAAATAAATAGTGACACTAAATACCATCGCATTAATAACGCTGATAATAAATCAGCTTATTAACCGGTTACAACACAACACTGACTCACTAATTGCATGACAACGACCGTACTCGATAACCAATCATTATCTAATGACTATTTATCTGATGGTTCTTTATGCCAGCATAGTTGAGCAAGTATGGGTAGTTTAGCGTTAGGATCGAAAAGTATATCGATAGCTGCCTAAGTATTGGTGGTCAAACAGATGACGATAACAATGTAAATACGATACCACGCTGACAAGCTGGTCCATTACTCTGTTTGCCAAGTACGCCCCGCTGATAACAAAAGCTGCGACACCTAACTTTGAAACACCCAAGATATTATTGACGTTATACAAAGAACGATAAACAAAGAGTAACCAATTGCTTCGCCTGAACAAACAACCGCTGAATGACGCCACTATATAGTAGCAATCATGACCGCGATATTATTGTTAGACTTTGATGGATGAATGGCAACAGCACCACGCCTTTTTAATATCAGTATTTTTTAGAACTGTAACTGACCCTCGCCCACGCTTACAACGTGCGCTGAAATCACTACCAATAGAACGTACTGAGAATAAGAGCGCTTTGACTCGCTGACCCAATCATATATGTACCAAGTTTACTAATGATAAAATATAAGTACCATAGCCTTACACCCTATATTACTGATATTAACGTGAGCACCGCTCATTACTTCAGGTAAAAAAAGAAGCCATTGAAAAAGCCCATGTGCTTTATGAAACCCACGATTTACGTTCTACCGTTAATGAACATCTACACACGCTAATCACAATATTAGCCACACTTGCCACTATGTTATAAAGACTGTCTTATCGTTGTCATGCGTACTCATAGGATACAAATATGAAACGCATTTTGATCAACGCCACTCAAAACGAAGAGATTCGTGTCGCCTTATGTAAAGGCAACCACCTGTACGATTTCGACCTAGAAAACCGTACTCGCGAGCAAAAAAAATCTAACATCTATAAGGGCCATGTAACTCGTGTTGAGCCATCGCTCGAAGCAGTGTTCGTCGAATACGGTTCTCAGCGCCAAGGATTTTTGCCAATTCGTGAAATCTCTGCTGAATACCTAAGCGGCAACCCACGTGACGAAAACATCAAAAAGCTGATCAAAGAAGGCGACGAGCTAATCGTCCAAGTCGAAAAAGAAGAGCGCGGTAATAAAGGCGCTGCCCTGTCGACGTATGTGTCATTAGCCGGTCGCTATTTGGTATTGATGCCAAACAACCCTCGCGGCGGTGGCATCTCACGTCAAATCTCGGGCAAACTACGCGAAGACATGAAGCGTATGCTGAGCAATCTTGATTTACCAAAAGGCATGAGTGTCATCATCCGTACTGCTGGTATTGGTAAAACGCAAGAAGACTTGCAGCACGATTTAAACCACTTGCTCAATATTTGGCAAGCCATTCAAGAACAAAACCAAAAATATCCTTCGCCGCGCTTGGTTCACCAAGAAGCGGGCGTTGTCACACGTGCTGTTCGCGATTATCTGCGTGATGATATCGCTGAGATTTGGATTGATAACGAAAACGCTTACATTGAAGCGGCTGGGTTTATCGATGCGGTAATGCCAAAACAAGCCGAAAAGCTACGCAAATATACCGATTATGAGCCAATGTTTTCGCGCTTCAATATCGAAAAGCAAATCGAAACCGCTTATCAGCGTGAAGTTCGTCTGCCATCAGGTGGTTCAATCGTTATTGACCAAACAGAAGCACTGGTCTCTATCGATATTAACTCAGCTAAGTCAACCAAAGGTTCAGACGTTGCTGAGACCGCTTACCATACCAATTTAGAAGCAGCCGATGAGATTGCTCGTCAGCTTCGTTTGCGTGATATGGGTGGTTTGATCGTTATTGATTTCATTGACATGAATGATAATAAGCACCAAAAAGAAGTAGAAAAACGTCTAATCGACGCGACCAAATACGATCGTGCGCGCGTTCAGTTTGGTGATATCTCTAAGTTTGGTCTAATGGAAATGAGCCGTCAGCGTCTACGTCCTTCATTAGAAGAGTCAACAGGCTATATCTGCCCACGTTGTCATGGCAACGGTATGATTCGTGACTTGCGCTCATTGTCACTTTCTATCATGCGTCAAATTGAGCAAATTGCGCTCAAAGAACGTCAAGGTGAAGTACAAGCTGAAGTCCCGACAGACATCGCTGCATTCTTATTAAATGAAAAGCGCGACAGCTTGGTTTATCTTGAGCAAGACAGTGGCACGCGTATCACTATTTTGCCACACGCGCATTTGGAATCACCAAACTTCAAGCTTCATTTCAACCGTGATGGCTTTGCACCATCGAGCTATGAGCGTATCACTGATACTCAGCAACAAGAGCACAGTGACCTTGGCTACAACGTTGACTGGCAGACTGCTGAAAAAGAGCGTCCTGAACAGCAGCCTACTCGCCAGCCTCGTAAAACTGCAGATGATAAGCAGAACCGCTCAAACACGCAGCCGAATGCAGCCACGCAAGCGCAGAACGATACGGTAAATCATAGCAATGATCGTCGTAATCATAAAAATACCAACGACGTGTCGCCTGCACATGCACCGCAAGCTAATAAAACTGCTAGTGTTGCCGCTCCAGTAGCACCGCAGACACAGGGTGTCGAAGCTACTGCTCAACCAAAAGCCGTCGCGTGGTTATCAAACCTATTTGCTCAAGCACCGCAAGCTACTACGACGCCTAGTGTCAGTAGCCGAGATGCCGCTGAAGCAATCGAAGCGCTAGTAAACACTGGCGCGCAAAGCTTAGGCTCGTTTGGACAAGTGGATAGCAATGCATTGAATAATGCCGCTGCAACTGGTGAGCAGCCAACTCAACAAAACAACAGTCAGAAAAACGACGGCCAACAGTCAGATAACAACGCTAATCGTCAACAAGCGCGTCGTAATGACAGCGATACTGACGACAACAGCAATGAAGACAGAAGAAGACGTAAGCCGCGTAAGTCTAGATCTTCTAAGCCGCGTCAAAGAAAAGAGACAGCTGACGAGACTGCTGGCAACGTAAACAGTAGCTCAGAAAATACTAGCTCAAACAATGCTGATGACAAATCGTCTGATACTCAAGACCAAAGACAGCAAGACAAGCGTCAGAACGATAACAGACGCACGAACGATCGCAATCGTAATAACCGCCAAGATAGTAATCAACAGAACAGCAATCGTAACGCAAGCGAGCGCAGTGATGCTGATAACGAAAACAGCTCTAAAGCAGATGAGCAAACTCGGACTAAGCGTAAATCGCATAGCCAACGCGGCTCACGCGGTAAGCTAGAGCGCGGTGAGACACTAACGGCTGACAGCGTTAAGCAGGGCAAACAGCAGAACGCTAGAAACAACGATGCTGCCAGTAGCAAAAATCAACATAGTGCACGTCGCAATCAAGACCCTAACGAGGTCGTGCTACAGGTCAATGAAGCGCCAACTGAGCTAAAAGCGCCTGAAGTGGTTCATCTATCTTTAGATGATAGCAAAGCTACACAGGCTAAAAATCAGCCTAGCGAGCAGCGAAGCGCAACAAATAACGTAGCAAAAGATGAGCGTTCAAACGAAACAGCTGCTCAAAAACCTACTGATAAGCATAGTAGCAATGAGCAGAACACTGATAAGCAAAACACCAGTGCTCCGAACGCTGATAAGAAAAGTGACAACGAAAAAAGTACGGTGGAAGCAAACGCTAATCAGGTAAATGACGATAAGCGTGCAAATACTGAACAAGCTAAGGTGCAAAACGATGTTCCTAAGCATGAGCAGGCTGCTGAAGAGAAAAAAGCACCTGTAGTTGTAGAAGCTCAATCGACCTCTACGAGTGACACCGAAAGTAAAGCGGAAGCTTCAACGTTAGTAACTGCTGATGCTGAAAAAGCTACAGAGACTCCAAAACAGCAGGAAACCAAGACTGCTGAAAATGTGAGTAAGAGTGATGAAGCTCAAAATACTCAGGCTGATAGTAATAGTGCAAGCACAAGTAGTGTGAGTAACTCAGCACTTGAGCTAACCCATGAAGCATTATTTGGCGCACGTTACGTGACTGCTGAGAAATTTGGACAAGCGAGTAACGATCCACGTGTAGTACTCGCTCAGCAAGCTGCGCAAGCGGACAAGCCAGCTGCCACTAATGTGCCAGCAATACGTGGCACGGTTGGTGAGTTTATTCGTGCCACGCTACCAGAGGCGCAAACTCGCTTAGCAGAAGAAGGCATTATCAACTGCTTTATCGCGACTATTACGTTGCATAATGAGCAATCTCAGAGTACTGATAACAGTCCTAATACTGCTAGCCAGAACTTTGTCTTTAGCAACTATGGCTATCAACCATTAGCTGCCGACTACCTTGCACGCTTCGAAGCGATGACCCAAGCTGTGAGTCAATTCGCAGCCGCGCAAGGCAAGACAGACGTTGAGCCACGTGCTATCACTAAGCGTGCTAGCAACGATCCACGCGGTCAGCACCCTGATTATCAGGAACCCGCTGTATTGAGCGTGCCTGCTGAACAAGCTATCGTCGAGCAAACCGAAACAGATAGCGAAGTCGATGCGCATGACGTTGAAGCGACTGCCCTCGCCAATCAGACACAGACAGAAAACGTCAGTGCTGATAGTGAGCACTTACTAGAAGTCGAGCGTGCTCAGTCAGAAGCTAAGGATGCAGAAGTCGAAACTCCTGTAGAACAAACTGTCAATGAAGTAGAAGATGCTGCAGAAAACGTAGTAGCAGAGACTGAGCAGACGACTGAATCGGTAGTAGAGGAAGCTACTAAAGAGGCTAGCAAAGACGACAGTCAGGCAGCTAAGTCTAAGACGACCATAGCCAGCTATAAAAACATGATCGAAAATGTGGCTGAGCAATTACTACCACAGACCGGTATGTTTAATCTGACTACGCCAAAAGTACCAAAGGCGCGCAGTCGTAAGCCTAAGACGGAGCATAAGAAGCCGACGCAAATAGAAAAAACGGAAGCTGACAATACCAGTGATGACAGCTAGGACGTTGTAATATAAAAATTGTATAGTTACAAAAGTAAAAGCCCCGATACTTATGAGTATCGGGGCTTTCTGTATTTTCTCAATTTGATTTTTTTAGCTAGTTTTTTTAGCTAGTTTTTTTAGCTTGGTAAGCAGCTAGGAATGCAATGACCTACTTAGTGCGCGGTAGAATCACCGCCACGCATTTTACCAATAGTAGTAACAATAGCTACCACAATAGCGCCAACAATCAGTCCGACCAATCCATTTAACAATGACGCGGTTAACCCTTCAAATACCCCAGTAAGATGGGCAATGTCTTCTACGCTGTGATGCAAAAAGCCGATACCGTGAACGATAATACCGCCGCCCACCAAGAACATCGCAATCGTGCCCGCTATGGATAAAAACTTCATAAGCTTTGGCGCAGCTGCAAGCATAAACTCGCCAAATTTGCGTTTACTATCACCTGCTTGTGAGTTCTCAATCAAATGCAGACCCGCATCATCAATCTTTACGATGCCTGCAACTAAGCCGTAAATACCGACGGTCACGACAGCAGCCACTATCGAAAGTACGATGCCTTTTTGGACAATATCTCCACCAGCTGCTGTAATTGCGCCTAAAGAGATAACAATAATCTCAGCTGACAATATAAAATCGGTACGTATGGCACCTTTGATTTTGTCCTTTTCAAACGCGACCAAATCTACCGACTCATCTGCATTGGCTTTTAAACGGGCATTTTGCTCTTCATCATGAGGCAATAACTTGGGCCAAAACTTGTGAATGACCTTCTCAGCCCCTTCATAACTCAGGTATAACCCTCCAATCATCAATAGCGGAGTAATCAACCACGGTATAAAATAACTGATCAATAGCGCCGCTGGTACTAAAATCACCTTGTTCACGGCAGAGCCTTTGGCAACTGCCCAAATGACGGGGAGCTCACGATTTGGCTTAACCCCTGTGACCTGCTCGGCGTTGAGTGCTAAATCATCACCAACTAAGCCCGCGGTTTTTTTGGCAGCGACTTTGGTCATGACGCTCACATCATCCATTAAAACGCTGATGTCATCGAGTAAGGTTAATAAACTGGCACCTGCCATGTGTGCTCCTTAAAGCAAATTTGTTAAAGTAAGTCGTTCTCAAATAGTTTATACAACGCATTTTATATAGATTTTTATAGAAACAATGCGATTAGCCCTAGATTACAAGTTCAAGCAACTATGTTAAATAGCACAAATGTATCTTATTTTTTGAATTTATGTTGATAGCTATTCTCTAAAGTTGGCTTTACTGATACTTCTTGGCAGCCTTCCCTTTGCTATTATTTGGCGTAAATATGGTAATATGAAGGCTATTACTACCTATCTTTTATTATCAATAAGTTATAAAAACTTCTTCAATGTTAGACCTTTAAAACACTACCAAGACACATTACTATATAAAAAAGTTTATAGCGTTTTTTATAACGAACTCATGATTAGGCGCGACGCCTATAGGAAACCCGTATGCCGTTCCCCACTATCAAAAATACTACTTTGCGTAATCCTCTTTCTCGTACCGTTCTATCTCGTTTTATGATGAGTGCGCTGCTGGTTGGTATCGCTGCTGGCTGCTCAAACAATGCCGCTGATGCAACTAGCAATACCAGTGTTGTAAACGCTGCACAGACAAAAGCCACTGCTGCTAAGCCTTCAGCTGGTAATGATGCAACCGTGGTGCAAGCGTTACAGGCAAATCTAAAGAGTTCTGGTATCGAGGAAACTATCGTTTCAGCTGTACCGACAGATATGGATGATATTTATTGGGTGACCGCTGAAGGTCTACCTTCTTTCTTTACTGATAAAGCTGGCAAGCATATTATTCAAGGTCAGATCATTGCTGTGGGTGATGCCGCTCCGGTTGATATCAGTGCTGCATTGGTTGCTACGACAGCACAAGAAGCGCTAAAAGCCGTCGATACAAAAGACATGGTGATTTATCCAGCGAAAGGTGAAACCAAAGCCGTTATTTATGCCTTTACCGACGCAGACTGTGGCTACTGTCGCAAACTACATTCAGAAATGGATGATATCAATGCGCGCGGTATCGAGGTTCGTTATTTGGCATGGCCACGCAGTCAAGAGTCTGTACCAAAGATGGAAGCGATCTGGTGTAGTCAGGATCGTAAAGCTGCGATGGATCAAGCAAAAATCGGTGCCAATGTACAAGCCCCTAGCTGTACCAACCCTGTACAAGAACATATGGCTCTAGGATCGAGACTTGGTGTGCGCGGTACGCCTGCGGTGTTTACCGAGACAGGACAACAAGTAGGTGGCTACTTACCTGCAGCAGAATTGGCACAAGCAGTAGGCGCTAACTAAGAATATGAGTTACCAGTATTAATGACTTATATTAGTAACTAATATTGGCAATCAAGCATAAATGACATATACATATGCCAAACAAGATTGAAGCTACTGCTTTTTTATAATCGTAAGCTGATATAACCTTGATGACGTTGTCTTTGTAACACTGGCCTTTATGACATTGCTCTTTATGAGATTGTATAGACGTCACAATGCCTTGTCGGTATGATACGATAAAGCGCGATGCAAAATGAACAACACCCTTTTTATTTGAGCTTTTTTTATTCAACTATGATGAAGTAGATAGGCAGGCAGTACAGGCAATGGGCACAGACATTCTGTTTGATGTCGCAGACTCATTTGACACTGTCATCGCTTATACTGACTTCATTGTATTTAACCTCTTGAGGATACTGTGAGTAATTCCATCAAACTAGCGATACTTGGTCTGGGCACCGTCGGAACGGGCGTGATCAATCTGATCAATGACAATTTAAATGAGCTAAAACGCCGTAGCGGACGCGACATTATTATTACCGAAGTTGGTACGCGTCGTCAGCGTGATGATATTGATACCAATATCATGCAAAACAGCGATCTGATGGCAATTGCCGCAAGCGACAACGTCGATATTGTTATCGAAGTGATTGGTGGTACCACCTTAGCCAAAGACGTCATTATGCAGGCTATTAAAAACGGCAAGCATGTGGTCACGGCAAATAAGGCTCTACTCGCTGAACACGGTAATGAGATTTTTGCTTTCGCTGAAGAAAACAATGTGCATGTTGCTTATGAAGCAGCAGTAGCAGGCGGTATTCCAATTATCAAGGTAATGCGTGAAGCATTGGCTGCCAACAAAATCGACTGGCTCGCGGGTATCATTAACGGTACTGGTAACTTTATCATGACCGAAATGCGTGATAAGGGCCGTCCTTTTGCCGACGTATTGAGCGAAGCACAAGAATTGGGTTACGCAGAAGCAGATCCTACTTTTGATGTTGAAGGTATTGATGCTGCTCATAAATTGGCGCTACTCGCCTCTATCGCATTTGGTATCCCGCTACAGTTTGATAAAGTTTACTGTGAAGGTATTACTGGTATTACCCTGCAAGACGTGAACTATGCCGAAGAGCTTGGCTACCGTATCAAGCATTTAGGGTTTGCCGTACGCCGCGATAGCGAAAACGATGGTGACGCAGGGGTTGAGCTACGCGTACATCCAACACTTATTCCACAAGATGCGCTATTGGCTAACGTCAATGGTGTGAAAAACGCAGTACTGGTCAACTCACATCCACTTGGTCAGACGCTCTATTGCGGCGATGGTGCTGGTGCTGGTGCAACCGCTTCTGCAGTGATGGCCGACGTCATGGATTTGGTTCGTGTACTGGGTAGCAAAGACCGCGACGATCAGAGCAACACTGGACATCATGTCCCGCATTTAGCATTTATCCCTGACCAGCTATCAGACACGCCTATATTGCGTGCCGATCAGATGGTAACTGGATACTATTTGCGTGTGCATGCCTATGATAGCCCAGGTGTATTGGCAGATATCACGCGCATCCTAAGTGATGCAGGTATCAACATCGATGCAATTTTGCAAAAACCTGCGCATAAAGTAGGTCAAGTGCCGGTGATTATTCTGACGCTACCTGTGGTCGAGAGTCAGATGAATCTTGCTATCGAAAAAATTGAAAAGTTAGAGACCATTACTGATAAAGTAGTACGCATACGATTAGATGAGCTAGCATAAACCACATACTGAAGAAGACAGATGCTTATAATATAAGCAAAAGCTAGCCAATCGGCATCTGATTTCTTGGTAGATACTTAATCAAAACACACAACAAGGAATAATAACGATGTCAAATGATGCAATTGTAATCCTAAACGGCGCACGTACACCAATGGGTGGCTTTCAAGGCGCACTAAAAGACATGAGTGCTACCGAGCTGGGTGCCGCCGCTATCAAAGCTGCCGTCGAACGCTCAGGTGTTAGCGCTGACAGTGTTGATGAAGTCATTATGGGTTGTATCTTGACGGCAGGTCTGGGTCAAGGTCCTGCTCGTCAAGCCATGCGCAAAGCAGGTCTACCGGATGCGATTGGTGCTGTCACAATCAATAAGCTTTGTGGTTCAGGCCTAAAAGCAGTGATGCAAGCACATGATGGTATCAAAGCGGGCAGCTTCAACGTTGCTGTTGCAGGTGGCATGGAATCAATGACCAATGCACCGTATATCATGCCAGGTTCACGTGGCGGCTATCGTATGGGTCACAAAGAAGTCAAAGACCATATGTTCTTAGATGGCCTAGAAGATGCTGATACTGGTAAGCTAATGGGTATGTTTGCTCAAGAAATGGCTGATGAAAAAGGCTATACACGTGAGCAAATGGATGAGTTTGCTATTGAATCATTGAACCGTGCGCTGACTGCTATCAAAGACAACCATTTTAAAGATGAGATCGAGCCTGTTACGTTTGCAACGCGCAAAGGCGAGCAAACTGTTGATACCGATGAGCAACCTGCCCTTGCTAATGCTGATCGTATCCCTACTTTGCGCCCAGCATTTGCTAAAGATGGTACGATCACTGCTGCAAACGCTAGCTCAATCTCAGACGGTGCTGCAGCTGTTGTCGTGATGAAAGAGTCACAAGCGAAAGCTGAAGGCCTTGATTATCAAGCACGTATCGTTGCTACTGCCTCAAACTCACGTCACCCAAGCGAATTCACCATTGCGCCAATTGGTGCCATCGAAAAAGTATTAGCAGGTGCTGGCTGGTCAGTAGATGACGTAGATCTATGGGAAATCAATGAAGCCTTTGCGATGGTTACTATGGCTGCGATGGACGAGCTGAAACTTGACCATGCTAAAGTAAATATCGAAGGCGGTGCATGTGCCCTTGGTCATCCAGTAGGCTGTTCAGGTGCTCGTATTCTAATTACGCTTATCAACTCTCTAAAACGTACTGGCGGCAAAAAAGGCGTCGCAACGCTATGTATCGGTGGTGGTGAAGCGGTAGCTGTTGCTATTGAACTTGCTTAAATAAAGCAGGTCTAACTGACTTAGAGTGAGTTAGCCAAATAATACTTAGATAGTTATTGTTTATTGAGAAACCGCATTGCTAATGGTAATGCGGTTTTTTTGTGTCTCTTTTCTTTCGATGAATGTTGAATATTACTCTGTGTAAAGTCTCGTTAACTTCTACCCCCTCCTATGTTATGCCACTTACAGCCTATTACACGCAATTACTGCAAGCGCACACTTTGCTACCTTGCTCATATATCTCGTCAAAAATCGCGGTGTTAGGATAGCTACAAGTTGATAGGGAAGCTATTCATTTGGCTTACCGTTAACTGTAATAAATATGGTTTTACTAAAAATTAATAACAACATCAACCATTACATTATAAAAAATAAACTCGCAAAAAAGGAATATAACAATGAGTCAACTAATCCGTTTAAAAGATATTCAAGCTACTCATCAAGATTTAATTGGTGATGACTATTATGATCCAACGCACAAAACTGCTTACGGTATCAATGAAGAAAAAATTGGTAAAATCGAAGGTGCCTTAGTAGAAGACACCACTGGTCGTATTCGTTACTTAATCGTAGACGCAGGTGGCTGGTTTAGTTCAAAAGAAGTACTAGTACCAGCAGGTTTAGCACGTATCGTTGGTGATGATGTCTTCTTTGATAGCTTGACTAAAGCACAAGTAGAAGCCATGGAAGTATACGATCACGATTACCAGTACAGCTACAAAGAGCAGTATGAAAGAGATCGTCAAGCGTTTACCGCCGATACACTTCCTGTAGAAGATCGCGTTGATATTGCAGATCACTCGTATGACGCACCAAATACGTTAGAGTTATTAGAAGAGCGTCTGACAGTCAACAAAGACCGTATCGTCGCTGGTCTAGTAAAAGTAGGTAAGCATGTCGTTACTGAAGAGCGCAATGTCGACGTAGACTTAGAAGAAGAACATGCCAATATCCAACGTACTAGCGTAGACCGTCCAACCGACCGTCGCATTGGGGACCTTGATGCTACTGAAACAGTTGAAGTTGAACTACAAGCTGAACGTGCTCGCGTCAGCAAAGAAACCTATGTTTCTGAAGAAGTAAACGTTGGCAAGACGACCGATCATCATACTGAAACTTTGATTGAAACCATTCAACGCGAAGAGCTAGATGTTGATGGTGATGGCAATGTGGTTGACCGTGAAGGTAACTTGGTAGACCGCGATGGTATTACAGCAGAAGACGTGCGCCGTGCTCGTGGCATGTAATATGCTAATACATTACAGTTTAACGACGTAAGTTTGCTGTATCGTCAGTTGAATATGATAGTAATGAGTAGCTAAGCTTATATGTTTAGCCATTAAGATCAGAGCATGTCTCTGGTCTTTTTTGTATTCATAACATGAGCGAATGGTTTATAGTATTGAATGTAGCTAGTTAATATATGTGGTTAGTTGACATATTACGTTTGAAATTATTAGAAATTCATCATTTTATAATTATAAAGGAATAACAATGACTACTGAAAATGGAAACAGCCTTTACCAAGATAACTTGGATAAAGAACAAAATATCTCAACGAAGCAGACGAATAATACCGTCAATGTTGGATACTTAGAGCTATTAGAAGAACGTCCTGTGATTAATAAAGAACGCTTGGATGTAGGTAAAGTGACCGTTACCAAGCATTCACGTACTAAAACTGTCGAAGTGCCAATTGAATTGGTAGAAGAATATATCACTATTCGTACTGAGTACTATGATGCAGAGAGCCAAGACTTACTCTCTGGTAATTACGATGACAAAGACATATTGCGCCACGTCGAGCCTTCTTTGGATAGCAAAGCTGTAGTGACCATTAATGGTAAACAAATAGAGATTGGTGATGAACCGATTGATATTGTGCTATCTCGTCAAGTAGCTACTATTACCAAAGACACCTACGCTATCCAAGACATCGAAATCAATAAGAGCACTCATGTACATACTGACAGCATTCAAGTAGAGCTCAAACATGAGGAGTTAGATGTGACTGAAGAAGGTCTATTGGCTCATGGTTCTGATCCAACTCCGTTGAAATAAGCGCTGATAGCTTAGCCATTACGAAATCGTATGATTGATAAAGATTATTTCACAATATAAAAAAGCAACGCTATCTTAGCGTTGCTTTTTTAATGCTTATCACTTACTAAGTATTGCAGACCAACTATGAGGCTTCATTACACTCGAATGTATTAACATTTGACTCATCGGCGCCCGCGGTACGCATAACGCCAGTTTTACGAGCTTCGTGCCCTACGCGCCATTGTGTGAAGCCTTGACCACCATCAATTGCGGTCGCCACTTCAAACACTTCAGGATTACTACCTTCATTGGTTTGGTTCAACGTTACTGTACCCATGTCAGTTGCGACAACAACTTGATTGGCATCTTCTTTATAAGTCGCCTCAACTTTTAGTTCAGGTGTACATAGATACGACATCTGCATCACACCGCTGTTTACTGAAGCGGTGGTATCACCTTCTACTTCGTTAAGTGAAGCGTCTTCGGTATCGACGACGACATCACTGGGTTCAGCAGGCTCCGCTGACATTGGAACAGACTCTTCTGTATTAGCACCTTCTTCCATTCCCGACTCTGGCTCTGCCTGTTGCTGACAAGCACTGACCGTCAAGGCGCCAGCCAACAAACTTGTTAAAACTACTGAGCTGCGTACTTTTTTTAAGAATTCTACACTCATGACACTCTCCCAAATAAATATGTTAAACACTATAGCGTGTCCATAAATTCACGCCTATGCTGAATTTGTAAGTAATCAATACAAAGTGTTTGTTGGTCTCAATCTAGCAAGTTTTAAGTTTGCATAAGTTATCTAACAGATATGAAAAAGCCCCTATCTACTTAAGATAAGGGCTTTTTTAGGTAAGAGCTTGCTTTAATAGCAGTTCAGTAAATAGCTAATGACTTGCTATGATTAAAGACTAGATTTTACCATGACACTGCTTGTACTTAAGACCTGAGCCACAAGGACACGCTGCATTACGACTGATATTCATACCTGCATATGGATTTGGTTCATTAGCATTACTACCGTTACCTGCTATAGCAGCACCAACGCCAGCTGCCGCAGCACCGCTGTTTATATTGCGGCTTTGTGGTTGCGGCTGAGCAGCTGAACCACTCGCATTGCTATCCAAGTTATCTACATCGTCATGCTCAAACTGCATTTGCATATGGGCAGCGTTCTCACGTTGCTGAATTTCTAATGCTTCCAGTTCTTCCTTGGTTGGGATATGTACACGTGACAAGTCTTGTACGGTCTCAGACTTAATCGCACCAAGCATCATCTGGAACAATTCAAACGACTCACGCTTGTATTCTTGCTCAGGGTTTTTCTGTGCATAACCACGTAAATGAATCCCTTTACGTAGCTGATCCATCTGCGTTAAGTGTTCTTTCCAATGCTTATCTAGACTCTGTAGCATGAAATGACGCTCAAGCTGAGCGGCGTCTTTTTCACCCATCTGCTCACGGCGACTGTGATAACGATCTATCGCCGTTTGAACGATTTTCTCACGTAGCCCTTCTTCATCCAGACGGCGATCTTCATCCAACCAATCGTTAATCGGCATCGAGATTTTGAATTCGTCTTCTAACTCATCTTCTAAGCCGTCAATATTCCACTGGTCATCAATAGAGCCAGGCGGAACAAACTGATTGATCATTGCGTTGTACACTTCATGATGCATCACTTCGATGGCTTCTAATAAGTCCATTTCTGCTAATAAATCATCACGCTGACCGTAAATAACTTTACGCTGCTCATTGGCAACATCATCATATTTCAGTAGGTTTTTACGCGCATCAAAATCGCGACTCTCAACTTTACCTTGCGCGTTTTCGATCGATTTAGAGACCATTTTATGTTCAATGGCTTCATCTTCTTTGAGGCCCATCGCACGCATCATATTGACCACGCGATCGCCTGCGAAGATACGCATCAGATCATCTTCGAGCGATAAGAAAAAGCGTGACATACCAGGGTCACCTTGACGACCAGCACGACCACGTAACTGGTTATCGATACGGCGTGACTCATGGCGTTCAGAGCCGATGATATGTAAACCACCAGCTGCTACGACTTGGTCATGTTTGACTTGCCATTGAGATTTTAGACGCTGCATCTCTTCTGGGCTCACCGCATCGATATCTTCGATAAACGACTGCCAGTTACCACCAAGGATAATATCCGTACCACGGCCCGCCATGTTGGTGGCGATCGTGACTGACTTTGGACTACCTGCCTGTGCAATTATTTCTGCTTCACGCTCATGCTGCTTGGCGTTTAGAACGTTATGCTTAACGCCTTCTTGGTCGAGCAAGTAAGACAACTCTTCACTGGCCTCAATCGTCGCTGTACCAACCAGTACTGGCGCGCCCTTGGCTTGAATCTCTTTAATTTCGCGAATGATGCCTTTGTATTTGCCTAACTTGGTTAAGAAAATCTGGTCATCCATATCGATACGAGCAATCGGCTCATGCGTTGGAATGACAATGACATCTAGATCGTAAGTAGATTTGAACTCGGCAGCTTCGGTATCAGCGGTACCTGTCATACCAGATAATTTGTCATATAGACGGAAATAGTTCTGGAAGGTCGTGGTGGCAAGCGTTTGGTTCTCTGCTTGGATCTCAACGTTTTCTTTCGCTTCTACTGCTTGATGCAAACCTTCTGACCAGCGACGACCAGGCATGGTACGGCCTGTATTTTCATCAACGATGACCACTTCGCCTTCATCGACGATATAGTGAACGTTTTTGACAAACACATGATGCGCACGAATGGCCGCTTGAACGTGAGCCAGAAGTGGCAGACGACTTGGGCTATATAAGCTTTCGTTTTCACCCAGCTCACCGACTTCGATTAAGAAGCGCTCGATTTTCTCGTAGCCTTTTTCGCTGATCTCAATCTGGCGGTTCTTTTCATCAATCCAAAAGTCTTCTTCTTCGTTATTCTTGTTTGCTTCTTCGTCTTTTGAACGGATCAGCACAGGAATAATCGTATTAATCAACGCGTACATGCGTGATGAATCTTCAGCTTGACCCGAAATAATAAGCGGCGTACGAGCCTCATCAATCAAGATTGAGTCAATTTCATCGATAATACAAAAGTTTAGCGGGCGCTGTTTTTTCTCCGCAAGACTAAACACCATGTTATCGCGTAGATAATCGAAGCCGTATTCGTTATTGGTACCATAGGTAATGTCGGCTTGATAAGCTTCGATTTTTTCTTGTGGTGGCTGCTGTGAGTAAATCACGCCAACAGTCATACCCAAAAACCCAAACAACGGACGGTTTAGCTCAGCATCACGCGCAGCCAAATAATCGTTGACCGTGACTAGATGAACCCCTTTACCACTGATCGCATTTAAGTACATGGCCAAGGTTCCCATTAGGGTTTTACCTTCACCAGTTTTCATCTCAGCGATTTTACCTTCGTGCAAGGTGATACCACCGATCAGCTGCACGTCATAGTGACGCATGCCATTGACACGTAATGATGCTTCGCGGCAGACAGCAAAGGCTTCTGGCAATAATGCATCTAAGCTTTCGCCTTTTTGATGTCTGGCTTTAAATTCTTCAGTTTTTTGTTGTAGTTGCTCATCAGACAGGGCTTGTATTTCAGCCTCTCGTGCGTTGATCTTGCTGACCACTTTACGCATGCGTTTTAATTCACGGTCATTTTTGGTGCCAACCACACTGCCTATAATCTTTGATAACATAATTTTTTGACCTATGGAATATTCGATAATTAGTGCGCATTAGCCAAAGCTTAGCTCTCTGCCTTGTCATCACCCGACTAAGTACTACCTAATTTAGTATCGCCCAATTAAGTGTGCCGTCATTATATATGGTTATGACGCTGATGGATACAAGGGCAGCGAGTAGATATTTGCCACAGTAAAAACCGAGTAGGACGTGTTAAAATAGCGAATACCTTGTTAAATTTCTTAGCTTTTCCAGCGACTTTATTTGTTTGTCATAGTTCGATTTTTATACGTTTGCTACCACTGCATCTTGGTTCAAAATTTGTCGTTGAGCCATTTATCTATAAGTAACTGGCTTATTGCTAAAGCCAAAGCTATATATCAAACTCATATATAAGAAAAATAACCCTTTAGTATCTCTATCACAAAACACTCATTACCACTCATTAAAGCACTATAAGAGACTCTGCATGACCGTAAAGCCATCTGGACAAAATCAGTCGTCAAATCCTAATTCATTAGAAAAACCCTTATCAAAACAAGAGAACTCTAACTGCTTAAGTATAGGCGATGCCGTCTATAACCTAGCAGATCATACGCCGATGATGGTGCAATATCTAACCATGAAAGCCAACTATCCACAAGCATTGCTCTTGTACCGGATGGGTGACTTCTATGAGCTGTTCTTTGACGATGCTAAGCGAGCGGCGCAAATACTAGATATCACACTGACGCGCCGTGGTACGGATAAGGCAGGCAACACGATAGCCATGGCAGGTGTGCCGTTTCATGCAGCCGATAGCTATATGGCACGCTTGATCGCTGCTGGTCAGACAGTAGTCGTATGCGAACAAATTGACGAATCGATAACTGGCAACGCTGATAATAATTCTAATGTCCCTGCAATGGGCGACAAGCAAAAGAAAGACAAAAGTAAATCTGCTGCTGGTAGCATCATGCGCCGCGAGGTGGTTAAAACGCTTACCGCAGGTACTATTACTGATGATGCATTGATTGCACCTAATCATACGCCAACTGTGGTCGCCATCGATATTGCTACTATGAAAACGCAAGACAATAGCCAGACGTTACAAGCAGCCGTTAGCCAGATGGATTTGGCCGCAGGTACACTGACTACCCAGACACTGATAGCAGATAAAAACGATATCGATAATTTACGAACTCAAATGCTTACTGTATTAGCGCGTTTTGCGCCTAGTGAATGCATCATTAGTGAAGCGCTTATTGATGGCGTTGGCGGCAGCATTGGAAGCAATGATTCAGAGTGGCTAATGTGGTTACGGCAAAATCTTGACTGCCCTATTATAGAAGTCGCTGCCAATGATTTTCATCGTGAGCATGCCAGTGACACGCTTTGTCAGCAGTTCGAAGTCCAGCGTCTCGATGGGTTGGGCATTGCTGAGGCTCCACTTGCGCAAACCAGCTGCGCTGCGCTTATCCACTACGCGCGTCAAACTCAGCAACGTCATGTGCCTCAAGTGAACCAACTCATTGTTGAGTACAGCGATGACTACCTAATTATCGATGCCAATAGCCAGCAAAATCTCGAGCTATTTACCCCTGTTAGTAGCAACGGCACTTCTTTGATATCTGTGCTGAATCACTGTCAGACTCCGATGGGCAAGCGTTTACTCGTGCAGCAAATGAAGCGTCCACTGCGTCAGCATTCCCGTATCAATATGCGTCTAGATGCGATAACTTGTTTACTAAGCCCAGAGAGTGACTCAATTGAGTCAAACCAAGATGTAAAAGATAGCTTACTGGTTACACGTTTACGAGAAACGCTGAAGACTATTGGCGATATTGAACGAATCAGCAGTCGAATCGGGTTAATGAGTGCCAAACCCCGTGACTTACGCAAGCTCGCCGATGGTATCGCTAGTAGCGCCCAGCTGACTACCCTATTGACAGAATCCGGTATTAGCCATGAAGACGCTGGCCTGTTACCAATGTTGATGCAGCAATTGCCAGATCAACTACCTGCTGTTCAATCCGTTGCCGAATTAATCGAGCGCGCTATTGTCATTGAACCGCCTGCTCATATCCGTGATGGCGGAATGCTAGCGGCGGGCTACGATGAAGAGTTTGATCGCCTTACCCATTTGCATGACAATATCCAATCGACGCTAGACGAGATGGTAGAGCGCGCACGTCAAGACAACCAATTACCCAGTCTAAAAGTGGGCTTTAATAAAGTCAGTGGCTTCTATTTTGAATTGCCCAAAATACAGGCGAAGAATGCCCCTGCTCACTTTATCCGTCGGCAAACGCTCAAAAGTAGTGAACGGTTTATCACTGATGAGCTAAAGGAAGTCGAGACAGAATATCTAAGTGCCCAGTCCTTAGCATTGGCTCGTGAAAAGCAGCTGTATCAAGAGCTGCTCACTCAATTAAACCAACATTTGGCTGAACTACAACAGCTTAGCGCGGCTATCGCCCAACTAGATGTGCTAAGCAATTGGGCTCACCTTGCCATGATGTATAACTGGCAACGTCCAATCATGGGGCTACATATAAAAGACCAAAACGAATCGGTGGCCAAAAATCAAACCAACATTGATATTCGTCAAGGTCGTCATGTTGTGGTTGAAGCAGCATTGAATCAAACAAACGCCAATAGCAGGAACGGTAATTCACTAAGTACAAACCACTTTGTCGCCAATGACTGTGCACTAGGTAGTGATGGATATCCTGAACGACTGCTTCTGATTACCGGCCCTAATATGGGTGGCAAATCTACCTATATGCGCCAAACGGCTTTGATAGTCCTACTCGCTCATTGCGGCAGCTTTGTGCCAGCAGCTAGTGCTCATATTGGTGATATCGACCGCATCTTTACGCGTATTGGTTCAGCTGATGACTTGGCTGGTGGCAAATCGACCTTTATGGTAGAGATGATCGAGACGGCCAATATCTTAAATCAAGCAACGAATAAATCACTGGTATTAATGGACGAAGTCGGCCGCGGCACTGCCACTACTGATGGTCTTGCCATTGCTCATGCCTGTGTCAATCGCCTAGTCGAGATTGGCTGCCTGACATTATTTGCCACTCATTATTTTGAGCTGACCCAATTAACGAATAATATTGGTAAGCATCATGCTAATATCCGTAACGTTCATGTAGCAGCCAGTGAAGTGGACGGTCAGTTATTACTATTGCACCAAATTAAAGACGGTGCAGCAAGCTCTAGCTTCGGACTGCATGTCGCAAAAATGGCAGGGATTCCCACGCAAGTGCTGGATGATGCTAAGCGCTATTTAGCAGACAACTTACAGTCAAAACATTTAACCGTAGATAAAGCAAAAGCTGTTGATGATAAAAATGAATTAGCTAAGTCAGTAAACGATAAACGGCAAGAAAGTTATAATGATGCTACTCTAGATCAAGAAATAACTCATACTGCTCAAGCGACAGATATAACGGACAATTCAAAACAAAATCAGCTATTTAGATTGCAAGACGAGCTAAATACAATTGATCCTGATAGCTTAACACCTAAGCAAGCGCATGATTTGCTTTATCACTTAAAGAAAATCATTAGTCATTAAAGGGAATTGTCAAAGCGTAGTAAAGGCGCTAAAATACGCTTTATTTTCCAACTATTCTATGTAGCCCTTATAGTTGATTTAATTTAAAAGAATTACAATTTAGCTGAGCGCAGAGGTATAAATAATACTCCAGGCAAGGCTAACACAATAATTCTCTTGAAAGAGATTGACTATATCAGCCAATCCAATAACAGGTAGACCTCACTATGACCTTTGTCGTTACAGATAACTGCATTCTTTGCAAATACACCGACTGTGTAGAAGTCTGTCCTGTGGACTGCTTTTATGAAGGCCCAAACTTCCTCGTCATCGATCCTGATGAGTGTATCGATTGCGCACTATGCGAGCCTGAATGTCCGGCCAATGCGATCTTCTCAGAAGATGAAGTACCCAAAGGACAAGAGATGTTCACGCAGCTCAATGAAGAGCTGGCACAAAAATGGCCTAACATTACAGAGATGAAAGGACAAATGCCAGAAGCTGAGAAGTGGGATGGCGTGGAAGGTAAGATTCAGTATTTAGAGAAGTAATTTATAGTTTGAAAAAGTATTTTATACGCAAAAAGGCTGGAGCAGTTGCTTCAGCCTTTTTTCTTACTCTAATTAATAAACTTGCAAGCAAACTATAATTCACTTCGCTTAATTTTTCTGTATTTTAATCATAAAATATCTAGTTATTTCCTTTACATGATTGAGGTAAATATCTACTTGGTATAGTAGTCCCATCTATCGATGAGCCACAACGCCAACTCGCAATAGTTACGTTAGTACCTGTTATACCGACTAGTTGGTCACTACCTCTCTGAATCGGTGCAAGCGTTAAAATATTAGTACTATTAGTTAATGAAAACAGTTGAGCTTCATTAGCATGAACAGTGATAATACCGTTCGCACTAACTGTAATATTTTTAACATATTTAGTGGGAACTGTTTCGCAGACCTTTGGTAAAACTATGGATAAATTTGATGATGGAGACTGTAAAACATCTGTTACAGATAATCGACACGCAGTCGCGGCTAAGATCACTTCTGAAAGCTTGGCTTTAGTAGTGTAACCTTGATACATGGGCAATGCGATTGCACCAAGGATTCCAATGATACAGGCTGATATCATCAACTCTATTAAAGTAAAACCTGATTGTTGCGTAGAACAATGATAAGAATCAAATGACATCATATAATGGACCAAATCAATATTTAATACTATCTGATTGCATACGATGTGCCATGTATAATATTGACTTTTATAAATATTGTTTTGTTATAGGACGTGTGCTTAGTATAAACGAGAGCAACTAAATAATTGATAAAGACGTAAATATTAATGGTACTACCTTCTTCATTTGATTATTATTTTTTAAATAGAAACATACTCTAGTAGAGAATGAAGCAACCCTATACGTTAAATCATTATTTTTTTAGCCAAAGGGTAGCATAATATAGTCAATACACCCCATATGATCCAACCAAACTGCGATACATTTTCAGAGGGCACAAACCCAATTGCATTTATAAGCAAAATCACTATGAAGAGCATAAGTGAACTAATAAGTACAGCAGCAATAATATGTTTCATAGCAATTCCTAAACCTCTTTATACAAAAACCCCTAAAAAATACGTCTGACCTACCAAGGACGTAAATCTACAATCTCTACAACCTTTTCACTTTCTTTCTTATCAATGAGTACTACCATATTTAAAGCGCTAGCCTTTAGCGGTAGATAACTACTCACTGTCGGATATTGAGATAATATTTTTTCTACTTCTACTTTATCATTATAATTATATAGCTCATCAATAGGCTTTGATTTTTTAGCTAGTAAAGTATTTACTTTATCAAGTGGCTGATAAAGCTCTGGACGTTGTGATGGTGCTATCCCATAACCAACTTCATCAAATAGTATCTGTTGGCTAATTTCTCTATCGTCTGTAGGAATTACAGCAGCAATATACTTTGGTCCTGAGTTACTCACCTTTTGATATTCTGACAAAGCATTTTTCAGCTTCCGGCTATCTATTTCATTATTCTTGACCAAATCAAATCGATCTACGTTATAGACAATCCACGCCGGACGACCATCATAGATATGATAAAAACCATAAGCAAAGGCTGTCAGTTGTAGCAATATAATAACTGCCAAATCGAACTTAAGTGTTTTTTTCTTAGGCTTATAAACGATAAATGTCAGTAAAGGCCCTAATACGACATCAATACCAAGCATGACTAAAAATATCTTACCTACGCCAGTCGCTTGATATAAAGGTTGCGGATACCAAACAAGTAAGACTATTGCTAAGCTAATGATGGCGATTGTTATGCTGGCTAATAAATGCCAGCTAAACGCTTTGAGTTTATATATAAACATTAAATAAACACTCTAGAAGTAGGTGGACATTACTCATCTGAACTATTGTAGCCTGTTCTTAGTCTCAATCTCAATATCTAATAAACGGTCTCTAAGACTGTTAGTACATAATTAGTAGGCCAAAAAAAGCAGCCAATTGGCTGCTTTTTTGTAGGGCTATTAATACTGATTAGATATTAACGGCACTGTGCTGGAGCAAAGTTAGGTTCCATAGTACCTGCTGCTAATACAGTAATTCCATCAGCGGTAGCTTGAGCATTAGTTGATGATGCACAACCCCAGTCTAAAGAACCAGATGCGCCAGCTGTTAGAGCTGCTGCAAATGCTTGACCACCACCTGCTGCACCGCTACGAACCCATGGAGTGAGCGTTATTGTATTAGCGGCAGCACCCACACCTACTGCAGTTGGGTTATAAGTGATAGTGATAAGGCCTGTATCTTCTGTTATAAGTACGCTATTGACATATTTAGAGTTAGCACCAGTATTTGCTGCTTGCGCGTTCCAACTTGTTTGGGTTCTATTTAAGTCAGCAACAGTAGACACTTCTGTAGATAATGCAGTCTTAGCTGGCTCTGCGAGGTTAAAACCTTCAGACACACGTGAACGGACAGTATAATCTTGATAAGCAGGTAATGCGATCGCAGCTAAGATACCGATAATAGCGATAACGATCATTAGTTCGATTAAGGTAAAACCTTTTTGAGTAGTAGCGTTCATAGTACGTCCTTTAGAGTAAGGTGATAACAAATCGATTGATACACTATTTAGTATCACTATCTGCCATCTATCATAGATATAGGGTTTGTTAGTTTGAGTAGTTACTTAACTTCCTCATCTAACCTTCTTACTATTATCGTTGCAGGTAACGTGCCAACTTACAATCTTTGATTTAACTATAGTCTTGAACCATATATTCTTGCTGTTATTTGCACGAAATAAGCATCTCTACCCTCGTAACAGATAAAAAACCATATAGATATTGCTACCTATTTGCTAAAAATTGTCAGTTTGTGTAACTTAATTTTCGTTTAGTAGAGTTGTAGCTGACAATTTTCGTCATTACTTAATTATATTAGCCACTTCACTACTTATTCCAATCGTCTCCAGTACCACAGACGCTACCTCTACATTTAATACCTTGATAGTTAAGAGTCAAATTTCCGTCCGCACTCATTTGAGTGTTGTTTTTAGTAACTGCCCTAACCAACCATCTAGCAGTCAGAGGATTTGGTTCAATCGACACAGTATAAAGCGCTGTACCTTGTTTAGGGTAGTCACCACCCAACCCTGTGATAAGCGCATTACTATAAGCACCCTGTGCCAATTTTCGACTCTCTATCTCAGAAGCTATGTTATACATCTCGCTCATCATATCAGTACGCTTGGTCTTGATAACATAACGCTGGTAGTTGGGATAAGCAATAGCTGCAAGTATGCCAATAATTGCAACCACAATCATCACTTCAACAAGAGTAAATCCGCGCATACTTTTTTGAGACTTGCTCAATTTTTCATCAGGTACAATATTTGTCATTTTATTTACTTCTTTATTAACTGTTGAATCATAATATATGACTATATCAGTCTTCGCTTCTACAGACTCTACCAAGATTCTTCACCTGTGCCACAATTAGTAGAAGCTGCGCTAACAGTTCTATCTTTGCTTTTGCACTGTATGCCAGTACTGCTAGTCATCATGACACTAGCATCTTTAGTAATACCAGTACTATTGGGCATAGCAAACATACGCCATGAGCTACCCGCTGTAGAATAGCTACTCCCTGCGGGCGCTAGTGTATTACCTGTATTACTATCTATCAGAGTAATCACGTAACTATAATTTGTGCTATTACTACCTCTAGGCACATAGATAGTTTTGTTATCACTTGCATCATACCCATAGCTTATATCACCATTGCTTGCCAGTTTTTTGGGTGTAAAGCCTTTATAAGTTAAAGCACTGGCTCGCCAACGGTTAAGTTCTATTGCTAGTTGCTGCATGGTTGCTTGGGCCTGTGATTCGGCATTGCGTACTGCATATTGCCTATACGAAGGTATCGCTATCGCAGCCAAAATAGCAATGATAAAGACAACAACCATCAGCTCAATGAGTGTAAATCCTGTCTGTTTTTTGAGCATTTGCCTGTTCATAAACCTGCCTCATTAATCTACTTCATACCAAGTTTTTGGTTGTAGAATAAAACGCTCATAAAATATCATTTCAGGTGCAGTACCGTTACCCAATATTTGATCAGCACTTGTTAGACCTTGTACATCGTCTATCAAGCTATTACCACTTTTACTACCATCAGACCCAAAGCTTAATCTGCCAGTCTGGCGCTCTGCTAATGTCTGCGTGCCAATAAGCAAACGTTGATTGGATAGCGTTGAGCTACGCGGCCCTAAAGTCAACTCTTGTATTCCTTGTCCTGCTCTAACAAATCCAGCTGTACCATTTTTAGAAGTATCATCTAGACAAATACCATAAGGCAAACAGTATAGTTGACGCTCTGAACCACCTACAATCGTAGCGCTACAAGCATCTGCAGAGCCATAACTCATATCTGGGTTATACACTGTGGTGTATAAGAAATTGTCAATAACTTCAGACTTGCCAATACCTTTAGTGTATCTAACATTATCGAAGCCATCGAAACGCGTTAGCGGATAGTACCAACCTCGCTGGGCACCTGATTGCATCGTACTGATGACATTGTTCTTTTGGGTTAAACTATACCCAGCCGCTGACCCAGTACCCATTGCTGTAGGTAACTGAACCAAGTTACTGTCCGCTAGATCGAAGACTTTTTGACCATTGATATTACTAGCTGTCGTAAAATTGCTGGCGTAAAAAATATCATTTGCTTTGGTCACATCACTATCTATGATGCCGTAAAGGCGATCAGCATAAGCTGTCGTATTACGTATTTTAGATAACGGTGAGCTACGATCCCCTGAAATGACATTCACTAATGCAAATAACGTGTTTGTGGTTGAGTTACGGTAGAAACTAACGACTGGACGTTCATAAAAGCGATAAGCATATTTTTGGCTAAGTAGAGTGGTATGAGCGCTTTTGAGTATACGTGTCACTCGAGTATTGCTAAAGCCTGATTCAGGAGTAGCTGTTCCTGATGTTACTGGCTTCACAAAGCCAGCATTGGTGAAGTCTGCACGGAATAACTGTCCACCTAAATCTGCAAAGTAGATATGATCCATAAAACCATCATTATCACGATCTAAAGTCGTAATACCACCAACGATACTGTTTTTCATATCACTAACGACTTTGGTGGCACCACTGTTGCTCGATGCCGACCATATCAATGCACCGGTTCTAGCATTAATAATATAGACGGCGTTACCTTTTGCCGACGTTGTCAGTGCACAGCCGCCTAATATAGAATCAACCAACCCTACTTGAAAACCCTCATTTTCATAGCACATATCATAACCACCACCAAAGATCAGAACGTCTGTTCCTGTATCTGAGCTACTGGTCTTGATTTTTGCTTTAGTAGGCTTCGCCCATATTTGCCCCATACGACTAAAGCCTGACGTAGCTGGCGTAATAGAGAATAACATGCTTGGAGCGTCTTTATCTTCAAGGTTTAGCCCATAAAAAGCTTCACCACCCATACGCAAACCACCGTATGCATAAATACCTTTGTTATCGCTTGTATCGATAGATACTCGTTTATTTGAAAAATCATATTTATAGTCAGCACTCACTAACCATGGGGCATCAATACCAAAGTTTGGTGACCCTATAGCAGTTTTGGTTTGATCTTTAATAAGTGCGTCGGACTTATTCGGATCTTTTAGTATTTCACGAGGAATGAATACAAATCGCTCTTTTCCGCCATCACCAGCATTACTATAGTTATCTGCATTGACTAGGTGTAGCCCGCCTTCTGTCGAACCAAACAGCACATAATCGTCACGTGTATCTGTCACTTTACCACTATCATCTAGCGTAGCAGAATACGACACAGAGGCTGGCGTAGAATGCAATGTTGCACCTACAACCTTGACTGCTGCCGTGACATTAGTTGATGTCAACGTCATATCTTTAACTGCTGTCGCTGTACTTGGAAGGTTATCAAAACCTAAGAAGTTTAATAGCTTTCTTAAAGTAGTCTCAGAATAAGTGCTTGTATCGTTGAATTTATTAGTATTAGACAAAGGGTTACCATCTAGTGTGAACTTACCCGCACCATTCACACTGACTTTTCTTAACTTGGTTGCTTGGTCTGTTGCACTTTTCCAGTCTTCTACATATAAGGTTCGAACAGAAGCTATACCTGTAGCTGGTGTATTCAATCGTGCGTAAAAACCGCCCGACTCAACTTTGTCATTAACGTTGTTGTAATCTTTATCTGACCACAAGTCTTGTGCCGTTTCGTTTAACTCCCCTTTTACATTCTTAAACAACTTCTTATTGTCTTTGCCATATAATGTTCCTTCATTCAGGCTATATTTTTTCATATTGCCTTTCCAAATGACATCATTACTAGCTACTGTTGGTTGCAAAGTAGGGTAATAAGCAACTGCAAGCTGGCTATCCGCGCGATACGGGTCATTAGGTATAATGATGGTACCAGATGGCGTTGAGGGTAAGCTTTGATCCAAATCTTTTACAAAAGATAAGACACTGTTTACCACATCTTCTGTTGTTTGAGCAGCATAAAATCCGCCCTCACCAAACGTACCGACGTTTGGTAATTCTGAATGCGATTTTGCACCCCAATTACAGGCATTTCTTGCATCTAGGGCTGTAATCTTCGAACAATTATAAAACTCACCTTCTTTCTCTTCCCCTTTGGAGTTTGTATAAGTCAGCTTGCGGATTATTCGATCTTCAGGATTAGTTTTGGCTTCATCAGCGACTCTATCTACATTGAATACTGATCCAAACCCAACCACGGCAGTCAAGATATCCATTTGTGCGCCTAATGGATTTAATGTTGGACTGCGCAAAGCTTTTGCAAACGCCCCTACTTCTGGCATACCGCTTCCAACAGTATCGCTACCTTTCGGAAGCGTGCCTGATGTAGGTAAACCAAATAAAGCTCCTTTTGCCCCTAGTGCAGACTGCATCATAGGCAATGGTGCTGGAGAACTGTTTGGTTCACCATCTGTTAAGAAATAAATACCGCGACCATCACAAGTGGCATTATTCGATGACAATGGACTCACATAATTAGAACCAGATTTAGAGCTATTTACAGATTTGTCAAAACCACTAAATCCCCAGTCTTTAGCGCTTTGAGTTTTGTTGCGGGACAGACAGGTAAAGTTATAATACTGACAAGCGCTTGACGTATAACCTGCTGGTAACGATATTCTTTGTACAGAACCAACACCTATACATCCTGTACCACGCCATGTAGTACAAGGGTAGTAGTTATTACCACTAGTATAAACATACTCTTCCCTTGGTGTCGTTATCGTAGTAGTCGTGGTATTGCCAAGCATGTATGCCCCTGCCTCTGCATAGGCATTGGCCGTTGGTGTACCGTTTTCGCCTTGTAGGTTAGCGACTGCTGTCTTAATAGCATTACGCTGAGCGGTAGTTACCAATGCGGCTGGTACTACAATCTTGCCACTACTACCATCCGCTCCGTTATAAGTGTTGCTACTGTTACTTTGCGAAGAAAACTGACCTATACCAATAGAGACCTTTGTAGCATCTAAATCTGAGCTATTCATTAACGTAAAAATCGCATCTTTAAGCCGAGTTAGACGATCATAAAAGATATCTTTATAGTAATATCGATTACCACTACCTGATACAACACTTTTATACTCTGTACCTATAAGGGGATCAGCAATTTTTGTGTTACAGATAGCAAAGTTATAATCGTTGTTACCACTCCCATCTTCGTTACCACAGCGATACCATTGATTTTCAGGCGCTGGCGAAATACGATAAAAGTACCTATTATCAACATTGCAGCTGACTCTAGCATATGTTGGAGTAGACGTAGTCTGCACTGAGGTGATTGACTTACTAGTAACTCCTGAAGGCATATCACAAGCACTGTCTCCCACAGCAAGTGAAGACATACTGCCCGATGTATCTAGCATCATGGTGACCGTAATCTTGCCACCTTCAGCTGCTTTATAAATCTCTAAGTCACCAATTTTTTTGTTTGCCACATCAGCCTGCGATATTGGCATTGCAACCATAGATGCCATTACAACGACTAAATACTTCAGTGGTAACGTACTTGTTCTCATGATTTTTGATACGTTGTCAAGTCGTTTCATGACATCTATCCTTTATGAAATTAGCGTAATTAGCGTAATTAATCAGCAGACTATGGGGTTGCTGAAAGTATGCATTTGGATGACAGTGTGCCTTTACCATATGGTATACATAGGGTAGATGAAGACGTATTTTCTACATCTACTTGCTCATATAACATTTTGCTTGGCGTAGACGCAGCCAACATACAATCGCTTAGAGACTTTTTGCCAGTAGCTACATTGGCATTGATACTGGTTTGTTCAAAACACTTGTCGCTACCTACTTTCGGTTCCTTATAAGCCGGTAGAGCAGAAGAGGCTCGAACGTCAAACTGGTAACGTTTACTGGTTCTATCTTGTACCTCTTTACCAATAACCATATGCTCAAACACAGGTGCATTGGGATTGGTAGGTGTAACGGTAACACTCATTTGCGTCATGACTGTCTGTCTAGCGCTGGTGTAATCATTGGCATTGGCATAATCACAGAATCCACCACTTAAACTACTCCAGTACCCGCCAGTTGATTTTTTCACAGAAGCATTTGCAGCGAGATATTTTTTGGTGCGAGGGTTGAAACAATAGATAAACTCGTTAGTCGCATTATCAGGATTCAATAAAAAATGACCGAAAACCCCTGCTGCACTCGTTACGTCGCGGTACTCCTCAGAGCTCGGACTACCATTGACCATCATTTCTAGCTTTTGGTTAGCACTATCGGATGACTGTAATAAAACTGTATTGATTTGATCGCTCGTTGCAATTTTTAAATCCGTATTACTTTGTCTGACTGCTATCGCACCCGCTAGCATAATGAGAACTAAAAACAATAGCACCACGATCAGTGTTGCCCCGCGCTCTCCATTAGAATATATTTGACCACTTTTTTTTCCTTGGTCTAAAGAATGTGACAAACGATAGTGGTTGCTCATTTCAAATTATCCTAATAGGTCTTAAGGAGTTAAGCTAGTATCAACATCAATCACTCGTGCATTACGTAATAGTGTTGTAGATTCATAACTTTTACGTACTTGCTGTTGGCGAGTAGTGTCTGTCTTCAAGCTATTACTTTGGCCCAGTAAGGTAAATGAAGATTGGTCATTACTACCTATGATAGGTGTCGTACCATGGACTATAAGACCTATCTTCACAGCTGTTATTGACGGCTTGGTCGCCATCAATAAATATGAACTGCTTGGTAGATACATCATTTGGCCTGCACTGGCGGCGGCGGATGACTTTGTACCTAATAAAACTTTGAACTGATCAACATTGATAATGAACTCTTGACCAGCTGTACCAAAATTACGAGAATCTGATGCTGTACCAACGGTGAGTATCCCACCACCAGTTGGACTAACCCTGCCTGCATCACAGGCTAGCACTAGGTTTTTTATATTACCGCTGCTAGTATCACCCGTTGCTCTACGCAAAAAATATCGTTCTACCACAATATCATTAACAGCAGCATCAGCACCTTCACAATCACTCATGACACTACCTGTTGTATTGGTATATTGTATGGTTAATTGATCACTATTAACGTTTGTATTAGAAACTCCCGTCCATCCGTTCGTACCACTGGCGCTGTCACCTTCACGTCTTGTCAGGTAGGCAGTATTAGCATAAGCTGTTGTTATGCCAAGATTGGCAGCAGTTAAGACAATACCACCGTTTACCGTCGTACTCGTAATTTGCGTTGTTGGATTACCTAAATTTGCTATACGTAATTTCTTTTCTAGTTGTTGCAGCCCAAATATACTTGCATCTTGTAATTCACTACCACTAGATTGAATACTGCTAGTCTTAACATTGATTAAATAGATTTGCATCACAGCAGCTGACACTAGTAAACCTAATATCAATGAAATCATAAGCTCTATTAACGTAAAGCCTTGTTGATGATTATACCTATGTACATATTTCGATATCATCAGTAAGCCTCCATAATAAAGCACTCTGCACCATTCTTATAAGTGCCGTCTGCATTGGCACAGGCAGTCGATGAGCTATTGTCTAATGCTGTCGTTGTGTCACCCCAACTAGCAACAAAACATTGACGCTCTTGGTTACCTGATGTACCAGGACAGCCATTTGGCACTAGACCAATTGTAATATCATTCGTACGTGCATACGATCTAATCAATAGACCATCGCGAGTCGCAAGCTGCGCAAGCGTACAACTATCAGCAGCTACTGGTACGGTACTGGTGTTTTTTATACAGCTATCTTTTGTAATACTAGTACCATCGATAGTAACTGAGTCAGCTGTACCGTTTATAGCTGTTTTAAAAGCGCTGATACCATCAGGATTGGTGCGCATTATCTCAGCACCACCTCGCATTATAGTGAGTGCTCGGGTACGCATGAGACTCTCATCTGTTGCTTTTACTGCTGACATTTGCATAGCTGTGAAGCCCAGTACAGCCACTGCTAACAATAGTAATGCTACTAACACCTCTACCAAGCCTACGCCTTGTTGCTGACTAATATTTTTCATTAACAACTCCCAGCGTTTGTAGTATGAATATTAGCAATACTCGTAAGACTAATTTGCTTAGGAGATTCACTAGTAGAGCCGCTATCACATATGGTATAAATTGCTGTTGCACTGCCATCTATTGACTTATTAGGCCGAAAAACAATGCTAGTCACAGTAGAAGGACTAATTTGTTGAGTTACCACACTTTGCTTATTCAGGTTATAACTAGATATATTAGTACCATTAGCCTGTAGAACAATTTTACTAGGAATAGTAGATGTATCGTATAAAACAGTAATATTCTGACGACGGATAATACTCTCCACTTTAGCTTCTTTCAGTGCGTTAGCAACCGTTGCAGCTGTCGACTTCACGCGCTGGTTTGCAAGTTGAGTGCTAATATTAGGTGCCGCAATACCTGCAATAATGGCAAGAACAGCAATCGTTACCATTAATTCAATTAAGGTAAAACCTGAGCTTACGTTCTTTAGCTTAGGTAGTGGAGTGTTCAAAGATGCATTCACATCGTGTTCCTATTTAAAACTGCAATTATCTGTCTTTTACTTACGTCATATTGATTATGAGTATCTTATATTGTTACCTTACTACCATGATTTTCTACATATATTTATTTAATAACATGCAATTTTCATTCCATGATGCTAATAAACATTATCTAGAAATGACTATAGGCGCTTTCCAGTATCCTTGACTAATGTATTAATTCACTAAATGACTGCTTAGACATTTAGCTCATAGCAAAAAATTAATATACATATCTATAACAATATAGCGTTAAGGGAATATATTAGCAATAATTAGATATTGTTGACAAAAATATACTAGGTTTAGGATTTGCTGCCATGTGCTAATACGTAAGCAGAAATTTGATAACTATTATGGCTGCTATCCGTTGCTGGTTTTACTTCCGCAGGTGGAATGAACGCTCGCGCTAGTGCTTGTAAGCTTGCACCTGTGGTAGATACGTCATCAAATAGTAGTAAGCGTTTTGTAGGAGGGCTTTCGATTAGAGCAAAAGCGTTATCTAAGTTGCTAAGACGTTCAGCACGAGTCAGTCCTTGCTGACTAACTGTATCGTCAATACGCTTAACGCCTTGCCATAAAGGAATCTGCCAATGTTTAGACAATTGGGCAGATAGAATACTGACAGGATCGAACCCACGTTTGACCAATCGTTGACTTGTCGTTGGCATAGCAACAATCACGCTGTTATTGCGATGACAACCGTGTGGTCGCGGTAATTGACGTATCGCATGTAATAATAACGGCAATTTTGTCATATCCTCTTGATGCTTAAATGCTCGGATAGATTGACGTATCGGATACTCGTAGTAAGTAGAGGCTTGGATAGATAGAGATATACTAGGAGCGATATCCACTTCAAAAGGTCTTGGCAACCAAGTGATATCGTTGTGACAGTGAGCACAAAGTAAACCACTGCTCAAATAGCTGTTTGCTTGATGGCGAATATTAGTAAGAAAAGAGTGCTTCTTTAAGGCTGTCCGTGTAGGCGGCGCATTCGTTATATTATCTAGGCTAGATTGTGTTTGATGGTGTAGTAGTTGAGATTGTGGTGTACTACGATAAATACGGCATAGTTGGCAGCGCATATCCATATACTCTGCCAACCACAGTCCAGTTTGATAAGGCGCTAAGCGGCGCATAAACTATTATTTGTCATAACTTATAATAAATTCCACCTATGTTAGAGCCTTTCTCAAATTGATTTCCTTTCTAAATTAAAGCCCTTTCCAATCATTCAGTACAATACCAAAGCCGATCGAGGTATTTTCATGATTATAATCAATGATCGACTCACCATATCCTTGGAATAGCTGAACCATACCATTAACGTTCTCTGAGATAGGATAGATATAGTCGATTTGCGCAGCACCTTTATTGGTACCTGGATTGTAGCGCAAGGTACCGCTAATGCTCTGATCAGCTGGCAAGTCGTACAAGAATTTGATATCACCATAGCCCATATAGTCTTCGATATCTGGATTATCATCATCGCTACTACTTTCGTTATTTACTCGAGCCCATAGGCGCGGTATGACTGAAAGTCTGCCCCACTCTGCGCCCGCCATGAGGTAAGCACGATTCCATGAACGTGATAATGGATCATCTTGTCCATTCGAGTGATGCACAGCACCTGCGCCCAACATACGCAGACGTCCACCAAAAGGCAAATCTGCTGTCACAGGTTGGGTTAAGAATATTTCAGGTTGATAATCGGTAGCACGGAATGGACGCGAGTTGTCTTCGTTATAAACTTGCCAATGTGATTCTTGAGTATAGCCAAACCATAGATCAGCACTGGTATCAAACAAATCTTCTGCGACTTTTGTTTTTAGAGATAATTGGAATTTTAGCTCAGTTTCGCGTATATCATTAGAATCAAAAGGATCTGTTTCTTGTGATGGTGTGCTTGGATTTAAATTGGGATCGAAGGTATAGAATAATGGCAACAGATATGTCGGTCGATATGGTCTGACCGTCCAAGTACCACGCTCACTATTTTTGTCTAGGTCATAAGATAAACTGAGTGGCGAGAATTTTTCGATGTCTGTTTGAGTGACACCGACATTTTCTAAAATCTGTGCCTCACTATTCGTTTCAGCATCTACTTCTACGTTCCCATTTGCCTTCAATTTACTGGCTGCTGTTTGCTGACTGGTCATCAAAATGGTATCTGCATCTTCAACTGTCGTACCACTCATCGCCGTTTGAGACTCAGCCAATATCACTTTTGGATTACCTGAGACCGTACTTTGAAAGGTCTTTGCCAAATCAATTGGTTGTTTGGTTGAGGTATAGCTTGGTGTCTTACCTTGTTCAGCTACCTTATCAAAACAAGCGAGACGAGCAGCACTAGACTGGACTTGAGTACATTCAGAAAACAGCTTGGCTTGCTGAGCAATAAATTCTTTGCTAATTATTTTGCCATTTTGTGTACTCATATCAGAAGATATCGCACTGTTATCGAGACTCTGTGATAAGTCAAGATCCTCATATTCAAACGCAGCTTCGGGTGCTGGCAGTTCATTATAGGTTTGAGAGTCATCAGCAGCTTGTACTTGTATCGCGGTACAACTCAACGCAAGCGCAACTGCAATACGAAGAGGCATATGTGCATTCTGGTAAGACGGCTGTTGGTTACGCTGAGTAATGGTATGGGCAAACATAAGTGTCCTTTATCTAACTAGCATTAGCGCTAGCAGAGTATATGAGGTAATTAATATAGCCATTAGCGTTATCGCTAAAATAGAATTGACTGAGACTATCAGCTAATCGCAGATCTTAGGAGCGGAAAAAATGACAATTAGTGCCCCTGCTGCATTGTTTCTTTATTGTAATGAAAATATAAGCACGATACTAGCTTTATCGATAGTTAAAATAAGCACCTATAAATATAATCACTTATATAACAAATACTTAATAAATATTCTATAGTATGAATTTAATGGCATTAAAAAAGCCAGCATACTTTTCTTAGTATACTGGCCTTCTTAATATTCTTAAGAATTTTCGAAATATTACACTGATTTCTTAAGTATTCATTGTTAAATGTTAATTATTCAACGCCGATAATGTTTGCTCAAATTCTGAGCGACCGATCTCACCCACTTGCTGATTTACTAGCTGACCATCAATATAATACAGTAACGCTGGTGGACCAAAGAGTTGGTAACGAGACAACACGGCTTTTGAGGCTGCTGTCGTCTCAGTGATATCGAGCTTCACTAGTTGCCAACCTTGCATTTGAGCTGGACGATTATGAAACAGGTTCTTGTCCATAATCCGGCACTCAATACACCACTCTGCTGTCAGATCGACAATGACATTCGGATTGGCTGCGACAATAGCATCTAGCTCTGCAAGCGTCGTGATCGTCTTATCAGTGGTGCTGTCACTATTCACTGGTTGACCAGATGTTGACTGTACCATCATCGGTGCTGCACCCAATGACGCTAATGGATGTAAGCTATCGTCATTACCCAGTGCAGCGCCGACTATTAAACATGCTGCCCAAATACCAGCGATAAGGCTTAGTGCTTGGGTCAGAATACGACCTTTACCTAGCCAACTCCATGCCCATGTTGCCACGACCATAAACCACAATGCCCATACCATCAGCATAACTGGCGATATAAACACGCGCTCAATCAATAGCAGTGCCACGGCAAACAGTAGTAAAGCAAAGCCTTGCTTGACCCAATTCATCCACTCGCCTGCCTTTGGCATAATCTTGCCTTGAGTAGCACCGATTAGGATAAGCGGCGCTGATAACCCAAAACCTAGCATGAATAAAGCGGCAAAGCCGAGCAACGGACTACCAATGGTAGAAACCGCCAATAATGCCCCAAATAATGGCGCAGAAACACAAGGTGACACGACTAGCGCTGATAAAAACCCAGCGATTAAACTGCCGCCTGTACTACCAAGCTTACTGTCACCTGCTTGGCTTAAGCCTTGCATCTTTCGACTGATCACTTGTGGTAATCGCACACTGAAAAGACCCAACATATATAGTGCGAGAAGTATAAAAACAATAGCAAAGCTAATGAGAATAATTGGATTCTGCAGCCAACCAATAATACCTAAAGACTCACCGAATACTGCAATGACAGCGCCCAAAATACCATAAGCAGTCGCTACCCCAATCGCGTAACTGGTGGTCAAGATGACACCGCGTTTGACCGTTGGGTTTTGTTCGCGGGCTACAATGTTGGCCACGATAGGTAACATCGGTAACACACATGGCGTCAAGGCCAAGCCTAAGCCTGCTAAAAATAATAGTACTAATGCCAGCCAAGGGTGAGAAGCCAAACCAAAAGGATCGCTATCAACAAAACTATTGTTTGATGCGTTTTCGCTATTGGCCGTCTCGCCTGTTACGCTGCTATTTGCTGCAGAAATCGTATTCGTCGCTGCACTACTATCTAAAGAATCATACTCTACAGCGCTGTCATCAATGAGATCATAATCAATAGCCCCATCGTCTGTCAGTGCTTGCGCCTCATCAGGCAAAGTATTATCAAGTTCTACTGAATCAATATCTTCTGACGTCGCCGTAGCACTATTCTCTGAATCGGTCGAGCTCGCACTACTCTCACTATCTGCTGATACCTGCGTCGATGCAGCTGCAATATCGACAGTCGTATTAATCTTTTCAGGTGGATAGCACAGTCCTGCTTTTGCACAACCTTGCCAGCCGACGACGATAGCCCCGTCTTCTATACTCTTGCCACTATTGTTCGTCAGTGTGGTGGTAGCGACCATATTCGCTTGGTCAAATACCAGTACCTTGCCAAATGTTGGATCATCTATCGAATATGGTGTCTGGCTAAAGGTAAAAGGTGCAGCCGTCACGCCAGCGGGTAGCGTAAGCTTGATTTGCTTTTTATAGACGTAATGTTCAGAAGTGATATCGAAATTAATAGATAACCGCGTACCTGCTTTGACGGGGGTGCTGTCTGTACTTACCTGAAACGCTTGATCTACTGGCAAGAACTTTGACTTCGATGAGCTTTCACTACTACCGAAAAGGTCGCCTAACCCTGCCGCTTGTACCGTCGATGTCGCTGATAAACCTGTCAACAATGAGCCACTAGCGATGGCAAGCGCTAAGATATGGGATTTTTTCGAATGGGTAGATACGCTAAATGATGAGGACTTTGGTGATGTCTTGATGGACATGAATGGCTACCTATTATTACCGATATTTTAATCAATCTGCTCGCTATTTATCTGCGTGTCGCAGCAATGTCTATCTTGGTTTTGACTTTTTCTGGTGGATAGCATAGGCCAGCGGTTGCACACCCTTGCCAACCAATAATAATAGGCGCATTTTTGGCGCCCTTACCATTACTGGTCGTCAGCGTCGTGGTTGCAATGACGCTTCTTTGCGTAAATACAGGAACCTGACCAAAGGTCGGATCATTGATTGATACTGGTGCTTGATTAAAAGTGAACGGCGTGGCACTTATTCCTTTAGGGAAGCTCAACGTAAGCTTATCCTTATAGACATAATGCCCTGGCGTAATCTCAAAACTGATCGACAACCGCGTGCCTTTGGAAGTCGCCTTGGTATTACTGACCACCTGAAAGGCTTCATCCACTGGTAAGAACTTTGATTTTTCCGAGGAGCTATTTTTAAATAAGTCATTTAACCCTGCTGCCTGTACACTGATCGATGTCATTGACAGAACCGTTACTAATGAAGTGCTTGCAACGGTTAGAACCAATTTATAAAGGTTTTTAGAAAAATATTTATTAGACTGTTGGATCGACATAGATGAGTACCTTTAATTGCAGTTTGCGATGACTGTTTTGGCGAGCGCTTAGATATATTTATAGCACTGACTATCAAACTTATATTGAACAGTAGGCAATTTATCTACTGATAAAAAATATCAACCAATAAGGGGATATTGGTTGATATTTATAAATTGTTAAAAGTGCATCGATGAACGAATGTTTCATTCTACAAAGCTATATCAGTATCAGAACTTATTCACTATACGTCTGTTATTAAGCTTTATAGCTGAGCATAAAGATCCGCATCTTGACCTTCACCACCTTGTTGACCATCAGCACCTAATGAAAACAAGTCATAAGGTCGTCCTTCACTACCTGGTGCAACATATTGCATCTCATTTTCCCAGCCATCGGTTGGATAGCCACCTTTAATATACCCACCTTCAGGATAGTTTTTTGCATCAGCTGGCGGTGTCGTAAGCGCCTCTAGCCCTTGAGCTGTCGTCGGATAGCGTGAATTATCAACCTTATACATATCTAGCGCATTTGAGACAGTGGCAAGCGCCGTTTCAGTGGTTTTAACACGGGCCTTATCACTTTGACCGACGACTTTTGGTACCACTAATCCAGCAAGAATGGCTAAGATCACAATAACGACCATAATTTCGATAAGAGTGAATCCTGCTTGACCATACTTTTTTGCCACACTGCGCTGCATAGCTGAAGAAGCGGTCTTATGGTCAGTTACAATATTTGAATGTGATTGCGTATTCTGAATAGCACTTTTTGGCGTCATATTTACTTGGAGTTTGTCAGTCATAGTCATCGCTTTGGTCATCACAGTTATGTAAATAGTAAAAGTGGCGTTCTATTGTGGCTCTCATCAATGATATATCAATGAGCTCTGAAACTATTGCCACTATAAACCATGGTTTTATTTTTATCCAGCGCTGTGCCTAGTTTGAGTTTGCTATTTCAGCCGAAGCTAAATATTGAATAGCACCAACTGTATGACTATTGATTCGTGCTTACTATAGCGCGGCGCTGGTGTTTGCCATAGCAAAAATAGCGTTCGTTCAACAATATACAACAGTAAGCAAACCTTAAGAAAGCTAGTCCAAGGTCTAGCAAGCGAGTGAGGTGATATGAATAGAGTAAAAGAGAACTAAATAGAGATTTTGGAGATAGGAAGCTGTCTGTATGTGAATAGCATAATGAATCATCGACTAGCGAATGAGCCTAACCTGCTAAATCGTTCATATTAACGATAGGTAGCATAACCGCCATTACAATAATCATGACTACTACACCCATTAGTACCAGCATTAGAGGTTCAAGTAATGATAATAAGGTGCTGATAAAATTGGTTGCTTCTGCCTCCTGCATATTAGCGGCACGGCTCAGCATATTTTCAAGCTCGCCTGAGTTTTCTCCACTTTTTATCATCTGTACCATCATCGGTGGAAAGTAAGTAGATTTCTCTAGTTGACTAGACAAGCTAGAGCCTTCTGTGACCCTATCAGCAGCAGTGATAATGGTTTTTTGGATATGCAAATTGGTCGTGACCGCAGCACCGATGTGTAATGCCTCAATTAAAGGCACTCCTGAGCGTACTAGTATCGCAAGGGTACTGGCAAATCGCGCGGCATTCAGGCCTTTGGACAATCTGGCTAGTATCGGCAATCTAAGCACCACACTATCAATGGTTAATTTACCTGCTTGCGTTTGGGCAAAACGGTAGAATAAAAATGCAGTACTTGCCAATACCAATAATATTAACCACCACCACTGAGTAATGATATTTGATAGTGTGAGAACGATTTGAGTAATTAAAGGCAGCGCTTGCTCAGACTGTTCAAAGACTTTAACAATTTTGGGCACGACGAAGCTCATCAGTCCCATAATTACCGCAATTGCCATTACCATTAGGACAATCGGATAGACCATGGCCCCTTGGATTTTCTTTTGGAGGGCAAAACGGTTTTCGGTGTAGTCTGCTAGCTGATTGAGGATAAGGTCGAGGTGACCAGATTTTTCGCCTGCGGCAATCGTAGCGATGTATAACGGTGGGAAGCTAGCGGCTTGTTGCAGGGCACGTGCTAAGCTGAGTCCTTCCAAGACATGTGAGCGTACTGCAAGCATCAGGGATTTTATATGAGTCTTTGGGGATTGCTTAGCAACCGCTGCCAAGGTTTCTTCGAGTGGAATACCGGCTGCCAATAATACAGATAGCTGACGTGTCAGCAATGCCAACTCGTATGCAGACGGTTTTTTGTAGCGGTTTTTGCTCTGACTTTGTCTGTCATTGACAGGGTTGACTTCAACGGGTGTCCATTGCTTATCACGCAGCTGCTGGCGAATTTGCCGCGCAGAATCCCCCTCTAGCAAGCCTTTTTGGACAACGCCATGGTCGTCAAGCGCTTTGAAATGATAGGCAGGCATAGCAGCAGATATCCTAAGAGGCTTACAGGTAGACAGTTATAATTTATGACTTAATAGAAATTTATTAATTCGACACTCGACGCTTAGAACAGTGGCGTTGAGTCATTACTATCAGGCATCAAACCTTGTAATAATAAGACATCCAGATGCTGCTGCTGTAGCTTTTTATCAAAATCATTAACCTCAGCGATTAGCATTCTTTCAATACGTTTATCACTCGCGAAAACGCTCAAGCGCGCACAAATAACGGCTAACTGATAAATGCGTTTTTTGCAATAACCGTCAAGACCTTGTAATAATCTAACCATATGCGGGGTTTCAAGACTGGCGTAAACATAGTCAGCCACGACTTGCTGGCCAAGGGCTGTGACGCCATAAGTAATCGACAAGTGAGCACAATAATAACAGCTGAATAAATAACCAACCACATGACCGATATAATAGCCTCGATCGTAGGTAAAGCTACTCACGCCAAAGTGCCCAAGTACATAACTGTTGAGGCTACCTTGGTCGCGAATTGGCTTGCCGTGCTTTAACTTACCAACTGTAGCAAAGCACAATGGATTGCGACCATCTTGAGTCGTCAGCTGCCAACCGGCGGGCTGCTGTGCAGGCATATGACGCACGATATCTGCAATAATGTCATCGACCACATGCAGCTGCTGCCAGAGTCTTTCGAGCGTATCCGTATCCATCAACCCACGCTTATCAAGCTGCTGCGCAAGTAAATATTGCTGGTATTCTACAAATTGCGGCTTCAGGGTTTGTACTAAATAAGTAGGACGCGTATTGGCAGATGCCATATATAACAGTCGAGTACGCTCATGCTGAGCACGATAAAGCGCAACACGCTGCGTAGCGACATTAGTTTCTTGCGCCACAGGTTTTGCAGCTACTGTAAGGCTATCGGATGACTCAGATATTACTGCTTCAGTTGTTACCTCATCGGCATCTGATAAGGTAAACATCGTCAATAATGCCGCCTTATCAGGTGTCTCTACCGACTCATTTTTCGGCGCATTTTTGCTGACATGCGGGTTCTCTATAGCAGTGTTTTTATCAACATTACTTTCTGTTTTAGCAGTTGTAATGGTCTCTTGTTGGCCATTACTTCCTGCATTTAGCTTTGCGGTCGGTTCAGTCATAACATACCATCAGCAGCGAAAATAAACATCGTCTCGATTCTTTTATATGCCTATCGTATAAGGACATATAACGCGTTATAGCACCAACGCTTTTGTCTCGACGACTCATCAACCCATAGTACCTGAACACAGACTCAATGTCAGCTGCCCTTAACTAAAATAGCCATAGCAAGTTACCAAAGGTCTTATAGATATGAGTGACTCAACGTTTATAAACAATATGTATTCACAAATTAAAAAAAGCGCCAAGGACATATAAATGACCTTAGCGCTTCTAATCGAGATTCTACTTAAATAACTTAAATAAACAGCTACTAGAACTATGCAAGATTATTCTGTCGATACTGCTGACGGTATGCTTTTGGCGAGACACCATACACACGTTTAAATGCCTGACTAAAAGTTGAATCTGAGGCATAACCCACCATCTCGCTGATACGGCTAATACTGTTTTGCTGTAAGCGTAAATAGCGAGCCGCCAATCGTAAGCGGTAATCGATCAGATAAGTCAGTGGTGGCATACCAACGGTGTCTTTGAAACGCTGTGCAAAGCTAGAACGCGACATCCCTGCTACTTCAGCAAGCTGATGAATGGTCCAGCTTTCACTCGGTGCCCCATGCATCGCGGCTAGTGCCTTGGTCAAAAACGGATCCTTCATGGCTTTGAGCCAGTTTTCTGTGGCTTCAGGCAAGCTTTCGATATAGACGCGCAAACACTCAATCATCATGATGCTTGCCCAGTGATTGATTACGGCCGTTTTACCCATACGCTCGCGCTCAGCTTCTAGTGTTAGCAGCTTTATCTCTACATCGATCACTTCAAAACGACCGTCAGCAGCATCATTGAGTTCAGGCAAGATCGGTGGCAGTACCGACAACAGAGGATTAATCATCTCTTTGTCGTACTTACATTCGATCAGTATCAAAGAAGAATTGGGGTCGCCATCACCATCGATATCAAGTGTACGCTCAGGGCAATTGCTCAATAGTTCATCAAGCGACTCAGCGACATCACCATGGTAATTAAGTGCGTAACTCACATGCTTGTGCGCATTCGGAATCATGATCATGTCGCCAGCGCGAGCTTCTCGTAGACCATTACCAACATCAATACAAAAACCGCCAGACATTACTAAGTAAAATAAAATGGTGTCTTTTCTAGTAATAGAATAAGACCAATTGCCAGTGCCATTTAGACGATAATACTTAGTCTCAAATAAATGCACGTTTTGCAGCAATACACTCAGTGCGTCCATCAATCAATTCCTCAATAATGCAGATTAATAACGATTCATCTTAAAAAAATAATAGTATTCTTAATAACAATTTCTGTCAGTTTCCTCTATGCCAATGCTTGCTCCAATAAATAATTTTTATTAAATAGTATGGATGTGATAGCACTTAAGCATAATGCATCATTTAAAACGTCATGTCTATTTACTTATTAGAATTACTAAACAATAATAGAGTAGACACAGTCACGCTAGGCCTTAAGGAAAACCTATAGGAAGTGTTGATAAGAATTTGGGGGATTATCTAGTATTGAAGGTGTTATCAAACTCAATCTAATTAATCTTATAAAGATAATGCAGAGATAAAATCGAATAGGCATAAAAAAATCGCCATCAAGGGCGAGTGCTATTACTGATATATTTTTAGATTAAGATATGATTTGTATCTAGATACAAAATATGGGGCGACTGATGGGACTCGAACCCACGACAACCGAGATCACAACCCGGGGCTCTACCAACTGAGCTACAACCGCCATAACTATTGCCAAAGAATAGGCAAGATTTGCAGGCTAAATGGTGCGCCTGGCAGGATTCGAACCTGCGGCCACCTCCTTAGAAGGGAGATGCTCTATCCAGCTGAGCTACAGGCGCTCTTAGAGGACTTTTATATACTAAGCTTACTTTGCGATATATTTTACTATATCAGAAACTAAACCGTTATACATAAAAAAAAGCCTGTAAGGCTCTTAAAATAGATGGTCGGAGTGATAGGATTCGAACCTACGACCCTCTGGTCCCAAACCAGATGCGCTACCAAACTGCGCCACACTCCGAAATTCTCTATTATCACGATAGTTTGTTAATTAACTCGTTGTTGGCAATGCCGCTAACTTGTTAATGTTCCTCGCTATCGAGGTGCACATATTAAGGGGTAAAGGCGATTGTGTCAACACCTATTTTCGATTAATTTCAAATAATCGCTATTTTTTTTAAAATTACGTCAATTTCGCCAAAATAGTGACAGCCAGACGCTTTATCCATCAGTCATTCGCGTTGCCATTGATAACGATATTAAGCTTTGTCCAAATGTGGCAGTACTTCACCGTTAAGTGTGCCTGTCAAAACATTAAACGGCATTAACCATAAATGGGCATCGGCTGACTCATTGTTTTTAATATTATCGCTACTGTCTCTCTTATTATTATCACTACCATAGTGAATTTGTTGCTTGAGCACTACTGGCTGCCTATCACGACCTAGCACTGGGTAAACCAACCAGACCTGCCCCGCCAAGTAAGCTTGTGCATAGCTGGTCAATTGATAAGCGTCGCTTGCACTAATTGCAGCAGCATGCGGTAAGTACTTCCACTTAATATCGATGACATGACTATAGTGACCTTTGGTCTTGTCTTTGGCTTTAGTTTGACTAGCTGCTGTATCGTTCTGATTTTGATAATCATCAGAGACGGTTTTAAATATCAGCAAATCAGGCCGTATAGATAAGCATGCTAGTCCCTCAGCATCGTTAAGCCAGACACTTTGGGTTTGATAGAAGGGACGATAATTGCTACTAACCTGTTGAAACATCGATGCGATACGCTGACTTGTCCATTGTTCAAAAGCTTGATTCATATCAATCAACAAACACAATCTTAGCTGAGAGCTATTTTGTCTATTTGGATCAATACCGTTACCTGTCGCAGCTGTCGTCTGTTTCAATAACCAGTATGCCAAGTCTACTAACTGCTGCGCGGCGTGCAATTTTTGTCTTTGGAGTGGCTGAACGTCTAGCTGATGCTTTGCTTGAGCATATATTAACGCTATCTGCTGCATTTCGCGGTTGTTTAGCGTAGACACTTGCTGCCATGGCTGCAACAATTTTGAAGAAATAAACTGGGGCAATAAAGGCATCAAGTAAACCAATCCACTCTTAATCAATCGATTGGCCAACATGTCGTGACTTAATACGCTACTTTCGCAGATGAACTTATGCGGTTGCATACTATTGTGACGCAGTTGCTCTTTGATGAGCAGTCGACCTTGCAGGGATGCTTGATTTTCAATCTGGGCCTGATAATGCTTGGTTGGTTGATAATCCATTAAACGCTGCAAAAACTGCTCAATAAGCCAATCTGATATAGGCAATACTTTTAACGGTAAAGGAGTGGACTGGGAACTAAACTGACCGAAGTTTTTCGTATTGGGTAGCTTACGATTGTTATGCGCATCAAGATGTATCAAATCCGATAGCATACCCTGTACCCAATGACGAGTCTGGACGATATCGCTAGTCTGAGTAGACTGATTGAGCTTTGGCAATATCTCAAGCGTTATGCCACTAGGTAGGAGAATAACCCCAATATAGTGCCCAATCTTAAGCTGCCATTGCCCTCGCTTACGCTTGATAGTAAATGCTGCAAACTCTTGCGCTATTAGCCAATCGAAATCAGATGCTTGCAAAAAATCATGCACGGTCAGACGTTGATGCTCAAACACGGTGATAACGTTCATGGTAGCGACACTACTGTTAGGGACACGAGTCTGGCGACTGTTTGCCTTAATAATGTGCTCTTTGGCGTAATATGGATTATTTGTTATCACTGAACAGTTACTCTGCTAGTACAAACGCTGATAGATAGCAGCATGATTAAACTCACCATCCCTAGCGATCAAATCGGCATTGATAGTATAGCTATTCATACTCATAGACTGACCAAGAAAAGAACCCTGCCCTGCAAACATTTGGTGTTCAGCGGAAGCATTGTTTTGACTGTTCATCGGATTATACAAGTCGTCATTCATCAATGCTTGACTGTCCTGTACGAACTGCTTACTCGTCGGTTGCTGCTCATCTCTAAAGATATACTGTAGCACCGTAATTTGGCCACCAGCTGCTTGAGCCAATTGAGGAATAATTTGTTCAACGAGCGCCGTTTGTAATTGTTCTAACTGAGTGACTGCGAATAAAAACGCATGACCCAACTGCGCTTCTACTCCCAGTGTCTGCACAATACGTCTATTCAAACCTGTTAGTAATTTACTCAAATCTATCATAGCTGCTTCTGAACCGTCAGACAGTCCAGTATCCATGTCATTGCTGTCATAAATTATCGATAGTAAATTAGGCTGCGGTGGACAATCCACAAAGCGAAAACGTCGGCGTAATGCCATATCAAGTGGCGCTAAAGAATGGTCTTGGGTATTCATAGTGGCATAAATATCGACATTGGCAGGCACACTAAAAGCACGCCCAGAATACGCCAAACTCACTGTCATCGCATTCGGCTTGCCCGCTCGTTTATCAAGCTCTATCAAACTGAGAAGCTCACCAAACACCCGTGACACGTTAGCACGGTTAATCTCATCAATCAGCATGGCATAACGCTGCTGAGGGTCACGGGCGGCGCGTTGGCATAGCTTTAAAAACGCCCCATCTTGCACCGCGTAACTCATTTGATTTTGATTAGAAGGGCTGCTATTTGCTTGAGCGGTGCCACTCATGACAGGCCGTATACCTTCTACAAACTCTTCATAACCGTAGGCTTGATGGAAGCTCACCATACTAAAACGTTGCTGACCGATGTTTTGATTTTGATGGGGTTGGTTGTCACGCTGGGCCTGCTGAAACTCTGCTAATTGCTGCGATAAATCTTCTAGTAGCACTATACTTTCAGGTAATAAATACCATGCTCCACTGTTGTCTTTATCAAAATAAGCTTGGCTAGCACGGTTATCAAAACTGACTGTTTGAGAGTTCGTAGGGCTATGTCTGCGTAACTCTAACCAAGCTGTACTATCCAGATTTTTCTCACGTGAGTTCTGAGCAGCTTTGGTCATAAAAAAAGGATGATCAATAATTTCTCGTACCTTTAACAAATCCTGTTGTTCAGCACGTAAATCTAAAAATACCAAACATAATACTTCGCGCCAGCTTAGACCTTGCAGTAGCTGCTCTAATAAATCTTCATTTTCAGTCTTGGGTAGATAGTCGGTATATTGCTTCGCGATTTGCAGCAATCTATAGGTTTTACCTGTACCAGCAACGCCCGTATAAATAATATTGGTCGGTTCATGAGTAGACATATCAGGCATAACGTTATCCAGCGGCATTGAAAACAGGTTTAAAACAGACATGCTAACATTTTGTCATTATAACGTGACTGTCTATTGGCATGATAACTATAGTCAACCTTCTATAAATTAGATACGGTGTCAGTCTCGCTTAGTCTGCTATTTGTAGTACTTTCACTAAGCTTCCTTTGTCCAAATGATGCTGATAGATAAGATGACTAGGCTACTTTAAGTGGCAATCTAAACTGATGACATAACCTAGCAACATAGCCACGCTACTATTGTTTTGTAAGCGCAGCAGTTCATGCTAATAATAGTAGGAAGGCAATGGTTGATGTACCATAGTATTTATAGCGACTTTTATAACCTATATTTTTTTCGCCATCATAAAAAGCCATGCTAAGAATGTCATTCAACTCATTTACGTTAAGGAATTTTGTATGTCAGGATTATTAAAAAAACTACCCGCCAAGTTGACCAATAAACTGCCAGCCAAAGTATCTGACAGCACAAAATCTTCAGTTGAGAAACCTAGCAGTACGCTAAAACCAATTAGCAATCAATTTACTAAACTGTTATCCGTCACCAAATATCTGCCTGCTGGAGCACGCTCAAGTATTTTATCTAAAGCCTTTGGCAAGGTCGTCCCATATGTCGGCACGACCGGCATTTATTATGAGACGGTAGAACCAAACCAAGTCGTCGTTAGTTTAAACAACAATAAAGCCGTCCAAAACCATATCGGCTCTATCCATGCAGTCGCCATCACGTTACTGGCAGAGACAGCAACGGGGTTTATTTTGGGTTTAAACTTGCCTTCTGATCGTATCCTGCTGATTAAATCTTACTCGGTAAATTTCCATCGTCCAATCAAAAAAGGTCAAATTGCTGCTGTGGCAAGCTTGTCTGACGAACAGCGTTTGGATATCCTAAACACGCCAAAAGGTGAGATGATTATTCCTTGTGTCATCAAAGATCGTGAGTCTGACAGTGACCGCGATCCAATTGTGGTTGAGATGACCTGGGCATGGATACCAAAAGCGGAACTAGAGGCACGCCGCCAAGGTAAAGCGTCTGAAAAAGTCGCAGAAGATGACACTGAAACTAAGGCTTCAATCGAAGAAAGCGATGCCTCATCTACTCAAAATAATAGTGCTGATAAGTAGCTAGTAAAAATTGATAATAAACCCAATGAGGAAACAGTATGTCCAAACTTAGTACTTGCTTGTCTACGCTAGCGCTCGCCACTATGTGCTCATTGGGTTTTGTTCATAGCGCTAATGCCAACACAACGACGGCTGTCAGCATTGCTAAATCTAACCCTACTTTCTTGGGTGATGGCGGTACTTATCCTTTTTCAGAGGCTGTACGCGTGGGCAATACGTTGTATATGTCAGGACAAATTGGCTTTAAAGATGGCAAACTGGTCAAAGGCGGTATCAAAGCTGAAACCAAGCAAGTGCTAGATAATATCCATAGCACGCTATTAAAATATGGCTACCGAAAGTCTGATATCGTTAAATGTATGGTCATGCTGACTGATATGGATGACTTTGATGATTTTAATAAGGTCTACAAGTCTGAGATGATAAAGCCTTATCCTGTACGCTCGGCTTTTGGCGTATCAGAACTGGCTGCTGGAGCAAGCGTTGAGATTGAATGTATGGCTGCAAAATAATAGCGGCTAAAAACTCTAAAGCTCCAAAATTAGAAAAATATTAAAACAACTGGCTATTTACGCCAGTTGTTTTTTATTTGCTATCCCAATATCCAGTCTGCAAGATCCAGTTCGCAAATTTATACCTGTATCGTCTCGTCCGTTAAGGCGCTTTCTTTCGTCACTCGCAGCACTTCCTCCAATGTTGTGCGCCCTTCTATGACCTTACGTAAACCATCTGCACGTATCGACGGTGTTTGCTGGCGCGCATATTCTTCTAGCTCATACTCAGCCGTATTGCTATGAATCATACGGCGCAATGTATCGTCGATTGGCACGACTTCATATATAGCAGTACGTCCTTTAAACCCTGACTGATTACATTTATCGCAGCCAACTGGCTTGGGCAAACGAATCGACTCACTTGCTATATCTTTGGTATCACTTTTCAACGTTGACCCAATGCCAATTTCGGTAAACAGCTTGGCTTGCTCGGTATCAGCGGCCTGCCAGCTTTGACAATGTGAACATAAAGTACGTACCAAACGCTGCGCTACTACGCCAATAAGCGATGACGACAACAGAAATGGCTCAACACCCATGTCCTGTAAGCGAGTGACCGCGCCAATAGCAGTATTAGTATGCAGCGTCGATAATACCAAATGCCCTGTTAAAGAGGCCTGTACGGCAATCTCAGCTGTCTCTAAATCACGAATTTCACCAACCATCACTACATCAGGATCTTGACGCAGCATTGCACGCAAACTTTTAGCAAATGTCATGTCTACTTTATTATTGACCTGTGTCTGTCCGATACCATCGAGCTGAAACTCAATCGGATCTTCAGCAGTCAAAATATTGCGAGTTTGATCATTTAAATCGGTCAATGCAGAGTATAGCGTGGTGGTTTTACCCGAGCCAGTCGGCCCTGTCACCAAAATAATGCCGTGCGGACGATGGATTAAACGCTTTAGCTCAGTATAGTCATTATCAGACAACCCCAAATACGTCATATTCAAACGGCCAGCTTGCTTGTCTAATAGACGCATCACTACACGCTCACCAAAGCTCGATGGTAAGGTCGATACACGCACATCGACCTCTCGCCCTGCCAATCTTAAACTGATACGACCATCTTGCGGCACTCGCTTTTCGGCGATATCTAACTTAGCCATTACCTTAATACGCGAAACCAACAATGGAGCCAGTTGGCGTTTTGGCGTGATGATTTCTTTTAGCTCACCATCAACTCGGAAACGGACGACCAAGCGCTTTTCAAAGGTCTCAATATGAATATCTGAAGCACTTAAGCGAATGGCTTCGGACAATAATGCATTGATCAAACGAATGATAGGCGCGTCGTCTTGTTGATCCATCAAGTCTTCAGTTTCAGGAACGCTATCTGCCAAGCTATCGAGATCAGGATGGTCCTCAAGTCCAGCAGCAATATGCTGCGACTCTCCTGTATTGCCAGCATAAGCTGCGTTCATACGTTTTTCAAAATCATCCGCGCTGACACTTTCGTAAGTGGGTACACCGCGACTGCCTTGCTGCTGTAAAAACCGTACCGCTTCGTTGATCGCTGACAATGGAGTCGCTTTGGTGAGTACCAATGTCGGTGGTAATTCAGGGTCTATCGCAAGTATGGCCAAAATCTGATGGCGTTTCGCAAAGCTGTATGGCAACTGCATCATAAAGACGGCCCAATAAGTGAGGAGAGGATAAGAAGTACGCACGCCAAGACAGGATGGATGCCTTGTCCTTAACAGTTCGAATCAAAAAAGACTGCCAGTAAGGTTGCATGAGTTTGTTATAATAGCATTTTGTTTTAGACGGGTATTATTTTATATGACTGGCGCTTTATACCTATCGCCCAGCACATATTATTACTATCAAAGTGAGCATATCATGCCTTTTTTTGCAGACCGCTTGCCATTGTCTATTACACCTTTTAGATTACCCATCATATTTTGTCTGTCCCCTTCTCCCGCTCGATATTAGGATTTTCCGTTATGTCAGAGAACGTTAGCACTACTCATCCCACACCACTTTTACAAGATACCTTTACTGTCGGTAGCCGTACCTTTTCTTCGCGTCTGCTAGTCGGTACCGGTAAGTATAAAGACATGACAGAGACTGGAGAAGCCATTGCCGCTTCAGCAGCCGAAATCGTGACCGTTGCTATTCGCCGTGTCAATATTGGACAAAATAGTGATGAGCCTAACTTATTAGATGTGATTTCGCCTGATAAATATACGATACTACCGAATACTGCTGGCTGCTTTGACGCCGAAACAGCCATTCGCACTTGTAAGCTTGCTCGCGAGTTATTGGATGGGCATAATTTGGTTAAGCTTGAGGTATTGGGGGATGAAAAAACCTTATATCCAAACGTTATGGAAACTTTAAAAGCCGCCAAAGTATTGATCGATGATGGTTTTGAAGTGATGGTTTATACGTCAGATGACCCTATCGTCGCACAAGAATTAGAAAGTATGGGCTGTGTCGCTATTATGCCACTTGGCAGCCTGATTGGTTCAGGACTTGGTCTACTCAATCGTCATACACTTAGCTTGATAATCGAAAACGCTAAAGTACCCGTACTGGTTGACGCTGGCGTCGGCACTGCCTCTGATGCTGCACTTGCGATGGAGCTTGGCTGTGATGGCGTACTGATGAACTCAGCAATTGCCAATGCGCAAAATCCAGTAATGATGGCACACGCAATGAAACATGCTATGTGGGCAGGACGCGCTGCGTTTTTGGCAGGTCGTATGCCTATGCGTAAGATGGCTACTGCCAGCTCACCACAGACTGGGTATTTCTTTCAATAAATTGAAGTATAAACAGCATGTCATAATAGAGCGTGTTGAGTATTTACGTATAGTGCTGTCAGTGCTATGGTTGATTGCTTAACACGCTCTATAAAATAATAAAAAATGTTATTTGATTGAATATCTACTCATTATAATTTTCACATAACACTTATCGTCATAAAAGGATTTATTATGCGACTTCTCACAGCAGTCGACCAGTTGTTTCTACTTCTTGAGTCGCGTAAACAGCCCATGCACGTTGGTGGACTGTTTGTATTTGAATTACCAGACAATGCGGATAGCGATTTTGTCTATCAATTGGTAAAGCAAATGCAAGAGTCTGATGTGCCGCCTAGCTTTCCTTTTAATCAGGTACTTGAGCATTTAGCCTTTTGGAAAAAAGACAAAGACTTTGATGTTGAGCATCATTTGCATCATGTCGCGCTACCAAGTCCTGGACGCGTACGTGAACTATTGATGTACGTCTCAAGAGAACATGGACGTTTATTAGATCGTGCCATGCCTTTGTGGGAATGTCATGTTATCGAAGGTATACAGCCAGAAGTCGAAGGTGAACCTGAGCGTTTTGCATGGTATTTTAAGATTCATCACTCTTTGGTTGATGGTATCGCGGCGATGCGTTTGGTTCAAAAGTCCTTATCACAATCGCCAACCGAACCAGTTACCCTTCCTGTCTGGTCATTGATGGCGCGCCATCGTAACCAAGTAAATGCTATATTGCCTGCTGAACGATCCATCAGAGGCATCATAAAAGAGCAGATATCTACCATCAAACCTGTATTCACAGAATTGCTAGATAACGTGAAAAACTACGGTGATGAAGGGTACGTCGGTACTTTTGACGCCCCAATGAGCATCTTGAATAAACGTATATCAGCTTCACGACGTATAGCCGCACAGTCTTATGATATAAAACGGTTTAACGATATCGCCGAAAGGCTCAAAATTAGTAGAAACGATGTGGTACTGGCGGTCTGTGCAGGTGCTATTCGTCGTTATCTAATCTCAATGGATGCGCTACCGAGCAAACCGTTGATTGCCTTTGTACCGATGTCACTGCGTACAGATAATAGTATCTCGGGCAACCAGCTGTCATTTGTATTGGCAAACTTGGGTACGCATTTGGACAATCCACTGCGCAGGATAGAACTTATCCATCGTAGTATGAATAACGGCAAACGTCGCTTTCGCCGCATGAACCAAGCGCAGGTCATTAACTACAGTATCGTCTCATACGCGTGGCAAGGCATTAATTTGGCGACAGGACTGTTTCCTAGAAAGCAGGCATTTAACCTGATTATCTCTAATGTGCCTGGTTCTGAAAAACCGCTGTACTGGAATGGCGCACGTCTGCAATCGTTGTACCCCGCTTCTATTGTCTTTAATGGTCAAGCGATGAATATCACCTTAGCCAGTTATTTAGATAAGATTGAGTTTGGTATCACCGCTTGTAGCAAGGCGCTGCCTCGCGTACAAGATATGCTAATGCTGATAGAAGAAGAGTTGCAGCTGCTAGAAACTACCAGTAAAGAATTAGCATTCAAAGGTATTACCGTCGAAGATAAAAATGACAATAAGGGTAATAATAAAACAAAAAAGCTGGCTCCATAATGGAACCAGCTTTTTTCATTCATACTCAATCTAGATATTACTTGAATTTAAATCTTGCAAGCTCTGAACGTTAATACCATTAAGGTTAACGTTTAGATTGCGTCACCCCAGATTGGTACAACTGTTTGCATCAATGGCTTGAGCAATTTTACATTACAAGCAAAGATAGATCCTGATGTCATAGAGTTGTGCGCGCCAGTATGATCAACCACCACACCGCGTGCTTCAGTTACGATAAGCTCGCCCGCAGCGATGTCCCAAGGCTTGATAGACATCTCAAAATAACCGTCAAAACGACCTGCGGCAACATAGCACAAGTCAAGCGCAGCTGAACCCATACGACGTACCTGACCACCTGCCTCAGATATCTTCTGTAAGCTCTCAAAGTGCTGTTTGGCATAAGAGATAACTTCGCCATTGCGCTTACGCTCAAGCGGATGACCAGTCGTAAAGAAACCGCCATCAATAGTTTTGCGCTCGCTCACTTGCATACGGCGATTGTTCAAGCGCGCGCCTTTACCGCGGCTCGCTGAGAACATCTCATCACGAACAGGATCATAGACCACACCATGTTGGGTGACGCCTTTGTGCTGTACGGCGATAGATACACAGAACTGCGGTACACCGTGGACAAAGTTCTTAGTGCCATCTAGTGGATCGATAATCCAGCACCAGTCAGCATCTTCGCCGCGGCCTTCTTGCATACCGAACTCTTCACCCAAAAATGAATGATTAGGATAGCTGGCTTTTAGCGTCTCGATAGTGAGCTCTTCGCTAAAGCGATCAATACGGGTAACCAAACCATCAAGTCCTTTAGACTCAATATCTAACTCGATTTTGTGGCGGTTTTGATGCGCATATAAAATCTCTTTACCAACTTTTTCAGCAGTACGCGCTGCGATGACGACCATGGGTTCCATAAATAACCTATTTGCTTGATGAATGAATATAAAAAATAAGACTAACTTTGTGCCCACAACATGCCAAACAGCCGCCGCATCACACCACATCTATGCGATTAAAAACGTGTCTTTCATAAACGAAAACTTATAAAAGACACCCGCATTATACTAAAATTGTTCAATAAAAACGAAAAAACCGTCACGCTGACCAAGCCAGTATTTTGGCGATCATCTAAACTGCGCAAGTTGTAAAAAAGTTAGCACCTACGGCTAGCAGGCGTTTGCTCTGTTTAAGGAGCTTATATCGGTTTTAATTCATGCCTTTTTAGCGCATTAATTTTTTAAAATAATATTGTAACGCTTACGATAAAAGTATTTTAAGCTGTTTAGTCACGCCCTCGACATCTAGACCACAGTCAGCTAGCTGCTCTGCTTGGGAGCCATGAGCAATAAAACGATCAGGAATACCGATATTAGCAATAGCTGGACGATTTCTCTTAAAGGCTGCCGACTCGTTTAGTAAATATTCATTCACTGCACTACCTGCGCCGCCCATAATCATGTGCTCTTCTAGGGTTGCTATATGAGTGACCCCTTGTGCTAATAACGTCTCAAGCATGGCGGTATCGAGCGGTTTTACCCAGCGCATATTGACCACCTGTATCTGGCAATCTAATGCTACATCATTATTTATTAAGCTTTCTGCTGCTTTCTGAGCAGTTGCTACCATCGTACCAAAAGCCAATAGTGCCAATTGATAAGGTGCATCAGCTTTACCTAATACTGACTCAACAACCGCTTCACCAACTTTATAAGTTTGGGCGGGCTGTTCAATATCAGCACCTGTGCCTGTACCACGCGGATAACGTACCGCCGTGCAGCCTGGATGCTCGTAGCAAGTATTGAGCAAGTGGTAGCATTCGTTCTCATCTTTTGGCGCTGCAATCACCATATTAGGCACACAACGTAAGAATCCGAAATCAAACACGCCAGCATGCGTGGCACCGTCTTCACCGACTAGGCCCGCTCGATCAATAGCAAACATAACATCGAGATTCTGTAAGGCCACGTCATGAATCAGCTGATCATATCCACGCTGCAAGAACGTTGAATAAATCGCGACAATAGGTTTGACGCCTTGAGTTGCCATTCCAGCCGCTAGCGTGACAGCATGTTGCTCAGCAATGGCCACATCAAAGAAACGCTCTGGAAAGTGACGAGCAAAGTCCGTCATCCCTGAGCCTTCTTCCATGGCAGGGGTGACAGCTAGTAGCTTATCGTCTTCGGCCGCTTTATCACATAAGAATTGGCCAAACACTTGCGAATATTTTAACGCTGGCTTTGTACTTGGTTGCTTTTTTAGCTTCTCTATAGAATCAGCTTTAGACGCTTCATGGTCTTTATGATTTTCGACTGGCAATTTACTGATTGCGTGATAGCCCACTGGGTCTAATTCTGCTGGTGCAAACCCTTTACCCTTAGTGGTATAAATATGCACCAATACGGGACCTGATACTTGCTTTGCCAATGACAATACACGCAATAACTCAGGAATATTATGCCCATCAAATGGACCAAAATAGGTAAAACCAATCGCTTTGAATAAGTTGTCTTCTAGCTGCGGAACATCACGCATCTCTTTGTGACGTTTGCGGCGATCGAACGCTTGCATATCAGGACGGTGGCAGAGTACAGGCTCACCTGACTCAGAGATATCAACTTGATAACCTGACTCCCAAAGCATCGCTAAATGTCGTGAAAATCCACCAATAGAGCAAGATATCGACATATCATTGTCGTTTAGGATGACTAGCAAATCAGCATCTTGCTGTACTGCGTCATTCATCGCTTCAAACGCCATACCACCTGTCATCGCACCATCACCAATGATACAAGCAACCGTTTGCTCGCGGCCTTGATAACGCAGTGCGAGACTCATACCCAGACCAGCTGAGATAGAGGTCGATGAATGCCCTACGCCAAATGTATCGTAGACAGACTCTGCGCGCTCAGGGAACGCCGTCAGACCGTCTTTAGATCTGATAGTACCTAGCTGCTCACGGCGACCTGTCAGTACTTTATGAGCATAGGCTTGATGACCCACGTCCCAGACGATTTGGTCTTGCGGCGTATCCAACAAATAATGCAATACTATGGTCAGCTCAACCACGCCCAAATTGGCACCAAAATGCCCACCGCTCTGACCAGCTGAATACAATAGAAAAAGGCGTAATTCATCAGCCAGCGTAATAAGCTTGGCAGCCGAAAGCATGCTGAGGTCAGTGGGTGTATCAATTGCATCAAGCAATGGCGTATGAGGACGCACACGTGGAATCACAGTATAGGTCTGCTGTAAGCTCGATAGCTGAGCAGCAGAATCCAGCACTGATGTAGATAGGGACTGAGACTTTGGAGAATGAGGTGACTGCTGCATAAACCGTACGATACCTACCAATCTGCTGACAAGACGTGTCTTTAAAATATAGCGATGACTATAATCAAAAGACGTCAATAATACCTACATCATTATTGATGTAATCGACCATATAATTATTCATGCAACTTTCGTATTTGCATAGCTGCGCTACTTACGACAGTAGACACGCTAGCACAATAGACTGCGCGTCAATACCAACGTTTTGATATCAAACTATTGATGCTTTTATACTATTGACAACTGAGGGGTGACATTATGCCCTATTATTTTGCATCAATAGCGGATGTTAGTGACGACATAGTAATGTAAGGGTAAAGACTTGTCACTGTATCCGTCAAAATAGTATGGCATAATAGCATTTTTTTTTAATTGTCGCTTTAATCATCGTGCGTCGTCTGTGAACTTTGTGTGTTTTTATAAAAAATACAATGAGCACGCTGTCTTTATGAACAGGTTATACTGGTATCATCTTAATCTTAGCAGTAAAGTTTAGGTGACATGCTCATCTCAACTAATAGTTATTTCGAAAACAGTAGTTATTTCGAAAACAGTAGTTATCTCGAACAGTAACCGGCTCTAACAGCGCTCATCTCGAACAGCAATAACATACTTCTCACCGCCACGACTTTAGGCTTATGTAGGACAGCAATGTCATATCAATTTATCACTAGTGCCAAATTACCCACTCGTCACGGCGAGTTTGATATTCATATCTTTGAAAATAGCGAAGGTCAAGAGCATGTCATGCTGACCGTTGGTCTAGCTGTGGTCGAGCAACAGACAGATGATATCGCTAACCAACCTTTAGATGACATGATATTGAACCAAAAGAACGAATCGATAGCGAAGCAAGTACCGCTCATTCGCATTCATTCTGAATGTCTGACAGGCGACGCGTTTAGCTCATTGAAATGTGACTGCGGTCCGCAGCTCAATACTGCCATGCAAGCCATCCAAGAGTCAGGTTGCGGTGCGATTTTGTATTTGCGTCAAGAAGGTCGCGGTATTGGTTTGACCAATAAGATTCGTGCGTATGCCCTCCAAGATCAAGGGCATGATACGTTGGATGCCAATCTCATGTTAGGCTTGCCTGCTGATGCACGTATCTATGATATGTGTGGTCCGATGCTTGCCCATATCGGTGTCGACGCTGTCAGGCTTATTACCAACAATCCAAACAAAGTCGCTTATCTGACTGAGCATGATATTGATGTTGTCGAACGTGTGCCATTGTTGGTCGGTGTCAATGATATGAATGCGGAATACCTAGCAACCAAACGTGATCGCATGGGCCACTTGTTTGATAAAAATATCAATCTTGATATAGACGCTTCTCTCGATACAGACCTTAATACCGCCATACACCTGAATAAATAGATATCTTATGAGTATTACAAATACAAATAACGAAACAGACTTATCAACGGTGGCGTCCGTGACGATGCCAACCAATAACGACATCATGCGAGTACGTGAATTTTTGGTTGATTTACAGGCACGTATCTGTGAATCGCTAGAAGCACAAGAGCGTGACGGCAGCACTAATAACAACGAGCATGCGACCTTTGTTCCTGATGACTGGGAACGTCCTGAAGGCGGCGGCGGTCGGTCATGCGTATTGGCTGACGGTGAAGTCATCGAAAAAGCGGGCGTCATGTTTAGCCATATTCATGTACATAACCTCCCCGCCTCGGCGACTGCGCGTCACCCTAATATCGCTGGGCGTAAAGCCCAAGCAATGGGCGTGTCACTGGTTGTCCATCCCAAAAATCCAAACGTGCCTACGAGCCATGCTAATGTGCGTTTATTCGTAGCAGAAGCGGAAGGCGAAGCGCCTATCTGGTGGTTTGGCGGTGGTTTTGACTTAACGCCATTCTATCCAGTACTCGCTGATTGTGTACACTGGCATCAAGTTTGTCATGACTTGTGTGCGCCTTTTGGGGACAATATCTACGCTGATTTCAAACAGTGGTGTGATGAGTATTTCCATCTACGCCATCGTGATGAGCAGCGCGGTATTGGTGGTCTGTTTTATGATGACGTCAGTACTGAGAGTCGCGGCTGGGACTTCGAGACCTGCTTTAACTTTATGAAAGCAGTTGGCAACGGTTATCTTGACGGCATTATGCCGATTTTTGAACAACGTAAAAATACGCCTTATACTGAAGCGCAGCGCGAGTTTCAGCTCTATCGCCGTGGCCGCTACGTCGAATACAATCTGGTCTACGATCGTGGAACGCTATTTGGGCTACAGAGTAATGGACGTATCGAATCCATCCTAGTCAGTATGCCACCGCTTGCCAGCTGGCATTATCGCTTTGAGCCTGCTGAAGGAACGCTTGAATTTGAGTTGACCGATTATTATCTAAAACCGCGTGATTGGTTGGCGCTATAGATTTTGTAAATATCACGGCATTCATATTTTTCAAAAGTATTAATAAGGTCAGCTACTATTCGCTGGCCTTTTTTATTGTCAGCACCATCTAAACGGGCCACTCTTACGTTGTTATCGTACAGAAACACGTTGTACAGCTACTATACAATCATCGCAGTCAACTATAAGCAGTAACAACCAAGTTGAGGTATGCTTATTTAAAATATTACGAGGATATAACAACTATATAATTCCCATCGCGCAGATAACCGTTACAATAGAAGACGTTCTTTATTAGCAACTGTGCTCAAAAGAATTTTAGGCAGTATTTTGTATAACTATATTTTAAGTCAAAGCGAGCGTTTTTAATTGCGCTTACTATTAGCCAAGTTTAAAGGAGTAAGTCATATGGCACAGGTTCATACCAACAAATCTTTCAAATCTCTGTTTAGCATTACTTTGATGGCGGCTGCACTGGGTTTAACGGCCTGTAGTACCTCAACAGGGTCTAACCCTGACGTGCAAGCGCGTCAAGACACCATGAAAAACTGGGGCGATGCAATGGGCGTCATGGGTGATATGGCAAAAGCACCTGACACATTTGATGCCGATGTATTTAAAGAGCAAGCGGCGTTCTTGGCAGAAGATGCCGCCAAGCCTTGGAGTCATTTTGAAGACCCAGAAGCGGTAGGCAATGCTACCGAAGCGGTCTGGTCTAATGCTGATGGCTTCAGTGTTGAAGCGGAAAACTTTCAAAAAGTTACTGCTGAGCTAAACGCCGCCGCCCAAAATGCCACTAGTATGGACGATGTTAAACCTGCCTTTGGACAAGTTGGTGCAAGCTGTAAATCATGCCATACCGACTTTAGAGCAAAAGACGAATAAATCTTTGTATTTATAGCAAGTAGACACGTATAAAAAAACCGCCATATCAGTTGATGTGGCGGTTTTTTTAGTTTTCTAAATGTTGTGGAAATCAAAGTTTTAACACTACATGAACATTTCACCGAGCGCGCTACTCTGCTACTGTTTTATTCACATCCACAACGTCTTGCTGCTCGTTCATTTTATTGACTATCGCATTCACTGAAGGATCACTCAAATCGATCGTACGTATTGGGAAGGGAATATTTACGCCCGCTGCATCCAATGAGTTTTTGATACCTACAATTACTTGATGAATCGAGGCAACCTTATTAGCTTGCGTACCATCTTCGATAAACCAACGTACCATTAGATCAATGGACGAACCGCCAAAACCAGTAGCAATCACGCTTGGTGTTGCTTTCTTTGAGACACTCTCTATCTTATCCAATGCTTTTATAATCTCAGCTTTGGCCGCTTCGATGTCATCTTCATAACCAATACCAACTGCGACTTGTAGACGGCGCTGCTTATAAGCGGTATTGACGGTCAATGCTGAAGTATAGAGATCTGAATTTGGAATCACTACTTGCCTGCCATCATAAGTCCTGATAGTGGTTGCGCGGATTTTAATATCTTCGACCGTTCCTTCATAGTCGCCTGAGACAATCTGATCACCGATACGAAACGGCTCTGAAATCAGGAGCAAAATACCAGAGAGCAAGTTTTGAAAGATATCTTTAAAAGCAAAACCGATAGCCACAGAACCAATACCTAGTGCGCCGATTAGCTTAGCTGGTGTAAATCCTGGAATAGCAACAACCATGGCGATCATAAAGCCAATAAACAGAATAAGTGCCCCACCTATCCGCTGAAACACCTTCACCAAATTTTGATGACGCACGCGCGCGCCTAAGGTTTTATGCACTACTTTTTTGAAAATAATCGACAATAGCCAAAAAATCCCCAACACAATGAGCGCCGCCACAAAATATGGAATGCGCTCAATAAAGCCACTTGCCAAGTCTTGCGTGGTATAGACCACTTGTTGATAGATGGTCACACCATCGGTTAGAGTATTCGATATGCGACTCACGTCGGGGGTGGGCATAAAGGGTTGCTCCTATTGCTGTCTTAGCGCGTGTTTAAGGGGATAAACAAATGAAAATCTCACTGCTTCTTTGCCAGTTATGACATCAAATCAGCTTGTACGATTTCGATCCAATAGCCATCAACGTCCTTGATAAAAGCAATATTTTTCATGCTGCCATCTTCTGGACGCTTTTTAAATTCGACGTCATTTTTATCAAACCAAGCAACCGCTTCATCCAAGCTTGGAACGCTAAAACAAATATGACCAAAACCTTGCGGATCTTGATTGCCGTCATGATAGCTAAAATCAGCCTTGGTTTCGGTGCCGTAGTTATGCGTCAACTCCAAAATACCACGCTGACGGAAAGCAAAGATTTCTAGATCATCGCCAGTTGGCAGGTTTTCGCGCTCGCTCTCGGTCAACTTAGCCAAGAAATATAAATCGAATCCCATGTCAGGGAACTTCTTAACGGCAAGCAAGGTCATACCCAAAACGCCAGTATAAAACTCAAGCGATTTCACTGGGTCTTTGACACGCAGCATGGTGTGGTTAAAAGTAAAACCGGTCGTCTTTGATGAAATTGGCTGAACACCATCAGTATTAACGCTGCTAGCAGGCTGGTCTATTGCGTCGTTATTATTGTTAGATGAAGTAGACATAATTATCCTAATATAATTCAGAAAATAAAGGCAAAAACACGCAAATCACGATTGTCGTAATTTGCGTCGTTCTCTTATCATAATAAAAAATGGCAAAATAACTGATAGGGTTTTGTAAGAATATGAACAAAGTATGTTCGTCTTTATACCCTAACTAGCTAGTTATCTAAAGCTCTCTAAGACTGACTAGCTATCTAAAAAACGCACTTTTCCTGTCTCTAAGTCATACTCAGCGCCGACTACCAATAGCTGACCACTATTGGTTAAGTCCTCTAATGCACGTGAGCCATGCTTTAGCTGACTGACTGACATACGTACGTTCGCGCGGATAGAGCGATCGACCAGCTCGTCTGCATCGACGTCTTGACCATTAGCAGTTGCCAGTTCGTGCAAGTTATAAACGCTTGGGCGAATACGATCAACGATAGATTGCAAGTTAGGTGAATAGTTCTGCTCAGGGTTAATCAATGTCTCAACGCAAGCCGTGACAGCGCCGCATTTTGAATGTCCAAGTACCACTACCAATTGCGTACCAAAGGCTTCGGCTGCAAACTCGATTGAACCAATCTGTGATGGTGCAACCACGTTACCCGCGACTCGTATAACAAACAAATCTCCCAACCCTTGATCAAAAACAATCTCAACGGGTACTCGTGCATCTGAACAACCCAAAATAATAGCCAATGGATTTTGATCCTTGACCAACTCTGGACGGCGCTGCATATACTCATCGGTACTGGTGAGGCTATCAACGTAGCGTGCATTACCTGCTTTTAAAAGCTCAAGCGCTTCTTGACCTGTGGTTGGACGTATATCGGTAGGCATGAGAGATCCTTTATCATCAATAATATTAGAGTTATAAGCTGTTTTGCATACATGTATTCAAGCATAGATTGGCTATTTATCGCCAAACTATCAGGCTAATCATGTTTGTCAGCCATAACGTGATTGTATAGGAATAAAAACCAAAAAACGGTAAAAAAATTTGTCTAAATATCGCTAGGTGAATGTAGTCACATCTAAAAATACAGCTGTATATATCGCTGCTACGACAGTATGACTCGCGTAACTTATAACGAACTTGCACTGACTTATATCAAGGGTTTGTTATAATACGCAGCACTCAGGCAGCATTTAGACCGTAATCAAATCGTGCTTACGCTCATGCCAATCCCTATAATGACAGCCAGCTGCATATAGATGTTAGACGCTTAGGAACAGATATTATGACCGATTTATCTCAAAATACGCATAACACCTCTGCGTCACCTCATGATGATCAGGTGCTGCTGCAACTGACTGGTCTGAAGAAGACTTATGATCAAACCGAAGTCCTAAAAGACATTAACCTTGATATCAAGCATGGTGAGTTTCTGACGTTACTTGGCCCATCAGGCTGTGGTAAGACGACATTACTACGCTTGATTGCAGGCTTTGAACAGCCTAATGCTGGGGCGATATATTTGGATGGCGTACAGATGGCGGGATTGTCCGCTGATAAACGTCCGGTCAATACCGTATTTCAGCAGTATGCGCTGTTCCCTCACATGAGCGTCGCCCAAAACGTGGCTTATGGTCTAAAGCTAAAGAAAGTCCCAAAAGATGAAATCCAAAGACGTGTTAGCGAGATGCTAGCGATGGTACAGCTAGAACATTTAGCCAACCGTAAGCCGCAAGATTTGTCTGGAGGTCAGCAGCAACGAGTTGCGATTGCACGTGCAGTGATTAATCGTCCTAAACTGCTATTGCTTGATGAACCATTATCCGCACTCGATCACAAACTGCGCCTGCAAATGCAGTCCGAGCTTAAGCGTCTGCAGCGTGAGCTAGGCATCACCTTTGTCTTCGTGACTCATGACCAAGAAGAAGCGCTCTCGATGTCAGACCGTATTGCCGTGATGAAAGACGGCACGTTCCAGCAAATCGGTACGCCTATCGAGATCTATGAAACCCCTGCCAATTTGTTTACTGCAAAATTCATCGGCGAGACCAATTTGTTCAGAGCTGAGGTCAAAGGTGTTCATCCAGACCAGCCAGATCGCGATGGTAAAGTGACCAACGGACGTATCGAGGTCGAAGTCTGTGAAGCACAGGCGCAAGCAGGGCCGACCACCTTACGCAACTTACGTCGTCCCAATTTTGCCAATGATGTACAAGTGGGCGATATCGTCAATTTACTACTACGCCCGGAAGACTTACGAATATATGATCCAAAGGATAACGAGCATAGCGGACTGTTGGGCCGTGTCATCGAGAGTAACTATAAAGGCAGCACCTTAGACTCGATTATCGAACTGGCAAATGGTCATATCATTAAGGCCTCTGAGTTTTTTGATGAGGACGACCCGAGCTTTGATTACAAACTAAACGAGGGCGTCAAAGTCTCATGGGTGGATGGCTGGGAATGGGTGTTGCCAGAAGACTCTGAAGCTGTGCCCGACATAACTGCACAAAAGGATGGTAGCTGATGGCTCGCAACCACTTAGGCAGTAAAAGTCCATTTCGTACCACCACACTTTGGCTAATCTGGGGTTGGCTACTGATATTTGCACTATTACCAAATATCCTAGTCATCGCTGTCAGTTTTTTGACCCGTGATAGCAGCGCCTTTATTAGTTTGCCTGTTAGCATCGACAGCTATGTGCGGATGATTGATCCGTTGTATTTTGAGGTATTTGTCCACTCATTATGGATGGCAGGTATCACAACGGTTATCTGCTTGCTGCTGGGCTACCCTTTTGCATGGCTAATATCCAAAGCAAAAGTACGTTGGCAGCCATTACTGATGCTACTACTGATACTGCCATTTTGGACCAATTCTTTGGTACGAACGTATGCATTAAAGCTGCTCTTTGCTAACAATGGTTTGATTAACAAATCGCTATTAGCCATCGGTGTGATTGATACGCCTATCGATATTTTATATACCCAAGGCGCAGTGATCGCAGGACTAACCTACTTGCTGTTCCCTTTTATGGTACTGCCACTATATGCAGTATTTACCGACTTGCGTAATGACATGCTACTGGCTTCTCAGGATTTGGGTGCAACTAAAACACAGACCTTTTGGCATGTGGTATTGCCATTAACGACACCTGGTATTATTTCTGGTGTGCTACTCGTGCTATTGCCTGCAATGGGCATGTTTTATGTGGCAGATATCTTGGGTGGTTCTCGTAACTTATTGGTCGGTAATATTATTAAAAACCAATTTCTGGATGCGCGTGACTGGCCCTTTGGCGCGGCAGCTAGCGTTTTATTGACACTAGCGATGGCAGTATTATTACTTGCTTACCGTGCCAGTAGCCGCCGCATTGGCAAGACTGACTTTAACGAGGTGGCCTAATGTCTTATAGCTCACCGAACAACAAAACTCGTCTGCTCAAGATTGGTAGTATCGCTGCTAAAGGCTATCTCGGACTGATTTATGCCTTGTTGTACCTGCCCATCATTGTCTTAGTGGTAATGTCCTTTAATAAGTCAAAAATCGGTTATAACTGGGGCGGCTTTAGCTTAAAGTGGTACGAATCGCTATTTAACAACCAAGCGATGCTCGATGCATTTTGGCACTCGATTGTCTTAGGGTTGGTGGCAGCCACCGTCTCAACTTTGATAGGCACGCTTACAGCGCTGGCGTTACACCGTTATAATTTTCGTGGTAAAGGCTTACTAAATGGGCTACTGTTTGTACTTATGATGTCGCCTGAGATTGTATTAGCTATCTCGTTATTAGCATTGTTCTTACTGATTGGTTTGCAATTGGGCTTTGTCTCACTGCTATTGGCGCACATTACTTTTTGCCTGCCGTTTGTTGTGATTACCGTCTTTGCACGATTGAGTAGCTTGGATGAGCGCTTAATGGAAGCGGCACGCGACTTGGGGGCTAACGAATCAACTATGGTGCGCACCGTATTGATTCCAGTTATTTTACCAGCCGTCATGGCAGGTTGGTTGCTAGCTTTCACTTTATCGCTAGATGATGTAGTGGTATCGACCTTTGTTACAGGGCCTAGCTATGAGATTTTACCGCTGCGCATTTATTCTATGGTTCGCGTAGGACTCAAGCCCGAAGTCAACGCAATTGGTACGTTATTGTTGGTTGCTTCACTAGTATTGGTCGTTATCTCACAGTTGTTGTTACGCAAGCGCTAGATGTTAATTGCTGACTAATTGCTTATTAACTGCTTATTAATAATGGACTATGAGTGAAAGTCAGCGCTATATTGACTATAATGAATTTTTCTCACCTTAGCGGTTAGGTTATATTATGCTTGAGCTACGTCATCTTAATACATTAACCGCGCTACGAGCGCATGGTTCACTTGCAGCAGCGGCGGATGAGCTGCACGTTACTGCCTCGGCCGTTTCGCATCAATTAAAAGAGCTTGAGAACTATTACGACATCAGTTTGGTCAATCGTCGGACGCGCCCACTTAGTTTTACGCCAGCAGGTAAAGCAGTATTGGCATTGGCAGACAATATCCTACCGCAAGTAACTCGTACCAAATCTAACCTTAAACGCTTAGCACATGGTCAAGCAGGTAGATTACGCCTAGCATCAGAGTGCCATAGCTGCTTTGATTGGCTCATGCCAATACTGAACCACTATCGCCGTGAGTGGTCAGATGTTGAGCTAGACTTTGCCACAGGGTTTGAGCCTGAGCCGCATCATCTACTCATGGAAGGTGATATTGATCTGCTTATCACTACCAGTGATTTACCGCTCGACGGTATCAGCTATCAGCCATTGTTTGAGTACGAGAGTCGTTTGGTGCTTTCACCAACGCATGATTTAGCTGCTCAAAAATTTATTGACCCTGATGATTTGATTAATGAGACATTAATTGCCTATCCAGTAGAGGCCAAGCGTCTCGACATCATTGCTAATTTTATGACGCCAGCACAAGTAAGCTTTGAGAGTGTTCGTACGACAGAGCTGACCGCGATGCTAATTCAGTTGGTTGCTAGTGAACGCGGCGTAGCAGCATTGCCTGATTGGGTGGTTGCTGAGTACGAGAAAAAAGGCTGGGTCGTATCACGACCACTAGGAGAGGGTGTGCATTGTCAGCTATACGCAGCGACACGTACTTCTAGTCAAGATATTGCTTATATGCAAGGGTTTGCCAGTTTATTGGAAGGGATAGTGAAGCCGGTTTAGAGCTTTATTTGTCATAACACTCGTTATGGGAAGAAGGGCGGTTCCCTAGTTAATGTTTGGCTGTAGTCCAAATTCTTTCAATAGGTATAGCTGTTCTAATTTATGACACGGCCTAGTTTATCTACATCAGCGACCATTTTAGGTATTCGATGTTCACCTTCCATTTCACTGACCATCTTTTTCGCCGTTGTAATATTTATACCAATACTGGTGACATATAGAGGGCGCTTACTTATCCCTCGCCAAACGGCATAGTCTTCTGTAATGTCATAAAAATGATTTTTAGCGATACCGATGATGGGCTTTGTATTAGCTAGGTGATCATACAGATATTTGCCTAATCCTGCTTTGCCAACACTATCCAGAAATACATAGCCGTCTATGATAATTACATCAAAAGGTTCGTCAATCTGGTTAATCAAAGCCAGTAAGCAAGGCATTTCTCGTTTATAGAACTGACCTGACTCATAAGGCGCAACGTCATTAACTTCTACAGTATATTCATTTAGAATACGTGATTGCTTAATGCCTTCGAAGCGGATACCTGCAACAGTTGCTGTAACAGCGTCGGTTTCTTGGCCTTCTTTATAATGTACGTCTAGAATTAGGTAAATCAATTTATTACTACCTTAAAATACAGATGACTTAATTTTAGTGCTTCAAACAATTAATAATTCAGTATTACGATATTGGTATCGGGCATGTGGTATTTGAGTCGATTTATTTGCTTCGCTGAAGTTATCTTATCTAAACGAACCTCTTTTAATTTTCCAAATACTTGTTTATTAAAAAAGTAATCGAAATCCTCTAAGCCATCTAGTCCATTAAGAGACATGCTTTCAATATGTTCAAAGCTGTTATTTTTGACCCATATATTGAATAAGTCTTGTATGAAGCTTTTATCTATATCTAATCGTATAGACTTGCCAAATATAAATCTCTTATAATTACTCAATATTCTATACACGTCAGGCACAGATATAGGACTTTCCATATAAGATTTTGTGATTAAGGTATTGCCTGCGACTTCAAAATAGCTAATTCTGTTCAACGGTTCAGTGTATCTTATGCCAACCTTTTCATCATTGTTTTCTCCGCAAACAGAACTATAATAATTGAAATTTATTTCAGTTGAATGTACATCGTAAGAGTGCATCACTCCATTATCGCAATAATTTAATAAAAATTCTTTTGGTTCATACGAAAGAGTATTCCAGTCAATTCGATTTTCGGATATGCCGTCTTCGTGAGTATATAACTCTAGGTTGCACCTACCTTCTACAAAGGTATAAGACATACCTTGATACAGCTTATTCTTATAGAGTTGTGGTATTCCACGAGAACCATATATATCATCAATCTCATTACAGAACTCTGTAGAATCTATTTGGATAGGCGAAGATAGTCCTCTCTGACAGGGTGATACATAAGGCCTGATAATCTCTCCATTTTTGACCTCATAAGCTTCAAGTTGATGGTCAGGTTTATCAAAGAAGATAATGCCTGTGTATAGCTTATCGCGCTGATACCATTTACCGTTACTTTTATTTAACAGTGCTGATTTCAATCGTTGCATATTACTCATGTTAATCTTCTCTGAAAGAGGAGTCATTAATCGTGCTAGTAGAAACGGTAATGCTAGAAGGATTCATTTTAAAATATACCTACACCGAACCAATCAGGTTCCTTCACTGGTTCGGTCCCCTAGTGAGGACTTGAACATAAGGCTGTGAGCTAGTGGGATCAACGTTTTAACTGATTGAAATAGTCACAGTGTACTTCATGATGTACATGTAGTGAGCTTTTAGATCATTTTAGAGTATTATTTTTATTCAGTATAAGCGATATTACTTGTAATGGAATTACTGGAAATTAAAATGGAAAACTATCAATTATCACGTTTTCTGCCACGAAACAAAATACTAGATTATATTTCGGCGTTAGATGAAGATGATTTAACGACCTTCGTGATACACAATGCTGATGATTATGGGGTTTATTTGGTAACTCTTTTAGCTGAAGTTGCAAGGGGAAAAAACACTCCTCTTTGGTATAAACACTTGGGAGTACTATGTTCATCTCATTTATTTTTTATACACGGTGCTCAACTATCTGCTTTATTTTATTTTATCAAAGCTCATGAGCTAGATTCGAACGATACTTCCATATTAAATTCTATTTTAGATTTTGGTGAACCACCTGAAATTGTGCTGACTGAAGATCAAAAGAAGTATTATGCTGCTAAGCTGCTAGCATTAGAGCCTGAAAGTGAAAAAGCTTTGGCTATTATCAATTCGTGATTGGTGCGCTATACAGGAGTCGAACATACTCTAAAAAAGGACGTTATGGTAAAAAATCATCAAAATACACAAGCTAATTGCAAGGTCATAAAATGAATAAAAGCGAGATAGATACTCTACTGTACAGTATTCCAGACAACGTGGATTATACTGAAATACCAGACGAAATAGATTTAGAAGATGTACCCATAGAGCGTCTTAAGAAATTGATAGCACTACTAAAGGTCGATGATGAATCTCTTTTATTTGATGTCTCCAGATTATTAACATCTTGGGGTGTTAGAGAAGGATTCAATACTCTTAGAAGTCTTTTAATGAATAATCGTTTACAAGGAATGATCCAACATCGCTTGCACGGTTATGATGATACATATAAACATGTACTGGATAGCATTATCAGTTACTGGGCTAGCTTATCAGACTTAGGACAAGGGGCTAAAGCAAGACAAGAGATATTCGAACCCATATCCAAGATTATTAAAGATTCTAACTTACAATCATTTGAGATTAGTAGAGTATTTTATCTAATCCTTCGTGAAGGATTTTATGAATATATACCTCTATTGAAGGAGCATCTGGAAATTATTATTAAGAAACCTGAAGATAATTATTGGAAAATAAAAGATGCTCTTGATTTGTTTTTAAAGATTGATCCTGAATTTGTAAAAGTTGTTCTTAACAATAATTCAAAAACATTGGCTGATTTTGGGTTAAATGAAAACCTGTGAATATTGATTTAGCTCTTTAATAATCAATGAACACGATGTGTCTTTTTGGCTATACCCCAGCGGAACCAGTCATTATGCCCTCTAGACTCATTAACAGACCATTTAAAACAGACTGTATTTCGGTAACCACTTAAATCAGACCACTCATTAAGCAGGTGATATCGATACAAGCTCAAAGTACGCACTTAAAGAAATAAAAGCCAAGCGCGGTTGCCAGTAAAGTCAGCCCAACGTGTAAGCCGATGAGCGCTAAACCTGCTAGCAGCCGCCCGTCATGGATAAAGCCAAATACCTCTGCACTAAACGTGCTAAATGTAGTCAATCCGCCCAAAAATCCTGTAATCACGAACACGCGCACATGATCAGATAAGTTGCTACCCATACGCTCAAACCACACTAGCGCCAGCCCTATCAGCAGTCCTCCTAAGATATTGGCGCTCAGGGTACCGAGTGGCACCCAACCGTGCAAGACATTAAAACGCGATAGCCAAGCTCGCAGGCAAGCACCAAATGCTGCTCCTAAACCAATCGCAAGCCACTGCATAGACTATCCTTAATTCATATAAACGTGTTGGACCAAATGCTCATTTATACGGCTGGTAATTCTGTCATCGGCCAACGCGGAATACAGCTAACGGCCAAATCATCAGACTGTCCTGCTTGCAAGCGCTCAAAACCTGCATAAGCAATCATCGCGCCATTGTCCGTACATAGCGCAGGCGGTGCATAATGAACCGTTGCATTGATCTTAGCCAGTTCCGCTTCTAACGTCTCGCGCAAATGAGTATTGGCACTGACCCCGCCCGCAATCACTAAGCGGCTCATATGTGCTTGCTTGAGTGCTTTGACGCACTTCTTCACTAGCGTGTCGACCACTGCATGCTGAAAGCTAGCGGCAATATCAGCACGAATCTGTGGATCGCTATCAGCGCCATTACCCGACCCTCCTGAATGTGGCGTATCTTTAATAAGATTATGCACGGCTGTTTTCATACCACTAAACGAAAAGTCTAGACCCCGATGTAGCATTGGTCTTGGGAGTGTGTAAGTGTCAGGATTACCAGTTTCTGCCAGTTTGGCAATATTAGGGCCGCCAGGATAAGGTAAACCTAACATCTTAGCCGCTTTATCAAAGCACTCACCCGCCGCGTCATCTATCGACTCACCCAATATCTCATATTGTCCAACACCGTGAGCAGCAATGAGTAACGTGTGCCCACCAGATACTAGTAGCGAGACAAAAGGAAACGCCGGAGGGTTTGCACCCATAAGCGGTGCCAAAAGATGCCCTTCCATATGATGAATACCAATCGCTGGAATATCCAAACCATATGCCAAGCTACGACCAAACAGTGCGCCCGTCATCAATGCACCAATAAGTCCAGGCCCTTTAGTATAAGCAATTGCATCGATCTCACTTTTTTTCATATTGCATTGTTCTAGCAGCTCGTTGAGTAACGGCACTAGCTTACGAATATGATCGCGACTGGCAAGCTCAGGCACAACGCCGCCATAAAGTGCGTGCAGCTCAATCTGAGAGTACAGTACTTGCCCGACCAAACCTTGGTTGTCGCTATTTATTTGCTCACTATCAAAAATCGCTAGCCCTGTTTCATCACAAGAGGTCTCTAAACCCAATACCTTCATACTTTTGCCTTTATACTTCGTTTTCGTGCTATTTTTATCGCACGTTTATCTTACATCATTTTGAGAAATTGGATAACGAATATAACAAACCACAAATTATCTCTAGTAACACGAATTCGCTTGGTACAGCTGTCATATTTTAAGATTGGTATGACAAAAAATGTGCATAAAAAAACCGTCATTGTCAGTCACAATGACGGCCAGTTTAGCAAATTTCAATAGCTGACATACTCTATATATACCGTACTAGCTTACCGACGCTAGCATATAATCAACAGCCGCTTTAACTTGTGCTTCGGTCACACCATTTACCGCTTGTGCTGGCATTTTATTAAAGCCTTTAGCCGAGTGCATATATAGCGTCTCTTTGTCTTTGGTCAAACGAGCTGTCCAAGCCGCTGTATCACCATACTTTGGCGCATCGAGCAAACCTGCAGCATGACAGACCTGACAGTTTGATTCATATAGCTTGGCACCTGCATCTGCGGCCAACACTTCAGGAACAGAATCAGTTTCAGGTGTTGCCGCTGCTTCATCTACTATGTCGGCAGATTCTGTTGCTGCTTTTGGTTGGGTATCTGTTTCTAGATCAACCATAGACTCAGGCGTCGTGCCTTCGGTTTCTGCTACAGCTGTTTCTTCTACAGCGGTAGCTGGTTCATTGGCTGCTGCGGACTCTTCCTTAGCTGTATTATCACCGCTACAAGCACTCACTGCAAATACCACACTCATGCTGATTACAGACAATTTCAGCTTGTTCATATACGGTTGTATATCAATCATGGTTTTACCCTTACTTAATCAGTCTGCAATCAATTAGTGACGCGCTATATAAGCTTAAATTACTTACATATACGACCAACGACTGTTTAATAGTCCATTGAGCTAATGATCAATGGACCACTACATTACTCAGCAGTGGCTGCAGCTGTATCGTCAGTAGCCGCCATATCAGCGCTGTCAGTAGGAGCAGCGGCTGTATCCGTACTATCGGTAGCTGCTGCTTCTGCAGTATCAGCGTCAGCCGTTTCTGCTTCAGCAGTAGCTGTACCGTCAGCTTCTGTACCAGCTGCATCGGTCGCTGGCATCGGTGCTGTCTCTGGGAATTCCATTTCTTCAGCTGGTGGCGCATTTTTGATGGCAAGCTCAGCAGCTTCGTCAACGCGATCGATTGCCATTACTTCTTCATGCTCTTCGCCGCCACTACAAGCGCTCACGCTCACACCTAAAGCTACGATAAGTGCGGTGCTTAATGCCGTGTTAAATACTGTTTTTTTCATTCCAACATCCTCAATAAAATACACACAAAACGGTTCATAGGCTTACTATAATATGGGAATTATCATAGCATAAACTCCAATCAAACCGTTATAGACGGTAGGGATTTTTTATTGATAAAGCGTTGTATATATGTCGAATTCATAGTTTGAGAGCCAAATTCAAATAGCTATTTAATTGAATACCTTATCGGCAATAAATGCTTAAAATCATTGACTTTGTTGGTATTTTTTATTAAAATACCTGCCCTTACGCTAATGCGTGAGAATTGTCCTAGTTTGAGCTGATGCCTGTAATCTTGAGATATTACGGCTAAATACTAATACACAGCCAAACTAATGCCCTTATATCTCATCCTAATCGAGGAGTCTTCATGCCTGCAGTTAAGGTTAAAGAAAACGAACCAGTTGATATCGCTATCCGTCGTTTCAAACGTGCTTGTGAAAAAGCTGGTGTATTATCAGACGTACGTAAGCGTGAGTTTTATGAAAAACCAACGCAAGTACGTAAGCGTAAAAAAGCTGCTGCCGTAAAGCGTTATAAGAAGAAGTTACAACGCGAAACTATTCGTACCACTCGTATGTACTAATCAGTAATCTGATTAGCTAAGTACAAGCGCTACACTAACGCCACTGTTATCAATCGATATCAGTGGCGTTTTTTATGCTACAATTTTTGTTATTACTGCTGACATAATTTTTTATTAAAACCACTATCAGCAGGTTTCGTTCTAAAAATTTAACAAACAACCTCTAACGAATAGCATTTAACAGATCGATAAGGATAATAGCAGTGAGCCAACTTAAACAGACGTTATCAGACAATATCAAAGTTTCAATGAAAGCTCGTGAGCTTGAGCGCGTTAAAGTACTGCGCAATGTACAGTCAGTAGTGAAACAAATCGAGATTGACCGTCAGACAGAGCTTGATGATGCGCAAGTATTAGAAGTTTTGCAAAAGCAGCTAAAGCAGCGTCAAGAATCACTAACTATCTTTACAGAAAATGGCCGTGATGATTTGGCTACCAAAGAGCAGTTTGAGATTGATATCATCAACGAGTTTATGCCGCAGCAAATGAATCAAGACGAGATTATGGCATTGGTAAATGCTGAAATCGCTGAGCAAGGTGCTACGTCTATGCGTGATATGGGCAGCGTCATGGGTGTTTTGAAGAATAAAACAGCTGGCCGTGCTGATCCTGCTTTGATTTCTAAAATGGTTAAAGACGCGCTACAAGGCTAGCACTTGCTATTGATTGGCAGGCTAATCTTTATAAATAACCGCCTAGGGCTTAAAGTCTTTGGCGGTTTTTATTGCTTTGAGTTCTGCATTAATATTGGCCAATAACGGACGCGCACTATTGGCCTGATCTGTGGTTTGTAGATTTTCCGTCAACTGTTTGGCCTGTGTCAAAGAGGTCAGCGCACTCTCATAACGCCCATTCCATAGCTGATCATAACTGCGATAGCGCAATGCATTAATTGTTGCGATATTGGCTAGTTGTGGTGAGGTGGTGGTCTTAGCAAGTTTTTCATTGGCGAGTTGCAAGCTTTGCCATGCATAACGATCGCTTGGCTGCTGTTCTGTTAGTGGCTTCAACAGCGCTTGGGCTTTTATAGGTTGATTACTATTAGTCAGCGCTTCGGCCAGATAAAGACGTAAGTCACGGCGCTCAGGATATAGACGCTGCTGGCTCTCTAAGACATCTACGGTTTGTTGCCACTTACCTTGTTCACTCAATAACTGACTGTGGGTAATCGACAATAGAGGCTCTAAATTCTGACGCTGCGTATTTGATAACGCATTTATCTCAGCCAACACTTTATTAGCATCTGTAAAGCGCTGCTGCTCTCCATACCAATGCATTAGCGCAAGTTTGGCCCCGAGACTGTTTTTAGCGGCCGTTGTCAGTGTGACTTCGGATGCATGTTTACCAGTCACTTGCACGCGCCAATACAACAAATCAAACAATGCTTGATGGCGCTGCTGTTGGCTCAATGAGAGCGCTGGATATTGCTGAGCGCGACTTTGTGACTCGCTCAACCGCTCGTTACTCAGAGGATGTGAGCGTACAAAGCTCGGTAAGAATTGATTCTCAACTTGGTTCAACTGACTCTGTTGATTCATCGTGGCAAAGAACCGTGGCATCGCCCGAGGATCATAACCCGCTTGGGTCATAATCTGCATCCCTACTCGGTCAGCCTCACGTTCATTACTGCGGCTAAAGGCCATGCTGCTATTCATAGAGGCTGTCTGACTGCCCATCATCACAGCTGCAGCGGCATCACCATCGACAGCTGAGGCAGCAATCGCAGCTAGCATACCGCCTAGCTGCATCAGCAAGGCTTTTTTACGTTCGTCAGCGCCGCTTTCGTAGTGTCGTTGACTGATATGTGCGACTTCATGCGCGACGACGCTCGCCAGCTCATCCATGCTACTAGCTGACAGTATCGTCCCAGTATTGATACCGATTACACCACCAGGCGCTGCAAAAGCATTGATACTAGGGTTATCAATGATAACAACGCCAAGTGGTGCTTGCTGCCGAGCTTGGGCATTGAGACGCCATGTCATGTCTTTTATCGTTTCTTGTACCCAAGGATCATGTTCCATTCTGACACGGCCATTGATATTCTGTAATGACCACTCGCCAAGCATTTTATTCTGATATTGCTCAGCAAAGCTCAAGCCTTGTCCGCGCAAATTTGGTAGCTCTAGCGTTTGCGGATCTGTGACTTGCCACGAGCTATCAGCCAATGGCAGCGTTTGACTCTCTTGACTATATGCACCGCTAGCCATGGCTAGTAGCATCATTGACAGCCCTACCTTGACGTTATTTAGCAAAGTTAAACTCATAAAATGACCTTTACCTTTTCGCCTAGATAACATAAGTGGCAAACCTACGGAGCTTTTGGCTACTAAAGAGCTGTTGCTGTCAGGTCGCTTCGTTCTATTAGCCTGGTACAAGTGCATATCCTATAAGATAATCAACGACGTCTTTTCGACTATACGAGCTTGTTTATCCAAGGTCAATTCTACAATGAACTTAACTACCAATAACTTAGCCACCCGTCACGATTGCGCAACATGGCTGTGTAATTATTCATTGGGATATTATTTATGCAGTAAGTCTCAATCGTATAACTATTAATCGAGCAACTGCTAATCGTGCAACTCTTGGTTATATGATTCTAGTGAACCGAATACAGCGTTGATTATATTCAACTGCAACTATACATTGTCTATTTGGTATAATAAGCAACAATGATAGTAGGTTTAGATGACTGTGATGACGACCTCATAATTTATAATTGATGGACTATGTTCGTACTCAATATCAAAGCCTATTATTAATAAAACAAATTAAAATATAGATATCTACAAGGTTTAATTTATGCCCGCTGCTAGTGAATTAGTCATCAAACGTGTGTCGCATTCTATACAGTTATCAGCGAATTTGACTGATGCACAGCAGAACGACATTGCGAGTTTGCTAGAGCTGCTACCGATTGAAAGTCATAGCTCAGATAATGTAGCTATAGCGCAATCTGAACTAGATATAAAAGGTTTTGTTGATGGACGCGGTCTTGCATGCCCGATGCCATTGTTAAAAACTAAGGTCGCATTACGTGACGTAACAGTTGGTGATTCGTTATATGTGGTTGCAACCGACCCTAACTCACAAGCTGATATCACAGCGTTTTGTAGACAAAGTCAGCAATCACAGTCGGCAGATTATTTAAAGCTAGTGGTCAATGAAGTTACTGACCACTCGTCAGTTGATGGCACATCATCACAGCGTTTCGCTACAATATATCACTTCATCATTACCAAAACTGATAGCAACTAAGCGCTGCTATCCTTTACAATTAAATCATAAAGATTTTTATCTGACTATTTGCTTAACTATTTAACCAAGGTCAAGAATATGGCTAATACTTCTACTGATGCTGTAAATACAAATAAAAAAGATGGCTCAGCTCCTATAAAAAACGATGCACGCGATGCTGCATTAAAAGCCGCTGCTCAGCGACCACCTTATGACGCGAGTACATTAGGCAATACCAGTACGCGTGACTTAGTACCAGCTATGCCAACTCACCTGTCAGCGCCAGGGGTCAACTTGGGTGCGTATATCAATACTGTCCATCAAATCCCAATCTTAACGCCGATACAAGAGCAAGAGCTGGCGCATCGCTATTATGATGAAGGTGATGTCGAAGCCGCTCGACTACTAGTGATGTCGCATCTACGTTTTGTGATTCATATCGCACGTAGTTACTCGGGCTATGGATTGCCACAAGCGGATTTAATCCAAGAAGGTAACTTAGGATTAATGAAAGCAGTTAAACGTTTTGACCCGAATAAAGGCGTACGTTTGGTATCGTTTGCCGTACATTGGATCAAAGCTGAAATTCATGAGTTCGTGATTCGCAACTGGCGTATCGTCAAGGTTGCGACCACCAAGGCTCATCGTAAACTGTTCTTTAACTTGCGTAGCCTTAAGAAGACCAATAATCAGCTGACACTAGAAGAAGCGGACGCTATCGCTAATGACTTAAATGTTACGCGCAAGCAAGTGTTAGAGATGGAGTCACGTCTAACCTCTTATGACGCTTCGTTTGAAGCGCAGTCAAGCGACGATGATGATGGTCGCTACGCCCCTCAGCTATTTTTGGAAGATGGTATTGATCCAGCTGAGCAGTTAGAGGAAGCAGATTGGGAAGAAAATAACTCATCAGCACTTATCGCTGCTATGGGTACTTTAGATGATCGTTCACGTGATATTGTTGAGCAGCGTTGGTTGTCTGAGCAAAAATCTACTTTGCATGAGTTAGCTGCGGTTTACTCTATCTCAGCCGAACGAGTCCGTCAGATTGAAAAGAATGCCATGGACAAAATCCGTGATGCGATGACCATTGATAGTGTGATTTTGCCAGATGATATTCAGTAGCCTTAAGATGATACGAGTTGTTCAATGTTAAATTGGATCGGTATTGCCGCAGTTAATATGGCTATTGCTGTTGCTCTGGGCGCGTTTGGGGCTCATGGTTTAGAAGGCCGCGTCAGCATCCAACAACTTGAATGGTGGCATACGGCAACGCTGTATTTGTTCGTACATGCGCTAGGATTATTGCTTGTTGGCTTACTGATTCGTTTGAAATATATTACTCAGACAACCGCTTGGTTACTACAAATTGGCATTATCATTTTTGCTGGTAGTTTGTATGCTATGACGCTTGGTGCACCGCGCTGGTTCGGTGCGATTACGCCTATTGGCGGCGTTCTTATGATTGCAGGTTGGCTATGGCTTGCCGTTTCCGCCTTTCGATTGAAGGACTCAGTTAGCTGAACTGTGTAATAATTATTGTAATTTTTAGCTCTTTGCATCAGCTGCGACAAACTATCAGTAATAAAACAAAAGATACGTAGCGAATAGTTGATAAACAGGAATTTTAAAACATTAGGGAGTATTTAATATGAGCACCATTAGTGTCAATGGTAAAAGTTTGCAAACCACTCATCAGACTGTACAACTGGTTATCAATGAGCTTGGTCTTAGTCAGGGTCGTTACGCTGTAGAAGTAGACGGCGAGCTGATGCCAAAAAGCGAGCTTGCTCAACTACGTATCGTAGAAGGTATGAATATCGAAGTAGTACAAGCCGTCGGTGGTGGTTAATAATGTTTAGACAGATAAGCTTGAGCTGACAGCTAGTTCATTTTCGTTCTAAGTTTACTAATGCTAAAAAAGACCTCAACGTATTACACGTTAGAGGTCTTTTTTTATGTCAATTACAAAATAATGCAGCAGCTACTTATAAATTTTTTATTCTCTTAGTCTGCTTTCACTAGCTTGTAACGATAGTGTTCAAATTTTTAAACTCGAACTATGCTGCTGGTACTGCTTCTGCAGGAGTTAGATCCTGATAGCGACTATCGCGTCCTGCACCCTGAGTCTTCTTGCGCTCTTGACGGGTTTTGTACTTACGTACTTGTCTATCTAGCTTGTCTGCCATCTCGTTAATGGCTTTATACATATCATCTTCATACGCTTGGACAAACATTTCTTGACCCGAGACACGCATAATTGCTTCAGCTTTATGGCTCTTTTTACCGCCGTCGCTAGCACCGCTATTGTCTAACGATAAAATCACTTGAATACTTTGTATCTGATCGAAGTGACGCTCTACTTTTTCAAGCTTCTCGCGTACTGCTGTGTCCATAGCTTCTGTAACGCTGATATGATGACCACTGATAGAAACATTCATATTGTTGTCCTTTTATTTGTAACTTACAATCAACAGATGAGGTAGCATTCTTGCTCTTATCATCCTGCCTTACCACTAACTACACCAAAGCCTCTAGTAATGTGTCGACGTATCCTTTTATCGTCTCCTTTATTAGTTGTAAATAAATACTATAAATCGGCACTTGGTTTTCGTTGTTGGTATGACTCTAATTTGTCATGAAAATCGCTCAGTAGCAAGCCGTTAAATTGTAATTAAGTGTAACAATACCTATTATTTCTATTTGGTTTCTATATAATCAAAAAATTTTATTTTTTATATCTGGTTTATACTGTACAGACAGGTAGCCATTAACCTTATATAAAGATAAGCTTAGATAATTAGTATTTCTGTTTGCGCTGAGTAGACGAGCCAATATTCATTGCTTCACGATATTTGGCGACGGTTCTTCTGGCTATATCGATACCATCTGCTAACAGCTCATCTTTGATACGACTGTCTGATAATGGTTTTTTGGGATTTTCGTCAGCGATGAGCTTTTTAATCATGGCACTGATAGCGGTCGATGAGATATCTCCATCAGCGCTACTCACGTGAGATGAGAAGAAGTGTTTCAAAGAAAACAACCCTTGCGGCGTCAAGATGGTTTTACTGGTGGTAAGGCGTGAGACTGTAGACTCATGCAAGTCAACTTCTTCAGCAATTGCCTTTAATATTAAAGGTTGCATGGCGGTTGCACCATGCTGCAGGAACTCTTGTTGATAGCGTACAATGCTGGTCGCTACTTTTAGTAGATTTTGATTACGCTCTTCAATACTACGAATAAACAGTCGAGCATCGGTAAGATTTTCGCGCAGATATTGATTGTCAGGACTATCATCGCCACGCTTGACTAAGTTGGCATATTCTTGGTTTACGCGTAGTTTTGGTAAGGTATCTGGATTGAGACGCACATACCAGCCATCCTCTTCTACTTCAGAATTACCTGTCGTCTTATTATTCCTAACAGGTGTGACCAACACATCTGGAATATCGTAGCTCTCAGGCGGCTGGGCATAGTCAGGCTGGCTAGACTGAAACAGCAGCCCTGGCGAAGCGTTTAAGGTACGTAGTAGCGTAAGCGCGGGTGTAATATATTCTGGTGCAAGCCCTGTGCGTTCAGTCAGTGCTTTAATGTTATTACTGACTAAATGCTCGCTCGCTGATAGCAACGCTTGGGCTTCTTGTAGATATTCGGTGTGGGCATCTAGTTTTGATAGCTGAATCGATAAGCACTCGCTTAAATGACGCGCCCCTACGCCAATGGGATCACAGGACTGGATAATACGTAATACCGTCAAGACTTCTTCTTTCTCAACGCGCTCATCCCATTGATAGAAACTTGCCATCGTATCAAAGCTCTGCAGTAGCTCATCTACATCAATTCGAATAAAGCCCATGTCATCCATGGAGTCTATTAAATACTCTGCAATCAGCGTATCAGCCTCTGATAGACGCTTAAAGTTCAGCTGCCAGCGCACATGATCTTGAATGGTAGACGATGTACCGCCTTGATAACTATCGAAATCTTCATCACCCCTACTATTGCCAGAGCCTGTTGCGGTAGAAGTATAGTTACCCGTGTCAAAGCTACCTATATCAAAGCTATCGGCATCAGAACTGCTATAGCTATCCACATCTATTGCACTATCATCGATATTAGGCTGTTGAAGCTTATCCAAACTATCACTGAAGCTATCACTACTATCGCCACTGTACTCTGTACCGCTAGTAGGTACTGAGTCGAATGAGTCACTGCTACTTTGATTCCAGCTATCAAGCGTCAACGGCTCGCTCCACTCCTCTATTTCATCGTCACCACTGTCGTATTCGTCATCGTTTTCGATACGTTCAAGTAATGGATTACTATCTAGTTTTGCCTGAACCTCTTGTGCGAGCTCAAGACTAGAGAGCTGCAGCAATTTTATGGCTTGCTGCATTTGCGGGGTTAGCTTTTGTGAGTTGCTCAGCGTGGTCGCCAATCCGAACGACATACTCATGGGCGGCTTATTGCACTCCGATCTTAGTGATATTGTGTTTGTTCTGTCAGTAAAGGTAACGACATAAATCTTATCAGGACATGACGATAGCATTTTTTGCCACAATTTTGCTATGATAATTTATGTTTTGTCCGGATACGTTTGGTTTGCTATCGATAGTAGACTATCGTCTCGGCAAGGATGAGCAATCCATAAATACGAGTAGTCTGCTCATTACCGCGAGAATATTATAATAAATAAATTGCGGCAAATGACCAATACAGCTCACACCCAATAGGAATATTGTCATGAATTCAAGTAACCATCAACTTAACGTCGCTGCTATTCAAATGAACAGTCAGCAGAATGTTGAGGATAATCTAGCAGATATCAAAGCCGCTATCACAGACGCACAAGCTCAAGGTGCTGAGCTCGTTGTATTGCCTGAGAACTGCTGTAGTATGGGACAGCAACCTGCTACTGCTGAGCGTTTTGATGACTTATCAGCGACGATAGCAGATTACGCCCGCACCGCTGGTATCCATGTACTAGCAGGCTCTTTACCCTGCCATTATCGCCCTGATGGTACTGTCGTTCCTGATGGTAGATTGCGCCAAGTGAGCCAACTGTTTGCACCAGATGGCACCCGCGTCGCACGCTACGACAAGATTCATCTGTTTACCGCAACTGTGGCCGATAAGCATGGCAGCTATAACGAAGCGGCGACCTTTGAGCCGGGTACGCAGACCGTAATTGCGCCACTAGCAGTAGGCAATACAGTCTATCAACTCGGTATGATGGTATGTTTTGATTTGCGCTTCCCAGCATTGGCTCAGCGTCTGCGACAAACAGGTGCTGAACTATTGAGTGCACCTTCTGCCTTTACTTACTTGACTGGACAATCGCACTGGTCGTTGTTGTTACGTGCTCGTGCTCTAGATAGTCAATGTATGGTCATTGGCGCAGCACAAGGTGGTGATCATCTTTATAAAGATGGTAGTACCCGTCAGACATGGGGACATACAGCCATTACAGCGTTTGATAGTAGTGTTATCGCAAGCTATGACGATAGCGAGTTGGATAAACAATATGCCATCGTCATGGCGTCATTAGATAAACAAGCGCAAGAGCAAGGCCGCCAAAAACTGCCTATTTTTGACTGCCATCGTTTGGCGTAAATTGTGAAATTCAGTGGATTTCGTGCTTAATTGCTAGGGCGAGTCTTCATTTTGAGCATGAGTTGCTCGTGGATGGGCGCGGTCATAAACTTGCGTTAATTTTGCAAAATCAACGTGAGTATAAATTTGCGTGGTGCTAATATCACTATGCCCGAGCATCTCTTGTACGGCGCGCAAGTCACCACTGCCTGACAGCATATGTGATGCAAAACAATGACGCAGTAGATGTGGATACATGTTTTGGGCAATACCCGCGCGAGTAGCAGCAACTTTTAAGCGCTGTTGCACTGCCCGTGTTGATAATCTGGTGCCGAGCTTTTCACTGATGAATAGTGCGTTATCCATCTGCTCTACCCATAGGTTACGATGCGGCAGGTAACGACTAATCGCTTCTGCAGCCTTTATCCCTAATGGCACTAGGCGTGTTTTATTACCCTTACCCGTGACTCGTACCCGTAACTCAGACAGGTCTACATCTGTCATATCGAGTGCAACCAATTCGCCAACACGCAAGCCACTACTATAGAGCAGTTCAAACATGGCCTTGTCACGTAACCATAAGCGCGCTTGCTCTGGCGTATCAGGCATCTCTTGATCGAGTAGCTGAGTTAGTAAATCGACATCAGCGATAGAAGGCAGCGGTCTAGGACTACGCTTCAGCTGATAGCCAGTGGTTGGGTTGATACGTGCTAGCTCTTCTTCAATCATCCAGCCATAGAAATGCCGAATCGCAGACAGCTCTTGCTGGATACTGGCAAGTGCCAACTTATCTTCATCGAGACGTTGACTAATATGCTGGGCCAGTTGCCGTTTATCACAGCGTGTCCACGTTAGACGCTTACCACGTAAAAATAACGCCAGTTGATTCAAACCAGCAAAATAAGCGGTCAGAGTATGCGGCGAATGGTTGCGCACAGACAACGTATTGAGCCAACGATGCACAGGTGCGAGTAGCTCTCGTAATGCAGCGTCTGACTCTATACTGGCAGCAAGTTCAGTAGATAGCCAAGGTGCTAAGCTAGCCGCCTGAGTGTCTTTATTGGTAGACATAACCATATTAGAACCATCCTTGGTATTTATACGATTGGCCTAACAACAGTTATCAGCCTTCAGCATTGGGTTTAAGACCCGCTTGTGCCATCAGGCCATCTGGACTAAATACGCCTTCATAGACGAAAGCGGTCGGACCCGTCATCGTAACTGAATAACCTGGCTGCCACTTGATAATCATGCTGCCACCATATAGCTGTGCGCGAACTTCCTCACCCTCATCGAGCCAACCCTCACGTATACCAACGGCTACTGCTGCACACGCGCCTGTACCACAAGCTTGCGTCTCACCCACTCCGCGCTCGTACACACGTAGACGAATATGGCGCTGATTCATCACTTGCATAAAGCCCACATTGACGCGCTCTGGGAAGGCAGGATGCGACTCAATTGCTTTGCCTAAAGTCTCAACCTCAGCATCAAGTACGTCATCGACTTTTATCACAGCGTGCGGGTTACCCATATTGGCAACGTACAGCTGTACCGGCGTACCATTTACATCAAGATGATAGGTGTTTTGAATTTTGGTCGTCGCTCTTGGGCTAAATGGAATCTCATCTGGCTCAAATTTAGGCTTGCCCATATCAACATCTACCCAACCGTAACGATCAGTAGTCAGGGAAATAATGCCACTCGCCGTCTCAACGCGTAGACGCTGCTTAAATGACAGTTTACGTGCTTGCACAAAACGCGCGAAACAACGCGCGCCATTGCCGCACTGTTCGACTTCGGTGCCATCAGTATTAAAGATACGATAACTGAAATCGACGTCAGGGCGCATGGGTGGCTCGACTACGAGCAGCTGATCAAAACCAATACCTAGATGGCGATCGCCCAATAACTGCACCAAATCCTTGGTCAAATCTAAGCGCTGGGTCACTAAATCAATGACCATGAAATCATTACCCAACCCATGCATTTTAGTAAACTCTATTAGCATATCTTTGATGTCCTATCCTATTTTTATGTATGGCTTATCTTAGCACGCTGTCAGATACAATCATAATAATACCAATCCCAAAAAATACGATTAGCGGTGTCAAACTTGTTTAGTCTACAGTGAGTAGTACTTGCACTCGTTTTCCTTGCTACTCTAATTTTTGTGAATGATGTTGCCTTCAACTAAAGGCATGCCTTCAATTAAGAATCAGCTTTAATTAAAAAACGCTTTCCTCAAAATCCAGTCATAAAAAAACCCATTGTCATTATCACAATGGGTTCTCTTCAACCATCAAATACGGCGATAGTTTTGGCTCGTCTTTAATCGCCTTACTGCGCCTGCCACAATGTTTCATCTGCATATAATGCTTCAATCGTTTCGCGCTTGCGAATAAGCTGATGATGCTCACCTGCCACCATCACTTCGCTAGCACGCGGGCGTGAGTTATAGTTACTGCTCATGGTAAAGCCGTAAGCACCTGCACCTGTAATGGTAAGTACATCGCCTGTAGCCAATGATAGTAGGCGGTCTTTTGCCAAGAAATCACCCGTCTCACAAATTGCGCCAACGATATCCCACGGCTGCGTACCATCCGTACTGATACCGTCGCTAGGTAATGTGCTTGGAATAACAGCCATTTCAGCTTGATATAACGCAGGGCGAATCAAGTCATTCATAGCCGCATCGACGATGGCAAAGTTCTTGTGCTCAGTCGGCTTGAGTACGTCAACTTGAGTCAATAGCACGCCAGCATTAGCAACGATACTTCGACCTGGCTCAAAGAACACAGTCAAACCAAGCCCGCTAAGTTTTGGCAATAAGGCTTGAGCAAACTCATCGATAGATACAGGCGTCTCATCAATATAGCGCACACCCAAACCGCCGCCCAAATCGATATGCTGTAACGCAATACCTGCGTCACGCAGGCTATGTATCAGCTCAATAACTTTATCTAATGCTGCAACAAACGGCTCTACTTCAGTCAATTGCGAGCCAATATGACAGTCAATACCAACGATGTCGATATGTGATAAATCGGCCGCTTGCTGATAGACCGCTAATGCGTCTTCGTGAGTGATACCGAACTTGTTGTCTTTGAGACCTGTTGAGATATATGGATGGGTTTTGGCATCGACGTTAGGGTTGACGCGCAACGAGATTGGCGCAGGCTTATCAAGTGACTTTGCCACATCATTGATTAAAGTCAGCTCGCTGATAGATTCAACGTTAAAACAGCCGATACCTTGAGTCAGCGCATATTCGATATCACTGTACGTTTTGCCCACACCTGAGAATACGACACGTGATGCTGCGCCACCTGCCGCTAACACACGCATCAACTCACCGCGAGAGACAATATCAAACCCAGCGCCTGCCTGTGCCAAGACACCAAGCACGGCAAGGTTAGAGTTTGCTTTTACGGCATAGCATACTTGATGATTCAGACTGGCGAAGCTATCAGTATAAGCTTGATAAACGTCCAATATTGCTTGCTTTGAATACACGTAGCAAGGGGTGCCATATTGTTTTGCCAACTCATCGATACTGACCTGCTCCATATACAGTGCATCGCCGCGATAACTTAGCGCTGGCAAGTGAGCACTCAACGCTTTCGGGTCAACATATAGCCCTTGCTCAGTTTGGATAGTAACGGATTCGCCAGTAGTAGAATCGGTTAAGTCAGCAGGTAGTTCAGAATGACTCATATAAACATCTCTAATATAATCAGATTATCAAGGGTGAAAATTAAATTTAGGTAGCAAAGCTATGTAGCCAATCCAGTAGCAAGAAAATCGACAGTTAGTTAAACTGTTAATTAAAAAGCACCTAACCGCTATCCATTGGCTCAGCTTAACAACTATTAGCCTAGTGATTAATAGCTTAGCAATTAATAGTCGTTGGGGTCAGTACTAGGCTCAGGTAGCACCATTTGCTCTTCTAGGTAGCGGTTTCTTTGATAGTTATCATCGTCGATACCCGCAAAGGCTGCATCTTGTGGATGGCTAGTACTATCCAGTACAGACGCACTGCCCTCTATCGTTTGACTACTAGAGTCTGCCAAATATAGATCGCCTTTTTGTCCGCAGCCTGACAATCCTAGCATAACCACACTGCCAATAAATAAAGTGGCAACAGCCTGACGACTGGTACGAGCGAACGAGCTAGCATGCTTGGCTGCTGAGGGGCTGTGTATAGTAGACATATAATAGATAACCTGTGAGCTTACGACGGCATAATGGCGATAGTAAATCGTGATAAATAAAAAATAAATGGACAGTCAAACTAGCAGTTAAAGCACTGTCGTTATGACCATTTTCATCATAGCATTATTACATAAAGCTGTACGGATACTGAATATGATTGGTGAATAAATTTGCGTGATGTTGGATATTTTCTAGAACATTAGTCGAATTTTTATAGTAATATCGTCTGCGAGCTTAAATATGAATGTATGACATATGGGTATCTCGACAATATTTCTTACAATTTTATGAGCAATAGCACTGCCCTACCGTCCATACAAGTTATCCATTTATAGTTCTATAACTCACTGAATATAATTGATTTATTCTGTATTTAGCCATTTATTAATCGCACATTTTAAACCTTGCCCCTGTCGTGGTGTAGAAACAAAAATGTGTTACATTATATTCCCAGTTTGCGGTGGCAATAGGATGCTAGCCTGAGATGCAGACGCATTACCTCATAAGCATGGATGCATAGCACTGTCAGAAATAGTAGCCCAAGTATAAATAAAATCGCCAATATGCTTGCTTGATATGATCAGCATAGATATGGCTGATTTTTATTTACTTGACGGTTATCAACTTCATCAATTCCATATAATGATGACATCATGTCTCAGTGACCTTTACTACAGCACTTGAGATATTAGCGATGTAGCATTTGATGATAATAAAACAGGACGTGGCAATAGACGTCTTTTTTGTATCGAACGAACGATATAATTGATTTGCCCTTTATAAAAACCAATCTAAGGATAGAGTATGAGCGCCAACCTAAGCACCACTTTTGATGATAAGAACAGTGAATCATCAACCCTAACTAGCCCCACTTTAGTCCTCAACTGCGGTTCGTCTTCTATCAAATACGCGTTGATCAGCGATGACAACTCTACTCGTATCACCGGTCTTGCCGAAAACTTAGGTCTCGATACAGCCCGTATCAAACACACCACGCTAAATGGCGATAAGTTAGAGATCTCTATTCCTGGTGGTAGTCACAAACTCGCCTTACAAAAAATCCTAGAGCTACTAGAGCAATATCATTTCATCGCAGTCGGGCACCGCGTGGTACATGGCGGCCGTGAATACTCTCAAGCCGTTCGCGTTGATCAGCATGCGTTAGAGGAAGTGAAACGTCTAAAGATATTGGCTCCACTACATAACCCTGCAAATGCTTTGGGTATTGAAGCGGTTCAAGCTATTTATCCTGACATTCCACAAGTTGTGGTATTTGATACCGCCTTTCACCAAACCATGCCACCCGTCGCCTTTCGCTATGCGTTGCCAAAATATCTATACGAAGAGCATAAAATCCGTCGTTATGGCTTCCATGGTACATCTCATGCATACGTCTCAGAACGTGCTAGCCAAATCACTGAAGCAAAAGGTCCTCATGGCTGGATAACCGCACATCTAGGCAATGGTTGCTCAGCAACTGCCGTATATGATGGCAAAAGTCTCGATACCAGCATGGGTTTGACCCCGCTTGAGGGACTGATGATGGGCACACGTAGCGGCGATGTCGACCCAAGCTTACATATGCATCTGAAACGTCAGCTCGGTATTAGTCTAGAAGAAACGGATAAGATGCTAAATAGTGAAAGCGGTCTGCTTGGTATTTCTGGTCTATCGAATGATTTGCGTACTATTGAGCAAGCCGCGAGCGAAGGCCATAAAGATGCGCAGCTCGCCATCGAGATGTTTTGCTACCGCGCTGGTAAATACCTCGCCAGCTTAAGCTGTGCACTGCCTGAATTTACCGGTATTGTATTCACTGGTGGTATCGGCGAAAACTCTGTCACCACGCGCGCAAGTATTTTAGCCGTCATGCGTCATTTCGGTATCAAAATGGATGCTGAAAAGAACGCTGGATTGTACGGTGGCCAAGAAGGCAGCTTCCAAGCAGAAGGTAGCAGTGTCGAGCTGTGGGTTATTCCTACAGATGAAGAATACCGCATCGCTCAAGAGACTCGTCAAGCATTGAACTTAGTATAAGACGATTGATTATAATGCCTAGCGCTTATCGTTCTAGACGCTTATAAAAAGCCGAGAACGAATAAGATAAAGCGCTTGGTGTTTTTATACTGCATCTCTTATGCTGCTCAAAATGACTCGACGTCTAAAATAAAATAAATTGTAGGACACATTATGCAAACCATTTTACTTGTTCCCATTAGTCGCGGTATCGGTGTAACATCAGCCGCGCTAGGGCTAATCCGTGCCTTTGATTATAACGGTATCAAAGCGGGCTTTATGAAGCCGTTTTTGCAAGATGATACGCTAGACAAACAGCACAGCTTAGACAGCTCAAGCGCATTGACCATGCACGCATTTGGCCTAAATCCGCCTGACTCTATCAGCCGTCAACACGTTGAACGTATGCTAGGCGATGACAATCTTGATGACTTGATGGAAGAAGTGATTGCCAATTTTCATACGATCGATGATGGTCATGACGTGATTATCTGTGAAGGTCTGGTGCCAACCACTGAGACCTCTTATGCTTCACAAATCAACCGTGCACTTGCCCACGCGCTCGATGCCAAGATTATATTTGTCAGTACCGCTGACATCAGTAAGCCTGCTTATTTAGCGGATAAACTGGATGTCCATGCCCGTGAGTTTGGCGGTGTCATCGATTCACGTACATTGGGTGTGATATTGATGCGGGTACAAGACGTGCCGAACACCTTTGACAATCAACCTGTCGCGCCGGGTGAGGCCGTTGTCAGCTTAGATCCAAACTTCCTACAAGAGGTTCAGCGTCTATCGCCTTCGTTCAATACCGAAGTGTTCCGCCTTATCGGAGTGGTACCTTTTAGTGACTCGTTGTCTGTGCCCCGCACGTGGGATATCGCAACGGAGCTTGATGCGACTTGGTTAAATGTTGGTGAAGCAAAGACACGTCGTATCAATCGTATCAGCCTAACCGCTCGCTCAGTGGCACGCGTCAATGAAGTCTTTAAACGTGGTACGTTAATGGTCGTGCCTGGCGACCGTGATGACTTGCTATTGGCTGCTGGGTTGGCCTGTATCAATGGAATTCCATTGGCTGGTCTAGTATTGACAGGTGGTATCACCCCAAGCGATACAGTTGCTGAGCTTTGGCAATCAGCCCTCAAAACTGGCATACCAGTCATGAGTGTTGAAAGCGACAGCTACGAGACAGTACAGAGCTTGATGCATATGAGTTCTGAGATTCCAAGTGATGATACAGAACGTGCTGATGAAGTCGCTCGTTATGTGGCGGCGCATTTGGATCTGAGCTGGATTAAAGAATACTTCAGCCGCAATCATGAACCCCGTCTGTCACCATCAGCGTTTCGCCATCAATTGGTCAAAAAATCACAACACGCCAAAAAACGTATTGTGCTGCCAGAAGGCGCGGAACCACGTACGGTCGAAGCAGCCTGTATCTGTCAAAGTCGTGGTATCGCCAACTGCGTGTTACTTGCTAAGCGTAGTGACGTTGAGCAAGTGGCTAAAAACCGTGATTTGACGCTGCCTGAAGGGTTAGAAATCATCGATCCTGACAACCTCGATATGAGCAAATATATCGCCGCTGTCGTAGAGCGCCGTAAAGGTAAAACCACTGCAGAAGTTGCTGCTGAATATCTAAAAGACACGGTCTATCTAGGTACTATCATGCTCCAACTAGATGAAGTCGATGGTCTGGTCTCAGGTGCGATTCATACCACTGCCAACACAGTACGTCCGGCATTCCAGTTGATTAAGACCGCACCGCAATACTCACTCGTGTCATCAGTGTTCTTTATGCTGTTGCCTGAGCAAGTGGTCGTCTATGGTGACTGTGCGATCAACCCAGATCCTAACGCTGAAGAGCTGGCAGAGATTGCCATTCAATCAGCACAGTCTGCTGCTGCCTTTGGTATCGATCCAAAAGTTGCGATGATCAGCTACTCTACTGGCTCATCAGGCGCAGGCGCGGATGTCGAAAAAGTCGCCCGTGCCACACAAATCGTTCGCGAGCGCGCACCAGACCTCAAAGTCGACGGCCCGCTACAGTATGATGCGGCATCGGTCATGAGCGTCGGTAAGCAAAAAGCGCCTGACTCACCTGTTGCTGGACAAGCCAACGTCTTTATCTTCCCTGACCTCAACACTGGTAACACCACATATAAAGCAGTACAGCGTAGTGCCAACGTCGTCAGTGTCGGCCCTATGCTACAGGGCTTGAATAAACCCGTGAATGATTTATCACGTGGTGCCTTGGTCGACGATATCGTCTATACCATCGCGTTAACCGCTATCCAAGCGTATAGCGATTTGATTTAATCGCTGTAAGACTTACCCGTTAAATTCCTATATAACGCCGACTATCATTATGATGGTCGGTTTTTTATTGGTGCTCTGTGACAGACAGTGGTGACAGATGCTCGTCTGCCCTCTACAATAGCGCTATCATCAAGTCATTTACCCTAAAAAGGTCAGCCAGTGAAAGAGTAAGGTGAATCAACGACCACGTGCGCCCTATCTACTCTTATACATTTATTTATGCCAAATACGAGCAACAGCCCTCAAGAAAAAACACCTGCACCTGCCATTCGTGCCTATCTTGGCGGCTCGTTCGATCCAGTACATAATGGTCATTTAGAAGTAGCAATGTCTGTCTATCAGCACCTACTACCAATCGCAACGCGGCTACAGCGCACACTGCATGTGTCCTTATTACCCAATGCACGCTCGCCATTTAAGACGCAAAGTACAGACCCTAGCCATCGCTTAAACATGCTAAAACTAGCGACAGAGAATACACCGATACAGATCAATGAGCTGGAGCTATGGCAAGCGCCGCCTGTCTATACGATCGACAGCATACACACATTAAGACAGCAATATCCTGATGACAGTTTGATATTTATTATGGGTATGGACAGCGCCCATAGTTTAGATAAATGGAAAGATGGCTTACGTCTCACTGACCATGTCAATCTATGGGTGTTTAATCGTCAGAGCAGTACCGATGTGAGTGATGGTATTAGCGAAAAATTTTCTGACAGTATTATATCTTCTGAAAATAATACAGCGACTACCCAAGATATTGCTACTTTACAATCGCAATTGCCGTTGTCGTTGCAGCCTCATATAACAGATTCACCTATCGAGCTATTAGTTCCACCTACTCAGTACTCAACAGATCGCTTAAACTCAAACAGCACTGATCCGACTAGCACTGACTTGAAAAGCCCTGACTTGAAAAACGCCAATCAAGGACGCATTTATATAGATTCGCGACCTATTACTGCTGTATCGAGTACGCAAATACGTGAACAACTACAGAAATTGGATGATCAAACAAATAAAATACCAGTCGCTCAACGGCAAATCGCATCTATAGCATCAATAAATGATATCATTAGCAATACTGAATCTAATCCATTAGCTAAATGGCTAAATCCTGCTGTTTATCAATATATTATCGCCCATCAGCTATATTCTGCTGCTCAATTCCGTTAAAATCGCCTTATCTATGTCATTTTGCCTATCCTGTCTCTATGCGTGACTGACAACATATGATCAGTCGGATAAGACAAATTGACGTTTTACCCCTTTATTTTACATATTTACGATTCAAGAGATTAAAATTTATGACCAACACCATGACTGCAGAACGCCTAACAGAATGCTTGACCCTAGTACAAAGCGCTCTAGATGATATGAAAGCAAAGAACATCACTGTAATGAATGTAGAAGAGTTGACTGACGTAACAGAGCGCATCATCATCGCTGATGGTACCTCAAAGCGTCATGTACGTGCGATGGCTGATAGCGTCGGCGCTGAAGCTAAGCAAGCTGGTTTTATGCCACTTGGCCGTGAAGGCGGCATCGACTCTGACTGGACGTTGATTGATTTGGGCGCAGTTGTCGTCCACATGATGACGCCGCAAGCACGTGAGTTTTATGACCTAGAAGGCCTATGGTCATCACCTGAGCAATTGGCTGAGCTAGTTGCTACGCCGCGCGAAAAGAAAACTGCAGGTCGTCGTAACAAAAACAAATAAGCTTATCAGTGATGATATTCGTTCAAAATTAAGAAACGCTCTACCAAAAAGACCAGAATATTTATTCTGGTCTTTTTTTATGTAAGTTTTATGGTGATGAACCAGTATAATCAGATACATCATTGAGTACAGATAAGCTCATTTCGTATTTAGTATTTATTAGCCACTAAAGTTAAACCGCCAAAATTAAGCCTCCTTAGCCTATTCATTCTACCTATTAGGAAACCTTATGAGCGCAGAATCGAACACGTCATCACCTGAGCAAGCCTTAACAAAATCGCCTGAGCAAACCCTAACAGACTTTAACCAAGACTTGCCCCTACATATCGCTACCCTCACTTGTGTTCGCGCTGGTAAGTCTATGCCATTCGCCCGTGAAGAAATGAGCGCCATTGATAAAGCACCTATCAAATCTCCTGTCGCCGTCAACTTCATGGGCCTCGCCACTGATGAGCAAGCCGATCGCAAACATCATGGTGGCCCATTAAAAGCCGTGCATCAGCTAGCGCCTGCAACGTATGAAAAAATCAATGGCGAGTTTGGTCTGAAAGTGCGTGTCGGTACGCTAGGAGAAAACCTTACGACTGAAGCTGTCGATGGTTTGCCTGAAATGACCGAATCTACGGTTTGCATTGGTGATATTTTTCAATACGGTGGGCATTTTGAAAACGGTCAAGATACTAGTAATGATGGTGCTAGCGTTCAGCTACGTATCGTCCAACCACGCCGTCCTTGCTACAAAATCAATGACCAAATTGGCCAATTTACCAAGGTACCAAATATCGCAGCATGGGTCAGCAAGCAAGGTATCTCTGGTTGGTATTTCCAAGTTGTACGCGATGGCGTTATAGACGCTGATTTACTCGTGTATTTGGTTGAGCGCCCTTATCCGTTTGCGACATTAGAGACGCTATGGCAACTGGCAAACTCAAAAGAAAAGTTTGATGCCAATGTGATTGAACCGTGGCTCGCGATTGATTGTTTAGAGGACAGTTGGAAAAAGGTTCTGGCTAAAAAAATCCAACAGGATTGAAAAGGTAACACTCAACAAAAACCTTTAATATGACTTTTCTATTTATAAAAGATAGCCAGTACCCTGCGTAATGGCGTCACAAGGTTTTTCATGTTCTATGTCAGCTCCATAATAAACACCCTCTCCTTCTCTTTCTCCATCTTTGATCGTGAAGGAGCACTCCATGAGTGAAAAGACAGAAAGTATCAGCTACCTACAAGCGATAGCGATTAGCGTCGGTGCGATTATCGGCTGGGGTGCATATGTCATGCCAGGCGATTTATTTTTACCGCAGTCACAGCTATTAGGCTCTTCTGTTGCTATTATTATCGGTACTTTAGCCATCTATATGGTTGCGCGTGCCTATATTAATTTGCTGACTCAAACGCCAGAGAACGAGTCAGGCGGTATCTATTGGATTGAAAAATACATCAATCGCAAGCATGCCTATATTTATGGTTGGGGCGTCACGATAGGCTATATTTCTATTATCGCGCTCAATATATCAGCCGTCGCTTTGCTACTGCGCTATCTGTTACCTAGCGGCTTACAATTAGGTTATCTGTATACAATTGCTGGTTGGGAAGTCTACGCCAGTGAAGTTTTCCTATGCAGCGCGGCTATTATTCTGTTCAGTTATATCAATCTAAAAGGCGTACGAGTCGGCGCAAAAATCCAACTCTATATCGCCCTCTTTATGATTCTATCAGTCACCGCGCTGTTTTTTGCTTCGCTTTGGATGACACCAACGAGCCAAGCATTTTTGCCAACTGATATGTCTAGCGGCTCTATCACTAGTCTGGCATGGTTACCTATCTTGGCCGTTATGCCGTGGGCGTACGTCGGTTTTGAGACCACACCGCAGATTTCAAAAGCGATTAGTGATTCAAAAACCAAGACCAAAAGTATTATCCTAATTTCACTCATCGCCGGTGTGTTGTTTTACTTTTTAATCAACTACTTTACCGCGCTAAACATGAGCTTTGACTATCAAGCGATCAAAGACAGCCACTGGGCAACAGGTGAAGGCATAGACAATCGGATTGGTAGCATTGGCATTTGGCTACTGTCGATCGCTATGATTGGCTCGATAATGAGCGGTATCAACGGCTTTATATTGTCATCGGTTAAGCTCTTAGAATCTATGGGCGACACGTCATTATTGCCTAGCGTATTTACGGATAAACACAACCAATTCAGTAAGCAAAAAACCGTTATATTGATATGCTTGGTGTGCCTACTCTCTCCTTGGCTGGGTAGAAACTATCTACTCGATATCGTGACAATGGCGTCCTTAGGCATCACCGTTGGCTTCGCTTATGTCACGACCGCTGACCTCATCAATGAGCGGAAAAAGAAACAGGCAGGTCTGCTAAATTATCTCTCTGTATTAATCAGTGTGGTCTTTATATCGCTATTGCTGCTACCATTTTCGCCAGCGGCGTTGTCGTTCAATGCTTATGTCTTGCTAGGATTCTTTATCGTCTTGGGCATGATAGGGTATCGAAAAATAATGCCTGTGCAAAAAGTAGCACCGTAGCGCATAATATCAGCGCATAACTTCCCAGCTATATAGAGCAATTTATGGCAAAAAGTATTACCTCTTTAGCATTGGCGTCAGTATTAACATCGTGCTTAACACTGTCCCTAATTGGCTGTGTGACTACGACCTCTCCAGTCGCGACCACCAAGAGCTACATCGTGGATAGTAAAGCCTATCAAGCCACTGGCAAAAGCGAGCGTATCAAAACCATTGTGCTGCACTATACGGTTTCAGACAATGACCGATCTATCAACACACTAACCACAGGCAAGGTCAGCGCACACTATCTAGTGTTAGATAATAACGATGATAAAATTTATAATTTAGTACCAGAAAATGAACGAGCTTGGCATGCGGGTGATGGCGGTTTTGCAGGTAGAACCATTTTGAACGATACTTCTATCGGCATAGAAATCGTCAATGCAGGGATTGCGCCTGAGTATCAAAATGCCCTAAAAGACGGCAAGCTGGCGTATCATCCTTATGACCATTATGTCGCTTTTAATGAGTTACAGATTAAAAAGGTCGCAGAGCTGGTGCAAGATATCACGGCGAGATATGGCATCTCACCAAAGAATATCATTGGTCATTCTGATATGGCACCCTCGCGCAAAATAGACCCCGGTGCCAAGTTCCCTTGGCAACAGCTGTATCAGCAATATGGCATCGGCGCTTGGTATGATGATGCTGATAAGGTTACTTTTATGGATACAGACGCATTTGCAGCGGCCACGATACCTGAGCTGAAGCAGCAGTTTCGTGATTATGGCTATCAGATCAATAATAGCGATGAATGGGACAAAGCCAGTCGCGATGTCGTCTATGCGTTTCAGCTGCACTTTCGACCCCTCAATCCAACGGGCGAAATAGATTTAGAGACTTATGCTATTTTAAAGGCATTGAATAAGAAGTATGCTGATACCAACGATTTTTATTAGCCATTAATAACCAAAAATCTATCCATAACAACAATGAGAAAGGAAGTACTATGAGCACATTGTTTAGCGTAAATTTGAATAAATTGGCTTTAATCCGTAACTCTCGCGGTACTGACTACCCTAACCTGTTGACCTTTGTGAAGAAGCTGATTGACCTAGGAGTCAAAGGCTTTACCGTACACCCGAGACCCGATGAGCGTCATATCAGATACCAAGATGTCTATGATATCAGTGCATTCTTAAAGGACTACCCAGAGATTGAGTTCAATATCGAAGGCAATCCAAATGAGCAGTTCTTAAAGATTATCCGTGAAGTAAAACCGCATCAATGTACGCTCGTGCCAGACAGTGACGATCAGCTGACCTCGGATCATGGCTTTGACATCATCACACATCATGATTTTTTATCAACGTTAAGCAAAGAGCTGCAAGCGTTCGGTACGCGCTGTGCGGTATTTATCGACCCTGATATCGAACAAATCAAAGCGGTCATCGAGAGTGAGGTACAGACGATCGAGATGTATACCGAAGAATGGGCGCGCGCTTATAAAGTCAACCAGTTCGATGAGGTCAAGCAACGCTTTAGCGACTGCATCACCCTAGCCAATCAAAATGGTATCCGAGTCAATGCGGGTCATGATTTGAATTTGGATAATTTGGCTGATTTGCTCGCGCTTAGTGATATCGCTGAAGTGTCGATTGGTCATGCATTTACGATTGAATCGTTGGAGCAAGGCATGGATAATGTCGTGCGTCAGTATTTAGAGATTTGTGGTTAAAAAGCTTTGGAAGAAATTGATATGGACAGGAAGATAATTTTTTATGATCTTCGTATGCTAGCTAAAATAGAAAATGGAGTTTATATTTTAGATCTTTCTGTTGAAAGTGGATTTGCAGAATATAGCGTGCTTATAGATATAAATGCTCAAGACTTTGAAGTGATTGAAAGTGATAAATATCGTGCGGTACTACTCAAGGCTGCACTTCATCAACCTTTTCAACTTAAAGAAACTGTATTGGACAAGGATGAACAACGACATTACTTAGATATAATTCTTCATGCTGATGAATCTAAAGTAAATGTCTTTCTCACAAAACTAGATCATGGACAAGCTTATGGAGCAATATCTAACATGGTGCGTAAAGTAAGCAACAAAGATGTAGATAGGCTATGGAACGGTGACTGGTTTCATTAAAAATATAAATTGAAAAATAACTATAGGTTAGTGTCAAGGAACGAGACCCAATGAGATATATAATCAAGTTATCAAACAAAATCCAATAATAGTAAAAAGGAATATTTATGTATCAAGCCTTTAAAAAACACCTACAACAAGAAATCAGCGATATACGCGAGGCAGGGCTGTATAAAAACGAGCGCGTTATCACCTCTCCGCAAGATGCGCTCATCAAAATTGCCGATGGTCGTGAGATGCTTAACTTCTGTGCCAATAATTATCTTGGACTGTCTGATCATCCTGAGATTAAAAAGGCGGCGATCCAAGCCATCGAAAACTCAGGTTATGGCATGTCATCGGTGCGTTTTATTTGTGGTACGCAAGATTTGCATAAGCAATTAGAAGCAGCGATCTCTAAGTTTTTTAATACCGAAGATACCATTCTTTATGCGGCCTGTTTTGATGCCAATGGTGGTGCCTTTGAGCCACTGCTGTCTAGCGAAGATGCCATTATTTCTGATTCGTTAAATCATGCCTCGATCATCGATGGTGTACGCCTGTGTAAAGCCGCGCGTTATCGCTACGCCAATGCGGATATGCAAGATTTAGAGACGCAATTGCAAGCGGCGCAAGCACAGCGTTTTCGTTTGATTGTCACCGATGGTGTGTTTTCAATGGATGGTAATGTGGCGCCAATGGATGAGATCTATGCGTTGGCACAAAAATATGATGCTATGGTCATGATTGACGAGTCACATTCAGCAGGCGTGGTCGGTCGCACTGGTGGCGGCGTGACTGAATTGTTTGATCTACGTGGCGATATTGAGCTGATTACTGGTACTTTAGGCAAGGCGTTTGGCGGTGCTATTGGCGGCTTTACCACGGGCAAAAAAGAAATGATTGAGATGCTGCGTCAACGCTCACGCCCGTATCTATTTTCAAATTCTATTCCTCCTATGGTGGCTGCCGCTGGGGTAAAAGCGTTTGAAATGCTATCGCAAGACAATACCCTACAAGACCAATTGCATGAAAATACCGCCTATTTTGTGAAGCAAATGCAAGACGCGGGCTTCGATATCAAGCCTACCGAATCGGCAATCTGTGCAGTGATGCTCTATGACGCCAATGTCTCGCAACAGATGGCAGACGCACTGCTTGAAGAAGGCATTTATGTGATTGGCTTCTTCTACCCTGTCGTACCCAAGAATGAGGCTCGCATTCGTGTGCAGCTCTCTGCCGCTCATACTCGTGAGCAGCTCGACCAGTGTATCGCCGCCTTTATCAAAGTCGCCAAGCAAATGAAGGTGATTGATTAAGCGTCATTCAGAACTTATCTAAATTCAATAATCAAGTACAACACAGCTAAATAAGAGAAAAGTATGAAAGCACTGGTTAAAGCCCATGCCGAAAAAGGCATCTGGATGCAAGACATGCCAGAACCAACGGTCGGCATCAATGACGTTAAAATTAAAATTAAAAAAACCGCCATCTGTGGCACAGATTTGCACATTTATAAGTGGGATGAATGGTCACAAAAAACCATAAAGACGCCGATGATTATCGGACATGAATACGTCGGTGTCATTAGTGAAATGGGCGATGGCGTCAAGCATCTTGAAGTAGGTGACCGCGTCACAGGTGAAGGCCATATCGCTTGCGGGCATTGCCGCAACTGCCGCCGTGGTAAGCTGCATGTGTGTGAAAACACCATAGGCGTGGGCGTCGACCGCGATGGCGCGTTTGCCGAATATTTGGTGATACCTGCCGATAATGTCATCAAACTCGATGAGCGTATCAGCGATGAGATGGCCGCCATTATGGACCCCTTTGGCAATGCTACTCACACTGCCCTTTCATTCCCTGTACTGGGTGAAGATGTGCTAATCACGGGGGCAGGTCTGATTGGTTCGATGGCAACGGCGATTTGCCGCTTCGCAGGGGCGCGTAATATTGTGGTCAGCGATATCAGCGATTATCGCTTAGAGCTTGCCAAAAAAATGGGCGCGACGATGACCATCAACCCAGCCAAGGGTGAAACCATCGAAGGCGCTATTGATACCTTGAAAATGCACGGCTTTGATATTGGGCTTGAGATGTCAGGTTCGCCTCAGGCCTTTGACTCGATGATTAGTAACATGTATAACGGCTCTAAAATTGCGCTCTTGGGTATTTTGCCTAACACCACCACGGTAGATTGGAGCAAGATTATCTTCAAGGCGTTAACCCTAAAAGGTATTTATGGCCGCGAGATGTGGGAAACGTGGTATCAGATGGAGCAAATGCTGATTAGCGGTATTGATTTGACACCAATCATTACCCATCGCATGCACATTGATGACTTTCAAGAAGGCTTTGATATCATGGAAAGTGGGCAGTGCGGTAAAGTGATTTTAAGCTGGGATTGATTTTGGCGATTCATCATTTGAGGAATCGTAGTTAGCTTTTACATTGTCACGACTTATAAAACGGTACTGATTTCAGTGCCGTTTTTTTTGGGTGATGGAAAGTGATAAGATTTATGAGTTGATTGCTGAGGCTAAAAAATTTTGAAATATACATAGTTCGGTAAAAACATATTAGCTTTCATTTTTAGAGGAATTTTTTAACTATTTTAGTTATGAAAGCTATGTATTAGCTCATACCTTCTCTTTTACTATTTGCCTGATCATTCTTAAAAACGTCATATATTACTCAGCTCTTTTAACGCAGATAGCGCCTGCTCCGCCTTATCATCCGACACAAATATATGGTCATGATAATAGGCAGCAATCACATTGGCACTGATACCTTTTGAGGTCAGTTTGGTTGCTATTGCCGCGGTTAGACCTACCGCTTCTAGGCTTGAATGCACCGTTAAAGTGATTTGCCGAAACACGCCCTCATACTGTAAACCTGCCTCATCAGCTTTGTCTTTTGTTAGCACCAAAGTCAGCCCTTCTGGCTCCACAAACGTCGCTATTGGCGCTAAGTTTACGTATTCTGCTAGCTGCCCTGTGACGGTACAAAACACGAATAACTCATCAACCAGCGCGGGCTGCATCGAACTCAATAGCTCATTGATATCTATAATTCCTGACATTTTATTCTTCCTTATTTTGTTTATTTTGAGTCTTTGTTAACCGTGATTTTAGCATGGGTGTCATTACCTGTACTCATGAAAGCACGGTATAAACGCTAGTCTTTATTTCCAAACACTCAACTCTTAAACACAAAAAAGGTGAGCCTAAGCCCACCTTTTTATTTAACAAACAGCTGTCTAAAACTATATCTTAGAACAAATTACCCTATATCTTAACGCAACCAAGCGCGCGCGTTACGGAACATACGCATCCACGCACCGTCCTCGTCCCATTCTTCTGGTTTCCAGCTGTGGTTATAGGCTTTTAGGTTACGCTCAGGATGCGGCATCATGATCGTGACGCGACCGTCGGTGCTACATAGACCCGTGACACCGCCGAGAGAGCCGTTTGGATTGAGCGGATAGGTCTCGGTTGGATGACCTTGGCTATCGACATAACGCATGGCGAGCTGACCGTGTTTTGCCATACCGTCGATTTCGTTGTTGTCTAGCGTGGCGTAACCTTCACCATGCGCCACGGCGATTGGCAAGATGCTGTCTTGCATACCTTTGAACAGGATCGACTTGGTACGCTCGACTTTTACGTTGACCGTACGCGCTTCAAAACGAGCCGATTTGTTAGCGACGAAACGTGGGAAGTTTTCTGCACCTGGGATGAGGTCTTTTAACTGAGCCATCATCTGACAACCGTTACAGACACCTAGTGAGAAGGTATCAGGACGGGCAAAGAAGCGGACAAACTGCATGCGTAGCTCGTCATGGAACAAGATAGAGTTCGCCCAGCCTGAGCCAGCGCCGAGTACGTCACCATAACTAAAGCCACCACAAGCGACCAGACCGTCGAAGTCACGTAGATTGATGCGGCCACTAAGTAGATCACTCATGTGTACATCGACCGCTTCAAAGCCAGCTTGGGTAAAGCCTGCTGCCATCTCTGTCTGACCATTGACGCCTTGCTCACGCAAGATAGCAACTCTTGGTTTATTCTCACGACTAGCCAAGTATGGCTCTTCAACTTTTTGGTTTAAATCAAAGTTTGGCGCAGCGATTAGGCCTTTATGGCTAGCGTCGCTAATTAAGTCATACTCTTGCTGTACGCACGCTGGGTTATCACGGCGACGTGCAATTTGATAGCTGACCTGCGTCCATGCTTGCTGTAATTCAGTACGGCTAAAGCGTAGAGTGTCATCACCCATGAGCGTTGGCGTTTGGATTAGTAAGCTGTCTTCTTCAGAGCTTTGTCCAACGAGGCTTAGCATGTCGCTCACGTTATGCTGATCTGCTAGCTCCATCAAAGTAGCAACGTTTTCTGGCAATACTTGGATGACTGCACCCAACTCTTCACTGAACAGCTGACCGAGTAAGTTATCATCATTTAATGACAGCTTGATACCCTGACGGCTGGTGAACTGCATCTCTGCGATAGTCGCTAATAGACCACCATCACCGATATCGTGATAAGCGCTGATGACGCCTTGCGCGTTACCCGCTTGAATAAAGTTAAAGAAGTCGACCAAATCACTTGGCTGCGCTAAATCTGGGCAGTCGTTACCTAATTGGCTAAGCGTCTGCGCAAGAATTGAGCCGCCTAGACGCAATTTGCCTTTTGACAAGTCAATGCGGTAGAACGCGCTGTCACCATTGATTAGCTCAGGGGTTAGCGTTTTTGCGACGTCAACCACAGGAGCAAACGCAGTCACGACCAGACTCATTGGCGATACAACTGACTTGTCTTGGTTTTCACCATTGTCGTTGTCGTTGTCGTTGTCAGTCCAGTTAGCACGCATCGATAGCGAGTCTTTACCGACTGGGATGGCGATACCGAGTGCTGGGCATAACTCTTCACCGACGGCATGTACCGCGTCAAACAATGCAGCATCTTCTACGTCATCACCACACGCGGCCATCCAGTTCGCTGACATAGTGATATCAGACAACTGAGCGATACGCGCACCAGCGATGTTAGTAATCGCTTCACCGACTGCTAAACGCGCAGAGGCTTTTGGACTGATAAGCGCAACAGGCGTACGCTCACCGACACTCATGGCTTCGCCAGTCATTGGCTGACCATCTAGCGCCACCAAGCCAGAAGCCGTCACCGCACAATCTGATACAGGCACTTGATAGCGACCCACATACTGATCACGCACGACCATACCCGTGATAGAACGGTCACCAATGCTAATCAAGAATGATTTGCTAGCGACAGTTGGGTGACGCAATACATCGGTGATTGATTCAGCTAGATTAACGTCACCAAGCTCTAATGCTGGTAACGTGCTCTCGGTACGCTCAAAGCTGCGTTGCATTTTTGGTGTACCGCCGAGCAGTACTTGCATCGGCATATCGACTGGTTGCTCGTCCAATAGCTCATCATCAACGATTAGCTGGCGGATATCCGTCGCCTCGCCCAAGATAGCATATGGGCAGCGCTCACGGGCACAGATGGCATCGAACTGAGCTTTGCTCTCTGGGCGAATCGCTAGCACATAACGCTCTTGCGCTTCGTTTGACCAGATGGCCATTGGCGACATGCCAGCTTCTAACGATGGAATCTTACGCAAGTTCAGATGCGCGCCCATTTCATGGTCATTAACCAGTTCTGGCATCGCATTAGACAGACCACCTGCCCCTACATCATGTAGTGAGACAATTGGGTTGCCGTCTTTACTGTTATTGCTTACATCGACATCATCACCCGCTAGTGCCCAGCAGCGATCAAGGACTTCTTGGCAACGACGCTCCATCTCAGCGTTATCGCGCTGAACTGAAGCAAAGTCTAAGCCTTCATCAAGGTCACCACTATCGACTGACGATGCGGCACCGCCGCCCAGACCGATTTGCATTGCAGGGCCACCAAGGACGATGAGCAAATCGCCTTTTTTGATTGCATTTTTTTCAATAAGGTTGCGTTTGATATTGCCGTAACCACCCGCCAGCATGATTGGCTTATGATAGCCGCGCATCTCGCTACCGTCTTTTGCCGCAGAGGTATCTAGCTGAAAACTACGGAAGTAACCGCATAGATTTGGACGACCAAACTCGTTTGAGAAATTGGCTGAACCTAATGGCGCTTCGGTCATGATCTCAAGGCTGGTTGCCATACGATCTGGCGTACCATAAGCCTGCGTGCTCAATTGACCTGACTGCTCCCACTTTTCGCTAAGCTCTGGGATATGCAGATGTGACACGTGGAATCCTGTTAGACCAGCTTTTGGCTTACCGCCACGACCAGTCGCGCCTTCGTCACGAATCTCACCGCCAGCACCTGTTGCCGCACCCGAATACGGGGCAATTGCCGTTGGATGATTGTGCGTCTCAACTTTCATTAAGATATCGATGTTTTCTTGATGAAAGTCGTAAGGATGGATTGAGTTGGCATCCATCGCGTCAGTTGGGATAGGATAAAAACGCATACCATCAGACCCCGCCATCACAGCAGCATTGTCTTTATACGCTGACAAGATACCTTGTGGGTTCGACTGGTACGTGTTTTTAATCATTTGGAACAGTGACTTTGGCTGCACTTCACCATCAACTGTCCACTGAGCATTAAAGATCTTATGACGGCAATGCTCTGAGTTTGCCTGTGCAAACATCATCAGCTCAACGTCAGTTGGATTACGCTTTAGCTCATTGACATAGGCATTCATTAGATAGTCGATATCTTCACTTGATAACGCAAAGCCGAATTCTGTATTGGCCGACTCTAGCGCTGACTTACCTTCGCCGATCACATCGATATGATTCAGTGAGGCTGGCGCTTGATCGTCAAACAATTTGCTGACATCGCTCAAATCATAAACCAAGCTCTGAGTCATACGGTCAAACAATAACTGCTCAGCGTCTACTGGTAGTTTTTCGCCTGCGTCACCGTCTGTTTTTTCATCGAGGGTTAATGTATAAACGACGACACGCTCAACACGATTGATCTCAATTTCACAGTTATTAAAGATATCTGTCGCTTTACTTGCCCATGGCGATATCGTACCAAAACGTGGCCCAACGATGACTTGTAATTGGTTGTCTTGCGGCGCATTTAGCGTTGCTGACTGGTCAACCGCCAGTAAATCTAGCGCTTTTTTATGTTCATCACCAGATAGTTCTCGTGATAGCACATACACTTGCTGAGTACTTATTTGACTGACATTTAGCTCGGTTTTTTGCTGAAACTGACTGATGAGTTGCTGCGTCTGAAAATCGGTAAGAAACGGTTGTCCGGCGATGGTCATCATAAAGGCATAATCCGTAAGATCAAGGCATCTCTGCCATGCTAAGTAAATGGTCTGGGTATTATAACAAGAAGACCTGTAATAAGCAGGTCTAAACCAAGATAAATTGCCGATAAGTTGCGTTCTATCGCGACTTACTATTTGCGAATCGATAGTTCAAAAAAATTAAATCTCTAGCCATTTTTGAATTATCCATCAAAAAATAGAACGCTCAGATCTACGCTGTCACAATTTTTACCTAACCTTCATATTCCTTACAAACACTCACATCGCATTACTGGGAACCTATATAAATGTAGGGTGACAACTCGGTATTCTAGTCTCAGTTGTTAAGGCGACGATGACGTTTAACTTTTAAATTTATTTAATAGTTAAACGTATCTAGCCTAAAGAAAAATTACTATAAATAATCAACTGTTCAATTCGGCTAATTAAAACAACGCTATATAGATCCAATTAAAATACTATAAAAAAGGAAAAATATTATGAGTAGACAAGACCATATCGATAAAGTACAAGAGCTGGTAAAAGAAGTGAAATTTGCCATGATGACCACTCGTACTCACGAAGGCCATTTACATGCCTGCCCAATGACCACCAGCGAGACGAGCATTGGCGCAAAAGAGATTTGGTTCATCGGTGATAAGACTACAGAAACTATCAAAGATATCGAAAAAGACCCACAAGTAAACTTGGCCTATGTCAGTCAAGATTCAAAAGATTATGTCTCAATTAACGGTAAAGCAGAATTGGTCGAAGACCAAGAGAAGTTAGACGAGCTATGGTCGCCAATTTACAATGCGTTTTATGAGCAAGGTAAAGAAGATCCAAATGTCCAATTAATCAAAGTCGTCCCACATGGTGCCGAATACTGGTTAAGCGGTAGCTCAGTGGTCAATATGTTTAAGATGACCACTGCTGCAGTAATGGATGGCAAGAAAGCGACTAACTTAGGCGAAAACAACTCAGTGACGCTATAAGCTGCCTGATTTATAAGCAGTAAAAACAAAAACGCCAGTGGCTAATGCGACTGGCGTTTTTTATTGTCTAAGTTTTACGCTGATTACTTTTGTCTTATAGATTTATCCGCTTTGCTTTAAATAAGGCCAAGCAGCTTTTAGATAAATCATCATCGACCATAAAGTAAGTATCACAGCGGCGACCATTAATACATAACCTATGGTTTCAAGCGACTGCCAGTTAAGCAGTAGTACGGTAATCGCTACCATCTGAAACGTGGTCTTTAGTTTGCCAACATAAGATACGGCGACGCTAGTGCTTTTGCCCAACTCTGCCATCCATTCGCGTAATGCTGATACTGCGATTTCGCGCGAGATAATGACGATAGCCGCTATCGCCATAATGATATTGGGATGCCACTGTACAAGGACGATGAGCGCTACAGCTACCATTAATTTATCAGCAACAGGGTCTAAAAAGCGACCAAAGGCTGACATGACATTAAGTTTACGAGCAAAATACCCATCGAGCCAATCGGTAATCGCGGCAATAATAAAGACGCCAGTCAATAATAAATGGCGCAACAAACTATCGCTAAACTCACTCATCCCAACGCGCGCAATGACATTGTCTGAAATCGCAGGCATACCAATACCCATGGCTGGCGGCCAATAAGCAATCGCGACAAATAACGGAATCATCAAGATACGCGCAATCGTAAGGTTGTTAGGCAAGTTAAAAATACTCTTGGTATTTTGCGAACTTGGCGGTTCTTCCTGCGTATGCAAATGCGTGCTGTCAGTCATGGCAAACCCAGTTTAATATGAACATAATAATGGCAGATAGCTTAGCATTTTTCGGACAAGGCGTCATGCCATCTCTGCAGCGATTGAGTTATCAAAGGTATCAATATCGACTAGATGACCTTCTATCGCCATAAGGTATTGAAATTATTGAAAGCCTTTATTGATAATTTCACCATAAAGCTCCGCTACTTACTCTAAATATCAGTGCTTCATATCAATCTTTGCGTCTTTTGGATTTTTACAACGTAATATACTGTAACCAAAACAGCCAGACAGCACTCAATTGCGCTATCATAGCGACTGTACCAGAACACTTGTACACTTAAATCAGTAAATATAAATAGCTAAGTAAATATCTCCACCTATTGTATTGATAATTATTACCCTTATAAATAACAGTAGAGAGCACCAATAATTACAACAACTCTTGACCACGGCCTGTGTAGCTAATACATGACCCGTTTTCCTCAGCCCACAGTACCTCCTCTGTGGGTCTTTTTTTGCTTACGTTTTGCTAAACCCAGATATCGTAAAACGATGCAAAATAATGAGTATGGATATTCCGCTTACTGCGTTTGCATGATTGCCTTAACGGTTTGCTGCGCCATTCGATAGCAGCTTTCTATATTACCTTTTGCACACCAGTCACCACTGACGATCCGTTGCTTGGTTTCATCGATTAAGATGCCCAACTCTTCAGTATCCTTATTTACGATAGTCGCGGCATAGCGCCAACGATGACAATCTATCTGGCTAGGTGCGCTGTCTTCTTTCCAGTTTAATGCTTGTTTTGCCGCCTGTACTAGTTGTTCTTTTACCAACTCAATATCATCATCGACGTGGGCTTCTGACCAGTCATTACGTGCATGAATGGTGACACTCGGTAGTAGCTCATCATGAGCAGGTTTTTGATGTTCAATAAATACCCTATCAAGAATAGCGCTATTTAAATAAGCGACATCCCATTGCGGTGCAAGTTGGCCATTTAATGTCTCAGGTAGCTTTTGTACATCATCCCAACCAAGCATCAGCGTATAGCAAGCTTGCATTTGTGGTTTAGTAATTTTGTCTTGTTGAGCAAAGCCGCTATCCGCCATCAGCTTTACCGCCTGACCATTAGGCGCTGTGCAGACCACCCAATCAAACCATCCAAGACTGGCGCCAGTTTCGTCGAATAGCTCAGTTTGCTTGCTGTTTTGATTAAAAGTTTGGTTCTGAGACTGCTGTGGGTTTTGACGGTGCAAATACTGAGTGAGCGGTGCGACACGGGTCTTAAATACTATGGTCGTATGCTTGAGCGCGGCGGCCAATTCACGGCCCCAACTGGTCATTTTAGGTGTGCTGATATAGCGTGCATGCACCGCGTCCCATTGCTCTTTGCTTTGGATATTAGGCGACTGCTCATTGTCACTTGCAGGCGTTAACTCAACCACTTCAGCACACCACGGCTGTAGCAACCCTGTATCTAACCAAGGCGCGATAAATTGTTGAAAGTCAGTAGTTTTCGCAGTAAAAAACTGCGCACCGAATGACCATTGCCAGTTTTTATCAGTTTTACTATCGCTGCGATAGCGGGTCGCTAAACGGCCCACACTACGTGATTTTTCAAAGATAGTGATTTGTGGGGTGTTAGATGACGAGCTTGATTGGTTTGACGCGCGCTCTAATAGTGTTGCTGAGAGCAATCCCGTTAGGCCACCACCGATGATGGCTATTTTTGGGTCAGATAGAGCAGTTGAGCACGAAGCATGATCAGTCATGATGACAGTAGACCTTATAAAGTATTTATGAGTCGCTACTATATTAAGTATCTAACCTAGTAAGTACCGAGTGACTCGTCAATTGAAATGGTAGCGATGTTATCTTGTTAGTATTATTGAACCTTCAAAGTAACTCAATATCAATATCGTCTACGTAAAAAAGCCACGCTATTCTCGATAACATGGCTTTTATTTAACTTTGATATATGAATATTAATGGCTAGTATTGAGTCACCATCCTTAACACTACAGGTTCGTTATCAAGCTAACTTACTCTCCGCGGCCCGCTTTGACTTCTTCAACCAAATCATTAATCACTGAGCTATCGGCAAGCGTAGATAGGTCGCCCAGTCCCACATATTGCCCTGCTGCAAGGTTACGCAAGATACGGCGCATGATTTTTCCCGAGCGCGTTTTTGGTAGTGCATCAACCATATAAATGGCATCTAAAGTCGCAATTGGTCCAATCTCGGCACGCACATGACGTTTTAGTTCTGCTTTTAGATCGTCAGTTTTTTCTTCACCTGACTTTAGAATGATAAATGCACAGATACCTGTACCGCGTATCTCATGCGGCATACCGACGATCGCAGCTTCAGCAGTTGCAGGATGCGCAACCACAGCGCTTTCAATCTCTGCTGTGCCCAAGCGATGCCCTGCCACGTTAAGTACATCGTCGACACGACCGGTAATCCAGTAATGCCCATCTTCATCACGTTGAGCGCCATCACCCGTGAAATAATGACCTGGATAATCGCTAAAGTAAGTCTTTAAGAAACGTGGATGGTCATTGTAGATAGTACGCATTTGCCCTGGCCAACCGCTACTGATCACCAAGTTACCTTCTGCGGGGCCTTCTAAAATCGCACCATCGCTATCAACGATTTCTGGTTTGACGCCGTATAGTGGTGTCATTGCCGCGCCTGGTTTGAGATCGACCGTGCCTGGTATTGGCGCCATCAAGATGCCACCAGTCTCGGTCTGCCACCATGTATCGACGATAGGACATTTACCATCACCAACGACATTGTAGTACCAGTCCCACGCTTCTGGGTTGATCGGCTCACCGACCGACCCTAGCAGACGCAAACTAGAACGATCCGACTCTCGAACAAAGGCATCGCCCTCTTTCATCATCGCACGAATGGCTGTTGGGGCGGTATATAGGATAGTCACGTCATGCTTATCGATAATATGACCAATACGTGCCCATGTTGGATGTTCTGGCACACCTTCGAACATTACCGTTGTCGTGCCATTGGCCAGTGGTGCATAGGTTGAATACGTGTGGCCAGTAATCCAGCCCACATCTGCCGTACACCAGTAGACGTCATCTTCTTTGATATCAAAAACATCACGGAACGTTGAGATAGCATAGGTGATATAGCCGCCTGTAGTATGCACTACACCTTTTGGCTTACCAGTAGAGCCAGAGGTATATAATAAGAATAGCGGGTCTTCGGCATTCATGACTTCAGGCTCGCAAATCTCTGATTGACCATCGACCAAATTGTGATACCACACATCACGGCGGCCACTCATCGGTATAGAGTTACCTGTACGATGAACGACAATGACTTTTTCGACACTCTCAGTGCCATCCATATCGAGTGCGTGATCGACATTGGCTTTGAGCGGTGTGTGCTTACCGCCGCGTAACCCCTCATCAGCGGTAATAACAACTTTTGAGCGACTATCTATCAAGCGATTGCCCAGACTCTCGGCAGAAAAACCACCAAACACCACTGAATGCACCGCACCGATACGCGCACATGCCAGCATCGCTACCATGGCTTCCGGTATCATCGGCATATACAAGGTGACGCGATCACCTTTTACAACGCCAAGCTTGCGCAATGAATTACCCAAACGGCAGACAGCTTCATGTAGCTCTTTAAAAGAAATGATTTTGTGCAATGAAGGGTGATCACCTTCCCAGATGATAGCAGGCTTGTATGGGTTTTCTTCGAGGTGACGATCAAGACAGTTGACTGAGATATTTAGCTCACCATCTTCAAACCATTTGATGCGAAAATCATCTAAGTCATAATTGACGTTACTGACTTTGGTTGGTTTTTTTATCCAATCGATTAGCTCAGCACGCTTCGCCCAAAAAGCATCAATTGCCTCGATTGATTCAATAGATTGCTGGTAGTCTGTAAGGTACTTATCAGGTGTGGTATTGGCAGCAGCCATAAACTCGGCTGAGATAGGAAATGATTTCTGAGTCATAGTGTTGGGTCCCTTTTAATTATTATGACTTACACGGATAAACGTCTATGACGCGCCCCATGTAAGCGATAAGAGTCATCTTCCATAATGTGTGACACTCATCGTTAGTTTGACAAATAAGCGTGACGGTTGCAAGACATCAAAAGCCAAACATAACAATTTCACTGTACATCTGTATGTTTAGGCACAAATAATCTAGTTGCTATAAGGGAACTAACTCAGCACTCTAGTCAATTTCTATTGTTTGTAGCTCATGGCTTACTTTGTATTGAGAAGGGTTTTGGACTTATAAATAATCATAAAATAGTTAACATATAAAATTATTACCAAGCCCAAAGCGTATAAACGACACAAGCCATACTTATGTATGGCTTGCTGCTATTGAAACCTCACTGAACGCCTAGGACGTATTATTTAAGCTGCGTTACTGTTTTCCATTGACCATTTTGTACTTGCGACAAGTAAATATCATTGATTGCGACATGGCTCTCAGGCGTGATGGCAACTGTAGATCCTGTGACGCCATCGACAAAGCTGACGGTCTCTAGACCCTTGTTGAAAGTATCGGCATTTAAGTCAGGACCTGCTGCGGTTAGACCATCAACGGTTACTTTAGCGGCAAGATAACCAAGAATAGCACCTGCTGATACTTCCTCCCCTGTGGCTTTTTCGAACTTCTCAACCCAAGCTTTAGTCTCAGGTTCATTGGCTCTTAATGCCAAATCATTATAGTAAGACACAGAGTATAGGCCTTCACTTGCGCCGCCTGGTGCCGCTGCAACTGCAGGATGGAAACCCGTTACAGGAGCGATAAATCTCACGTCACTCCAGCCCATAGCATTTGCCGTACCTACCGCTGTAATAGCGCCGCGAATGGTTAAAGATAAGGCAATAAGCTCACATTTAGCGTCTTTTAACTTGGCCATTGCCCCAGCAAAGTCTGTTTCATCAGGACGATGTGAGCTGGACTGAACTAAAGTGACGTTAGGATTGTTATCGCTGATATCCTTAGCCGCCTCATTGGTCTCTTCACCATAGTCTGATGGGATATACATGACACATAAATTGCTAACTTTGTTTTCGGCAATAAGGTACTCCATACCTAACTTTATTGAATCATAATAGGTACTACCAGCGGTATAACGACGATTGAAATCTCCTTCTTCTTGCATAGCCCGCGCAAAAGTGAGCGGCATGATACTAGGAACGTTGGCACGATCCATAATGGGAAAGCTCGCTAAGTTGTGCGGTGTACCAAGCGACATCAGCATGGCAAACACTTTATCACGGCTGACCAGTTTATTCGCAGACTGTACGGCCTTTGGTACTTGATAAGAATGGTCCTCAACGATATAGCGAATCTTTCGTCCATTGACGCCACCTGCCGCATTTACCTCATCAAAATACATATTGGCTGCGGCGACTGCAGGATTACCAAATCCAGCAAACGGACCGGATAAATCATTCGCACCGCCTAAGATAATCTCAGTATCGGTCACGCCCTGTACTGGCATATCGCTTGTAGAAGTAGAGGTAGCAGCCTCAGTATCAGTGCCCGTCGCTGCGGTCGTTTCTGGATCACTACACCCTACTAGACCCATCGTACCGACTGTGAGTGCTAGTAGCGTGGTCTTGAATGTCCATTTCATTGCCTTTCTCCTTGCGACTCAGTCGCTGTTAGTTTAATGCTCTTGAGATTAATACTTTCGAGGTTGAGACGACTTCAAAAAAGCTGAACGGTACTAAGCTGAACTGTGTTAAAGAGCTAGATCAGTACATAGAGTCGATGAGAGCATGATGCTTTTTCTCAACCAAATTTCTTTTCAATTTCATCGTCGCGGTCAATTCATCATCTTCAGGACTGAGCAGCACATCTATAAGCCTGAATTGCTTTATGGTTTCTACCTGAGCTAGAGTTTCGTTAGCAGACTGTACGACGTCATCTATCAAGGCGATGACTTCTGGCGCGTGACACAACGAGCGAAAATCAGAAAACATCACTTGATTGTCTTGTGCATATTTTTCGACGTTTTCTTGATCTATCATGATCAGACAAGTTAGATACTTCCGCTTATCACCAATGACGACCGCATCTGAGATATAGGGTGAGAATTTAAGTTTGCTTTCAATCGCAGCTGGTGTGACGTTTTTGCCGCCTGCAGTGATAATAATGTCCTTGATACGACCCGTGATAAAGATATAACCGTCTCTAATCTCACCAACATCACCCGTATGTAGCCAGCCATCACGTAAGTCTTCAGCGGTTTTTTCTGGCTTGTTCCAGTAGCCTGCAAACACGTTAGCACCTTTTACGAGTATCTCTCCATTGTCGGCGATACGGACTTCAGAGTCTGGTAGTGCCTTGCCTACACTGCCAGCCATCTGTGCTTCAGGCGTATTGACCGATATCACGCCCGCACTTTCGGTCATGCCATAGCCTTCATAGATAGGCACCCCTATCGCATGAAACCAGCGGATAATATCTAGCGATATGGGCGCAGCACCCGTAGTGGCACGACGAATATTGCTCATACCTATAAGGTCACGAATTTTGTATAGTACCAGTCTGTTCCAAAACTCGTAACGCAGTCGTTGACCTGTCGTAGGAGTATTGCCTGCCATCACAATATCAGCGTAGTCATGACCTGCTTTTATAGCCTGATCAAATGCCCAGCCATTGAGTGCACTGGCGTCGCTACGCATGTTACTGATAGAGGCGTACATTTTTTCCCACAGTCTGGGCACAGCGGTAAAGGTATCAGGTGAGACTTCTTTCATATTCTCAAATACCGTCTCTGTACTCTCGGCAAAGTTAACGATACAGCCTCGATGGATAGGCAGATCTACTGATGTTAGACGCTCAAGCACATGACATAAAGGTAGAAAACAGAGCTGCTCATCAGTGGGCAATATAGGAAGGATATCTATGCTTGTTTTGAGCTCAAAGAGGACATTGGCGTGCGTTAAAATCGCACCTTTTGGATTGCCTGTCGTACCAGAAGTATAGATTAAAGTACGTATGTCATTGGGCGTACCTTGATCAATATAATCACTAAAACGCTCTCTTGCGTTATCGACACTTCGACCAATCGTATATAGCTCATCAAGGAAAACAACCTGATCATCCTCTAGACTCCGCAAGCCTTTACGGTCAAGGACAATTACCTTTTTAACATGAGGTGTCTGCTCACGAATCTCTAAAAACTTATGCAATTGCTCATCGTTCTCTACAATCAGAAATTTAGAATGGCTGTCATTCAATATATAAGCAAGCTGCTCAGGACTGTCTGTCGTATAGACACCATTGGGTATTCCGCCTACGCCGCAGACACCCATATCAAAATAAAGCCATTCTTTATTGTCTTCACTTAAGATAGAAACAGTATCGCCTTTGCTCAGACCAAGCTCGATGAGTGCCATGCCGATATCGCAGCTATGATGATAATAGTCTAGCCAACTATAACTCTGCCAGATACCAAAGCTCTTTTCTCGATGAGCAATCCTGTCACCTCGGCTCAAGCAAACCTGTCGCCAAAGTTTGCTCAACGTATCGCACCCTTCTAAGATTTGAGGTGCATGATCGAAAGGCGCGTTGTGTATCTTTCGACCCGTATCGTAATCATAACTTTTAGAATTATCGCGAGACGATACTGGCGCAGCAGATGTTACTTTCATGTCTGCCGCATCCGCAGGAGAAAGCGAGGTATTGTTTTCAGTATTAACATCAATATCAATGGAGGTCGTCATGATTATTATCGCCAAGTCTTTTTGCGTTTCCACCGAGTGGCTTCCGCAGTGTTATCTTTGGTTTGTCCCAAATAGAACTCTTTAATATCATCAGAGTGCATGAGTTTGTCCGCTGAGCCTGCCATCACAATACGTCCTGTTTCTAACACGTAACCGTAATCCGCTGCCGCCAAGGCAACTCTTGCGTTTTGTTCGACCAGTAGAATCGTCACGCCTTGCTCTTTATTTAAACGTCGAATGATGGCAAATATTTCTTGTACCAATAACGGAGATAGTCCAAGAGACGGCTCATCGAGTAGCATAAGAGAGGGTCGTGACATTAGCCCTCGACCGATAGCGAGCATCTGCTGCTGACCACCAGACATCGTGCCAGCTGCTTGTGTACGGCGATCTTTTAAAATGGGAAAATACTCATATATCATCTCGACATCACGCTGTATCTCAGATTTGTCACGGCGAGTATAAGCGCCCATCGCTAAATTTTCGGCGACATTCAAAAAGGGAAATACCTCGCGCCCTTCGGGTACGTGCGACAGTCCTTTTTTGACCAAGCGATCAGGCTCAGTGCCATCGATACGTTCACCATGAAACCATACTGCGCCCTTGCGAGGATTGATAACACCAGAGATAGTCTTCATTAATGTCGTCTTGCCCGCCCCATTCGCGCCCAAAATCGTGACAACTTTACCTTCGGGCACCTCTAGACTCACGCCTCTTAATGCCATCACTGGACCATAAGCGGATTCTAAATTTCGCACTTCAAGCACGTTGTTCTTTACTTCGGAGTCGACCAAGTTCATTTCAGTAGCCGGCGCGGCAGAGGATAATGATTTTTTAATAGCTGACATTACACACTCTCCTGTCCAAGATAGGCTTCAATAACCTGTGGATTGGCTTGCACCTCAGCTGCCGTGCCCTGAGCCAAAAACTTACCTTCAGCGACGGCCAATACGCGATCTGACACTCGATTCACAAGACTCATGTCATGCTCTACCATCAAGATAGTCAAGCCAAGATCTTTTTGCATATCTTCGATCCACCATGCCATCTCGGACGTTTCCTCTACGCTGAGACCAGAGGCCGGCTCATCGAGCAAAATAAGTTTTGGATTAGCGGCTAGTGCGCGCGCAATCTCAACCACCTTTCTAATGCCGTAAGGCAAACCTGCAATGAGCTTATCTCGATAAGGGGCTAACTCTAAAAAATCGATGATTTTTTCAACTTGTAGACGATGCTCTCGCTCACTACGGCGCACCTTTGGTAAAAACAACAAATCCTGTATCCATGACGTATTACGCTGCGAATGGCGACCGATAAGCAGATTCTGTAACACGCTTGAGTGATCAAACAGCTCAATGTTTTGAAACGTACGAGCAATACCCAGTTTTGCGATATCGTGAGCAGGTAGCTTGGTAATATCAGTGTCATCAAAGGTAATACGACCACTAAGCGGCTCGTACAAGCGACTTATTAAGTTAAAAATCGTGGATTTACCAGCACCATTAGGCCCTACGATAGTGAATACCTCGCCCTCGTTTACCTCAAAGCTAATGTTATCAACGGCTTTGACACCGCCGAACGCGATAGATAAGGAGTCAACTTTTAATAAGCTCATCGCATACGCTCCGTTTTAAGATAAGTTTTAGAACGGCGAAACAGTCCTTTTCGATATAACGGAAACATCTGAAACCAAGTCCGTATCTTGATCCAAATGCCGTATATACCGCGTGGCTCATAGATGATCATGATGACAATAACTAGGGCAAACAGCGCCGTATCAATACCAGGAATACTGGTGATACTAGAGCCCGCACCTTGACCAACCATATCGCCTAAGATAGCAATCACTTGTGGCAATAAGACAACGACGACAGCACCAAAAAATGCACCATGTATGGAGCCCAAACCACCGATGACAATCTGCAGTAAGATGGTAATAGAGATGATAACGGTGAAGCTTTCATAATTGACCGCTTGCACAAAATGCCCATACATAGCGCCGCCAATAGCGGTAATCGCGCAAGATATGCTAAAAGCGAGCGTTTTGGCTTGCGGTACATTGACGCCAAGCGCGCGGGCGGATACTTCGCTGTCTCTGATGGCTAAGAACGATCGTCCAGTGCCGCTTCTAAGTAAGTTGATATACCCTAAGGTAACTAGCACTACGAGCGCGAGGCATAAATAATAAAAGGCTTTGGGCGTGATGTAGCGATCGATGGTGTAACCAAACAGATTGATAGGAGAGGCAAAGGTGCCAGAGATACCGCCCGTAATAGGCTCAGCAACGATAGCGATGTCCTCAACGATAATACTAAGCGCCAAAGTCGCGATGGCTAAATAGATACCGCTGGTTCGTAAGATTGGTCTGGCGATGATCGCACCGATAACCCCAGTGATGAGTGCACAGGCAATCAAAGCAGGGAAGAAATTCCACCCTCGAGCCATCAGTGCCATATGGCTAAATGCCCCTATCGCCATAAAGGCGGCATGCCCTAAGCTGACCTGTCCGGTGTGCCCCGTCAAGAGCATCAGACCCAGTCCAGAGATAGACCAAATCAATATGGCGCTAAGCTCACTGATGTAATAGTTGCTCAACAACCAAGGCGCCATTAGTAATAGTAAGAGAAGCACGCCATACTTTATGAGTTGGCTTTTGTCATCGAAGATATTGATATCTTGATCATAGCTGTGTTTAAACTGAGCTTTCATGGGCAGTACTCATCCTTGAAAAGTTTTGGAGGCCGCTTTGTCATCCTTGAATCAAAGCTGCCTTGGATCAAAGCTTCTATACTTTTTTCTGTTTGACCTGAGAAAAAATACCGCCCGGACGTACGATTAGTACGATCAACATAACCACATAAGGCGCAATTTGACTAAGACCTAGCGGTAGATAACGACCAGCAAAGGGCTCTATCACCCCTACTAGCAACCCGCCTGCCAGCGCACCAGGCAAGGAGCCTAAGCCACCGATTACCGCAGCGGCAAAGGCCTTGATACCGAATAGTAATCCGACAGAGGGTTCGATGGCGCCTTTGGCCGCAAAGAGTATTCCAGCAAGTGCAGCAACCACTCCTGACAATGCCCAAACGATACCGTTGACCCGCTTGACGGGAATACCCATATAGTAGGCTGCCATTTGGTTTTGACTGCTGGCTTGCATTGCAATACCAAGCCGCGTGTGGGCAAAAAAGAAGTACAAAATGGAGGTTAATGCGATAGTAGATATGATGATAATAATGTCGACATAAGCGATACTCAGTGAGCCTAATGCCAACATCTTGCCTGAAAACGGTGTCTGTAGTGAGACTGGGCTATGTCCCCAGATGACACCAGCGACAAAGCGCATTAGGAAACCAAGCGAGATGGTAAGGATGACCATCGCAAATTGCGGTTGACCAAAAATACCACGTAGGATAAAGCGATCTAGTAAGTAGCCAAATGCACCCATGATGACAGCAGCAAAGGTGATGCCTAATAAGAAGGGAAGGTTTGCCTGATCGGCATTGATGAAAGATATGCCTAAAAAGGCACCGAGCATAAGCATGTCTCCTTGGGCGAAATTGACCGCTTCTGAGGCTTTGTAAATGAGTACAAAACCCAGCGCTAACAGCCCATATATACAACCATTAGCAATCCCGCTAATGAGCAGTTGTAGGATATCCATAAAGTCCCTTTTGTCTTAACATTATCATCCGTGACAATGTTTGAATAAGCGGTTCAATCGACTGACTCTTTCATCAACTACTTGTAAAGAAATTCATTTTCTTCATATCAAAACGACCAGCGTTTTAGTAAGTAATCAACATGGCAGCAGTAGTAGCAAATCATATTCATGTATTCACATTATACCAACTACAAATTATTGTCTATAGAAAAATCAAAGTTATTCAACGATTTATAGCAAGTGGCAAAAGCTATTTATATTACTCACCTAAAAACACCACCATTACTGCCATGGTATAATTAGCTACTTTATATCGTCTATCCAAACCTATTCTATAAGTCATCATCATGAGTCAAATGTCAAAACAAACAAAGCCAGTTAAACCAACCAATTCGTCAGTAGGCAATCCATCGTCAGTTAAGAAATCCATTGATAATCATTATGACGTCATTATCATCGGTGCTGGTGCTTCAGGACTGTATTGCGCACTGACTGCTGGTCGCCGCGGTCGCCGCGTATTGGTGTTGGATCATGCCAATAAAGCTGGTAAAAAGATTTTGATGTCGGGTGGTGGTCGCTGCAACTTTACCAATTACTTTGTGGAGCCTGAGCATTTTATCGGTGCCAATCCCCACTTCTGCAAATCAGCGCTAAGTCGTTACCCGAGTTGGGAGTTTATCGGCATGGTAGAGTCGCATAAAATTGCCTACCATGAGCGCGAACATGGTCAGCTGTTCTGTGACGACTCAGCACAAGACATCTTATCTATGCTGCTAGATGAATGCGCGGCTGTAGGCGTACAAGTAAAGCTTAATGCTCAAATTGATCATGTTAAAACTGCTGCTCATGATAATGGCGAACGCTTTTATCTAACGACGAGCAAAAAGCTTGGTAAAAAAGACATCGCGAACGGTACTCAACCTTCGCAAACACGCTATAGCTGTGAGTCTTTGGTGGTCGCTACTGGTGGCCTATCTATCCCGACCATGGGAGCAAGTGGTATCGGCTATGAGTTGGCGCAGCAGTTCGGGCATACCCTCGTGCCTACTGATGCCAGTTTAGTCCCGTTTACTTTCACTGATAAAACAGGCGAGCTTATCCGTGCTTTGGCTGGTATCAGTCTGCCAGTTATTGCCAGTAACGAGCGTATCTCTTTCAAATTACCCGTCCTATTTACCCATCGCGGTCTCTCTGGCCCTGCCATGCTACAGCTATCCAACTATTGGCAGACTGGCGAAACCATCAGTATCAATCTGTTGCCTGAGATAGATGTCACTCAGCTTTCGCTCACTCGCAAAAAATCGCATCCACGCCAACTAATTCGTACCGTATTGGCAGAAAACACAGACAATGCGCTACCCAAGAAGCTATTGGCAGCGTTACAGACGCATCTGTGGGAAGACATCAAGGATACTGAGCTTGCCAATATTAAAGACGAGCGACTTACAGAACTTGGGGCTACGCTCAATGGCTGGCAGCTCAAGCCCTCTGGTACAGAAGGCTACCGTACCGCTGAGGTCACACGCGGCGGCGTCACAACCGACGAGGTATCTTCCAAAACGATGCAAAGCAACTTGCAAGATGGCTTGTATTTTATCGGTGAGGTACTCGATGTGACTGGCTGGCTTGGCGGTTATAATTTCCAATGGGCTTGGGCCAGTGGTTTTGTCAGTGGTGAAGTCGTTTAATCACCTTAATGGCTTCACTATTTATAGCGATAATATTGGCTTTAGTGTCTGTTAGCATTTGAATAATTGACTATTACTCAGATAATGGCTGACAATATGTTTGATGATAGTTGAGTGGTTTTAGACAGTAATCTTAGAGAGCAATGAGAATAAACACAACATAAGTCTATTTTCATAGTAGAATTAACGTAAGGCATTCATCCTATTGATAGCAATGCCACTTAGACTTATGAGGTAATCCATGCGTCCAATCAAGCATATTCATGGTGATAAAAAGCCGCATTGGGTAGGTGACGGGTTCTTTGTAAAAACCCTAATCAATCATCTCGATAATAATCCTGATTTTAACTATAGCCATACCGATCCTTTTTTATTATTTGACTACGGTCAGCCCACGACCTTTTCGCCCAATCCTAATTATAAGCTACAGCCACATGGTGTTGGACTGCATCCACATAAAGGTTTTGAAACCGTAACCATCGCCTATTCAGGTGAGATTAGCCATGCAGACTCAACAGGTGGGCGCGGCGATATCTTAGAAGGCGATGTACAATGGATGACTGCGGGTCGCGGCATTCTACACGAAGAGTTCCACTCTGAAGCCTTTGGGCAACGTGGCGGTGTTTTTAGTATGGTGCAGTTATGGGTTAACTTACCAAGCGCCCACAAACTGACCGACCCCAAATATCAATCTATCAAACGTGCTGATATGCCTATTGTTGATCTGATAGACAATAGCGACGAGCAAACTGTCATTGGCCAAGCTGCCATTATTGCCGGTGACTGGCATGGGATAGCGGGAGCAGCAACGACCTTTACGCCAGTCAATATGTGGGATATCGAGCTACATAAAGCAGGTACAACCTCGCTACAAGTACCGAAAACGCATAACACCCTACTGCTGGTACAAGAAGGTCAAGTATTGGTCAACGATACAGCCGTCAGCGCAGGTAGCCTAATAGAGTTTTCAGCGCCTACTCGAAATCATGTAGGCACTCAATCTGAACATTCATCCTTACCTACGACTGATACTATCGAATTGACCTACCCTGCAACTACCGATGAAGACACACCTATCAAATTGCTACTGCTAAGCGGCAAGCCAATCGGCGAACCAGTCGCAGGTCACGGTCCCTTTGTCATGAATACTCAAGAAGAACTACGTCAAACCTTTCGTGATTATCAAATAGGCATTTTCGGCAAATAATGAAAATTTGTGCATAAAAAAAGCCGCTCAACTATTAATAGTTAAGCGGCCTTTTTGTGTTGCATTATTTAGCTAAAAATCTAACTATTACGCTTGGTCTAAAAATGGATAGTCGGTATAACCTTCAGCACCGCCACCATAGAAAGACTCTGGATGCTGCTCATTAAGTGGCGCGCCTTTTTGGATGCGCTCAGCCAAGTCAGGGTTGGCAATATAGTCGCGGCCAAAGGCGACTGCATCGATATAACCCGCTTTTACATTTTGCTCTGCTTTTTCGGCAGTATAGCCACCAGCTGCGATAATCATTTGATCAAAAGCAGCACGCACACGCTTACGGAAGTCTTCGCTATAAGGCGTACCACCTGCCCAATCTGGCTCTGACAGATGCAGATACATGATTCCGCGTTTGTTAATCTGCTCAATCATCCAGATATTTTCGTCTTCGTTATATCCAGCTTCTACGTTGTTGAACGTACCAAGTGGTGAAATACGAATACCAACATGATCTGCATCCCAAGCGTCTACACACGCATCGATAACATCAAGTGTCAAGCGCGCACGGTTTTCGCGGCTACCGCCGTATTCATCATCACGCTGGTTGGTTTGCTCAACCCAGAACTGATGCAATAGGTAACCGTGGGCACCATGAATCTCTACCCCATCAAAACCCGCTTCTTTAGCGTTCTTAGTGGCTTGACCAAAGTCAGCGATAACTTGTTTGATTTCTTCAAGTGTGGCTGGACGAGGCGGCGTTGCATCTACACGAATGGCTTGGTTATCGCTGTCACGTAGCGAGGTACGTACACCAACATCAACGTTAGAAGCAGAGATAGGCGCTTTACCATCTGGCTGTACGCTCTCATGAGAAACTAAACCTGTGTGCCATAGCTGTACTACGATTTTGCCACCTTTAGCATGCACGTTATCTACGATGGTTTTCCACGCAGTGATTTGGTCTTTGGTATGAACGCCTGGCGCGCCAGCATAGCCTTTCGCTTGGAAAGAAACTTGCGTTGCCTCAGTGATTACCAAGCCAGAACCTGCGCGCTGTGAATAATATTCGCTTGCCAGTGCTGTTGGTACATCGCTTGGCTCAACCGAACGCAGACGCGTCAACGGTGCCATAATGATGCGGTTTTTTAGGGTTTGGGTACCCATCTCGACGGTTTCAAATAAATTATCGTGTGCCATAAAAAGCCCTGTTTATTGTTTTAAACCTTAGTATCAGGTCTACTATTATTGGTAATAAATAGCACTTATATTAGTAGGTAGCACTTAGCTGTCGTTCTATAATTTGCAAAGTACGCTACTCATAAGCCGAGTTCTTTATAGGGGGTAAATGCAATTATTCCAAGCAATATTTACAAACAGAAACACCAATATTTAGATATTCGAATCTTTATAATTACAGGCTACGAAGACAGTTTACCGTAGCTTAAACTCTCGTCGCCCGCGTGGGATTCTTTGGTTGTAGCATCTTTTTGACAGACAGCTCTAGTGACAAATACGTGCCAAACAATATCACTACTGAACCGATGATAGCTTGGATATTTAGGGCTTCACCAAGTAGTAGATACCCTAAAATAATAGCAAAAATCGGAATCACCAAGGTAATACTAGTGGCTCGCGTCGGCCCAATATTTTTGATCAGCTGATTCATAAAGATAAGGGCAATGGCGGTCGAAAATACGCCGATACAGATCACGGATACCCATGCCTTTATGCTGATATCTTTACCGTATGGGAACTCGTTAAAAGCCACGGGCAGCATAATGATACTACCGATAATGAGCGATCCTGCGGTGATAGCGACTGGCGATACCTCATACAGATAGTTTTTGGTGATGTTGGCTCCAAGCGCATAACCTACACAAGCCAACAGCGCGTAGCCCATCGGTAGTAGCCCTTCGATCAATCCTTTGCCTGGCTCACCACCGCCAAACAAGCTTTCGCTCATCAGTATGATTACCCCAATCACTCCGATGACCAAACCGAGTGCTTGTTTTTTTGATAACCTATCTTTAAAGAAGACTCTAGCGATAAAACCACTCATCATCGGTACAGAGGCATTTAGTACAGCTAGCACGCCTGCGTTCACTGACTGCGCGGAAAACGAGAACAGCACAAAAGGTAGCGCTGCTGAAAACAAGCCAACGAGCGCTAGCATTTTCCAATGCTCCTTGATGCCGACTCTGTTTTTCTTATTGAGCAATACAAATACCAACATGACCAATCCGGCGAATATCACACGTAAGCTGGCGAATGCCAATGAGCCAAACTCAGGCACGCCGATACGATAAAAGACGAAAGAGAGTGACCACATAAAAGAGAGCGTCACAAAGATGATGAGGTCACGGTTGGTCATTGGGTAATCCTATTAAGCGCTTAGACTGCGTTTACCAACTCGTGTCGGTCATAAGCGTCTGATGCGTTGTAAAAACTATCATGTGATTAAAAACTCATGATGATAACTTTTTAATTGTTTGATGGGTAATTTTTTATAAAATTTATAGTGAGTTTTTATCTATTTATTAATTTTTCTAGCACAGTTTTAAGGTTTGCACCTTTTGATAATTTATAAATCTGGACAAATTCCTTTTAGTAAGCACCGTATAGCAAGCAGCGCCGATCCTATTATTCATATACTTTAGCCTATTCCAGCGCCTTTCTATTCACATACTAAAGAACTCCAAAGTCATCCTTAAGTAAGTTATCCGTTCAATATCTATAAAAATAGATTTACGGTCATAGTAAACCCTTCTTATAGCCTTGTTCTATAACCGCTACTCTTAATAATACTGTTGTTAAAAGTAGCTCTGATAAATCAATTCAAGATTTTCTCAAAATATATTAGTTGATATTTGTTCGCTAATTTTCTACTATCTAAAAAGTATTGGTTAGTATTTGGCAATACAAAAAATAGATGGCAAACATCATTAGTAGGATTTATAAATTATTGAGGAATGATTATGAAAAGGATAGCGTTATTTATCGGTATGATGTCAGTTGCAACGGCAGGTTTTTGCGGGGTTGGTCAGTTCTCAGATGAGACCACTTGCTATGTTTATAAACAAGATAAACTACAAAAAAAGCTGAACTGTCAGTATGAGGGTGCTGAGGGTGCAGCGATGAGTTATAGTTTTAGACAGGTCTCCTATAACCTGCCAGGATTTGGCAAAATGGCAACCTCTACCAGTGCAAACTATAATGACCGTAATGAAGTGACTGGATGGACGACCACCGTCAATGACGAGCCCGCGATCATCAGATATCGTCTGCCAACCAATCAGCGTATTGTCAGTGATGCTTATGCGCAGTCTGGTAAAGCAGTTATGCAATGTTATCTTAGTACAAAATCGCAGTGGGAGATTTGTGCTAGATAGAACAAAGTACTCTCAAAATTTATTGTCTTAAACTGTAATTAAGCTGAGCATTTTGCTTGGCTTTTATTGCCGCCCGCTAAAAACTGAAGCATCAACCTTAGCGCCCTCTTCTATAAAATTTTCTCACCGTTTTTTCTATATACTCAACGTCTTCACCACTGTCAGAGCCACTGTCAGAGCCACTGATAAAATCCTCCTCCCTGTTGGACAGCCATTGAATTATAACCCTGCATCGGTAAGAATGATGCTACCTATTTATAAAACCTACTCACCAACCCAGTTTATTAAAGAGTCAAATACATGAAACTGCGCATCCTAAAGTCTACTGTGACCAATCCTTGGTTTAATCTTGCCACCGAGGATTGGATATTTAATACACTCAATCCCGACTCTCATACCCTATTTTTATGGCGTAACTCTGAGACTGTGGTTATTGGACGCTCACAAAATCCATGGGTAGAGTGCAAAACCGATAAAATGGAAGCAGACGATGTATTTTTAGCACGGCGTCAGAGCGGCGGCGGCGCTGTGTTTCACGATTTGGGTAATACCAATTTTACCTTTTTATCGCCCAGTGATGCTTACGACCAAGAAGCAAACTTTACTATCATCATCAATGCGCTTAAGAAACTCGACATAGACGCCACGCTGTCTGGTCGTAACGATATGCAGGTCGACGACCGAAAAATATCGGGCAGCGCATTTAGACATGCCGCCGATCGCAGCTTTCATCATGGCACATTGCTGGTCAATGCCAATATGCAAAAGCTTGGCGACTATCTGAACCCGCATCCGCTAAAGCTCAAAGCAAAAGGCATCAAGTCTGTACGTGCGCGCGTGGCAAACTTGGTAGATTTTAATGAGACTATCAATCACAAGATACTGTCTGATGCGATTATCGAAGCGTTCTGTGAATATCATGGAGAGATTGCACAGGTTGAGCAGTTAGATGAAGCCAGCCTTGCTAAGCAACCGACGCTAAACGCTTACTATCAGCAAATGGCAGACTGGGATTGGCGCTTTGGTAAAACGCCTGAGTTCACTCATCATATCGAGACGCGATTTGATTGGGGCATGATGGATGTGCATATGGATGTGAAGCAGGCGATGATCACCGAGGTTGTCATCTTCTCTGACGCGCTAAATGTTGAGCTTATTGATCTGCTGAAAGACACATTGACTGGCGTTAAATATAATAAGCCTGAGATTAAAAACAAGCTCGATGAACTAGCAAAAGCGCAACCTGAATTGGCAGCGCAAGTTGGTGATTTTGAGCAGTGGTTAGTTGGTGAGATGGAAGGTTAGATTTTGCGACGTCAGATTTAATCTAGCAAGTATTGCAGGGTATGCCGCCTGCACTGCTTGGTAAAAGTTACTGACACAAATGCTCTGTATATAGTTAACGGTATTGATATCATACATGCGCCATCTGATATTTTGTATATTAATGAAGCATAACAAGCATCCTGCCATTACTCCATTTTTTATGAAAAATCAATATTAAGGTATTTTCATGAAGTACTTACATGCAATGATTAGAACCAACAAACTAGAAGAAACGTTATTTTTCTATTGTGACCTTATGGGCTTACAACTGCTAAGAAAGAGAGACTCTGAATCAGGCAGATTCAGCTTATATTTTTTAGCAACGCATGAGGGTGCACCAGAAATTGAGGTGACACACAACTGGGATGAAAGAGAATATACCAATGGCGATAATTTTGGGCACTTTGCCTTTAGAGTCGACAACATATACGCACAGTGCGACACCTTTATACAGGCAGGGGTCGAGATATTAAGACCACCTAGAGATGGCCATATGGCTTTTGTTAAAGACCCTAATAATATCTCAATTGAGCTGCTACAAAATGGCGAAGACTTAGAACCTATTGAGCCTTGGATTTTGATGGAAAATATTGGCAGTTGGTAGGTGAGTGAGGCTAACTAGGCTGATTTGTTTTTTCAGATAATGATGATGACACGTATATCACAGTTATAGCTTTCTTAAAATACAATCAAGCTCTAAAAAATGAGGGTAATATGAAAAGGTTATGCATCACTACAATCGGTATTTTAGGCACTTGCCTACTTTCCACTTATGCAAATTCAGCAAGTTTTGATTGCAATAAGGCTGCTACGTGGGTAGAAAAAACAGTTTGCGACAGTCCTGAGCTTTCTAAGCTTGATAACGTAATGGCAAAGAAGTATAGGACTAATCTCAATAATGCAGCTAACGAAGAAGACAGCAAAAGCTATAAAAACAATGTGATTATAGATCAAAAATTATGGCTGAATTTTCAACGGAATACCTGTAAAAGTGAAGAATGTCTGATACGTGAGTATAAAGAATATATCGAAGAACAAAGCAGTTACGGTGTGGCTTGGAATTTTTCAGATGAGTTGAGTCCTTCTGATTTACCGAGTAAAAGTGCCTTTGGTAAGTTTTCTCAAACCTCTCAAATCTCAATATATAATTCAGGTACTCAGCGCTGGGAAGATACAGGAGAGGCAAAAAACACGGTATCGATTCATAGTGTCGCTAATAAGCCTTATCTTTCCATTATCGATGGCGCTTTGATTTTTACCAATGCTCACACCTGCGATTTGGGAGAGAGTAAAGCCATATGGTCAGAAAACCATTGGGTCATTAATGATGATCAACCAGATAAAAACGTTGAACTACGCTTGTATCCATCAACTTATAAAGGTAAATCCCATTTGTTATTAAAAGATATTGATGATCAGTTTAGGTGGGGGCGTTGTGGTGCGCGAGGATATTTTGACGGTATTATATTAGAGCGTGAGTAAGTGAACAAAATCACTCTACTCTCTCAAAATAAACATAAGCTGAACTGAATATCCAATTTAATAAGTCAAACTTTCATTCTAAATAAAAAAAAGACGGCAAGAGATATCCCCTCGCCGTCCATTATTTAACATTCATGCTAAAGAATTTAGATCTGAGCGGCGACTTCAGCACCATCACGAATCGCACGTTTGGCATCTAGTTCAGCTGCTAGCTTAGCACCGCCGATGAGGTGATATTGCGCGTCTGGCGCATCACCAACGTTTGGCATCAGCTCAACGACTGACTCTTGACCGGCACAGACAACGACGCTATCGACACGTAATAACTGGCTTTGACCTTGTGGGTTAGTCACCCAGATACCTTCGTTGGTGATTTTGTCATATTGCACGCCGGCAACTTGGATCACGCCATGCGATTTGATATGCGCACGATGTACCCAGCCTGAGGTTTTGTTCAGACCACTGCCTAGACGACCTTTGCTACGCTGCATGAGATAAACTTGGCGAATTGGTTTAATCGCTGCTGGTCTGACCAGACCACCATCACTTTGATAATCGGTATCATTGGTCACGCCCCACTCTTCACGCCATTCGCTGATAGACTGTGGCTCAGGGCGATAGCTTGGATCTTTTAGTCCATCAGGGCCGATTTCATCAAGCGACTTACCATGATTGGCTGTCAGATATTCACTGACATCAAAGCCGATACCACCAGCACCGATGACCGCGACTGTGTTGCCCACTGCTTTTTCGCCAGACAGCAGCTCAGCATAGCTCATTACTTGTGGCAGCTCAGCCCCTTCGAGCTTACCTTCTAGACTTCTCGGTACGACACCCGTTGCCACGATGACATGATGGAACTTAGCTTTTTCAAGCATGTCCTTATCAACTTTGGTATTCAGTTTAATCTCAACACCCAGATGCTCAAGCTCATTGATATAGTAGCGAATAGTCTCAAAGAACTCTTCTTTACCAGGGATGACTTTGGCATAGTTAAACTGTCCGCCAAGTACGTCTTTAGCTTCAAACAGAGTCACGTCATGACCACGTAAGGCCGCCACATGAGCAGCTGACATACCAGCAACACCGCCACCGATGACGGCGACTTTTTTCGGTTTTTTGGTTTTCTTATAGACCAGTTCAGTCTCATAACAGGCTTGCGGATTGACGAGACAAGTCGAGCGTTTGTTTTCGAACGTATGGTCGAGGCAGGCTTGGTTACAAGCGATACAGGTATTAATACGATCTGTCTGTCCGTTTTTGGCTTTATTGACCCAATGCGCATCAGCCAAGAATGGACGCGCCATTTGAATCATGTCAGCTTGACCAGTCGCAACGATCTCTTCTGCTGTTTCTGGCATATTGATACGGTTGGCCGCCATCATCGGGATACTGATATGCTTTTTGATTTCAGCGGTGAAATCAACGAAAGCGGCTCGTGGCACGCTCGTCACGATAGTCGGCACACGAGCTTCATGCCAGCCGATACCAGTGTTCATGATAGTCACACCCGCTTCTTCTAGTGCCTTAGCCACGGTGATGACTTCATCCATGACGTTACCGTCTTTGACCAAATCAATCACTGATAAGCGAAATAGAATAATAAAGTCTTCGCCAGTCGCCTCACGTACCGCTTTGACCACGTCAACAGCGAACTTCATACGACCATGAATATCACCACCATAAATGTCTTTACGCTTATTCACATGGCTTGATAAAAACTGGTTGAGCAGATAACCTTCAGAACCCATGATTTCGACGCCATCATAGCCTGCTTGCTTGGCAAGTTTGGCTGAGCGAGCATAGTCTTTTACCGTCTGCTCGATGTTTTTAATGCTCATCTTACGCGGTTTAAACGGTGAGATTGGAGATTTAATCGGGCTAGAGGATACGGCAAAAGGATGATAGCCATAGCGACCACTGTGTAATATCTGCATGATGATTTTGCTGTTGTGCTTATGCACAGCACGAGTAACGCGCTGATGGTTGATAACGTCAGCTTTAGTATTCATCGTTCCGCCAGCAGGCAACAACCAACCTTCGCGATTGGGCGAGATACCGCCAGTAATCATCATTGCCACGCCGCCCTTGGCACGTTCTGCAAAATACGCCGCCAGCTTGCCATAATTATAAAAACGGTCTTCAAGCCCAGTATGCATTGAGCCCATCACCATACGGTTTTTTAGCGTAGTAAAGCCCAAATCTAGCGGCTCAAATAAATGCGGATAGTGTTCATTGGTGCTAGCGGTTTGGATCGTATTGGCACTATGGCTGGCAGACATATCATTTTCCTTATGAATAGTTTATGAGGCTACTTCTTAAAAACGGCTTTTTAGAATTAGTGGGCCTAAGGGGTTTAGCAACATCGATATCGTAACACACCGCGATTATTGTCAGCTATGCAGACAAGCGACTGATGAGTGAGCACTATATTAATTGCTATAACGAGCGGGACGGTGTATCAGGATGTACTGTGGCATACGGTTAAGCAAACACCACAAAACCCAGCCAACTTTTGAGGTAGATTATATACCGTTAGTTTAATGTCACTTAGAGATTAGACTAAGATATAAATCGATAAATATCGACTTATACCTATAACTTCTATGCTAGATTACTGTACTAAATAATATACTGACGTTAATGTACTGACGCATTATAGAAATACGATAAAGGACTATCATCATGACAGATTTCCATACAGGTCTCGGCAAAAACGCCGCCAACCATCAACCACTTACCCCTATTGATTTTATCATTCGCAGCGCGCAAGTTTATCCTAATAAGACTGCCATCATTTATGACGACCTAGAACACAACAATCTCACTCAGACATGGCAACAGACCTATACCCGCTGTCGCAAACTGGCTGATGGCCTGCGCAAATTGGGTATCGATAAAAATGACACCGTAGCCGTGATGCTGCCGAATACCCCAGCAATGGTCGAATGCGCCTTTGGCGTGCCGATGTCAGGCGGCGTACTCTGCACCTTAAACACCCGACTCGATATCAATGCGCTTACCTTTTGCTTGCAGCATTCCGAAGCAAAGGTTTTAATTCTAGACAGCGAATTTGCTGAGCATGCTGAGATTATCAATGAGACTTTTCCAGACTTAATCGTCATTCATTCAACGGACAAAGCTGTCGATGTTGAGCGCTTTGGGCATATGAGTTATGAAGCATTGATTACTAGTTCAGACAGCCTGAATAATTGGGAGATGCCGAAAGATGAGTGGGATGCTATTGCGCTGAACTATACCTCTGGGACGACAGGCAAGCCCAAAGGTGTGGTCTATCACCATCGCGGTGCAACTCTCAATGCTATCTCTAATATTTTAGATTGGGATATGCCCAAACACCCGATGTACCTATGGACGCTACCACTGTTTCACTGCAACGGTTGGTGTTTTCCGTGGACCATCGCTGAACGTGCTGGGGTCAATGTATGCTTGCGAAAAATTGATGCTGATTTGATATTACAGCTGATTGCCAAGCATCAAGTTAGTCACTACTGCTCTGCGCCAGTCGTGCACAATATGATTGCAGGCGGCAAACCTGAGTATAAAGAAGCCATCACCCATACCGTCAAAGGTTGGGTCGCTGGTGCACCGCCATCTGAAACTATGCTGGCCGCGATGGAAGCAATGGGCTTTCATATCTCGCATGTCTACGGTCTCACTGAAGTATATGGGCCAGTGACGGTCTGCGCTGAGCAGGAAGAATGGGATGAGCTTGATGTGGCTACCCGTGCCCAAAAGAAATCATGTCAAGGCGTAACGTCACACTTGATGGCAGGATTTGAAGTATTTAAGCAAGGTACGTCTGAACCAGTCGCCGCCGATGGAGCAGAGATGGGTGAGCTGGCGCTACGTGGCAATATGGTGATGAAAGGTTACCTAAAAAGCCGCAAGGCTACTGAAGAAGCATTCGCTGATGGCTGGTTCCGCACAGGCGATTTGGGCGTCAAATATCCTGATGGCTATATCAAAATCATGGATCGACTAAAAGATATCATCATCTCAGGCGGTGAGAATATCTCTAGTATCGAGGTAGAAAACGTCTTGTATAAACTACCTGCGATTGAAAACTGTGCTGTCGTTGCCGCGCCACATGATAAATGGGGTGAAGTGCCCGTCGCCTTTATCGAGATTCATGCTGGTAGCACGCTGCAACGTGATACGGTGATGGAACATTGCAGTCAGCATCTAGCAGGCTTTAAAGTGCCGAAATATATTGTCTTTGCAGAAATACCGAAGACCAGTACCGGTAAAGTACAAAAATTTGAGCTACGCCAAGCGGCTAAGTCGTTGGCACACGAAACGCCAAAAGTAACTGCCAGCGCTAAATGATCTGACAATATATTAAATCCTGTCACAAATTAATATTCATAAAAAAGGTCAATCACGTATAAGTGACTGACCTTTTTTCGAGTGCTAGCCTATTTATACTATAGTTGGTTCAATATAATTTGGAGACAAGGAAGCCAAGTGAAAGTACTACAAATAGTAGACTAAGCGAGGCTGACACCGTATCCAATTTATAGAGAACTAACTATATCAGCCAAGCTTAGGCTCAAGCCATTGATAAACTAGCATTCCTATAATCATGGCAGGAATAAACACATAGGCTTGCCATTGGCCCGTACCGAGCAATACAATTCCTGGTCCTGGACAGATACCAACCAGCCCCCAGCCGATACCGAACAACATCGCACCGATAAGCAATTTTTTATTAATAACGGTTTTGCTTGGCATATCAATCGGTGTACCAATCCAGCTGCTTTGTTGAAGATTTGCTAATCGCACACCGAAAAATGCCACTATCAGACCACCGCCCATCACAAGAGCAAGGGAGATATCCCACGCGCCAAATACGTCCAAAAACCCTTGTACTTTTACAGGATCGGTCATACCTGACACCAGTAGTCCGAGTCCAAACAGCAGTCCTGCTAGCAATCCGATTATATTTTTTAGCATCGTCGTATCTCGCTATTATTATTTTTTATTAACCATCATATGTCGTTCGCGCGTTAGCCCGATTATCAGTCCTCATCTGGCAATAAGCCATGAATTCGCTATAGCAGGCCTAGTACGTGACGACCGATATAAACGGTCACAATCCCAAACAGCATGAAGGTGACGGTCGCTGCCAATGACCGTGGAGACAGCCGTGCATTACCACAGATACCATGCCCACTGGTGCATCCTGACCCTAAACGCGTGCCAAAACCGACCAGTAACCCTGCACCAATCAATAATGGCACGGAAGTACTGATAGCTACCTCAGGTAGTGGTCTTGCCAACTGGTATAGCAGCGGTGATACGACCAAACCCAGTATAAATAGCACCTGCCACATCTCTACACGCTTGGGTTTTAGTAGGCTTGAAAAAATACCACTGATACCTGCTATACGGCCGATACCTAGCAGTAAGATAACCGTCGCTACGCCTAGCATCAGACCCCCAACTAAAGAGATCGGCGTAAATGCTTGCCAATCTATTTGTATGCTCATAACGGACTACCTAATTAAGTTTATTAAATACGTACTTGAGTATTAATTTATAAAAATACATTATATTATAAAATATAATAAAAAGGTAAAAAAATACTGAACCTAGCATAATGCTAATGGTTCAGTATTTTTTATAACTGTTAAGATAGTACTGTAAAGGCTTTAAAAAGGGCAGTGAAAAAGACTTAATAAGCTATCACATTACTGTCTTTATCAGCCCTCTTAATTGGTATCTTTACTGGCCTAGCACTTTATCAAGTGCCGTTTCAAAACGCGCTACTGTGCCATCGATATCAGTCAATTTATCCAAGCCAAATAGACCCAAACGGAAAGTTTTGAAGTTATCAGGCTCGCCCACTTTTAATGGTACGCCAGCCGCGATTTGTACCCCGATTTCAGCGAACGCGCTACCTTTATGCATGTCATCACGATCAGTATAAGAGACGACAACGCCAGGTGCTTTAAAACCTTCGGCAGCGACGCTCTCAACGCCTTTGGCTTCTAGTACTTCGCGGATACGTTTGCCAAGTGTCCACTGTGCGTCACACAATTTATCAAAACCGATTGCTTTGGCTTCATTCACAGCATCACGGAACTGACGTAAGCTGTCTGTCGGCATAGTCGCATGGTAAGCATGGCCGCCATTTTCGTAAGCACGCATGATGTTCAACCATTGCTTTAGGTCGATACTAAAGCTATCAGATTCAGTGCTGTCTACTTTTTTGACAGCAGCATCGCTTAGCATGACCAAGCCAGCGCCCGGTGTACTGCTCCAGCCTTTTTGCGGTGCACTAATCAGCACATCGATGCCCAATGATTTCATATCTAGCCATACACAGCCTGAGGCGATGCAATCAATGACTAACAATCCGCCAACACTATGCACAGCTTCGCTCAACGCTTTGATATACTCATCTGATAAGATGATGCCCGATGAGGTTTCAACATGCGGGGCAAATACAACTGCTGGCTTTTCTTCTTTAATTTTGGCTACAGCCATATCGATGTCGACTGGAGCAAACGGCTTTGGCGACTCACTGTCATCGGCACGATTGGCCGTGAGGACTGTAGATGACTTGGCAATTTTGCCTTTTTCTAAGATTTGCGTCCAACGATAGCTGAACCAACCATTACGAATGATTAGGCAGTCTTCATCATTTGCCAACTGACGAGCGACGGCTTCCATACCATAAGTACCAGAACCAGGAACGATCACCACTGCATCCGCGTTATACACAGATTTTAGGTCACTAGATAGGTCGTTCATCACTTGCTGAAAGGCTTTTGACATATGGTTCAGCGCACGATCGGTATAAACCACTGAATACTCTAATAAGCCGTTTGGATCGATATCTTGACGTAATGCAGGCATTGAACACTCCTAGTGTATGGTTAGATAATATGCGACATGGATTAGATAGCACTATAATCAAATGCTATTATTTTTGATGGTGAGGTCTTGCGCTGTCTAGAAATGCATTATTTTTAAACGAACAAAAAACAATGGACACTGATGAGGTCTACTAACATTAAGTTAATATATTTGTAGTCATATTACGAGCAAATACCAGCACATATCTTGACCTAAGCCATCCATGAGAGCTTGATATTAGCACTGATACTGAAGGTTGACAACGATACGCTCAGGCAACGATATGACTTGCGCTATCGAGCATTTATTGGTAGGTATTGGTTGATAAATTTTGATTTATAAAGCCACGATAAAAACATCAATGCCCTCGATGAGCATCTTGTAGTCCTGACACCACGAAGTCTAGCAACTCACTATCACCTTCACGTGCGGCTTTGCGCATCAGTTTCGATGGCGCATGAGTCAGTGTTTGAGTCAAACGTCGTGATAGCTCAGTGATGATATCTTCTGGATTGACATCGTCCTGTTGCAGCTTGGCAATAGATTCATGCAGCAGCTTATCGACTTGACCTTGAGTACACGCACGGTACTGCTGAATGTCTTTACCGACTTGGCGAACCTGAAAGCGGCGATCTATCTCAACCACCAATTGACTGACTAGCAGCTCAGCATCCACTGCTGCTTGGCGACGCTGCTCGATATTACCTGCAATCACATGCTGCAAATCATCGACAGAGTACAGATAAACATCATCAATACGGCTAATGGTCGAATCGATATCGCGCGGTACGGCTAAATCTATCATAAGCATTGGCTGATAACGGCGACGCTTCAGCGCTTGTATGGTCATCGTCTTATCAATCAACAAATCCATACTACCACTACAACTGCTAACGATATCGGCTTCTGCCAATACTTGCGGCAACTCTTGTAAAGGTCTAACGTCTACGCGGCGATTAGGGCCACGTAGCTCAGCGGCCAAGGCTTCGGCACGTTCGGGATTACGGTTACAGATAATGACTCGTCCGACCCCTAGTCCTGCGATATGGGTGGCAACCAAGCGATTCATCTCACCTGCTGCAACGACCAGTAGAGTACGGCTGGGTAAATCATCAAATATTTGTGTGACCAATTTAGCTGCAGCAAAGCTAAGCGATACAGCCTGCGCGCCAACCTGCGTCTCGTTACGCACTCGTTTGGCGGCAGCGAATACTTGATCGATGATCCAGCCTAGCTGATTACTGAGTACTTTTTGGTCTTGAGCCAGATGCACAGAGTTTTTGATTTGACCGAGAATCTGCGGCTCACCCAGTATCATAGAGTCGAGACCAGCCGCTACTCTTAACCAATGAGTCAATGCATGAGTATCACGATGTACATAGAGATAAGGATCAATATCAACGAGTGGTAGTTGCTTGAAATCAGCCAGCCACGTTTTGATTTTGGTAATATGCGCACTAATCGCAGCAGACGAGATATTCATGCTACTACTAAAAGTATTGTTGGATGATTGGCCAGCAGCTTTGACATCTTGCACATTGGATGATTGTGAGTCAGATAATTGGCTATTAGCGGGCTGCGACGTTGACGTTTGTGGCACTAGCGCATAGATTTCAGTACGGTTACAAGTAGAGACGATCACGCTACCATCAGTAAAGGCTTCTATTTGTTTGAGTGCGACATTTACATCGTCACCCACAAGCGCCAAGCGCTCTCGCAGAGCGACTGGTGCAGTTTTGTGATTGACCCCAATGACCACTAATCTCATTATCGATAGACCATAAACATGACGCTCAGTTGCCCCTTACGCTATCTTATTATTTTTAAAAGACAGTTTTTGACGACAGCGCTAAAAAGGAAGACCCTAAAAACCGCCTATTATATCATTATTGCGGGCTTTAATTAACACTCACCCATCTATGATAACCATATCTCTGTATCTGGTCGCAAATGTAACAAATCAACTACTCATACGATTTATAAAATCAATAGCTGGGTTTTAACTTATGGTCAATAATATATTGTTAAATCATTCGCTTACTCTATCTTAACTTGTTATATTTCTATAATATTCAGTTTGACAGACCTATCTATATTTAATCATCTGCAGTGTCGTTCTTTGGCGACGTACTCGCTACTAGTAGCACATTCATACAGTCAGACCTGCCGATACCTGAGTAACACGGATGCTATTGTTTATCTCATCGGTCTACTCTTATAATGTTTGTCATGGGTACATATTGCCAATATCTAACGTAAAATAATTAAAACAAACTTGCCTTATCTTTGTAGGTAAACCATAGGCGAATACGGCTATCTATGATTTTTTTTGGGTCATTACTTCGGTCACTACATCCCTATAGCGAATACTCTAGCTTCCGTGCTTTATTGCATGTCGCTATTGAGCGCCTGTGTCAACGATATAAGCTAGCGTTGTCTCTAGCCGTGTGCCTGTGTTTGGCAGCCCCTGTTCATGCTAGCCATCCTGATGTATTGCTAGAAACAAAAATCCCTAACGTATCCGTTGCTACCGATAATAAGGCAGCTGCCAATAAGGTAACTGCCGATAAACCAAATGATGATAGTGCTGCGATTGATACACCTTATAATGAAGATACGCTCACCATAGAAAACGTAAAAAACATTAATGGCCTAGCGCCAGCCAGCTTATGGCAGCCTGAGCTTAGTGAACCAAGCTTGTACGCTCTACTGGATGCCGAGTTTGCTGCTGATCGCGACGACAAACGACGTGCAGTCTCTATTTATAAGCAACAGTCTTTTAAAGAAGATGCAACAGCCGTGTTTGAGAGAGCGCTTAGCCTTTCTTTGCGTAACGAAAGGGTTGAAGACTCATTACAATTTGCCAAGACATGGCAAGACCAAAACCCTGACCACGTGCCTGCATGGTTTTATGTCGCGCATTTGGCCTTACGTGCCCACGACTACATATTAGCGGGTGAAACTTTAAACCGCATCTTGCGCTATGATCCACGCGCAGACTTAAGTGAAATTCTCATAGGTATTTACCCAAATAATGATGATGACAAACGTGAGCTTCTTGCCGCGTTGCAGCCACTAGATAGCGAGCAAAATGCCTCATTGTCAGTATTAAAAGCGGGTTTACTCTATCAGTTTAACGAACCTGAAGTGGCTATCGTTCATATCAATCGAGCGCTAGAGCGTCAGCCAGACTACGTGCCCTTTATTACCTTAAAAGCCGATATATTGCGCAAAATTGTCACCGCAGAGACTGTCATCAATTATGTCAGTCAAGCTCGCCTACGCAACCCTGATAGCAAAAGCTTGTATTTATATGAGATTCGCTATCTATTAGATTTAAAACAAAGCGAACAAGCGTGGAAGTTACTGCTTGAGGCGCATAGCCGTTTCAGTGATGATTCTGAGATTACTCTACTCGCAGCTTTAGTGAGCTTGGATATTGAAGAGTACGCTAGTGCCGATGAGCTACTCAATATGCTTGCCAAGAGTCCAGCTTATCTTGATCAAGCCTATTATTATCTGGGTATCAGTGCTGAGCGTCAGCAGTTGTTCGATCAAGCCAAATACTATCTCAATGGCGTCATGCAAGAGGATTTGGTATTAGAAGCTCGTAGAAAAGTAGTGGCGTTTGAATTACTCGATAACGATGTCGATGCGGCAATCGCGACTTTAGAGAAGCTGCGCAAAGACTTCACAGTATTCGCGCCTGACACTTTTGTCATGCAAGCCGATATCTTGTGGCAACAAAACGAGTCGGATGAAGCACTACGCTTACTAACCCGTGCCGCTCGTAAATATCCTGATAATGAGATGCTACTCTTTGCACGGGCTCAGCTGTTAGATGATAAAGAAGACTATGTCGTTAAGCGTACTTTGCTGAATCACTTGCAGGCATTAGATCCTAGTAACTTATCCTATCAGTTAAGCTATGCACAGTTGCTACTGGCAAATGAGCGTAGCTCAGAGCAAGGTCTGGCGCTAGCGACAGCGATTATTCAGATTCGCTATGATGACCCACGTTATGATAACGACCTACATCTGCAAGCCCTAAATGTCTTGGCAGGCAATGCATTAGCCAAAGAGAACTATCAGCAGGTCATCGACTACCTACAGACACCTTATGATGTGCTACCGACCTTGCGTTCAGGCACGCTGTTATTGCGTGCCTATCAAGGCTTAGGTAACAATGACAAAGTTGAGGCGTTACTCGCAGATTTGCAGCAGCGCTTCTCATTTGGACAGCACAATATCAATGACCGCATACAGCTGTATTAATAGTGATGATTTTGGATGTGCTATTCGAGCTTTGCGGTTACAGAGATATGATAATTGACAAGGTCTTTATAAAACCGAAGCATTTATAAATTACAAGGTCGTTATAAGAAGTTAACAGCCGTGCATAACCGAGCAACAAATAACGCTTAAGCTAATATCTTTGTTCATCTTTCCACTTTGAGAAACTATTATGTCAGCATCAATCACTTCTTATAAACCAAATAAATTGGCTTTGTTCACTGCTATAACTGCAGCAATGGTCATTACCTCTGGTTGTCAGTCATTAAAAACGGCCAACGCGACCAACCAACCAACGACCACTGTACAAGGTCAAAACGCTGAGCAACCCAAAAAGCTAGAGAGCTTCAATATCACCGGTAAAATTGGGGTCACGACACCTGCGAATGATTCGACAGGTACTCAAGGTGGTAGTGCGTTCTATGCATGGGGTCAGCAAAACGACCGATTTGCCATTGAGCTGATTGGCGCACTTGGTATCGGTAAAACCAACATTGAATACAATGGTCAGACCGCTACTCTAGTTAGCGAAAAGACAGGTACATTGACCGCTGACGATCCTGAAACTTTGCTAAAGAAAGCCACTGGTTGGCAAGCGCCAATTTCACAAATGCCTTACTGGATTTCTGGTCGCCCAGCACCTTCAGATAGTGCGCCACAACTGGATGATCAGAGCCGTTTAGTTAGCTCAGTCAATGGTGAGTGGACAGCCAGCTTTACTTATAAAGGTACGGATAAGTTACCTAGTAAAATTAGTGCTGTACAGCCACAGGGTAACAAAGTTGTAATGACGATTAACCACTAATTCATCTTTTATTAACAACAGAAAGCCTGCTAAAAACCATCATTGCTCATTAAGATAGCTATTTATAACTGCACCTCATGATAAAAAAATATGACTGAAAATATAGCCGAACCATCTGTTTCTATGATTACTCGTTTATCGCCTGCAAAACTCAATCTGTTTTTGCATATCACGGGTAAACGTACCGACGGCTATCATAATTTGCAAACGGTTTTTCGCCTGCTTGACTGGGGCGATTACTTGCATTTTTCGGTTAGCAACAATGTCGTAATTTCTACTATAGCTCGTGAATTAAGCGCTAATCAACTCTGTCACCAGCTACTAGTATTAGATGGTGCAGAGGCTATCACTATTAATATAGAAGATAATTTAATTTTCAAAGCAGCGCGCGCATTGCTAGCATCTGCCATACAGTCAAACACTTTACCTGAACAGTTAGCAAAAGTGCATATCGCTTTAGATAAGCACTTGCCAATGGGTGCAGGATTGGGTGGTGGCTCATCTAATGCAGCAACGACGATGTTAGTGCTCAATAAAATTTGGCAGCTTAATTTTACTTGTACTGAGCTCATAAAGATTGGCGCAACTGTGGGTGCGGATGTACCTATATTTATCTTTGGCCAAGATGCTATTGCGATGGGTATTGGTGAGGAACTAACTACGATTGAGTTGCCTGACCAGCAATATTTAGTACTGACGCCTAACGCTCATGTAAATACTGCCAAACTATTTGCCCATCCCAAGCTACAGCGAGATATCGCGCCTCTATCGGTTGCAACTATCCAAAACCAATACGCTGAATATGTACAAACGCTCACTACGCCTTATCATAATGTCTTTACCCCAGTGGTCAAGAGTCTCGCTCCTGCTGTTGCAGATGCCTTAAGTTATTTGCAGGGGTTAGAAGCGCAAGCATTGAGCACAGCACGAATGACTGGCTCTGGTAGCGCCGTGTTTTTACCTCTAGATGCAAGCGTAGCCACTGATAAAAAGCTTGTGGCGAAGTGGATTACAGATGCGCCTTGTGCAGGGTATGTCGTTGGAAACTTAAAATAGCACATATAACCTTTAGATTTCTTATCATCTAAACAATGACAACGGTAGGATTGCCTATTTTAATTTGCTAAAATAGCGCCAGCAGTAACCTATGATGAATAAATACCAGAAAAAGGCGCAAAGGACTTGCAAAATCTGAAAATTTACTTATAATAGGTCGCCACAATAGGGGTATAGCCAAGTTGGTAAGGCATCAGGTTTTGATCCTGACATCCGTTGGTTCGAGTCCAGCTACCCCTGCCATTTTTTAGTACGAAGCGTTAGAGATACATCGAGTATAAGCGGTTTATAGACAGCCACTTATCTTATTGTCATTGACAACGTTATCCCAGTTTCGGTATAGTTCGCAATGGACACCGCTAGGGAAAAGTTATGTTTTAAACGGATTATCCGTTTTTTAGATAACTGACAGGTCATGACACTATATTGAGAACGACTACTTAGTCGCTATTATATATCAGTTGTTCATAGCCTAGACATTACAGGGGTATAGCCAAGTTGGTAAGGCATCAGGTTTTGATCCTGACATCCGTTGGTTCGAGTCCAGCTACCCCTGCCATTTTTTACTGTAATAGTATACTTCAACACCTTCACCACTCTTTTCTTAATTTGAGCAGTTTGACACTGCTTAGCGGTCGCTGCTTGAGTCAATCAATAGGACTTCTGTCATGCCTTATTTGGCGATTTTTACGGGTAATGCCCACCCAGAATTAGCAAAAACCGTAGCCGATCATCTTCACATACCTCTTGGTAAAGCTGACATCACGCGTTTTTCTGATGGCGAAATTGCCGTGGAAATCAAAGAACACGTACGTGGTAAAGATGTGTTTATCATGCAGCCTACTTGTGCGCCGACCAACGACAACTTGATGGAAATCATGATGATGGCTGACGCTTTGCGTCGCTCTAGTGCTGGCCGTATCACAGCTGTCATGCCATATTTTGGTTATGCTCGTCAGGATCGTCGTCCACGCTCAGCTCGTGTACCTATCTCGGCTAAAGTGGTCGCCGACATGCTGAACATCGTCAGTATCGACCGCGTAATGACTGTTGATTTGCACTCAGATCAGATTCAGGGTTTCTTTGATATCCCTGTAGACAACATCTACGGCACACCTGTATTGCTAAACGACCTACAAAAACAAGACTATGATAACATCATGGTTGTTTCACCTGACGTAGGCGGCGTGGTTCGTGCACGTGCGATGGCGAAACAGTTAGGCGATACCGACATGGCAATTATTGATAAGCGCCGTGCTCGTGCCAATGAGTCACAAGTAATGCATATCATCGGTGATGTTCGTGACCGTGATTGCGTCATCGTTGATGACATGGTCGATACTGCAGGTACATTATGTAAAGCTGCCGAAGCATTGAAAGAAAATGGTGCCCGTCGCGTTTTAGCTTATATCACGCACCCTGTCCTATCAGGCAACGCACTGAAAAACATCAGCGAATCTGCATTGGATGAAGTGGTTGTTACCGATACCATTCCACTATCTGCTGAAGCCAAAGCTTGTAGCAAAATCCGTCAGGTGAGTATTGCACCGATGCTTGCTGAAAGCTTACGCCGTATCAATAACGAAGAATCTATTAGCGCGATGTTTGACGCTTAATCTGATACAGTTATTTTTAAAACAGCTATTGCAGTAATTCTTAGTAGCAATGATTGTAGTAAGACATCTTAAATAGTTAAAAAACAGAGCGTCAAGTATCCTTACTTGGCGCTTTGTTTTGTGTAGGCGTTTTGCGTAGGTCTTTATTATTGCTACAGAATCACGTATAATGCGCGCCTGTGCTGACCTTTTCGTTGTTTTTATTAGGCTAGCACTATCAAAAGTGCTGATCATGCTTAACAGCAACTATCGTTATGGTAATTATCATTTATCATAGCGAGCGCTGCTATAAGCAAATGGCTAAGCTTAGACATTACAAGGTTTATTCGTAACGATAATATTAGCTATCATCACGTATTAGTGGATTGGTCGCAAATCCACTTTTTTATGACCAGACACTTCATCATTTTTTTTATAGGATTATATCCATGAGCATTAATCATTTTGAACTAAACGCCGTTGATCGTGCTGCTGAACTACAAGGTAAAGGTGCGAGCCGCCGCCTACGTAAGCAGAACCTAGTTCCTGCTATCATCTATGGTGGTAACGAAGAGCCAACAGCTATCTCTATCAAGCTTAACGAACTAGTAAAATCACTAGAATTCGAAGCGTTTTTCTCACACATCTTGACTATCAACGTTGACGGTGAAGAGCATCAAGCAGTTATTAAAGACTTGCAGCGCCATCCAGCTAAAGGCTTCCCAATGCATGCTGATTTCCAGCGCATTGTAAAAGGTCAGAAAATCCACATGAACGTTCCTGTTCATTTCACTGGTCGTGAAGATGCGCCTGGTACTGCTGCTGCTGGTGTACTATCTACTCTAGTATCGGATATCGAAGTTATCTGCTTACCATCACAGCTTCCTGAATACCTAGAAGTAGATGTATCAGGCATGGAAATCGGTGACTTGTTCCGTCTATCAGACATCAAACTTCCTGAAGGCGTTGTTATTCATGAGCTTGAGCTAGAAGACGGCCATGACCGTACTATCGTTAACATGCAGCCACCAACAGTAGAAGAAGTTGATGCTGATGCTGACGTTGATGCTGATGAAGTACCAGCAACTGAGCAAAACGACGGTACTGAAGAAAACAAAGACAGCGAGTAATATACTATTTCTAACTAGTGCATTATTTTGTGCTGGTTAGTGATACATTCGTTTAGTCAATAAGACAGCAGGTGATTAAAATCTCCTGCTGTTTTTGTAAGTAAGGTTTGAAAATAAACTGTCTATCAGTACTTCGCACCTTACCCCTATTTATCAAATTCAAGCAGGGTGTTTTTATGGCCATAAAGCTTATTGTCGGTCTTGGTAATCCTGGTCAGCAGTATATGTTTACGCGTCATAATGCAGGATTTTGGTTTGTCCATCATTTGGCTCAGCAGTTTAATATCACGCTCTCCCCTGATAAGAAATTTCACGGAGTGACAGGGCGTGGGCAGATTCATGGGTCTGATGTGCGTTTACTTATGCCGATGACGTTTATGAATAAATCTGGTCAGTCAGTGGTGCCTATGGTAAATTTCTATGGCATCAAAAATGATGAATTGTTGATTGCTCATGATGAGCTCGATATTCCAGCTGGTAGTATCAAACTCAAAACAGACGGTGGACATGGTGGTCACAACGGCCTACGTGATATCACGCCGCATATTGGCAATGATTTTCATCGCCTGCGTGTGGGTATCGGCCATCCTGGTCACAAGTCTAAAGTTAGTGGACACGTTCTCTCTAAAGCGTCTCCTGATGAGCAGATTGCGATTGATAGCGCGCTGACAGCTGCTTTTGAGGCGCTCCCATTGTTGTTAGATGGTGATGTCGAAAAAGCACGTTCACAAATTAATGGCTTTAAATTACCTGAATAAAATATTACCTCTATAGTAATAGCCTTTTATTTTGGCAGCTTTATCCCCATTAACCTTTTGATTTAGTTAATTAATATCAGTTACGCCAAGGAACCAACCTATGCTACTTAATATGCTTAAATGCAAATTACACCGTGCCCGTGTTACCCACGCTGAACTTCACTATGAAGGCTCTTGCGGTATCGACGGCGATCTATTAGATCTTGCTGGTCTACGCGAAAATGAATCTATTGATATCTATAACGTGACCAACGGTAAGCGCTTTCGCACCTATGCTATCCGTGCTGAGGCGGGCTCTGGTATTATCTCATTAAATGGTGCTGCGGCTCATATGGCAGATTTGGGCGATATCGTTATCATTTGTGCTTACGCGCATTTTGATGAAGTTGAAGCGTCAACGTATCAGCCAAAACTGGTCTATTGCAACGAAGACAACACCGTTAAAGACACAGCAAATATCATTCCTGTACAAGTTGCTTAATATGACAGGATGGTGAGGTTTTGGTAAATTTAAGATAAACACAAAGTTACATCTTTGAATTAGCTGCTATTATTACTAAAAATCTCGATGCTAAAGGGAAAGCTGAATCTTCATTTCGATTCAGCTTTTTTTATGCCATTTTTATTTATCAAATTCACATTTTTCATCATATACAAGGAAACATACTGATGTGGTTGGCCGCGCTTGCAATACTGATTGGGTTAGCAATTTTAGTTTGGAGTGCCGATGTCTTTATTGATGGGGCGACAGCACTAGCAAAGAAGTTTAGTGTGCCTAGCTTCTTAATTGGTGTCTTAATATTGGGTATAGGCACGTCAGCGCCTGAGATGGTGGTATCAGTACTAGCAGCGATAGAAGGCAGCCCTGAGCTGGCTCTAGGTAACGCTTATGGCTCAAATATCATCAACATCGCATTGGTACTCGGTGCAACTGTATTGATTAGCCCTATTATCATCCGTAGAGGCATTGTAAAGCGCGACTTGCCCTTGCTGCTACTGATTACAGTCATCGCCGCTTGGCAGCTACGTGATGGGACATTGAGCCAAGTTGATGGTATCGTACTATTAATACTATTGGTCGCCGTCTTAGGCCTACAGATCATAATGAGTATACGCGAAGGCTATCATGAGCACGAAGACGATGTAGTCGTGGCTAATGCTAACTCAGCGCACTCAAATAACTTAGAGCACTTAGATAACTCAGAGAGCTTAGAAAAGCTAGAACCAAGCGTAACGCGTGGTCTTGTCAGTTTAATTATAGGTATGCTGATGCTAGTAGCTAGCTCACGTGCTATCGTTTGGGGCGCTGTCGAGTTGGCAACGCTATGGGGGCTCAGTGAGCTTATCATTGGTCTAACGATTGTCGCAGTCGGGACCTCACTGCCTGAACTGGTATCGAGCTTATCAGCTGCCCGTAAAGGCGAACATGATATGGCGCTTGGCAATATCATCGGCTCTAATATCTTCAATACTTTGGCAGTTGTCGGCTTGGCAACGGTCATTGCTCCTATCGCAGCCGACCCAGTGATTCTATCGCGTGATGTGATGGCAATGGGAGTCTTGACGATATTGCTAGTGACACTATGCGTATTTGCCTTTAAAACAAAACGCCAGTTCGGTCGTACGTCAGGTGCCACATTAGTGTTGTTCTTTATGGGCTACACCGCATGGCTGATCCAAAGCGTTAGTATGTAACTGTTTAGACTGAACCAACTGAGCATTGGTACAACTAAATTATTACGTCGATAAGAGTTACTAGTTCAATAAAAATTGTTACGTCAATAAAATCAGACTACGGTTTTTTCTTACGATTTTTAAAACCGCGCCATAGCCCTTCATGTGCCACTTTCGGCATTTTTAGGGTGATGGTGTTGGACAACATATCTTGTACTGCCAGACCGCGAGGGTTGAACAGACAGAACACATAGTTGAATACTAAACCAAGAAACGCGCTGGCCAATAAGGCGGCGCGTGACCCATCAATAAGACTGCCAATAATACCAAAAATCAGCGGCATCAAACAAGCGGCCAAAATACGCTTAAACGACTGTCCCCACGTTAGCCATTGGCCTGCATCATTAATCGTTTTTAACCGCCACGTCTGCATACCCAATGTCTGACCACCACGGCGCCAGAATATCCCGTAGAACGCCACGAGCGTCAGTACAAATGATGGCGTCATAATGGCGTTCTGATACCAAAGCGGTAGCGACTGAGCCTGTGAGGATTCAGTACCCGTTTCCATAGTCAACAGCGTACCAACGACGGTTAGTATCGTTCCTACCAAAAATAACAGTGCCAAAATCAGCATACCATCATAGAGAATCGCCACGACACGAATCATGGGCTTAGCGATGGTTGGCTCTTCGTTAGGATCTTGCTGTACAGGCGCACTCGATTGAGGCTTTGATTTGCGAGTTGTTTTTGACGGACGTTTAGATGGACTTTTTGACATGGTACAAGCTCATAGCAAGCAGTGAATAGTAACGCTATTGTACCGTAAATGGTGGGGCTATCGTACATTATCCTAGATGACTGTCTAACATCATAGATGGCCTAACACTGTAGATGACTGTCCAATATAATAGATGGCTCTCCAATATCTTAGATTGCTCTTTAATATTGTTAGTTGGCTATCCAATATCCAATCATGCTACATATAAGAGATGGTCGTAGAATAAATAAGTAGAAGGGTAAAAGTTACAGACATAAAAAAACCGCCAATTGTCATAAGACAGGCGATTATTTTAATATTTTTTAGCTTAAATTAAGCTATTATGCAAATGGTGCGCCTGGAGAGATTCGAACTCCCGACCCCTTAGTTCGTAGCCAAGTGCTCTATCCAACTGAGCTACAGGCGCGTATTTTGCACTTTATCCACTGCGAAGATAATATCTTTTGCAGTAAATTAGGTTGGTCATTATATAGATAATATCGCTTGTGTCAACATCTTTTTTAATTAAAACAAATTATTTTTTGAATTAATTATTAAAATGTTTAACGCAGTATATTGCGTTACTACTCTAATAACAACTGAATAAATGGCGGTGAAGGAGGGATTCGAACCCTCGATACGCTTACACGTATGGTTCCTTAGCAGGGAACTGGTTTCAGCCACTCACCCACTTCACCTAACGATTCAAGACATTTATAAAAAATCTATAAACATAGTACTGATGCTAACAATACGTCTCATGTCGTGGGCGAGTATTATAACAAAGCCAAAATGAATTGCAAGCGTTGTCTACAGATTTAATGCGGCTTTTATCAAAATTATAGATATAAGTACTTATATTGCATTTTTATACGGAAAATTGCGACCTATCATTGCTAAATATAACAACTAAACTGCTCACTAATATTAGGTCTACTCACTCTACCGTCTTGCACCTCATCCACAAGCATAAGACTATGATAGATTTTTTAGTAGTAGGTGGCTATAGTATTTATCACTTACTTTAAAATATCTCAAAAGGAGCTGTTATGCGACCTGTCGTACTGTGTTTTTCAGGATTAGATCCTTCAGGCGGTGCTGGATTACAAGCGGATATCGAAGCCATTGGACAGTCAGGGGCACATGCAGCCATCGCGTGTACAGCGGTTACTATCCAAAGCTCACAGCAGGTATTTGGCTTTGAGGCTTGTGCGGCATCATTGGTGAAAGCTCAAGCTACTGCGGTGCTTGATGACTTGCCTGTTAGTGCTATCAAGTCAGGTATGCTCGGCACCACTGATAATATCGCAATGTTAACCGAACTATTTGCTGATCAAGTTATTGATAAGGATACGCCATTTGTCTTAGACCCTGTACTAGTCGCGAATAGCGGTGGCAGCTTGGGCGATGAAAAAACTTTGGTTAGCGCCTTTAGGCAATTGCTTCCCTATGCTACTTTAGTCACCCCAAATACTCATGAGCTACGTGCGCTTAGCGGAGAGCAAGACCTGCATGTCGGTGCACAAAAGCTATGTGCTCAAGGTGCTCATGCGGTACTCGTAAAAACCTCACATGATTTTGATAGTGGTGACATCGAGCAGTACTTATATATACAGGGTGAAATGGTCCATAAAAGTACTTTGCCGCGCTTAGATGGTGAGTTCCATGGCTCAGGATGTTCACTCGCCAGCTTTATCGCTGGACGCTTGGCAATGGGCGATGTTCTCATTGATGCGGTAAAAGCGGCAGATAGTTGGATTACCCAGACATTGCGGGCAGCTGATGCACCGCATCCTGATGATTTGCAAGCTCAACTCATACCAAATCGCTTTGTTCGTTTTTAGAATATTTACAAAGCAAGAGCTTACCCAAGTAACAGACGCAAAAAAGGCGCTCTATATTTTTATAGAACGCCTTTTTTATGACAGTTTTTAAATTTAACTCTATTAGACTTAACCTAACGTTGGCAACACACTCGCAGCCAAACCACCGATGAATATTTCAAGCAAATAAAATGCTAAGAAAGCCACCATTGGCGATAAATCGAGCATACCTAAATTTGGCGTGATACGACGAAACGGGGCTAAAATAGGCTCAGCCAAATTAATGATAATGCCAATAATCGGATGCTCAGATCTGGTAAACACCACAATCCAGCTAACGATGATAGAACCAATCACCAGATAGCGACACATGCGTAAAAAGTCTAACAATAAGCTAGTCGTACCCGTAAAGAATAGCGGTACAGGGGCAATACCTTTATGCGTTAATGCGGCCTTTCCAGAGATGTCGATTAGACGAATCAAAAACATCAGCACGATAGCGGCAATGCTAATACGACCCTGTGCAACAGTCGGAAAAATACGCCCAAATACATCGACGATATGCGTCGCTTTATAAGCAGGTGCAATCATCGGATTGCTCGCATCCATCCCTGCAAACTGCAACATAAAACGAATAAACACCAGCATCATAGCGAATGTGGTGACCAAATCAAAAACTTGAAATAACATGTTGTTCATGAAGTGCTACTCAATGTGACATTATTAACAGATTCTAGGATGACAAATGTCATTATCAGATGCTGATGATTACATAAGGTGTGTCGTCAGTGGTGACTCACAGCACACCTTGTCAGTGTTTATTTACTCATCTCTTCACTTAACGCTTGGCTACGATCATAGCAAGCTTGCATGGCCTCGCTGATTTGACGACCAATCTCATTGGCTTGCATTGACTCAACCGCTGCTTGAGTAGTACCGTTCGGTGAAGTGACTTTACGGCGTAGCTCAGCTGGTGCATCATCACTGTTCATCGCCATTTTTGCAGCACCTAACATGGTCTGCATAGCAAGCGCTGAGGCTTGTTCTTTATCCAGCCCTAATGCAACTGCCCCATCGACCATCGATTCAATAAAGTAAAACATATACGCTGGCGCTGAACCTGATACGGCTGTAACCGCATGCATATGCTCTTCGTCATCAACCCACATGACCAAACCTGATGCTTCCATAACGGCTGTTGCTAGCTGCTTCTGTTCCGCTGAGATATTGTCTGTACCATAAAGGCCAGTCGCACCCATTTGAATCATAGAAGGCGTGTTTGGCATTGCACGGACGATATTGCTATAGCCGCCCAACATGTTTGATAAAAGATCAGTCGATAAACCTGCCGCCACTGAAATGACCAATTGGGTGTCTAGCACATCTGCAAAAGCACCAACGACCACCTTCATCATTTGTGGTTTTACGGCTAGCACCACGATATCTGCACCGATCACAGCAGACTTTGGATCAGCCATTGGATCAACAGTATTTAGACCTTTGGCGGCTAATTGCTCACGTGCATCGCTGCTAGGATCGGCGACCGTGATCAAATTTGGTTTGATGCCACAACCCACAAGCCCGCTAATGAGCGCTTGTGCCATGTTTCCGCCACCAATAAAACTGATTTTTTTATTATCTAATACCGACATACTTGTCTCCTAGTCACAAAATTCAAAGGTATTCAACTTAACATACTGATATGTAAAACGACACTCAGTTTATCATACTGCCACTATCACCGTTTGATAAATTCAAAATGTCACAGCTGACTTCAACCTGATAAAAATCAATGAGTCAGCCAACGGATATTAAACTTTTGACGCTTTCTATTTTAGTCTAAGCTCACTTTTGATGTACTCAGCTAATTGATTGCTTTTGTCATCGCTATCGGTATCGCTATCCGTCTGCTCAGAACTCAAGAGCCAACTCTCAAATGGTGACGCTAGTAATAGAGGGATATCAGTTTGTATATCATTTCCATTTTCGAATTCATTTATAAAGGTAATGCTGACTACTATTAAGCTTTCTCGCAGCCATAGTGGAATCCCCAGCGTTTGATACAGTTTTTTGCCTGCTTGTGGGCGCGTAGCCATCTCGGTCTTTAACCGTTGCTTACGGTCTAACGGCGCTATTTTTAACACTATCTGTTTCGCTATGCCGTCTGTACTGTTTTCCAACAATCGTACCAGCGCATCTACCTTCACTTGCAACTGCCAAGTATAACGACCACTGCTACGCATAGTGAGTGATGTGAAATTATTAGCTGAATGACTAGATGAGTTACTAGATAAGGTCAGTCTGGATAATGGTAGTACCTGCTTGGTCAACGGTACGTTTAGCCAAGACAGCCACTCGCTGCTCATACGATAGAGCTGCTGACGATAGCGCCGAATGGTATAAGACGCCTTGCGACCTTGCCAAAACAGTTCTGTCTGGTGATCTTGGTCATCACGTTGGCTGAGAGTTAGTACATCATCGACGAGTTGCTTAGCAGGTGGTAATGGCTCATCTTGACCGAGCCAATAGTGTAATAGTTGCCGCTGACGATACATGGGTAGCTTTTGCAACACATCGACATTTAGCGAGCGCTGTGTGGGTAAAAATTGCAGGTCTGCACTCTCCGTCTGCTGCATGTCCTGCATAGCTTGAGCATTGACTGTTTCCTGTGCATCACTTAACAGCTGCGTACTTCGAGCGATATTATCAATGACATTAGGATTGTATGTAGCCAGTATTGGCATAATGTCGCGGCGTAGCCCACTACGTACGTTGTCGCCGCTGTCATTGGTAGGATCATCTATATAAGGCAACTCTAAGCGCTTGGCGTAGGCGCTAATAGTGGCTCGTCGTATCGTGAGCCAAGGTCGCCAAAGGATATTGCACTGTGCGCCCTGCGTTTGCACTCGCCATGGCTGCATACCAGACAAGCCGTTAACCCCAGCTCCTTGAATCAATCGCATCAACACCGTTTCAACTTGGTCATCAGCGTGATGTGCTAATAGTAATACATCGTTTTGATTGATATGAGCCCGCATGACGTCATAGCGAGCTTGCCGTGCTGCTTGCTCATCACGCCCATTTACTTGTGCCTGTAAAATGCGACAAGGTATCTGCTGCGCTTGCGCCCAGTTGGCAACATGCTTGGCCCAATGCTGACTATCCGACTGCAAGCCATGATCGACATGTAACAGCTGCGGTAGACATGGCAATTTACCTTGTCGATAGAGCTGCACACACAGCGCCGCAAGTGCCAATGAATCACGCCCACCACTACATGCCAGCCAAAGACGACGACCGTGCAGCTGATCACTATACACAGACATACTGCTTAATAATGCGGTTGCTAGTGTCTCATCCACTGGCAAATCGCCAATTGATTTAATAGGATGTGAGATGATTGCGCTGCTGGTCATAGTCAGCCTTATTTTTAGTTACGTTATATGCTTCATATAATAACAGCCATAAAAAAACGTGCCATTAAATGACACGTTTTTATTTTAGCATTAAGACTCAAACTCTAATATGAAAAGCCTATTATTAATAATAGCGACTTCGTAATGAAGGCGCCATAACAACCAATTAAGCAGGCAACATCACTTCTGAGTTAAAAGACTTTAGTTTTTCATAACGTAGTTCACAACGCTCTTGAGGATCTAAATCTTTAATCTCATCAAGCTGCTCAGTAATCAATGCTTTTAAGGCATTCATTACTGGTTGTGGCTGCACATGTGCGCCTTCGCCCTCTTCGATAACAGCGTCAATCAAACCCATTTGATACAGGTTAATGGCGTTTAATTTTAGTGCTTCACTAGCGTCTTGTGCTTTTTCAGCGGTCTTCCAAAGAATAGAAGCACAGCCTTCTGGCGAGATCACTGAGTAAATACTGTTTTGTAGCATGTTTACTTTATCGCCAACACCAATTGCCAATGCGCCGCCTGAGCCACCTTCACCAATGATAGTCACGATTACAGGCACTTTCAGACTAGAGAATACAGCGATGCTCTCTGCAATCGCTTGCGCCTGTCCGCGCTCTTCTGCGCCAATACCAGGATAAGCACCTTGGGTATCTACAAAGGTCATCACTGGAATGTTAAAGCGCTCTGCCATTTTGACCAAACGAATCACTTTGCGATAGCCTTCAGGATTGGCCATACCAAAGTTATGAGCAATACGCTCACGGGTACTACGACCACGATGCTGACCAATTACCATCACAGGCTGACCATCAAAACGCGCAAGACCACCTAAAATGGCTTTGTCATCGGCAAAAGCACGGTCGCCATGCAACTTGTCAAATTCGGTAAAAAGCTGATTAACATAGTCCATAAATAATGGACGCTTGGCGTGTCGTGCAAGCTGCACACTATCCCAGACAGTGCTCATAGACGCTTCCCTTTAATAATTATACTTAATGTATTTATGTTTAAGAATAATATCGTTATCCGTATTCAGATAATGAAAGTACAGTTGTAAACTCAATAGGAGCTATAGTAGCACATCTTAAATAGCATGACATTATCGACAACGCCGCTTTTGTTACGTTAATCTTTAACTCAATACTTACAATGGTAACTGCTCAACCTCTGGAGTCTCGGCCTCTTGAGCTTCAATCACACTAAGCTGTACGCCCCACTTAGCAAACTGGTCAATCTCAGTACGCAAATCTGCCAGCAAGAACGCATAATGCTCACTGCTATCCGCTAAGGTGATTTGCCAACTGTTTTCAGCGACTACCTTTAGTTCTAGCTCTGGTAGCGCATAATCACTGCGGCTATGATGTGCCAGTACGGCGAGGCGCAATAATAAGCAGAGATAGACCAACTGATCACCACCAATCTGACAAGTCTGCTCTAGCATATCGGCTTTGAGCTTGCGGCGATGGTTCAGCATCAACTGTGCCATGCGTTTTTGATCGACTTGCGAGAATCCTGGAATATCAGAGTATTCAAGTAAATATGCGCTATGCTTGTGATAACTACTGTGACTGATTGCCAGTCCTATCTCATGCAAGAAAGCAGCACGTCTGAGCAAGTCGCAATCATCATTGGACAGCGCAAGCTTGTCTTTTACTTGTTCAAATAAATGACGGCTGGTTTTCACCACTTGCTTGGCTTGCTTTTTGTCCCCTGAATAACGCTTGATTAATGCCAATACACTGCGGTCACGCACATCTTCACTAGCAAAGCGTCCGAGCATATCGTACATAACACCTTCACGTAACGCACCATCTGAGTAGGTAATGGTCTCAACGCCTAATACTTTCATCACCGCGCGCAGCACTGCCACACCAGCAGGAAATACAGCTTTACGATGTTCTTTGACGCCTTCTAACTCGATATCATCGATATTGCCAATTTTAATCAGCAATTTCTCTAATTTTTTGACACCTTTATAAGTAATGCGCTCTTGTTCATCGGCCCAACCTTTTGACACTAGGACATTACGCACCGCTTTAATCGTACCGCTTGAGCCGACCACACTGCTCCAGCCAGTTTTTTGGTAGCGACCATTAATGGCTAAGACTTCTTTGCGTGCACCCGAAATCGCACTATTAAAAGCTTCTTTAGTAATCAGCCCGTCAGCAAAGAATTTTTGGGTAAAAGAAACACAGCCCATTTGTAAACTTTCAGTCAACAATGGATCGAAATTTTGACCAATAATAAACTCTGTCGAACCACCGCCAATATCCATAACCAAGCGCTTATCACTACTCTCGTTGGTATGCGAGACGCCCAAATAAATCAATCGCGCCTCTTCGCGGCCCGCGATAATCTCAATAGGTTTTGGCAGGATTTTATTGGCACGGGAAATAAAATCGTTGGCGTTTTTGGCTTGACGCAATGCATTGGTCGCCACCACACGAATACGCTCTGGCGGTACTGAATCCAAGCGCGCCACAAAGCGGCTTAAACAATCAAGACCGCGCTGCTCGGCTGCTGCGCTTAGGATATTATTTTCGTCCAGACCGGCAGCGAGCTGTACCTTTTCAGACATCGAGACTACTTTTCGCACTTCCCCATGGTCAAGACGAGCAATGGCCAAATGGAAACTGTTGGAACCAATATCGATGGCTGCCATCATTTCATCATCGCCAATAGGCGGATTCGTAAGGTAGTCAATAGGCATAGGACAAGTCGTCACCGTGTTAGAGAGAGTGGATAGTTTACCAAAATCACGTGCTATATAGTTATAAAATCACATGTATAGAAAAAAGTAGTAACCACAAAAATCAGGGCAATTTTATCATTAAAGCATTTATGCCAAACACTCGCAAGCAATGCAAAACTGTAGCAGGGACATCGACGACCACCGTGTAAGCTGACAGGTATCGGCTCAGTATCTAGCGCTTGTGTTACGCATATCGGTTTGCTACATTGAAAGCTATCAACATCATGATAAAAAACCGTTATTTACAGAATTTTTATCCGTATCACTCACTTCAAAAGCCACCAGCTAATCGGTTAAAAACCATCTGTAATTAATAGTCATCAACCTCACCAGCAAGGAAGCTAGTCACATGAATCAGACCATCACAAAAGACGCTACCCAAAATACTGAGACCCCTATCAGCAGCGCTAAAAAAGACATGGTAAAAACTGAAAGTTCGCCTAAACAGGCATTTTATGATTTTTACTTAGATGAGCATCAAAACATGGCCTGTCGCCGCCTACATTTCGCAGGCAGTAGCTTTGGCTTACTTGGACTGGCAACATCTGTCAAAACTGGCTCAGCCAAACCTTTGGTAAAGGGGATTGCCGCTGGATATGCTTGTGCATGGGTTGGACATTTTTTCTTTGAAAAGAACAAACCCGCTTCTTTTAAGTTTCCATTGAAAAGCTTTGTCAGTGATTTTCGTATGTATAGCGATGTGCTACGAGGCAATCTGAGCTTGAGAGATCGCAAGTTTGATAAAGCACGATAACGTTTAGTCGTCATATAAATTAAATGACAAACTTTATATTCTTCCCAATACGATTATAAATAAGATATCGATAAACAAAAAAACCAGCAGAGATCACAGGACGATCTTGCTGGTTTTTTAAACTGCAACTTTTTAACGAGCTAATAACTTACATAGCTAAACTATGCTTTTGCCATTTCTGCAAATATCTCATCAGCTGCCTTGATTGACGCATCAATATCTTCATCGCTATGTTTGATAGACATAAAGCCTGCTTCATAAGCTGACGGTGCCAAGTAAATACCGCGATCTAGCATACCGTGGAAGAAAGTATTGAATACGTCCATATCGCACTCTGTCACGTCATCGAAGTTCTTTGGTGTTTCAGTTGCGCCGTCTTTGACAAAGAACATGCCAAACATGCCGCCAAGCTTATTGGTACGTAGATGAATACCATGTTTGTCAGCTGCCGCTTGGAAACCGTCTACTAGGTGATCAACTTTCGCTGCTAACTCGTCGTAGAAACCTTCTGCTGTTAAGTCCTCAAACATGGCGATACCAGCGCGCATCGCTAGTGGATTGCCTGATAATGTACCAGCTTGATAGACACCGCCAAGTGGCGCGATGCAAGACATGACTTCTTTTTTACCACCGAAAGCACCAACAGGTAAGCCAGCACCGATGATTTTACCAAAGCAAGTTAAATCAGGATCGATACCGAAATGGGCTTGCGCACCGCCAAGACCAACGCGGAAGCCCGTCATCACTTCATCAAAGATTAATACCGCGCCATTAGCCGTACATTCTGCGCGCAACGTATCATGGAATTCTTGTGTCGGAATGACCATGTTCATGTTGCCAGCGATAGGCTCTAAGATAACGCAAGCGACTTCTTCGCCCCATTTCTCAAAACAATCTTTAATCGCTTGCGGATCATTATAAGGAATCGTAATAGTATGCTTAGCAAAATCTGCTGGCACACCTTTTGACGTTGGCTCACCAATATCAAGCATGCCAGAGCCAGCTTTTACTAGCAGGCTGTCTGAATGCCCATGGTAGCAGCCTTCAAACTTAACGATTTTGTCACGCTGAGTATAACCACGTGCTAAGCGAATCGCACTCATGGTCGCTTCTGTACCAGAGCTGGTCATACGAATCATCTCAACGCTAGGCACGATTTCACAAATCTTATCAGCAACCGTAGTTTCAAACGGCGTTGGTGTACCAAAGCTTAGACCATCATCGGCCGCTTTTTTCACCGCATCGATGACTTTTGGGTGTGCATGACCCAAAATCATTGGGCCCCAAGAGCCAACATAGTCAATATAAGCATTGTCTTCGGTATCATAAATTTTGCTACCGTTGGCACGGTGCATAAAGATTGGCGTACCACCGACTCCAGCAAAGGCGCGGACTGGCGAGTTAACGCCACCTGGGATATGTTTACTGGCTTGTGCAAAGAGCTGTTCGTTTTTAGTACTCATAGTTATTCTCTACTCATAGGTTCTATATTTTATAACTTCTATATTTTTTGACTAAACGTATATTTTATATTTGTTTATTATCGAATTTTTCAAGCACGTTTGGCTTACTAGGCTTTTTTGACCACAGAAGACTTGAGCTTCATTGGCCCATAGCCATCAAGTTTGCAGTCGATATCATGACCGTCAGTAGCATCTGGCAACAGGCGAATGCTTTTCGCTTTCGTCCCGACTTTAATCACAATTGAAGAGCCTTTGACTTTTAGGTCTTTAATGACCGTCACCGCATCGCCGTCCTGTAGCTCATTGCCAACAGCATCACGAATAACTGCGTCTTGATCTTCAGCTTGCGCTGCATCAGTCTCAGCCGCCGTCCATTCATGAGCACACATAGGACATACCAGTAACGCACCATCTTCGTACGTATATTCAGCATCACATTTAGGGCAATTTGGTAAGCTCATTATTTCCTCGGCAGCCATCGTACATTAGGTTAATTGTGGAGCTGATATTGTACCGTAACTCACCATCTTTAACCAATTTGTACGCTTGAAAATCAAACGCTACGCCCAATTTAACACTTAACTCGTCGCTTATTGATGACATTTTTTATGACAGGGTTTTTTATGGTACTCTTCTTAGCCTCATCTAGATTTATGTGCACAGATACTGTCAATGATAAAAGCGCCCATATAATTTTTCATTACTTCGATTTACCCTCTATATTATTACTAAGTAAGCTCTCATCAGAAGGATAATAACAATGACTCAGTCTTCAAATTTATCAGCTGTACCGCAGTTTTCGCAATTAACTATCCAAGGCGAAGACGCCGAAAAATTCTTGCAAGGGCAATTAACTTGTGACGTTACCAAGCTCGGGCTTAGCTATCAGGCAGCTGCCATCGGTAACTTAAAAGGTCGTATTGAGTTCGGTATCTGGATCAAAAAACAAGCAGAAAAACATTATGATGTGGTCATAAGTAGCGATTGTGCTGAGTCTTTGCAGGCGCATCTCAATAAGTACGGGGCATTTTCTAAATTTGAGACCAGTGCACCAGCAGCGGTTTATCCTTGCGTGCTAGCAAATGAGCCAACTTTTAGCCATAAAGACGACCATAATACTGCTGAGGATACGCAGGCTTGGATGGCATGCAGCTTAGCTACTGGTAATTATTGGATTGTAGCTGCGACTCAAAGTGAGTTTCAACCGCAAGAGCTGCGCCTGCATCAGCGCGGCGGCATGGACTATGATAAAGGCTGCTACTTGGGCCAAGAAGTCATCGCTCGCATCTACTTTAAATCTGCACCCAAAGCATTTTTACACTATGTGCAAGGTACTGGTGAAGCACCAAGCGCAGGTGACAAGCTCGATAAAATCCAAGTGGTCAATGCGATGAAAAATGACGATGGCTTTACCGCTTTGGTCGTGGCACGCCCTGAACAATTGGCAGAGAGTGATCTGAGCATATTGGACTTGCCAGTTGCACTACAAGTAGATGTGGCACGCCCAAAATAGAAGCACATCGAATCAGGCAAGCGACGCAGCTAAGGTGATGGTAGTTTAATACAACGCGACCGTCATGACTAACATGAGCATAGAGAATCCTATGACACATATTGCGGTACTCGGAGCAGGCGTGGTGGGCGTGACCACCGCATGGTATCTACGTCAAGCAGGCTATGATGTGACCGTGATTGAACGCGAACCGGCAGCAGGTATGCAGACATCGTTTGCCAATGGTGGACAAATATCTGTCTCACATGCCACGCCTTGGGCCAATCCTGCGACTCCGATGAAAGCGCTCAAGTGGTTGTTTAAAGAAGATGCTCCGCTACTATATCGCTTGCGTGCGGATAAAGCGCAGCTCAAATGGGCCATGCAGTTTCTGCAAGAGTGCCGCGCCGATAGAGCCGATGCCAATCTGGTGCAAATGGTGCGCCTAGGTCTATATTCAAGAGATACCTTACAACAGCTGCGCGCGGATATTGGCATCAACTATGAACAGCAAACACGCGGTATCATGCATTTTTATACCAATCAGGCAGAGTTTGATGCGGCTATCGAACCAACTGAACGCATGCAAGCCCTCGGTTGTGAGCGCCATGTGATTGATATCAATAATGCCGTCAACTTAGAACCAGCGCTTTACCCAATTGCTCATAAGCTCACTGGAGCGACTTATACCAGTCGTGATGAGTCTGGCAATGCGCACCTGTTTACCCAGCGCTTGGCGCAGCGCTGTATCGATGCGGGTGTGCAATTCTTATATGATACCGAGATATTAGCACTCAATACTGACGCTCACTCTGCGCGTCCGCATGTGCACAGTATTACTATCCGTCCAAAAAACGAAAATGCGCAGACCTTTACGGCTGATAGTCATGTGGTCGCGCTTGGCAGCTATAGCGTACCTTTGCTAAAACCATTGGGCATCCATGTACCTATTTTCCCTGCGAAGGGATATTCGGCTACCTATACGGTGAATCCACGCGCGCCGCACTTAGCGCCTTTTGTCAGTCTGATTGATGATGAGTTTAAGCTAGTCACCTCACGACTGGGTGATAAATTGCGAGTCGCTGGTACAGCAGAATTCAATGGCTATAACCTAGATTTAAATGCTACGCGCTGTGAAGCCATCACTCGCCGTGTACAGCAATTATTCCCGAAAGGCATTATCGCAAACTCGGTGCAATATTGGACAGGACTGCGCCCGATGACCCCATCGAACGTGCCTTTGATTGGTCGCGCACACTGCGGTCAAGTCAAACATAGTAGTCATAACGCTTCAGCCACTTTTGACAATTTATGGCTGAACACTGGACATGGCACATTAGGGTGGACACACTCTTGCGGCTCTGCAAAAGCCCTTAGTTTGCTAATCCAAGGCGAAACCCCTAATGTCGATTTTGATTTTATCGGCATGAGCGTTTGATCGGCTCAGCGATATATTTAAATTGCAAAAAAAAGGCGCTCACTTTACGTAAACGCCTTTTTTGTATGTCTATGAACTTGCGATTAATTTTATGCTAGTGCGCCTTCTGCTACAGTCTCTGTAGCAGTAGATAAACTATCTACACCCATATCCAATGCTTCTAAGTGCACAGGCACACCGTTAACGGCAGCATTACCACTCAACTGATCAATCAACGTCTCATCGGTCAAATCGTTGACGCTAACCCCTGCATGCGCTTGCGCAATCTTTTGCTTAACCCCTTTGCGACCGTGACCAAAGCCATGCGGGATACTGACCACTCCTGGCATCAGCTCATCCGTCACTTCTGCTGCAATAACCACGCTACTCACTCGAGAAGTTACTCTGACATCTTGGCCGTCTGCAATGCCATGTTGCGCTGCCGTTTGCGGATGCAACATTAATGTACAGCGAGATTTACCTTTTACCAATCGATGGCTATTGTGCAACCATGAATTGTTGCTACGTACATGACGACGACCGATTAGCAAAATCTCATTACTGTTGTACTCTTGCACCATTTCTTTAACACGGGCCAAATCTGACTGATAAAAATCGACATGAAGATGAATTTGTTTGTCGGCGTGTTTGATTGCCTCTGGCAACATACGATGTAGCGGACCCAAATCGATACCATGCGGATTTTCGACTAATGCTTCAAATGTCACCTCTTTATAAGGGCCATACTTTAGGCCTTGCTCCAACAAAAACTTAGGACCAAAGGCTTTTGTCGCGGCACGTTCTTTTTGCGTTGCTTCTGGTGCATCTTTGTCTAAGCGCTCTGCCAATCCTAAATAAATCTCCCAGTCATGTTTGGTGTCGTCGGTTTTATCAAACAAAGCAGGCGAATATTTGGCGACATTGTGCACGGCAAAACCATTAAAAGTAATGTCATAATGGTCGCGCTCTAATGGCGATACAGGCGGCAGAATAATATTGGCATGGCGACTGGTCTCAGTCACAAAGTAATCAAGCGAAACCATAAACTCTAACTGAGATAATGCTTCGTCTAACTTTTCACCATTCGGGGTACTCAGAACAGGATTACCAGCGACCGTAACGAATCCTTTTAACTGGCCTTCCCCTTCTACCAACATTTCATCCGCCATCGCAACCACTGGATACTCACCATTAAAATCTGGTAAGTTGCTGACGCGGCTATGACGTTTACCCAAATAACCTGGGCCAGAACTGTTCACAACATCGACAGCAGGATTTGGGAACATGAGTCCACCCACTTCATCTAAGCGGCCCGTGACGATATTGATAACCATAGATAGATATTGGCTTAGCAAACCAAACTCTTGCACCGAGATGCCCATACGGCCATAACAAACTGAGCTTTCCGCCTCACAAAACTCTTTGACAATACGTTTGATTTCGGCTGCGGTAATACCCGTGATACCTGCCACTGACTCAGGTGTGTATTGTTCAGCAAACAAAGCAAGTCGATCGATCTCTGGTGCCAAGGCAGCCACTCTAGTATCAAGCTTTGCATAGCCTTGCGTATAGATTTCATTTAGCATGGCCAATAGCAGCAATACGTCCGTCGCTGGACGAATAAAGTGGTGCTCACTAGCGATATCTGCGGTTTCGGTACGTCTTGGATCGATCACCACCACTTTACCGTCGCGGGCTTTGATGTCTTTTAGTTTTTGGCGCATATTGGGCGCAGTCATGATACTGCCGTTAGAAGCCAACGGATTACCACCGATGATAAGCATATATTGTGTGTTATTGACATCAGGAACTGGAATACGCAGCATGTGACCAAATAGATGCATGCTAATAATATGATGTGGCAGCTGGTCGATAGAAGTGGCAGAAAAACGACTGCGCGTCTTTAAACTGGTAAGCAGTTGTTTGATGGTCAACATACCGCCCATGTTATGTACGTTAGGATTACCCAAATAAACACCCAACGCATTTTGACCATACTTTTGCTGTATGGATTGAATACCTGCGGCGACTTTATCCAACGCTTCTGGCCAACTAATAGATTTCCAACCGTCAGCCGTTCTCTCTACTGGCTGACGCAAACGGTCAGGATCTTCATGCAAATCTTGCAAAGCAGTGGCTTTCGGACAAATATAGCCTTGCGAAAAGGGATCGTTTTTATCCCCTTTAATCGACAAGACTTTTTCGCCATCATGTTTTATTTCGACGCCGCACATTGCCTCGCACAATGTACAAGTTCTAAAATGTGTTTGCGCTTCGCCTAACGTTGGTGCAGCCGTGGTTGTGGCCATAATCACTCTCCCTGTTGTGTTTTTTTCTAGATTTGATGACAATAATTTTTGCTTATTATCACTACTGACTAGTCTTGCTTCCGTGCAAAAAATTGGCGAACAGTGCATCAAAGCTGATACTCAAGGTGGCAATCGCTTGTTGTCTTGAGTAACGCTGCTGATGACAGCCCAATATCAACTCATGTACTTGTGCCGCCGCCATATCGACGCATAGATTGACAGCACTACGCTCGCAAGTACGATTGGATAACTGTAATCCCTGAATAAATATCTCTGTCCATTCTTCTTGTATTTCGGTAATCAGATTGCCCAGTCCATTATTCAATGATGACTGGTTTTCTATACTGTCACTAAATCTAGGACGGTCTTCGAGCAAGTGTTGAAACAATGCGATATTCTCAAATGCAGAATCAAAAATCATCATCAGACATTGTCGACATTGCTGATTAAACTGATCTTTATTCAACAGGTCATAATCTTTGAGCATGTTGACCCATGCCAGTCGCATCGGTGATAGATAATTGTCTTTTAGTTGGGTGCTTAGCTCGTTTTGTAGCGCCTCTAGACTCTCAAAATGATTGTAAAAACTGGGCTGGGCAATACCTGCACCTTTGGCAATTTTATTCATGCTCATGCCCTGGGCACCTTCCAAACTATACAACCGCAAGGCACTTTTTAATAACGCACGCCGAGTCTTGGCTTTTGCCAGCTCACGTTTGGACTCTACTGGGACTGTCAAATCTTGTATTAATACATTCAATGCAGAGGTCTTCCTATTCAATAGATAATTATATCGACACACCAGTAATTTACCTTAGGTGCTATTGTGCCAAAAAAATGTGATGATAATGGTCAATTGCCGACAGCGAATATCTTAGCTATAAGGTTATAGTCATTTAAACCATATGTCTATAGCCAAACCCATAGTAGAACTCATGCTTCACAAAACAACCATTTCTAGGCCACCATCATGACATCACCTGTACTCTCCCCTTTAGTGCTGCCTTGTGGCGCTACATTACCCAACCGCTTAGCGAAAGCTGCCATGGAAGAAAACATGGCTGATATCGGTCAAGTTCCTGGCCCTACTCTGCTCCGTCTATATAAAAACTGGGCAGAAGGCGGGACAGGCCTGTTAATCACGGGAAACGTGATGGTCGATGGCCGCGCTATGACAGGGCCTGGCGGTGTCGTATTAGACAAACACAGTGAGATAACGCCTTTTAGAGCGTGGGCAAATGCTGCCAAGCACAACAATACGCAGGTTTGGATGCAGCTCAATCATCCTGGCCGTCAAGTATATGATGCCATGGGCGGCGATGTGCTATCACCTTCTGACGTGGCTATCGACTTGGGTAAGCACTCTCATCTATTTGGCAAACCGCGCGCGATGACGCAGCAAGATATCAAGCAACTGATCCAGCGGTTTGCCGATAGTGCACTAAAAGCAGAGCAAGCTGGCTTCGATGGTGTACAAATTCATGCCGCCCACGGCTATCTAATTTCTCAATTTTTATCACCGCTTACCAACAAACGTAAAGATGAATACGGCGGTTCGATTGAGAATCGGATGCGACTATTAATCGAAGCAATCAAAGCCGTTCGTGCTCAAGTTGCGCCTACCTTTGCAGTCGCTGTGAAGATAAACTCGGCCGATTTCCAGCGCGGAGGATTTGATGCAGATGATGCCAAAGTGGTTATTTCAGCGATGAATGAATTGACCGTAGATTTGGTCGAATTATCAGGTGGCAGCTACGAAAGCCCAGCCATGCAAGGCAGCACAGCAGATGGTCGCACGTTGCAACGAGAAGCTTACTTTTTAGATTTCGCAAAGGAGATTGCTCAAGTCGCTACCATGCCTATCATGACGACAGGTGGCGTTAGGCGATTGGCTGTCGCAGAAGATGTACTGGCGCAAGGAATTGATGTGGTTGGTATGGGAACTGCATTAGCCATGAACCCTGCTCTACCGAATGACTGGAAAAATGATAGTACGCTTAGTGCTCACAATCCTGTGGTACGCTGGAAAGATAAAACCTTAAGTGCGGTTGCTACTATGGCTGTCATCAAGCGACAATTACAGCGCATGGGGCAAGGAAAGTCACCCAAACCCAATGCCTCGCCAATTTTCTCATTGATTTCTGATCGTATACGAATAAAGAAACTCACCAAACGCTATCATCAGTATTTGAATAAATATTCGGCGAAATAACTTTCAATCAATTTCAAAGACAATAAAAAAGCAGCTACTCTATTTTTGAGCCTCTGCTTTCTTATTTACATAAGTATTTTTGGATAAATAATATATTTTTTTAATATTCATATAAAAAACAAGTTCATAGAATAAATTATTCTCACGCATAGTAGACGCAATTTACGTGGCAATACTACAGCAGCCCTGTAGATAACACTTAGTAAACGCCCACTATAATTAAGTAACACTATAAACATAGCATATACAGACAGCTGAATTGAAAAGCCCTATATTTGATCTCACAAGATATTTGGAACCAATCACTTATCCTTGTGCAATACAATTAGAATAAAAATTAAATAGTATTATCAGTAATCGAAATCGTGAAATAAGAACCAAAATAGTTATTAAGAAATAAATCAAACACAATAGGTTCAATAAAAGGAATAATACAATGAACGAACATACTCTAAAAGGCGAATGGAACCAGATGAAAGGTTCAGTTAAACAAAAATGGGCCGAGCTAACAGACGATGACCTTACCCATATCGAAGGTAGCCGTGACAAGCTAGTAGGCCGTGTACAAGAGCGTTATGGTCATGCCAAAGAAGACGCAGAGCGTGAAGTAGACGACTGGCGTGTAGAAAACAAATATTAATATATTCATTGCATGCTTATTCGCTGCATAGTTACTGTACTAAATAAACTGAAAAACTGCATAGAAATATATGCGGTTTTTTTATGGCAGATTTATACTATACAGATAAGCTGTTGGAGAAATAAATTACCATTCTCCAGACACGATAAAACCGCATAGCAATCAATTGTTATGCGGTTTTATTGTTAACTATCCATGTTACCTATCACGACTGCTTTTCATGCATCCTTGCACAAATATTCAGTATATTGTGATACTGGGCATCCTGCCCTTTTTACTACACTACAGCTTCAGTATTACTTGCTGCTATCAGCAAAGGGACTGTGTCCTTACTTCAATCGCTATTGTCATCCTGACGCCAGTTATCGAATCATTATCCTTAATGCGGTCAACTCAATCCTTGAGTCACATTCCCTAATGCCGTGTGACTATAATGCCTAACTCTCACTCGTATGTTAAGTCGCGTAAACGTCATTACGTGTAAGCATATGCTTACAACAAACTATTTTACTTGCCACAATTATTACAACTTATTAACGCAAATGACACCTACCGCAAAGTTTTGTGCTCTATTATAGATAATGTAAGGAAATATTTCGAAAAATAAATCACTAGAGAGACTTATTGATTACGAACTCATTTAACGCACAAAAATATCTTAAAAATCTTATAGTTATAGCAAATATAGATACTTCTAACATATATCGCCTACTTCATACCATTATAGGATACTGCTCCATGAAAACGATAAAACCCTTCTCTATTAAGGCCACTTTATCTACTGGTCTTGTCGTCGCGTTATTAGGTACGACAGTGGGTTGTGCGGTTGTAGGCTCAGGATATGACAATCAGCCCGTATATCGTGGTGATAATAGCCAAAACAATAATTTTAATCGCGTAAGGCAGCAGCTTCGACAAGACTTGCGCCGCAAAGGCTATCAGGTTATAGATATCAGAGCTGATAGTTACCGTGGTGATCGAGCTCTTACGGCTTATGCTAAAAAGAACAACCAGGCCTACGAGCTAAAATATACTTACCCTGCCCTAAGACTCATCAGCTCAAGCAAAAAAGCATGGCCAGATAACTGGGACAATAATAAATCGCAAAATAATAATGGCCGCTATAAAGAAAACAAGCATAAAGATAATTATCAGAATGGTCAGCGTTATAAAAAAGGCGATATCGAAGACACTATTAAAAGAGAATCACGTTACCCAGCTATCAAACGCCGTGCTGTCAATAAAGTAAGGGCTATGGGCTACCGTGTTGAAGATATCGAACTTGAAGAAAAAAACAAGCGAGGCATCTTTGAGATTGAGGCCAAACGCGGTTCACAGAAGTACGAAATATTATTAAGTTATCCAAATTTAGATGTGATCAAAGTCAGAAAAGATTGATCGCTTTCAGCATTTTCAGCTAACTACCTCGGTAAATTTAACTTTTACCCATATTGAGCAACGATATATTATTAGGAAATCATTATGAAAACTCTATCATTTTCAACATTAAAAACGGTAGCGACTGGCAGCATAGTCGCAGCTTTATTGGCAGTGACCACAGGCTGTGTGACTGCGCCTAGCGGCTACAATGGCTATGACGACCTTTATGAGCACACTCATAAGGACAATAAAGGTCATAAAAAACACAAAGATAAAAAGAATGACAAAGACAGCTATGTCTCCGTTGTCGAGCAACGAGCTGCTAGTAAAGTCCGTAGCATGGGATATCGCGTCAAAGACGTCAAATATAAAAATGGTGACCGTAAGATTAAGATAAAGGCTGAACGTGGACGCGACGATTATAAAATCGAGCTAGGCTATCCAAGCTACAACGTGATTAAGCTTAAAAAAGATTAATCAGTTGTTAGAGGCTGATATTCACTGTTAATATTCAGTTGGAACCTTAAGAATCTTATAACCAAATAAGTTAGCAAATGGCTTATTTGGTTTTTTTATGAAAAATCTTACAGTCAATCATCTGATACTTTTCTATATAAAACTAAAAATCCAAGACTTTTATCACATCATAAGCTGGTGTTTCATAGGGATGTGCTTCTTTTAACGCGGTAATAGTAGCATCGATAAAAGCTTCATCTACCACCATTTCCACTCGCCACTCATCGACCGTTTCTAAGCTATTCTGTGTACCAATGTGCGGATTACTGCCTGACAATGGCATAAACTGACCGGCTCCTTGTACCTGCCAACAGCATTGCTCATAGTTTCCAATTTTCCCAGCGCCAGCAGTAAACAGAGCAGACTTTACTTGTTCTAACGCTGCATCAGGAATAAAAACGGTCAACTTATACATAGGCTTACCTCAGGGAATAGTTTTGAATCTCAATCTGCTAGTTCTTAGATAAAGAAGGGTGATCAGTCCATATATAACGTAGTAGCCAGTCTTTGGCATCACCTGCATAATCAATACCAATACGTGAGCGTAGTGATACAGGTGGCTGGCAGCCATCATTTTCTATCCAAACTTCGGATGTTGGCGAGATAGGCTTTCCATATAAATCGCGATCAATCTGCAAGCGTTTGGTCAATTTTCCAGGGCCTGCGAACTGCTTAGGATGTGTAAACTGCTTATCTGAACTGAGTTGTTGCTCTTCGATCAGACGGTCACTATCATCGGTCAAAAACCCAGCGCGAATCAATACCGATTCAGGCGACTCTACAGAGCCGCTAATCAAATTTAGCATATGATGCACGCCATAGGTCAAATAGACATAGAACACGCCACCTTGCTCATACATAATCTCTGTGCGCGACGTTCGAGTGCCTGCATGTGAATGGCACGCAGGATCATCTTGACCAATATAGGCTTCGGTCTCAGAGATACGCATACGTAGCGTTTTTTGCTGTCCATCGCTGTCTGTCAGCTGTCGACATAAGACTTTACCAATCAGGTCAGCAGCGACCACACAGGTCGGACGAGTAAACCAGTCAGGCTCCAAAACAGTTGATGAGGCAATAGACATTAGCAAAACCTTTTTTTATTTTTATGGTCTAATTGATATGAGTAAGTAATAACAAATTAGCATAAAAGTAAGATAAGATATCTAAGACAGTGTTGGCGCTATGTTTGATTTTTTATACGATCTAAACTACAAGCCTGTACCTAAAGAGTGATACTGGTTGATAAATAGACAGGAATTGCAGTCTGTTATAAGTGGTTCATTATGGCAGTCTATTTTAAGTAGTCTGTTAATAGGTTTGAAGGATGGGATAAATGGTTGTCTTTGGTTATACGCTATAAAGATCTTCTAATTTAAATTATTTAAACTCACTAAAATTGGACTTAATAAGATATCTAATGACGAAAAAAATTAAGATATTTCCCATAAATAACACAAGCATTAAGTAGGCATGACCAACATTTACCAGAAGTTGATTCTTACCTTTGTGTATCTGATAAATAGTTTCATCATCAGCGCTAATACTTGTCAGTTGCTTATAAGGGTTATGGTACCAATATAATTTAGGGATTTTATACCAATTAACAGTAACTTCCTTACCTTGAATAAGAGTTATCTTTTCAGAAGGTATGCGACAACCGCCATTCCCATTAGGCATTCGCGCACCCAAATAACAATTAATAATCGTATCGCTTCCATTGCTATTTAGGTTTAGCCAATACTCATTGCTATAGGTTTCTCTTAATGTTAAAACGCCTTCACTGCTATAGATACTTGATTTATCAACCGGGTATTTGTCAGATTTTCTATCTACATCCATCACAATAAGCATGTAGATAGTACCTACTACAACCATAAAGGTTAAAAAAACAATGTATAACTTTCCAAGGGTAGATAAATCACGAAAACTTAAGTTCATTTACTGATTTTTCCAAGTAGCCGCTTGTTAATGTATTGTTAATCTACCAGACTCCAGTGTGAGTAGCGGGCATAGACGTATTGAGTGCAAGGCCTGTATAGCACACTGACCATAGATGAAATGTGTATGCTAAAGCAAGTTACAACGTTGATGCCATTAGCCTACAGTCAAAGATTCAAGTCCTCACTAGGGTACCATCATAAATATAATGCCATAAAAAAACTGAGCACATGGCTCAGTTTTTTATTTTATGCTAAGTATCAGATACTTATTTTAATGGCACACCAATACGGTCAGCCACTTCTTCATAAGCTTCAATCACATCACCTAGTGACTGACGGAAACGGTCTTTATCAAGTTTCTTCTTGGTGTTCTTGTCCCAGATACGGCAGCCATCTGGTGAGAACTCGTCACCTAACACGATACGGTCATGGAATACGCCAAACTCTAGTTTGAAATCAACTAGGATTAAATCACCCGCATCAAACAATGCCTTTAGTACATCGTTGACTTGATAGGTCAGCTCTTCCATCTTAGCCAATTGCTCTTTGGTCGCCCAACCAAGAGATACAGAAAGTGATTCGTTAACCATCGGATCACCTAGCGCATCATCTTTATAAAACAGCTCATAAGTTGGCGGCGTCAATGCCTGACCTTCTTCTAAGCCTAAACGACGCACCAAACTACCAGCTGCAAAGTTACGCACCACGCACTCTACAGGAATCATGTCCAAGCGTTTAACCAACACTTCGTCATCAGACAATTGCTTCTCGAAATGTGTTTCGATACCAGCATCAGACAATTTTTGCATGATAAAAGCATTAAAGCGGTTATTAACCACACCTTTACGTGCTAATTGTTCGATACGCTTACCATCAAGCGCTGAGGTATCATCACGGAAGTGCAAAATCAGAAGATCATTGTCCTCTGTTTCATAGACAGATTTGGCTTTACCTTTATACAACAGTTGTTGCTTTTGCATTATGGGGGTTCCTGTTCGTTCAAGCTTATGTGGTAAAAACGCGCAGCTACCGCTGACTGATGTAAGACACATGGTTTGCGGCTATGATAAAAACACAACAGTCAGCGATATAGATAAGGGAATAAGTTTAGTTCGAAGTGTTGCTAACAGCACGCTGAGGTTTTGGCAGCTGATACTGATTGCCTGACTCATTTTGTAGTTGGAGCGTGTTTGCCCCAGCGTTAGGTGTTGAATACAAAGGTACAAAAGGTGCCGTTTCTTGGGCGGCAGGTAGCTCTATCGGTGCAAGCTTTTTGCTTTGTTGATAATCCAAGCTACCGTTGTCACGTTTACCAAGCAGGTTTTTGGTCGCTTGACAGCCGCTTAATACCAAAGTGCTACCCAAAACCAAGGTCAGCATTGCTGGAAATAATTTTGTCGTTGATGATGCTTTCATCATGTTGTCTCTCTGAGTTAGCAGTTATTGCTCATGTAGGCGATTGACTTATCGTGATAAGTTGACCTGCTACTAGCTCGAATATCAATTATCGAGCTAGCGACAAATCTAAAATCGCCGAATATCAATTGGCTAAGTATCAATTTATCGTATATTTGCTCGAACCAATGCCTCATCAATAGTCGCATGATGCTGCTCGGCGAGCCAAACCAATGGCAGACGAATACCTTTATCGATAATGCCCATTTTATGCAAGGCGTACTTCGCTGGGATAGGGCTTGATTCGATGAATAGGTCACGGTGCAGATGCTTGACCACGTCATGGATTTTACCAGCCGCTTCAAAGTCACCACGTAAACCCGCAGAAAAAGTCTCGCTCATGGCTTTTGGCGCCACGTTAGCAGTGACTGAGATATTGCCTTTGCCACCTACTTTCATTAGATCAAGCGCAGTGCCATCATCACCAGATAACACAACCATTCTGTCACCAACGGCTTTTATCAATTGCTCACCGCGACCGACAGATCCTGTCGCATCTTTGATAGCAACGATATTATCGATATCACACAAACGCTCGACCGTGTCTTGAGCGATATCAACCACTGTACGTCCAGGCACGTTATACAGCATTTGCGGTATATTTACGGCTTTGGCAATGGCTTGATAATGCTGGAATAAGCCTTCTTGTGGCGGCTTATTGTAGTAAGGAGCGACTAGCAACGCACAGTCTGCACCTGCATCGGCAGCATCCTGAGTCAGCTTGATGGCTTCCATCGTGTTGTTGGCACCAGTACCCGCGATGACCGGTACACGACCTTTGACATGCTGAACGAAATAGCGAATGACATCGCTATGCTCTTGCATAGATAGAGTCGCTGATTCGCCAGTAGTACCAACAGCCACAAGGCAATGTGTGCCCTGCTCGATCTGCCAATCTATGAGATCTGCGAGACGTTTATAATCGACTTTACCGTCAGGGTGCATGGGCGTTACCAAGGCTACCATTGAGCCTTGTAGTCGGGTTTTGATCTCGTCGTATGCTGTGCTCATAACCGTGCCTTACTGTATTATCCTAGCTTTTATTAAAGCTGTCACATGATAGGTCGTTTGCAAGTGGCCATTGCTTTCTATGCGTTGATAAACGCTAATGGCGTAACTTGCTTGATGTTAATGCTGCGTCTCTACTTACTATAATAGCGTTTGTACCATAGATTATTATATCTACGATATCAGTATCGTAATGGCAATCTACCAAGAGTAATGGGCGTACTTACTAACCGACAGAAATATAATAATAAGAGTGCTCGTTAGTGTAGCATATTTTGATTTGACCGCTATCAATCAATTGGCAGTCAGCACATAATTTTAGTACCAAAAAACGTGTATTATTTTTCGCTTAAATTTATAGAACTTGGTCTAAAACCTTGTAGATAAATAGTTACATCATTAAAGGAGCAGTTTAGCGTAATCAACGTGCGCTGATAAGTCTCTTATGTAATATTAACGAATCGTCAACACATCGATAGTAGGTCGATAGAATCGAAAAGGCAACCCTCTCGTACCGATGCCGCTACTGACAAATATCTGTGCACTCGCATGTTGGTATAGGCCGCGTTGCTTACCCATGCGACTGTTATATAGCAATGCTGGTTGCTCACTACTGCGTCGAATATCGTTTTGTTTTTGAGCAAGCAGAATATTTTTTTGAATAGCTTTTGCAGCGCCTGTTATCAATAAAGGACGTGGTTGTAAAAATTTTGGCAGATCACTGATACTATCAAATCGTGATGCCAAGATAATCACTGGACTGGTGGCATTGGCAATCTCTGTTCCAAGCATTGCTTTATCAGTCGCCTCTGACGTTTCAATATCTGTAGATTGCTTGGGTACATCTTGCCAGCCACAAAGCACCGCTACTAATGGATTTGTATTCAGATTTTCTTGCTCAACACTGTCTTGATTATTAGCTTGATTATTAGCTTGATTATTAGCTTGATTATTAGCTTGATTATTAGCTTGATAATTAGACTGGTTGACAACTGACTGCTTATTTGTTGCTCTTGCACATTTGAGTGGCAGTGACGTACATTGCTGACCGATATAGTTAATATCGAGTACATCAAAAGTACTGGCCAATGTATCTTCTAGTAGCGGCTGACCTTGCTTGGTCGTATTCATAGATTGATAACGCAAGTCCGACGTACTCATGACCGTATAAACAGGTTTATTGACCCCTTTAAACAGCATTAACTGACCCACCAAGTCTGCACTTGGATAATATAGCCAGTCGCCCGTAATCAGTACGGCATCTGCTGACAAGGCATTAATAGTAGAGACCAACTTGCGAATATGACGCGGCTTACCACCGTATATCCCTATACGCAAATCTGCCAATACGGCGACTTTGAGCGGTGTAGACAAGTCTAAGTCAATAGAATGATGCTCTAATCGTAAGCGGTTGGGTTGTACAATGACAGTATAAAAGTATAAGCCCATCATCAATATTGCTATCAGTACGGCAGGTAATGATAGCTGCGCTAACATCGGTATCAGGTCCTGTGACCAAACCATGATAAGCAATACTACCCAAACAGGCATCGTATAAGCGGCATAATATAATGCGAGCTTCACCCAAATGCGCATAAAGCGCTTGGTAGGATTGGCATTAAACGTTTGTAGCCCTGACCACAGTGCAATGTACGCTAGCAATGCTGCTGACGTCGTTGTAATAAGCGTATGTAGAGCGGGGTCAGTCATAATTACCTAGCGGTTGCATAATGGTACGAGCCTACTAAGCGACTCGGCCCACCTTAGAGCCTATTGATTGATCAATAACTCATTTAACGAATGGATTGCTGTTGAGGTCTTACTCTTAGCTGTTTGATAAAAAACCAAACATTATAGAGGTCGACCTCCATGATAGACAAGCACAATTATTGACGTGCGCGCTGCCTTTATACTCTGCACCGTAATCTGAGTTACGTTATTAGTCACATTAACAGCCACGCTTTAATCAGGACACCTACTCAATACGTAGACCAATAATAGCAGGAATGCCTTGGCGTATAACTTCTATAGTGACCACGCCTTTTTTAGGAAGAGATGAGATAGCACCTGAAAAGTCTGCTACTGTTTCAATCGGCTTTTGATGAAAGTTAGTGATGACATCGCCTGCCAGAATACCTGAGCGCGCGGCCAATCCAGTAGGATCCACAGTGGTAACCAATATGCCCGTTTTATTATCGACAGCGATTTCTGCTTGTTCATCTGCCGTCAAATCGCGTAAACGCAAGCCCAACTGCACATCATCATTTTGCTCATCACCGCTCTGTGCTCTTACATCATTGGGCGCATAAGCGAGCTTACCGTTAATCACCATCTGCTTACCGTTACGCTGAATCCGTGCACGGAAGGGGTCGCTTGGACGCGCTCGATTGAGCAAGTTCAGCAAATCTGATGCCTCCATGATTTGTACGTCATTGTATTGCAAAATAATGTCACCAGGTTTTAGGCCTGATTTTTGTGCTGGTGAATCTGGTGATACACGAGTCAGTAAGGCACCTTGAGGGCGCTCTAAATTGTAAGCCTCGGCCAGATTGCGATCGATATCTTGTGGATAGATTCCTAGATATGCACGCGCCACTTCACCGTCGTTTTTCAGCTGTTCATAAATGTCCATGGCAGCGTCAATAGGGATAGAGAATGATAGTCCCATATAACCGCCAGTACCACTAAAAATGCGCGAGTTGATACCAATCACTTCACCGCGCTGGTTAAATAGTGGCCCGCCAGAGTTACCCGGGTTTAGTGCTACATCCGTTTGGATAAATGGTACGCTCGTCTCACGCGAAAAACTACGCGACTTGGCACTGACAATACCAGCAGAGGCTGAATAGTCAAAACCAAATGGCGAACCAATTGCTAATACTGGCTCTCCTACTTTTAAACCACTGGAGTCGCCGATAGGCAGGGCTGGAAATTGATTGCCCTCAACTTTTAGCACGGCCACATCTGAGCGCTCGTCACTACCAACCAAAGTTGCATCAAGCTCGGTTCTGTCATTGAGCGTCACAGTGATTTTGTCCGCACCTGCGATGACATGATGATTGGTCAGCATGTATCCATTGGAGGTTATAAAAAAGGCCGTACCATAAGCATGTTCAATCGCTGGCGTCGCGACTCGATCAGGGATGCGTAGACGATCACCAAAGAACTGACGCAATACTTCAGCAGTCTGAGCCTTAGCAAGCTCGGCTTCACTAATCGTTTTGGTGACATTGACGCGTGCCACTGCTGGCGTGACTTGTTGCACCAAACCAGAGAAATCAGCCGTAGTGACTGCAGCCTGAGCACTGTTTATCGTCGTGACATTAATACTAGCAAACATCGCGGTACTAACAGCGAGTGCCAGCGCACTACGTTGTAACCAGCGCTGCATATTGGCAGTGGTCTGTCCTTTGAACATATTGATAGGCATTTTGTGTCCTCCATATGAGTAATCGCTGTTATTAACAGCCACGTTATGATTGTCAGCGATAGCGACTACACCAAGCGGCATGCCCCTATTCGTTACTGTTTGGTGAAATTATATTCTTTTATCTATTTATCTTGTCTATTTATGCGGCGCAGCACTTTTATTCGAACTTATTGTCATAACTATTTAGCCGTTACTTTACGCTTATTTTTATCCCTACTCATTACTTGAATACTTATAGAGCGCTTGTCTTTAGAACATGGTTAATAGTGTAGAACATGGTTAGTAGTGTTTTATAAAAATAAATACTCTTAACGTTCAGTATATGACATTTCATAGCGCCAACACTATTATCCTGTGCGCGACGTGCATGCCCCACGCAGCTACTGTATGATAAATAAAAACTTAAAGTATTGATTTGATGCCTTTTGCATAGTGCAGGATAACCCAAGGCAGCGTTATTTCATATGGGCTTCGTATACTTTCGTGGCCGTGAGATAGCTTTTTAGCAGGTACGGCTTACATCAGCTTGAAATAAAATCATGGTATGATGTCAAACCAAATATTTTACTAAACAAACAAAAGTTAGCTTGTATATAAGACTGTTTATTGCAGGTTTATAAACTGGCTATCATCACTCTTGTTTTCCATCTTTTGCATTTCTAGCGTATTGTGATTTATCTAGAAGCGCTTTTGTCTTTGCTACTTTATAGTAGTTATATCATATCTAGCTTATGTTGTGATTCATGAGGGCTATCAGTGCGATGGTCTAGCTACAACAAAAACGGATAACAACTTATTGTTAAATAAACGGTAGCGACTATCTTATAACAGCTATCGGTAGATATAAAATATGACAAGATTATAAAAGGATTAATTTATGGATACCGCCCTTTTGCTATCCGGCGTGGTTGGGATTGGCATTGCCGCCCAATGGTTGGCTTGGTATTTAAAGCAACCATCCATTTTATTTTTATTACTGATTGGTATTATCGTCGGCCCAGTGTTGGGTGTCTTTGACCCAGATTTGGTGTTGGGCGAGCTGATGTTTCCTTTCATCTCTTTGGGCGTAGCGATTATCCTATTTGAAGGATCGTTAACGCTAGAGTTTGATGAGATTAAGCAACATGGTACCGTGGTACAGATGCTGGTATCGGTCGGTGTACTGATTACCATTGCTATCGTGGCACTATCGACTTATTTACTATTCGATGTCGATCCATTGATTGCTCTACTCTTCGGTGCACTGGTCTGTGTGACTGGTCCAACGGTTATCATGCCGCTGCTACGCAGTGTACGCCCCAACAAAACCATTTCCAACATCTTGAAATGGGAAGGTATTATCATTGACCCAATCGGCGCTATCGCTGTGGTATTGGTCTATGAGTACATTATCTCAGGCGGCGAAGCCAGTAGTATTCTACTGTTTGCTAAGATTGTCGTATTGGCAACTGCAATGGGTATGGCGGGCGCTTGGCTACTTGCATTCCTCATGCGCCGTCATATGATTCCTGAGTTTTTGCGTAATGTTTTTACTCTAGCATTTGTACTGGTGTTATTTTCGATATCAAATCATTTGGAGCATGAATCAGGTCTATTAACTGTCACAGTATTGGGCGTGGCATTGGCAAACTGGCCAAAATTCCCACGTGAGACGATTTTAGAGTTCAATGAATCGTTAACCATTTTGCTGATTTCAGTGCTGTTCATTATTCTGGCGGCGCGTGTAGAGTTGGCAAGTTTGCTCAGCGTTGGTTTTGCAGGGTTAGTGCTGCTCGCTATCGTGATGTTTGTCGCACGTCCACTATCAGTCTGGGCATCGGCTATCGGCTCTAACCTTAAGACCAATGAAAAGCTGATGATTAGCTGGATTGGCCCACGTGGTATCGTTGCTGCTGCCATCTCATCACTGTTTGCAATTCGTTTGCAAGAGTATGATATTCAGGGCGTAGAGCTGCTTGTACCTCTCGTATTTATGGTTATCATCGGTACGGTCATGATTCAGGGTCTGGGTGCAAAAGTCGTCGGTAATCTACTTGGCGTACGTGAGCCTGAGACCAACGGTATCCTTATCGTCGGCTCAAACCCAATTGCGCTATTGATTGCTACCTCTCTAAAAGACCAAGGCTTTGACGTCATCGTTGCGCACAATAACTACACCAATATTGCACGTGCACGCATGAGCGGTCTACGTACTTACTTTGGTAATCCTATCTCTGATCACGCAGATCATCATCTGGATCTAATCGGTATTGGTCGTTTGTTTGCGATGAGTATGGACAAAGAAATGAACACATTGTCCGAGATTCACTATCGTCATGAATTTGGTGAGCGTAAGCTATACCGTCTTAAATTCAGTGATGAGAAAGTCAAAAGCGAGCGTGATGACAAGCAATCGAACTTCCATTCACAGTGGTTGTTTGGCAAAGATGTGACCTATACTAAGCTTGCCAGTATGCTGTCCAAAAAAGCTCGAATTAAGATTACCAATATTACGGATAGCTACAGCTTTGAGCAATATAAAGCGGATAATAAGCAATTCGTACCGCTATATACGGTAGATAAAGAAGGCAAACTACACGTCATCACCGATAAGTTTGACGGTACTGTCCCTCGTGACCGTAAGCTTATATCGCTAGTGGTAGACGATGAAGTACAACCAAAGCCAGTCGATGTAACGCCTAAGCAAGAGCAGGCTCGCATGGCAGCTGATGCTAACTTTGAGTCTAACTCAAAAGCCCCTGAAAAGCGCAAAGAGCAGGAGCCTAGCCCTGATGACAGTCAGACAGCAGCGCCAGATCCTTCGGTAGATAGTGACAAAAGTGATGGGCAAAACACTGCTAATCAGTCATCAACTACCCAAAGCAGTAGCATTGAGACTCAGTCACCTTCTAGCACTATCGTAGAGAAAAGTGAGCCAGTAGAAGAGCCAAAAACGTCTGCTACGAATGTGGATCATAAAGGCGTCATGTCTGCAAACTCGACAGCGACTTCGAAAACCAAAACCTCTACGAACAGTAATGGCAATGGTAGTGCGCCTAAAAACAAAAAAGGGGCGCTTGACCCAAATCGTCTACCTGACTCTGCTCAAGATAGCGACGCCTCTATCGCTCCTACTGAGGATGTAAAAGTAGATAAGCCAGACGAAAAATAATATGCCTTATTGACTTAATAATAAAATATTTACCTTAACAAAAAGCCCCAGCAATGAGCTGGGGCTTTTTATTGGTGCTAACTGACTGTCTAACTAACTATCGATACATCTAACTGCCCTATAAATCTATAAATCTACTTGGCAAAATTTAGTTATTTGATATCGAATCTGTCCATAACTGTCTGCCATATACGTGCACTCACATCATCCGTACTGCCCGATGCATCAATACGCTGTATGCGCTCAGGGTATTCGCTCGCTAGCTGGCTAAAACCAGTATGCACCCAAGTAAAAAACTCGGTAGCCTGCTGCTCAAAACGATCTGCCGCACTGCGCTTGTTGGCACGTTTCATGCCCTCTGCTACAGGCAAATCCAACCACAATGTCAGCTCAGGAAGCTGCGTCACAAATTGTTTGATAAGCATATCTATTTTGCCGCGTACCAGCTCGTCACCATACGCACGCCCAAAGCCCTGATACGCAATAGTAGAGTCGGTAAACCTGTCACATATTACCCAAGTACCATTTTGAAGCGCTGGTAAGATGACTTGCTGCATGTGATCACAGCGCGCAGCAAACAATAGTAGCAGCTCGGTATCGTCTTCGATATCCGTCGCTGGGTCCAATAATATATCACGCAATTGCTCGGCAAATGGGCTGCCACCCGGCTCACGAGTACGCAGATATGGAATGCCATTAGCTTCTAAGCGCAAGCATAACTGTTCAATCGCGGTGGTTTTGCCCACGCCTTCAGTGCCTTCAAAACTAATAAAGCGGCCTAAAGTCGGTGCCGTCTCCGTATTTGAAGCACTTGATTCAGGTAGATTCGATGATGGTATGCTGGTATGTGACGGTGTTGCGCTGGTGTGCATAGATACTGACATGATATGACCTTATGTCATTGATGAGCGCTACCTCTACTTTGTAGCACTCAATAAACGATAAGTTTTATAAGAAGATTAAGAGGGTATTTACTGCGGCGGCGTTTGAGATTTTTTCTCACGCATGACACTGAGATAGTCTTTTACCGCTTGATTATGCTCAGCCAAGCTATTGGTAAATTTGTGTCCGCCATTGCCCGTTGCCACAAAATACAATGCTTCACTATCGGCAGGATGTAAAGTCGCTTCGATAGAAGCCGCTGATGGTAGCGCAATTGGTGTTGGCGGTAAACCGTCAATTTGATAGGTGTTATAAGACGTTTTTTCATTGATGTCTTTGCGGCGGATATTGCCATCATAACGACTGCCCATACCATAGATAATGGTCGGGTCCGTCTGCATACGCATGTTTTTATTCAAGCGATTTCTAAATACGGCAGAGACTAAAGGACGTTCATCAGCAACGCTGGTCTCTTTTTCGATAATAGACGCCATCACTAACGCTTCATATGGACTCTTGTAAGGGAGGTTCGGTGCACGATTTTCCCACGCATCAGTCAGTACCTGCTGCTGACGCTTATACAAGTCAGTCAATACTTTTTTATCGCTGGTTCCTTCACCATAATAATAGGTATCAGGCGCGAACCAACCTTCAAGATTGTAGTTAACAATCGGGTCACTACTATTAGCCACACTATCTGGCAATACACCCGTCAAGTCCAATGCTTGGGCAATACTGGCATTGTCACTATCTGCGGTCAGTACTTCTTTTTCGATTTTGTCGTTGTCACGCAGCGCTTGGTAAAGGTCTTTAGATGTCTTACCTTCGATAATCTGTACCTTGACCATAGCCGCTTTTGCGCCTTGACCTAGTATTTGTAGCGCCTCAGCGATAGTCGGGTTTTCGGGTAATTGATAAGTCCCAGCATGCAACGGTGCATCGACTTGCGATTTGATATATAGCTTGGCCACACCTGCCGAAAACAGCGGAATCTGCTGCTGCCACTGCGGTAGTAGACCATAATACGTCTGACCTGGCTCAATCGTGACCATTTGCTGCGGCTGCTCGATACGACCAAACAACGTCTGATAAACCATAACTAATAAAAATGCAGCAATAAGCCCCAACACCAGCAGCACTTGATAGCCGCGTTGCATAAAAAACGACGGGTTATTGACTTTATATTGGCGCGGTTTACTGTTGCCGCTGATGAGCGAGACGTTAGTTGCTGGCGTTGCTGACGTGTCTTCCACCTCATCTACCACTGGTTGCGCGTCCGGCAGCGTGGTATCGACACGCTCCTCGACTGTGCCATCTTGTTTATTTGACGGCGACTCATTGGGACGTTCAGGTGGTATATTGGGTGTAGGCTTGCTCATGGCAACTCGCGTGGCAGATGTTTGCTAGAATTTAGCACTGAACCGTGCGATTTTCAATGGTATTTGCTTAGCTTATGAATTATCTTGCTATTGATAGCAGTTTATATGGCTTAATACTTAAGTGTTTTTTTCAGTATTCTCAGCTTATCTATTAATAATGAAAATATCTTATGAACCTACATTTTAACCAAAGTCTTGCTAAAAACTATCACTCTGAATCTCAAAAAGTTCGTGTACTCAGTGAAGCATGGGTAAAAGAAAATAGTTACTGCACCAATTGTAGCGCCCAATCGCTAGCTGAGTTTGCTAATAACAAACCTGTCGCTGATTTTTATTGCGGAAATTGTAATGAGCAATATGAGCTAAAAAGTAAAAAAGCTAAGTTAAGCAATGTTGTCAATGATGGTGCTTATAAGACGATGATTGAGCGTATCAATAGTAAGAACAATCCCAGCTTCTTCTTTTTAACCTACTCAAAAGAATACACCGTCAATAACTTTCTGATTATTCCCAAGCATTTCTTTACACCCGATATTATTGTTAAGCGTAAACCCTTATCAGTGAATGCCAAACGAGCAGGTTGGGTTGGTTGCAATATTGACTTACGCCAAGTACCCGAATCAGGCAAAGTGTTCTTGGTAAAAAACCAACAAGTTATACCGCGTGAAAATGTCACCCAACAGTTCCAAAAGACTTTGTTTTTACGCAAGCAATCTATGGCTTCACGCGGTTGGACACTCGATGTCTGGCAATGTATCGACCGTCTCGATGTCAGTTTTTCTCTCAATCAGGTCTATGCTTTTGCTGAGGAGTTGCAGCTCAAACATCCTGAAAACAACCATGTAAAAGATAAAATCCGCCAACAATTACAAGTACTACGAGATAAAGGCATCATTGAATTTGTAAGCCGTGGTCATTATCGAAAATTATACTAAACTTATCAATTGTCCCAAAGTGGTAAATTTGCGCTTGATACCAGAATTTCATAAAACCTATGCGGAACATAGTCTTTTTCTAACTCACCATGTAGTAGAAATAAAGAACTTAAGTCATCTTCAAAGCAATTACTGACTTTATTCTTCACATATTTGTTCCAGTCTATAAGCAATCCTAGTGGTGTTCGAACAGATCTAGTGAAGGGCTGCCCTTTGACAGTAATCTGGCACATTGAATAATCACTCTTTATTGGAACATTAAAATCGTATTTAATGCCTTCCTCTGATATATACGAATATTCAAACACACTACCGTAAGCAACATACTTCTTACTTTTGCTAAAATACATAACACTAAATGCTAGTTGCGATTTAGTATCTACATAGACATTTTCATAAGGATATTGTTTTGCTTTAAGACAAATTTCACTAAATATCATCAATCGACGTACTTGTAGTGGGATTCGTTTATCTTCATAGACTGAACTCATTCGATTTTATCCTTTTAAAAGAAAGGATCGTTGATCGATTTGCTTTATGACACAAGTCTGCGTAACAAAAGACGATCACTTCTTTCGAGGGCTTTTGCTAATCTACTTGCTATAAATGACTGAAGTGATATATGAGAATCGAGTGTGAATATAATAAGAAAAGATAAAAAGGCAGCACAAACCTTTCAAGTTGAAATTGTCGAAACATTAAGCACTATCGTGGATGTTGTCGCAGAAGATGAGCAAAGTGCGCTTTTGAAAGCGCAAGAGATGTATAGAAATGAGCAAGTGGTTTTATATCCAGATGATTTTATTGATACCCAATTCAATATCTTTCAATAACAGCTAGGCAGATTCAAGATCCACAACCTCACCTGACAACAACGTCAGACTGCTCATTGGCATGATACCGCGCAGTGCATTGCAAAAGAAGAGCTGCGTTAGTTTAGGTAAATCCTCATCTTGTAGTGACCTGATTATGACTGGATACTGTGTCGTGGATAGTGCATCTATAATTACCTGACGCATGACGCCAGCAACGCCCGATTGAACCATAGAAGGGGTGTACCACTGGCCAGTGGTTAGGTAATCTTCATTATCTTTATGAATACTAGAGGCAGTTTTGGATTCTGATAGTGGTGCGTCTGCCAATTGATAGAATACATTACTCATCGTGCCCTCAACCCATTGCCCGCTTATATCACGTAGCAGTCCTTCACCAAGTGTTGAAGCAAGATTTGATGCCAATGGCTCAGCTTTTATACGTTGTAGCTCACCACTAGCGAGGACATTGTCTAAACGATTAAGACTCTTGAGACCTGCCAGCGATGGCGGTAAGCAAGCAATCTGAGAAGACAAACATATTGCCGAAGCATTAGGTTGGATAGGTACTAGGTTGCCATCAGGTAAAGACAACTGCAGCGCAGTAGAAACTCGCATTGCCGTAGCCTTTAGCCATATTTCACAGTCGCTACCATTTGCATTAGGTGTATAACCATAACCGCGTACATTCTGCGCAGCGCGAGTAACTACTAGCTTGAGCATACCTTGCTCTAACTGCTGGGCATACAGTTTCAGTACGGCTAATAGCTCTTCGCTATTTATATTTAACTGCAAGGCTTTAGCATGAGAGACAAGCCTCTGATAATGGTAGTCTGACCACAGTATCAATCCATCAATGACACCCATGGTGGTAAAAAACCCGTCAGCGTATGCCAGCCCGCGATTATCTAAAGACATCGTTACCGTTTGGCTAGTCGCCCTGTTGTCTTCGGTCAAACTACTATCATCGGTCACACTGCTGACTTGTGGGTACAGACACACCCAGCCGTTTGGCACTGACGTCATATCGGTCATGATTTAGCTATTGTCTGTTTGAGCGGCGGCTTTATTGATCACCAGCATGCAGCTATAAAACTCGCATTTTGCCAGCTCTATTTTTTGTCCACCGACGATTCTGTTTTTGATGATTTGGCTATTGAGCATATCAGCAACCATTTTACCGCCATCATCACCCATCAATTGACGCGATAGTTGATAGGCTTTTTTGGCGTGGTTTTGGCTCAGCTCTTTTTCTTTGTCTGTATCAGTAGGATTGGCATAGTACCAGCCTAGCTCTAGATATTTTTCAGAGTCGATGATATCTAGATAAGGCGCATCCGTTTTCATAAAGCGATATTTTGCCGCTGGATTACTGGCATAGTCTAGGCTGTTTTCGTCAGTGCTCATCACTTCGCCAAACACAGATTTTATACTATCTAACTCATCCACCGCGAGTGACTCAACCTTATCCGTACCCCATGCTGCGACATCATATCTCACTGGTGTGCCTTGCTGAGCAGTGGCACCGTCTAGGTCAGGATTGTTTGCGCTGTCCTGTACTGGCTCATTCGTTGTTGCCTGCTCAGTAGTCTCCGCATCTGGATTTGGAGCATCTTCTTTGGTGCTGTCACAGCCACTGAGCGTCACACCAACTGCCATTATCGTACCGACTAGAAGGGTCTGTAGGTTAGGATTCCACATGGATAATTTACTCACACTTTTAGATTGATCTCGAAATAGTATTAACGAGCTGGCAGGAACGCCGCTGATAACGAATAGTTTTCAATAAAGAGCACATTTCACAAATATTATAATCTAGCAGTCATTACAGCATATTGATATAGGTTTCCATATTTTATAGTTTACCCAACTGCTCAGCACTTGACTACCTTTTACGTTACGCGGAGCACTCCCCGAGAGTACAGATTTGTTAAATATATGACGTACTAAAACAGTCTTCTCTTTAGTAGGAAGTAGAAAACTACTTGCGCGTATTTTGCGTATGTTTGCCTCAATGTCAGAATTTATTTTCAAAAGCGATAAGGCAACCTCTAATTAACGCTATCACTTTCTAATAATCGATTGGTGATGGCCTCTTGGTTTGTCAATTATAGCGTTATCCCTTATGATGATTGAGCGCTACTTATTGCTTCTTTGATAGTATTTCTATTCTCTAGCCAGCGGACTATTTATGACCCAACACTTTATCGTTATTGGCAATCCAATCGCCCATAGTAAATCTCCCGAGATTCATGAGCAGTTTGCTATTCAAGCAGGGATTGATATTAGCTATCAGCGTCAGTACTGTCCTGATGATGCCGCCAGTTTTACAGCTGTCGTTGAGGCGTTTTTTTGCGGTGGTGGTTTGGGTGCCAATGTGACAGTTCCTTTTAAACAAGTGGCTTATGACTGCTGCGCGGCGCGTGGTGGTTTATCAGAACATGCCAAGACGGCAGGTGCGGTCAATACGTTACTGTTGAACAAAGCACTATTAGAAAGCGGCGTGCCAATCACTGAAGCACTCTATGGTGATAACACGGATGGGCAGGGACTTATCAATCACATTATGAGTATGGACTGGCCGCTGACCGATGCTCGTGTGGCGCTAATAGGTGCAGGCGGTGCCGCTCGTGGCGTAATACTGCCATTATTTGAAGCGGGTATTGGCTCTCTCACGATTGCCAATCGCACCGTGTCTAAGGCAGCCGATTTGGTAAATGAGCTAAGCGCGGCTAGCTCAATAATCGATAACCAAAATATCGAGGTTTGCGCAACCAATGAGCTCAGTGGCGCTTTTGACATTATCATTAATGCCACCTCTATTGGTTTATCAGGTGATACGTTGCCGCTGGATGATGCTCTAAACTGTCAGTACGCTTACGACATGATGTATGGTCGTCCACTACCGTTTTTACAGCACTTTGCCGCTCGTGGCGCGCAAATCTCTGAAGGCTACGGTATGCTTATCGGTCAAGCTGCATTGAGTTTTGAGCGCTGGACTGGTCATACGATCGACGTCGCAAAAGCGACAGCTGCCTTGAGTCAAAATACTTAATGGAACTCTTAATAAGCAGCATTAAACTGCTGCTTATTATTCACTAAAGCGCAGCAGCAGCCAATTTTCAAAACGCCGCAGCGGTACACGCAATCGCGTAGAGTGGATAGCCAAACCACCACTGAGACCAATCACACAACCGAGTGCCGTATCAATCATGCGCGTATGAATAACATCTCCTGCTACTGGCGGCACCGGCATCGTGCTGCCATACTCCGCAATAAATATCGTCAACGGCGTAATAAAAATCACCGCCAACCCATAATGCCGGTCGACAAATGACTCAATCAATAACATCATTGATAATATAGCCACTGCGACACCCCAAGTCGATAGCCCCCAAGACAGCATCCAACTTGCAACCACCATACCAACCAACGTACCCAATATACGATGCAATTGCTTGATCCACATGGTTCGTAGCTGTATGCCTTGAATAATAATAAAGCAGCTCATGGCGACCCAATATGGGTAAGGCATGTCTAACAGAACGGCAACGACCAACGCCAGACTGATGAAACCTACGACAATGAGGCTATCACTGATCATATCTGGCTCATAATGATAACTAGGCGCAGAAGCAATAGGACGTGTGGCTAACAAAAACAATGTATACAGTAGCGCCAGCAACATCGAAGACCCGCTACCCAATAACACAAGCCCTATCGCTGAGAGCACTCGATCTAACGGGACAGGAATAAACAGCGCGATTGCACCAGCCATCAACACAAACAACCCTGCTGGTGGTGGTTGTCGATAGTAACGACCCAACATCACCACGCTAAGCGCAACAAGCATAAAGACAGGCAGCCTGAGTATAGGCAATTGCTGCGCCATCAAACCCAGCGCAAAACTGAGTATCATGGCAAACCCCCAAGCCATCACTGTTACCAATCGATAAGGTAACCCGCCCACCAATGGCAAATTGAGAATAATCATTGACCCCAGCGACGCTTTAATTCCAGCAGATAAGTCACCAAAGTAAGCGCCCACAAATACTGGAAAACTGATCGCAATCGCAGCAATGATTGGCATATGCCATGGTCGCTGACTGCGATTGACTGTGAGTAAATGATTCAGCTCACCATCGATTAACCCCTTGATACGAGTTAATAGTATGCTCAACCAAGAGGCTCGCTGTTGCTTTTTTGAGGTGTTCATAAATGGCTTTTCCTATTTGACAAGTCCATTTTTCTTTAAATTTAGATGAGTCTACATAGACCTTTATAGAATAATTTCAAGCGAAGATACAATTCACCTATACAAACTAAAATGAATTAATAACATAATTAATCATGAATAATAGTTATTAGTTATATATTTGTCGCTGTAGAAGATTTATAATCATATCAACGCCATAACAGCTGTCCGCCACTAAAGGCGTTCTAATAACTAATACACTGGAAAGCTGTCCACTAATAACTCACTTGATGACTAATATAACGTCTAGCTCATCTAAAATAAGTAAATATCGCTTACATAAGTTGTGACTCAAATATTGCGCCATAAGTCTATGATAGCGAACTAACCAAAGAGAGCGATTATGTTAACTTACAAAGCCCCCTTACGTGATATCAAATTTTTGATTAATGATGTATTTGACTATCAGACGCATTATAAAAGCTTAGACAACGGCGAAAACGCCGATCCTGAAACTGTAGACATGATTCTACAAGGCATGGCTGATTTTGCTGAAAACGTCATTGCGCCTCTATACCAATCAGGTGGTGAAGAAGGCTGTCATTTCGAAGATGGTGTAGTGACTACACCAAAAGGCTTTAAAGAGGCTTATGACCAGTTTGTAGAAGGTGGCTGGCAAGGTATCTCATACCCTGAAGAGTTTGGTGGTATGAATTTGCCAACCTCGATCAACCTGATCAAGGCTGAGATGATCGGTACTGCTAACTGGTCGTGGTCAATGTATCCTGGCCTGTCAACAGGTTGTATCAACACGCTGCTTCAGTACGGTACAGATGAGCAAAAAGCGCTTTATTTGCCTAAGTTGGTCGAAGGCTCATGGGCAGGTACCATGTGTTTGACTGAGCCACAGTGTGGTACCGATTTGGGTCAGGTAAAATCAAAAGCCATCCCACAAGAAGACGGTACATATAAAGTCAGCGGTACCAAAATCTTTATCTCAAGCGGTGAGCATGACTTAACAGATAACATTGTCCATATCGTTCTAGCACGTCTACCAAACGCACCAGAAGGCACGCGCGGTATCTCATTATTCATCGTACCTAAGTTCGTGCCGAACGCTGAAGGTGAAGCTGGCGAGCGTAATGCCGTTGTCTGTGGTTCAATCGAACACAAAATGGGCATCAGCGCATCATCGACTTGTGTATTGAACTTTGATGGTGCGACAGGCTATCTGATTGGCGAACCGCACAAAGGCTTGAAAGCCATGTTCACATTCATGAACACGGCTCGTATCGGTACTGGTATCCAGGGTTTGGCGCATACTGAGCTGTCTTTCCAAAATGCACTGCCATATGCCAAAGAGCGTCGTTCTATGCGTACGTTATCAGGTACTAAAGACCCTGAAAAAGTAGCTGATGCGATCATTCATCATGCTGATGTACGCCGTATGCTACTGACACAAAAAGCCTTTGCCGAAGGCGGCCGCTCAATGATTTATCATTCAGCTCGCTACGCTGATAAAATGGCACAAGGTATCGTCAATGGCGATGATGAAGAATTCGAAAAATGGGATGACAAGCTAGGCTTCTACACGCCAATCCTAAAAGGCTTCTTAACTGAGCTAGGTATCGAAGCTGCCAAGCACGGTCAGCAAGTCTATGGTGGTCACGGTTACATCAAAGAATGGGGCATGGAGATGATCGCTCGTGATGCTCGTATTGCGACGATGTACGAAGGTACTACTGGCGTACAGGCACTTGATCTACTAGGTCGTAAGGTTATCTTACAGTCTAAAGGTAAGATTATTCGTGACTACACCTCTAGCATCATGAAATGGTGTGGCGAGTACGCACTTGATAAAGAAATGCGTAAATTCGTTTGGGCATTGACTAAGCTATGTGCTGAGTGGAACACCTTGACGGTACGCTTGATGCTGATGGCACGTAAAGATCGTGAAATCATCTCAGCAGCGTCAGAGGATTTCCTAATGTACTCAGGCTACGTGATGATGGGTTACCACTGGGCTCGTATGGCAGCCGTCGCTTATGAAAAGTTAGAAAAGGGTGGCACAGAAGCACCAGAATTCTACAAAGCAAAAATTCAGACTGCTGAATTCTACTTTGATAAGTTGCTACCACGCACTTCTGGTCACGCAGAAGCGATGGTTGCACCAAGCGAAAGCATGACATCAATGGAAATCGATCACTTTGCTTTCTTAGATTAAAATTGACTAATACAGCATCGATAATCAATAAAAAGCGCCTATCATTTAGGCGCTTTTTTATGCTTAACTGAAAATCTGCTTATACAGAATATAAAGTAACGAGCAATTTTAGGAGAAAGCTATGCCAATACCCTATTACAAAGCTGCCGCGTTAGCCACACGCTGTATGCAAACATTGGTAATTAGCACTGTACTAGCAAGTATCGCTGCAAATAGTGCGATTGCAAAAAATAGCGACACCCCTCTTCATTTTTCGAAAAGTGCTATTAGTAGCGTCATCACTGGTAAATTAAATCCTAATGACAATGAACGTTGGTATCGTTTTGACGCTACCAGTGGACAGTATGCCGTGATTAATATTACCCTACTTGCTGGAACATCTGAGACTGCCAATGTCGGCGTATTACATATGCCAAATGGTACGCAAGATGGCGGCAAAGGCGGTATCGTCTATCAAGGCTGCTTACCTGCGACGGGCACATATCGATTGCGTATCGCCCGCAATTTTATGGCTACCGAAGGCAAAATTGCGGGCTACAAGGTTGAAGTAATGATACTACCAACGTATGCCAGTCAGCTTTTATGCAATTGATTGTCGTCATTTAAGGTTGGTAACTTTAGCCTGCGAGCAGTCACTTTTTTAAGTAGTCGCTTTTTAATCAAACAGTTTTTGAGAAGATGGTTTTCAAAATACAGTTTGTAAAAAGGCAGGCGCTGTTAACTACCAAGCATTTTCTTATGATAGACCGCACTAATCTCTTCAACTTCTACACATATCTGCAATGCTGCACGTCCTGACTGCTCTGCGCCTATTTTTTCCTCGATAGTAGCAACCAGCAGCTCAGCCAACTGGTCACGAGTGGCCATATCACGTCCACTCATCAGCTTTAGGTGAGCATAAATAAATCCATTGGCTTGTTCATCGTCTTCAACACCTACTAGAAATGAATTAATAGGTACAATGCGTGCTTTTATATCAGCAGGTTGCTTAAACTGACCACTATCCCATAATACTTTGTTTAGCGATTTGAGCAATGATTCTTCGTGAGCGATACTGACGTTGGGTGTTACTTGAATGGTTAAATGTGGCATGAGCATGTCCTTAAATGTAGATAAAAATAATAGATAAGCTGGCGTATAAGTCTACGCCTTATCGCTATGGTCAATCCACAATAATCTTGCGCCAAAATATCTTCAATACAAGCAAAACCAGTATAGATTACTCATAAATATGCTTAGCGAAATTGTCGACATGGCGAATTTATAATAGGCAGATTATAGCCACCGTAGAATATTTTATTCATCAGTGATATCACTAAAGCAAGCATCAAGCGTCGCGGCCAACTGTGCAGGCGGCAATTCAATCTCCAGACCGCGGCGACCCCCACTTACATAGACAGTGGCCTGATCTTGAGCTGTGCTATCTATGACAGTTTTTAGTCGTTTTTTTTGACCCAGTGGACTGACACCGCCCAACACATAGCCCGTACTACGCTCTACTTGTTTGGGGTCGGCCATCTGTACTTTTTTGCAAGATAGCAATTTATTAGAAGATAGCGCCTTAGCCATTTTTTTAAAGTTAAGTGTCTTATCGACTGGCAATATCGCCACAGCCAGTACGCTAGTATCGGTAGTCACGACTAAAGTTTTGAACACCTGTGTCACCGCTACGCCAAGTTTTTCTGCGGCTTCTAAGCCAAATGAAGCGGCATTGCTGTCGTGAATATATTCGTGTACTTGGTAATCAAGGTTACGTTTTTTGGCAAGATCGATAGCTGGAGTCATAATCTTTAGGCTTAATAAAGTGAAATTGAAAAGTGGACGCTATATCTATGAATCATCAATGATAAAAATATATTATTACGCCAAATATATGAACTTTCAAATGTTTGAGCATTTTGTATAATTTGTCACTCACTACAGCGTAACCAAACCGTATTAATATTGGTAGTATATACAGACACTATATATCGCTTTGGTGGCTTTTATGGCATCATAAGCGCAACATATTTGACTATTTTTGATACTGATTATGATACCGAAGTTCCTAAAAAAACGGATTTTTAAAGCGCCGGTCGCGACTGACCGTGCGTCTGAAACTGACACTGCTGAAACTGATGGCAATGCAATCGCTACTAAGCCTTATTCTAATGCACCGATCAATCAGCTGTATCGTAAGCTGTCAGGTCAGATGCTCGATATCGCCGTAAAACCTAAGCTATTAGGTGAGCTACCTGAATTCGACAATGATGATCAGACGCTACGGTTTTATGTACTACAGGATTACTCTCGTTCCAACAGTATTCTGATTGACTTGCAGACGCAAGAGCACAACTTACCGCCTGCACTGGTTGGAGTAAATGATGCCGCCCATAATATTAAAGAAAATGCGGCCATCATATTTTTAAATCATCCAAGTGCCAAAGACAGCCAATTGTCTCCTCGCCTTTCTCGCTTGGTATCTGCTGTATTACAATACCCTGAGCTAAAGGTACGTCTAGTGCCCGTATCGATTCTGTGGGGACGTGCACCTGAAAAAGAAGATTCGCTATTCAAGCTGCTGACTGCTGACAACTGGCAAGATCCTAGCATTACCAAGCAACTATTTAATATCGGGGTGATGGGACGCGATACTTTCGTACAGTTCCACCCACCGCAAGACTTACGTACCATTATCAATGATAATCTTAAAGGCGATGTGGAAGGACCTGCTACCTTTGACTCAGTTGCTACAGATGCCCTTAAAGCAGATTTGACTGTTACAGATTCACTTGATACAGAATCAACGGCTACTAACAGTGATGCCGCAGTTGATGCTGAGCAAACACCAAGTTATGCGCTAGTCGCATCGGCTGATAGTAATCGTGAACTGGTTCGTATGTTGCAGCAGCAACTGTCAATTTATTTAGATAAACAGCGCGCCAGTATGCTTGGCCCAGATCTATCAGATAGACGTAACTTGGTAGACAAACTGGTGTACTCGCCAGCGATCAAACATGCGATCGAGATGGAAGCGGCAGAAAAAGGGACCAGCGTTCGAGAAGCTCGTAGCCAAGCCAGAGGCTATGCTAATGAGATGGTCAATGACTACTCTCATTCTATCATCCGTGGTTTTTATAAATTTCTGACATGGTTATGGACGCAGTTATATGACGGCGTAGAAGTTCATCACTTCGAGCGAGTACGTGACCTTGCGACCGATTATGAGCTGATTTATGTGCCTTGTCATCGCAGCCATGTCGACTATCTATTACTGTCTTATGTTATCTACAAGCGTGGCCTGAGTATCCCTTATGTCGCAGCAGGTGACAACTTAGATGTACCGGTATTAGGCCCACTATTACGCGGTGCCGTTGCTTTTTATATTCGTCGTAGCTTCCGTGGTAACGCGCTGTATACCGCTGTACTGCGCGAATACATGCATACCCTTATCACGCGTAACACCCCGATTGAATACTTCATCGAAGGTGGTCGCTCACGTTCAGGTCGCTTGCTACCGCCGAAAATGGGTATGCTAGCGATGACCGTGCATAGCCAATTACGCCAAACCAATAAACCCGTGGTATTTATTCCAACTTATATTGGTTACGAGCGTATTATGGAAGGCGGCACGTATGTCGGTGAGCTAAAAGGTAAGCCAAAAGAGTCAGAGTCTTTAATCGGGCTGCTCAAAGTTGGCCGTAAAATCGAGCGTATCTTTGGTAATGTGCACTTGAGCTTCGGTACGCCGTTGCATCTTAGTGACTTTATGACAAAGTTCGATGTGCCAGCCAATAGTTTGCCATCCGATCGTACTGACTCGCCGCTTGATGAAAAGACCAGCGCCATGGTCGATAACATCGGTGTGAAAGTCATGCAGCATATCAATAAAGCTGCTGTCGTCACCCCTGTATCGCTGCTGTCATTAGTGTTGCTATCGGCACCGAAAGCTGCATTGGATGAAAATATTTGCCGTGAGCAAATCGCTTTGTATCAAGGCCTGGCTCAGCAGCTGGTCTACTCAGATGATACGGTTATCACCGATATGACACCGCAGCAAATCATTGATTATGGTATTAAGCTAAAACTTATTGAGCGTACGCCGCATATCTTGGGCGATATCATTCAGGTCGCAGGTAAGCAAGCAGCGTTGCTCAGCTACTTCCGTAACAACATTTTGCATGTCTTTATTTTGCTATCTTTCCTGTCTGCACTAGTCGCACGCAACGGACGTATTAAACGCAGCCGTCTCGATAGTATCGCTGAGCAGCTATATCCGTTCTTACAAAGTGAGCTATTCTTATATTATCCAGCACACGGCTTAGCCGATACGCTCAATAAGAAAGTTGATAATCTGCTGTCTCATGGGCTCATCGTTGACTTGGGTGATAATACGCTTAGCGTTCCTGAGTCTAATAGTAAGCACTATCAGCAGCTGCAAGTACTGGCAACTCCAGTTGGTCAAAGCCTTGAGCGTTACTTTATGACGCTTGCCCTACTCGCTCAGCAAGGCTCTGGCAACCTAACTGAAAACGAAGTTGTTGACCTATGTCACCTACTTGGGCAGCGTTTGTCTGTGCTCTATGCAGATGATATTCCTGACTTCTTTGACCGTGCTTTGTTTACCAGCTTTATCAGTGCGTTGACTCGTCTTGACTATCTACAAAAAGACGATGAAACAGGCATACTGACTTTCGACCATCGCATTAATGACATTGCCCATCATGCTAAGTACGTGTTAACGCCTGATATGATGCAAATCTTGCAGCAAGTTGCTAGTTTGGACGAAGAAGAAATCACTCACGCCATTACTGAGATTAGTAATAAAAAGCAGCGTAAGTTTGGGCGTAAGCGTTAATTTTAACGACTACCCATACCCTTTAAGATTTTAAGCTAAACAAAAAAAAGACCGCTAACGATTAGCGGTCTTTTTTTGGATTGGACTATATTAAACAGCCGTATTAGTTAGTAATTTTCTTATACTTGGCACGTTTAGGACTGGCATCGTCACCCATCGTCTTTTTACGATACGCTTCAAACTCAGTATAGTTACCGTCGAACCAAACTGGACCTTCTTCTTCGAATGCCAAGATATGAGTCGCGATACGATCAAGGAACCAGCGATCATGCGATACGACCATTACTGTACCTGGGAATACTTGAATCGCATCCTCTAGTGCACGTAAGGTTTCGATATCCAAATCGTTTGATGGTTCATCGAGGAGTAATACGTTTGCGCCTTGCTTTAGCGTTTTCGCCAATTGCAGACGGTTACGCTCACCACCTGATAATTGACCGACGTGCTTTTGCTGATCTGAGCCTTTGAAGTTAAAACGTCCGATATAGGCGCGGCTTGGCGTGGTGTAGTCACCAACGGTAATGATATCAAGACCGTCAGAAACTTCTTCCCATACGGTTTTATTGTCATCTAGATGATCACGTACCTGACCGACATAGGCAACTTTAACACTTTCACCCAAATCAACTGAACCTGTATCTGGGGTATCGCGCTCAGTAATCATGTTAAATAGCGTGGTTTTACCCGCACCATTTGGACCGATAATACCAACGATACCACCAGCTGGTACGTTAAAGCTTAGGTTTTCATACAGCAGACGATCGCCGAATGATTTAGAGATGTCATTGATCTCAATAACCTTGTTACCCAAACGTGGACCAGGTGGAATATAAATCTCAGAAGTCTCATTACGTTTTTGGAACTCAGTTGAGTTCAATTCTTCAAAACGCTGTACACGAGATTTAGACTTGGCCTGTTGGCCTTTTTGGTTTTTGCGAATCCACTCAAGCTCTTTTTTCAGCGCTTTAGCAAATGATTCTTCTTGCTTGTTCTGCTGCTCTAGACGCGTGTTCTTTTGCTCTAGCCACTCGGTATAGTTGCCTTCATACGGATAGCCATGGCCACGGTCAAGCTCCAAGATCCACTGAGCAACATTATCCAAGAAATAGCGATCATGGGTAATGGCAACGATAGTACCGCTGTAGTTCTGCAAGAACTGCTCTAGCCATGCAACAGACTCGGCGTCCAAATGGTTGGTCGGTTCGTCAAGTAATAGCATGTCAGGGCGCGACAATAGCAGACGGCATAGTGCCACACGGCGTTTCTCACCACCAGACAGCTTACTAACGTCAGCATCCCATGGTGGCAGACGGAGCGCATCAGCTGCTTTTTCTAGCTGGTTATTTAAGTTGTGCGCATCCCAAGACTGGATGATATCTTCCATCTTGCCTTGCTCTTCAGCAAGCTTATCAAAATCAGCATCAGGCTCTGCGTATTCAGCATAGATAGCATCTAGACGTGCTAGCGCATCTAACGCTTCGCGCATACCGTCTTCGACATTACCACGAACGTCTTTGCTATCATCTAGCTGTGGTTCCTGTGGTAGATAGCCAACTTTGGTACCTGCTTGCGCACGTGCTTCACCACTAAACTCAGTATCCACGCCTGCCATGATACGTAGCAAGGTTGATTTACCTGAACCGTTGATACCCAAAACACCGATTTTGGCACCAGGGAAAAACGATAGGTTGATATTTTTTAGGATTTCACGCTTAGGGGGAACAAGTTTTGACACGTTGTTCATCGTGTAAATATATTGAGCCATTAACACTCCGATAGACTGCATAGAAGAGAACAGCAAATGCAACTCAGCGATGATGCCAAGCGTGCCGTACCTCAAAATCAGGGTTACAAATTATAGGTCATTATCGCATTGTGGCGCATACCCTGCAAGCTGACAGGTTGTTTTACCAGTTGTTTTACTGTTTTTGACAGCAGGCTATGCCTTTTGGCTATAAAACTCGCTTTAAAAAATAACTCAAGGAGTCTTATCTTAATGAACTAACTTAACATTTTGATTCATTAGCGTTTTATAAAGACCACAAAAAATAGCATCAAAACTTTCGCAAATTTAATCAATAGCCGTTAGCATGTTAGTGTGGCTTAACAAGGTCTAATGGTTCGATTATCAAAATCGATTGATCATCTAACCTTGTGCTTGTCTCAACACTCACTTTCATAGCAATCATACAGGTACTGATAATATGGCCAACGGCTATCGCCCTGAAATAGTTCAACGTGCGTTTGTCGATTTTATCGGATCGCGCTTACATCCGTTTTGGTCATTGACAACGCCTAAGTTACGCCTAATTGCACGCTATACGTTAAGTGATGATTTAATAGCACTTCGATTTGAGACCAATAGAGCTTTTAGGCAGCAGATTTCTAAGATGATGGGTGGTTGGCAAGGCGGTCAGTACCTCGACCTGCGCGTTTGTATCGATGGAGTTTATTACCAGCGTAGCTACTCGATAGTGGGCTTGGCGCATCAACTACTTTGGTGGCTCGACGATACTACCGAAAACCACACGGCAAACCAACGTCATACGGTAACTATCGCGATTAAACCACAAGGATTGGTATCTGACTATTTAACCAAGCAGATACCGTTGGCTAGTGTCGTTGATACAAGCCTGCCACTTGGTCAATTTACTTTGGAACAAACCTCAATACTAAGGTATGAAATATCAGATAATAAGCAGCTCACTCCTTTGCTATTTATCGCTGGTGGTAGCGGTATTACGCCCATGTTCGGACTTATCACTCAAGCCCTGAGTAATGGATATCAGGTGACGCTATTGCATTACAGTCGAACTGTTTCATCCAAGCTACAACATCAGTGGCAACAGCTGAATGATGCATATCCAGACTTCATTTATCATTTAATCCATACTGAAGATCCGACTACTTATTTGGCTGGTACAAGATACTTAAGTGTAGAGGGCCTGCTGTCGCTAAACTTACCTTTAGCAGATACGCAGATATTTGCCTGCGGTTCACAAGCATTATTAGCTGGCTTATATAAAGCTGCCGCAGAGATAACCTTACCTATAGACAAACAGCTGAGCGATAACATCACAGTAGAGAACTTTGGTAATGCCCTAGCTGATGTTGATATCAGCACCAATCAAACATTCAATAAGACGATACCTGTAGAAGAACACACTATCTATTTGCGATCACGGCAACGACAGTTTAGCAGTGACACGACCATACTGGTTGCTGCTGAGAATGCAGATGTACGGCTAGCACATGGTTGCCGGCAAGGCATTTGCCAATTGTGCCGCTGTAATAAAGTCAGCGGTGTGGTCAAAAACGTTCAAACAGGGAAAGTGAGCGGGGATGGTTACGAGTCTATTCAGACTTGCATCAATATTGCCATGACTGATGTGGTTCTCGATGTTTAATGACTAATTTAATAGAACGACTGGCTTAATAGGGAACATATGCTAAACAACCTATGAGAAATAAAAGACAAAAGTTACTTTATAGGCTAAAACTCAGATAACTTATCAAACCGGATGCAGTGCTGCTTATTCATGCCGTTTCGGTTAAGGATTTATTTATGCGCTTGTTACCACCCGTTACTACGCCACAATCTGCTGTGCCTATCTTGACGCCCCTGTCCGATGCACAGCTAGCAAAAAACGCGCCTTTGCCTTTGACGCCGCAAACGCCGTACTCGCAGCTTAATGATGAAGCAATCAATGATAGCGGTCAGCCAGACACATCGACACGGACTCGCTACCCAACGTTAACTGATGCCCCCTTATCAAAGCCTCAAAGTGATGCTTTAGCTACAGAGCTCAATGCCCTGTACAAAAGCGTCATGGACTCTCTAGGCAGTAAGGATGCACGCTACATACAGCGGATATATGCCACTGTGGTATATAGTGAAATTATCGCCCGTGGTTTACTTGCAGCGGCTGGGCGTATGCCATCGAAACGAAGTCTGGTCGCTACTTGGCTACTAGGTACGTCTTTACTTAGCTTTAGCAAAATATTGAACAATATGGAGCTGGGTCATAACGTCATGCATGGTCAGTATGACTGGATGCAACACCCGCACCTTAATAGTCAAAAATTCGACTGGGATATTGTCTGCCCTGCTCCATTATGGCAACACTCTCATAATTATTTACATCATACTTTTACCAATATTGTAGGCCGTGATCATGACGTAGGCTATCACTTGATTCGAGTGACTGACGAGCAGCCTTGGACGCCAGAAGATCGCTATAATATGTTTAGTACCGCGGTGCTGGCATTTGGCTTTGAGTGGGCAGTAGCCTTTCATGACATCCAAATCAGTGCAGATGAATACGCCGACTCTCCTGATTTGCACAAAATCATGCAGCAAAAGTCTCGTGCGTTATTTGCCAAAATTGGACGACAAATAGGCAAAGACTATATTGCACTGCCCTCTGTGGTAGCGCTGACACTAGGTCGTCGTAGCGCCTTTAGTACGTTGAGCGGTAACATGACTGCCAACACTGTCCGCAACCTATGGACGTGGGCGGTGATTTTTTGTGGACATTTCACTGAGCAAGCGCATATCTATACCCATCTCGATGCCAATGAAAGTAAAGGCGATTGGTACGTACGCCAAATCCTTGGCTCTAGCAATATCAAAGGCAGCAAATGGTTTCACCTTTTAACAGGTAATTTGTCTCATCAAATTGAGCATCATATATTTCCTGATATGCCAGCTGGCCACTATGCAAAGATTGCGCCGCAGGTACAAGCCATATGCCATAAGTATGGTTTAAGCTATAACACTGGCCGCTTTGGCACACAACTCAAGCAAGTAATAGGACGTATTTATCACTTTAGCAAACCTAGTGAAAAAGAATGGCAAGCCCATGTACAGTCAGTGGAAAATGCAGATAGTACTACTCTTAAAGATAATAGATCAGCGGCCGATTTAGAAGACAAATTAGCGATAGAAAATACTAGTGGTCTCACTCGCTTTTTACCTCCAGTCGTTCGTAAAGCCATATCCTATGCATGGTGACATATTCAGATTTGCAACTAGATACGGCCATGATAAGGTAGGACGGAAGACATAGATGACGTTAACAGTAGTCCTATCTACCATTACGGTAAGTGTCTAGATAATTGAGCATCAAACCTACATACTAAACTGGCACTATCGAAATTAATAAAATATTTAATTCATAATAAAAATTCGATAATAAGAAATGGAGTATATTAATGAGTAACCAAGCCTCTAAACCAAATCTAGAAATTGTTCATAATCAAGCAGCAAAACGTTTTGAGACCTCTATCGATGGTCAGACAGGTTATATTAGCTATCAGGAAAGTGCTGACAAATTGGTCTACGATCATACTATCGTACCGCAGCAATTAGGCGGTCAAGGCGTTGGTTCAGCACTCGTTAAGCACGCGCTAGATTATGCGCGTGAGCAAGACAAGAAAGTAGTACCACAATGCTCATTTGTCGCCTCGTATATCAGCAAACATCCTGAATATCAGGATTTGGTTTAGACTGCCACGACTCATTATTTAATAGCATCGAGTACGCCCAACATTGAGCGTATTAGAGATATAATATATCTATCTTAGATTAGGAGAGACACTTAGCACTACCCTAGTAGCACTTTTAATAAACCAATTCGACATAACAATAAAGGTTATTAATATGAGTAGTTTATCTGACAAACAAATCAATCTACAGCTAGAAGAGCTTGCTGGTTGGCAGCGTGACGGCAATAGCATTGTCAAGACCTATCACTTTAGCGATTTTATCGAAGCTATGAGCTTTATGAATCAAGCGGCATTTCATGCTGAAGCGCTTGAGCACCATCCAGAATGGCGTAATACCTACAATATCGTAGAGGTTCGTTTAACCAACCACGATACAGGTGGTATATCTAGTCTGGATATTCGTTTAGCCAAGCGTATGGAGCATATTATTCAGCCTAAACGGTTGTAGTAGAAAGTCTATAATGCATACCTTGATGCCGATTATCCTAGCTTTCTAACGATTACCTTCGTTAAAGCAGACAAAAAAAGACCCTCAATTGAGGGTCTTTTTTATATTAGTTATTTATAATAATAAGCTGTATTTACATCTTACGACTGACAAAGGCAACGATAAACAAAATCACAGCGACTGCTAAGAAAATGTATGCCAAATTAGCAGATAATCCTGCGACACCACCAAAACCTAGGAAACTCGCTAGTAATGCGATTACTGCAAAAATAATAGCCCAACGAAACATAATCTTCTCCTCAAATAATGGTAAAAAACAGATATTAGAATTTATATAGCATCTATTTAACTTGTTTTTATCTAATGCTAGTTATTACTGTTTACGCTTATAGATTAGCAATGTTCGTCTCTAAAAAACGTTCATTTTAGTAATAATATCGGTAGGTTATGTAAAGTTTGTAGTAACTGTTGATATCTCATACCTCTTTTTCTTTAATAGATGATATTTTCAAAATAGAATTATATTTCTGAATACAGTGTTATTTAACTGAGAGTTCTTAAACTAAGCGCTTTTTAACTGGACGTGTTTTTATTGAATGATCTTTTACTGAACGCTACTCTTCCAACTGTATGCAGAACTATTTTAAATTTCTAACGTGATGTTGTATGGGGGTTTAGCTGCAAACTATAAACTGTAGCGACCTCACAAACCCCTAACCTAATCAAACGACTTGGTTTATAGTTTACTATCCACCTATTCTCAAATATATTAAGGACAATACATATGGATACCAATACGGATACTGAACACCCTACACAAAAAACCAGCGGCGACACTCGCCCTTATGCTGTCGTTCTATATGGCGCGACAAGTTTCGTCGGTCAGATCACTGCCCACTATTTAACCAATTTTTTGTCAAATAATAAGAACGAAGATGGCTCAAACGTATCATGGGCGATCGCAGGTCGTGATGAAGACAAGCTCAATAAGCTACAGGCCAAACTTGAGAGTAAGGTAGACATTATTATTGCCAACAGTAACGATGCTGACAGCCTTGATAAGATGACCAAACAAACTCAAGTCATCATTTCTACTGTAGGCCCATATCTGAAATATGGTGAGCCACTGATCAAATCTTGTGCTGAAAACGGTACAGATTATGTAGATCTTACTGGTGAGGCCATTTTCATCAAAGATATGATGGACAAGTACCAAGATACTGCCAAGCAGAGCGGTGCTCGTATCGTCAACTCTTGTGGTTTTGATTCTATCCCATCAGATTTGGGCGCGTACTTTACCCAAGCTAAGGCAGAAGAGAAGTTCGGCGAGACCTGTAATGTCATCCATATGCGTGTCAAAGCAGCGAAAGGTGGTATCTCAGGTGGTACTATCGCGTCAATGGCATCAATATTTGAAGAAGCTGGTGAGGACAAAGTACGTCGCAAACAAGTAGCCAATCCATACCTGTTAAACGATGATGCCAACGCACCAAACGTACGTCAGGATAATGTTAGCAAACCAGTATATGACAGCAATCATAAGCGTTGGTTAGCACCGTTCGTCATGGCCACTATCAATACGCGTATCGTCCATCGTACTAACCAATTGCTCAGCTATGAGTACGGTCGCGATTTCAAATATGACGAAGCAATGTGGATGAAAGACGGCGTCAAAGGAAAACTGTCTAGCTATGCTATGAGTGCAGGTTTATTGGGCTTTGCTACTGCAATGATGATCAAACCAAGTCGCGAGTTACTATCCAAGCACGTTTTACCAAAAGCTGGCTCAGGCCCTTCTAAGGACGAGCAAGAGAACGGCTACTTTGATATTCGTCACTTTGGACAAACGGCCAAAAATGACACTATTACCGTTAAGGTAACAGGTGATAGAGATCCTGGTTACGGCAGTACTTCTCGTATGATTTCGCAGGCGGCATTATGCTTGGCACAAGATATCAGCAAAGAGGACGTTGGCGGTGGGTTCTGGACACCAGCATCTGCGATGGGAGATAAGCTAATAACACGTTTAGAAGCGCATTCTGGTCTTAACTTTGAAGTGATTGATAGTTAATCTATTAAGTGATAACAAGGGCTCAATTTTTTTACGACCGTATCTTGGTTTCGAGATACGGTTTTTTTATTTTCTACTCTAAAATTTGGACGAGAATTAAATTGAAAATAACGTATTTTTTTGGTGAACAATGTTTCTGTTTCCCGATTATTTAATACTTTATGATACTAATCACTAATGTAGTATTGCTACTATCATTTTATAGATATTGTAGAAAAATTAGATATAAACATTAGTTTAATAAAGTATATGTTATCAAAGAATTTATATAATAGAACTTAAGAATTATCTAAACACTGGTTTTGAATTATAAATAAAAACTACTGATAAAAGTCTCCATAATACTGACAAATAGCACTCAAAAAAACTATTAATAACAATCAGCTAAGTTCAAATAACAACTATAAGCAATCAAAAATTTATATTTTGAATACTAGAGATGTCGGTAGATATTTGTTATTAGCAGACTCATTTATTAACAGCTTTAATAACACAATCAACCTTTGCTACTAATGAGTTTTTGGAAAATCTAGAAGTTAAAATATCAGCTAGACTTTAAGTATGACAGTTTCATAACGTCACAAGAAAACATTAAACTGTTAGAACCTTAATGAGTTTGCTACTGAAATATAAACTACATCGTTGATAATTTGCATACAGTATTTACAGACACATTTGAATAAAAACAGCTCATCATTAAATATGAGTTACTGTTTTTAACTATTGCTAATTATGTATCATGGAGTTTTATAATGAAAAAGAATGTTTTATCACTAATCGTCGGCGCTACCCTTGTATTACCAACTATGGCAATGGCGGCACCCGTTAACAATAGCGATCTAATGCCAGCAGATATGCGTAACGCTGCTGTTGAAAGCACTGTGCAAGCCGAAATAGAAGGTCCTGACGGTGAGTTGCTAGCGACTCAACCTGGCGCTGTAGATGTCGAAGCGTCAAATACTGCTGATGTCGATATGGACATGAATAATGAAGCAGATGAAATGAACGACGAAACTGACGATATGGATAATGAAGCAAGCAATGATAACGCAGCTTTGATAAATAACGCTCAGGCAACAACCAATGCGGCAGCAATGACTAATGCTACAACCGCTCAGGCTCCTGTACAGAACGCTCAAGCGCTTAACATGCAACACAGCAATGCAGACTATCAGCCTTTGATCGCTGGTGAAGCGGCTACTGAGAATAAAGTTGCAGATGCTGCTAGTACTTTGCAAGAAAAGAAAAAAGACAAGCGTGGTGAGTTATTAGCTACTCAGCCAGCAAACGTACAGTTTAAAGAAAACCGTCGTATCGCTGTATCACGCTAAGCAAATAGTTAGTATAGTTGATTAGTTTGTAAGCATATTACTTATATAAAAAGGCAGCCATATGGCTGCCTTTTTTGTTATACCAAACTATAAATTTTAGCTGTTGTTAGCAGTGTTTATTTCTTAGTTTTAGTCACGCCAGCTTCTTGTAATAAAGCGCCGAGTGTACCCATTTTACTTGGGGCTTCAGCTTTATCATTTTTTACTGGCTTACTACGATTGCTCGCGTTGTCTTTATCCTGACGCTTGCCACGCGGCTTAGACGGACGTTTGTCAGCAGCTGGACGGCTATTATTTGGACGGTCACTATTTGCATTATTATTGCGTGGACGACTGGTTTTCTCGCCATCTATACTAGCTGTCGTAGACTTGGCAGCCGTACGGACAGGTTTTTCAGATTCAGGTTTCATGCTAAAGCCGATACGACCACGTTTCTCATCGATAGAGATAACCCGTACCGATACGATATCACCAGGTTTGACACGGTTCATAGGATCGGCGACAAAGTCATTGGCCATCTGCGAGATATGTACCAAGCCATCCTGATGTACGCCAACATCAACGAAACAACCAAAGGCCGTTACGTTAGTGACTACCCCTTCTAACGTCATGCCTTCGCTCAAATCTTTGATACTATTGACGTCATCACGGAAATTGGCCGTTTTAAACTCAGGACGAGGATCACGAGCAGGTTTAGCAAGCTCTTCGATAATCGCTTTTACGCTGACATTATCGTCGTTAGCAGCCAATGTAGTCGTATCAATAGTATTTAACACGCCATCATTACCGATGACTTCTGACAACGGCTTGCCCGCTTGTGCGAGTAAGCTATCGACCAATGCATAGCTCTCTGGATGCACACCAGTAGCATCTAATGGATTGCTACCATTATGAATACGCAAGAAACCAGCTGCTTGCTCAAATGTCTTAGCGCCTAGACGTGGGACGTTTTTGAGCGCTTCACGGCTATCAAATGCACCATGCTCTTTGCGATAGGTGACAATTTGCTGCGCCACATTGCGGTTAAGACCTGCGATGTGAGCTAAGATAGCTGGGCTGGCTGTATTTACATCCACACCCACAGCATTCACGCTATCTTGAGTTACTTTATCAAGACTATCGGCAAGCTGGTTTTGATTGACGTCATGCTGATATTGACCCACGCCAATGGCTTTTGGATCAACTTTCACAAGCTCTGACAATGGATCCTGCAAGCGACGCGCGATAGAAACCGCGCCACGTACAGAAACGTCTAGATTGGCCAGCTCATCACTAGCAAGTTCACTCGCTGAATAAACAGACGCACCCGACTCATTAACGATAACGGCCTTAGCTTTTAGTGCATCGTTCGCAGCCAAAATCTCTTTGATCATCGCATCTGTTTCGCGACTTGCCGTACCATTACCGATAGCGACCAAATCAACGTTATAAGTGCTCAACAGCGCATCGATGACTTTCTTGGCTTCATCCATCTTATTATCAGGTGCAAACGGATACACTGTCGCTATGACAGGCTTCTCTTCGCTATCTGACATGACATGACCTTGCGCATCAACGATGGCCATTTTTACGCCATGACGGATACCAGGATCGACACCCAAGATTACTTTAGGACCTGCAGGTGCAGACATTAGCAAATGCTGTAAGTTGCTAGCGAACACATCAATCGCATCCGCTTCTGCGGCTAGGCGCTTTTCAGTTAACAAACGGTGCTCGATATGCGGACGCCATTTGTCTTTCCACAAGCTACTGGCTGCCTCTGACAAAAACTCACGGCGGGCTGCTGGCGCTTTGGCATCAACATCGAAATGATTGATAATTTTTTCGATAAATGGTGCGTCTTCGCCTTCAATCTTTAGACCCAAGACGTTTTCTTGACGACCGCGCAACATTGCTAATAGGCGATGATTTGGCAGTCGAGCAAGGCTTTCGCTATGCTCAAAGTAGTCTTTGAATTTTTCGCCAACTTCGCGCTTTTCTTCGCTCGCAACGCTCGATACGATACTGGCAGTTTTGGCAAAACCACTGCGTAAGTTGTCCAACAAGCCCAATGCTTGTGTCCATTCATCAACGATAATCGCTTGTACGCCAGCGAGCTGTTTTTCGATATCGCTAAAATCAACCTCGATTTCATTACCACTGTCATCAGTGATACTTGACTGGACTTGATAATCAGCCAAGGCATCCATCGGAGTGATCTCTTGGGTCAAGACTGCTTGGGCAGCAGTATCAAGACCAGCGGCGCGAGCTTTGGCAGCAGGTGAACGACGACGCGGACGATATGGCAGATAGATATCTTCAAGCTCAAGCTTAGACGTCGCATTATCGATACGCGTCTGTAGCTCATCGGTCAGATTGCCCTGTGTGCTTAACAGCTCAGTAATTTTGAGGCGACGTGTTGCCATGTCACGCTCATAATTAAGAGACTTCTCTAAAGCACGCAGCTGCGCATCATCAAGATTCTGAGTCTTTTCTTTGCGGTAACGCGCAATAAAAGGAACCGTCGCGCCTTCATCATAAAGTTTGACAAACGCATTGACTTGAGCAGTCTTAATGCCAAGCGCGCGAGCAAGCTTGTCGTGAATATTCGCGTGTGTGGTTGCATCTAAAACCTGTGCATTTGTCGAGGTTTGAGATGACGTTAAGGTATCAGTGCTACTCATATACGTATCAATCGTTGAGAAATGTAGCTTTGCATTATAGCAAAAGCTGCATGAATAAAAATCCTTTTTATCTTTTCGTTATTTATTGCGCATTTTAGGACGCAAATCGTTCTATATCGCACATCCTATGGACTTGTTAAACAAACGCATACAGCATTTATTATCATGGGTGATGCAATTCTCGGTGCAATCTTATACACTAAAGTATCAATAACACAAATATTGATATGTGCTGACATATTGAACAATAGTTTTTAATTTTATGAAGTGCTTATTCGTAACCAATAATTAAATAATGATAATTAGTGGCAGTGTTTTTGCTCATAGCTATTTACTTGTAGTTTCTGATAACAATAATTTTTATAAAAGGATGCCTGTATGACTGATAACAACAGCCCTGACACGTTAACTCAGCGTATTTTAGTTGTCGATGACGATGCTCGTCTGCGCTCTTTGTTGCAACGCTTCCTAGAAGACGACGGCTTTGTCGTTCGTACCGCTCATGACGGCAGTCAGATGGACAAACTCATGCAACGTGAGCTTTTCTCTTTGGTCGTGCTCGATTTGATGCTGCCAGGCGAAGACGGTATCAGTATCTGTAAGCGTCTGCGCGAGGACAATGCAGATATTCCTATCATTATGCTGACTGCCAAAGGCGGTGATGCTGACCGTATTGCAGGTCTAGAAGCGGGTGCAGATGACTATCTGCCCAAGCCTTTTAATCCAAAAGAGCTGTTGGCTCGTATCAAAGCTGTATTACGTCGTCAAAACCGTGAGTTGCCAGGTGCACCAAGTCATCAAATGGAAGTGGTCGAGTTTGGTCCATGGACACTAGATCTATCGACACGTACACTTAAACGCGATGGTAACGTAGTCACTTTGACGACAGGTGAGTTTTCAGTGCTAAAAGCGCTCGTACAGCATCCACGTGAGCCATTGACCCGTGATAAATTGATGAACCTTGCCCGTGGTCGTGAATGGGGTGCGATGGAGCGTTCTATCGACGTCCAAGTATCACGTCTGCGTCGCCTGATTGAAGACAACCCTTCACAAGCACGTTATATCCAGACCGTATGGGGCGTGGGCTACGTGTTCGTTCCTGATGAAGCTGAGGTAGAAACCATCAAGAGTGAATAACTTTTGACTGATCTAATTCCTTTTAATATAGGCCGTGTTTGTTTACTCACAAACACGTGCCAATATGATGAGCCTATTTGTGAAAAACCCAATTATTTTTCAAAACATACCCTGCACGTTAGTGACAGGGTTTTTAGGTGCTGGCAAAACCACTGTAATTAATCAGTTACTGGCCACAAAACCTGATGACGAACGCTGGGCCCTCTTAATCAATGAGTTTGGCCGTATCGGTATTGATGGCGCACTCCTTGCAAGCTCCCAAGATAACGAGCTTGAGCAAAAAAATATCGCCATTCGTGAGGTCAGTGGTGGCTGTATTTGCTGCACCAGTCAGCTGCCCTTACAAATTGCAATCAGTCGCCTGCTCAGTGACCATCATCCGCAGCGATTACTCATTGAGCCCACAGGTTTGGCACATCCACGTGAGCTGATACTACAACTTAGTGCGCCGCATTGGCAAACTGCCCTAAAGATGAATGCTGTCATAACCGTACTGAGTGGCGAGCAGTGGCAACAGATTAAGTATCGTGATCATGATGGTTTTCAAGCGCATGTCCGTGATGCCGATGTGCTGATAATCAATCGTTATGTCCAATTAAATACTAGCGAAAAACAAGCTTTAGTAGAATGGATAACCAAGCTAAATTCACAAGTAAAAATCATTTGGGCAGCATCAGAACTAACGGCACCTGAGACAACAGACTCATCAGATGTCCATTCATCAGATAAGTTTGTAGCAAATAAACTTGTAGCAGATGCATACTCTAAAACGTTGAATGAACAACTAAATCAGCCTAGCTCTATCATTTCGAATCAACGAAAAATCAGTATTGCTCATCCTCAAAAATCGATGATTGGTGTACAGTCTCAAGCCAACTCTTTAGCAACTGTACCATCATTGAGTGCATCTACCGATGAGACCGAAGCTCAGGTCAATGCTGATAGTGATCTGCCCTATCGCTATCATGAAGAGCAGCAAGATTTTCAATTGGCTGGATGGCGACTACCTGCACACTACATACTAAACGCTAACGATTTACAGAATTGGTTATTAGCACTGCCAAACTGGCAACGCATCAAAGGCGTGGTGCATACTTCTGATGGCTGGATGCAGATCAATTTTAACCCTGGTAGTCTAACCACCAAAACCATCGACCCACAGACTGATAGTCGATTGGAAGTTATTTTGCAATTAGGCAATACTGTCGATACAAATGCTGTCGATAAAGCTACAGAAAAATCAGAAGCTGAGAATGATGCCAAAGCGTCATCAGTATTAATAGATTGGGAAGAGTGCGATCTTGAATTGATGGCACTGGTTATATAGTAATAGACATAAAAAAGCGGACATTGCTATTTTATATAGCAATGTCCGCCCTTTCTTTTTTCAACGCAACTAGGGCGTGTCCTCATTTTAAAAATGGTGATAAAAATGAGATAAATCGCAGTCAAACAAGAAAAATAGCGCAGATAATATCGAGATATTAGTCAGCTATTTGACGCCGTTTGGCAAGATTTAGCCATTTTTAACCCATTTAGATGACTATCGATTGAATTGAGGACACGCCCTAACTATTTTTTAACGCAATTGACTGTCTTTACTACCACGACGATTAAACAGCTCAGCCGCTTTTGCCTCTTGCTCAAGCTCCGTCTGACAGCTAACACAATGCTGAATACCGGGCACTGCCAGTCGCCTTGCCTCTGGAATAGGCTTACCACATTCGTCACACAGCTCAGCACTTACACCTGTCGGTAACGAACGTCGCGCTCGCTCCAATGCATCATTTACCGTTGCATCCATTTGTTCATGCTCAGCACCATCTCTTGACCAGCCACCTGCCATAATCTTATCCTATTTTTTATTCATTATAATTAGACAATACAAATGTCTTTAATAACAAATAGATGGGGCTAGCCATGGTTAATTGCAACCTGCGATAGTGTATAAAACCATCAATAAAGAATGACGTCGTTATTTCGACTCAACTTAAAATTTCGCTACTAATCTTTAGGTTGTAGCTCAATTACTTGACCGCGTACGCCAATACTTTCGTCACTCATCAGACAGACATAGCCTGCCATGATATCTTCAGGTGTTTTTAAGCTCATAGGATTTTCACCTGGATACGCATGTGCGCGCATATTGGTACGAGTGCCACCTGGGTTGACACAATTGAAACGTAGATTAGTGGTGTTCTGAGTCTCTTGAGTAAAGATATCACTCATACCTTCTACTGCTTGTTTGGAAAGTGCATAAGCACCCCAAAATGCGCGAGGATGTGTACCTACAGTGCTAGAGGTAAAGACAACAGACCCATGATCAGCATCTTTTAATAGCGGGAATAGCGCTTGAGTCAGCATAAAAGTCGCTGTGAAATTAACTTTCATCACTTGGGCAAAAGTATCGACGTCATACATCTCAAGCGGCGTCAGTTGTCCTAATACACCAGCATTATGCAAGATACCATCTAACTGGCCGACTTCTTTATTGATTAGCCCTTCGAGCTGCTGCATTTCGGCGTAAGTCGCCCCTTCTAGATTCATCGGCAACATAGCAGGCTGCTTACCACCAAGACTCTCAATCTCATCGTAGACGTACTCAAGCTTGCTACTAGTACGTCCTAACAATAAAACAGTGGCGCCATAACGCGCATAGGTCAATGCAGCAACACGGCCAATACCATCACCCGCTCCTGTTACCAAAATAGTCTTACCATCTAGGCAATTACTTGGCGGTACAAAGCTACGAATATCATCATGAGTCAAAGGCTGAATAGGACTTTGAACAGTTTTTTTATCGTCTTTTGGGTCGATTAGTTGATTGTTATTGTCACTCATGGCATTGCTCACTACTTATCATTAAATCGTTGAGGATATGTGCTTATGGTTGTAAATCTGGTGATATATAGCAGTCTATATATACTCAAATTTGCCAGACGATAGCAGCAATTTATTTAGCTGCTCAGGGGTGTCCGTAATATAGTCGGCGCCCCATTTTTTCAAAGACTTTTGATCTTCAGGTGGAATATATCCATAAGCGGCCAAAATCGTTGGCATGCCAGCAGCGTTGCCAGCTTCAATATCACGTACATGGTCACCGACATAGAGTACGCAGCCTGCAGCCCCTCGAGGGATACCCAGTTTTTCTAGCGCCATATACATTGGCTCTGGGTCTGGTTTGGTACGTGATACGTCATCTGGACAGACCAAAACCGCACAGCGTTGATCCAGTTGCATCTCACTTAATAGCTTTTCGGCTAAATAACGTGGCTTGTTGGTAACGATACCCCATGGCACACCCTTTGCTTCAAGCTCAGTCAGTACCGCTTCAAGCGCCTGAAACACGCAGCTATCGACACAGATATCTGCTTCATAATCATCTAAGAACTGCTGACGAAACCCAAGCAACGCTTCCTCGCTGACTTCGAGTTGATCGTTATGTCTTAGCATCAATTGCACCATGGCTGAGGCACCCGCAGAGACTTGCTCACGGATTTCTGCTTCAGGCGGTGCCTGCCAATCATTTTCGAGACTCATTTTACCAATGATACGAACAAAATCAGCAGCAGTATCGATTAATGTCCCATCAAGGTCAAATAAAACAGCTTTTACAAATTGGGTCATAGTGAATGCTCTTGAGATTGATGACGTGTTTAGTGAAAGTATGGCAAATAAATGGCTGCGTGAAGCATTAAACCAATGGCTTTTGTACGGCTATCATATAATTAACATCGACGTTTTGGGCAAGCCAGTAGCGTTTGGTCAGCGGATTATAATGCAAACCGATAATATCCTGACGAACAAATCCAGTATTAAGGGCCATTTTGTCTAATTCAGCTGGCGTGATAAATTTGGCATAGTCGTGGGTGCCGCGATCAAGCAATCGCAGCACATACTCTGCACCAACGATGGCAAACAGATAAGACTTAGGATTGCGATTAATCGTTGATAGTACACAGACACCGCCAGGAGCCAGTAACTCATAACAAGCCTGCACAATCGAGCTAGGATCTGGCACGTGCTCTAGCATCTCCATACAAGTCACCACGTCAAACTGACCAGCCTGCGTTTTTGCTAACTCTTCAACAGGTATATGCTGATAACGAAGCGTATTCTCTAACTGGCTTTGCTCTGCATGTAACGCAGCAGCTTTTAAGTTTTCTGTACCTAAATCAATCCCTGTCACATCAGCACCGCGGCGTGCCATAGATTCTGACAATATTCCGCCGCCGCACCCTACATCGAGTACTTTTTTGCCAGAAAGTCCTTGCTCAGCGGTTTTATTAGCAGCGTTTTGATAGCCACGTTTGACGTTTTCTTCTATCCAGTTTAAACGTAATGGATTGATCTCGTGTAGCGTTGCAAAGGCCCCTGTGTTGCTCCACCACTCACTTGCCAAGTTATTAAATTTTTCGACTTCGCTAGGATCTACGTTGATGGTGTTAGACTCTGTACTATTGAAAGCGCTATTGTTATTTTGATCACTCGAAGTTGATGAAGAATTTAAAGCTGAGCTCATGGTATGTTCCTTGATTGTCACTATCGTTATTATCGTTTACAGTGTACGATTATGTGCTTAATATTAGCATGAGAGTAGCAGTTTTGTCGTAAGCACATCGTCACCGATTGTGAATAGGCTTAAACTTTACCCTGTTTTTTGGGCAGTATCTTCATATAGAAAAGATAAGTATCCTTGTGACTATATCGCATCCTGATACTCTAAACGATTTCGAGCCGTGCATAGAAATAAAGCAGACGTTTAAGAAACAGTAGGTTCAGAAAGTAACAAGCAATATACCTTAAATAATAGCTAACAGCTTTACAACTATCGGTTAAGAATGCGATTCACAAGTACATACATTTTACGTTATCATAGTCGATACTTTGCTATTGTTCGATTATACTCGACACTGTCTGGTTTAGACGCTTTAAAAGCTATATATTTTAGAGTGTCACATGTTTAATAACCATATAGACACTAACCTCTTAACCCATTCTAAGTCTCCACACCTCAAGGATAAAGTATGAAACGTGTCATCACACTGACTGGTCTAGCCATGGCCATTGGACTTGCCTCTATGGGCGCACAAGCTGCAGATTATGTCGCTGGAAAAGATTACCGTGTGCTAGACAACCCAGAGAAAATCAGCGGTGATGCTATCATTGTTCGTGAATTCTTTTGGTATGGTTGCCCACATTGTAATGCGCTTAACCCGCACATGGAAAAATGGGCAAAAACCAAAGACAAAGATGTTGCATTCTTTAAGACACCAGCAGCACTTAACCCTGTTTGGGAAGCCAATGCTCGCGGTTTCTATGCGGCTCAGCTTTTAGGCTTTGAAAGCAAAACTCATGACGCATTATTTGACGCTATCCATAAAGATGGTAAAAAACTGTTTGATCAAGCGTCACTAAGCAAATGGTATGCATCAAAAGGCGTTGATGAAAAGAAATTTAACAGCCTATATAACTCATTTGCCGTTGGTACAAAAATCGGTCGCTCTCAAGAAGGCGCCAAGCGTTATCAAATCACTGGTGTTCCATCTGTCGTGGTACAAGGCAAATATGTGGTAACTGGTGAAAACGCTAAAGTTGCTAAAGTTGTTGACTATTTAGTTGACAAAACTCGCGCTGAAAAGAAATAATTCGAGCCATAAGTACTTGAATAACTCACATGACGTACAGCATATCTGTATGTCGTGCATAAAAAAGCCAATCATAAATTGATTGGCTTTTTTGCATCTTAACCTCTTAGCTATACGTCTTTTAATCACTCATTATTTAATTGCTAGTCTTTCAACTAATACAATTCTAATTAATAGATTTCTAGCTTGATATATAGATGTTATTTCTTCAGCTGCGATAAAATAGCCACTTCACGTATATAGCTTGCCAAATCTGCTTTAGATTCTGCTAGCAACTCATCATCTTGCATGTGTTTGGCATACTCTATCCACAATAGTAACTGATACATACTGTGGTGCTCAGAAGCTTTATATTGCTTCACAAACTGCTTGAGCGTACCTTCATCATTAATATTCAGGCGCTCGTACCAGCTCTCTATTTTTGAGACTTGTTCTTTAGGAAAAAAGGCATCAAATAGTGCCTTTATCAGCTCATGGCGATTTTCTTCAATCATCAGCTTGCCAACACGTTTGGTCTGACGGTTGCGAGCATTGGCGCTAGTAATATCAGCCAATGCCATTAGCTCCGCCATAAAATAATCACTGGCAGGTAAAGCTTTTAACTGTTTTTTCGATAAGCTAGCAAGCGGTATAGATAACTGCTGCAAGCGCTCATGGGCTTTTTTGAGTTCTGTGCGCGAAACGCGCATGTCCTGTTCTTTCCAGTCGATCATAAAAGCTTTCCAAAATAATAATTAATAAATTAAATAGTGTCTGAAATCATTACCAACGACTTTTTTCGCGGTGTTTTGCCAATACCTTCACGCCTTTAGGCATGGCCTCAGCAAGGTGGCGTTGTAGATGATCAGTGATAAAAACAGAGCGATGTTTGCCGCCCGTACAGCCTATGGCAACCGTGACCGTATGACGATTATTGTGCAAAAACTCTGGTAGCCAGCGGGTCAAAAACTTATCGATATCACCCATCATTTCTGCTACTTCTGGATAATCTGAGAAGAATGCACCTACCTCAGTATCCAGACCTGTCGAGTCACGTAACTCAGGGTTCCAGTGCGGATTCGGTAAAATTCTAACATCGAATACAAAGTCAGCATCGATAGGGCTACCGTATTTAAAACCAAAAGACAGTAGATTGATGACAATCTGATTGTCCATGCCTATGTGTTCACGCAAGCTATCTTTTAATTGATGAATATTTAGGCTACTGGTATCAATCCTAATATCAGCATGACCAGCAATTGGTTCTAATAGCTCAACTTCTTTTTTGATAGCAGCAGGTAAATTAAAGGCAATATGCTTAGCGTTATCACTATCAATATCTTGTGACATTAGCGGATGTACGCGTCGCGTCGCATTGAAACGAGCTATCAGCGTACTCTCTTGTGCAGTCACATATAAAATTTGTACCGCATGCGACCCATAAGTCTCCTTGAGAGAAGCATACGTTACTGCAAAGTTAGATAAATCAGCACGTGGCGTTCGAATATCGACACCCAGCGCAATACGATGAATGCCGCTTTCATTAACCAGTTTATGAGCAGCATTAGGTAACAAAGACAGCGGTAGATTATCAATAGAGTAATAGCCTAGATCTTCTAAGATATTCAATACTGAGGTTTTACCAGAGCCTGAACGCCCTGAGACCACCAATATACTGAGCTTATTCGTAGACGTCTGATCCGCTATCGTTGCTGCTGCATTACTATTTTGATCCTGACTTACACCCATGATCTACTCATCCAAGTCTATTGTAACTAGTCTACTGCTATGTCATAAAAGCTAATTTACCACTACCAACTGATTGTCTAACAAGCGCGCTTTTCCTAGCCATGCTGCGACTAAAATAACGATGTTTTTGTTCTCTATATTAAAGGTTTTAGAGTCACTTACGACAGAACCTAACTCCTCAGTCTTTATTTCCAGATAATCAATAATAAAACCTGCGTCACTAATACGTGTCCGCGTCTCTACTAATAGCTTATCAAATACTTGCTGACTAAGAGCCGTACTTTTCAAACTCTGCGCTAATTCTTGCAATGCTTGATGTAATACAGGGGCAGCTTGACGCTCATTTGCACTTAAGTATTGATTGCGCGATGATAGCGCTAAGCCATCATCAGCACGAACAATAGGCGCACCAATGATATTAATAGGATAACTCAAGTCACGTACCAACTGCTTAATGATAGCAAGCTGCTGATAGTCTTTTTGTCCAAATACTGCCACATCTGGTTGTACGATATTGAATAATTTAGCGACAACAATACCAACACCATCAAAGTGTCCAGGACGTGATTGACCACATAACTGATTGGCAACAACCCCTGCCAACACAGCAGTAGGTGGTGGTAATACTGGATACATTGCATCAATGCTAGGTGCAAACACATAATCTGCATTCACTGTCGCAAGCTTAGCCACATCTGCATCTAGCGTACGCGGATAGCTGTCAAAATCTTCCCCAACGCCAAACTGAGTAGGGTTAACAAAGATACTGACCACCACTACATCTGCATGCTGCTTGGCAATTCTTACCAGCTCAAGATGACCGTCATGCAGATTACCCATCGTTGGTACTAGCGCAATGCGCTGCTGACGGCCTTGTTTGTCACGTCGCTGGCCACGATAAGGCTGAAGCGCTTCACGTAATGACGAGATATCATGATAAATAATTGGAGACATGATTACTTTTCTTCTATTCAAACGTTCTGTTATTCAATAACTTTAATAACTTCAAAATCAGCTAAATTGGTGCTGCTCAGTCGGGAAACTACCTTCACGTACTGACTGCTGATAGAGCGCAAAAGCACCTTCGATACTGTGTGTACTATTGCGCTCATCTGTTAAAAAGTCATGAATAAAACGTGGAACTCGGCCATGCGCCATACCTAGCATGTCATGCATAACCAATACCTGACCATCAGTATCGGCTCCAGCACCAATACCAATGACTGGCACGGCCACAGCTTCAGTAACGGCTTTTGCAAGCGCGGCTGGAACACATTCTAGTACCAGTAATGCAGCACCAGCATCGACGACTGCCTTGGCATCAGCAAGCAGTTTATCAGCTGCTTCATCGCCGCGACCTTGAATTTTATAACCACCAAACACGTTGACTGATTGCGGAGTCAAACCAAGATGCACACAAGTTGGTGTACCTGCTTGCGCCAAGGTCGTTACCAATTCACACAGCTCGCTACCACCTTCGATTTTTATGACATGCGCCCCTGCTTGCATTAGCGTGCGGCTATTAGCAACGGCTTCTGGTAGTGTCACATAACTCATGAAAGGTAGATCAGCCAATATCAACGCGTGCTTATTACTACGGGCAATATTGGCAGTGTGATAAGCCATATCATTGACTTTCACAGGTAATGTTGAGTCATGGCCTTGTACAACCATACCCAAGCTATCCCCAATTAAAATCGTATCAATTTCGGCTTTTTCCATCATTCGTGCAAACATCGAGTCATAACAGGTCAAGCAAGTGAACTTGGTACCGTCTTTTTTAAACTTATTTAGAGTAGATAATGTCGTCATATGACCCTCAATTAATCTGCAATGCCTTTAATTATCAATATTGCTACTATCAGAGCTAGACTTGAAATACGTTAGATGAATCTTTCAAACATTTAACATCTATCACTCAGCATCATTTACTTATAATCAATCGCTTGATAATAATGTTAAACCTGTCCAATCGCGACTTTGTGAATAGTCACTTATCAACTTACCGGCGATGGTTAAGTTTGGTGCCAATTCTCGCAGTGGTATTAAGACAAAATTGCGCTCACTTAAGCCAGCATGCGGTATTGTCAGTGTTGGATCAGTAATCTGTTTCTCGCCGTATAGCAAAATATCAACATCTAGACTACGTTCACCCCAACGACGCAAACGTGCCCGCTTGGCCATGCTCTCTAACTGCTGACAAAAAGCAAGCAGCTCATAAGGGGTAAGTGTCGTTTCAAAACCAGCTACTGCATTAACAAAATCTGGCTGATCTTGCGGACCCATCGGTGCTGAAGCGTAAAAAGAAGAGACACTTACTTCACGTACCTGCTCATGTTCTCGCATTACTGCAAGTGCCTGCTGCAAATGATCGGCAGGCGAACCTAGCTCATTAGCGAGGTTGCTACCCAAGCCCACATAACAGGTAACCCAGTTACTATTATCTGTACTGTTATTCATATTATGCGCTTTCAGTACTAGGCTGACGGCGGCGGCGCTTCGATGGTACAGGGCCTTTGTTATCAGTTACTTTTATAGCAGGTATCTGATCGCTCGTATCTTGCTTCGCTTTAGTAGCCTTTGTAGTAGTTGCTTTCACCGATTTCTTGGCTCTCGCAGGTGCAGCGGTTTTTGTAGCGTCTTTGCTATCTACTGCCTTGCTACCTACTTCCTTTACACTTTTAGTATCGCTTTTATCAGTCGATTCAACTGCAGGTTTAGGCGCTTTTTTCGCATACTTCGCTGCTGGCTGTGCTTTGCCATTACTGCCCTTCGAATTATTACTGCCTTGTACTTCGATATTGCTCGCACTATCTACAGTAGGTTGACGACGGCGACGCTTATGCGGGATCGGCTCGTTATTCATACTGACTAACGCAGGTGATCTTGCGATCGAGCGAGCTGGTCTAGCCTGACTAGCTGACGCTTGAGCTTCTGACTGGTTAGTATTAGACGGCTGAGTGCTACTATCTACGCGCTCAGCTTTAGCCACTTGTTTTGGTGCATTTTGATTAGTTGATGCTGGCTTTCGTACAGGTGCTTTGCTGCGCTTCGATGTATCATCAGCTGACAGTTGCTTCTGCAATGGTGGCACTACGTTCTCGTGCTCTATAACAAATAACGGCTTAGGCTTTGCCTGTTGACTTGCCGATTGTTTGTTATTAGCAAGAGACAACTGCTTTAGCTGAGCAAGCTCGTTATTGTCTTGCTCTACTTGTTGCTGCACGTTTTGTCTTCCGCTGTCAGTGCGGCCAGCTTTAGTTTGGCTGGCAGCGCGGCGGCGGCGGGCTGGAATATTTGACGAATCATTTACCATTGTTTGATCATTTCTACCTTTTTCAGGACGGTCATCGGCTTTGTTTTGCTTTGTACTGTTCTGATTGGGTGCTGCATTATCAGTAGTCTGTGTTTTTGATTCTTGACGATTACGTCCGCGACCACGTTGCCCTTTTTTATAAGCACCTCGGCGAATATTTTCGTCAAATTCATCAATCGCCTGCTGCTGCTCTTGTTCAGACAAGGTTTGATACGTCTGCCACCAGTCACCCATATCGTTGGTTGACTCTGATAGCGGATGCTCTGCATCGCCACATTGCTCACGCAATAACAAAAAGTCAAAGCCCGCACGGAAACGCGGATGCTCTGATAGCTGAACGATTTGTTTGCTACGCGGGGCTGCAAGTTTCGGCTGCAATATCCAGATATCACGGATAAATTGCTCAGCAAATTTCGGAATAGCGGTTTTGATACGCTGACGGTCAATGACTTTACCAGCCGCATGCATTTGCGCTTCGGCAAACGGCATATTACGCTTCTTGGCTTTTGCCAATTGATGCAGGTAATTTTCCCACAATAAGGCAGCATAGAAGAACGCAGGGTTGATACTCTTGCCCGCTGCAATACGCTTATCGGTATTGATAGCTACCTGATTGACTAAAGCACTTGGCTCAGACGGTGGATAGATAATGAGACTATCAATCGCACCTGATTCAAACAATAATGGCAATAGGGGTACTAGATAGCCACCGGTAAACATCTTTTGCGTTTCATCATAGAGACGATGCGGTGATATTTGCTCAAGCAGCGCCCAGTTTCCGTCGTTAAACTGCTGAGATAATGCTTCATCAAACTCAAAACCCAACTTGGCTTTGAAACGTAAGGCACGTAACAAGCGCACAGGATCTTCTTCGATACGTACTGGCGCATTGCCCAATAGACGAATGATTCTGTTATCAATATCATCAAGCGCGCCGCAGAAATCATGGACGATGCCTTTGAGCGGTTGATAATAAAGCGCATTAATAGAGAAATCGCGACGGGAGAAATCTTGTTGAATATCGCCCCAAACATTGTCGCGTAGAATCATACCGTCTTGATTGGTATTAGCATCACTGGTTGGTGGACCACGGAAAGTAGCAACTTCAATCAACTCGCGACCTGAATACACATGCGCTAACTGGAAGCGGCGACCGATAATGCGGCAGCGCTTACCAAAGACATCTTTAATCTCATGCGGCTTGGCATCGGTGACGGCATCAAAGTCTTTCGGGCGCAGACCTAATAAAGTATCGCGCACACCACCACCGACGATATACGCATCAAACCCAGCACGGGTCAATGTGGCAATCACTTCAGTAATGGAATTGGGTAATTCAGATTTGTTCAGTTCTAACTGCTTGGCGGCACGCTCGGCCATGCATCTACTCCTCGCCGGTATTCTTTAACTACCCCTGAATAACACAGCGTTTATCAGGCGGATGTACCCGCTAGTTTAACAAATTTTGGACCTACTGGGGGTGTTATGACATTTACTTACATGCTATTTTGTCAATATTGGGGTTAATTAATGCAAAACATCGTCATTAATCGCGCACGCTTAAACGTCTTCGGTTTTTCTCGACCGTTTTTGCACCGATACCTTTCACCTTTGCTAACTCGCCCACTGTCTTAAAATCGCCAAACATATCACGATATAAAATTATCGCCTGCGCTTTACTGCTACCGATACCATCTAACGAAACCAGCTCGCCTTCATTGGCTCGATTGATATTGATGACTTTTTGCTCACGCGCTTGTGTAACAGCTTTTTCTTTCGCGATCAAATACTCATAAGCAAGTTTAGGGTCGTCAAAACACGGATCTGCATTCGCATTACTGAGTGCGACCACAGACAATAGGAGACTAAAAGCTGTGGTCGTCAGTAAGCTGGCAAATGAAAATTTACGATGAGCGTTCATGTTGTTTCGCCGCTTCCCACAGTGCATCCATTTCAGTTAAGTCACTGTCCTCTAACTGCTTTCCAGCAGCAGCCAATTGCGTTTCAATGTAGCCAAAGCGAGATTTAAACTTGTGCACGCAGGTTAAGGTAGCCGCTTCTGCATCGAGGTTTAGTTTACGTGCAACATTAACTAGGGCAAAAATACAGTCGCCTAATTCTTTTTCGACCTCTCTGATGTTAGCTTTGACCTCAGCTGTAGACTTATCTGTTAGCTCGTGTTTTAGCTCAGCAATCTCTTCGTCTAACTTATCTACGGCACCTGCAATACCTTCCCAATCAAAACCTAACTTTGACGCTTGCTTTTGTACATCTTGCGCCTGCATCAATGCGCTACCCGCTTTGACTTGATCTAAGCGACGCTTTGATTTACCACGTGCTTCGCGTGCCTGCTGCTCCTCAAGCTTGATTTCGTCCCAGCGTACTTTTACTGCCGCATCGTCTTTGAGCGTTTCGGCTTCAAACACATGTGGATGACGGCGAACCAGCTTCTCTTGTAAGGTCGTAATAACATCGCTCATATCAAAGCGCCCTTGCTCCGCATACATCTGACAATGAAACACCACTTGCAGCAACACATCGCCAAGCTCACCTTTGATGTCTTCATCATCGTCGCTTTGTACCGCTTCGCCTAGCTCATAAGCCTCTTCGATGGCATAAGGAATAAGACTATGATTGGTTTGCTTTTTGTCCCACGGACAGTCTACCCTTAGTCGTGCCATCAACGCTAACAAATCATCAAGCTGGCCAGTGGCTTCTGGTGTTCCTTGTACTGGTACAGGCACGGTAACTTTATTGTCTGAAATACTCATAAGGATGGCTCTTATCGTTTTATGTGTTGTTTGCTGATTCGTCTAATAGTTAGTGTATCATTGAACACAGCTTGGCTTATAATTGTGCTACTAACCTCTTCATTTTACCACTGCTCATGCGCGAGGAACTTTATCATTATGTCCACTTCTGCGACCACCAACTATCAACCAACCGCAACATTCGACCCTATTACTATCAGCTCATTTAAAGCCTATGACATTCGGGGTGAACTTGGGGTCAATCTCGATGAAGAGATTGCCTACCGTATCGGGCGCGCGTTCGCACAGATTTTATATCAGCGTTATCAGGCAGCAGCTCAAACCCAAGCCGATGATATAGCAACTTTAAAACCTGCTATCGTTATCGGTAGCGATATTCGCCACTCTAGTGAGCAATTAAAACAAGCCGCTATCACTGGTATGATGGATGCTGGCGTTGATGTGATTGATTTGGGCATGAGTGGTACCGAAGAAGTATATTTTGCCACCAGTCACTATCAGGCGTTAGGTGGTATTGAGGTTACTGCCAGTCATAACCCTATCAATTATAATGGCCTAAAACTGGTTAAAGAACATTCAAAACCAATCAGTGCTGATGATGGTTTGGCAGAGATTCAAGCACTGGCAGAATCTGGGCAGTTCACTACGGATAATCAATCAGGCAAATTACAGTTATTGACGGATAAAAGCGCGTACATCGATCATGTTATGACTTTTATCGATACTGATAAACTAAAACCACTCAAACTGGTCGTTAACTCAGGCAATGGTAGCGCAGGTCCTGTGGTCGATTTATTAATTGATAAGCTAGCACAAGCAGATGCACCAATTGAAGTCATTAAATTACATCATACACCAGATGGTAGCTTCCCTAATGGCATCCCCAATCCAATGATTGAAGCCAATAGAGTGGCTACGCAGCAAGCCGTTTTGGAAAACAACGCGGATCTGGGCATCGCTTTTGATGGTGACTTTGATCGCTGCTTCTTATTTGATGAACGTGGTGAATTTATTGATGGTAGCTACATCGTCGGTATGCTCGCGCAAGCTTTTTTAAACAAATATCCAAGTGAATCAATCGTCTATGATCCGCGAGTGATTTATAATACCGAAGCAGTGATAGAGGAACACACGGGTAAGGCTGTCATTAGTAAATCTGGACACTCATTTATCAAGCAAGTCATGCGGGACTCAGGTGCTGTGTACGGCGGTGAAATGTCTGCCCATCACTATTTCCGCGACTTCTTCTATTGCGATAGTGGCATGATTCCATGGTTATTGACCATTGAGCTGTTGTCTATCACTGGTAAAACACTATCCGAATTGGTCACAGGCTATATTGCCGCCTATCCCAGCTCAGGTGAATTAAACTTTCGTCTTACAACCTATGACGCACCAACAATTATTAGCGCGATTGAAGAAAAGTTTAGTACGCAAAGCCCAGTTAAATCGACGCTTGATGGTCTTAGTCTGAATTTTGGTGACTGGCGCTTCAATCTGCGAGCATCGAATACCGAGCCGCTTATCAGATTGAATATCGAAAGTCGCGGCGATCAACCGTTACTAGCTGCTAAAACTCAAGAAATTCAGCAATGGCTAGCAACTCAAGGTGCCGTACCAACATAAAGTGATTGACCCAGTAAAACAGTTCTGATTGTCAGTCGAAAAAGGCTCGCTAATGAGTGTTAGCGAGCCTTTTTTCTATACACAGAAAACGTTAAATCAAACTATTTAGTTCGACCAATACCCATATAGTCACCTACTAAGCTATTAATTTGTGAACGTGTCAGGGCATTTTGCGCATCAAATACGGGCATGGCTTGTTGATTGATTTGGGCGATATTTAATTGATCTCGCGGTGACCAACTAATGATGAAAATAGCATGGGTATCGCAAAGCTGTTGATAGGGACTAGTAATAAGCTCAAGCAAAGGTTGTTGTTGATAGAGCTCGGCAAGTTCATTCTGTGCCTTATCGCTATAAACCAGTGTGCGAATATTATAAGACCACAGTAATGCTAACAACGGATGGATAGCTGAACCAGCGGTACGTCCTGAACCTGACTTATAACTACCGCCCCAAATCATGACTGTTTTATTATCGATAAAACCATCGAAATATTGCCAGAATTTACGGAATATTAGCTCTTTTTGATCTTCATTGATATGCACGATAGATTGTAATAGAGGCATATCCAAACTGTGTGTACGGCTTGATTGTTGCAATTTAGCCAGCTCAGTGGGCAAAGTATTACCACCGAATCCCCACCCTGCTTTTAAATAACTGCTGCCTACTCGCTCATCCAATCCCATTATACGACTGACTTGACTGATATCGACATTTTGACTATCAGCCAAACGTGACATCTCATTCATAAAGCTTACTCTGGTTGCTAGCATCGCCATGATGCTACTGCGGGCAAACTCTATCGTTGCGATATCCGCATGATGAGTAGCGCGTGCATGCTGCATTAAAGGCTTCAATACATCTAAGTGCTGGCTACTACTTGCTGTCTTTTCACCCAGTAGCCATAACGAAGGATTCAACATCGAGCTATACGCATCGCCGTCTTGTAAGAATACAAATGGCACATAATAGACCCAAGCACGTCGTAAACGCTGAGCCAAATCGGCTACATGGCCTAATTGCTCAATGCCGCTCATAATCACAGGTAGCGCCTGCTGATGGCTTTGATTAAACGCGGTAATCCAACTGTCTTCTGTCCATGCTAGCTTGACACTGTCTAAAAACAACCAATAAAGCGTCACCGTACTTTGAATATCAGTTTCGTTATGACTAGCTGCTTCATAGCCCTTTATTAGCATATCAGCACTAGCTGGCAATTCCTTACTAATAATAACCTGCTGCTGCTCATACATTTGCCATAGGGCTTGCAGATGATGCTCAAAACCATATTGCTGGATTTGCTGCGTCAGTAGCGTCTTGTCTGCATAAAGATGTACACACTGACCGAAACTTGCCAGCACCACTGCACTGGTAATCGTCTCTATGCTATGACCGATAAGCACACAGACTGTGGAATCAGTTAATTGGTTTGGTTCAGATTTATTGTTGTTTTTATTCATATGGCTACCATCTAGATCCGTCTCCATGAGCGTGCTTTCCTATATTATTGACGTATCAATACTACTAAGACAGCTGCTTAATACGCTGTAGTAATTGGTCAGTAGATGTATCGAATAGACCTTGAGAGTCTTTCTGGATATGCTGCATAGCATGGTGTACGGAGTTTGCCATCTGCTTGCCCATCTCGACGCCCCATTGATCAAACGGATTGATATCCCAAATGCTGGCCATGACATAGACCTTATGCTCGTAGAGCGCTATCAATGCGCCTAAGCTATGCGGCGTCAGCTCATCAATCAGTAATGTGGTTGACGGTTGGTTACCACGGTAGTACTTATATTTGTCTGCTTCGGAAACTGTCTGTGGATCGACCAGATCTGTCACAGCAGCATTGCCAAATGCCAATACTCGACTTTGCGCCAGACAGTTGGCTAAAGACAATTCGTGCTGTTGTTGCAATGAGGAGTTTCGCGCCTCATCACCGTAGCGACGTATACAAGCGATAAAGTCACAGGAAACCTGCTGCGTGCCTTGGTGTAGCAGCTGATAGAATGCATGTTGCGCATTTGAGCCAATTTCACCCCATAGAATTGGGCAAGTATCATAGTCAATGTGATCCCCATTCCGAGTAACGGACTTACCATTACTCTCCATCTCTAGTTGGGTAAGATAGCTAGGTAGATAGCCTAGCCTACCATCATAAGGCAATACGGTATGCGCATTTACTTGTAAAAAAGTACTGTTCCAAACAGCTAGCAAGCCTAGCAGTACGGGCAAGTTATCAGCAAAGTCCGCCTGTGCAAAATGCTCATCCATACTATGAGCACCACTTAATAAAGCCTTAAAGCCATTCATACCGATACGAATAGCAATGGCAAGGCCAATTGCTGACCATAGAGAAAATCGACCGCCGACCCACTCCCAAAGCTGCAACTGATGCTCAGGATGAATTCCCCAAGCACTCATTTTTTCACTATTGGCTGAAATGCCGATAAAATGCCGACGCAATACACTATCCTCTGTGCCTGCACGGAGTTTTGCTGTTGCAAGTAGCCAAGATAATGCTGTCTTAGCATTTGATAAAGTATCAACCGTACCAAAGGATTTGGAAGAGATAATAAATAGTGTGGTTTCAGGATTTAAATGCTTGAGCAAATTATCAAGTTGAGTACCGTCCATATTGGAGACAAAATGCACTTCAATATTGGTATCTGCCCATTCATCGAGTGCCGTAGTTGCCATAAGTGGTCCAAGATCAGAACCCCCAACCCCAATATTGACAACATCTGTAATTGCTTTGCCCGAAAACCCGCGCCATGTACCATTGCGCACGCGCTCTGATAAGCGTGCTACTTGTGACAAACTATGATGTACATCAGCGACAATATTTTGTTCATCGACTTGTAATGTCGCTGTCTCTGGCAATCGTAATGCTGTGTGCAATGCAGCTCGCTGCTCGCTGGTATTTACCATCGCCCCTTGTAATAACGAATCAATACGAGCATCCAGCTCACAACTATCGGCCAAACTCAGTAAATTAGACAATACTGTCTGATCGATACGCTGCTTACTAAAGTCCATATACAGCGCGCCAGCCTGCACGCTAAAATGCTTAGCGCGATTATCATCTTGCGCAAATAGCTGTGCAAGCGACCACGGGTGCTTTGCAAGCATCTGTAGTTGCTGCCAGTATTTAGAATGTCGAGCACTGCTATATACCTTGTCGCCCATTATCTCATTCATCAGCTACTCATCATCTGCTAATTGCTGCTCGGCGAAGTAGATGAACGCCTGCATATACGAGCGCATATCGCCTGCATCGTAGCTATTGCCGCGCATAGTTGTGACATGGACACCATATTCACTAATGAGCGCGTCAATCGCATCTGTCAGCTGAATTTCACCACCGACTGAAGCTTTAGTATTGGCTAAGTAATCAAAGATATGGTTGCTAAATACATAGCGGCCAACTACAGCTAGGTTTGAAGGAGCAGCGGCTAAGTTGGGCTTTTCCACAAAACCAGCCACTTTAAAGCTAGCATTAATATTTATTTCTTCATTAATATCATTAGTATCACTGAGCTTTTCATCTAGTCGAGCGATACCATACTTATGTACGTCTTCATCCGCTACTTGATCAACCAATATCTGTGAGTGACCATCTGTAGCAAAGGCATCTAACATAAAGGCCAAATTATCAGCTGACATATCAGTGGTAAATGGATCAAGCACGACATCAGGTAACAATACGGCAAAGTCATGCTCACCAATGATTGGTCGAGCAGCTAGTACTGCATGTCCCAAACCTAACGCCTTACCTTGACGTATCATCGACACAGTCACATCCTCTGGCAACCAGTTTAAGCTATCAGCCAACTCATCTTTGCCCTTATGGCGCAATTGATTGTCCAATTCGGCATTGATATCAAAGTAGTTTTCAATCGCGCTTTTTTGTGCATGACCGACCAAGACAATATGCTTAATACCCGCAGCGATAGCCTCTTCTACCACGTAATGAATAGCAGGGCGATTGCCAAGCGGTAACAACTCTTTTGGTACAGATTTTGACAACGGCAACATACGAGTACCAAAGCCTGCGACAGGAATAACGGCGTGAGTGATTTTTTTCATATAAATAAGATTGTTTCAAAAGTTAAGTGAGAATAAGGTAGTAGATAAACGATGATAACTTAACAAGTATCAAGATATATTGTATCCACTCGGGTTCATGCTCTGCCAACGCCATGTATCTTGACACATATCATTAATTGATAACTCAGCTTGCCACCCTAACAGCATTTTCGCCTTATCGGCACTGGCATAACAACTCGCGATATCCCCTACACGACGTTCTGCAAACTGATAAGGAATGCTCTGACCAGATACATCAGAAAATGCAGATACCAATTCTAATACAGACGTACCTTTGCCAGTGCCTAAGTTGATAGGTAAAAAGCCTACTGAGTTCTTTTTTGTCGTACCACTTCCGTTTGATCTGGTTTGTTTATCTAGATAATTTAGTGCAGCCACGTGACCTTGAGCCAAATCAGTAACATGAATAAAGTCACGGACACCTGTTCCATCGACAGTAGGATAGTCATTACCAAAGATACTGAGCTTATCAAGTTTGCCGACGGCCACTTGAGAAATATAAGGCATCAAGTTGTTAGGAATATCATTGGGGTCTTCGCCAATCTGTCCTGATGGATGTGCCCCTACTGGATTAAAATATCTGAGAGCTATCAGGTTCCAGCTGTCATCAGGCACAGCTAGGTCTTCCAGGATATGTTCAGCTGTCAGCTTACTTTGTCCATAAGGATTGGTACAAGCGCGCTTCGAGCTCTCATCGATGGGTAAGGATTCAGGATCACCATAGACAGTGGCAGATGATGAAAAAACTAAATTCTTCACATTATATTCTGCCATAACTTCTAATAATGTGATGGTACCGCTGACGTTGTTATTATAATACAGCAATGGCTTTGCTACTGACTCTCCAACTGCTTTTAACCCAGCAAAATGAATCACCCCAAAGAATTCGTGCGAAGCAAAGACTTCTCTCAGTAACTCAGGATCTCGTACATCCCCTTCGATAAACTCAATTGTCTGTCCAATGAGAGTAGAAACACGATTAATCGCTTCATGGCTACTATTAGCTAAGTTATCGTATACAACAATATCATAGCCTGCTTCGTGTAGTGCTATACAAGTATGCGAACCGATATATCCAGCACCACCAGTAACTAATATTTTATTTTTCATAACATCGATCCGTTACTTTATGAATTAGTTATTCGTCTTTGCTCATAAATGCAACTATACTGGGAACTATGATACATTGCCAACGTAAATATATTAATAATATATCCAACTTTCCACTACCAACCCAAGCCGTCGACTACGTCATGAAATTCAGCAATTACTTCAAGCCACTATTGTCAGGTTACTATAAACACTATCGCTACCCTAACCAGCGTTTGGCGCTAGTGGTTGGTATGCTGCCATGGAAAGATATCGTCAACGAATGGGTATTTGAGTCGGCACATATACAAATACAACGACACTTTGATAAGCAATATTTCAATCTTTTGCTCAAACCTTTTATCCAAAAGGTCAATCCCGTCATCTATATTTGGGGCTATAAAGCACCTCAATACTTTATTGAGTATGTCCGCGCCCAAGGTTTAGATATTTTTTTCTTAGAAGATGGTTTTATCCGTTCAGGCCCTAACGACGATAGCAGCGCGCCGCCATTATCTATCGTATTGGATAGCCAAGCCCCCTATTTTGATACAACGCGACCAAACGATCTGACAGACCTCATTGCAAGTTTTGACTTTGAGCAGGATAACTATGATGAGGTGCTAGCACAAGAGATGCTTGATTATTATGTATCGCATAGAGTGAGCAAATATAATCATCAACCTTATGTCGATGTCACCCCAATATATGGTACTAAGGGTAAAGAACGTATTCTGGTATTAGGTCAAGTACCACATGATGACTCACTGAAATACGGTGGCGGTGAGGGTATTACTTTACTTGATGTAGTGAAGAAGGCAATCAAAGAAAATCCTGACGCTCAGATAATCGTTAAACCACATCCAATGACGTTAGACAACGCTGACATTGTTAGTACACTCATCGAACTAGATTGCCTTATCCTCACTCAATCTATACATTTGGTTGACGCATTGGAAACTATCGATCATGTCTATACGATTACATCGTTAGGTGGATTTGAAGCATTATTGAGAGGCAAAAAGGTCACCGTATTAGGGCGACCTTTTTATAAAAACCTCTGTAAAACAGAGAGCACCAAACATCAGTACTTTCTATTATGCTACCTATATAGCAAACAAAATCATTGTGTTACATTGGCATGAATCTTCAAGAATGTAGTAGGATCTTCTATTAACTTAGAGTAACCCTGCTCAATCAAGATTTTATCAGCTATTTCACGTAAAGCGCCAAAACCACCCTTGGTCTCCAGCACTAAATCACATTTAGCTTTGACGTATTCAGGAGCATCAGCGACAGCCACTGCAACACCACAACTGATAAAAGCTGGCAAATCAATGGTGTCATCTCCGATATACACAGTATTCACTTTGGTAGTGCCTGCCTGCTTAATAATTTCCTTACAGGCTACTTCTTTATTTTTGATACCTAGCATAAAAATATCAATGCCCAAATCAGAAATTCTTTTGCGCAAGGGTTTAGAGTCTTTACCTGATAGTACAGCTACTTGAATACCTGCCTGTTGTAACAGCTTGATACCTAAACCATCACGTACATGAAAGCGCTTCATGCATTCACCATGTTCATCATAGTAAATACCACCATCTGTCAATACGCCATCAATATCAGTAATAACAAGTTCGATATTGGAGAGTAAAGACTTGTCACTCTCTGACTGTTTACCTTGAAGAATAGCGATTACTTTTTGAAGGTCTTCAGGAGTATCTACACCAGGCCCTGTCTTCATTACTTCAAACGCATAAATATCTATATCGCTATCTAATAATCTTAATTGTTCTAATTGCTCTGCTGATTCGACATTAGATTCAGGTAATTGTGCATATCGTTCTAAGACAGACTTGCGATAGGCATATACACCAACGTGCTGCTTATAATTAATTTGTACATCGTTGTTTCGAATAAAAGGTATTGGAGAGCGACTAAAGTAGCACGCACGGCCGCTATGTGACGTGACCACTTTAACGGTATTAGGGTCTTGAGCTTGGCGTTCATGGATAGAGTGATAAAGTGTTCCAACTTCAATTGACTCATCGCTACGCATGGCGTTAATCAACATTTCAATATCATCAGAACGTACTAAGGGTTCATCACCTTGTAAATTGATATATAAATCAGCATCTACCTTACTCATCACTTCCACGAGCCTATCAGTACCTGAAATATGAGTTGAGGCAGTCAGTACCCCTTCACCGCCAAAATTTGCAACTGTCTCAAGTATCCTCTCATCATCGGTTGCTACTATTACTTCAACATTTTTGACTGATTGAGCTTTCTCATATACATGCTGAATCATCGGTTTACCCAAAATATCAGCAAGTGGCTTACCAGGAAATCGTGAAGACGCATAACGTGCAGGGATAATAATAGCAACAGAGTCCATCTAATACACCTTTATATATACTTACTGAATATCAATGCTTGGTAATGATTTAATTAAATCATCCACCTGCTTCATCTGTTGTAAAAATGGCTCCAGCTTATCTAACGGCAACGCACTTGGTCCGTCACATTTAGCTTCACTAGGATTTGGATGCGCCTCTAAAAACAGTCCTGCAAGTCCAGCTGCCATGCCGGAACGAGCCAGTTCTATAATTTGGTCTCTACGGCCTCCTGATGCATCACTGCCTGAGCTTCTGGTTTGTAGTGCATGAGTCACGTCAAAGATAATAGGTGCATTATTACTAATGCGCTTCATTACGCCTAGTCCCAGCATATCAACGACTAGATTATCGTAACCAAAACAGCTGCCACGTTCACAAAGCATGAGTTTATCATTGCCCATTTCATGAAACTTATTAATGATATTTTTCATCTGCTCTGGGCTAAGAAACTGTGGCTTCTTAATATTAATTGGACGACCAGTCTCTGCTAACGCTTTAACCAAATCAGTTTGACGCGCCAAAAATGCAGGCAGTTGTAAAATATCAATAACTTCAGCAGCTGGCTGACACTGAACTATTTCATGTACGTCTGAGATAATCGGCACGCCGAAAGTTTCTTTTACTTCTTGTAAAATCTTTAATCCTTCGTCTAATCCTGGCCCACGGAAAGAATGGATCGAAGATCTATTGGCTTTATCGAAGCTGGCTTTAAATACATAAGGTATGCCAAGCTTTTGCGTAATTTCCACATACGCTTCGCATGCCTTTAGGGCAAGATCTCTTGATTCGATGACATTAATACCGCCAAACAGTACAAAAGGTTGATCATTGCCAACCGTTATATTTTCCGTAACTTTCATTAAATACTCTCAAAAACTATAAATATTAGTGTTTATTTAACTGATGCCAGCTTGTACTAGGTCACGTAATGCAAGTACACCGACTAACGTATCACTATCTAACACTATGAGCTGGTTAACTTTCTGTTGTCTCATAATGTTAAGTGCTTCTGATGCCTTCGTATTAGGCGTCGTAGTAATAGGTGTGGTTTTCATAACACTAGCAATTGGTTGGCTCATATCTTGGTTTATCGTTAGCAGTCGACGTATATCACCATCTGTCAAAACTCCATAGTTATTTTCACCATCTACCACCACCGTCATGCCCAATCTTTTTTCTGTGATTTCAAACAAAGCATCTATAATACTAGTATCACCAGTAACAACAGGAACTTCATCACCAGACTTCATGATATCAGACACATCAGTTAATAGTTTCTTACCAAGAGAACCAGCAGGATGAGATAAGGCAAAATCATCAGACTTAAAACCGCGTGCTTCTAGCAATGCAATAGCAAGTGCATCACCTAACACCATAGTGGCTGTGGTACTAGAGGTGGGAGCTAGGCCCATCGGACAAGCCTCTTCAAAGTCACCAAGCGTCAAAGCTACGTCTGCTTCTTGAGCTAATCTACCTAATAAATTCTTAGTGATACTTATTAAAGGTAAGTCTAGCTTTTTAATAACTGGTAATAAAACATTGATTTCATCACTATTACCTGAGTTCGAAATAGCTAAAACAACATCACCTTTCACGATCATTCCAAGATCGCCATGACCTGCTTCACCAGGATGGACAAAAAACGCTGGGGTACCAGTAGAAGCCATCGTCGCAGCTATTTTACGACCAACAAGACCTGACTTGCCCATACCAGTTATAATCAAACGACCATTACATTTTATAATTTCATTACAAGCTTCGGAAAAGCTATTATTAATCTGTAACTTCAAAGTTTTTAAAGCATTTATTTCTATATCAATCGTGTTTAAACTGCATGTGATAGTTTCATTCATAGCATGCTCTTTAATGTAAAATTTGTTTATAGGTAGTAATAGGATTACCTGTAATAGCCTCGTGACAGGTAACATAAGATTCTATATCTTGACAGATTTTGGCAAACATTTTCCTCTTACCGATAACTTGATACATCGCGTGGGAATCACCTTTATATTCCATGACAGTCAAGTTCAAGTCATTCAAATCGAGATTGGAAAGTGCAAACTTATCTATAGCATTGTTTTCACACAAACTTATCTTGACTTGAGGCACAAACCCATTAGAGTCATATTGAAGTTGACCAATATCAAATAAATGAGGGTTATCGGGAACGATACACATTTCACAAGCTTTATTGAAAAGCGTAGAGTAGGTTGTCCATGCAAGAGTTTGAGGTCCATAAGCAAAAACTAAGTGGCTTTTTAGCAATTGACCAAACATAAGAGCCCCAAAACCACCAGCACTTGTGCCTATACAAACTAGTTTATTGTATCCACCGTCCAAGTATATTCTTTCAATCAACTCGATATACCTTTGAGTATGTATCTGATACCAACAGTTATACAAGTCTTTTATTAAAAGAAAGTTATAGTCTTTATTACCTTTTGCAAATCCATGATAGTCAAAATCGCCTTGGGAATAACTAACAACCTCATTCAAATCTTTCAGCTCTTTATAATTGAAATGTTCTGCAGTTCTTTTACCATCCATACCCGAAAAACAAACAATCAGTGTCTTATTTTCAAAAGAATTTTTTATATAGGATGATATATTTTTAGTTTCAGGCTCAGGAAGGTAATCAACTCTTGACTGTAAGTTATTTTTTACATCCTGAATACTAATAGCATTTTTCTTAACAAAAATCTGATTTATTTTATTTTTTTCAAAATCTAGCCAATTAACAGGATTTTCTGTAATAAGCTTAAAAAAAGAGCCTCTAATTTGTTCCAGATAACTACGCAAGAATTCTTCTTTTCGTTCACAAGCAAGTAAAGAAACAGATATATGCCATTGTATATCACGAACCTTCCTAGGAAATTTCTTCTTATAAATATTAACCCTATCATTGAAAACATCGTAATTTTTCTCGTAAAAAGGAATTAAGACCCATTTTTTAAAAACTATAAAGTTATCTGGATTATCTATTGTAAGATTTCTAAATAAATCTTCAGCTTCTTTAAAGCTATACATATCCATACATCTAGTACCGAGCATTATTTTGGCATCTAAATTATTTGGAAAGTATTTTACAACCTCCTTACTTCGTTCATATGCCTGTTCAATTTTTTCAATCTCCCCATCATAAAGTAAATATGGTAGTAAAGCATAGGCTTTCCAAGCTAAATAAAAACCTTTATGGATATTCAAAAAAACATTGATAAGATCTTCAAGTATTTCAGATTTTTTCAGATTTATATATGCCATTCTTCCTAATAATAGGATTTCAGCTATTTGAGGAGGCGTTCCATGTTCAACCACTTTTTCAATAGCTATTAATACATCAGACCATTCCTTAGATAATAAGAGCGATTCAACATAGCCTTTAGTAAGAATATACGAAAAAACATTAGAGTCGACTATTTCTTCGAAATATAATTTCATAGTAGAAATACTATGTGTTTTTTGTAAATTCTTGCCATACTTATAGTAGTATGAATGGTTAAGAGGATATTTTTTAATCAACTTTTCTAACAATGTATTGGCTAGCTTCCAATCTTTAGCAAGCTGAGCTTGGGTGGCATAACATGCTAAAAGCAATTCCGACTGATCAAGCTGATAAATAAAACTTTCAAATACTTTTTTTGATTCCTCAAAACCTTTGATCTTTACTACTAATAAAGCATACTTTAGATGAAGACCTACATTTTTAGGATAATTTAATAATAACTCAGATAGAATAGACTGCGCTATATCAAGCTTATTCTCTTTTTCTGCTACTAAATATAGACCTTCATACCCCTGATACTTTTCAGGAAAACGCTCAATGATTACTTGGAATACCTCTTTAGAAAGCCCAGTCTTATTCGTATTTAACAAAGAATGTGCATAATAAAAGATAACTTCGTAATTACTTTTATTTAAACTATATTCATTAGCAAAAATATCAATAATATCAAAGTATTTTTTCTGCTTGAATAAAGTTACTAACGTATAATTGTTCTCTATCTTATCCATACGTTACCTTTAGTTAGAAGTAAGACCAATACAGATTTATAATCATACTAGTCGTGTGTCACAGAACAATAATAAATTTTCAGTTCTTAGAGGTAACACTCACAAGGCTGGCTTTATTATCGACTTAAATAGACCATGAGCATTTTCGACCGTATAAAATTTATTATAATGATTTACAAGATTGCTTCTAATCTTATTGAAATCATGCTCGTCTAAGTTAATAAAATCGTCAATCCTATTTACGTACTCACCAGAGTCTAAGCTATCTTTAATTAAGAATCCAGTTTCTCTGTTTATTATTAAATCGCTTACACCCCCAACATCTGGGGCTATAATAAACATCTGATTTTCTGCTGCTTCTAATAAAATATTGGGCATACCTTCGATCATACTTGTAAATAAGAATAGGTCATAATCTTTTGGATCTAAACCATCAAAGCTATTAAAAGCCGATTTGTATGTTATATTATTTAATGACTTGACTTCATTATTAAAACTATTAAGAAGCTGAGAACCTTTATTATTTTTGGGTGTTCCATATACATCTATATGTAGATGAACACCTCTAGTGTAAAGTTCTTCTGCTATTGTACTTAGTGTATCTACACCTTTATTCCACTCAATACCAGAGGCCCAGAGAATCTTTATTTTTTCTCTTTTAACCTTTGGTTCGAATTCAATTGGAATTAACGAATTTGGACTAGGAATATGTATTAGCTTATCAACTTCCAAATTATATTGTTTGTTTAATTTATTCACAAATTTGGAGTTATCTGAAATAATATACTTTATATGATCATTACAACTTGTCATATAGTCGTGAATCATACCAAACTCTCGGTAAGAAATTTCATGGATCCAATGTGCAAAAGTTACGACCCATATATCTGTATACTGAGAGAGCGATGCCCCATATGTACCTATCAATAAGTAAGCAAGTCTTGAGTTAAATCCCCATATAAACTTAGGCGCTAATTGAATTATATAGTAGTGTATTGAAGCTATTATATATGTATTTGGAGTATTATTATCGTAGCTTTCATCTAAGTATAAAACATCTGCTAGTTCTTCGAAACTTTCTGTCCATGCACTCTTAGTTGAGTCTTCACATACGATTAATATTTTGAGCTTCATAACCACAGATAATACTTTCAAATAAGACTTTAATAGTTTATCAGTACCACCTGTTCTAATTCTCGGAATAAATACTATACCATCATATTCTGCTTCTCCAGCAGCTAAAACAAACTGGGAATAAGCACTATCTATAACCTTATTATAGTAATCAAACTCTATACTACAGCCTTTAAAAGGAGGGTAAACTCTAGGGTTAATATCATTCATTTTATGAATAGCATTTAACGTTGAAATTGGTAATCCATTTTTCGATTTTGAGTTATAACTTATAACTTCAGGGCTTAAAGGTAACATCTCACATCCTAATTAATATTATTTAATATTTAAAGTATTCTTAATATCTTTGGCAGTAATAGCTAATTTATCCCTTACTGAAAACTGCTTATTCTTAACGCTTATCTTTGCTCTATTCAATAGCCTAGCAGTAGTTAAGTTAACTCCTCTGACGAAACCATCATGTCTAATCGCTTCGTCTAAGGTATGTTGAGAAACTTTCTTTGGTACCGTCTCAACATAGTCTAATGCCGATGCAGCAGTTACCGACTCAGCCTTTATAATTTTGGTTGCTAGAGATGCTGATTGTGAGCTAGGCTTAAGCGGTATATTAGCTTCTCTATCTTTGGATTCCATTTTTTCTTTTACTTTAACATTGTTGATATTTTGTCTCTCTAAGACTTTTGAATAAGAAAACCTATCAGATAAAGGAGGGTTAACAGACCAAACACCATAATTCTTTATTTTACGAGAGCTCAGCTCACTATCAAGATTCTCAAAGCTAACTGTATCTCCAAGACACATCAATATATGGCTATCACTAAGAAGATATAGCAGATAAGACCAGATAAAAGCACTCCCTAAATGAGCATGAGATGCTAAAAAGGAATTAAAGTGCTTAGTTTGGCTAACAAAATGCCTTGAAGCAAAATATCTTATAGCTAAAACATCATAACACGCCATATCTGCATAAATATCTATGTTTTTTGAGACCTGTCTCAATGTTTTACTAAAACTATAAGAATATCCTGGCTGTAGAAGAAGCTTGCTATCAGGTATATAGTTATTTTTAATTTCTTCTAAATATTCAGACTCTAATAAATCGCCTACTACCATAAATAGGCAAATATCCCCTTGCATGTATAAACTATTAAGTTCCGAGATACTCAGAAATTTTAAATCTATTTTTATACCTTTTAAATTTTCAACTACTAAGTCTATTGATCTTTGTGTTCGATATTTATCAAGCTCATCGACGTCCTTTTCTTCAACTACAATAATGTCTAACTTAATCATTTTTGCTCTCCCAAAACACAGTCAATATAATTTTTTAAGTTGTTAGTTTGAATAAAAGATAAACGAGAGCTGTTAAAAACAAGATGTCTTTCTGTAATTACTTTCGAAACAAATTTATCTTTCATCTCTTTCATCTCTTCAGTAAGTTTATGCTGGTCAATATTAGTTAATATTTTTTGAAAAGATCGATAGTCTTTGTAATCAATTGTAAAACCCTTATCAGCATATAAACTTTCACCCAAAGTTATTACAATTTTATCTTTTAAAAGAGCTGAAAAACCAATTGTTGAATTAATTGTCATAACTGCCGCACTATTCATTAGGTGCTGCTCTAAATCTATATTTGATTTTTCTTCCAAGTATTTATTCTTAAAATTTAAGCTTTTCGTATAATGACTTTTAGGATCTTCTGGGTGAGCTCTGTAATGTACAGGTATTGGCAAGTCCGATTGATCAATTTGCTTCAATATTGTATACATATTCTTAAAGTATTTTGAATTAGACACGAGATTACTATCTGAATCTCTCTGTAGAGGGAACAATACATAGGGAATTAGAAACTTTTGTCTTTTCTGCTTGACCTTAACTACCGCAACCCCTTCTTTTTTAAGATAGTCTTGTAATAGCCCATAGCTCTCTTTATGATCAGTATCTTTATATTCTTTGATATCCCATTTTGCCACACTAGAAGTAGCATTTACTCCTTCACTATCGTAAAAAACAGAGTTAGGTATCAACCCTCTTTCTAAGAACAACATATCTAAATTCAAATTGCTACAGGTATCTCTAAAGGTAGTTTGATCAATATGCACTTGGCCATTCCAACAAACACAAAAATCAGGAGCGTAGTTTTCAATAATTTTTTTGTACAGCGTACTATAAGCTATATGACTTTTAATAATTGATTGAAAAGGTAGCATCTTACCTATTTTTTCAAAAACCTTTTGCTGCAGCTGACAGCTCTGTAGGTCAAAATCTGAAACACTTACATTTTCCAAGCTTATATCTTGTTTAAGATACTCGTTAGTAATAAGTATCTTGTATTTAAATGCTGCGTTAACATGATTAATCATGTTTTGACTAAGACAAGGTACAAGAATCAAGACTTCGATCTTACCTATAGCCTCTTGTACTTTATTTAAGAAATTAATAGAATAATTAACTGGATCTTTTATATCATGCAGTTGTAATATTATTTTCTTCATCTTTATCTTAGGCCTCTTCTAATTTTAGACTTCAAATCCATTCGGATTCATACTCTGCCAAAGCCATGTGTCTTTACACATGTCAGTAACGGATAATTTGGCTTGCCATCCTAACAATGATTTTGCTTTATCAGCACTGGCATAACAACTGGCAATATCACCAGCACGACGACCTGTAAATTGATAAGGAATATCTCTTCCAGTCACTTCAGTGAAAGCATTAACTAACTCTAATACAGATGTACCTTTACCAGTTCCTAGGTTAATCGGTAGAAAACCTACTGGTTTTGTCATACATGAAGGGTTTATTGAACTGGTTCGCTGCTCTAAATAATTAAGCGCTGCTACATGTCCTTGCGCCAAATCAGTGACATGAATAAAATCACGAACGCCTGTCCCATCTACGGTAGGGTAGTCATTACCAAAGATACTAAGCTTATCAAGTTTGCCAACGGCTACTTGAGAAATATAAGGCATCAAATTGTTAGGAATGTCATTGGGATCTTCGCCAATCTGCCCAGATGAATGTGCCCCTACTGGGTTAAAATACCTTAGAGCAATTAAATTCCAGCTATTATCAGAGATGGCTAAATCTTCTAGAATATACTCGACAGCAAGCTTGCTTTGCCCATAAGGGTTGGTACAAGAGCGTGGTGATTCTTCATTGATAGGTAGGTTTTCAGGGTCACCATAAACAGTAGCAGACGATGAAAAGACCAAATTCTTCACATTATATTCTGCCATAACTTCTAGTAAGGTTATGGTACCGCCAACATTATTATTATAATATAGCAATGGCTTGGAGACAGACTCTCCAACTGCTTTTAACCCAGCAAAATGAATCACGCCAAAGAATTGATGGTCAGCAAATACTTGTCTTAGCACTTCAGCATCGCGGATATCACTTTTAATAAACTCAATTGTCTGTCCAATAAGCGTAGAGACACGGTTAATTGCCTCACGGCTACTATTAGATAAGTTATCGTACACAACAACATCATAGCCTGCTTCATACAATGCTATACAGGTATGCGTACCAATATAGCCTGCCCCACCCGTGACTAATATCTTATTTTTCATAATAATTTTCAGCCATAAAAAAAGACACCCCATTGTAGGGGTGTCTTATCAGTAATTCAATAGAGTTTTAGTAGTTAGTAGACTAATGCCTATCTTACCAACCAGTAACTTCTTTTAGCTTATCGCCAAGTTTAGATGGGTCACGTGTATACGCGATACCAGCATCTTCAAACGCTTTGAACTTCTCTTCAGCAGTACCTTGGCCACCAGAGATGATAGCGCCAGCATGGCCCATACGCTTGCCTTCTGGAGCAGTAACACCAGCGATATACCCAACAACTGGCTTAGTCACATGGTCTTTGATGTAAGCAGCCGCTTCTTCTTCAGCAGTACCACCGATCTCACCGATTAGGATGATAGCTTCAGTTTGTGGATCAGCTTCAAACAGTTTCAGTGCGTCAATCTGGTTCATACCAGGGATAGGATCACCACCGATACCGATACAAGTTGACTGACCAAAACCTAGCTTAGTAGTTTGAGCTACAGCTTCGTAAGTCAATGTACCAGAACGTGAGATGATGCCCACTTTACCTGGCTGATGGATATGGCCTGGCATGATACCGATTTTGCACTGACCTGGAGTAATAACGCCTGGGCAGTTAGGACCAACCAAACGTACGTCACCAGCTTCTTCAAGATAGCGTTTTGCTTTTAGCATATCGATAGTCGGTACGCCTTCAGTGATCACAACGATCAACTTAACGCCAGCATCGATTGCTTCAACGATAGAATCTAGTACAAATGGTGCTGGTACGTAGATAACAGAAGCGTCAGCTTGAGTCGCTTCCATGGCTTCCGCCATGGTGTTGAATACTGGTAGGCCTAGGTGCGTTTGACCGCCTTTACCTGGAGTCACACCACCAACTACTTTTGTACCATATTCGATGGCTTGTTCAGAATGGAACGTACCATTTTTACCAGTAAAACCTTGTACCAATACTTTGGTATCTTTATCGATTAATACACTCATTATATTTTCCTTGTATTCGGTTGTCTTGTAACAGGGGCCTTTATAACTATTGTTACCGGATTTTGATAACCAACCTTTATTATAAAAACCACTATTACGATTTGACTACTATGCCTAAGCGTCTATCTCTAAACACTTATATTTAAAGACTTACGCTTTAACAGCATCGACAATTTTTTGAGCCGCGTCAGATAAACCTTGAGCTGAAATCAATTTCAGACCAGACTCTTCTAGGATTTGTGCGCCTAGTTCAGCGTTGTTACCTTCTAAACGAACGACAACTGGTACTTGTACGTCAACTTCTTTGATAGCAGCGATAATAGCTTCTGCAATCATGTCACAACGTACGATACCGCCGAAGATGTTGATTAGAACACCTTCAACACTGCTGTCTTCTAGGATAATTTTGAACGCCTCAACAACGCGATCTTTAGTTGCGCCGCCGCCAACGTCCAAGAAGTTAGCAGGCTTGCCGCCATACAATTTGATGATGTCCATGGTCGCCATTGCAAGACCAGCACCGTTAACCATACAACCGATGTTACCTTCTAGAGCAACATAGTTTAGGTCAAATTCAGCAGCTTTAAGCTCACGCTCATTTTCTTGAGTCTTGTCTTGTAGCGCTGCGATTTTTGGCAGACGATATAGTGCGTTTGAATCGATACCGATTTTGCCATCAACACAAACGATTTCGCCATTTTCACGAACAGCTAATGGGTTAATTTCCATTAGAGCAAAGTCGTTTTCAACGAATGCTTTATAAGCGCCAGTCATCAATTTAACGAATTGATTGATTTGCTTACCTTCTAGACCAAGTTTGAACGCAACGTCGCGCGCTTGGAAAGGCATTAAACCAACTAAAGGATCAACATTTACTTTGAAGATTTTTTCTGGAGTGCTGTGTGCTACTTCTTCGATATCTACGCCACCTTCGGTAGATGCCATGAAAGTTACACGACGAGTTGCACGATCAACGACTGCGCCAAGATATAGCTCAGTTTGTACTGGATACATGTCTTCTGCAACCAATACGAAGTTTACTGGCTGACCATCAGCATCAGTTTGGAACGTTACTAGGTTAGTACCGATCAGTTCTTCAGCAACTTGCTTAGCTTCTTCACGAGTTTTAACTAGCTTTACACCACCAGCTTTACCGCGACCACCAGCATGTACCTGCGCTTTAATTACCGCAATGTCAGTTGGGGTTTTATCAAAAGCTGCTGCAGCTTCTTCGCCATTATGAGCGATGATGCCTTCTTGAATTGGCAAACCGTAGCTTTTTAATAGCTCTTTTGCTTGATACTCATGTAAATTCATTGATTGTATCCTTTATTTTTTACAATTAATAAAAAGTGAAATCAAGTGCGCACATATACATATTAATCATACGTCTGACGCACTCATGATCGTGGCATCACCAAGATAGCGATACCCCAATCAGGTTGTAAATCGATAATAACTAAACGAGCAACTACTTATTTCTTACGCTTTTTGCGCTGGATAGCGTGAATAGCACGACCATCTGCAGATAGAGCAGCTTCATGTACTGCTTCTGAAATAGTTGGATGAGCAAACGTCATCAACTGCAAGTCTTCAATGCTAGAAACAAATTCCATCGCGATCATACCTTGATGGACGATATCACCAGCACCAGCAGCGATAGCATGCATACCTAATAGACGATCTGTTTTCGCATCAGCAACTACTTTCACAGAACCTTGCGCTTCGCTTTGCGCTAATGCACGACCGTTAGCAGCTAAGTTGAAAGCACCTGTTTTAACTTCATAGCCAGCTTCTTCAGCTTCTTGCTCAGTCAAACCTACCCATGCGATTTCTGGGTGAGTATAAATGACATTGATGATAGTGTCATAGTTAACTTGAGGTTTTTCGCCATGAATACGCTCAACAGCCATCATGCCCTCTTCCATTGCTTTGTGCGCAAGCATAGGACCACGGACCAAATCACCGATAGCATAAACGCCATCAAGGTTAGTTTTGCACTGGTCATTGACATCGATAAGACCACGTTCAGTCAACGTGATACCGCTGTCATCGCCAAGCAGTTTTTCAGAATAAGCGCGGCGACCAACACAAACGATTAGCTTATCAAAGCTCTCCTCGCTCGATTCACCTTTGCTTTCGCTAGTGACGACAACTTGGTCACCTTGAACTTCAGCATTGGTTACTTTGGTATCGACACGGATATCAAGACCTTGCTTCTTCAGCATTTTGCCAGCTTCTTTTGAGATATCTTTGTCAGCAGCAGCTAAGAAACTAGGCAATGCTTCATATACGACTACTTCTGCACCTAGACGACGCCATACTGAACCAAGCTCAAGACCGATAACACCAGCACCAATAACGCCTAAACGCTTAGGTACTTCAGTGAAATCAAGTGCGCCAGTTGAATCAACAATACGGTCACCGTCAGTTTTGGCAACAGGAATCTCGATAGGCACAGAACCTGCCGCAAGAATGACATTCTTAGCAGTGATCGTTGTTTCGCTTTCGTCTTCTAAAGCAGTAAATTTGACTTTTTTGTCAGTGCCCGTGCCATCAACTAAAGTACCCCAGCCTTGTAGCCAATCAACGCCGTTACCTTTTAGCAACGCTGCAACGCCGCCCGTCAACTGCTTAACAATACCTTCTTTACGCTCTATCATTTTTTCGATATTGATAGCAACGTCACCAGTACTGATACCGTGCTCGTCAAGGTCATGCTTAGTAGCTTCGTAACGATGTGAGCTGTCAAGTAGGGCTTTTGATGGGATACAACCAACGTTTAAGCAAGTACCGCCAAGTGCTGGCTCGCCTTTATAAACGCGCTTTTCGATACAAGCAACACTCATACCGAGCTGGCCTGCACGAATAGCTGCTTCGTAACCACCAGGACCGCCGCCGATGACGACTAAATCATAATTGTCTTTCATAGTACGTTCCTATTTTTAATTGTATGTGTCATTTAAACTGGTTGTTATCTCGCTGATAGATCAGCGTTATCTACACTGGATAGTTAATACACTATGTCAATGAGATAGACTCACTCATCGATAATCGATAGCAAGTCACCATTATTAAATTTATTTAAATACAGTTATCAGCGCATCAAGCGATCGCTGATTAATAAAAATCATTATCTATACCAAAGTTAAAAAGCTTGTATCAGCGGTTGCCAATACAAGCTTAAAAGCTTACAGGTCTAGTAGTAGCATTGCAGGGTCTTCGACCAACTCTTTGATAGTTACCAAGAACTGTACTGCTTCTTTACCATCGATCATACGATGGTCATAAGATAGTGCTAGGTACATCATTGGTAAGATTTCAACTTTGCCATCGACAGCCATTGGACGGTCATTGATAGCGTGCATACCTAGGATAGCAGTTTGTGGTGGGTTCAAGATAGGTGTTGACATCAATGAACCAAATACACCACCGTTAGAGATAGTGAACGTACCGCCAGTCATGTCTTCTAGACCAAGCTTACCTTGCTGTGCTTTACCGCCAAATTCACGGATTGTGCTTTCAACGTCAGCCATGCTCATGCGATCAGTATCACGTAGTACTGGAACAACCAAACCGCGATCTGAAGATACTGCTACACCGATATCATAAAAACCATGATAAACAATGTCATCACCATCTAGTGAAGCGTTTACTGCTGGGAAGCGTTTTAGTGCTTCTGTCGCTGCTTTTACGAATAACGACATAAAGCCTAAACGTACGCCATGACGTTTTTCAAACTTCTCTTTGTACTTAGCGCGCATGTCCATTAATGGCTTCATGTTCACTTCGTTAAACGTCGTCAACATTGCTGTATCTTGTGATGCTGATAGTAGACGCTCAGCAACACGCTTACGAAGACGAGTCATTGGAACACGTTTTTCAGTACGCTCACCCATTGATTCAGCAACTGGACGGCCGCTATCAGATTTGATGCTGCTGTCTGATTTCAATGTTGGGTTAGCCATATCAGTTTTGGTTACACGACCACCGCGGCCACTACCTTCAACTTCTTTAGGATCTACGCCTGACTCTTTTGCTGCTTTACGAACTGCTGGGCTTTGATCTTTATGATCAGCTTCGCCTTTCTTATCTGTTGCTTGAACAGGCTCACCACCATCGGCAGCTTGTTTTGCTTGAACTGGCGCAGCTGGTTGATCTGGATCTACTGCTGGCGCTTCTTCTGCGCTAGCACTAGCACTTGCACCGGCTTCAAACTGAGCGATAAGCTCATCAGACAATACAGTATCGTCAACTTGCTTTACGATTTTGGTCAATACACCATCATCAGGTGCCACAACTTCTAAAACAACTTTATCAGTTTCAATTTCAGCCAATAGGTCATCACGATTAACTTGTTGACCTTCAGTGACGTGCCACTCAACGATTGTGCCATCGGCAACCGATTCTGGAAAAACGGGGGCTTTGATGTCAGCCATCGATATACTCCTTAGATTTGGATATTCATACTTATTATTAAGTCGTGATAGGCAGTCAGTAGTTTTCTAATAACTTTGCTTATATTTTATTAAAAAACACTGACTGTCATCGCCTGATTCATTTATCTTCTATAATCTTTTGATTAGACAAGGTATTACTAAGCTAATTCATCAACACTTATGCCAAGACCACCAGCAATGAGTGCTTGCTGTTGTTGAGCATGTAGTTTCGGTGATCCTGTTGCAGGGGCTGCACTAGGAGGACGCGCTACTGGCTCCATGACTTTTGCTTTGGTTGGATGCGGTACGACAATACGGAACATATGCGGTGCTAAATAGTACCAAGCGCCTTGGTTCAATGGCTCTTCTTGCGTCCATACGATTTCAGTCAGGTTACTGTACTTTTCGATTTCAGCGATTAAGCGAGTCTCTGGCAATGGATACAACTGTTCAATACGAACGATAGCCACATGATCAAGACCTAATGCGCGGCGCTGCTCTAACAAATCATAATAAACCTTACCACCACACAGAACCATACGGGTCACTTTATCTGCGTTGTGATCGTCCATCTCTGGCAATACCGTCTCAAACTTACCGTTAGCAAGCTCTTCTAGATTAGAAGTCGCTAGCTTATGACGTAATAAGCTCTTTGGTGACATAACGATCAGTGGCTTACGAATAGGACGTACAGCCTGACGACGTAATGCATGATAAATTTGCGCAGGAGTCGTTGGGGTAATGACCTGCATGTTGTCTTCAGCACATAACTGTAAGAAGCGCTCTAGACGTGCAGATGAATGCTCAGGGCCTTGACCTTCGAAACCATGTGGTAACAACATCGTCAAACCACAAACACGCTGCCACTTGGTTTCGCCGCTTGAGATGAACTGGTCAATCACAACCTGAGCACCGTTCACGAAATCACCAAACTGTGCTTCCCAAACGATCAATGCGTTCGGTACGGTGGTCGCGTAACCATATTCAAAGGCTAGTACCGCTTCTTCTGACAACAATGAGTTGTAAGTAGCAAAGCGCGCTTGATTTTCACTCAAATGAGACAACGGCACATACATGCTGCCATCATTCACATTATATATTTCACTATGACGATGTGAGAAAGTACCACGGCCTACATCTTCACCAGTAATACGTACTAATACGCCATCGTTATCGACCAATGATGCATAAGCCAATGTCTCAGCTGCACCCCAGTTAAGAGGCTCTTCGCCAGTTTGCATCGCTAGACGCTGCTCAACGACTTTTTGAACCTGACGTTGTAACTTGTAGCCTTCTGGCATTTCGGCCATACGGCGTCCATAACCTTTGAGCTTTTCGATATCAACACTGGTATCCCAGTCATCAACCAAGTCATGACCTAGATAAGGTTTCCAATCTACAAATAACTGTTCGTTAGGCTCTTGAACCAATGAGCTAACAACATAATCACCACGGTCTAAAGACTCACGATAGTCATCTTCGTACTGTTTCTCTTCTTCAGCATTCAAGATACCTTCTGCGATAAGTTTTTGCGCATAAAGAGTACGAGTAGTCGGAAGCTTCTTAATAACAGCATACATTAATGGCTGAGTTGCAGATGGCTCATCTGCTTCGTTGTGGCCATTACGACGATAGCAGAACAAATCAATGATGATGTCTTTATCAAACTTATGGCGATAATCTAATGCTAACTGAGCGGCAAATACGACTGCTTCAGGATCATCACCGTTTACATGTAGGATAGGAGCATGAACCATTTTAGCGACATCAGTACAATATTCAGTTGAACGAACATCTTCTTGACGGCTAGTAGTAAAGCCAACTTGGTTATTGATTACGATATGCACAGTACCGCCAGTGGTATAAGCACGGGTCTGTGACATCTGGAAGGTTTCTTGGACCACACCTTGACCAGCAAAAGCAGCATCACCATGAATCACGATAGGTAATACTGAATTACCACCAGTATTATCTAGTAGTGGCTGATCGTTACGGCGTACTTGACGGGCACGTACTGAGCCTTGTAGTACTGGCGCGACAATTTCAAGATGCGATGGGTTAAATGCTAAAGCCAAATGCGCTTCGCCACCTGGTGTCATCACATTAGATGAAAAACCATTGTGGTATTTAACGTCACCTGAGCCTTTTTCTGGCTGTACTTTACCATCAAACTCATCAAACAAGTCTGCAGGGTTTTTACCTAAGATGTTGACTAATAGGTTTAGACGGCCACGGTGAGCCATACCAATAACCATTTCTTTTGTGCCATATCCGCCAGCACGTTGAATGATTTCATTGATCGCAGGAATGAAGCTCTCGCCCCCTTCCAAACCAAAACGCTTAACACCCGTGTATTTACGAGCAAGGTATTTTTCTAGACCTTCAGCAGCCGTTAAACGCTCAAGGATAGATAAACGTTTTTCTTTATCGAATTTGATATAGCCTAGATTGGTTTCTAGGTATTCTTCCATCCAGCGTTTTTCGGTACTGGTGGTAACGTGCATATACTCGACACCGATATGGCCACAGTAAACACGTTCCATGATTTCGATGATTTCGCGCAATGTCGCTTCATCTTTACCGATGACTAAATCATTGGTCGGGAATACGGTATCAAGATCAGCTTCTGACAGATTATGATAAGCAAGCGTCAAATCTTCTACTTCTGCACGTGGATGCAAATCTAAAGGATCAAGCTTGGCACGGCGATGACCGCGACGACGATATGCTGAGATTAGTTGCTGTACGCCCATCTGCTTAGGATCACAGTTGGCAGAGCTGCTAGAGTCGGTGTCAGTACTGCTACCTTTATTTGCCGTTTGATTACGAGCAAGTAGTAAGAACTGATCTTTGATAGCGTTGTGCTGAGCATCGTTCTGCGACTTATACTGTTCAAAGTACGTTTGCCAGTCAGTATCAACACTATCAGGGTCTGTTAGGTATTGCTCGTAGAGAGCTTCTATATAGTTGGCGTTATCGGCAGCCAATTCGGTATGTACTTGGCCAGATTTTTCTTTGGTTATACTATTCATAATAATCGTCTATTTGATAGATAAATGAATGGAATCGTGCTTATTATTGTGTCAGTCGTTGTATGCCCAGGTAGTTAGACAATGTGTCATATCCTGTTAAATACTATTCGATAAAACACTTTTATCCCTAAGTATTGCCATCACCATAGAATATTGCTGTCATTGTCTACAAGAGCAAGTGATGCTAAATAGTGGTAACAAGTCTTATTGCAATACCCGTCTAAAAATAAAACTATTTGTGAACGCTCAGTTTTCTTATCTAGCTCGTTTCACAACATTAATTTATATATACTTCTTTGAGTCATAACCGATCCATTAATGATAAGCTATTAATAGATAATTATATTTTCAGCTAACCTATGAACTGGTTATTGATGCTGAATTACCCTAAATTTGCTGATAAACCCTGCCTTTTCAGACAGACATACATTGCTGTATAGATTATCATGCCCATTTTTTGCGACATAGTTTGTTTGTTCAATACTAGGTATTTATGTAATGAATATCTATCATCAATTATAAACGCATAATCATTGTGCGCATAGTATTTTAGCCCGATAATGTCATAATGTGTTCAAACGGCACATATTAAGCGCTAAAAAAGACGCTCTAACCATCTTATTAAATACCAAATACAATTATAACAAAATTCGACTATGTCTATATTCGATTATATAGGGTGATTGTCTATATATTATTTCTTCTTACATACGACCAACGTATTGACCATACAGTTTTACTCATAAATCATTTAATACCTATTTTTTAATAGGCTAAATTCACCATATTTTTTAAATGACAAGTTAGCTATAAAGAGTAGTAAACCTATGTATCAGCTTTTTAACTAACAAAAACACCACCTAATATGTAGGTGGTGTTTTTCGTATAGTAACTATAAAGATCAATTATTTATGCTTAACCAGCTTGGTCAATCAACATATTACGTAAATGACCGATCGCTTTGGTTGGATTCAAGCCTTTTGGACAAACTGATACACAGTTCATGATACCGCGGCAACGGAACAAGCTAAACGGATCGTCTAAGCGAGCTAAACGTGCTTGAGTATCACCGTCACGGCTATCGGCAACGAAGCGATAAGCATGCAGTAACGCTGATGGACCTAGGAACTTATCAGGGTTCCACCAGAAAGATGGGCAGCTGGTTGAACAACAAGCACATAGAATACATTCGTATAGACCGTTCAGTTTTTCACGCTGTTCAGGTGACTGTAAACGCTCTGTTGGCGGTGCTGGCTGATCATTGATTAAGTACGGATGTACTTTTTCATACTGCTCATAGAACTGGTTCATATCAACAACCAAATCACGAACTACTGGCAAACCAGGTAGCGGACGAACCGTTACTTTTTCTGGTAGCGTGTTCATGTTGATTAGACATGCTAGACCGTTTTTACCATTAATGTTCATGCCATCAGAGCCACAGATGCCTTCACGGCAAGAGCGACGGAAGGTCAGTGTTTCATCTTCCTTTTTTAGGCGTAATAACACGTCAAGCAACATACGATCTGAATCAAGTAGCTCAATCGTATAAGTTTGCATGCGTGGCGCTGCGTCCAGATCAGGATCGTAGCGATAGATTTCGATGGTGCGAGTACCTCGGCTCATAATGCTAAACTCCACACGTAGGTGATGGCGGGCATACAAAGATTGCAACATATTTGCGCTAGCTATTAATCAGTACTGATAACCAATATCGGATACCAATTAATAGCGTCGTAGCGCTGGCATGAGCATGTAGCTGGCGGTCACCTTTTTAATAAATTAATAAGGGATAAAACGTTAACAGTGCTGTTATCTATCAACTATATATAAAGTATGCAGTCTAGAATTAGTAGACGCGAACTTTTGGTTCGATATAATCAACGGTTAATGGCACTTTACGTACTGGCTTATAAATGATGCGATTGCCTTCAGAGTACCATAAGGTATGCTTCATCCAATCGTGGTCATTACGGCCGTTAGGTGCGTAATCATCATCTTCTGGACGATCATAGTCAGATACACTGTGTGCGCCGCGGCTTTCATGACGCTTCGCTGCAGATATCATTGTCGCTTTCGCTACTTCATACAAGTTAGCAACTTCGAATGCTTCAATACGTGCTGTGTTGAACACTTGTGATTTATCGCCAAGATGGATCTTGTTGATTTTTTCACCTAGCGCTAAAATCTTCTCAACGCCTTCGTCCATCATCGCTTGCGTACGGAATACACTAGCGTGTTTTTGCATCGTAGCACGAATCTCATCAGCCACGTCTTGAGCATTGTAGCCTTCAGTAGACTGTTGCAGTTTGTCTAAACGCTTCACTGTAAAATCAAGTACACGTGGATCAAGCGGCTTGTAGTTGTGATCTGCATGATGGAACTCATCAACGATATGCTTACCAGCTGCACGGCCAAATACCAATAGATCTAGTAGAGAGTTCGTACCTAGACGGTTAGCACCATGTACACTTACGCAAGCACATTCGCCGATTGCATAAAGACCTTTAACGACGTTGCCTTTAGCATATAGGCCGTCTTCATCAGTACCTGCTTCTAGATCCGGCACAATCACTTGACCATGAATAGTGGTTGGAATACCGCCCATCATATAGTGAATGGTTGGGATTACTGGAATTGGCTCTTTAGTGATGTCAACGTTGGCGAAGTTTTTACCAATCTCAAATACTGATGGTAGACGCTTCATAATGGTTTCAACACCTAGATGCGTCATATCCATTACGATATGATCAGCATTAGGACCACAACCACGGCCTTCTTTGATTTCTTGGTCCATTGAGCGCGATACGAGATCACGTGGTGCCAAGTCTTTCACGGTTGGTGCATAACGCTCCATGAACGCTTCGCCATCTTTGTTACGCAAGATAGCACCTTCACCACGGCAACCTTCAGTCAATAGTACACCTGCACCATGGACACCAGTTGGGTGGAACTGCCAGAACTCCATGTCTTGTAATGGAATACCAGCACGTACTGCCATGCCAATACCGTCACCAGTATTGATATAAGCATTGGTAGAAGCTGCGAAGATACGACCAGCACCACCTGTCGCTAGGACAGTAATTGGTGACTGGAATACTGCAATCGTACCCGTCTCTTGCTCAAGTGCGACGACACCGTTGATATTACCAGCTTCGTCTTTGATCAAGTCAAGGGCAATCCACTCGATAAAGAACTCAGTACCCTGCTCTAGGTTTTTCTGATATAGCGTATGTAGTAGTGCATGACCTGTACGGTCAGCAGCGGCACAAGCACGTTGTACTGCTTTTTCGCCATAGTTAGACGTATGACCACCGAATGGACGTTGATAGATCGTACCGTCTTCGTTACGGTCAAACGGCATGCCCATGTGCTCAAGCTCATAGACTACTTTTGGCGCTTCACGGCACATATATTCGATAGCGTCTTGGTCACCCAACCAATCTGATCCTTTAACGGTATCATAGAAGTGAAAGTGCCAGTTGTCATTGCTCATGTTACCCAAACTTGCACCGATACCACCCTGAGCGGCAACTGTGTGCGAACGCGTTGGGAATACTTTGGTAAGGACTGCAACCTTCATGCCCGCTTCCGCTAAATGCAATGAAGCACGCATACCTGAGCCGCCGCCACCAACGATAACTGCATCGTAGTTTAGGGTCTTGATATTACTAATGGTATTGTCTTGTCTAGTTGCCATTACGGTTTTCCTAATGCCTGTTAATGCGTAAAAGTAAATCAAAGACTTTTTGAGACATCTCTATTACAGCTATAAAGGCTTACTATTTGGCCATTTCATACGCTTATAAAATAAAGAGTCTTAATAGTCGTTAACCACTTAATTTGCATATCTATCGTTATACTGAACTAAGCCTACTCAACTATAATCAGATTAGCTGATCAGTAATGCCAGTCCAATGCTATGACTATTCTTGGCTATCAACGGATGACTCTAAAAACACTTTGCCAACTAATGTATCAGTTGGATGCATCCGTCGTTATATATAGATATCAGAGCTTTTTATGAGATGGTTAAACGGCAGCGATACCGAAACCGTTACCCCAAAAAATCATGATGCCCCAAAATAGAAATACTAAAATAGCGATAATCATCAAAGTCTGTAATACCAAACGTAGTCTTGGCGCACTTTCACCCATCTTGCCAGATGTAATATAGTCAGTAAATACTGTCCACATCCCAACCCAAGCATGACCAGCTAATGCAAGTACTGCAACCAAGCTGAATAGACGCATTGGTAGGCTGGTCATAAATGATGACCATTCAACAAAAGTGACATCGCCATGGGTCAAAAAGAAGCCCAGCAATACCACACTATAAACGGCTAAAACAACAGCACTAATACGCTGGACAATCCAATCACGTGAGCCTGAACCTGTCAGACCAGTAGCACTTTTGATTCCTGAATCATTTTTTCTCATTAGAACATCACCCATACAAATGACGCGACAACTAAAATCGCTGCAATCACAAAACTTACCATAGAGGCAGTGCGGCCAGATTTTAGCTCTTCGTTCATGCCCATATCAGCAAATAAATGTTTGATACCCATTACAAAATGATATGCAATGGCGGCAACAAATATCCATGCCAAAAAGCGCACAAGTACGTTGTCAAATACGGTCGCAAAACTCTCAGGCGATGCCAATGAGTTCTGTAGTATCCATAACATGACAGGAATCAATAAAAATAGAATAATGCCAGAGATACGATGCAAGATAGAGGCGATCGCGATCGGTGAGCGATTAACGCTAATCACTTGGCTTAAAGGCAGATCAATAGGTCGGTTGCTTTTCACAGCGGGCATCCTTTTGCGGTTATACTCCTGTATCTGCTATCAACGCATGACATAAATAGTGTCAATTGAGCATTGAGCAACACACGAGACGAATAAAGTAAGGAAGAGCTAGCTGACTTCGTTTAGTTTGCGCTAAATATGAAGAAAGGATTATGTATATAAAGGTATTGATAGACTGTTCAATGTCGCTTGTCGAATCGACAGGCCTATCAAACAACCTATCTATTATACAACAAAGAAAATAAACATGAGTAATATCGACTAACCAGTCTATTTTAGAGGTCGTATGAATAGTAAGACAACGTTAATATGTCTTCCATATCAGAGCAGACCCTATATTGGGCACTTGAAATCTTGTGCCAAACAAATAAAAAAGATTGGTTAAGAAGAAAATTCAAACCATAGAATGCGGTTTGGTCTATCGTAACACCAGACAATCGTAAATAAGCATGAATAGAAGACGCTCTGAACGACACTATAACATGGTCATTTATTAATTCGCGCAAAGCTAGTGCCAGTTAATTCCTACAATTATAAAATGCCTGAGCAATAATTACAAATTTATCCATTCAGTAAGAATATATACATATTTAATCAATAAATGAATGGATAAGAATAATACTGGTTTTAATAGTGATTATTATGACAAACTTTAATCCGCTTACTAGGTATAGTCTGCCAGTTTTTGGTGTCATTATTTATGAGATTTGTCTCTAAAATATATTTAAGAACCCAAAATATTGGCTCGATAATGCTGCTATAAACTTGCTCAAAAACAGATGAATTTTAAGCAAAATAACCTGACAGACATATTTTGATACAAAAATTACAGCGAATAACTACCGCCACACCGCGCCAATTGGACACATGGTCCATAAAAGTTTTTTCAAATCATAAAGAATTGCTGCTAATATACCCTGCGTACTAAATGAGTTGAATGCACTTTTACCGTTCAACCGACAATGACGCGAGGGTATGCGTCTGTAGTAATTTATTCTAACAAGTCAAACCAATGGAGAGCAATTTATGGCTGATACTAATGCCAAACTAACCGTGAATGGTGAAGAATACGAACTTCCTATTATTAAAGGTACTTTAGGGCGCCCAGTTATCGATATTGCTGCTTTACAAGACTCAGGATTTTGGTCTTATGACCCTGGTTTTAAAGTAACTGCTCCTGTTGAATCAAAGATTACTTATATTGATGGTGGCAAAGGCGAGTTATTACACCGCGGCTACCCTATCGACGAGCTAGCGAACAATGCTGAATACCTAGAAGTTGCTTATGCACTTTTACATGGTGACCTACCTACTGCTGAGCAAAAAGCAGAATTTTTTGAAAAAATCCGCGAGCATACTCCTGTTCACGATCAATTGCGTAAGTTCTTTGAAGGCTTTCGCCGTGACGCGCATCCAATGGCTATCATGGTTGGTGTCGTTGGTGCCTTATCAGCGTTCTATCATGAAGACCTAGACGTGAGCAATGAAGAACATCGCGAAATCACAGCTATTCGTTTGATTGCTAAGATGCCTACGCTTGCTGCAATGAGTTATAAATACTCACAAGGCGAACCGTTCATGTATCCGCGTAACGACTTCAACTACGCAGAAAACTTCTTATACATGATGTTTGCAACGCCTGCTGACGTAGACTACGAGAAAAACGACGTTATCACTCGCGCAATGGACAAAATCTTTACCTTGCACGCTGACCACGAGCAAAATGCTTCTACGTCAACGGTACGTTTAGCTGGTTCTACTGGTGCAAACCCTTATGCGTGTATCGCTGCTGGTATCGCAGCCCTTTGGGGACCATCACATGGCGGCGCGAACGAAGCTGTTCTTGAGATGCTAGACGAAATCGGTACTGTTGAGAACGTGCCTGAATTCATGGAAAAAGTGAAAAGCCGTGAAGTGAAGCTAATGGGCTTTGGTCACCGTGTTTACAAAAACTTCGATCCACGTGCTCAAGTAATGAAAGAGACTTGTGATGAAGTACTAGAAGCACTAGGTATCAACGATCCTAAGCTTGAATTGGCAATGGCACTAGAAAAAATTGCGTTAGAAGATCCGTTCTTCATCGAGCGTAACCTATATCCAAACGTTGATTTCTACTCTGGTATCATCTTGAAAGCCATTGGTATCCCAACGTCAATGTTTACCGTAATCTTTGCATTGGCTCGTACTTCAGGTTGGATCAGCCATTGGTTAGAAATGCACAGTGCACCGTTCAAAATCGGTCGTCCACGTCAGTTATACACTGGTGAAACGCGCCGTGATTTTGTAAAAGTTGAAGATCGCAAGTAAGCAAAAATAATCGTTATCCAATAAAAAATCCCGCCATCGTGCGGGATTTTTTGTTGTCTTAACTCTCTTTATTAGATACTGGCTGTTTTATGAGAAATGACTAACTAAGTGAGTTTGTAAAATTATAGTCAGTTACTGAAACTCTTTTAACGTTTGCTCATATTTGGCAATCTGCTCATCGTATCCTTCGATGGTTTCATTAAATTTAGCCATTAGCGCTTCAAACTCTTGTTGCTGCTGCTGTTTCATTTGCTGCATATCAACCACTTGTTGAGCTTCTATTTGTTCCCATACCTGATGCTGAATGATTAAACGGGCAAGTGCCGGACTTTTCGCACTCACTCTACCAGCAATCTCTGCATGCTCAAATAACTGCGGAACCAAGGTCGCCACATTGATTAATGTATCAGAATCCTCTGCACTGAGCGGTGTTGTCACCGGTTGATATAAAGCGTCCATGGTCTGCTGATAGCGTTCTATGATTTGGTCCTCGGTCAACATAACAGGTTTACGCGGCTCAAGACTGATACGTTTTAAAACCGTTAAGTCACGCTCACCAACTTCAGTGCTAGTATTGACGTCAACCTCTGCATCTACATCTTTCGTGTCAACCTCTGAACTACCCGATGGCACCACTTCTTCAGGACTGGTAGCGGTAGTATTTGCGTTAGGAGCGGTATTATCGGTCGCTACTTCGTTATTACTATCTGTATTTTCACTATTATTAGTATTCAGTAATAAAAGCTCCTCACTGTCTGACGCATCTGCCGCTTGCAATGACTCATACTCTGCTTGCAATCGTCTCTGTAAACTTTGCGCCTGTGCGACATATATCGGCTGGAATTGTTTTATGCGCGCCGCAGCTGAGTCACTTTTTGGCATAGGCTGACTGTCTTCTACGCTTGTTTTTTCACTGGTTTGACTGTCATCAGCTACAGGTGATGTGTCAGACTGCTGACAGCCTGTCAAAAACAACACTCCTGACAGTGCGGCTACAAGCAAGGTCGGTGGATATCGAGTATCAACATTAGGCTTTACTGACAAAAATTTAAACATGAGAGTACATATCCTTTGGTAAAGCAAAATTATTAAAGGGTAAATTACAATTGCGGTTCATTATTCTTTGTTTTTTAGCGACACAGTTGACTGTTAAATCGTCCAATATAGTTATCCAGTATTTATCCAACTGCCATATGTTTCAATTAATGTAGAGCTCAATTGTTCTATAGTTCTATAGTTCGGTTATGACTTATCATAGCCAAGCTTACTGTTACTTTTAAAAATTAGATGATTGATGCACCATCAGTACTTTCTGCCTTAACAATAGACTGCACCGTCAAGAATGGAATACAAGCTTCCCACTCTTGGCAGTTCTGACCACGCTGACGACGTACAAAATAGTCTTGAACCATGCGTGCCTGCTGCTCAATACCATATTTAAAAAATGATTTACCTGTTTCTAACACGTAGTCGTATTTTCGGTTGATGATCGCTCCGCGTACAACCTTTAAGCCTTGCTGTAACTGCCATATGTGCGTTAGCTCGTGTATGAGCCAGCTTTGTTTGCTCAGTGGAGCTTCGCTAAAATCCGTAATCCAATCGACTGAATTAAAATAAATATTGCCATTAGGACTGACTGCATAATGTTTTAGTACCCACCACGCTGTCTTCAACTGCACTTCATCAAGTTTGATGCTGTCACCAAATACTGAATACGCCAACGCTATCTCGCCAGCTGTCAGATAACGTGACTGCTGCTTGCCTGTATCACTACGCACGTAACGATTGAATAAGCGTTTAAGAATCGGTTCAGACATCGTTAATGTAATACCTTATATTTGATAAGCTACATCTTTGGTAAGCTACTTCTAATAGTTAATGGTCGCGATTGGCCAGCTTTTCCCATCGATACGGTAGAACTGTTAATAGTAGAGCCGTTAATATAGATGAATGACGAAAACTAAAGTGCTCCGGACACAAGCTATACGCTTAGTTAGCTTTCATTAACATATTTTTGCGTTAACCTAGCACGTATGATTTGTAACAAGTACCATCCTTATAAACTAGCCTACTTCTACTGCTGATGTCTAATACTCATTAATATTATAAAATTGCTGCGAAAATCATGCCAAACGTATATGAGTGTCGAAACCCAATGAAAATCATAAAGGTAGCTTAGTATGATGTTATTTGGGTTTAGCTATAGATGCCTTGCCATTACTACCATTGCAGCTAGTAGATAGTTTTTTTATTTTCCGATAGAGAGTCTTATGCCACCTAACTTCCACGCCGATACCCCACTTGCTCAGCGTATGCGCCCTACTTCTCTTACTGATATTATTGGTCAAGAGCATTTGCTGGCAGCTGGTGCACCGTTACGCCGTTTGGTAGAGCAAGGGCATCTGCCATCTATTATCCTGCACGGTGAAGCAGGTATTGGCAAAACAACCATTGCGATGTTGTTAGCCGATGCCGTTAATCGACCTTTTCATGCGCTCTCCGCGTTAAATACTGGTGTCAAACAGTTACGCGAAGTCCTAGATAATAAAGATTCGTTGGCGTTTGAATCACCTGTGGTCTTCATTGATGAAATTCATCGCTTTAATAAAGCACAGCAAGATGCTCTATTAGGTGCGGTAGAGTCTGGTGATATTACTTTGATTGGTGCTACCACTGAAAACCCATCTTTTAGTGTCAATAACGCTCTACTATCACGTTGCCAAGTATATCGTTTAGAGCCGTTAACACCTGAGCAGATAAGTACCGTGCTACAACGAGCGCTTTCAGAAGATAATATACTCAAAAAACTAACCGTCGACTTACAAGCAAAAGATACCATCAGTCAGCTGGCCCACGGTGATGCTAGAAAAGCGCTAAACTTATTAGAGTTAGCCATTCAGACCGCTGATGCTAAGCAGTTGCCAGTGATTATCGATGATGAATTGGTCAGCCGAGTAGCCCAGACTGCTTTGGTGAGATATGACAAAGATGGTGAGCAGCATTACGATATTATCTCAGCGATGATAAAGTCAGTCCGTGGCTCCGATCCGGATGCGGCATTGTATTGGATGGCACGTATGCTCGTAGGCGGCGAACCTGCTGATTTTATTGCGCGGCGCTTGGTGATTTTGGCCAGTGAAGATATTGGTAATGCCAATCCTAATGCCTTACTCCTAGCTGATGCAGCATTGCGTAGTGTGCAATCTATTGGCATGCCAGAAGCGCGTATTATTTTAGGTCAAGTCGTGGTGTATTTAGCGACCAGTGCCAAAAGCAATAGCACTTATAAAGCAATCAATGCTGCGATGGCGTTGGCTGAAAAAGATGCCTCACCTGTACCGCTACACTTGCGCAATGGCGTGACCAAACTGATGCGTAGTCAAGGCTACGGTCAAGGTTATGCTTATCCGCATGATTATCCTAACCATTACTATCCACAAAGCTACTTACCAGATAATTTGGTTGGTACCAGTTTTTACGAGTTTGCAGATAATCAGCGTGAGCAGCATAGTAAGCAATTTATGGATTGGCTAAAAACTCAAGCAGCAAGTAATGAGTAATCGCGTAAAATCTAAGTTAATAAAAAAGTTAACGCACAGATTTATGAGTCAGTTTTAATGTTCATTGATAATATTTATGACTATTTTTGACATACTGAACGATATAGTGGGAAGATGGCGCAGCACGTGACGCTGAAAAGCGTTAAAATAACCTCATAATGATATATACAAGCAATTAAGCGAGTCACTTTTATATCAAATTATATTGCTTATAGCGCGACTTACTTGACCGTAGTAGCGCTTTGCTTGACCGTAACAGCGCTTTGTATTACCTACTGCTACAATAAGCAGATAGAGCCCTATATTCCAAATGACACCTATTTATAAATAATAAAATATTGAGATTTACTATGAGTTTAAATGCAATCCCTGAGATTATCGAAGACATTCGTGCTGGAAAAATGGTCATCTTGATGGATGATGAAGACCGCGAAAACGAAGGTGATATCATCATGGCAGCGACCCATGTACGCCCTGAAGATATTAACTTTATGATTACTCACGCGCGTGGCTTGGTTTGTTTGACCTTATCACAAGCACGTTGCCAGCAATTAGCACTGCCACTGATGTCAGATCGTAACGAGGCGAAGTTTAGCACCAACTTTACTGTATCTATTGAAGCGGCTGAAGGCGTCACCACCGGTATTTCTGCTGGTGATCGTGCACGTACTATTCAGGCGGCGGTATCTTCGTCAGCAAAGCCTGAAGACATTGTTCAGCCTGGACATATTTTTCCAATTATGGCACAAAACGGCGGTGTTCTTCACCGTGCAGGCCATACAGAAGCGGGTTGTGATTTAGCACGTTTAGCAGGTCTAGAGCCAGCAGCGGTAATTGTAGAGATTATCAATGCAGATGGTACGATGGCGCGCCGTGACGACCTTGAAATATTTGCAAAAGAGCATGACATCAAGATAGGCACGATTGCTGACCTTATCAACTACCGTATCGCTAATGAGCAAACGGTAGAAGAAATTGAGTCACATCCGTTTGAAACTGAACACGGTACTTTTACGCTACATCGCTTCCGTGAGTTTGGTGCTGAAGAAACACATTTAGCCTTGGTAAAAGGTGATGTCAGTGAAGGCGTCAGTACCGTACGTGTTCATGGTTTCCACCCATTACGCGATTTGTTTGCAGCTAAAAATGATATGACTGGCCGTAGTGGTTGGAGCGTACAGTCAGCATTAGAAGAAATCAGTGCTTCAGATCGCGGTGTGCTCGTATGGATTGGTAGCAATCAGCCAGTTGATTTGGGAGATGCGTTGGACAAAGCTGCAGACAACGAGTCGCAATCAACCATCACGCAACAGCCATATCGTAGTATCGGTGTTGGTGCACAGATATTACGTCATTTAGGTGTCCGTGATATGCGCTTATTGTCATCACCAATGAAGTTTTTTGCATTGTCAGGTTTTGATCTAAACGTGGTTGATTTTGTTCATGCGCCGCAACAAGACTAACGACTGTTTAAGAGATTAGTTGAAGAATGAGTGATAAAAAAGGCACGCTGACATTATGTTAGCGTGCCTTTTTTGTTTTTAGCTTTTAATTCAAGATAGCTTTTTCGATAAAATAAGTAATCGATTCATATAGAACATGCCCTAAAGCTCAGGCGTATGACCAAACTTGGCTTCCAGTGCTAACAGCTGTTGACGCTCTGCCGCCGTCCATGGCAATTTACTTTTTCCATCACTATCTAGACGCACTACCACGGCCTCTGCCGTAGCAACGATGATCTCTTGCGCGGTACTATAGTAACTATATTCCATCGCCATACTCGTATTGCCTAAACGCTTACAACGAACTCCTAATAATAACGTATCAGGATAGGTAACTGGGCGTAAATACTGGCAGCTAGACTGGGCTAAGACAGTGACCATATTGCCATCAAACATACCTAGCGCATGCAAATAACTAATGCGTGCTGACTCAGCGTAACGATAGTAAACCACATTATTCAGGTGATTAAAGGCATCCATCTCTCCCCACTGTATCGGCTGATGATGAATAACAGGATAATGAGCTAGTAATTCAGGGCGGTGTTCGTTTGCTGTATCAAACATAGATGCTGACTTTTCATTGGAATGGGTCATTGCTTACCTTACATTTTATATTTTCTGTATTAACTATTGTGACTAGCTTCCGTTAGCGTTGAGGCTTATCCAAAATTTCTGTCGTCAATAATGGCGTTGGTTTTGGTGCATGAGCAATCAACTGATTTAGCCACACAATTACTTCTGGTATGTCACTCGGTGCTTTCATTGTCTCAAGATTACTTTGACCATCGATTGGTTTTTTATCTGCTTGTACAATGCCAATCGCGCCAGCTTGTACTGACTTTTTATTGTCGCTATTTGAGGCCTTAGACACCAACGTTTTTAACTGTTTGCGTGCTTGCTCCAAATAGCTGACCAGTTGATCCTGCTTACGCATATTGCTGGCTTGGCTTGCTAAATTTAACGTCATGATGACTTCATGAATAGTGAGCTGACGACGCGTTAAATTTGTATCACTAGTCGCTGAAGTATCATTCGCTTTGAGCTGCTGTCTGTTCTCAGTAGCTGCATCTACCAGCTCTCGACGCTGTAAATCCGTACCTTCATAACTGCCAAGACGCTCATGACTGTGCAAAAACTCCTGAATGTTTTGAATCGCCAGATTTTGTATTTGCCACGGGCTTGGCTGCGAGCTTTGGGCCTGCAGACGCTCAATATCTTTGAGCAAACTTTGCTTGATAACGATGGTTAACGCAGGCGCAATCTCATTACTGCTTTGCGATAACTGCCAATGTAGACCTCGCAATAACTCAATCGCGGCACTGTCATTATTATCCGCCAACAGTCTATCAGCAGCTTTGATTTGGATACGCAACAGATCCAACTGATTCTGAGCTTGGCTACTGGCCTTAACTCTAGGTTCTGGCAACGTCTGCTGACTCATGGCAAATAGACGATCGTCCATTTCGTTTAATCGACTGATTACTTGCTCACTACTCTGCAAACGATCGTTGACACTATGCTGAAAGCGCTGCTGACTAATATATAGCCACAATAATGCAGCGATCAGTAATAAGATAACCAGCCATTGCATCCGTAGCAGCAAAATATTTGCTTGCCGGCGCTGCTGAACAGTTGAAGGATCCTTAGATAAGGACTCAGAATTCATTGACATAAGGCAGTACCGTTATTGGTATAGATAAACATGTTTAAAGTAAATGAGAAGTTTAAGGTATTATATTTTAGAATGAATAGCTGAGAGAATCGTAGCTGGCGACAAATCCTCTACTCGCCAGTAGCTCAACTGCTGTGCGGCAACCATATTGGCCAAACGCTCACCCAACACAACGTAAGAAAAATCTTTTAACGTAAGCGATAGAAGCTGTGTTGTATTAGCCACTGCATCAGAATCTTGCTCTTTGTTTATTATCTTTGATTGGCCATCATTGACGATATTTGACCAATGCTCAAAAGCTGCCGCACTACTGATTACGACTATTGGCTTTGACTGCTTTAGTAGGGCAATATCTGACGCAGTACTATGAGTAAGAAAATCTTGTTGCCACTGCTGATACTCAGCTATTGCATCGATAGGCATCGTACGCTCATACCAAGCAATACTATCGATATGTACACCGCGCGCCTGCAATGTATCAACCAATAATCGACGTCCACCAAGCCCGCGCCATATCAGCAATTTATCGCCTGCTTGTAAGCTATCAATTTCAGGCATTGCTAGCATGCCTTCGTTATTGGCCGTCTTAGGCTGAAGTATTTGATAGCTTGTTGCATCTATACGCATCTGACTGAACTCTGCCGCCGTTGCTTTACCAACCGCAACCAGAGGACTAGGTAGTGACAAGCCTTCTGACAATCTCTGCACATACTTGCCATTACTATCTTTCGCTTTGTATTTACGCTTTTCATTTTCAAGTGATTGCCAAACGGCTAACCCTGAAGCCGCTGCAGTTGGACTTACGACAACAAGTGCTTTGTACTCCCCCGCCATCCACTGATGCATTAATGCAATATCTAGATCAGTTGTTTGACGTGGTCGTAGCGTCAACATTGGCATATCAACCACTATCAATCCTGCCGCTTGCAAATGCTGCGTCAACGATGTTGCTCGCTCTACTGGGCGAGTATTGATGACAATTTGCGGCATTACTTTTGACTTCTCATTAGAACAATTCCTATGAGAAGTTGTGTATGTAGCTTGAGTTGGCACTGATGACATCGATATACCATGACAAAAACGAATGAAAAAGGCTTAAGTATATAAAAATGGCTGATGCTTAGATCAGCCTATCTTACGGTTAATCAAACCTATAGCGACTGTACTTATACTACTCAGGCTGATAAATGGCTGACAAAATAGCGCCTGCGCCATCAGCAAGCAGCATTTCTGCGACATCGATACCTAATTGATTGGCTTGGGCTTCTTGCTCAGCTTGTGTCCCAACCAACGTAGCTCGTTTGTCCGCTTTCAACAACTCGCTACCATCGGCCTGACCCACTCGACCACGTAGCCACAGCACATTCCCGCTGTCGTTATTGCCGTTATCACCATTGTTGTCATTATTAACACTGGTTTCTTCAGCTGTCTGCAGAACTGCATAAGCGGCAATCGGTACTTGGCAGCCGCCCTCTAAATGACGGTTCAGGGCGCGCTCAGCGATAAGTCGAATACGAGCTTTGTCATCATTGAGTGGTGCAAGTAAATTGAGCACTTCTTCATCGCCTTCACGGCATTCGATTGCTAAAGCACCTTGCCCAACTGCAGGTAAGCAAGCTGCGATATCAAGCTCACCGCGTATTCTCGCGTTTAGCTCAATACGTTGCAAGCCGCTCGTTGCCAGAATAATGGCATCATATTCACCAGCATCTAGCTTGCCCAAACGAGTGCCTACATTGCCGCGCAACGTTTTGATTTGCAGGTCAGGACGATAGGCTTTGATCTGGCATTGACGACGTAAACTCGATGTCCCAACGACTGCACCTTGTGGTAGCTCATCAATACTATTATAAGTGTTTGAGACAAAGGCATCTGTTGGGGAGGCGCGTTTACAGTAGACGCCTAATGTGAGGCCTTCGGGAAGCTGCATGGGCACATCTTTTAGCGAGTGCACTGCAATATCTGCTTGTTTGTCATACAGCGCTTGTTCAAGCTCTTTTACAAATAATCCTTTGCCACCGATTTTGGCCAAAGGTGTGTCCAAAATCTTGTCACCCTTAGTGACAATTTTTAGTAAATTAATCGTCAGATTAGGATACAACGCCAATAAACGATCACGGATATGCTCGGCCTGCCATAAGGCTAAAGGACTTTGACGTGTAGCGATATTTAGAGTAGTCAAAATAGGTTGCTGCGGATTGCTCATAAAGGGCCTCAATAAGTTCGATACTAATACTATAGTGGCTATAGTCCCTATGTCAGTACTATTCATATTTATACTGAATAATATCGATATTACTCGATAGGGCAAGTTTGCCAAAGAATAGGCGACTCAAATGATTAATAGTAGATGCTGACGCAAAAAAATACCCCTATTTAAGCATAAATAAGGGTTTGATGATATGGAATGATTGGTCGCTATCAGGACAGCCTATTACATGCTTTGGATTTTATCACGTAAGGCAGGTAAGTGACGACGACTGACCGCTAGCGTCTCATCAATACCTTTAAAACGTATCTGATACTGACCTGCGTCTAGAGTTTCTAGAAAGTCTAAATAGCTAAGGTTGATAATGGCATTGCGATGTACTCGGAACAGACGATCATCAAACTCTTGCTCTAACTCTTTTAGCGTTTCATCAATCAATACCATGCCATCTTTGTGACGCACTTTGACGTATTTTTGATCTGCTGCAAAATAGTAGATATCCTTTAGCTTAATCAGTTCAACACCGCGATGCGTACGAGCAGCGATATGTTCACGTATCGGACGTGCTGTCGGGTCTTCAAGCTTGCGAATTTCATTTAGTTGAGCGGCATTTAAGTTCTTTGCTTTGTTTAATGCCTCTAGTAACTCATCTTTGTTTGCAGGTTTCAACAAATAGCCAATTGCATTGGCTTTTAACGCTGCGATCGCATAATGGTCGTATGCCGTCACAAATATAATCGCTGGTGGATGCTCAAGTTTGGCAAGCTCTTGAGCACAGCGCACTCCGTCCATTTCAGGCATTCGGATATCTAATAATATAATATCTGGCTGCTGGGTTTTTACAGCGACGATGGCTTCTGCACCTGTTGTGGCCTGAGCAACTACCTCATGGCCTGACTCCTGTACAATTCTCACCAAGCGCTCACGCGCTAAGGGCTCATCATCACAAACTACGATACGCATGCAAACTCCCATCCAAGGACATACTTAATATTTTTTTCAATAGTATTACGGCTATATTAGCACTCATTATCAATCACTTAGAATATAAAACCTAAATCATTTAATAAAATTCTGACGAAAACTACCAGTTTTTATAGCGGACAATATACTCCTGCTATAGGTAGATTTTATATGGTGTAATTGTGTTTCACGGTAGTTATGATATTACTGATTCGTAATCATTATTTATCAAACACAAACTGTGATACCTATACATGGTGATGCAATAAGTATGCCACATAGGCTTTTAGGAGTTGAAAAAATGAAGAAAGCTAATAAAGAACAGTAAGTTATAAACCGACGTCTTGTAGAGGATAGTCGATGATAGTGATAATTTGAGTACTGGCTATCGAGCTTTGTATATCAGCACTTTGTCCAAAATGGGCGCGCAAACGATCAGCTTGAATATAGAAATCAATATGTTGGCGCAAGTCATGATTAATGATTAGTGTCTTTTTGGGAAGCGCAACATCAATCATGATTTTAACTCGGTGTTGTTCCCACGTGACTTCGATATTAATGCAGATAGTTTCTGTGGTCATCTCTACCACATTGAGCAGTATTTTCTCTAGCACGCTTTGTAGCGTTAGCGCAGTGATAACCATGTCGTACATGATATCTTCTTCAGGTAACTTCCAATTGACTTCGAGCTTATCTGCTAGACGACTAGATTCAATCGCCAAATAATGCTCACAGAGATCGACCTCTTCTTCGAAGCTAATCTCGCGTGTACCACTAAAACTAGCACGGAACAATGCAGAGACGTGCTGTAATAAGTCAGCGGCTTTAGGCGGGTTTGACTCAATCAGTGATACGAGTGTATTGATAGTATTGAAGAAAAAGTGCGGAGCCGTACGCGCTTTTATTAGATCGTTTTGCGCAGTCAATTTATATTCAAAGGACAACTTAAGCGCATTAAGCTCACGATAGCTACGCAAAAAATACAATAAGAACACAGCAGTAAAACCACCGGTAAGCACTGTGTTGAAAAGCAAATTAATGACAAAAGCTTGACGGTTATACTCCATCCACCCTAGATTGATCATAACCAAAACCACCAACACCATAGAGACCGTGGCAGAAAACATCATGAGCATGACAATACGCAAACTCACACTAGGAATGCTCGCGTTTTTGAAGACAGGACGCAAATAATCGACCAAATATAGTGCGGGAATAACTGTCAGTGCATTTTGTATCACGCGAGAAAAAAACTTGATAATAAAATCAGACCAGCCTGATAGACCATGGCGCTCAATCACCGTCAAAAACAGTGACCAAAAAAAGATATATGTCAGCCACTGCCAAGGCCTCATGATTTCCATGAGTTTAGGAATAAAAAACTCTAAGCGTGTAGCTAGTAAGGCAACCTCATCATTTGCTATACTCGAGTTCTTATTCTCTTGACTTGTCTTGTACCGATATGAACGCCAATTCTTCAAAACCTAGTAATCCTGAATCAAGTAAAAGTTCATCTGACTCTGATTTTAGCACAGATGCTTCTATAACAAGTACCACAACGCAGACTGCGCCTGCTAGTAGCCAAGGCCAACAAATGTGGGGCGGGCGTTTTAGTGAAGCGACAGATAGCTTCGTTGCCGCCTTTACTGCTTCTGTAGGCTTTGACCAACGCTTTGCTCGTCACGATATTCAAGGCTCAATTGCGCATGCAACGATGCTGAAAGAATGTGATATTTTAACTGCTGATGAAGTCGCCACTATTATTGATGGCCTTCAGCAAGTATTGCGCGAGATTGAAGCAGGTGAGTTTAACTGGTCGATCGCCCTTGAAGACGTGCATATGAACGTCGAGTCACGTTTGACTGACATTATAGGTGCCGTTGGTAAAAAGCTACACACTGGTCGTAGCCGTAACGATCAGGTAGCCACAGACATTCGCCTATGGTTGCGCGAAGAGACTGATAATATTATTGAGTTATTAGTACGATTGCAAAGTGGCTTGCTTAATTTGGCTGAGCAACATACTGATACTATCATGCCAGGCTTTACTCATCTGCAAACGGCACAGCCTGTTAGCTTTGGGCATCACGTGATGGCATGGTTTGAGATGTTGTATCGCGATACTGAGCGTCTTGTCGATGCACGTCGCCGTATCAATCAGATGCCACTTGGTAGCGCAGCGCTTGCTGGTACGACTTTCCCAATCGATCGTACCATCACTGCTGAATTGCTAGGTTTTGAAGGTATCTGTCAAAACTCACTCGATGCTGTTTCGGACCGTGACTTTGCGATTGAATTTACTTCAGCGGCTTCTATCTTGATGATGCATATGTCACGCATGAGCGAAGAGATTATTCTTTGGATGTCAGCGCAGTTCAATTTTGTGCAGATACCAGATCGCTTCTGTACTGGCTCATCGATCATGCCGCAAAAGAAAAATCCTGACGTACCTGAGTTGGTACGCGGTAAAGCGGCACGTGTCTTTGGTCAGTTGATGACTTTGCTTAGCCTAATGAAGAGCCAGCCGCTCGCCTATAATAAAGACAATCAAGAAGACAAAGAGCCTTTGTTTGATTGCGTTGATACGTTAACAGGTTCGCTATTAGCGTTTGCTGATATGCTACCAAACATCACGCCAAATAAAGAAAGTATGCGTGCTGCTACAATGAAAGGCTATGCGACTGCGACTGACTTGGCAGATTACCTAGTACGTCAAGGCGTAGCATTCCGTGACGCTCATGAAGTGGTTGGTAACGCTGTTGCTTTAGGCATCAAAGAGGGCGTTGATCTCAGTGACTTGTCATTGGCACAGCTACAGCAATTTAGCGATGCTATCGGTGAGGATGTCTTTGATTATCTAACGCTAGAAGGCTCATTAGCAGCTCGTGACCATCTAGGTGGCACTGCACCAAACCAAGTCAAGCAAGCGGTGGTCAATGGCCGCGCTCGCTTAAAAGCCTTTGCTTAATCAGTACTTTTGAATAAAAGCTAACCTGCTAATATAAATTTAACACCCGCTATCTATGCGGGTGTTTTTATTTGTCCTATTACCTTTACTGGTTTCGCCAATGTCATTTTCAAAATATCACTAGCTTTGAAAATCTAAATAAAAAGGCTGAATGTAGATAATATTGTCACACACCAACTACCAACGACTTTATAACAAATGGATAGAGGCTTGACGATATACATTAGTCCCCTTTGCTAAATCTACCAAGACCGTTATCATAGACTCATATGATATCTGATTTAACCACTTAATATAATGAATAAGGAATGCCTTATGACTGAGACTTTTAATCCTCAAGTAAATACTGTGTTTTGTCGTAAATATAAGCAAGATTTACCAAAGATGCCGCATCCACCCTTCCCTAATAAAAAAGGTCAAGAGCTGCAAGAGACCGTATCTGAAAAGGCGTGGAAAGAATGGCTTGAGCATCAAACGATGCTTATCAATGAGAATCATCTCAGCATGATGGATCCTGCCGCTAAAAAGTTCTTAACAGAGCAGCGTGATAAGTTCTTAGACAACGAAGACTATGAGCGTGCACAAGGCTGGACACCAGAAAGTTAGTATTTACTAGCTTTCTACTAGCTACATTTAGTAATTATAAAAAAACGCGCTTACTATAGCGCGTTTTTTATTATAAGGTAAAAAGCATAGTTCTTTGTATTAGCCTTCATCACTATCTGACGTTTCTAGCTCATTGGTTGACAATGTACTAACTTGACGAGCAGCTAAGCGATCATTGGCTTCCTGCACCGCTTTTTCGACCATGGCATAGTCTGAATGACGTACGTCTTGCCCACTGATATAGTTAATCACTAGCTCTGCGACATTTTGTGCATGGTCGCCGATACGCTCAAGCGATCGTAATATCCACATAATATTAATGACTTTTGATACATGGCGTGAGTCTTCCATAATATAGGTCATCAAAGCACGAATGGCTGACTGATATTCGGTATTGACAACGCTATCATTACGCATCACTTCAAACGCTTGCTCCGCATTTGATTGACTAAAAGCTTCTAGCGAGTTGTTTAGCATCAGACGAACTTGATTACTCAGATGCTGAACTTCAGCATAGCCGTATGCTGATTTGCCTTCTGCCGCTATTTTACTGGCCATTCGCGCAATTTTTACTGCTTCATCGCCGATACGTTCCAAATCAACCACACCTTTACTGATCGACATGACTAAGCGCAAATCACTGGCAGCTGGCTGGCGCTTGGCAACCAATAATAAAATGTGCTCGTCGAGCTCAACTTCCATTCGATTGATATCGAAGTCCATATCGATGACTTCTTGTGCCAGTGTTTCATCTTTATCGATCAGAGCGTGAATGGCTTTGGCCACTTGGTTAGCCGCGCTATCACCCATATATAAAAATAAACGGATAGCTTCATCAAGATCTTGGTCGAAACTTTTGGAGATATGCTTATCACTTTGCATGAGAGGTATTCCCTAGAATCTATATTTTAATAGCGCGGTGTGCTTGTGAAGTTAGAAAGTCGGCTTATGACATGCCAATCAGCTTTGTTTGCTTCTACCGATTTCAATCCCAATCAATGTTAGCCATAACGACCTGTAATATAGTCTTCTGTCGCGGTTTGGGTAGGTTTGGTAAATATCTGATCGGTCTCACCCATCTCAATCATATCGCCCAAATACATATAGACCGTATAATCAGAGACGCGAGCTGCTTGCTGCATATTGTGAGTGACGATAGCGATGGTGTAGTCGTTTTTCAGATCTTCGATCAAATCTTCGATAGCACCCGTCGAGATAGGATCCAGGGCTGATGTCGGTTCATCAAGCAACAGCACTTCAGGTTTGGTCGCCACACTACGAGCGATACACAGACGTTGCTGCTGGCCACCTGATAACGACAACCCTGATGCTTTTAGCTTGTCTTTCACTTCTGGCCATAGCGCTGATTTTTTCAGTGCCCACTCTACGCGATGATCCAGCTCGTCTTTGCTTAATTTTTCATACAGTCGTACGCCAAAGGCGACATTGTCATAGATTGACATCGGGAACGGCGTTGGCTTCTGAAAAACCATACCAACTTGTGCACGCAGTAAGTTCACATCGATGTCTTTACCCAAGATGTTTTTGCCATCCAAATTGATGTTGCCCTCTGCACGCATACCTGGATATAGATCGTACATGCGGTTAAAGGTACGTAGTAGCGTAGACTTACCACAACCTGAAGGACCAATAAAAGCAGTCACTTTTTTATCCGCGATATCGATATTGATGTTTTTTAATGCCTGAAAATCATCGTAATAGAAGTTTAGATCTCGAACTTCCATTTTTGCAGCAGGCATATTCTTAGGAATATCTTGAATCGTTTGTTTATTAAAATCAGCAGTGTTTGGTTGCTGAGCTTGGGCGCTAGTAGACATGGGTCTATTTAATAGGCTGCCTGTTGCCGTATTAAAGTTGTCAGCAGTCGTGTTCGTACGGACGTTGCTTAGGACATCATTCATAATATTTCAACCTAGCTCAATTAATTTCATATAAGTTTAAGTAAATGCTTAGCGTGTAGCGTACTACAGTCTGGTCTGCTCTCAGCCCTTATTTGGGCTGACCTCTACCACCGATAAATCTTGCCAAAATATTCAATACTAGGACAGATGCTGTGATAAGCAGCGCTGCCGCCCAAGCCAATGTATGCCAGTTGTCATAAGGACTCATCGCAAACTGGTAAATGGTATTGGGTAAGTTAGCAATAGGCTGACCCATATCTGTACTGAAGTATTGATTGTTAAGTGCGGTAAATAGTAACGGTGCTGTCTCACCAGTGATTCGAGCAAAAGCCAATAGCACACCTGTGGTCAGTCCCGCTCGCGCAGCTTTTACCGTGACCTGAGTGACTAGCTTCCATTTAGGAGTACCTAGCGCATAGGCCGCTTCGCGTAGACTATTAGGTACCAAGTTCAGCATGTTTTCTGTCGTACGTACGACCACTGGAATAACAATCAATGCCAATGCCAACGCGCCTGCCCAACCAGAGAAACTTTGACCTTTTACCATCAATGCGTAGATAAATAGACCGATGACAATCGATGGCGCTGACAATAGAATATCATTTAAAAAGCGAGTGACCTTGCCAAGCATACTGCCTTTAGAAAACTCAGATAAGTAAATACCTGTCATAAGACCAATAGGTGCACCGATAAACAAGCCTGAAAACGCCAACATGACCGAACCAACAATAGCATTGCGCAAACCGCCTGCACTCATTGGTGGCGGCGTATCAGCGGTAAAGATTGGCAGCTGTACCATGCCTTGGAAGCCTTCAACAAACAAAGTCATCAAAATCCATGATAACCAAAAGAGGCCAAAAACCATCGCTGACATAGCAAAGCCTAGACCTAACTTGTTGGTCAAACGACGCTTGTTATACAGGCTTTGATTGTAGCGGGTAGCGCCGTTTGGCTTAGTAGGTAGTGGTGCATTGATCGCATTGTTAGCAGGCATAATATTTATTTCCCATATCTTTTATCAATATCTATCAAGGTTCAATAAATCGGTAACAGATCTATCGATTACCTGCTTTGTGATCCATGCGCATGAGCATCAGTTTTGCTAAAGACAGCACAATGAAGGTGATGACAAATAAGATTAAGCCTAGATGTAGTAAAGACGCTAGATGCAGCTCACTTGACGCTTCAGCAAACTCATTTGCCAAGGCCGAAGTAATCGTCACACCAGACGTGAATAGGCTTGGACTGATATTAAACGCATTACCAATCAAGAAAGTAACTGCCATCGTCTCACCCAATGCACGACCCAGACCCAAGATTACGCCACCAACAACACCAGCTTTGGTATAAGGTAGGATAATTTTGAACATCACTTCCCAAGTCGTCGCGCCCATGCCATAGGCTGACTCTTTCAGTAAGTCTGGTACAACAGAGAAAACATCACGCATAGTGGCAGCGATGAACGGTATGATCATAATGGCAAGCACTAGGGAGGCGGTAAACATACCTAGCCCCATAGGCGCACCTGCAAACAGTTTACCGATAATGGGCAAAGGGCCGACGTGCTCAATAAACCATGGCTGAATGTGATCACCAAAGAACGGCGCAAATACGAATAATCCCCACATACCATAAATGATAGATGGGATACCAGCCAACAACTCAATGGCGATACCAAGTGGCTTTTTGAGGAACTTAGGGCACATCTCGGTTAAAAATATCGCAATACCGAAACTGACTGGAACCGCGATAATAATAGCGATAAATGAGGTGACTAAGGTACCGTAAATAGGCGCTAATGCACCGTATTCATTGGCGACTGTATCCCAGTTATTGCTGGTATAAAATCCCAAACCAAACTCTTGAATACTCGGCCATGCTCCAACAATTAGAGACACCAAAATGCCCCCTAAAGATAGGAGGACGAGTATGGCAAACGCTTTGGTAGAATTCACAAATAAAGCGTCGTAACGTTTTTGTTTAGCCAGTTGGGACCTTAAGTCTGTCATAAGTGTCTCAGCATTGAATGGGATGAATCGAAATATTAAAAAGAGGTATCTCAGGTTTTAACACAACAAACTTAAACGGTATGAGTAAGCATATCTATCGAGATGTATTCATCAAATTTACTGTGTTAAAACCCCTCAAACAACTACCGGAGAATAGTTATTCGAGAGGATAACTTGTCGGTTGCTAAATAGTATTTAGCAGAAACAAATTACTGAGCTGGCTTGTAGACAGGCTGTCCATCGCTACCTTTTACTTCGTTCCACTTCTCTTTGAACAAGGCCACTGCCGTGTCAGAGAATGGTACGTAGTCTAGTTCCATGGCGCTGTCATCACCTTGGGTATAAGCCCAGTCAAAGAAGTTCAACACGCCAGCGACTTGCTGAGGATTTTCTGGTTGCTTATGGACCAAGATAAAGGTCGCAGCAGCGATAGGCCATGCTTGGTCAGTTTCAGAGTTAGTGATGACTTTATAAAAGCCTTCTTGTTGTGACCAATCGATATCACCTGCCGCAGCAAACGTCTCAGCAGATGGCTGTACGATGTTACCAGCTGCGTTTTTCAGTGCAGTATGTGACATCTTATTTTGCTTAGCGTAAGCATACTCAACATAGCCGATAGAGTTTTTCATGCGGTTTACATAGCTTGATACGCCTTCGTTACCTTTACCGCCTGCACCAGTAGCAGAGGTCGGCCATTTGACGGTTTTATCAACACCAACGGTGTCTTTCCAGTCTGGTGAAACCTTGGCAAGATAGTCAGTGAAGTTAAACGTCGTACCTGAACCATCTGAGCGGAATACTGTTGTGATTGGGGCATCTGGCAAGGTCAAATCTGGGTTCATCGCCTTAATTGCAGGGTCATTCCAGTTACTGATTTTACCCAAATAGATATCAGCCAGCGTTGTGCCGTCTAGCTTCAGTGCACCAGGCTCGACACCATCAATGTTGACGATTGGTACAACACCACCGATGACTGTTGGGAACTGGATCAAACCTGCTTCATCTAATTCTTCAGGCGTCATCGGTGCATCAGAAGCACCAAAGTCTACTGTTTTTGACTGGATTTGTTTGATACCACCAGACGAGCCAATCGACTGATAGTTGACTTGGCCGCCGGTCGCAGCATTGTAGTCATATGACCATTTCGCATAGATAGGCTGCGGGAACGACGCACCTGCACCTGTAATATTCATAGCGATATTTTCAGCAGATTTAAAATCTGACGTAGCAGAAGATGCTGTCTGAGAAGTTGTTTCAGCTGTTGTCACAGCGCTACTGCTAGTATCAGCAGTTGGCTCCGCCGTATCTGTTGACTTATTACACGCCGTAAGCATTAATGTACAACTGACGGCCACTGCTAATAACGAATAACGCATGTAGGACTCCTGAAGTTTAACAACGGTATAAAAAAGCATTGCTTGTGATATGCGTGTTATCTTGCCAAATCTTTATGACAGTTTAATGACAACTTCTAGAATCCTTCATTCGCTTTACATAATATTTGAATAATCTGTCTACAACCTAATAATACTAAGCATGCTCATCTATCAACACTCAGAAAAATTATTCACGAAAATATTGAACCATGTGTTTGACGCAGAATATTTGTATCCAAATACCATTAGCCGTTGGTACAGAATTTTGTTAGTATGAAGGCTGATTTACAACACTGACAGACTCGGGGTGCGGTGTATTTTTGGCTCACTTTACTAAACTTGCTTTATTAAAGTAGTCGCCTTGATACATTCGCTGAGAGATCACCCGCCGAACCTGATGCGGTTAGTACCGACGCAGGGAAGTCTTAAGCACTTTGTTATTTATGACAAAGGGCGCGTAGAAATACATTTTTATCGTCACTACTGTCTTAATATGCGTAATGCATAGCCAGATAAGAAGAGAGGATATAAAGCTGCGTCCAATACTTGATGACCACCATGCGCGACGATATTTTTTGGTCGAAGTTGTGGGTTCATGATATAAACTTGTCTAGATGATGGATGCCTACCCCCGCAGATACTGGCGGTGTTGCTTTTATTCAAAAACCAACACGCTAGGACAGCATATGACTACTGCAGACACTACCTCAATTGCACCGAAAGCCCAAACGCATAACCCAGCCGACAACTCAACGCTTGCTTCAAATGCTGCTGACACAACCAACGTCAAAGCAGATAAAAAAGCAGATGCGCTAAAAACCCCTGCTCACCGTGCCGCAAGTGATGCCCGTTTCGAAGAAGATGCGCGCGACCTACACCGTATTCTACCTGCCTCCAGAAAAGTCTATATCGAAGGCTCAAGACCTGACATCCAAGTACCGATGCGTGAAATCAGCTTGGCTGATACGCCTGTTGGTGGTACTGGAGATAAAGACGGTGAGCATAATCCGCCGTTTTATGTGTATGACACCTCAGGTGTATATACCGACCCTAATGTCGATATCGACCTAACACGTGGATTGCCAAAATTGCGTGAGAACTGGATCGCAGAACGTGGTGATACCGAGCAATTAAGCGGCCTATCTAGCTCATACGGACAAGCACGTGCTCGTGATATCAGCACTGCCAATCTTAGATTTGCTCATATTGATAAACCGCGTCGCGCCAAAGCAGGACAGAACGTCACGCAAATGTACTACGCGCGCCGTGGCATCATCACGCCTGAAATGGAATATATCGCCATACGCGAAACGCAAAAGCAGCATGAACTGACCGATATGCGTCAACATGATGGCGAGAGCTTCGGTGCCAATACGCCTCAAATCATCACCCCTGAATTTGTTCGTGATGAAGTGGCGGCTGGACGCGCTATTATCCCAAACAACATCAACCACCCTGAATCTGAGCCGATGATCATCGGACGCAATTTCTTGGTGAAAATCAATGCCAATATCGGTAACTCAGCGCTAGGCTCGTCTATCGATGAAGAAGTATCCAAAATGACGTGGGCCACGCGTTGGGGTGCGGATACCATTATGGATTTATCAACGGGCAATCACATTCATGAAACTCGTGAATGGCTAATCCGTAACTCTCCTGTGCCGATTGGTACGGTACCGATTTATCAAGCATTAGAAAAAGTCGATGGCGTCGCTGAAGATCTTACATGGGAGATATTCCGTGATACGTTGATTGAGCAAGCAGAGCAAGGCGTGGATTACTTTACTATTCACGCTGGCGTACTATTACGCTATGTGCCACTTACCGCAAAACGTTTGACAGGTATCGTCTCACGCGGCGGCTCTATCATGGCGCAGTGGTGTCTAGCCCATCATAAAGAAAGCTTTTTATACACGCATTTCGAAGATATCTGCGAGATTATGAAACAGTACGATGTGGCGTTTAGTTTAGGTGATGGCCTACGCCCTGGCTGCTTGCAAGATGCCAATGATGAAGCACAGTTCGGTGAGCTACGTACGCTTGGTGAATTGACTAAAGTGGCATGGGAGCACGATGTACAGGTAATGATCGAAGGCCCTGGACACGTCGCGATGAACCGCATCAAAGAAAACATGGACTTGCAGCTTGAGCTTTGTGCGGACGCGCCTTTCTATACTTTAGGGCCATTGACCACAGACATCGCCCCAGGTTACGACCACATCACTAGCGCCATCGGAGCTGCAATGATTGGTTGGTTTGGTACAGCGATGCTGTGCTATGTCACGCCAAAAGAACACTTAGGCCTACCAAACAAAAAAGACGTCAAAGACGGAATTATTACTTATAAAATCGCTGCACACGCTGCTGACCTTGCTAAAGGTCATCCAGGAGCACAGGCACGTGACAATGCACTATCTAAAGCACGTTTCGAATTCCGCTGGGATGATCAGTTCAATCTAGCGCTCGACCCTGATACTGCACGTGAATATCATGACGAGACGTTGCCAAAAGACGCACACAAATCGGCACACTTTTGCTCCATGTGTGGGCCTAAGTTTTGTTCAATGAAAATCACTCAAAACGTGCGCGAATATGCAGCAGGGCTGGATAAAGATGCCGCCAACCAAAAAGTAACGCCGCAAACAGGCGACTTAACCGATGCTGGTCATCTGATCAAAGAGGTAGATACAGAGCTCGTTGGACAAGTTGGTGAAGCCACTGCTGAGGAAATTCGTCAAGGCATGGCGGAGATGACTAAAAAATATAACAACGAAGGACGTCAGTTATATAAAGAGGTGTAGGATTAATAACCTATACTTTTGACATAATAAAAGCCCTACTATTTAAGTATTTGCGTACTTATCTAGTAGGGCTTTTTTCGGCTTATTTACTTATGATTTATGTGCGAATTTTTATTTACTACGTTTACACTTTCGACGCTTCATAAATCTCTTCAATTGAGGCATTAATGGTCTCAGCAAACTCACTATCGCTTTGTTGCTTACTCAAGCCTTCGGTAAAAGCACGCGAGAAGCTCGCAATCATACCTGGGTTTTGTTTGAGCTTGGCACAAGCATCGCTACGACTATAGCCACCAGATAACGCCACTACTTTGAGCACTTTAGGATGATCAATCAGCTCCTGATAAAACCCTGCCTCTTCTGGTAACGTCAGCTTAAGCATCACTTGATGTTCGTCATTCAAGCGTTCCAGATTGCGCAGGATATCTGCCTTCAACAGTAGCTCGCACTCATGCTTTTGAGTGCTATCAATATTGACCTCTGGCTCGACGATAGGCATCAAGCCTTTTGAAATAATTTGCTTAGCCACATCGAACTGCTGCTGTACCACAAGCTCGATACCATCGACGTTTGGCTCATAGATGACTGAGCGCATTTTAGTACCAAATACGGGATAGTTTTTTGCTTTATCTAATAATAGATCCAGATTCGGAATCGGCTTCATAACTTGTACGCCGCTCATTTGCTCAGCCAGACCTTTGTCTACCTTCAGAAATGGTACGATATTTTTATCTTCCCATAGGTAATTGGCCGTCGACTTACCGTTGACTTCGCGCTCCATGGTATCTTCGAATAAAATTGCACCAAGTACACGCTCACTATCAAAACAATCACACGTCATAATACGAGCACGCATTTCATGAACCAAATCAAACATGGCCTCATCATTATCATAAGCGTCGCTGTTGACACCATAAGTCTCTAACGCTTTTGGTGTGCTGCCACCACTTTGATCAAGAGCAGCAATAAAACCTGAACCATTTTTTATACGCTGTAATTGCTTATCGTATTCCATTGAGCCTGCATCCTATTTTTATTGGTTAAGTTAAGTATCATAAACTAAGCTTTTTTATTCCATACAAGCCGTTTTATTTGTAGATAACCTTATCATAGGATGATTTGTATGCCTATATAGGATACGTGACAATATAGCTAAAAAATCATGAAGCCAATACTTTTGGACAGAGTCCATTACGCCAAAAACAGCACCCCTACACAGCAGACTGCCAATACTAATCCTATTATATTGATACGGTTCAGCTGCTCTTTAAATACACCTACGCCAATCAATGTCGCTACGGCAATAACACCGACATTCATACCAGTGAAAACAATGCTAGGAGAATCATGCAGCACTTGGTGTGCCCGCACATAGGCGTAGATATTGCCCATGTTTAATGTACCGAGCAGCAAGCCTGTCATAAGTGCTTGTTTTTGCCAACGTACCTGTGTGACCAGTAAATAGACTAAAAGCAATACACCTGCTACCCCGAAGCTAACCAATAAAGTCAACGGAAAGGCCGCCCCTTGTTTGGCAACTTGTTTGAACAAAATATCAATAATGCCGTAGCCTGCCCATACCCCGAATAACCATAGTGGCGTATGCTTTGCTTGCCGAGTAATATCGTTATGCTGTGGTCGATAGACAAGCGCACCTAATGCCAAAAATCCTAACGCCAATCCAAGTATACGTGTACCAGTCAGCACCTCACCGAATAGCAAGAAAGCCGCTACGATAGGAATAATAAGTGATAAGCGCTGAGACGCGTCGGTTGCTACCATCCCCACCGCCTCAATGGCTCGTCCCAGAATGATAAATACGGCAGGCAATAGTACCCCAAGCGCGATGATGATGCCCCAAGCGCTATCAAGCGCATGAATGGCACCCACATCAGGTTTTAGTAATACCCAAGTCAGTAAAAAAGCCACAGGATAGCCTGCTACGATGGTCTGACGAATATCAATATTTTTCTGGCGCAATATTTTCAAAAGTACTGAGACGGCGACACTGCATAGCACCGCTATTATTAAATACATCATTCACTGCTACCTTTTGAACTTCAATGTTGAGTTATTACTGTTCGTATATTTATAAAGACCATTAAATAAAATAACTGCTAATCAGCTGATTTTTGCAATAAAATCATACTTATAAAAGCAATATTTAAACCGTGAATAAGTTTGGATGTAGAATGTAACAAAATATATTTTCTACAGCAATCTATTTATTATGGTTATAACTGAAGCTTTCAAAACATAGCTATTCTTAAGCAAATTACAATTAGCATGCAGGTATGATTAGTAATTTTGCTAAAATAGCACCTAATCCCAATCACAAAAGTAAAGATTCTAGATAACGAGTCCTCTCGTTCATCTTGACGTACTGCTATTGATGTTTTATTACTGCCTATGAATGCTTTATTTCGCTTTTTTGAAAACCGCCTACCCGCCTTTCCAGACACACCCATGCCATTGCCATCACCTCGCGATGGTATGCTGAAGTTTTTGTGGGCATGTACCAATGGCCTACGCGGCTGGCTACTAATCTTTATGATTTTGTCCGCTGGTATCGGTATCTACGAGGCCATGCTGTTTGCTTGGATAGGTAATATCGTCGATTGGTTGGGCGTTTATACACCGCAAAACTTATGGGTAGAAAAAGGCGACATGTTGCTCATCATGCTCGCTGTCATGATAGTTAGCCCACTGTGGATTGCCTTGTCATCGTTTATCCACTTCCAGACCTTGCAAGGTGTGTTTCCTATGCAAATGCGCTGGCGTTTTCATCAGCGCATGCTTGGGCAATCCATGCAGTTCTATCAGGATGAGTTTTCGGGACGTGTCTCAGCTAAGGTAATGCAGACCGCACTCGCTGTCCGCGATACGGTCATGACTGTCACTGATATGTTTATGTATGTCTCTGTCTACTTTATCACCTCAGGGGTGATTTTATTTAACCTAGACAGTCTGCTGCTCATACCTTTTATTATTTGGTTGGTGTTAGTAGCACTAACGATTTGGTACTTTATTCCTAAGCTCAAGGACACTGCCATCGTTCAAGCTGATGCTCGTGCTCTAATGACGGGGCGTATCACAGATGCTTATGCCAATATCATGACCGTCAAGCTCTTTAGCCATTCACGTCGTGAGCTGGGTTATGCTAAAAACGCCATGGGACAGTTCTTGGGTACGGTACATGCACAAATGCGCTGGGTCAGCTATCTGGAAGTCTCAACCCACCTCATCAGTGTTATTTTGGTCAGTAGTACGGCAGGTATTGGTTTGTACTTATGGCAACAAGGTGCTGTGGGTGTCGGGGCAATTGCGGCGGCGACCGCTATGGCGTTACGTCTAAATGGTCTGACGCGCTGGATCATGTGGCAGACAGCCAGTTTGTTTGAGAGTATCGGTACCGTGCAAGACGGCATGCGTACACTGTCAGCACCGCAAACGATCGTTGATAAACCTGATGCAAGCGCGCTTACTGTCACTGATGGTCGTATTGTATTTGAGCATGTTGATTTCAGTTATGAATCTGAAGAAGAGGAGCGCGTGCAAGACAGCGAGTCTCATGATGGCACTACGCACACACCTAACTCATATACCAAACTGCTAGATAACTTTCATCTAGACATCAAACCAGGGGAGAAAATTGGTCTGGTCGGGCGCTCAGGCGCTGGCAAATCGACCTTGGTCAACTTATTGCTGCGCTTCTTTGACGTTGATAGCGGAAAAATCTTGATCGACGGTCAAGCTATTGATGCCGTCACTCAAGAATCCTTGCGTCAACAAATAGGTATGGTAACTCAAGATACCTCGTTGCTGCATCGTACTGTGCGTGAAAACATCGCTTATGGTCGCCCTGATGCTACTGACGCGGAGATTATGTTTGCAGCAAAACAAGCCCAAGCATGGGACTTTATCAAAGACTTATATGACGATAAAGGCAATACAGGTCTCGATACGCAAGTAGGTGAACGCGGAGTCAAACTCTCTGGTGGTCAACGTCAGCGTATCGCCATATCACGTGTTATGCTAAAAAACGCGCCGATTCTGCTCTTAGATGAAGCAACAAGTGCGCTAGATTCTGAGATTGAGTATGCTATTACTGAGAGTCTAAATGACATTATGACAGGCAAAACGGTTATCGCTATCGCCCATCGACTCTCTACCATTGCTGCGCTAGATAGACTGGTCGTCATGCATCAAGGACGTATCATCGAGCAAGGTAGCCACGATGAGCTACTAGCGTTAAACGGCGTCTATGCCAGATTGTGGCAGCGTCAAAGCGGTGGCTTCTTAGGTGAAGACAACTAAGACTCACTAAAAATATAAGCCAATAGATCACAAAAAATAAATCATAAATCACAGAAAATAAGTCACAAGGAAGTGTTTATTTTATGGACGCATTCACACGCAGCATTACCCTTAGCGGAAAACAAGCACGCTACTATAACCTTAGCCAGTTCAATCAGTCAGTAGAGTCAACGATGACTCAGCGTGCGCCAGCGCATTTTTATGGTGGTAACAGTTTTACAGTTGGTACCTACATGCCGCTACTAAGCGAGCTGACGGCTGAATTTGAGATGAGTTCACTTGCCTTGCGCGGTTACTGGTATGATAAACCGCACAGCCGTCGCCTCACACGTGAGCAAGATGCTGATATGCTGATTGAGTTTTTAGAACAAACGCAAGATAAGCCTGTCGTGGGTATTGGACATTCGCAAGGCGCAACGGCCACGGCAATCGCTGCTGCCAAGCGTCCAGAGCTGTTTTCGCAGCTGTATCTCATAGAACCTGTCACATTTACCAAAAACCAAGCCACTTTATATAATTTATTACCTCGCTCTGTACTGCTTAGCCAAGAACCGTTCAAAAGCACATCAACCAAGCAGTCGACTTGGTCGAGTACTGATGACTACTACCAGAGCCTACGCGCGCAGCGTGCTTATAAGCGTATCAGTGATACACACTTGCAGATATTTGCTGAGCAAAGTCTGAGCAAAAATACTGATGGCAGCTACACGCTTATGTTTGCACCTGAGCAAGAGCTGGCAAACTATTTTGGTGCGCCTCATATCGATGCTGCGCTCAAAAAATTAAGCTGCCCTTACACGTTAATCACCGGTAAGCCTACCTTGTTTATCAGTAATAAAGTACGTAAAAACTGGCGCAAGTTTGTACCTGATGGCAGTCTAATCTCATTGCCAGATTATGGTCATCTACTGCCGATTGAGGCGCCTACACTCTGTGCTCAGGTTATCAATGATCACTATCAAACAGCAAATAACGACCATTAATCTATGACTGACCTCTTTGCCCCTGCTCCTACCGATAACTTGTTACCTTATGATGGTAAGGTTAATGACTTGGGTATCGTTATCGACGATGCTCATATTCTCTATGACACTCTATTAGATGAGTTGCCGTGGCAGCCAGACATCGTCACATTGTTTGGTAAGACCCATATCACGACCCGTCAAATCGTCTGGATGGGAGAGACGGAGGCAGACTATCAGTATTCAGGGCACAAACGGCAGACAGTACCGTGGTCAAATGCAGTGTTCCACGTGAAACAACAGATCGAGCAGGCTTTGGCAAATATTGGTATTGTGGTCGATTTTAATACCTGCTTGCTCAACTATTACCCTTCTGGGACTGACGGTATGGGTTATCATGCGGATGACGAAAAAGAGCTTGGTCATCAGCCAATTATTGCATCTCTATCTCTAGGTGCCACACGCAAATTTGTTTTTAAGCATAAAAAAACTCAAGACAAAGTTGAACTTCATCTTGAGTCTGGTCAATTAATTGTCATGCATGGCGCGACGCAAAACTTTTGGAAGCACACCATTACAAAAACGAAGACCGTAGCTACTGGACGGATCAGCCTGACATTTCGGCATATGCTCACACGTTAATAACGGCGCTATATTAAGCCATGTGCTGATTGAACCATCTAATTTTATGTACGGTTAGTAGCCAGGCACAGATCTTAGTTATGCACTACGATCCAAAAAACGCTCTCTGTAGCATTGATGCGCTGCTTCACAAACACTAGCAGTATAACTGGCATTAACACCACCTGCGACCACCGCACCCACTGCTGGAATAATCTGCGCCGCTTTTGTTTTGACCATATTGGTCGCCACTTTGGTTGCCGTTTGACGCACTACCCGTGACATGACCTCTTCGTTAACTTGGTTAAATGCCTGCGTCTGTGGATCTTTGACCATTGCATCAGTATTATCCAAAGCAGCTTTGCGCTCCTCGGCTGATGCAGACGTCGCCACCGCTAGTAAAGACATGGCAAACAACTGCTCGCCTTTATTATTAATGTCAAAACCATAATAAGTCGCATACTCACCAATCGCACGTAGATTTGCTGTAATGAGACCGACCACGTCAGCAGGAATACCTACCCAACCAGCGACTCCAGTGGTCACCCCTTGGGCACTCGTTAACGCCACATATTTGCTTTTAAACAGTTCAACCTGCTTGTCAACGACAGCGATCGCTAAGCGTTCAATATCAGAGAATGTAGTGATAGAAGAGCCTGCAATATCAGACTCATTTTGGTAAGCATCGATGACGTCCTGATTATTCAATGTCCAGTTTGCGGCATCATTCAAAGCGGTGATAGACTGCTCTGTGGCTTTTGTCAGCGCATCACCAAATTGCGGCGCATTCATGAGTGCATCACCTGCCTGGGCGATGGGTTTGTTGATAACGGACAGCGCTTTATCAAGTACACTTTTATCAGGATTTTTCCACGCTTCTATATCTTCACGGACTTTGGCTTCGTAAGCAATGTGGTCATTTGTTTTTTTGTTAGTCGTCATATTATTCCCTTTATTAGTATCATTCACTTTCTATCTTATGATAAATAAGCGGCGACTACAGGGACGTTCTGTTGTCCAAAATAAAACTTTTGTATGATTTGTTAAGTCATTAGTTGGTTTTCTTGGGTTTCAACAGACATCCCATTACTAATAAATCTGACCACATACCGATTAATATTGCCTAATATTTGAGCGATCATGACACTCAATCAGCGGCTGCCAAGACAATCTTACCAAAGGCATCGCCTTTTTGTAGCTCATGGTGAGCGGCAACAACTTCAGATAATGGATAGATCTTTTGAATCTTCAAGATTAGCTTACCATCAGCCACTTGTTGTAAAACACGCGCCATATCTTCACCGTTACGTTGCGACTTATAACCCGCGACGTTTAGGTTTTTTTGACTGCCTGCTTCTTTGAGCTTATCTACCCAAATGGTAGGTAACACATTCACGCGGGCGCCTGATTTGAGCACGCTAAGCGCGCGGACACCTGCATCATTACCGACTAAATCAAGTAGCATATCGGCTTGTAGGTCAGGAAACGCTTCATCTTTGGTATAATCTATCCAACCCGCCAGCTTAGATACGTCTATTAACTCATCAAGCTTGGCGTACTTTTCTGGTGAGCAAATTACCGTCACCTTGACGTTATCTTGCGCCACCTTATTCATGAGCAATTGGATCAACAAATGACCGACACCGCCTGCAGGTGCATTAATCACCACATGCTCGCCTGTTTTTATATCAGCAAAATCTACGAATTGTAGTGCTGTTTGTCCGATACAAGGCAAAGCACCTGCCTGCTCTAAAGTGACATTGTCTGGTACTTTTGCAAGCAACTTGGCATCTACTGCCACATATTGCGCATAGCCGCCACCGCTAAAGGTCAAGGCCGCTACTCTATCGCCGATAGCAAACTCATCGCTATTACTGCTGACTACTTCGCCTGATACATCGAATCCTAAAATAGCTGGCTGATCATTCTCAAACTTATCTTTACGAATGTTTTCCGCGCCCCAGCCTTTACCTTGGCGGGTCTTATAATCGACAGGGTTAATCCCAGCATAGGCAATTTTTACCAGTACTTGGTCGTCTTGGAGCTCAGGGACATCAGCACCATCTTGGTATTTCATTACTTCAGGCTCACCGAACTCGCGTATAAGTACGGCGTGCTGTGTCTTAGGTATGTCGTGGTTAGCTTGTTGATTATTATCAGTAGTAGACGCTGTTGCCATCGTAGAATATCCTTATATTTTGTTTATTAGGCTGTACTTGTTATTCATTTTATTGAAACGTTGTGCTGTTAATAGCACTTTCCATCGAAAACATGTTTAATCGATAATGTGATCAATAAAGACAATTGTTCATATATCAATAGATTGCTAATATAATACATTTAGACGAATTATTATAGTTAGGTATTAGGGTAGCATCAGCTCTGCACTGATAGGCAGGTGATCCGATAGCGATGACCAAGGCTTTCCAGTATGTACCCAAGCATCCTTCACAAGCAAATTGCGCACGTAGATACGATCTAAGCTGAGTACTGGCAGTTTTGCGGGAAAGGTTGGCAACAGCTTGCCATGACAATGTTTGAACGCTTCTATCATACCGAGATCTGATGCCAGTTTGTCACAAGACATCTTTTTCCAATCATTAAAATCGCCTGCTAAAATAAGCGGCTGATCCGGTGCAATCTCATTTCGAACATAGTCGCTAATCGCTTGATACTGCTTGATACGATCACGCTCAAACAAATTCAAGTGTGCGCACAGCACCACAACTGGCATCTTCCAACCGACAGGTTGTACCTCACAGTGCAGAACCCCGCGCTGCTCAAGCTTGTTGACCGTAATATTTACATTGTGTTTGGGATCTAGCGGAAAGCGACTCAATACTGCATTGCCGTGGTGGCCGTTTTCATACTCTGAGTTTTTACCGTAACTGTTTTGCAAATCTAAAAATTCGCCGAACCATTCATGCTGTGATTGATCTGGGTACTCGTTATATTGCATATTACGTTTAAGGTTTTGGCCTTGCACTTCTTGCAAACACAAGACGTCTGAACCCACAGACTCTAGCGCCTGAGCAATACCTTGCATCTTCACTTGGCGATTCAGCGGTGACATGCCTTTGTGGATGTTGTAGCTGGTTAAAATAAAAGAGGTGGTAGTCATAAATTTGTTCGTCATAAATAGATCAGCAAGCAGATGAATACGCTACTGAGTATAACAGCAGTCGTATTTATCAGCAGTAGTTAATCAGAGATAACTCGTAGTAGTATTGCTAAGCAAAACCTATAAACCAGTTACAGCTTTTATGACTGATAATAACGCATAAACGCTGCGCCATACGGTTAGCAACGATTGTGCTGGTTAGCATGGAGATCAAACGCTGCCTTTGTCAATTCAAAACAAATGGCTATGTTACGGATTTGTGTGTGTCTAAAGGCGTCATACGTGGAATATCAGGCATATCTGTCAACGCAGGATCAATAATAGGCTGTGGATTGTGAACGATACTATTGATACGAGTTTTTAGTTGTAAAAAATGACTGTCTGTCACAATATCGGGAGAACGAGGACGTGCGAGCGGCACTTCAATAATCTCTTGTACCTCTCCTGGATTGGCCTTGAGTACCACGATACGATCTGACAGTAATACCGCCTCATCCATATCATGCGTAATAAATACAATAGTAATGTCAATATTGCGCCACAAATCTAGTAGATGTTTTTGCATTTTTTGACGCGTATAAGGATCAAGTGCGCCAAACGGCTCATCCATGATCAATACCTTTGGCTCATTGACTAGAGCGCGAGCAATCGCAACACGCTGCTTCATACCGCCAGACAGTTGATGCGGATAGTGGTTTTCGTACTTAGTCAGTCCGACCACATCAAGCCACTCACGAGCGCTACGCTCTGCACTCGACTTGCTGCGGCCACCCATGATAGGACCAAACATCACATTTTCTTTGACTGTTTTCCAAGGAAATAACGTATAGCCTTGAAAAACCATGCCGCGGCTAGCACTTGGGCCTTTGACTTTTTCTTTATCAACGACTACCTCGCCGCTAGGATACGCATCTAAGCCTGCAACGATACGCCCCAGTGTTGACTTGCCGCAACCAGAAGGACCAATCACACATACAAACTCACGCTCATAGATTTTTAGGCTGACATCTTTCAATATTACTTTTTGGCTACCACCTTGATCAAACGACTGGGTCAATTGATCAACTTGCAACACTACATTTCTCTGATACAAAGCTTTGAAATAATCAGTGGCACCGCTATGGGTGGTGCTAGCACTATCTGCAGGGACGGAAGAGACCATATCGTTATTTCTCATTTAAATACTCGCTTTCCATTTGAAGAGTTTTTTACCGAGCTGGTACAACAAGATATCTGTACCTAAACCGATAAACCCAATGAGTAGAATACCTGCATAGACGTTATCAAAATGCTGATAGCGGGCTTGTTGCACAATAAACCAAGTAATACCAGATGTCGTCCCTATCAGTTCAGCGACAATCAAATACGTCCATGCCCAGCCGAGTAGAACACGCAGGTCTCGATAGACGTCGGGCAAGACGGCAGGCAGCAGTACATAAAAGAAGCTTTTTAGTTTGGTCGTGCCTAGCGTATAACCAGCCTCAATCAGACCAAGATCCATAGTACGCGTGGTATTTGCAATGATTAAAATCTGCTGAAATAGAGTCCCAATCACGATGATGGCGATTTTTGGTCCATCGTAGATACCAAGCACTGCCACGGCCAAAGGTCCAAATGCGGGTGCTGGTAGATAGCGAAAGAACTCCACGAAGGGCTGAGTAATTTGTGCGATTTTTTGAGAAAATCCGCACAGCAGCCCTAACGGAATACCGACGATAGACGAGATAAAAAAAGCGATAAATACCGTACGGATACTCTGCCAGAGACTCTCATGTAACCACGGTCCATCCGCTTGCGCAGGCGGGGTGACGAAGGCAGTGACCATCGCTGTGGCTACCTCATCCGGTGCTGGCAAGTAGACAGGATTGACCAGTTTTCCTTGCGGTGGTACTGCATCAGAGGCCATCGCATCTTGTGCTTCGCGGTAAAATACCTCTTTATCAATGCGGCTACCCTCTTGTAGATAAGTACTCGCGCCAGCATCGGTAATCTCAACTTGTGGATGCCAGATAAAAGGAAGGTAGCTGACCGCACACCATAGTAAGATCGGAATCAAAAATGAGAGTACATTGAGCCCAAGAGTGGTTTTCTTAGTTAGATATGTGTTGATATGACTCATGGGCTACCCTCTAAAACGATGATGAAGACTCAACAACCACTGCCTTTGCAATAGATAAAGCGGCACTTATCCTTACTGATTAATCAAGTCAGGATAGATCAATTTATCGATATCAAGCTTTTGATCATAAATCTGATTGTCAATATTGAACTGATTGACATGATAGCTAGATCCATAGATAGAGCTGAGCTCATCAGATTTTGCAAAGATTCTCTTGTTATCTTCAATACCCATCAGTTTAGTACCATCTAAGAAAGCGCTGTACTGACTAGCAGGCACGTTGACCTTGTTAGACATAATACTGATCGCATCACCTCTAGTCGCTGGGTCATTGATATAATTGACAACCTTGCCCCACACCTGAATGATTTTGGCATACTCTGCCTTGTGCGCAGATAGACTGGCAGGACTGACGGCTAGCGTGTCATAAATAAGACCGGGCTTATCCGCTGAGGTATAGATAGCCTTAGCACTTGGTACATTTTTTAGGGCTTGATTGGCATTGGGTTGCCAAATGGAGACAGCGTCAATACTGTCATTTGTGAAAACTTGCGGTAGCTCGTTTGTGGTGGCATTGACCAGTGTCACATCAGCCTCTGTCAAGCCATTGTCAGCCAGCGCGCTATTAAGCAGTAAATGATCTACTAAGCCTTTTTCGACACCGATTGATTTGCCTTTTAGGTCCGCTATGCTAGTGACTGATGATTTAGCAATGATCTGATCATTACCTGCTGAGTAGTCGTTGACCAAGATAATAATGCCTTCACTACCACTCGCAGCGTTCACCAGGTTGTCGCCATTGGTCACAGAAATGGCATCCAGCTGATTAGAGGCAAATGCAGATAACGAGGCAGAGTAATCAAACCACTTAAACTCAACATTCACGCCAGCTTCATCAAACCAGCCTTTATCAATCGCAATCTGCCAAGCCACCCAGCCAGGCCAATCACTGTAACCAATAGAAATCGGATCATCATTTGCGGCAGTGACTTTTTCTGATGTTGCCTCGCCCTCAGGTGCTGAGACGGTAGCCGTATTGTCACAACCAAATAACATAAAGCTTGAGAGAACCGCAAAAGTAAATAAGCGTCGATTCATGAGTTTTGCTCCTTGAATAAAGACAAGCCCATTATGGGAATGTCCGTTGATTATTGTTTGCAATACCACGAGAGAGAATATTACTGGCGCTACTATTTTTGGCTCATTAGTCAATTGAGTCAATCTGACTGCTGAATAAGTACTGACCACATAACTATTTGGGCAGCCATCTAAGTAACCGATTCTGTTTGCTGGGCTATGTAAGCTTTCCAACCACCGAATGCTGTCACATCTGTGCCACCCTCAAACCCGTATTCTTCACAAATGAAGCTCTTGACCCAGCGTCCGTCTGCCAATTCAACATTGCCGATACCTAATGGTGATGGCACTTCGTTGACGATTTCGCCAAATCTCGCTTTAGGGATTAGCCAGACTTCTACTGCAATCGAGCGTCCTTCGTCGTGTCGTTTCAGTCCCGGTTTGGCAGGTGTCGATCCTGCCAATGCAAAGAGCTGATAAGTGGCTGCCGTTTGAGTTTGCTCAGACAACACACCGCCTCTATCAGTCAGCTGATAATTGAGTGGCATACCACTCAAATGCGCACCAACCACTGCTAACGCCACACTACTATCACTGTCATCTGTGCTTAGTGGAATAAGCGATTGTGGTTGATCAGATTGAGCTGTTTGTGTTTGAGAGGTGCCGGAGTGATAACGATGGTTAGAGGTTCCCATTGGTATATCCAGAGCGGTCTGCCACTGATGACCAAAATTGGCTAAAGCTTCGTCATGCCAGCCCATAGCGATAAAGGTCACACCGCGCGGTAATCCGTCTCTAGCAATTAGATTCGGCAACGCCAACGCCGATAAGTCCGCTAGATTCACAAAATTAGTATAAGCACCCATATGACTGTTTTTCGTTAACGGATCAGCATTGACCGCATCGATGGTATAAATAGTCGGCGCAGTTGGCACCATTAATGCGTCAAATTCAGATAGCATTTGTTGAATAAGGCGACTTAGTGCAGCGCGCGAATACTCAGCACTCATTGCATCAACCGCATTGTAGTTCTCAGCTTGACTGATGATTTGGCGAGTGACAGGCAGCAGCTCATCACGCTCGACGAGCTGATCGATGGCAAAGGTGCGTTCACTAACCCAGCTATCGTTATAGAGCGCATCTGCTAACTCATTAAAGACCGTAAAGTCTATTGGTGTGACCTCATAACCCATCGTCTGTAGCTGCGAGATGGCTATCTCAAAAGCCTGCTCTGACTCGGTATCACCATAGAACTCTAAGGTATCAGGGATAGCGATTTTGCCAAGACTAAAGGCGACTGACGCAGTGGCAGGATGGATACGACTGTAATCATCCTCTTCATCATAGCCTTTCATTATCTGAGCTACTTGCCACGCATCATCAACACCCAGCGCAAAAATAGAAATCACATCATGTAATCGACACGCTGGAATGAGACCCGTACTGGAGAACCAGCCTTTTGTAGGCTTCAAACCCACTATATTATTGTGGCCTGCAGGCACACGTCCAGAGCCTGCTGTATCCGTTCCTAATGCAAAAGGCACGATGCCATTTGCCACACTGACCGCAGAGCCTGAGCTTGAGCCACCACTGATATATTCAGGATTGAAACTGTTGGCCACTGCCCCATAAGGTGAGCGCGTACCTACCAGTCCTGTCGCGAACTGGTCAAGATTGGTTTTGCCGATGACGATAGCGCCTACCGACTTGAGCTTGGCGACCACATGTGCGTCTTTGTCAGCCAAATACAAAGGGGCTGTACATCCTGCCGTGGTATGAAACCCTGCCACATCAATGTTGTCTTTTACCGCAAACGGTATGCCGTATAGCGGTAAGTCTTGGGAGTTTTGCGTGGCGATACTGTCAATCTGAGCGGTCAGCTGCTCAGGAGTCGCAATCTCAATCCAAGCATTATTATCATTGCTAATACCCGCCACATAATCCAATAGATCACTTAGCTGGGTAGTTCCCTCGGCATAAGCGCTTTGCCAATCTTTGATCGTCCAATTCTTTTGCATAGTTGCTCTCTCTATTATTCTTCGCCATTTTTATCGTTGTTTTGCTATCTCACTATCGGCTAGATGAGTCCGTACAGCATCAGCTTTCTTCGTGTATGTCTGAGTCTGCCACCAATGTCTCGTGAGCAGTAATGGGTGCAAGTACAAATAAAGGCTGCTCGGGTTTCACTGTAGTACCAATCTCAATTTCAATACTCACGACCTGCATCGCAACGGGTGAGACAATTGGTATCTCAATTTTCATGGCTTCTATGATTGCTAAGGTCTGCCCCTCGTCGACTACATCACCTACCGCGCAAGAAATCTTCCAGACACTGCCCATCATATGAGCTTTGACAACTACCCCGCCCTCAGGTACAGAGACTTCTGATGATACTTCTACCGCGTCAATATCTTCGCCAACATACTGATCAAGTCCTTGCTGCTTCCAACGTTGTCGCTCTGCATCAAAGTTGGCTTGTTGCTGATCTTTGAACGTCTGAATACTGTCCTTGTTTTCATGCAACATCTCGTAATACTCAGCGAGGTTTAACACACTATCCTCAACCTCAATCGATAGCTCACCTGCCTTAAAGGCAGTTCGCATCGATAACAGTTCTTCTTCACTGACTTCATAAAAACGAATTTGATCAAAGAATCGTAGTAACCATGGTTTTTCGGCTTCAAAGCTTGGATGCGAGCGATAGCGGTTCCAAATTTGTAGCGTCCTACCGACGAACTGATAGCCGCCTGGGCCTTCCATACCGTAGATGCACATATAAGCGCCGCCGATACCCACCGCATTCTCTGGTGTCCATGTTCTGGCAGGATTGTATTTGGTGGTGACCAAACGGTGTCTGGGATCGAGCGGTGTGGCAACAGGCGCACCCAAATAAACATCACCAAGTCCCATAACCAAATAGCTGGCATCATAGACAATATCTTTGACCGCTTGGGCAGAGGCCAAGCCATTGATACGTCTGATAAACTCGATATTATCGGGGCACCAAGGTGCGTCAGGATAGACAAGTTGCTGATACTTCTCAGTTGCTAGCTTAGTCTGAGAGTCAGCCCACGCCATGGGTAAATGAACAATTCTGGACGGCACTTGCATATTCTTAATATCGGGCAACGCGCTTTCTGCTTGCTTGAGGATTGCCAACAGTGCTGCCTGTGGCAATTTCAATGAATGGTAATGCACTAATAGTGAGCGAATACCTGGCGTCATATCGATAATGGCATCGATATGCTGTGCTTGTAGGCACTCCATCAATGCCTGAACGCGGAAGCGCAATTGCAAATCAAGCACCTGCTCGCCATACTCAATCAATATATAGCTGTCTCCAGCAGGGCGATACACCACTTTTGGTTGGTCATTATTGATGGGTAAAGTGTCTAGTATGGCTGTTTGCAATGTTGCGTTTTCTGTATGAATGGGCAAACTGTAATCAACCAAATGACAGTCATCAGCCCGTAGCATGTCATCGTAACGCTGATGTAATTGTGCGGCTTGATCGTAGCTGACGGGAATAAACTGCACTCGATCACCTGCTTTGAGCTGTCCCATTTTCCAGCGTTCACCTGCGACAATGACGCTCAAACACACAAAGCCGCCGAGGCTTGGTCCATCAGGGCCTAAAATGATCGGCATATCCCCTGTGAAGTCAATCGCACCGACGGCATAAGCATTATCGTGGATATTTGATGGGTGCAGTCCCGCCTCGCCGCCGTCTTCACGCGCCCATTCAGGTTTGGGTCCGACCAGACGGATACCGGTACGGCTAGAGTTGTGATGAACGTCCCATTCATGTTCAAAGAACTGCGTCACATCAGTGTCCGTAAAGAAATCTGGCGCGCCATGTGGTCCATACATGACTGCGATTTGCCATAATCCATTAAACGCTGGTTGCTGGGCAGCAGGTAAGGCTTTAGTAGCAATGGACGTATCGCACTGTACAACGGGTAGCATGTCACCAATGAGCAAATTACGACCAGCATGACCACCAAACTGACCTAAACTGAAGGTCGCTTGGCTACCCAAATATTCAGGGACATCTATGCCCTCTTTGATAGCGATATAGCTTCGGCAGCCTGAAGTGATATTGCCGCAAATGAGTTTTTGGCCTTTGCGCACAGGAATGGTTTGCCACATTGGCTGCTCTACACCATCCAACGTACAGGCCATGCTACCGCCAGTAATGGCAATCTGACTGTCGCAATGGAACAATAAGGTCGGTCCAGTAACCACGCACTCAAGACCTGCGGTGTTAAATGGATTACCCAACAGCTGATTACCCGTATTGAGACTCAGACCATCTATCGCACCTGATGGAGGTACGCCCACATCCCAGTAACCTTCTCGGCCAAGTACATCTTGCACGGCTGTCTGTACACCCGACTGCAATACTTCAATTTTTTGACTGAGCCATGTAAAAGTGTTCAAAAACCTTGTGGTCTGCTCGCCTGCATAAAACATCTCTGAGGCCACGATCTGCTGTAAATATTCAAGATTGGTTTCAAGACCGGCCATACGTGACATAGCCAAACTTTGGCTCATTTTCTCCAATGCTTGCTTGCGGTCAGGTGCCGTAACGATGATTTTTGCTAGCATCGGGTCATAAAAGGCTGATACCTCACTGCCTGTTTCTATCCACGTCTCGACACGAGCGGCTGGGTCAAAATAAGCATCCGTTAAAATCCCCGTGCTTGGTTGAAAGCTTTTGACAGGGTCTTCGGCATACAGACGCACCTGAATCGAATGTCCTGATGCGTGCAATGGCAACTCTGGCAACACGAACTCGCCTGCAGCCAGCTCAATCATCCAACGTACTAGGTCCACGTGATAGATTTCTTCTGTGACACCATGCTCAACTTGCAAGCGCGTGTTCACTTCCAAGAAATAGAAGTCTTGCGTCGACACATCCATCACAAACTCAACGGTACCAGCAGAGCGATAGTTGACTTGTTGCATCAACTTAGTCGCTACCTCTTGTAGGTTTTGTCTTTGTGCATCTGATAATAGGGGCGCTGGCGTTTCTTCAATCACTTTTTGATTACGACGCTGGATAGAACAGTCACGCTCTCCTAAGGTGATGATATTACCTGCCCCGTCACCAAATACTTGCACTTCGATATGGCGAGCATGCTCTACAAATTTTTCGAGATATAGTCCAGCATCACTAAAATTGCTTTGTGCCAAATGATGCACAGACTCATAAGCATCCTTTAGTTCGACCTCATTCCATACCAGACGCATGCCGATACCGCCGCCGCCTGCAGTGCTTTTCAGCATGACAGGGTAGCCAATACGCTCGGCCTCACGTAATGCTTCATCCACATCTTGTAGCAGTTCGCTACCGGGTAACAATGGCACTTGGCTATCAATGGCGAGCTTACGAGCCGTATGCTTGAGCCCAAAGCTCAGCAGCTGCTCAGAGGTTGGCCCAATAAAAGCGATTCCAGCATCACTGCAGCGATCACAGAATGCCGCGTTTTCTGATAAAAACCCATAGCCAGGATGAATTGCTTCTGCGCCTGAATCAATCGCTGCTTGCAATACTTTATCCATATTTAGATAGCTATCACTGGCAGGACCAGAGCCGATGTTTATGGCTTCATCAGCCTGACTGACATGTAGTGAGCCTCGATCTACATCGGTATAGACAACGACTGAGCCGACACCCATTTGCTTTAAGGTACGTATAATTCGGCAAGCAATAGCACCACGATTGGCAATCAATACTTTTTTAAACATCACAACTTCCTCAGCATTCTCATTAATAGGCAGTATCGTCTTGTTCGAAAATCGCTTACTTACTCATAAATCACCAGCTCAATGGGTGTGGGGTTATAGCCGTTGCAGGGATTGTTGAGCTGAGGACAGTTCGATATAAGGACAATCATATCCATTTGAGCGGTGATATCGACGTATTTACCAGGAGCTGAGATACCATCATCAAACGCCAAACTACCATCAGGCGTAATAGGCACGTTCATAAAGAAATTGATGTTTGGTCCGACATGACGTAGGTTTAGATTATATTTTTGAGCAACTGGATGCGTTGCTAGGGTATGCATAAAGTTGTTTCGGCAGCTATGCATGGGATAAGTATCATGAGCGTAACGCACGGTATTGCTCTCACATGAGCATGCACCGCCCAACGTATCATGACGACCGCAAGTGTCATCTGTGATAGTGGCAATGACTTGCCCTCTATTAGTGAATAGCTGACTGCCCATCTCCAAAAACAGCTTTTGATTTTGTGCCAATGTATCCGTGGCACTATAACGTTCAGCAATATCGGTACAGCTTATGAACAAGGTATCGACTGCCTGATTGCCTTCAGTATCTATAATGCGCAAGGTCTGGTTTTTCTTAACCTCTGCCATCCATCCCTCTCCAGCAGCACAAACCTCACGTAGCTTGATCGTCTTGGGATCGATTGACTTTAAAGTTGTTGATGCTGGATTTTGAATAGCTTGATCTTTATTTTTAGTATCATTGTTAGTTGTCATGAGTCTGCTCTCTTAGTTGATATGACTGGTTGTAAACGTTATAGGCATAAATGTTATGTGAATGAGCCTATAAAACTCGTTTTGTCAGTCAAAAATTAGAAATTGATAACCACTTGATTAGTACTTAACGCCGCTTAATTGATAAACATTTAATAGCTGCTTTCGCCTATCGAATACTGCCTTTAGTTAGGCGTTCGTATAGTCGCCAAAATAGCGTGCATTGTTCTCAAACCCGCGTTGGTTTTGCGAGCAAGAGTCACGGCAGATATCAGACTCTGACTTTGGCACTATAGGCGCTGCCTGCTGAATGGTTAGCTCAATATCAGCTGGATCATAGATGTCTGATGGATCAAGCGGGTGCGGGGCGTTACAGATGAATACTAAGCAATTCATCTCAAACCGTAGGGCGATAGATTGGTTGGTGTTGTCAGCAGCGATATAGGACAGCCGCCCTTGTAGATCGGGGGTGACTTTGGAGAACAGATTGACCGTTGCCGTAAGGTCGCGCTCATCTAACGCAAACTTCGACATCTCTGTTAGCAGTCCGTCAAGACCGTTTTGATAGCGCTCATTACGAGCATCTTGGAAAGTTTTTTTGCCATATTGTGAGCTGATCATAGCAGCGGTGCTAGGGCCACAAATGGCATCGTTCCAGCCATGGTCATCGCTGATAATAGAGGCCAGCACTCGGCCCATATCGGAGTAGAGTACGTGACCTTCAGATAGGTATAAGGTGTGTTGTGCTTTTAGACTATCTGGCATGTTGAAGCGTTCAAGCTTCTCATCAGCATTGACCACATATAGGCTAGCATTGGCATTGGCTGCCAGTGATTTGAGCGTTAATACAGTGTTTTTATTGATACGTCCACACCAATGGTGGCCACCTGGTAAAGACATGGTGAAACGATCTGAATACGAGCTATCGGAAGTAGTAATTGAAACGGATGACATAAAAAACTCCACAGTTATGAGCTTAAGTGAACAGTGTCACTTAGAGTCTCCCGGGCTTTTATCCCTCCGTGTAGTTCTTTCGAACCGCCATCTCTCGGACCAGTCATATAGTTTTAGAAAGCCTTCCTCTACTATATCGGAACCCTAGACGGCATTTTTTTAGCTCTTAGATTAATAATAAACGGTAGTTAACCGTGTAATATTAACAATGCAAGCGGTGTGCCAGCCGTCATCCATCGCTATCGACTTGTCTTTTAATTTTCGCACAAAGTAAAGTTAGCGCACTAAAAAATTCGCGATATCTATCCTATTTCTGCGAAATAAACAGGCTCCTAGGTACGCTTATAGCTTGATATATATGGATTGGTTAAATAGTAATGAGTTTAGTATTATTTCAAAATAAAGATTTAACGTGTTTTGTGGCAGCAACTAAAATGAAGTATAGACTGATTTATATACAAATTAAAAAACGCACTATAGTAGAGCATTGTGCACCATAATAATAAATACCGCTCCATTCTGAACCGTGTTAAAAACACGTTAATATTTAGTTTTAATCTTTCATAAATTAAATACTAAAAATAAAAAAGCACTGGCTCAATGTGAACCAATGCCTTTAACATATATTGAAAATTGCTGATATTGAACAATAAAAAGAGCACTGGCTCGTATTGAACCAATGCTCTCATATTACACCTATGTATTATCAATGGCTGATTCATAAATGAACATCGCGTATAGGTGTCATCGTCAGATTAGTAGCGAGTTACTAGCGCTATTGGTTGATCTTCACCCATGATGTCTTGTGGCATAAATACAGCTTCGCCGCCATTATGAATGACGTGTTCGATGATTTCACCGATTGCATCATCTGTGATGCCTTCCGTAGTAGCATCATTGGCAGGACTTAACGTTTGTGCCTTTTCGTCAATCTTAGCGGACTGTATATAGCCACGGCGTACATAAAGTGTCTCGCCAGCCCCTTGGAAGGCACTGCGATATACTTCCTGCAGATCAGTCTGCAACATATTCGCACCGCGAGCTTTATCGATTTCACCCAATGCAGCTTTGTGCAGTGAAGTGCGATACTCTTCTACGGCTTCTTGTACACTATCTACGATATGCTGAGCACTACCGTCTTCTAAATTGGTTGCGTTCGACACTGTAGCGATGATGTTGTCTGGACGATCACAGACTTCTTTATAGTAGCCAATATTTTTTGCATCACCAACTATAACAAGAGGCATTTTATGCTCGCCCCATAGTTCTTGGACGCTTTTATCAACTTGGTTAAAGAATTCTTTTAAGTGACTGCTTTCATTATTTGATGAACGATCTGAGCCACCGTCACCTGTTGTGTATAGTCCGTTGTTTTCAACAGGGAACTGAATGTTCTCCATGTTGTTTTGTGCATCGTCATCTTTATCGAATTCTCTCACAACGCGGTCATTAGATGCTTCGATCAAACGAGCATTGTCACGGGTTAAGACCACAGTATAATAATGAACCGCACTTGCCATATCACGAACCAAGTCACGCGTAGCAAATCTATCTGAGATCACAACACGTTCTGTTGTATCAATTGGCATACGGATGACTTGCACATCATCTGTACTAGCAAATATAGCTAATGTATCGAGGTTATAATTGTGATTGAGCTCACTGATTTTATTTTGAATATTATCTAGAATGGTAGTCGCTGTACGTTTATCATATTCATTTACCAAACGATCTTCGGCAACTTTCAATTGATTTTTTAGAGCAATAGGATCTTGCTCATTAGCTGGGTGTTCACGATGCGTTTTCACAAAGATACTTACTGCAGGGTTAGCTTTAGTTTCACGTAAACTTTTAAGAGTCGCTTTCATATATTGCTCCTTGTTTTATTATCGTTCATTTTTAACTTTATGTATCTCTTCACTCATATACTGTTATAAGCGTAGAAATTTCTATCCGTGTTTTTCTTGCATCTCATTGATGCATAATATTTAAATTCCATTATCTTGATGCTAACAGCTATACCCCACTCCCTGTAGGGTTAATTTGCAAGCAAATGATAGCGCTTTGTAAGTAGAGCACTCTATATTGTTAAAGAACTTTCTTAGCGAGCATAACTACATATTCAGATAATTATCTTGAGAAGTGGAATCTAAATACCAGAATCTCAACGTTTACTTTCAGATTGCTAGTACTGTTTTACTCACTTGAATCGTATAAAAGTGCTTAGGTTGTATTTTTACCAAACGAACCCATCTTTTATATAATCTATATATAAAACAAGAACACACTGTATATCTCCATAGTAGCCAGATTTATCTCATTCTCATTTTGATTAATAATAATTCATTGATATCGGATACCTATATGACACCTTCTCCTTTAGATTTACGCCTTGTCGATTTTGCCGACACTGCGCCACATACCTTACAAAATCAAGTGATTGACGCCATTGATGCTGCCAATGCTTTTTTAGATACCTTAACCTCGATAGAAAGCGACAGTGCTGAAAAAACAAGTGCTGAAAAGATAAGCGCTGAACAAGCTTTGGCAGATGTGATGAGCTTTGATCATATTAATTTGGCATTAGATCGTAGCTGGGGTATTTTGTCGCATCTCAATAGCGTGATGAGCAACGATGAGATTCGCCATGTTCACCATGAACTGCTACCAAAGCTATCTGCCTACGGTACACGAGTTGGACAACATCAGCCTTTGTTTAATCGCTATCAAACTATCGTCAATGACACAGATTTCTTTGCTACGTTAGAGCCTGCTCGTGCACGTGCAATCGAACTGGCATTACGTAGTTTTGAGTTATCAGGCGTTGCATTACCTCAAGCTGAGCAAGAAAAATTTGCCGCTATCCAAAGTGAGTTATCTACCTTGTCTGCAACCTTTTCGGACAATATCTTGGATGCGACGCAAGCACTTGCCCTGCCTTTAGAAGACTCTCAATTAAAGGGTCTAACAGAGAGTGGTTTGGCCCTACTGGCAGATGCAGGCGAGCAATACAAAGCGCGTGAGCTTGCTAGCGGTGCTCTTAGCCAAGCCGATATAGATGCACTTCCTACTCCTTACTATGTGGCCAGTTTGAATATCCCTGTATATCTAGCGATTATGACTCATGCGGACGAGCGCAGCTTACGGGAAACGCTGTATCGTGCTTACGTTACGCGTGCTTCTGAGTTTGATACGCATACCAATGCAAAAGGTGAGTCGCTAAACAACGCTGATATTATGGGTCAAATTCTGAGTTTGCGTGAGCAAAAGGCTAAGCTACTTGGTTTTGCAAATTATGCTGAAGTATCGCTATCGACCAAGATGGCAGACAGTGTCTTAGAAGTTGAAACATTCTTACGTGACTTAGCAACGCAAGCGACTCCTGCTGCCAAAGCAGATTTGGCACAGCTGCAGAAATACGCAAGCGATTATGGCATTGACGAGTTGCAACCGTGGGATAGCGCCTATATCGCTGAAAAAGTAAAACAAAGTGAGTTCAGCTTATCGCAAGAGGAAATTCGTCCATACTTCCCATTACCTAAAGTGATTAATGGCTTGTTTACTATCGTTGAGCGTCTATACGGTATCAAAGTACAAGAGCAAAGTTATAAAGATGCAGAAAGTGACTCAGTCTCGCGCTGGCATGACGATGTAAGCTTTTATCAATTATTCGACGCTGATGATCGCTTACTTGGTGGCTTCTACTTTGACTTATTTGCACGTAGTGGTAAGCGTGGCGGTGCATGGATGAGTGGTTTCCAATCTCGCTATAGCTATGAAGAACAAAACCATCAGCAGCTGCCTGTTTGCTTCATGGTTGGTAACTTCACGCCAGCACTTGACGGCAAACCTAGTCTGTTGACCCATGATGAAGTATTAACCTTATTCCACGAGTTTGGTCATGGCTTGCATCATTTATTGACTCAAGTCACGGTCGGTGATGTCGCTGGTGTCAATGGCGTCGAGTGGGATGCGGTCGAACTTCCTAGTCAGTTTATGGAAAACTGGGCTTGGGACGCTGAAGGTATCGCCCTTATCAGCAGCCACGTTGAGACTGGTGAGCCATTACCTAAAAACAAGCTCGATGCACTATTAGCAGTGAAAAATTTCCAAAGCGGCATGCAAACGCTGCGTCAGATAGAGTTTGCTCTATTTGACTTACTCATTCATGCTCATACGCCAGCACTTAATTACGATGGTATTTTAGAGACGCTCAATACTGTCCGTCATGATATCTCCGTTATGCAAACACCTGACTATAACCGCTTTGCTAATGGTTTTAGTCATATCTTCGCGGGTGGTTATGCTGCAGGTTATTACTCATATAAATGGGCGGAACTGCTATCAGCGGATGCGTTTAGCAAGTTTGAAGAAGACGGTATTTTCAACCCAGCGACAGGTAAAGCGTTCCGTGAATCTATCTTATCTGTTGGCGGCAGTTTCCCAGCGAAGACCAACTTTGAAAACTTCCGTGGTCGTAGCGCTAGTATCGATGCCTTGCTACGTCATAATGGTTTCACTGATGTTAAAAATATCGATGCCGCAAACACTCAAACGACGCGCGAGGTCATTTAAATGCGTTATCAGTCATCTAGTCCTAAGCGCCGATTTTTAGCAGGGGTGCGCTGTCCGAAATGTCAGGAGATGGACGCTGTGGTGCAAGTTAATATCGTGAATCCTGCCCCAGATGAGTATATTGAATGTACTCAGTGCGGACACACAGAGCACCGTCCCGATCCTGATGCCATTAGTGCCAAGAACCATTTAGAAGATCAGATGGCTCGTGATGCGATGGCAACTGGCACCAGCGGTACTGTAAAATTCAAACCTTAGCTATCTAGCACTTACACTTGAAACTAGATTAAATACTTTATTATTTAATGGTCTATTAAGCCTATCTATCAATAGATGGGCTTTTTATTTTGAGTTTGCTATAGTATGGCTACTTATATTCTTAACATGAATCGATCACAATATGAAACCAGACAACATCCGGCCTTCATCAACCCACACTTCTAAGAAAAAGCAGACTAAATCACGTCAGAAAATTTTGGCAATACTTATCTCAGTATTGCTACTTATCGTCATTGTCTACCTTATCGTAGGAAGGTCTGGCACTCAGTCCACACTCCCTATAGATAACGCTACTTCAGCACCAGCAACTGAGCAAACGCCGATAGAGTCAACAACAGATAATATATCTGATATAACAGATGACTCTGTGATTGACGATGGTGTACTCACTGACAAACACTCTGAAGAAGCAAATAATGACAGTACGGCGATACCAAATCCTACTGCTATATTAGATGCGCCTCTACCAGAAAATGATAGCTTGGCGAAAGAAGAGATTGATCGTTTAGAAGATGAACGTCAGCGACTGGCCGAACAAGAAAAGTTAGCCGCTGAACAAGTGGCTATGAATAAGCAATTGACTGATATGAAGGCAGAACAAATTGCGCTACTCGAACAACAAATTGCTCAATTAGAAGCAAACGACTCTAATAAATCGACGATTCAATAACCGTATACTTGATTTGGTTATAGAGAGGCTTACGATGGCGATTTTACAACTCACACATGCCTCTATTTTAAATAGCAATGCACAGTTGCTTGTTTTACCTGTCAACAATGCTGGTGTCGTTTTAGATCCTGTACTTACACGAGCGAAAACTCTATTTCCTGATAATTATAGTCGCTATCATCGCGCGTGCCGCGATGGTAGTCTGAATGTTGGTAGCTGCTTACTTAATAAGCGTACACGTGAGCAGGTCGGACTTGGTATCAGTAGTAACGGTAACCAGCCAAACTATATTGCCAACCTTGTGATATCAAACCATCCTTATCATCCAGCGCGCACACGTTGGCTGACTGCTGCCTTGATTGATTTGCAACAGCAAATAATGCCGCTTATACGTTACCAAGGCATACGCAGAGTTGCATTACTTGCTCGGCCGCTTATCTCAGGCAAACCACGTGATATCGTATCCAATGAAAGCACTATAGCAGATACTCTGCCCCTAGACTGGCATGCTGATACGTTGCCATTACTAACTGAGTACTTACAAGACCTACCAAAACTTCGTATCGATATACATCTGCCTAAAAGCATTGAGTTATAAATGGCCTTTTAGCTAGCCAGTCATCGTCTTTTTGAGCACATAAAAAAACCGCCTTGAATACTCATAACGAGCATTTCAAGGCGGTTTTTTATTACTTAAACCACATCAGATATTGAGTATTAGTTCTGCTCAACACCTTTCATAGTTAGTTTGATACGACCACGGTTGTCAACGTCTTGTACGAGTACTTTAACGACCTGACCTTCTTTTAGATAGTCTGATACATTCTCTACGCGCTCTTCTGCGATTTGTGAAATATGTACTAGGCCATCAGTGTTTGGCAAGACATTTACAAATGCACCGAAGTCGACGATACGAGCAACGGTACCTTCATAAGTTTTACCAACTTCAACTTCAGCAGTTAGTGCTTCGATTTTGCCGATAGCTGCCTTGGTCGCTGCTTTGTTTTCACCAAAGATACGGATAGTACCTGCATCATCGATATCGATAACCGCGCCAGTTTCTTCCGTTAGCTGACGGATAGTTGCGCCGCCTTTACCGATAACGTCACGAATCTTGTCTGGGTTGATTTCGATAACCGCGTAGTTTGGTGCATGAGCATTGATTTCAGTACGGCTCTCAGGCAATACTTGGTTCATTGCTTCTAGGATATGAATACGACCTGCATGAGCTTGTTTAAGCGCTTGCTCCATGATGTCAGGGGTAATACCTTCGATTTTGATATCCATCTGAAGTGCAGTGATACCATTTTTAGAACCGGCTACTTTAAAGTCCATATCACCTAGATGATCTTCATCACCCAAGATATCTGACAATACAGCAAAACGATCGCCTTCTTTAACCAGACCCATCGCGATACCAGCAACTGGTGCTTTTAATGGTACGCCTGCGTCCATCAATGCCAAGCTTGCGCCACAAACAGAAGCCATAGAAGATGAACCGTTAGATTCAGTAATTTCTGATACCACACGAATCACATACGGGAAACGCTCACTATCTGGTAACATCGCTTGTACACCGCGGCGTGCTAGACGACCATGGCCGATTTCACGACGTTTTGGAATACCTTCACGGCCCGTTTCACCAACTGAGAAATGCGGGAAGTTGTAATGCAGCATGAAATGGTCACGAATCGTGCCACCTAGTGAGTCAATCATGTTGACGTCACGGCTGTTACCAAGTGTGGTAGTAACCAATGCCTGCGTCTCACCACGTGTGAACAATGCTGAACCATGCGTGTATGGCAATACACCAACTTGCACGTCAAGCGCACGAACTGTCTCAGGGTCACGACCATCGATACGTGGCTTACCTGACAAGATGTTGTCACGAACGGTGCGATATTTAAGGTCGTTATAAATTTCTTTAAGCTCAGATACGGTATCAGCATAAGTCTCTGACTCAGCATCACCAGCAAGTGCGTCAATAATTGATTGCTTGATTTCATCAAGCTTCGTGTAACGTGCTTGCTTATCAGTAATGGTATAAGCGTCAGCAACTTGCTCGCCGAACTGCTCTTTCATGCTGCTGGTAAGGGCTTGGTCACGCTCAGGAGCAGAGTATTGCTGCTTAGCAGTACCAATTTCTTCAGCCATTGACGCAATGTTATCAATAACGATTTGTTGTTGCTGATGGCCGTACAATACTGCACCTAGCATCTGGTCTTCTGACAGCTCTGCCGCTTCAGACTCAACCATCAATACCGCAGACTTAGTACCAGCTACAACCAAATCTAGATCACTGGTTTCAAGCTGCTCAGACGTTGGGTTTAGAACGTATTCGCCGTTAATGAAACCAACACGAGCGGCAGCAACAGGACCATTAAATGGTGCATCAGAAATAGCTAATGCTGCTGAAGCACCAATTAGTGCAGCGATATCTGCAGACTGAGTTTTATCTGATGATACAACTGTAGCAGTGATTTGGATTTCGTTTACGTAGCCTTCTGGGAATAGCGGACGAATCGGGCGGTCAATCAAGCGTGAAGTTAAAGTTTCAAATTCGCTCGCACGGCCTTCACGTTTACCGTAAGCACCTGGAATTTTACCCGCTGCATACATTTTTTCTTGATAATTAACCGTTAGCGGAAAGAAGTTTTGACCTTCTTTAGCTTCTGATTTTACGACTGCTGCAACTAATACTGTTACGCCGCCCATGTGTACTAAAATAGAGTTTGCTTGACGGGCAATACGGCCTGTCTCGATAACAACCTGCTGGTTGCCATACTGAAATTCACGCTTAATGGTGTTGAACATTGTCATATAATCTTCCTAATGTTGACTGACAAAACTGATATCAGCGTCAAAAAAAGCTGATATCTGTCATTAAAATTCTGTGTATATGGCTATCAGTTGACATGCTTTCTATTAGAAATCATCGCAACCAATGCCAATAACGTTACTTGGTTATCTCATATATTTGTCTGAGTTAGACATCGTACTATTATGTATATTCGGTCGTGCAATTTTGGCTTTACTATAAATACTATCAAAAAGACATTAAGTCAAAAGACTTCGATGCTAAAAACCCTACAGGCTATTTTCTGAACTTTCAAATATCAGCTATCTGCGCCGATTACCAAGCCAAATAATAAGTATCTTATCAATAATCGCCATATCTGTAGCAGATGCGCTATCAAACTCACAAGGCATTATTTTACAGTGATTTATAGCCATTGACCAATTAATTGCACAGTAGCGCAATTATCGTCAGAAAATACCGTACTTGAGACTTGGTTAGTACAGTTTATACCAGTATCCCTCTTAACTATTCTATAGAAGGAGCTATAGCTATCACTATTTGAGCACGGTATCTAAAACGAATAAGCATAAAAAAACGGCGTGAAACTATTCCACACCGTTTTTAGAAAAATCTATTTTATCGATAACAACAAACAATTTCCAAGCGATTTAGCAAAAAATTCAGCATCCACTCGTACTATTGTCGTTAGATTAACGACGTAGACCTAACTGGCTGATTAGAGTAGTGTAACGACCAAGGTCTTTACCTTTTAAGTAATCAAGCAGTTTACGACGCGTGTTAACCATACGGATAAGACCGCGACGGCTATGATGGTCAGCTTTGTGTGCTTTAAAGTGGTTCTGCAAATCATTGATACGAGCACTCAACAAAGCTACTTGAACTTCTGGAGAACCAGTGTCATTTTCGCCACGTTGGTATTGAGCGATGATTTGTTCACGATCGGTATTAGTTAGCATAAATATCTCCGGCAATGCTAAAAACTTTAAATACAGGCTACAATTTGAGTCAGTATTAAAGCAATAGAATAATAAATAAAATAACCTGTACGCCATTCAGGACAACCCTGCATTACTAGAGTTGACCTAGTGTACGACAAGCTCAGTTAACAACCATTTAGCATGTTTTGAATCGTACATTGCATTTAGCTATAGCACTACTTAATCAAAGTAATGAGCTAGTGACAGTACTTCAATCAAAACCTAATTTAAATGTGGGGGTAATTATAACAAAAAACTGCTGAACTAGCAGCAGTTTTTCATAATACTTGTAAAGCTACCTTTGGTCACTGGTAACTAGTATTTAATAGATAACTATCTATTAAGAGACTACTAGGCTACTTATTAGCGTCAGACTTTTTCGCATTGCCGCCTAGTTCATCATCTTCAAGAGGCGCGGCAGTAGTCACTTCTGCTAGGCTGTCTGGGGCAGTATGCTCACTCGGATTGATTTCTTCTGCAAGCTTTTCAATCTCTTTTTCTTGCTCGTCCATATTGTTCGGTGAATTACTCATATTAGCTCCTAAATTATTGTTCTGTGGACTAACTGTCGTTGCACTCATCGATCATAAGACGTGCAAACTATAAATATATCAATGCCACCTATTACAGGTGGCATATTAAAAACTTACTTGTCTTCTTTTGCGTTTTCCAAATTAGCTGCGATACGTTCTGCTGCTGCTTCACTGTTTTCACTATGATTGTCTTCAGTTTGACTTTTAAGTGCTGCTTCTGCTGAATCAGAACGTTGTTGCTCAAGCTTAGTATCATTTGGGTTAGAGTTTGACATAGTATGTTCCTTAGTTATGGTTATAAATGTTAGTTATAAAAATTTGAAATTTAATAGTACTTAGGTAATTGAACTTGTTTAGTTAGAAGTCAAAATTCTAAGATAATGCTTTATCTAAAGCATCAACAAAATTAGGTATATCGTCTGGGTTACGCGAGGTAATAAGATTACCATCTACTTGTACTGTCTTGTCTACGTAGTTTGCTCCAGCATTTTCTAAATCTAGTTGCAATGTAGGATAAGCGGTAAGGGTTTTGCCTTTAGCAATACCTGTATTGATGAGAACCCAAGGAGCATGGCAAATAACAGCTAATGGCTTTCCCTCTTCATGAATAGCATTGATGATTTGATGAGCCTTTTCATTACCACGAATAGTATCTGCGTTGACAGTACCGCCTGGTAACACCAATGCATCATAGTCAGAGACGTTAGCATCTTCTGCAAAGATATCGGCAGTAAAAGTATCACTCTTATCTACGTCTTGCTGCATGGCTTGCACTTCTTTTTTATCATTTGTTGTTATGAGAAGTGTCTTATAGCCTTTATCTTTCAGCTGATTATTGACGTCTTCGTACTCTGCTTGTTCGAAATGGTTATGTAGTAAAAAAGCGATCGTTTTCATAACTTTCCTTCTTCTTATCTATTAGTTTTTGTGAGCCAGTATATTTTTATGAGCTAATTTTATTATTATTCAGTAGTGTATTTTCCTTTGAACTATTTTATTTCTATTCAAATGCGTCCTTTCTGTATTACTTTTTTCTTCTAATTGATTACTTTTAATTAGCTATTATTTTAATTATTTGCTTTATAGCAATTTTTTATTCTTATAATACTTATCCGTTTTATTTTTTAGCTCAGCTTTCCTTATCTGATGAATATAGAGTACAAAAAAAACAGGTTTCACCATAGGCGAAACCTGCAATAAAATGTGACGGTATGTGATTAGTGTAAACTATTAGTAAATCAGGCCAATGTTAGGTGGTAGTTTCTCTATTTAAGTAACATTGATGAAAACGTCACTATTAGCGCTGAATCAATTTCTTAGGTTGTAGACGTCCGTTTAAGCTCACAGACCCCAGACCAAGAAACTCTCCCTGCTCATTAAGTAAACGTATATCAATAGGTATTTCATGCTCTAGGAACTGAGGCGCATCAAGACCAGTATCAGCTTTACTGTGAGTACTAGCATCATCATCAATACCGACAGAACTATCATTAGACAGCTGGTTAGAAACCATATTAGCAACATAATCTTTGAGCTTACCTGTCAGCTCATCAAATACGTTTAGGCGCTGCCCCATATGTACGCGAGCGCATTGCTCCTCTGTCAGCGTCAGTTCAGCATTGATATCAATACAAGCGTCAATGGGCAGTAGCCAAGACTGACGCTCCTCTAAACCATGCTCTTCTAACGATGATAAAGCGATCGCATCATCAATGCTAAAGCTCCCTACTTGTGTACGACGTAATACCGTCAAATGTCCTAACGTACCTAGCTGCTTTGCAATATCTTCCGCTAATACACGTACGTAAGTACCTTTCGTACAAGTAACCGTGAGATTAATCTGGGTATCATCTATCATCTGTAGATTGATTGCTTTAATCGTGATATCTCTGGGCGGTCTATCAACCTCAATACCAGCGCGAGCATATTCATACAGTTTTTTACCATCTTTTTTTAGCGCTGAATACATCGGTGGTATCTGCTGCTGAGCACCCAAAAACTGCTGGGCAATAGTCGCCAATGATGCTTCATCAAATTCTGGGATAGAAGCCTGCGTTACGATTTGGCCATCAGCATCACCAGTATCGGTTTGACTACCTAGCAAAATAGTCGCTTGGTAAGATTTATCAGCATCCAGTTGATAATGGCTAAACTTGGTGGCTTCACCCAAGCAAATAGGCAACAGGCCAGTTGCCATCGGATCAAGCGTTCCTGTATGTCCTGCCTTTTTACTATCGTGTATCGTTGATTTAAATAAATACTTCACTTTTGACACAACTTGCTGCGAGGTCATACCTTTGGGTTTATCCACCAATATGACACCTGAAACTTTCACTTTTTCAGGTGTCATATTGGCTTTTTTATCAACTTGCTTAGACGCTATAGACATAATAATAATTTACTCGTCATTCTCGTTTTGCTCAGTTTTAGTCACGGCCTTACTAATCAAGTCCATCATATAGTTACCACGAGCCGTTACTTCATCATAATGAAAACGTAAGCGCGGCGTAGTACGTGTTTTTAAGCTATGGCTTAGTTCCGTACGCAAAAACCCTGCTGCTTTATTCAATACTTTGATGCTCTCTTCATGATTAGTTTTGTTCATAGCATCATTGAGCTCAGGCTCCATGATAGTGACATAGACGTCCGCATAGCCTAAATCTGGGCTAACTTTGACACTAGAGATTGTGACAAAACCTGTTAGACGAGGGTCATTGACTTCATCACGAATAAGAACAGCAAGCTCACGCTGAATCTGATCCGATAATCTTTGTAAACGTTGGTTCATGTTATTACCTTACTTTAATGGGCTTATTTTATTACTGTATAAGTCTGCTGATTAATAAATGTTGCACTGATATGTGCTAAAAAAGGCCTAGCAGGATGTACCTGTTAGGCCTAAGTACAGCTGAATATTAGCAAAGTATATAAACAGCTCAGCGGATTACGCATATTGCATTAAGACATACTCTGCTATTGAACAGCAGCTTTAGATAGTACGTGCGAACTCTTGGATTTCAAAGACTTCGATCTTATCGCCAGCTTCAACATCATAGCCACGAACGGCCAGACCACATTCCATACCAGTACGTACTTCATTAACGTCTTCTTTATAGCGACGTAATGATTGCAGTTGACCAGTAAAGATAACTTGATCATCACGCAATACGCGGATAGGTTTGTTGCGATAGATTGTACCTTCAACCACCATACAACCAGCAGCAGCACCAAACTTACTAGAACGGAATACTTCACGAACGTCTGCAACACCAAGGATTTTCTCACGATGTTCAGGAGCAAGCATACCGCTCATTGCTGATTTCACATCATCGATCAAACCATAGATTACGCTATAGTAGCGAATATCCATGTTAGCAGTGTCTGCTTTGCGACGTGCGGTAGCATCTGCACGAACGTTAAAGCCTAACAGTACCGCTTCACTAGATTCTGCAAGGGTTACGTCAGACTCAGAGATAGGACCAACGCCTGAACTGATCACTCTGACTTTTACTTCGTCAGTAGACAATTCGTTTAGGGCAGCTAGTAGTGCTTCAAGTGAACCACGTACGTCTGTTTTTAGTACGATATTCAAGAATGACACATCGCCTTGACCCATCTGATCAAACATGCTTTCTAAACGCATGGCATTCTGACGCTCAAGTTGACGCTCACGCTCACGGTTGGTTCTAAAGTCCGCAACTTCACGAGCTTTTTTCTCGTCCGTCACAACTAGGAACTCGCTACCAGCAGCAGGTGTCTCAGGCAGACCTAAAATCTCTACAGGGATAGAAGGACCAGCTGATTTGATACGTTGGCCATGCTCGTCTGTTAATGCACGAACTTTACCATAGTGCTCACCAGCTAGAACCAAGTCGCCTTGTTTCAATGTACCTTTTTTAACTAGGACACTAACGACAGGACCACGACCTTTTTCAAGTCTTGATTCAATAACCACACCCTGAGCAGCACCGTCTAGTGGCGCTTCTAGTTCCATTAGCTCAGCTTGTAAGCTAATGAATTCTAGTAAGTCTTCAATACCTTCGCCTGTTTTAGCTGAGATACGAGCCATTGGTGTATCACCACCCCATTCTTCTGAAACAACTTCTTTCGTCGTTAATTCATTAAGAACACGGTCAGGATCAGCGCCTGGCTTATCCATTTTGTTGATAGCAACAATAATCGGCGTACCAGCTGCACGTGCATGATCAATGGCTTCTGCTGTTTGTGGCATCATGCCATCGTCAGCTGCAACCACCAATACAACGATATCAGTCGCTTGAGCACCACGTGAACGCATTGCGCTAAACGCTGCGTGACCTGGAGTATCAAGGAAAGTAATAACACCGCGATCAGTTTTTACATGGTAAGCACCGATATGCTGTGTAATGCCGCCCGCTTCACCATTCGCAACTTTCGTTTCACGAATTTTATCCAGTAGTGAGGTCTTACCATGATCGACGTGACCCATAATAGTCACTACTGGTGGACGAGTCTGGATGTTACTACTACGCTCATCAACTGCGTACTGTAAGTCATCTTCGACTTTAGTATCACTAACTGGTACTGGGTTGTGGCCCATTTCTTCAACAAGCAGGCTTGCGGTTGCTTGATCAATCGTATCTGACTCACGAGCCATTTCACCCATTTTCATAAGTAATTTGGTTACTTCACGAGCTTTAACCGCCATACGCTGTGCAAGATCGGCAACTGAAATTTGCTCGCTAATCTCAACATCATAGACGATTTTTTCAACAGGTTTTTCAAACTTATGCTGTGACGCCTGAGTTGAACGCAAACCGTTTTTGCGGTTTTTGATTTCGCGCTCATCTTGGTTCTTACGACGACGACCACGAGTACCAGTACTGTTCGAACCACGTTTAATTTCGCGACGCTCTTTTTCGAAAGACTCTTCTAGTGCATCACCGACCAAACCTTCAGCCAATGGCTCATCTTTACGTACTTCAGTAACAGGTTCACGATCTGTATATTTACCAGCCATTTTACGCATTTGCTCAAGTGTACGCTTTTGCGCTTCTTCAGCTTGTGTGCGGCGGGTTTCTAATTCGATTTCACGCAGACGCGCTTCTTCTTTCTCACGAGTCTCGCGAGCTTTACGCTCAGCAGCGGTTTCAACTTTAGGCTTAGTTGCAGCAACTTTCTTTTTCGGCTGCTCTTTAGGCTTAACTTCAGCCGTCGCTTTGCCGCCTTTTTTGACGACAACTGATGTAGAAATATCATCATTCTTGTCGTCTGATTTTTTGCTAGAGCCTAAGCTTGCACGCATTGCTGCTAGCGTTGCTGCTTGACGCTCTTCCGCTTTCTTCTTAGTAGCGGCGCGTTCTTCAGCTTCTTTGGCTGCACGTTCTTGAGACTCAATTAGAGCCTGCTCACGAGCGGCTAGCTCTTCAGCCATTTTTTCCGGATCAGGCTTTTCAAATACTTTCTTTTTACGCACTTCTACGTTGACGCTCTTAGATTTACCAGAAGAGCCGGTCACACGTGCAGTACTGGTCGTCTTAGATTTAAGACTAATACGACGCTTTTCTTGTTGACCATGACTTTGCTTTAAATACGTCACCAGCTTTTCTTGCTCAAGCTCGGTGACTAGGTCATCCTCTGCGCGAGCAGGCAGGCCAGCATCTACTAATTGCTGCTTTACAGCATCTGTAGTTTTGCCTACCATTTCTGCCAGTTCTTTGACGGTCTTATCTGCCATTTATTATCACCTACTGTCTATTATTTGCTATATGTTCAATTCAGTTGTTGGCTACAAATGATTGGGTTAAGGCTGATACTTATAAATAATATCAGCGCTTTATTCTCAATAGCATATCACCAAAAGACAGCGATATGCAGTTACCGCTTATTCATCGAACCAAGATTCCCGAGCTTTCATGATGAGTTTTCCTGCAGTTTCAGAGTCTAATCCTTCGATATCTTCTAGATCGAAGACGGCTTGTTCTGCCAAGTCATCAACAGTAATGATGTCTTTTTGCGCCATTTTATAAGCCCAACTGACTGTCATACCTTCAAGCTCTTGAAGCTCTTGACTTGGCTCTTTCATGTTCTGTTGTTTGACCAGTTCATCAGCGATGACGACTTCTTTAGCACGCTCTTGAATCATATCAATCGCTTCATCGTCTAGACCTTCGATATCATAGAAAGTCTCAACTGGTACATAGGCAACTTCTTCGATACTGGTAAAACCAATATCAACCAACGCCTGTGCTAAATCTTTATCTACTTCTAGGCGCTCATAGAATAATTCAATAAACGCTTTTGATTCGTTTTGTTGACGTTGCTGATACTCTTCTTCGAGCATCATATTAAGCTTATAGCCCGTCAATTCAGACGCTAGACGTACGTTTTGACCTTGTGAGCCAATAGCACGTGCCAACTGATCATTTGTGCTAAAGATAATGTCTGCTGTTTGAGTATCTTCATCTAAAATGATACTGCTTACGTCAGCAGGCTCTAGAGAGCTGATGATGAACTGGGCAGGATCATCTGACCATACCACCACGTCAATACGCTCACCGTCTAACTCTTGCTGTACTGCTTGGATACGTGTACCACGCATACCAATACAGGCACCAACTGGATCAATACGATGATCGTTAGTCTTCACGGCTATTTTAGCACGAGTACCTGGCAGACGAGCGACGTTACGAATTTCGATAATTTGTTCTGCGATCTCAGGCACTTCTTTTTGCATCAATGCTGATAACATTTCAGGATGTGTGCGAGATAACAGTAACTGTGCACCGCGGTTTTCACGGTTCACATGGTACAAGATAGCGTTGATACGCGACTTTGCACGGAGTTGTTCACGTGGCAACATTTGATCACGTGACAAATAACCTTCAGCATTGTCACCCAAATCGATGATATAGCCATCACGAGTCTGTTTTTTGACTTCGCCATACATCATCTCACCAACACGCGGCTCGAAAGCGTCTGCAACTAGTGCACGCTCAGCTTCACGAATCTTTTGAATGATGACCTGTTTGGCTTGAGTAGCAGCAATACGACCAAATTCGATTGATTCAATTTGCTCTTCTTTAATATCACCAATTGACCATTCTTCCTGATCAAGATCGGTGATAGCAAGCTGACAAGCTGGCATTTCATGGTCTTCATCTGCAACCACTGTCCAGTAACGATAAGTATCGTAATCGCCAGTTGCACGGTCGATTGCTACCCGTACAGCCACTTCTGGCTGCTCGGTATATACTTTTTTCTTAGTCGATACCACCAAAGCGTCTTCAATTGCTTCAAAGATATCTTCAGGATTTAAGCCCTTTTCATTACTGACAGTTTCTACTACCGTTAAGATTTCACGACTCATGCTATACCTGTCCTATCATTTTTTAATTGACTTAAATTTTATAATTTGGGTGCTGCTATTATATAGTTGCTATAAGCCACATAAGCTATTGGAAGATAAAACTGTCTATTTATAAACAGTTACCCTAGTAAAAATCTAGGCATCTTCATAAATCAAATTGGCTTTATCAATATTACTTAATGCAATCTCAAACTGCTCGCCATCACTTGACGTCAGTTTTAAAGAGTTTTCATCAATACTATCTAAAGTACCTGTGGCTTTACGACGTTTTTGATCGCCTGTACCGATGGCTTGAATCAGACGCAAGCTCACAGTTTGACCAACATACGCATGCATTTGCTCATCTGAGAAAAACGCACGATCAAAACCAGGTGAAGATACTTCTAAGATGTACTCACCAGCGATAGGATCATGAACTTCCAAGATACCGCTTACTTGGTGATTTACTGCCGCGCAATCTTCAATCGTTACTTGCTTATCTTGGGCTTGCTCTTCTGGCAATGCCTCAATATAGATACGTAGTAAAGAGCGACGACCTTGTGGCGCAAACTCGATACCCCACAGTGACACATCACAAGCGGCCACGGCAGGGGCAATAATATTAGTCAGTTCTGCAACTTTAGTCGAAAGCTTCATAATCTCTTTGTATTTTCCTATTCACTTATCTATCGTACTTAGTAAACCGTATTAAAGATTGACTCTTATCTATATATAACAATCTTATGATGATAAGAATCACGGTCAGTATATAATTTTAAATCACAAATATATGATACATATTGTGCATTTATATAGGGACGAGCGTAAAAAACATCAAGCTCGGCCAAACAATGCTTTTATTATTTATAAAGCACTACTATCGATAAAAGTATGAGGAATAAAAGATAGTGTTGCTTAAGAAGCATCGTGCCGGTAGCGGCCGATGATGACCAGTGACGAGTAATATCGTACTCTATAGACTTAGAGCTTAGCATAAGTAGGATAGATACCGCGATAACACTGACCTTCAGATACAAAAAAACCCACAAACATAATGGTGGGCTAATCGGTACTGACAAATTTAGTGTACAAAACATCAGTATAAAAAGTGGTAGCGGGGGCTGGATTTGAACCAACGACCTTCGGGTTATGAGCCCGACGAGCTACCAGACTGCTCCACCCCGCATCAATCTAGAACGCATATTATAGGGAGGTTTCGTAGAAGTGTCAATACTTTTTTTAAATTAATTATAAAATAAGTATTACCTGCTAAAAATCCAACCTAACGCTATGCTGCGTCTGTAAAACTTGGTGCGATTGGGGGGACTTGAACCCCCACAGCTTTCGCCACCACCCCCTCAAGATGGCGTGTCTACCATTCCACCACAATCGCATTGTACTGCTCTGTCTCTATCATCCAATCTATAATCAATGATGCTTAAGGTAGGCATCTATAGAACAGGAGTTGCGAAAACAGGAAAGCATTGTAAATCTAACCTACCAAAATAGCAAGCGCTGCCTACTTAAAAGAGGCTTACTCAGGATTTTGAGTCAATGGACGCGGCGTTTGCGGTGCTGAAACTGGCGCATCTAGACGAAACTGATCTTCTGCTTGCTTACGAGCATGAACAGCAAGTGTCATACTAGTAATAAAAAATATGACCGTTAGTACTGCCGTGGCACGCGTCAAGAAGTTAGCAGTTCCTGCTGCGCCAAACACGGTACCTGATGAACCGGCACCAAAAGAAGCTCCAGCATCTGCCCCTTTACCATGCTGTATCAGAATCAGGCCGATCATGGCAATGGCCACAATAATATGCAGGGCTAATATAAACGTAAACATGGTGGCCTCTTTTGCCGCGTAATGACGACTGATAACGGAAAATAAAACGTAAGGTTAATAGAATGACAATCGGCATGATCAAATGCCAAATCGACTATATAAATAAGGCGCATTGTACACGATTGCAAGGGCAGTGTTAAACCTACTTTTACTAACTGATAAAAGCATACTGTCTATAAGCTATGATCTTGATATCTGAGCGTTATTTATTCATTTAAGCATTGGCTTGGTTAAAGGCATCGGCAATCGCTAGAAAGCTCTCTGCTTTTAATGAAGCACCGCCTACTAATGCGCCATCAATCATAGCGTCAGAAGCAAAGCTATTGGCATTATCAGCATTAACACTACCGCCATACAGCACGGTAATCGTATCTGTTATATCAGCAAAGCTTGCAACCGTTTGTTTGATGTACTGATGAGTCTTACTCACTTCTGCCACAGTAGGCACTTTACCTGTACCAATGGCCCATACAGGTTCGTAAGCGACGAGCAGCTGTTCAGATAACGATGATGCTAAATCTGGCTGCTGAGTCAGTAAGTCTTTAATAACCGAGAGTTGCTCATTGATAACGTTGAGTGTTTGACTATTGTCATACTGCTCTTGTGTTTCGCCGATGCAAAACACCACGCCTAAGTTCTGGGAAAACGCATGAGACAATTTGCTTATCAGGCATTCATGAGACTCTTTATAATATTGGCGACGCTCAGAATGGCCAAGTAGCGTCCAAGTAGCACCTGCATCTGCTAACTGTTGTGCTGAGCAGTCACCAGTATAAGCTCCTGTACTTGAACTATAAGTACTAATGTCCTGTGCGGCACAGAGTATTGAGCTATCTGCTAGACGCGTACTCACTGTATTTAAATGAACACAACTGGGTGCTACCATTAATTTACAGCGGTTTTTTGACACCTGCGAGTTGGCTTGTTCTTCAGTATTAACTTTAGTCAATAAGTCGTCCAATAGTGCATTGACAGCACTGTTAGTCGCAGGATTCTGTTTCCAATTGCCAATTACCCAAGCTTGCATACTTATTTACCTTGTCTCATGTATTCATGCCAATTCGGCTAATATGCGCGTCAGTATAACAAATAATTCGTAAGTGCTATAGTAGCGTGCCACCATGAGCAGAATCACTTCTGCAAACTTATCTACAGACAATGCATCAATCGACCATTATTTTTACGAGCTAGTCGTCTAATGGTATATATAAATTTTTCAAACTAAAGTAAAGTTCTATACTACAGAGTTTATAAAATCAAATATTGTTGCTGGTTCTATATATAGATATACAGGTAGATAAGATAAACAAAGCAAGACAGTTATAGCGAGTTATCAACTAGCAACAACAAGTATGTAGCGTGTAATACCAAGCAGTTCTACAGAATATTTTGTATCAAAGGAGAGGTTATAATGTCTATCGCAACCAGTAAGTACGGTGGTCTAGCGCAGCAACTGATTAGCGACGGTGTCGTTAGCGAAGCGAACATGAAGACGGCACAGATTGAGTCGCAGCAGCAGCAAATAGGACTGGTACCTTATCTGGTAGACAATAAATTGGCCGATGCTTATCTACTTGCCCAAATGCTATCCCAAGCTTTCGGCGACCCTCTATTCGATCTTGATGCATTAAACATTGATGTTATTCCAAAAGACTTGGTGGATGAAAAAATCGTTCGCAAGTTTAATGCTTTACCACTCTTTAAACGAGGACAACGTCTGTTTGTCGCGCTGAGTGATCCAACACGCGTTGACGCCATTGATGCGATTGCCTTTAACTCTCGGCTATCGATAGAAACCATTGTTGTCGAAGAAAATAAGCTCAAAAAGCGTATTGAAAGTGCATACGCAGATACGATGCAAAGCTTTGATAGTTTTTCTAACAGTGATTTAAATGTCGATTTCGATGATGGACAGGAAAAAGAAAACGAGACCAAGCTTGATGACGGTATCGACGAAGCACCTGTTGTAAAGTTCGTCAATAAAATGCTAGTCGATGCCATTCGTATGGGTGCTTCTGATTTACATTTCGAGCCATACGAAAAATCTTTTAGAGTACGATTTCGTGTCGATGGCGTCATGCAAAAAATGGCCAGCCCACCGGTTCAACTTGCGAATAAAATTGCAGCACGCTTGAAAGTCATGTCGCAAATGGATATCTCAGAACGTCGGGTACCGCAAGATGGGCGTATTAAACTAAAAATTTCTAAGAATAAAGCCATTGATTTCCGGGTAAACTCATTACCGACGTTATTCGGTGAAAAGCTTGTTTTGCGTATCCTTGATCCATCATCAGCTATGCTAGGTATTGATGCATTGGGGTATGAACCAGATCAGCAGGAAATGTTTTTAGAGGCATTACACAAACCACAAGGCATGTTGCTTATCACTGGTCCTACTGGTTCTGGTAAGACAGTATCACTTTACACTGGTATCAACATCTTGAATACTGGCGCAACCAATATCTCAACGGCTGAAGATCCAGTCGAAATTAACCTTGAAGGGATTAACCAAGTCAATGTTAATGCCAAAGTTGGTCTAACATTTGCCAATGCGCTAAAGTCTTTTTTACGTCAAGATCCTGATATTGTCATGGTCGGTGAGATTCGTGACCTTGAGACTGCTGAGATTGCGATTAAAGCGGCGCAAACAGGTCATATGGTTCTTTCTACTTTGCATACTAACTCGGCACCTGAAACATTAACGCGCCTACGCAATATGGGCGTCGCCTCCTTTAACATTGCCACATCAGTCAACCTAGTCATTGCTCAACGTTTGGCACGACGTCTCTGCAAGAACTGCAAAAAACCTATTAACATCCCGCGTCAGAGCTTATTAGAGATTGGTTTTACTGATACTGATCTAGATAACATTGACAATGTCATTTATGAACCAGTCGGCTGTAATGAATGTCGTGAAGGTTATAAAGGCCGTGTAGGTATCTATGAAGTGATGAAAGTGAGTCCTGATATTTCACGCATTATCATGGAAGATGGTAACGCAATAGATATCAAAGACGCTGCCATTAAAAATGGTTTTCGCGATTTGCGTCGTTCTGGAATTTTAAAGGTGTTGCAAGGTGTCACGAGTATTCAAGAAATGATGCGGGTAACTTCTGAATAATAAGTGAAATCATAGAATGTATCTACTATTTCTTGGCGTTTAACTTTTAGTTATTAAGTAATCTATAAACTAGCAACATCGTCTATCGTACATCTTTAAAAATAAAACAGATGGACACTGGTTTTTTACGCTAAAATAAAGTATGCCTGACTAGTATCTCAAGTCTGGTATTCTATTGTAAACTTACAATATATATTGGACAATTTTGAGGGTAGTACTATGGCAAAAGCTAAGACCGATATGTTGTTAGATTTCGTTTACGACGGTGTAAACCGACGTGGACAGAAGGTAAAGGGCGAAACCACCAGTCGTAACTTAGAGCTAGCGAAAGCAACCCTACGTAAACAAGGTATCACGGTTAAAGGGATTAAGAAAAAGCCAAAACCACTTTATACTTTCAAAAAAGCCATTAAAGCCATTGATATTGCTATTTTTGCTCGGCAACTAGCAACAATGATGAAAGCGGGCGTACCTTTAACCCAGTCTTTTGAAATTGTCGCCGACTCCCTCGATAATCCTAGTATGAAAGACTTAGTATTGAAAATAAAAGCAGATATTGAAGCAGGTGGCACCTTTGCTTCTTCATTGCGCAAACATCCTCGTTACTTTGATGATTTATTCTGCTCACTCGTCGAATCTGGTGAACAATCAGGTGCACTTGAAACGATGCTCGAACGAGTCGCTACTTACAAAGAAAAGAGTGAACTTCTAAAAGCAAAAATCAAAAAGGCGATGAAGTACCCTATTGCTGTTATCGTAGTTGCTATCATTGTTACTATGATTCTATTGATAAAAGTAGTACCAGTATTCTCTGATTTATTTGAATCATTTGGCGCAGAGCTACCAGCGTTTACGCAAATGGTTGTTGGTATGTCCGAATGGATGCAGGCATGGTGGTTTATACTTATCATTGCTATCGGCAGTGCAATCATCGGTTTTTCAGAAGCTAAAAAACGTTCAAAAAAATTCCGTGACTTTTTGGACCGTGCTACGCTAAAAGCTCCAATATTCGGCAATATCGCCTATCAAGCGATTATTGCACGCTTTTCTCGTACACTATCTACAACTTTTGCCGCGGGTGTTCCACTTATCGATGCCCTAGACTCTACTGCTGGTGCGACCAATAATGTCGTATTTTATAATGCCACTCAGCAAATTAAGAATGACGTATCTACTGGCCAGCAATTACAGTTTTCCATACGCTCGACCAACCTATTCCCGAGCCTAGTTATTCAAATGGTTGGTATTGGCGAAGAGTCTGGTAGCTTAGAAGAAATGCTAGACAAAGTAGCTGTTTACTATGAAAATGAAGTTGATAATGCGGTTGATGGATTGACCAGCTTAATGGAACCGTTAATTATGGCAGTGTTAGGTGTATTAGTTGGTGGCCTAGTCATCGCAATGTACTTGCCAATCTTCCAAATGGGCGCAGTAGTAGGATAATGATTTGATGCAATTTATACAGTTACTACAAGAGAACATTACCCTAGCTTTATTCTTATTCGGCCTATTAGGTCTTTGTGTTGGCAGTTTTCTAAATGTCGTGATTCATCGCATACCATTGATGATGGTGTATGGTTGGAGACAAGAGTGTAGCCAGTTTATGTCTGAACAGGCAGATATGCCACGCGAGCATACGCTACCCATAGCAAATATTGTCGCTACTGACCAACCGATTACTTTAAGTCGCCCAGCTTCACGCTGCCCTCATTGCGCACATAAAATTAAGTGGTATGAAAACATCCCTTTGATAAGTTGGCTATTACTACGCGGACGCTGCTCAAATTGCAAAGCCGCTATCGGTCTACGTTATCCTCTCGTTGAGCTAGTCACTGCCCTCTTATCCGTATTAGTAATATATAAGTTTGGGGTAAATGCTACAGGTTTGTCCGCATTGATTTTAGTATGGACACTGGTTGCTCTAACAGGTATCGACTTTGATACACAGCTACTACCTGATCGTCTAACCTTTCCATTGGCAGGCTTAGGGTTGGCGGTGAATTCACAAAGCTGGTTCGTTTCACCAACACAGTCGATATGGGGATTACTACTTGGGTTTTTATCACTATGGATAGTAGTCAAGGTGTTTTACTTAATCACTAAAAAACATGGAATGGGTCAAGGGGATTTTAAACTACTGGCAGTATTAGGTGCTTGGCTTGGGCCTATGATGTTACCTTTGATTATTCTACTATCGTCTTTACTCGGCTCTATCGTCGGGTTGATCTTGATGAAACAACAAGGTGAAAGCCGACCTTTTGCTTTCGGGCCTTATATCGCTATCGCAGGTATTGTTGCTTTATTATACGGCTCAGATATCGTCAGCTGGTATCTCGGTATGTATGTCTAATAACTAATAGCGCACCCTAGATTATTGTAGTAAATTTTCGGCAGTGACTCATAAATAAAGCCTTAAAAGGCCGATTGTGAGTTTGTAACTGCATTCATTGTTCTATCTGTCAGATAAGCCATTATTATGTCAAAAAACACATCGCACTCTTATTCACACCAACCACAAACCACACAACCAAAAAATAAGAAGCTTGTGGTTGGTTTGACGGGTGGTATCGGTAGTGGCAAATCTGCCGCTAGTGCTTGGTTTGCTGAGCAAGGCATCGATATTATTGATGCAGACGTGATCGCCCATGAGATTGTCACTAAAGGCAGCGCCACTCTGCAGAAAATCCAGAAGAAATTTGGTGATTGGATATTGACGGATGATGGTGTTATGGATAGGGCTGCTGTACGTACACACGTATTTGCAAATCCTGAAGCGCTGATTGAGCTTGAGGCTATCACGCACCCAGCGATACGTGAGACAGCAAAAGCACAGCTAGATGCTAGTACTTCACCGTATATAATCTTGTCTGCGCCCCTACTTATAGAGGCGGCAGAAGCAGGACTGGCCAATTTATGTCAACGTATTTTAGTCATGGATGCGACCGAAGACACGCAGCTTGCGCGTGCCAGTCAGCGTGATGATCAAAGCATACAAAAGATTAAGGCTATTATGACCAATCAGCTTAGTCGTGAAGAGCGTAATCGTCATGCAGACAATGTCATACTCAATGAGAGCGACCTTGCCTCTCTATATCTACAGTTAGAACCCTTGCACCAAGAGTATCTTACGCTTGCCCAGCAGCTAAAGTTCGCTGGCGATTAACCTCATACAACGCCATGCCAGTAGCAACACTCACGTTTAGGCTCTGTAGATTACCATGCTCGTTTCCTGACATTGGAATATAAACCAACTCATCACAGCTTTCCATTGTCAGGCGACGCATACCCTCTCCTTCTGAACCCATAATAATAGCAGTCTTGCCAGTTAGGTCAGCGGCATGTATTGGCTTAGCCTCTTCACTAAGTGCCGTACCAAATACGAAAACGCCTGCATTTTTGATTTGCGACAACGTGCGTGCCAAGTTGGTCACGCTGACGATCGGCATCATCTCTGCTGCGCCAACTGATACCTTAGCGACTGTTGGCGTTAGGCTCGCTGCATGGTGTTTTGGACAAACCACTGCATCCACACCCATAGCCACTGCGGTGCGTAGGCAAGCGCCAAAGTTATGTGCATCTGTGATTTGATCTAGTACCAATAACAAGCACTGTTCACGACCAATAATAGTATCAAGCAAACCTTCATCAGCAAAACCTAACGGACGAGCATTGAGTACCACACCTTGATGCTGCGGACTGCCACATAACTGCGTCAGCTTGTCTTTTTGGGTTGGTTGGATGCTAATGCCGTTTGCTTCAGCTTCGGCCATGATAGCTTGTACATGACTGTCACTCTCACGCCCTTGCTGCACAAACAAACTAAGACCATCAAGAGGACGATGTTCAAGTAACGCATCAATGGCATGAATGCCGTAAAAATAAATGGGTTTTGCCATAATAGGCCTACTAAATATAAAGTGGATATCGCACTAGGCGATGGGATAAAAGAAGATAACGTAGATTTTACGTGTCATGACCCATTGATGTTGAGAGAACAGTAAACCAAACGTCAAAAAAAAGAAATAAACAATACCAATCCGATATTGTTTATTTTCTCGAAACACTAATGTGTGATAGAACAGACACTAGAATGAAAGCTCAAGCGCCCTATTAATAATATCAGCCTTCTAGATGACAGACATATTGAACAATTTCTTCAGTACGTAGGTTAAAACCGCTATTGCCTTCAACGACAAATGATTGACCGGCACGGTAGTAGCTGAATTCATCATCACCATTGATCTTCACTTCACACTCACCACTGGTGATTTCGATACGCTCAGAGGTGTTGGTGCTAAAGTGATAATGCTCAACCAAGTTGTCACAAGGTAAGATCACGCCTAGCGTTTTATGGCGACCATCCTCAAACATAATGGTATGGCTTGAGCAGCGACCATCATAAGATACTGTCGCTTGGGCATTAACTGTTACGTTAGTAAATTGCGCCGCTGTCATAGTGGCTTCCTTATCAAATAATTATGGCAAAACTAAAAAATAAGCAACAGGTTAAAGTACTGACAGAGTTGCACTGGGCTTCAAATACGCGACCAGTAAGCAAACACGCCTGCTTTGATACTTTATCCCTCTATAGTAGATATCTGCGCGCTAAAGGTAGCCACAGGTTCTATGAAAACGCTTTTGAATAATGATCGAGTGGCATGTTTTTTACCACTATACGCCTACAATTTTACAAAATTATGACTCGTTATTAGGTTGCATAGCGCATCAAACTCATAAGAAGAGTTTATCATTATGTGAGATTATGCTACCACATTATATCTATAAAGTTTGTTAAAGCGACTAGGAAAATTCTATTTGGTGGCAAGTATCTACCCGTTCGTTTAATATTCATTTGGTATTTTTCTAGGCGGATGCTAGACCATTATTTTAGGTATATCTTTATCATTATCAGTCAAAATACTTCTTTGCATACTATGCTTATCTTTGAATATCCAATGACCCTAATGATTAATATTATAGATATTATGTTGATGATTTATTGTCAGTTTTTAATAGTTTTATGGTAATCTCCCAATAATAAATTCTGTTATGCCTCGTCTTAAAGTTTGTATTTACGCACATTTAACACCATACTATTTGCCTACAATATTTATCTAATTAGCAAGTTTAAATAGATATTTTCACTTCCTCATTCACCCTATTTATAGATGGCTTCCTAAGATTTATATGATGTCCATTGTCTGTCCTGAGAGGCGTTGATGCTAGTATCGTTAACTTTACATCAGTTTGCGTTGATTGCTCAGCATGAGCTGAGCGTGGCTGAAGGTTTTAATGTCATCACTGGTGAAACAGGTGCTGGCAAGTCGTTATTGCTAGATGCACTATCACTGTGTGTCGGTGAGCGAGCAGACAGTGCAATGGTCAGGCATGGCGCCGCGCATGCAGATATCTACGCTCAATTCGATGTAGAAAATAATAGCGTCGTCGCTGAGTGGTTTACCAAAAATGATCGACCGCTAGAAGAGCCTGAATTACTTATTCGTCGACAATTAAGCAATACTGGCCGCTCAAAAGCATGGCTAAATGGTTCACCGGTTAGCTTAGCGGAGCTAAAGAGTTTAGGCACTTTACTGGTTAATATACATAGCCAACATGCTCAGCAAGCATTGCTCAAGCCACAATTTGTGGTGCAATGGCTTGATGAGATGGCACAGATAACACCGTTAGCCATTCAAACTACCAGTAGCTATCAAGCCTATCAGCAGCTAAAACGTCGAGCGGATGACATCGCGAGCCGCGAAGCCCAGCGTCAAGATCGTATTCAGTTGTTGCAGAGCCAATTAGCAGATATTGCGCCATTATTGGCTGTGGACTACGCAGAAGTTGAATCTGAACATGAAGAGCTTTCCAATATTGAAGCCTTAATGCAAGAGGCTAGTCATGGCTTGCATTTGCTCGACAATGATACCGATGAGCCAGATGTGATGACCTTGCTTGGGCAAGCGATCAAACTCTGTGACAACCAAGTAGGCGTCAGTCAAACGTTTGAACAAGCTTCTGAACAGCTCCACCTAGCTCAACAGCAAATCACTGAGGTAACTGCCCTGCTATCAGATTATGCCGAACAGCAGCTACCTGACCCTGAACGCCTGCAAACACTAGACAATTTAATCAGCTTGGGACATCGTTTGTCACGTAAGCACAGCTTGCCAGCGAGTGATTTAATTGATGAAGCAAAGGGTTGGGAGGCGCAATTAGAGCAGCTAGAGAACGAGCCAAGCAGTGATGCAATTGCGGTGCAAATTGAGCAGGCTTGGCAAGACTATCTCGCTCTGGCGACACAGTTAAATAAAGAGCGCACAAAAGCTGCCCCGATAATTAGTAAGCAACTTATTAAACAACTACAACCGCTTGCGCTACCTAATGCTCGCTGTGAATTTGTTTTTACCAAAAAAACCGAACCTAGTCAGTATAATGCACAAGGTTGTTTTGATATTGATTTATTATTCAGTGCCAATGTTGGTATGCCAATGCAGCCCCTACACAAAATTGCCTCAGGTGGTGAACTGTCACGTATGGCACTCGTGATGCAAGTCTTACAAGCGACCAATGCTGATAACAACGCCGCCAAGCCTATGCTAGTATTTGATGAGGTCGATGTCGGTATCAGTGGCGGTACTGCGCAAGTGGTTGGCGAACTGCTACGCTCACTTGGCCAAACACAGCAATTGTTAGCTATTACGCACCAAGCGCAAGTCGCAGCGCAAGCGCATCAACATATCTTGGTACAAAAGCACCATCAAGAACAGACCGAAAGCGAACTACTCATACTGACCAACAGTGCACAAGTAGACGAGCTGGCGCGTATGTCTGGTGGTGTTATTATCACTGATGTCACGCGCGATCATGCTCGCAGCTTATTATCCGATGTTAAATAACACTTGTCTGACCTATCTAACGTTAAATAATCATTCGTTTTCATCAAAACGGATGGTTAGCTGAGTCTGTATGATGGTCAGTAGCAATTAGTGCAAATCTTGCTTTTCTATTGATTATCACCATATAGTGGTCTTTCACCCTTATTATTAGGTTGCGTTTGTTTCTATGTCTAAAACCAATTTGACCCATCATTTTTTGATTGCAGCACCTGAGCTGTCAGACCCAAGGTTTGAGCAGGCACTTATATATATTTGCCGTCATGACAAGCATGGTGCGCTAGGTCTGATGGTCAATCGTCCGCTTGAGCAATCTCGCGTAGGTAAGCTGCTAGAAGATTTAGACATTGAAGTGACCAATCCACAGGTGATGGAGGATGTGGCATTAGAAGGCGGCCCTATGTATCCTGAGGTTGGCTTTGTGCTGCATACTGGTCAGCCAGAATGGGCGTCTTCTTTTGCTATTTCAGAGAACGTTTGCATCACGACTAGCCAAGATATTCTGAAGCGTATTGCCGCAGGTCAAGGTGTCGGTCACTATCAGCTGTGCCTAGGTCATGCCAGCTGGGGTAAGAAACAGTTAGACCAAGAGCTGGGTAATGGTGATTGGTTAGTCTGCCCTGCCGATCTAAATTTATTATTTGATACACCGTTTGAAGAACGCTGGCAAATCGCAGCCGACAAAATCGGTGTCAACTTTGACTATCTTAGTAGCGACATAGGTCATGCGTGATCTCATACGCTCTGCGAATTTAGATAAAGACATAAAGGATACCCATTACTATGGTAGATAGTACTTTTACAGCCAATAGCACAGACGCTATAGATAATGACATTGATATTGATATTGATACTCTCGATAACGATAGCAATAGCACTGCTGAAACTATCGAGCCAGAGGTAAAGCCGCATCTTATCTTGGCGCTAGACTACGGCGTCAAAAAGATGGGTATGGCGCTCGGTAATACCATTACGCAGACAGCGCGTGCCTTTGACATATTGGCGATGAATAACGGTCAGCCAGATTGGGACAATCTAATTGGTATCATCAAAGTCTGGGGCGTGGCGCAAGTCGTGGTTGGCCTACCGCTTAATATGGATGGCACTAGCTCTATGCTTTCAAAACGAGCACACAAATTCGCTCGTCGTCTGGCCCATAGAGTGATGGAGCAACATTTGCCAGTGACCGTATCACTGTGTGATGAGCGGCTGACTTCAATCGAAGCAAGAGAAATCGCATGGGACAATGGTTGGATCAAAAACGAACGTGACCCAATCGATGATATCTCCGCTTGTATCCTAATGTCGACCTATTTTGCTGATCCTAATAGTAGTATCGCTATCGATGCAATCAAGGCAGAATAAAGCAGCCAAATAGGTAAAAGACACGTGTGCGGCTATAATGTCACTTCGATACATCATACCTCTCAACGGATAAATGACTGATTACTATGACCACTGTCTCAGACCAACCCTCGCAACATAAGTCACAGCATGGTTTTGCTCCACTTGCTATTGCCCGTATTAAAGGCGCACAACGTGCCAACCAAATAGCGATTTATCTCATTTATGTGGCTATTTTTGCATTTGTGGTCTTTGGCACGATTGCTAGTATCAAAGCTTTCCATGATAACCAGCTGCTTTATCAACTATTTTACAACTTACCCTATGCCTTAGTAGCCCTCACGATACCCATTACTATTTATGATGCGTTGGTCGTTTATCGTTATCGCTTAAATCAACCATCGATGATTGCCATGAGTATTGGTGTATCAACCATTATATTGGTTGGTGGATTAATTTTTGCTGATACTGCATGGTTAGGACTATCTTGTTGGCTGGGCGTAGCATTCTTATTTAAAGTAAGTTTTAAGCGGTTTTTTAACTTTTTAGAAGTAGCTGATGTGCCTGAAGTCGACGAAGAGGCTGAAAGTACTAAAGCGTAGACGATCTACAAAGTACGCCGCGATAAGCACTTAAGCAAACTACTCATCCTTAAACCCACTTATTTAGCTTTATGATAATGACTATGAACACTTCGATACCAGACACGCCTATCCACCATCACTTAGATACTCAAGGGCTGATTTGTCCTGAGCCTGTCATGATGCTACACCGCGTCATTCGTAAAGCAGATGGCGGCGAAGTGATTGAAATATTGGCGACGGATCCGGCTACCACGCGCGACATTCCGAATTTCTGTCGTCACCTGGGTCATGAGCTAATCGGTCAAGAAACACTGGCCGAAAACGTGAGCTTAGACGCTGATCCTGATGAAATCACTATCGATAGCGATAATGATACGCCTGCAAGCGTGACGCTATATCGCTATCTGGTTAAGAAAAAGATGGCATGATAAGTTTGATGTTATCTTAATAACTATCTGTCATCGCTAACTTAACCCCTACCTGAGTATTGTCTTATGAGCCGTGATCGTGCCGTGCAACAGCGTCAACCTAAAGCATTGGCGGTCGATGATGAGCCAGCTTATATGACTGAGTTTCGTCAAGCCATGCTGGCGCGCGGTCTAGCGACGCGTACTCGTAATGCGTACGTCCGCGACCTACGCTCTTGTGAGCTGACCAATTCTATCGCCCTGACACGTTGGCAGCCTGATGATGTGCTGCACTGTCTGTCCCTGCTTGCTCAAGATGGCAAAACCCCACGTACCCAAGCACGCATGCTCTCAAGCTTGCGCCAGTTTTATCTATGGATGATTGCTAGCAATCTGCGTGAAGATAATCCTTGTGAACGTGTCAAAAGTCCAAAACTCGGACGTCCGCTGCCAAAAGACTTAGCTGAGGCTGATGTCGATAATCTACTTGCCGCACCTGATACCAGTACCGCGCTTGGACTGCGTGATAAAGCCATGCTAGAAGTTTTATATGCCTGCGGTCTGCGGGTGAGTGAGTTGATTAACCTCTCATTAGAGCAAGTGAATCTTAACTCTGGTTGGCTACAAATCACAGGGAAAGGGAATAAAACGCGACTGGTGCCCCTCGGCGAATATGCAGCGGATGCATTGGAAGATTATCTGTCTCATGGGCGTGGCGACTTGATTGCGCATTTAAAATCGGGCAATTGCCAAGCGGTATTTTTGACGGCGCAAGGCGGCTATATGACACGGCAGAACTTTTGGTATTTACTTAAGAAGTACGCCAAAGTTGCCAGTATCGATAAAGAATTATCACCGCATACGCTACGTCATGCCTTTGCCACGCATTTACTCAATCATGGTGCAGACCTGCGTAGTGTGCAGTTATTGCTAGGGCATAGCGATTTATCAACCACGCAAATCTATACTCATGTAGCAACGGCGAGATTGCAGAAATTACATGCGGAGCATCACCCACGTGGGTAGCCTTGTCATATGGGCAGCATTGAAATCTAATATTATTGATGATTGTAAAAGGAATATATCGTGTCGCAAGCTCAACCGTCTACATTAACAAAGAGTCAAAACTCTGCACTTAGAAACCTCACTATCATGGGTTATTTAGAAGGTACATCTTTTCTATTGTTACTTGGTATCGCGATGCCACTCAAATATATGCTCGATATTCCAGAAGCGGTAAGCTATGTTGGTCCAGTGCACGGGGTATTATTCGTTGCCTATGTCATGGTGTTAATCATCACCGCGAGTAGAATAAGAATGCCGCTTTGGGCTTTGCCTGCTGGTGTGCTTGGCTCATTTTTGCCATTTGGGCCCTTTATATTTGATCATTTACTGAAGAAGAGTTTGGGGAAGTAGTTTCAAGAAACCTTCAATATCAAGAACGATGTATAGCTGAATGCGGCTAACTATAATGACACTCTATTCGCCTGCTGCATCTATCACTATTCTAGGATTACGTGCCCGTATCTCGCGATAAAAACGTGATTTGTCTTTTGGTGAAATTAGTATTTCTTCATCGTTATATAATATTTTAATCCTATCTAATGATAGTGCTGGCGCAGAACTCATACTTCGAGTCGGCGTAATATAGGTGATATCTGTAATTTCAATTTTTTGAACAGAGAACCCACTATCTACTTGTAGTTGGTCATTCGTTAATATGTACTTAGTACCGAAAAAAGGGATGAGCATTAGTGCTGCAAAAGGGATGAGAATAACCGTCATTAATATAGTTTGTATGAGGGATTTTTGAGCATCTCGCTTCCACTGCCATAATGGAACAGACACAGTAAATAAACTCAAACCCCAAAGTAACAGTGCAAGCCAGAAGTCTACTTTGGATACGAATATAATGTCTGGCATAAATAACACTTAGAGACTATCAGGTTAGATTTGATTCTATCTTAAGCGATACCTCTTATCTAATATCTCTAGCATTTTTTCTTAAAAATTTTTACGACATAGCAAAATGCAGTTCCATAAATAGATAGCTGCAAACCTGCCCTTTTCTCGTTACAATACCCTTATTAAAGTGCGTCATGATATACATGCTACCTAACTGGGCTGCGCACTACCTTTTACCTATCTATTATCCGAGAATCCCATGAGCCATAGACCACCTTCTGACCTGTTAAAAAACGCCGAACACTGGCGCGAAGATATCAATTTTCGCCAAGAAGTGCTAGGTAAGCCGTTTGATTTTGCGACCACGTGGGGTATTTTTTCACCGCAAAAGCTCGATGACGGTAGCTTGATGCTACTTGATTATGTGGATTTTGAACAAGATGATGATTCGATCGACTTAGGCTGTGGTTATGGTGTACTTGGTATGACAGCAGCGCGTGAATGTCCAAATGGTCAGCATACGCTGATTGATAAAGACTTTATGGCGGTAGAATACGCACGCCGTAACTGTGAAAAAAATGGTCTAAACAATGTCGATGTGCATTTATCAAATGGCTTTAATCATGTGGCAAAAGACAAAGACTTTAGCCTTGTGATGTCCAACTTGCCAGCCAAAGTAGGCAAAGAGCAGCATTATTTATACTTCCTCGATGCCTATGCGCGCATGCGTAAAGGTGGCCGTTTTTATGTCGTGACCATCAATGGCCTACGCCAATTTGTGAAGCGCTCATTTACCGAAGTGTTTGGCAATAGCGACAAAATCAAGCAAGGTAAAACCTATACGATTACGATGGCGACCAAAGACTAGTTTTAACTTCTGATCGATTTTCAGTCATTTAAACTAAAATTGAAATTGACATAAAAAAGCACGCTAAATTAGTTTTAGCGTGCTTTTTTATTTTGTATGACTAATTGTCTTTCTACATCTGGCGTTTTATCAAATATCCGCCTAATAGCGCGCTGCCGATAATCGGCAATAGCACCATGAGCATTGGTGAAAAGCCTGTGGCTAGCGATACAAAACCGACTAAATCTTGTATATAGCTAAATAGCAAACCAAACAACAATGCCACGACGATACGCAAGCCTAAGCTGTGCGTCCGTAGCGAGCCAAAGACAAATGAGCAGGCGACAATCACTAGCGACAATATCGACAATGGCGATAGTAGCTTTTGCCAAAATGCGACTTCATGATCTAAAGAACGATTGCCCTGCTGACGCATAAACGTGCGATGCTCATACAGCTGCGTCAATGATAAATCTTCTGCCTTACGCGTTAGCAGATACACAGACTCTGGGGCAAAGGGTAAGCTTAGCGTATCTGATGGTGAAATGGCTTGGCTACTCTCAAAGCCCTGATTGATGAAGAGCTTAACCATATCGTTTAACTGCCACTCGTAACGATACTGCTCACTTGGCTTTTCGCTATTTACATCAATTGGTTCACGGCCAGTATACTTTCCACCTTCCGCATGGACAGCGGTTTGCAAATTACCATTGTTGTCCAAATGCCAACGTTTCACCTCGCCAATATTGCCCGCGACATCAGCATAATCAATATATAAAACGTCGCTACCATCAGGTGTAGCACTGCCATCTTCTGAGGTTTCGAATCGCGGCTGTATCGTCCAATAGCCGCGTACCGAGGTGACCAGTGAGATGCTGTCTTCATCATTAATCTGTTTTGCCAACTGGTTAGAAGACGGTAGGATGAACTGATTGATAGCCAATGCCAGTAGTACAAATATCAAAGCGGGCTGCAATACCCAGCCGACGATACGATAGATACTGACCCCAGCCGCGCGCATGACGACCAGCTCGCTTTTATTAGCTAGCAAACCCAACCCTATGACAGCACCCAATAGCGCACCCGTTGGGATAAATTGCTCTAAAAAGTAAGGCGAACGATAAAAGATATATTTGAGCGCCTCGCCCATAGTGTAGTTATCATCTAACGAATCAAGCTCTGATAAGTAAGAGAAAATCAGCTGTAAAGCCCACAAACCAATGACGGCAGCGATAATAGCCAATAGAGCGTTGAGTTTGACATAGCGGCTAAGGACTTTTAGATTGGCAGGTTTTTTAGCCAATTGATCAGACTTGGCTGACTTAGCAAATAAAGAGCGCATTAAGACTGCCCTCCTTGTGAGCTGTTGTTCTGATTATCGATGTCGCTAACTGAGTTAGTTGCGGCAGCGGCTAGCCTGTTTTCTTGTTTGCGAAAGCGCAATCGATGTTGCACACGGCTACCCCAATTCATATAAAGCGCCAATGCCATAAATCCTAAGATAAGCCATGCATACGCCCATACACTGATGCTGTCTTTGCTCACTGCGTTTTTGAGCGAGATGATACCTAATGCACAGCTGACAAATAATAAGATAGAAGGAAACAAGCGCAGCCAACGTCCTTGACGCGGACGGACTTGCGCCAGTGGTACGGCCAACATAGGCGCGATAATCATCAGCCATGGTAGCGCCAAACGATAGCCAAGCTCACCTTGTGCAGCACGCATTGCACTGTTAGAGCCTGATGGTGAGCTACTCGTGGCGGCCTGCCACAATGCTCCAATCTTTTGCGTTTCGATATTGTCTTCGGTGATAACTTCCTGTGAAGACTCAGTCAAGGTGATGCGATAACGATCAAAAGCGACTTGATTATATTTCAGACTGCCTGCGCCAACTTCGTAACGACGTCCTTGAAACAGATCTAACTGGGTCACGCCGCTATTGCCGGTATCCACTTGCTCAGCACGCTTAGCCAGCGTAATGGTGTCTTTGCTAATGTCCTTTGCACCACTATTTATAATATCTTTAGGGATATCAGAGATGCCAATCTGTTCGGCCGTCTCGCTGTCAATCGTATTATTCATATCAGTGGCATTGGCATTAGCATCGACACTTTCAGCAGCACTACCTTTTTTCGCAGGTTCAGATTGGATTAATATCACATCTTGCAGTTTTTTCTTATCATCGCTGAGACTACCCACGTACAAATGATAATTACCGCTACTGATAAACTCGTTCGGACGAATCAAATCAAACGCGCTGGTTAATGCTTGCTGCTGCCACACAGCCTCAGAAGAGCGGACACCCCAAGGCTTGCCGACGACAGATAGCGCCGCTTCACCAACGAACAGCGCCAATATTAACGGTGTCATCAATCGAGCAAGCTTACCTCGAGATACGCCACTAGCATTAATCACTGCCATTTCTTGATCGACATATAAGCGGCCAAATACGAGCATCAAAGCGATAAAGAATGCTAACGGTAAAATGAGCTCTAAAAAGTACGGCAGGTTATACCCAATGATAGTAAACAGTAGGCTGACGTCCAAACGACCTTCAGCAGCGATGCCAAAATAGCGTATCAGACGACCGCCGAGCATCATCACTACCAAAAACCCCAACACTAAGGCAGTGGTTGAGGCAACTTGTTGTGTCATGTAGCGGCGTAATATCACAATGGGTACTCTTAAACGGTTGGTATGTGCGCAATTGATGATGAGCTTATTGACTATTTAGGTCGTACGACGACATATCACCAGCATGATATGGGACATTTACATACTCAAATAACGGTAAACGTTACTAAGCAACTGGTTAGTCATACTCAATAAACACAAGCGACAGATATAACCGCTAATGCTAGCATGTTTTGTCCAAAAATGGCTGTGAAATGTGTTTGAAAACATTACCTACACCTTGCTGAGAGCGCATTATTAACAGCAAATAACAAATATAGCAAATATTGGATAAATAATTGATAAAACCTCAAATTACATTGAATTGATAGTATTTATAGCGCTAAGTTTTTGCTTTATTTATTTTAGAAAGGTTTGTTTGTCATTCGTATCATCGAACATTTATCTCTGTTATTAATTGCTAGACTGACTGATAGAAAAATATACTTATATCGTCAAACGGAGAATAATACTAATGAATAAAACGACCTCTACACCCTCTACCCTACTTGAACTCGCTGGCGGCACTTTTGATGCGCTTGATTGGTCAAATTGCGCACTCGTTCTTATCGATTATCAAAATGAATATGTCGATGGCGCTATGCCATTAGGGGACGCTGGGGCAAAAGCCATCGCCAACGCACGTTTACTACTCGATAAAGCGCGTCAGCAAGATCTACCTATCTTTCACATAAATCATCACGGTGCCGAGAATGGCAATGTCTTTGACCCTTTATCAGCTAATGTTGAGATCGTCGAACAGTTGCAGCCACAAGATGGCGAAACAGTGATTGCCAAAAAGCATCCGAATGCCTTTTATGATACGCAATTACAATCATTGATCTCAGCAGCAGAAAAAAAGCAGATTATTTTTGCGGGTTTTATGAGTCATATGTGCGTCAGCTCAAGTGTCCGCGCCGCATTTGATTTAGGTTTCGATAGTTTTGTCTGCCATGATGCTTGTGCCACTCGCGACCTACCGAGCGCTACAAGAAAGCCGATAAGCGCTGAAATCATGCATGATACTGCCATGGCCGCACTACAAGACAGATTTGCCGCGATGGTAACGACCGATGAATTGATCAATGGCTAATATGTTGGCATCATCGAAAAATGATAATGTAACCGCTAAACCATAGCGTAAGTTAGCACAGCATAATAATTCAAACGTATTACCTAAGGCTTGCTAACTGCGCACGATTATCGCAATATGCTACACTACTGTGATTGCTCAACAGACCAAATAATCTAATAATCTGACAGGTATAAGCAGTCATCCAAATCCTGCAATTTTCATAACTCTAATAAGGATAACTATATGAATATCAAATTATCTCAGCATTTACCAAAGACCCATACGCAGAAAATCCTGAAAAAAGAAGCCAAAAGTAAAGACGATGCTTGTCTGGTTGTTTTAGTCGATGACAAGAAAAACATTCTGGCTGAATCTGTGCTGACCGAATATACCGCTCGCATTGAGCAGCTGATTGAAGTATCACATTTCAAGGGTACTACTTGTGAGACTGTTGCTGATTATGCGCTGGCAGGTGATAAAAAAACCACTAAGCAAAACCCTGTACAACTGCTATTGGTCGGTGTAGGCAATACTGATAAGTTCAACAATACAGTGCTGCAAAAAATCGCCAATACTATCTATAGCAGCACACAAAAGCGTGTGTCTTCTATCACTGTTGCCTTGGGTGATGCGCTAGAAGAAAATCACTTCGGTCAATTTGCGCTTAATCTGTTGGCAGCGAGCTACCGCTTTGATAAATATAAATCTGAGCAAGCCACGCCTGTATTGACTGATGTTTATCTGTTAGCTGATGAGTCACTACAGCCTGCGCTAGCATTTGCTCAGTCAGTATTTGCTGGTCAGAGCCTCACTCGTGATGTGGCCAATGAGCCTGGCAATATTTGCTTCCCAGCTTATATGGCTGAACAAGCTCAAGAGCTTGCGAAAACTTACCCTGACCTATTAACCGTGAAGGTACTAGGTGAGGACGAGATGTCAGCGCTAGGTATGCATTGCTTCTTGGCCGTTGCACAAGGCTCTACCAAAGAAGGTAAGCTGGTACTCATGGAGTACCGTGGTAAATCAGAATTTAGTTCAAATGTAGGCACTACTGAGCAAACCACTACTAACGCAAAAGTAAGTGGTCTAAAGGCATTAGCCGATAAACTACCAACTAAAAAGTCAGCTAAAAATGCAAGCAAAAATAGCAATGACAATGCACAAGCGACCAGTGACGACGCACCTATCGTATTAGTCGGTAAAGGCGTAACCTTTGATTCAGGCGGTATCTCAATCAAACCAGGTGCGGCGATGGATGAGATGAAGTTTGACATGGGTGGTTCGGCGTCAGTACTTGGTACAATCAAAGCGTTGTGCGAAGCTCGTCTACCAATCAATGTCGTTGGTGCGCTAGCCTGTGCTGAAAACATGCCATCAGGTGATGCAACACGTCCAGGCGATATCGTTAAAGCAATGAATGGTAAGTCAGTCGAAATCTTGAACACTGATGCTGAAGGTCGCTTGGTACTAGCAGATACCTTGTGCTACGTGCAGCGTTATCAGCCAAAAGCCATTATCGATGTTGCTACCTTGACTGGCGCCTGTGTGGTTGCGCTAGGCCATGTGCGTTCAGCCGTATTTAGTAATGATGAAGATGTCCTGTTTGATTTAGAAAATGCCAGCAACCTATCAGGCGATCTTATCTGGCATATGCCTTTAGATGATGAATATCAAGCTCAGCTTGATTCACCAATTGCTGATATGCAAAACATTGGTGGTAAAGGTGCTGGTGCCGTAACTGCTGCCTGCTTCTTATCGCGCTTCATTGAAGAAGGTCAAGCATGGGCGCATTTAGACATCGCTGGTACTGCATGGAACTCAGGTAAAGACAAAGCAGCCACTGGACGTCCTGTGCCATTGTTTATGCAATATCTAAAAAACAGCGCAGAGATGGCTTAATCCATTTATGAAAATTAGTTTTTATGTATTAAGTGAAATTAAGGCCCAAGATTTCTTGGGCTTTATTTGTCAGCTGACTCAGACGGCGCTTAACAAAAGCGCTCAGTCTTTGCTGATTTTAATTGAAGATAAGACATTACTAGCAAATCTAGATACGGCGCTTTGGGCACAAGATTCCACGAGTTTTATACCGCATCAATGTCTTTCTGATAATGACAATAAAAGTACCAATGATAGAGATACTGATGATAGCAATATCAACATTGTTACTCATAAATTATTAGCGCCTGTACTATTAGGCAATCATATGCCAGCTGATTTTAATGGCATCGTGCTCAATACGACGACACGTCCGGTCAACGATTTTATGGCTGCTACTAATAATTCAAAACCCTCTCGAGTCCTTGAGCTGATCCGACCTGATGCTGCAAGTACCCAAGAAGGTCGCAATAAATATAAAGCCTACCAGCAATTAGGTTACGATCTGACCCACTTTAAAGTGTAGCTCTACTGTTTACATCCCCTCGTATCTTTTTCTATTTTTGCAGCAAAACATACTCCTTACGCTATATATCCCTAATTCTGCTCTCTTATAGATGAGGTATTCTGAATAGCTAACCCCTGCCTATAAGTGCTGCATCCTTTTTTATACTAATTATATAACTCTGCTATCCCTCCATTTGTGCACAGTATCCACTGCTATGAGCGGTATGCGAATATGTCAAAAAATGCTACCATCCTTCGATAAATTTTCTGTTGTGACAATTCACTTACTTTTAACGGACTTGAGGGTGTACAGATGCGTTCATTAATTGCGATGTATCAGCGTATAGGGCTGGTGCCGCTTATTATTATTGGTTTGGTGTTAGGGGTATTGATTGGTTGGCTGGCGCCAAGTATCGGCACCGCCATAGGGTTGCTTGGTACACTCTTTGTCGGCGCACTAAAAGCAGTCGCTCCCATCCTAGTATTTATTCTGGTTATGGCAGCCATTAGTCAACATCGCAGTGGCAATGAAGTCTACGTAAAGCCTGTGCTTATCATGTACATGTTTGGCACTTTTTTGGCAGCACTAACGGCAGTCGGTGCCAGCTTTTTATTCCCGACAGAGCTTGTCTTGATCAACGCCGATATCGCGCAAGTACCACCTGCTGACCTAAAAGAAGTCTTGACGAACTTGCTCATGAACTTGGTCGCCAACCCGATCAATGCAATCGCTGAAGCCAACTATATTGGTATCTTAGCATGGGCAATTATTATCGGTTTTGCATTGCGCCAAGCCAGTGATACTGCTCGTAATGTTGTCGGTGATTTCGCTGATGCCATCTCACAAGTGGTTAAATGGATTATTGCTTTAGCCCCATTTGGTATCTTGGGCCTAGTTGCTAGCACGGTTGCTGAGACAGGCTTTGCTTCTTTGGCAGGCTACGCACGTATCTTGATGGTATTGATCAGCTGCATGTTATTCATTGCGTTGGTTGCCAATCCACTTATCGTCCTTATTAAAACGGGTAAAAATCCTTATCCACTCGTGTTCAGATGTCTGCGCGAATCAGGAATTACTGCCTTCTTTACACGCAGTTCAGCGGCCAATATTCCAGTCAATATGAACCTTGCCCGTAAGCTTGGACTGCATGAAGACACTTATTCGGTAACCATTCCACTAGGTGCCACGATCAATATGGCTGGTGCTGCGATTACCATTAATGTCTTAACGCTTGCTGCCGCTCATACGTTGGGTATCGAAGTGACGTTTGCATCAGCGCTGCTACTCAGCCTGGTTGCTACGATTAGTGCTTGCGGTGCTTCTGGTGTTGCTGGTGGTTCATTACTATTGATTCCACTCGCTGCTAGCTTATTTAGCATTCCAAATGATATCGCGATGCAAGTGGTTGCGATTGGCTTTATCATCGGTGTGATTCAGGATTCAGCTGAGACTGCCTTGAACTCTTCTACTGATGTGTTGTTTACAGCAGCAGCTGATCCTACTTATTCGCGTTAATTTTTGCTGAAGTGTTTTCTATAGACATAAAAAAAGGGCCTTTAAAGGGCCCTTTTTTTACATGTTATTTTGATTATTTGATTACTTTAGGTTGTCTATGTCGACTTCGATGACTGGTGTTTGCTGCTCTATCTGACGTTTAAGTTGGCGCAGTTGCTCAACTTCATCTAACAGCTCAAGTATCAAACCAATTGCTGGTACGCTGGCTTCAAAATCACGACTCAATCGCGATGCACGGCGCACTGTCGTCAGCTGATAACCAGTAAATTTTTCATGTTCTGGTACATCATATTCAATGATATTTTCTTCGATTAATTCGATGACCCATTGGCGCTCTTGGCCACAGGCAGAGACCAGTTCATCTAAGCTCATGATGATGTCTGTAAATTCAGTCGAGTGGTTCATAGCTATTATCCTCGTTTTCTCTTTATTTCATCGGTATCGTATTCATCTCTGCTATTCGTCTATTACTTCAGTAATAAATAACGGTTGTTCATAATCTTGTTTAACGACTAATATTGGTATCAGCAAAGGCTTGTTTTAGCTGCTCATAAGCCTGTATCGACGCATCGTTACTGACATCAGGGTTGACAATATTTAGAGTTAGATACAAGTCGCCTGCTTGCTTGGCAGGAATACCCTTGCCTTTAAGACGTAAATTACTACCGGACTTGCTGTTCTTAGGAATGGTCACACCAAGCGTACCTGCTGGCGTACTGACATTGATTTTTTCACCCAATGCCGCTTCCCACGGTGCGATATTCACGGTTTGATAAACGTCTGCGCCTTCTATACGAATATTGGCATCATGACGAATTTTAACCTTCAAAAACAAATCGCCATTTTTGCCATTACTGCTACCAGCAGCGCCTTGCCCTGCCAAACGAATTTGCTTACCGTCAGTAATACCTTTAGGAATTTTTATCTTAAGGGTTTTATTGTCATAGTCGACATTACCATTGGGCTGACGAACAGGGACATTTAGCTTAATGCTGTAGTCGTCGCCACTATAGACTGAAGATAAATCAACGGTAATCTCGGCATGCTGATCCTGACCTTTGCTGTCTTGCGTCCCAAAGCCACCACCAAATTGATCAAAGCCGCTGCTTTGAGAGCGACTGCCGGTTTGTCCACCAGCTGACCCACGTGCGCCGCGACCAAATGCTGAAAAAATGTCATCGAAGCGAAAACCACCATCACCAAAGGCCTCACCGTCGCCAAACTGATCTTTGATATCTTCCCAGCGAAAACCACCTTGACCTGCGCCAGTTTGCCCACTGCCCCCAAACCCACTTGATCTACTTTGACCTGCAAACGGATTATTGAGCATAGCGTCATATTCAGCACGCTTGTCTTTATCTCTGATCGTTTCGTAAGCGTTGTTTATTTCTGCAATTTTATTATCAGCGTCTGGATGATCACTAACATCGGGATGGTATTGACGAACGAGCTTACGGTATTTTTTTTTGATATCAGCGTCTGAGGCGTCTTTTTTGACCCCTAAAATGTCATAGTAGTTTTTCTCTGCCATGTTATTTTCCCCAAAATAAAAACATATTAGTGGTATCAGTCTGCCAATTTCAAACGATACGGTATAGATAGCTACTAGATTCTGCTATAGCAATTTTTGTAGCCTACTTATCATCATAACAACAATTACAACAAACACCGTTATATAAATATTACCAGTAGTGATGCCAAGCGATAGCAGCATCTATCGTATTTGAATCACCTAACACTACGCCGTTATCGGCCATCACAGTGTCTGAATATGTCATTGTAATCCTAGCATCGTTATTCTTTGATAGCTGCTGGCGTAATGTCAATTTGGCAACATCAATAGCAGCGCGCCCTTCTCGCTTTGAAGTTACGTAAGACAATTCAGCACTTTGGTTATTACGTTTCATACGTAAGCCAAGCTCCATACTGATATCTGCGTGTCTATCTTGATCATGGACCGTCGCATTGACCATACCATAGCCAAGTATATGTTTACCAAACTTAGCGCCTGCGCCAACGCCAGCTTGTGCATAAGGGCTATGTCGATTGCCAGTAAACATGTCTGTACGAGCGCCTGTTTTTAGTTGCCAAGACAGTTTAGGTTCGCCTGATAACGGTTGTCTAAGATCTTCAATTTGCTGCATGTCTAAAAATATAAAATCCGTCAATGCCCATTGGTGCTCATCAAAGTTATAACCCAGTGACGCTTTTACGGCTTCAAAACGTTTATCAATACCCGTATGAGCGTTAAGCGGGTCTTTTACAAATAGCGATAAACCAACTTCTGCCCTCTCGTCAGATAAAACGACGGTAGTCTGCGTGGTTTTGTTACTCAATGCTAGTGATGCTTTGTTCGGTACAGTCAGCTGAGCCAAACCATTGCTAGCTGGTAGCGCAAAACGCTGACTGAGCAATTCGCTTTTGAAAGCTCGCTGCTTCGGTGTATCGTCTTGGGTGATTTTATAAGTACGATGTAAGATCAGAAAATCAAGCGCAACCGCCCTATCGTCCGCGTTTAAAGTAGCAAGCAGGGCAGTGTTTTCTGTACGAATGACAGAGTTTATGATGGCTTGTATTGGCTTAGATAATTGTACAAACTTATCGCGCAGTTGCGTCTGTTCAGAGGGCAAATAGCGTACTGAAGACACTAATGAATCAGCGCCGTTGTCGTGTTCTAATAGCTGATCGAATACATAGTCTGGCGCATACCAAGGACCTACTCGCTCAGTCGTTTTTATGTCGCTTATCAGCTCAAGTATCTCTCCTGAGCGATAACCACAATTTTGTTTGATGAAGTAATAGTCAAATCGAGCGGACTTTGCTTCGTACAAATGATAGTTCAATAATTGCGTTTCAAAGGTATCTAGATTGAGCACGTACTCCCACATATCACGTTGCTCGTTCTTGGAGTATACCGCGTCTTGTTTAAAAAATTCCGTCTCTGAAAACCCAGCATCATAAAACCCAAATAGTCCTTTTAGCGCGTACATCGCACCGTTCTCATTTTCTGGAATACGAGCGCCGAAGTTGTATGAGTTATTAAGTAAGTCCTCGCTAGATAGCTCTCTGACATCACTGTTCGTATTATTTGCATTATCTATAGGCGTGTTGGTTTTGACCAGTACATGACCAAATGAAGAAGCTGGGTTTTTTAGATAGCTGCTTACTAGGATCAAGCTTATTTCTTGATTCGCATCGGGTAATTTTGAGCAGTTTTTGAGATCGACGTTCAGTTCTGGTAGATGATGATTAAGCCATAAATATCTGGCTGGATACTTACAAACTACGCCCTCATTATTTATTTGCTCTATCGTTGCTATAAGCTCTGCATAGGGATCAAAATTGCGTTTCGAACGAGGCTTAGGATTGGTTAAATAAAAATCTGGTGAGATGACTTCAGCCTTGCCATTTTTATAAAATAATAAATGTTGCCACTGGGAGTGCTTAGCCAATGATTTTAGTTTTATGAGGTCAATAGCGGTATCTTTTTGAGAGTTCCGGTTTTGCTCTTGTATCTGCGAGTCAGTGAGTCGTTGTACGCTTTGCACAATATCTGACAAGTTCACGGGATCACTTAAAGCCATGTCTGCTGCGATAGCCGAATCATTACTAGAAGAGAGCTTATTTTCTTTATCTACGGTTACGGGCGCTGCAGCATAGGTTTTCGTTTCATCAACTTCTGCGTTGCAAATAGTCGTAGCAGCCAAACAGGCGCCCCATAAAAACATCTTTTGCATTTTATTTAGATACCATAAATACATGAGCAATAAAAAACACGTAAGCACTAGGTTTACGTGTTTTTATCATTAAATTATCAAAATTTTGAGTATTAAACTAAAAATTTAATACCTAGCATTTTCAATATTTAGATAGCACAGCTTTGCTTAACGATGCTAAATAGCGTCTCAGCATTTTGATCTTGCGTAGCAGTACGATAGGCAGAGGTCTGAGTATATTGACCATATTGTGCGCGTACACTAGCAGCTGAATCACAGTTGGCAACGCTTTGTAGGGCAGATAAATGAGCACCTTGGCCTGAAGCTAAGTCTTTTTCCACACTTGGGAATGTTTCTTTGATCAAAACAGCAGCTCTAACGTTGCCACCTTGGCAAGTTTCAGGAGACATAGAATTAGAAGTCGCAGCGGTAGTACCCCAATCCCAAGTCACATTAGAGATAATAGCAAGGATAGGACTTGAATTACCGAACAAAGCGCCACCAATACCACATTCTTTGTATACTTGCTCAATCGTACGACCAGTCTCTACTTTTTTAAATTTAGAGCCAAGATCAGCATTCGCTGTACTAAACGGAATCATTGCCGCGACAACTGAAGCGAACGCAATTTTTTTCAACATAAAACTTCCTCGAAAGACGATAAAAAATAGATTATTTGATAAAAGATCAAACTTATCATGAGTACATTTGATAGATACTCTAGAATAATGTTTAACCTTATGCATTCTACAAAATAGTAAGAATATAGCAAGGTTTTTTTACATTATATTATCTATTTCTATTTGAGCTTTCATAGCGATAATTATGCTATATCGATAGATTTGGTCTTTATATATTACCTATTTATATTATGTGGTTGGCTTTCCAATATTTTGTCGGGTTATTTATGAGAATCACTCTTTATAAGTCTAATTTTAGTACCTACGCCATCATTATTTTTGCTAAAAAATAGCTATTTTTCCTTAAAAAACAGCTATTTGACCTCATGAGTTTTTTACACGGCAGTAATAATATGACAAGCTAGCTCTTGTAGAATCCCCTATTATTCATACTCATAGGGAGTATAGATAACGTAGGCAAGAGCATCTGTCTATTTTATTAATTGCTTAAAGGTATTAAATGTCTTATTTAATCAAGTCTTTGGTTGTCACTTTATCGCTACTACTTAGCACCACAGTTTTTGCAGCCAATACCAGTTACTACGGTAGTAAGTTTCATGGTAAGCGCACAGCTAGTGGTAGTATCTTCAACATGAACTCTCTAACCGCTGCACATCGCACGTTACCGTTCGGCACGAAGGTACAAGTAACCAATCAAAAGACAAAGCAGAGCGTCGTTGTAAAAATCACGGACAGAGGACCTTTTATTAGAGGTCGTATCCTTGATTTATCAAAAGCCGCTGCTGGTGAAATAAACTGTCAGCTTTGTACGACCACGATGGAAATACTGTCGTACGGTGATGGCAAATATCGTAAGGAATAATGTAATAAAAAAGGGATGGCTTATGCCATCCCTTTTTTATGTCTGCTTATATAACTAACTATCTAGAACGCTTTATGCGAACTTAGCTTCCATCTCTTCTAAAGTCGTCATTGATAGTAGTAACTTCTCTTCATTATCACTATGCTGCTGCTGTAGCGCTGTTTGCTCATTGAGTAATACAAGCAAGTCAGACTTACGGCTCTCTTCGTACAGCTCTGTATCAGCCAGTTTTTCTTCAAGCGTTACAAGCTGCTTATCAATCTTAGCCAGTGTCTTTTCTGTTTCCTCTATCTCGCGGCGGATAGGTGCTGTCATCTTACGCTGTTCAGCCGCTAGCTTACGCTGCTCTTCTTTACTAAGTGCAGGTGTTGCAGCTTTACTATTTGATGAGTTATCAGATGCTTTATTACTTGCTTGGCTATTATCTGTTTCACGTGAAACAAACTTCTTGCTCTCTTTTTTGCTTTTTTTCTTGCCTGTATTTTTATCTGATGCGTTCTCTTGCTTGCGCTTCTCTGCTAGCCATTTACCATAGTCACCAATGTCGCCATCGAACTCTTCGATAATACCATCGTGTACCAGATACAGCTCATCACAGACATTGGCAATCAACTCTCGATCATGCGAGACCAGTACCACTGCACCTTTAAAGCCTTGTAAAGCTATAGTCAGTGCTTGACGCATTTGTAAGTCTAAATGGTTGGTAGGCTCATCGAGTACAAGGACGTTTGGACGTTGCCAAACGATCAATGCCAAGGTCAAACGCGCGCGCTCGCCACCTGAGAATAGCTCGCTTGGTGTATCAATACGCTCACCGCGGAAATCAAAGCTACCCAAAAATGAGCGTAGCATCGCATCAGAGGTTTTACCTGCTAGGCGACGTAGCATCTCTATAGGCGTTGCTTTGGCATCTAGGATATCCATTTGATGCTGATTGAAATAGCCGAGCTTTAGGGTATCCGAAACACGATACTTCCCTGTTAGTACGCCAAGCTCACCGACTAAGGCTTTAATCAGCGTTGATTTACCAGCGCCATTCATACCTAGTAAGCCAAGACGGGTATCAGGGGTAACCTGTACATTGGCATTGTGTAGAAGCGGTGTCTCACTATAGCCAATATCTGCGTTGGTCAGCTCAATTAGTGGTGAGCTCATGTTTGCTGGCTCATAGAATTGGAACGAGAACGGATTGTCAGCCATCATTGGTGATAGCTCTGCCATACGCTCTAACTGCTTAATACGGCTCTGTGCTTGCTTGGCTTTACTGGCTTTAGCACGGAAACGACGAATAAAGTCATCCAAGTGAGCCTTTGTCGCTTCTTGCTTCTCAAACGCTTGCTGCTGCTGCGCCATACGCTCGTGACGGGTACGAATAAACTGTTGATAGTTACCAGTATATAGGGTGATTTTTTGTTGCTCTACATGTAGGATATGACCGACTGTCGCATCTAAAAACGCCTGGTCATGCGAGATGACGATGACCAGACCCATATAGGCATTGATCCATGTCTCAAGCCACAAGATAGCGTCCAAGTCCAAATGGTTGGTTGGCTCATCGAGTAACATCAAGTCAGCACGGCTCATCAAGGTTTTGGCGAGGTTTAAGCGCATACGCCAACCACCAGAAAACCCTTCTACTGGCAGCTCATGCTGGCTAGTTTTAAAACCAAGACCTGCCATAATTTGTGCCGCTTTAGTCGGCGTACGATATCCGTCGATTTCATCGAACTGCTGGTGCAACACACCAATTTGCTCATCACTGACACTGCTCAAATCATTTAGCGCCGCATTAATTTCATACCACTGCTCATCACCGCTCAATACATAATCGATTGCAGACTGCGTCGTAGCACCAACTTCCTGTGCCATGTGCGCCACATGCCAGCTATCAGGAATACTGACTTCACCTTTATCAAGGGTGACCTCTGTATCGCCTGTACCCATCTGCGTCAGTAATAGCGCAAATAAGGTAGATTTGCCTGTGCCGTTGTTGCCCGTCAGTCCAACTTTGTGACCTGGATGGAGCTGAAAGCTTGCACCTGCAAACAATTCACGACCATCACGGCGAACACCAACGTCTTTAAATTCGATCATATAATTTCTTCATCTCAACAATAATATAGATATAGGGCAATAAGAAACACACATGGGGTATGCCAACTGGCGGCTATTATTTCAAACGCTTGCCCCATAGGCAAACAATTAAATAACTATTTCAAAACTAAGTATTTATTACGCTAAACACCTTACGTTGCACAAGCGACTCTTAAGCTCATACATGGTTGTTACTATTATAAAGGTTATGGCCGTAAAATACCGTAATATGACTAATAAGCTTTAAGACTGCCTAATATTATTAAGTAGTGTTTTATATAGTCACACGCTATTATTTTTTAGTCTGGTTATTGGTTTAGCCCATTGACGCAGTTATTTTGAACAATTCAACATCAAAATTAGATCATTGCTATTCGTTAGTAAAATTCAGTAGTTGCATCACTCTTGACAAACGAATCAGCACCCCCATTATGATATACTGCTAAAAGATAAGTGCCCACCATCAATAGAGCCAATAAAACATTGTGGTGGCACAAATACTATTTTGAAATTGTACAAACAGCTTATAATGCACCAATAGCTTTGCCATAATGACAGCACCCAATTAAATCAAACGCCGTGCGTATCTTTATTTGCAAGTACCCTATTGCAAACCCAAACAGGACGACGACCGCATTTGATCCTAGCAACTGAGGTAGATATGAACGAATCAGCCAACCAATTTAGCCCAAGCTCAAGCCAGCCAGTAGACCCAACCGTATTAAGCCTAACTGATAGTGCGGCGCAAAAAGTACGCCGTCTACGCGAAGAAGAAGGCGATAGCGATCTTATGTTACGTGTCTATGTGACAGGTGGCGGTTGTTCTGGTTTCTCTTACGGGTTTAACTTTGCCAACGATCTAAACGAAGACGATGCCAATTTTGATAATGGTGATGTGACGTTAGTCGTCGATTCGCTAAGCTATCAATACTTGCAAGGCTCTACCGTTGACTATACCGAAGGTCTGGAAGGGGCACGTTTTGTTGTGACCAATCCAAATGCCACGACCACGTGCGGCTGCGGTTCGTCATTCTCTATATAAGCCAAATAGACGCGGTCGCGCTATAGTTATTAAGATAATGCAATAGTGTGCGAACACCATGTCAAATGGCTTGTAGGCATAATGAACAAAGCATCTATCTCTCAGGTAGATGCTTTTTTTATCAAACTGTCTGGCTAGAATAACGCTATATTCGAGATGAATTTATATTAAAAATAGGGTCAAAATCCTCACAAATCGCGTTGCCTAAAGCTTATCGTATTTGTAATTGTCCGTGGTTTTCAAGACAGCTTTGAGCTAAACTGACGGAATTATTGACCTAACATTTACCTATTTTATGGACAAACGCTTATCGTGTTTTGATCCGCCATAATAAATAACAATAGATGACTATTATGAGTAATTTTGCGAGTAGCTTTGTTAATTTCGAAATCCCTAATTGGTTTGATAGCCAACACTTAACGGGTATGCTCCGCGGTATTGAAAAAGAGGGCCTGCGCGTAAAGCCTGATGGTTTCTTGGCACAGACTCCGCATCCAGCCAAACTTGGGTCAAAGCTTACCCATCCTTTTATTACTACCGATTACTCAGAAAGCCTGCTTGAGCTCATCACTGAACCAAAGTCCTCACCAAAAGAGACGCTAAATATGCTGCGCCAATTGCACGTATTGGTCTATCAGGGCATACCTGAAGGTGAGCTGATGTGGCCATTATCGATGCCTTGCATGTTGTCTTCTAAAGACGAAGATATCCCACTAGCTGATTATGGTAGCTCTAATACGGGTAAGCTAAAAACTCTATATCGTAGTGGCCTTGGTATCCGCTATGGTCGCCGCATGCAGACGATTGCTGGTCTACATTACAACTTGTCTTTTGGTGATACGTTGTTTGAGTCTTGGCAAGCCCAAACACCGACCGCACAAAGCCAAACATTGACAGAGTTCAAAAACGAAAAGTACCTAGGGTTGATTCGTAACTTTAAACGTTTGACCAGCCTTGTTTTATATTTGCTGGGTGCCAGTCCAAGCGTATGTCCTTGTTTCTTGGCAGGGCGTGAGCATGATTTAGAATTGCTTAATGATTCGACCTATTACAAACCTGCTGCGACTAGCCTGCGTATGGGCAAGCTTGGCTATACCAATAGCGTGCAAGAGCAACTTGATATCCGTTACAACTATCTGCCAGAGTATGTCGATGGTCTACGCCGCGCCATTCAAACACCGCACGAAAGCTTTGCTAAGCTTGGCCTAGAAGACGAAGATGGTAACCCGATCCAAATCAATAATCATATTTTACAAATAGAAAACGAGTACTACAGCCCTATTCGTCCTAAACAAATCGCAATGAGCGGTGAAACACCAACCGAAGCGCTTGAGCGTCGCGGTATCGCTTATGTCGAGTTCCGCGCTATCGATCTTGATCCATATAGTGACGTAGGTATTCGCCTATCTAGTGCTTGCTTCCTAGAAGTGATGGCATTGTACTGTCTGTTCAGTGACTCACCAGACTTGCTACCTGAAGAAGAAGACACGCTCGCTATCAATCTTGAGCGTGTGGTCAATGAAGGTCGCCGTGATGACTTGCATATTATCAATAATGGTCAAGAGCAGTCACTTGAAAGCTGGATGCTCACGCATCTAGAACGTATGCAGCCGCTTGCTGCACTGCTTGATGCTCACTACGGTGGTAACGATTACCGCGCGGCCGTAGCATTGATGCAAGGCAAAGCAGGACACTCTGAGTCGACTATCTCTGCACAAGTAAATTCTGACAGTAAACGCTTAGGCAGCTTATGGCAGCTTGGCTTTACGTTGGCTCAGCAGCATCGCGAGTCTTTACTACAGCAAACACTTAATCCAAACACTCAAGCTAAATACGAAGTATTGGCAGAAAAATCTATCTTACAGCAAGCTGAGATTGAGCAGTCTGAAACAGAAGACTTTATGGAATTTTTACAGCAGTATCGCTAAGCCTTGATTACTAGCTTGTAACTCCCAGTTATTAATTGCTAAGTCCTGACTATGAAATTCTGACCGCCTAATTTTATTTGCTACCCTACATCTATTATAGATAAACCCATAAGAGTAACCGCACAATGCGACAGCTAACCACTTACCGTAACCTGCAAGTATTTTTGGTGATAATGGCCATCATAGGCATGAGTTTTGCGCTGTTTTATCTACAGCGTCATCTAGGGCTTTCACCTTGCCCACTCTGTATTTTTCAGCGTGTTGGTCTAATCGTCATGGGCGGATTTGCCCTGATATCAGCGTTGTTTAATCCTAAGTCTAAAGTGATAAGACTATTGCTATGGCTTGGGAGTCTAGTAGGTATCGGCTGGGCAACTGCGGTAGCAGCACGCCATGTATGGCTGCAACATTTACCTGCTGACCAAGTACCTTCTTGTGGTCCAGGACTGAACTATTGGCTTGATACCCTCCCTATCCTACAAGTATTCAAAGAAGTATTTGCAGGATCTGGCGAATGCGCCTCTGTTGATTGGACGCTTATGGGATTAAGTATTCCTGAGCAGTCGTTGATTCTATTCAGTGTGCTGCTGATCGTACATGTCTTGATATTAATGCGTATCGTAAAATCTGCTAATTAAGATCGTATGACTCAATAAGACGTTAAGTTTCTTTCTTACTTCTGCTTTTAAAACAGACATTGCTATCTTCGATACAATGTCTGTTTTTTTATCTACTATTAACTCGCCCTTACAAACCATATTAGCGATACCAACAGGTATCGCTAATGTCAACTTATGCCTTTTAGATATAATGCCAACAACAAAAAGCCCACAGAGATATTTTCAAGCCTTTGATATCTTTACTCAGCTTACCTTATAAACGGATAAGCATTAGATATTTGTCGCTTTCTACTCATAAGCTATCTGTATTTTGAATATAAGATAATGCTATCAAGTTCTTAATTTATATTATTACTACGCGCCCATGCCTTATTATCCTTCTTTGACAATGGCTTTACGTTGTCGATAGTATAGATGAGCTTGAAAAATACTTGTTAAAAACTGTTTTTGGTATGACCATGATATATTTTGCTCCCGTTCGCTCTACTACGCTTGCTATCGTAAAACGGTGGCGTCCTTCGTTACTTGTAGCGTCACTATGCGTGCTACTCGTAGGCTGTGATAGTGCCTCGTCCAATACCGATAAAGACATGGTATCTACGTTCGCGTCGACTGGTTCTGAGTCGCAGGAGGCTTCACAATCATTGCAAAATGACAATGCTAAGAGTGCTGAGCTAGCGAGTGATGATGAGACAAGCGAAATGGTGGAAGGGCAATCATTAATTGCTGCTGCTCAGTCAAATAAAGATACCTATGCAGACAGCTCTATGGAGCGATCAGAAGCAAAAAGCAGTATGCTGCAAGCAACATTGATGGGCGATTATGGCGGCATGGTCTCTTGTACAGATTGCGACAGTATCGACGTTACATTGAACTTATTCGCCGATGGTTCCGTACTAAAAGCAAGTTATTATCATAATCCTGAAAAACCAAAAACACCCCTACTCGAATCGGGTATCTACCGACAAGACAATGATAAAATCACCATTGTCTATGAAGGGAAAAATATCGAGACCTACCATATCCAAGACAATCATTTGATACGGATCGATGAGCACGATAATTTAGAGGATGACTATACGTTATCACGAAAATAAAAGCGTCATCATGCTGACTGTTAGTTGGCGTATCGCTACATACTAAAATGACCAAATTACATTAGCTACATAGCGCCTACTTGTTAGGCGTTTTTTATTGGTCATCGAACAGGGTTTACTTTACAATGATTGCTTGTTTGCCCAGCTGATATATTGGTCGTTGTTTATCAGAGTGGTTATTTTTACTGATGACAGCTAGGCACTTCACACTTTACTTTATCAGCTCTCTATTCTTTTCATTCAAGCGCGTACGGAACGTCTATGCATATTCATATCCTTGGTATTTGTGGTACTTTTATGGGCTCACTGGCATTGCTAGCACGTGCGCTTGGGCATACGGTCACAGGTTCAGATGCCAATGTCTATCCTCCTATGTCCACTCAACTCGAAAATGCTGGCGTGACTATAGAAGAAGGCTATCTGGTAGAACATTTGCAACCAACGCCAGACTTAGTCGTCGTTGGGAACGCGATGAAGCGCGGCATGGATGTGATTGAGTATATGCTAGATAATGGCTTGCGCTATACCTCAGGTCCGCAGTTCTTATCTGAGCAAGTATTGCAGTCACGCCACGTAATCGCCGTTGCAGGTACGCATGGTAAGACCACAACCACGACTATGCTTGCGTGGATATTACATTATGCTGGTATCGACGCAGGGTTTTTGATTGGCGGTGTACCACTAGTTGATACAACTGACGAGCACTTACAGCAAGTGTTTGCGCACAGCAGCTATTTGGGTGCTGATAAAAGCGATAATGATAAATCTGGTTACTTTGTGATTGAAGCAGATGAGTACGACTCTGCGTTTTTTGATAAGCGCTCAAAGTTCGTTCACTATCGTCCGCGTACTGCTATTTTGAATAACCTTGAGTTTGATCATGCAGATATCTTCGCAGATCTCAATGCAATACAAACTCAGTTCCACCATATGGTGCGCATGATTCCAAGCACTGGCAAAATCATTATGCCAGCCGCGACCATTAGTTTAGAAGATACGCTAGCGAAAGGGGTTTGGACACCTATCTGGCGTACTGCCGTCATCGACTCTACTTTAGATGATACGAGTGAAAATGCGCGTGCTTTAAAAGATAGTAGCGACTGGCAGTCTGAGCTGATTCAAGAAGACGGTAGTAAGTTCAAAGTTAGTTTTGCCGCTAATGAAGATGCCTCTGCCGTTGTAAACTGGTCAATGAGCGGTATCCATAACGTCAATAATGCATTAGTTGCTGTAGCTGCTGCCTATGATGTTGGTGTCAGTGTTGAGACTTCTTGTGCTGCTTTATCAGATTTCGCTGGTATCAAGCGCCGGATGGAGCTGATTGGCGACGTCAATGACATCTTAGTCTTTGATGATTTTGCCCATCATCCAACAGCTATTACGACCACATTAGATGGTGCCAAAAAGAAGCTGGCTGATAGACGCATTTGGGCTATCATTGAGCCGCGTAGTAACACCATGAAAATGGGTATTCATCAAGACAGCTTGGCTCAATCAGCGGCACTTGCTGACTACACGTTATGGTACGAGCCTACTGGTTTGGAATGGGGCTTAAAAGAGGTCATCGAACAAGCTAAGGCTACTAGCGACGCTATCGGCAACCAACAGGTTCTATCAAGCATTGATGCTATTATTGAGCATATCAGCAGTCATGCAAAAGCAGGTGATGCGATTGTGGTCATGTCAAATGGCGGTTTTGAAGGGATTCATCAGCGTTTGTTAACCGCATTACATAACGGCTAGAGCTCCTAGCTAGAGTTAAGCAACAGACTCTCTTCTCTTATATAAACGCAGCTCATCTAATAGATGGCTGCGTTTTTTATTTCCAATATTTATATGTCTTCACTATATGAGTTCGGCACTACAGGTACCACATTGATAAACGCTGTTAGTACCACTGCTACCTTTGTAACCTTTCGTTTACTTATTGCCCTTACTCGATAGCAAATCAGACTTTTTCCTCACATAGCCCCTACAGTAGTAACATTTTATGCTTACTTTTGCGTCCGAGGAGTGTTTACAATAGATTTATCAAAACTTGTAACACATTATAAATATTAATAATATTAGGAGAATAACATGAGCTTTATTTGGATGATTATTGTAGGTTTAGTCGCAGGTCTATTAGCACGTGCTATCAAACCAGGTAATGACCCTATGGGTTGGATTATGACTATCGTATTGGGTATCGTTGGTGCAATGCTAGGTGGTTTCCTAGCTGGCCTAATCGGTATTAACGCTGATGGCGGTTTCACTGGTCTTATATTCTCAGTAATTGGTGCAATTATCTTATTATTCCTATATGAAATGATTGTAAACAAACGCCGTGCATAATTAGTCATAAGCCATGCATAGCTTGGTCATAAATGATTACTAGATAATTAAAATACTATATAAACAAAGCCTTGCGTCAAGCAGGGCTTTTTTATGCTATTTATCATCGAAATTTAGTCTTTCTACCTGCATATAGCATCATATGACTGCGAAAGTATTGATAAGCATTACTTTTGTCCCCATTTATCTTATAATATCAATCCTATTTTGTCCTTATCATTGAGGTGAGCGTTATGGCACTACTCCCTATCTTAAGTTACCCAGATCCTCGCTTGCGTACTATCGCCAAGCCTGTCAAGGAAGTGACTGCTGAAATCAAAACCTTAATCGCAGACATGATCGAGACGATGTATGATGCTCAAGGCATCGGGCTTGCAGCCAGTCAAGTGGATCATCATATTCAGCTTATCGTTATGGATTTGTCTGAAGACAAAAGCTCTCCTAGAGTTTTTATCAATCCAAAAGTCACGCCACTGGTAGAAGAAAAGCAACCGTATGAAGAAGGCTGCTTATCTGTACCTGATGTCTATGACAAAGTCGAACGTCCTAATAAAGTCCGTATCGAAGCGTTAGACGGTAACGGTGAGGTCATCGACGAAGTCGTTGAAGGACTGCTTGCTGTTTGTATTCAGCATGAAATGGATCACCTAAATGGCGTAATCTTCGTTGACTACTTGTCTCGTCTTAAACAGACTCGTGCTCGTGATAAAGTTCGTAAAGTTCTCAAAATACGTGAAAAGCAAGAAGCACAATCAGCAGAAAAACAGACACAAGCTGTCAATTCTTAAAGCTCTACTCTTTATTCTTATCTTTTTTATTTCGTCTTTATCCTTCACATAGTTACGTCTACAGTGAGTGTTAATATTTAGCATTCACTGTTTGGCGATAATTTTTCTAACCGATACAGTTTCCACAAAAGGTTTACTACTATGACAATGATCAAAATTGACCAATATTTTGAACCTGCCAGCTGGCAGAAATTTACCAAGGCTGCTGAAGGTCGCGAGACGCCTTTCTTAGTAGTTGACCTTAGTCGTATCGAAACTAAATACCATGAAATGGTAAGCCTGTTTCCTAATGCGAAACTGCATTATGCAATGAAAGCTAGCCCTGCGGTGGAAGTAATCGACCTATTGGCAAACCTTGGTTCAAACTTTGACTGTGCCTCTATTTATGAGCTTGATCGTGTGCTTGGTTGCGGCGTTGAGCCATCTCGTATCTCATATGGCAACACCATCAAAAAAGCTGAACATGTTAAATATGCTTTTGAGAAAGGCATTGATCTATATGCGACTGACTCAGAAGCGGATCTAAGAAACATTGCCAAACACGCTCCAGGCTCTAAAATATTTGTTCGTATCTTAGTTCAAGGGTCAGAGACAGCAGAATGGCCATTATCACGTAAGTTTGGTTGCCATCCTAATATGGCAATCGACCTACTGGTTCAAGCACGCGAGCTGGGCTTGGTTCCTTATGGTATCTCGTTCCACGTTGGTAGCCAGCAAAAAGACGTCGCTGCATGGGATGATGCATTATCCAAAGTTAAATACATGTTTGACTGGATGAAGAACGAAGAAGGTATCAAGCTGCAAATGATTAATTTGGGTGGTGGCTTCCCGACCAATTACATCAGCGAAGTTAACCCTATCAAAGTCTATGCGGAAGAGATTACCAGCTATCTGACTGATGACTATGATGATAATGAGATGCCGGAGATTATTTTGGAGCCGGGTCGTTCGTTGGTTGGTGGTTCAGGCGTTTTGGTCAGTGATGTGGTACTGATCTCTCGTAAGTCTGATACCGATTTGACTCGTTGGGTATATACCGACGTTGGTCTATTCCAAGGCTTAATCGAGACGCTAGGTGAAGCTATCAAGTACCCTGTCTATACGCCTAAGATGGAAACGTCTACCAGTGAAGGCACCGTAGTATTGGCAGGCCCAACCTGTGATTCAACTGATATTATGTATGAAGAAGCAGGCTATCAGCTACCAGAAGAGCTTGAGATTGGTGACAAAATCTACTGGCTCACTACTGGTGCTTATACCAACTCTTACTCATCGGTAGAGTTCAATGGTTTCCCACCGCTCGAAGTGATTTATATTGACTAGTACTTAACACTGTTTCACAAAAAAGCGCGGCACGGTTAATACTCGTATCGCGCTTTTTTGTGCGTAACGACTTAGTAACTAGTCAACTCGCAAAGAAATAGGCACGCTATTATTGTTATCAATAGTTCGGCTACCGTTGCTGGTGCTACTGCTTGAGTTTTGTGAAACTTGTCCAATCGTCACCCATTGTCCACGTGGCACGATAATCGTACTGTTAAATCTTTGACCCCGAATAGCATTGCTAGCATTGCCAGTAGAATTATCAGCAGAACTCATTTTATTATAAGGTGAATTCGGCTGCACTAACCTTTCTTCTACTTGGGAGAGTTGTACTTCCACCTGTCCATTGGGCAGTAGTCTTGGTGTGACGGCAATCCCTTGTGTCGTTGGCAGTAGTATTTGCTGCTGAATCACAATCTGTGGTTTGAAATTATCGTTAGCTGAACGATGATAAGTTGGATGGTTATTAGCATTATAAGTTTGAGTTAACGAGTAGAGCGTACCTGTGCTGATACTCGCCGCACTACCAGATAATGTTTGTACTTGATATAGATTACTACTCTGCTGCAGGCTGCTACGCTGACTAATAACCCCTGCACCTTGGATACCACGATTAGTAATAATGACCTGACCTTGCTGAATATTACCTTGCAGGCCACTACTATTGCCAACACGTACGGCGACCGTCAATGCCTGTGGCTGACGGTCAATCTGAGACAACAATTGCTGTACCGCCTGATAATTGCGTGCCGTCGTTTGTAGTACCAATTTATCTTGATAGGTAGTCACCGTACCACCGTCTGCGCTACTACTTAATAGCTGCCTTACTGCAGGTAACAAACTAGCCCCGCCATAAGTATGGATAACATAGGTTTGAGAGGTGCTAGCTTGTACGGTAATTGGTAGAACCGCTAGACTCAGTGCACCAACAGACAGACATACACGGCTCGTAAGGTTGATGGTACAAGTAGCACCAATCAGTCTATGACTAATATAACGTTTGATACTATTCATACCTGCTCCCTTACTGCTATCAAGTCATCGAGCCATCAGTCATAACGCTAAACTTGACCGTCAACTATAAATAGTCGTTAGTCACTTAATCCAAGCACGTCTTGCATATTGTACTGACCTACTTCTTGCTCAACGACCCAAGTTGCGGCACGTACGGCACCAGCTGCAAATGTCATGCGCGCGCGTGCACGATGGGTAATCTCGACCACTTCGCCATCTGCGATAAACATCACAGTATGATCACCTACGATTTCGCCACCACGTACTGCGTGAATACCAATTGTCCCAGATTCGCGCTCGCCAGTTTGTCCTTCGCGGCCATAAATAGCGACGTCTTTTAGGTTTTGTCCACGCGCTTCTGCGACGGCTTCAGCCATCATATATGCCGTACCAGAAGGTGCATCAATTTTATGCTTATGATGTGCTTCAATGATTTCTACATCAGCATCATTACCAAACGCTTTGGCAGCCATACCGAGTAGCTTCAATGATAAATTAACGCCTGTCGAATAGTTACCCGCATATACGATAGTGATTTTCTCACTTGCTTTTGCTAGTACTTGTTCTTGCTGTTCATTGAATCCTGTCGTCCCGATGACCATAGCAACATTATGCTCAGCACAAACTTGCATGTTTTTTTCAGTAGCGTCAGGCAAGCTAAAATCAATCAGCACATCGATATCACTAATCACAGCGGCTAAGTCATCAACGATTTGTACGTTTAAATGACCGATAGCAGCAACTTCTCCGGCATCAGCACCGACTAGGCTAGAGCCTTGACGCTCAATCGCTGCTTTTAATGTAGTTTGCGGGTTATTCTGTACTGCCTCGATAAGCATACGACCCATACGTCCGCCTGCACCGATTACCCCAACGTTGATAGATTTATTATTTACTTGTTCGCTCATACTCTTACCTTAGATGTTTTATATTTGGTGAAACTATTTTTGACCATATTTATCGTAAGTTTAGCAAATATCGACACATGAATGGCTTTTTATACCATCAATAAAAAGCCCAAAGGTTTCATGTGAAACCTTTGGGCTTAGTTTAATACTAGCTACTTAATTAGATTATTTCTTAATCGAATAAATCACCGATTTTTTTGAAGAATGACTTCTTATGTGGCGACTGTTGGTGCTTGCTGTCGTCATCCAGCGTGTCTTGGAATTGGCGTAGCAAGTCTTTTTGCTCACGAGTCAGATTCACTGGTGTTTCGATAACCACACGGCAAATCAAATCACCTTTCATGGTAGTACGGACTGGCGTTACACCTTTGCCACGTACACGCAGTAACTTACCGCTTTGCGTACCTTCTGCCACTTTGATTTTTACTTTGCCATCTAAGGTTGGGATTTCGACTTCTTTACCCAACGCTGCATCAGTAATGCTGACGGGTACATCCATATATAGGTCAGCGCCTTGACGGGTAAATACATTGTGCTGTTTGACGCGTACTTCGACATACAGATCGCCGTTTTGTACGCCAGCACCGCCCGCTTCGCCTTCGCCAGCTAGACGAACGCGATCACCATCATCGACGCCTGCAGGGATAGAGACTTCTAAGGTGCGTGATTTGTCTTTTACGCCATTGCCATGACAGTCTGAACAAGGGTTTTTGATCTGTTTACCAGTACCGCCGCAATGAGGACAAGCTTGCTGTACCGCAAAGAAACCTTGCTGCATACGTACTTGACCTTGGCCATGACAAGTCTGACAGGTAACAACATCGGAAGCATTTTTTGCCCCTTTACCATCACAGGTATCACAAGGCGCAGGAGCCGTGAAACTGATTTCTTTTTTGCAGCCACGTACGGCTTCTTCTAATGTCAGCTCAATCACATAACGCAAGTCAGAGCCGCGACGCGAACGCCCACCGCCGCCACCACGCTGCTGACCGAAGATATCACCGAAGTTACCAAAGATATCACCAAAGATATCTTGGAAGTTACCGCCACCTGCGCCGCCGAAGCCACCGCCACCCATGCCGTTTTCAAAAGCGGCATGGCCCATACGGTCGTAGGCTGAACGTTTCTCTTCGTCGCTCAATACTTCATAAGCCATCGAAGCTTCTTTGAATTTGTCTTCCGAATCAGGATCATCAGAGTTGCGATCTGGATGATATTTCATGGCAAGCTTACGGTAGGCTCGCTTAATTTCTTTGCTGTCAGCGGTCTTGCTGACACCTAATATTTCATAAAAATCGCGCTTACTCATGCTCTCTCCTATCGTCTTTACAGCCATACCGGTTCGTCAAATCATCAGCTCAATTGATAATTGTCTTAATCTTATTCGTGGTTCTTAGCTAATGGATATGTATAACGTTTCACATGAAACATAACAACTCACCATGCTATAGAACCATAATGCTTAGACTTAACCAACAAATACGGTGAAGGCTGCTTAGCCAAATCAATTATAAAAAGTTTGCGCTATTTATGGAGATGGTCTGCTGATTTATCAAGCTCTTAAATGATGAAATTAGCAGTTGGCATCGCTGCGGCAAAAGCCAAACGATTCATTAAGGTTACTGCAAAGCTTTTCGTACCTGAGCGATGCCCAGTCGTGCTAATATTTACCGCCACATCTACGGTCATTTATACTCATAGTGATGACGATTGCGACAAGGTATCAAGTCTTATGAAAAAGCTGGTTATTCTATTAATCATCATTGCGGTAGCAGTGTATGCAGGTTCGCCTTATTACAGTGCTTATCAGCTCAAAAACGCTTATGATGATAAAGACGGTGCCACTATCGCAGCGGCTATTGATTATGAGCAAGTGCGACCAAGCGTCCAAAATCAGCTAACCAGCCAATTTGCGACGACAATGACTAAGTACCCACTAATTTCTGAGTTGGGCGGTGAGCCGTTGACCGAAGCCGCGAATGGTTTTATCGCGCAGGCAGTTGAAGGGGCTATCACTCCGCAAAATATCGAAAAAGTGATTAATACCCAAGGTCAAGCCAATACAGCAACCAAAGAGCTAGCCGCAGCATGGGCCATCGCTAGCGATCAAGTTGACTTGAAAAACCTAATTCAGAGCTTAATCATTCAGCGCGGTGATGTCGATGCCGTGGTCAAAAGCCAAATGCAGCAAGTCATGAAAAAACAAGCGGCAGAACTTGAGCAGCAAGTAGCCCAAGGCAATGACAGCGAGAAGCCAACGCTGAGCTACTGCGGTATCAACTGCTTTAGTATTAGTGGTCAGGTAAAAGGCTACCCTCTCACTATCGAGATGCAACGTGAAGGGCTTATCAATTGGAAAATCGTTGATATCGTCTTACCATAAATTATTTAAGACAGCTTTTGAGATGCAAAAATGTCTGAATAGAACCATAAAAAACCGCCTTATGAACTGATTCATAAGGCGGTTTTTTTACGTTGTTTAGCAGTCAAATATCTTAATTTTTTAAACTAAAAAACACTTAACCATACCAGTTGATTATTCAACACCTAAGAACTCTAGAAATTCTGGACTCTCAAAACTCGCCTGATATAGCATGCCATCTTCACGATAGATTGCAGGCGTCGCCATTACCGCGAGTCCAGCTGCTTTTTCACGATTGGGTGTCACATGGTCAATTGTACAACTTGCTGATGCAGGCGTCATTTCACCCTGTAGCATTGCCTTGTCAAATGCCTGACGACGACTGTCTCTATCCGCTTGGCACCAGATACCACGCATCTGCTTCGGTGACGCCTCATATATCGGATAGCCGATGACATTAACCGTCACGCCTTTTGCATTAAGCGAGGGCACTTGCTGATGCAGTCGGCGGCAGTAAGGGCAATTCACATCATCCGCCACATAGATAACGGCTCTCTCAGTAGTGGTTGCTGGATAAGTAATCAACTGGCTTTTGTCCAATGACGCAAACACAGACTGGTTTTTATGTTTTTCAAAGTTCTCATCGAGACCGATAAACTGACCATTTTCGATGACTGATATTTCACCATCGGTAATATACTGCGCATCATCTGATAGTAAAAACGGCACCCCTTCTAGCGTTGCTCCCCAGATAACACCCGGTACTGCGGTATAAAAGAATGGCGTTTTAGCGCTCATGTTCTTAAGCGCAGCCATATTTGCTAGCATGTCAGACTTGCCACTCGTATTGACAGGTTCGCCTACCTGCGCACTCGTGCTACGTAATGGTGTTTTAGTGACAACTTGCTTACTTGGGTTTTTCTGTAGCTCACCCTGAATGACGTAGCGACCATCTTCGGTGATGTGCAGCGGCAACTGGCCAGCTAAATTTACTTGATACATATTGGGTAGTTTGGATGGCACAATAGAAGTAATCTGTGTTTTGATGCCTGCTTGGGTCAATATTTGACGCAATCGCTTATCAACAGTCGCACTCACTGCTTCAGCTACTTGCGAATTTGTAGTGTTTTGCGTTACGTTATTGCTATTAGCATCCGCTGGACTTGGCTGAGCGCAAGCAGTGGTTGCTAATAGTATGACGCTGATCAGGCTAGTGGACTTTAATACAGGTAATGTCACAGAGAGATTCCTATCTGGTTTTTAATAATAGCAGTTTTCAATATTAAGACCAATTCCAAATCTACCACTAACTGAAAGGTAGCAATACATTTTCTGATTAGTCAGATTTTTGGAATTGGTTTAAGGGTTGTCTGTCATAAAAATATAGATAAAAAAGACTGTAGCATATGGGATAGTTTTGCAAAGCACTAAATGGCTAATGTCGCAAAACTGCTACTTAGCTTTAAGAGATAGGCAACACAGGTAGATAGTAGACATAAATACAATATAGCAGACCGCAAAAAGCAGCACACTAAGTAGCGGCTGCTAATGGGTTCAAAACGATAGTTTCAAGATGAGTATTATTGCCAAAGCTTAATAATCTCAGTGCTCATTTATTAAAACTTGGCAACTTCTTCTGGCGTTAAGAAACGGCTATCGCCTTTTTCTAGACCTTCTAGATTGATGTGACCGATACTGGCGCGGTGCAGTTCAGTGACTCGATTACCGAAGTAACCCATCATACGTTTGACCTGATGGTATTTGCCCTGCTCTAATGTTAGGCGTGCATGTTTTTCATCGATGAACTCAAGAACAGCAGGTTTGGTTGGCTCGTAATCCCCTTCAAGCAAGATGCCTTCAGCCACTTTCTTAACGGCTTTTTCTTGTGCATCACTATCCATTGCATCTGCCAAAGTCAGCTCGTACACCTTTGCATGCTCATGCTTAGGACTGGTGACACGGTGCAGCCAGCCGCCATCATCACTCATCAGCAATGCGCCAGTGGTATCGACATCGAGACGCCCAGCGATACGCAAGCTGCCCAATTCTGGTACAGCAATCAGTTCAGTGACGATTGGATATTCTTTAACTTTGAGCGTGCACTCAAAGCCTTCAGGCTTATACAACAAGATATAGCGATTGCCCGCAGCAACCGACAACGGCTCGCCCGCCCACATCACATCATCATTGACCACATCGACATGTAGGCCAGGGTCTTTAACCACTTGATCGTTTACAGTGATTTCGCCGGCGTGCATGATCTTTTTTGACTCTTTACGCGACAGCTCGGTGGCTTTACTAATGAATTTATCTAAACGCATACTATTTACTACCATCGGTTTTATTATACCAGCCCTAAATCAGAAACTAACGACGCCAGCACTCAGCCGTGAGCGGCTCGTTATCTTCGATGGTTAGAAATGGTACTATAATGAAAAATTAAATGAACACTGTGCTCAATACAAAAGCCAGTGAAAGTCAGACCAGTTTAACATATCCAACCTAAGCCTGATGAAATATGAGCTATCAAACACTAAAACGTGCCGTTACCACGCGACTCGAAATTAAAAAATCTGAGTTTATTGCTTACGCCTATCCGGTGACCTCTCGCGAGCAAGCAATGTTTCACGTGGAACAACTACGCGAACAATATCCCGATGCCCGACATTTCTGTTGGGCATACATCATCGGTGATCCAGATAATACCACTAGTGCTGGTTTCGATGATGATGGCGAGCCAAGCGGTACGGCAGGCAGGCCAATATTAAATGTACTGCAGCATAAGTCGATCGGCAACGTTATTATCATTGTGGTGCGTTACTTCGGTGGTATCAAATTGGGTGCTGGCGGTCTTACCCGTGCTTATGCGGGCTCTGCTCAAGCGGCCGTCGACGAGATGATATTAAACCCTTATGTACCGATGACCCAGATTCAGATACTGGCCGAATTTGCGACTGAAGCGCAATGCCGCTATATGATAGAAAGCCTTGGCGGTCATATCGACGATGTCGCCTATAGTAAGCAAGTGACCTTAACCGCCACACTTGCTGAAGCAGATGTCGAAAATTTAAAAGCGCGCTTAGCAATGGATGGTCGAGTATTGGATAAACCAGAAGACTAAAAATTTCTGATTAACTACTCTCGTCGTAAATTTTGGACAGTTCTGTGTTCAATATATTTATTTGTTAGATTTTTCAGTAGTTGCTTTTCAGTAATCATGCGTTCACTGAAAATTATTGGTTTTCACAAGTACTGGCGTTATGATAAAAAAAAACCCTTATTACACTACTCTATTTGTTTTTCCACGATCATTAAATAAGACCAATATATGCCAACTTCAACCAAACCTTTTTCTCCAGCCCCTTTTAAGCCACCATTTTGGCTGACCAATCCACATCTGCAAAGCATCTTGCCCAAATTTTTTGCGCCAAAGGCACCGACCTACCGCCGCGTGGTCGAAAAAGACTCATTGGACGAGAGTGATATTGCCTATGACTTTTATGATGCGCATCCTGTAGAAGTGTCAAAAAATGGCGAGCTTGAGCAAACCCCATTGATTGTCTTATTCCACGGCATGGAAGGCAGTAGTGATAGTCATTACGCTCGCGCACTAGCGTACCAAATGCACGCGCAAGGCTGGCATTTTGTGGTGGCACATTTCCGTAGTTGCGGTGGTATTCCTGCTAGTGGCACAGTATTTTATAATGCAGGCGACACTGACGAGGTGCATCATGCGCTACAGAATTTGCGTGAGCAGTATGCCAATATCTATGCCGTTGGTGTCTCATTAGGAGGCAATGCACTGGCCAAATACATGGGCGAATATGAGGACAAAGTCCTATGTAAAGCTGCCGTTGTTATCTCCGCGCCAGTCGATATGTCTTCAGCTGCCATTACTATGCACAGCTTTTTGAGTCATCGTATCTATACGCCTTATCTGCTTAACCCAATTATCAAAAAAGCATTGGCAAACGATCTTACGCAAGATGAAATCAACTCTATCAAAGCTGCCAATCGTATCAGTGATTTCGATGACATCTTTACCGCGCCGCGTCACGGATATCGCTCCAAAAACGATTATTACCATACTGCATCCGCCATGCCGTATTTGCGCAACGTTACTCACCCTCTGCTACTCATTAGTGCAAAAGATGATCCTTTTATTGGCTTTACCGCTACCCCAAATGATGTCTCTGAGAGTGTCACTATCTTAGATACTGAGCACGGTGGACACATCGGTTATTTGCGTTATCGCTCAGACAACGGTCAGTCCAAAAGCAAATCGCCTGTCACCAATGATAAAGAGTCGAAGACTTCAAAATTCGATATTAACTGGATACCTGAAACTGTTAGCGCTTATTTTAATTGGATTGGCGTGGCTTCTACTAGCGAGTCTTCTCAGGATGTGGGCTCTGACAATAAATAATCACTGTCATCAATGACAAAATAATAACGCCAACGTTTATAACTTTTTGAGAGTGTTTTATGTACCCATTTATCCGTTATGCTAGCACCATCGCTCATGCTGCTCTAAAAGCAAAAAAGGGCGATACACTGACGTTTAAGGACACCAGTGAGATTCAGTTTCGCTGCCGCTTATCCGATATAGATAATTTTTTGGAGATGAATAACGGCCGCGTATTTACGCTTTATGATTTGGGTCGTATGGACTTTGCAGTACGGACTGGGCTTGGCAAGCAGTTGTTAAAACAACGCTGGGGTTTGGTCATCGCTGGCAGTACTATTCAATACCGTAAGCGTATTCGCGCCTTTCAAAAAGTCACGCTCAAGACCAAAATCGTCGGTATCGATGCGCGCTGGTTGTATATAGAGCAATCAATGTGGGTCAAGGGCCAGCCCTGCTCATCTGGACTACTGCGTACTGGTGTGACAAAGGGTGGTAGAGTGATCGATACGGCACAAGTACTGGCTGCGTTGGGTCAATCTGATTGGGATCTACCGCCAACGGGTTACGTAGCTGAGTGGATCAAAAGTGATGCTGATCGTCCGTGGCCGCCTGTTGATACAGCTGACTAACTTAATTTTATAAGCTAGAAACCCATTACTTTTAGCTTATTTAACAGATGGTATAAGCAACCAACCTTATAGCTACTATTCCATAACAACTCATTATATAAATACATATAATAAATGTTAGGATAGTAGTGAGTACATACTCAGACAAAACAAATATAGTCTTATAAGGAGAATAATATGGCTAATACAACAGATTATGTCGGTACGCTATTTGATAATAGCGAATCAAACCCAAGCAAAATTACCTTAGCGTTTACCATGGCAGGCGTGGCATTGAAAAAAGGTCATTCTGCTACTGTGATATTAATGGTGGATGCCGTACATCTGGCAAAACCAAACGCGCTAGACAATGTAGATATTGGCGATCCGTTTGAGCCAGCTGGTGAGTTACTAGAAGCCTTTATTGAAAAAGGTGGTCAAGTATTGGTCTGCGGCGCTTGCATGAAACACAACGGTGTAGAAGAGTCAGATATCGACAAGCGCTTTGAAGTGATTAGCGGTGATGATGTGGTTGAGCTACTGATGAATGCAAAAGGGTCTTTGCAGTTGAACTAAAATATAAGCAAAATTAGTTAATAAAGTTATAAGAATAGGTCAGTTTCTTAGTCATCGTTGGATGGCTTGAGAGCTGACCTATTTTTTACCTTCTAGGTGAGAAAACTTTCTTAAAAAGATAAATTTTAATTATCTTTTCTCATTTCATGCGTTTCTAGTAGATATATAGCTAAGGTAGATGATGCTCCAACTGCTAACTTAGCGTGTCTAGGTTGTAGACCTTTAAAATTACTATCTTTGCCATGACCACTACCATATTCGTTTCTAACCTCTGCAATGCCTTGGACAACAGCGGACAAACTACCTAGAATCTGTCTTATTGAGCTCGCTGCTTTTGCTTCATTAGATATATTATCAGGCGTAATTTTGAGCAGTTTAGTGGTTTCTTTCATTAACTTAGATAAATCCCAGCTTTTATTGTATTCTTCTTGCCTACTTTTAAAGATTGATTTACAAGCAGTTTCAATCAACTCTTTCGCTACTCCTATAGCCTGATAGGGAGAAGTTTCAATTGATGATTCCATTAAGTTAATCTGCTGAGAAACGTAATCAGCGTTAAAAATAACTCTAATCTCATTACTTTTTCTTTCAATCGATGTTTTTCCTGTGAATTTCATTTTTCCATTAAAAACTGGTCTACCAGATATATTGGTTGTTTCAACAATCTCGAACTCATCATGATACAAATTATCGTTAAGTACCTTTGCTATTCTTTCAACTTCCTTTTGATCTGTTCTTACCACTGGATGTATCATCAGACAGAGAAAGTTCAAAAGAGTGACATCATCACAATTTAATAAGTTAAACCTTGCATCACTAAATATCCAATCATCTTCCCAGTCATAATTATTAATTCTATGTTGCCATATGTCACCTATGGCATTTTCATACCTAGAGTCTGTAGAAGGCATACTTTCTAAATCATAAATTCTAGATAAAAACTCTGTTTCATCTAGCTTTCCTGCCCACCAAATATCTTCTATCTTCAAGATATCAAATATATTGCGTCGAGTAATTTGAGATATTTTATTCATTATTTATTTCAACTTTCTTTGGCTAGATATTTAGTAATCTCAAGTATATGTATTAATAAGCTTTAACTACAGTTTTATAGTCAAATATCTTAACTACAAAACCGTAGTCAAAACTCACTTTTCCTATTCAGCAACTAAATAAACACTATCCAACACGTGCACCGCCTTCCTCTGCTACAGTAAGCCATGTAAATATCCTAATAAAAAGGAACCATTCATGACCTTACTTGATACGCTTAATATCACCTACCCGATCATCCAAGCACCAATGGCAGGAGCAACCACACCTGAACTGGCAGCGACGGTCAGTAACTTTGGTGGACTGGGCTCATTAGGATCTGGCATGACTGCGCCAAATTTTTTGACCAGCCAAATTAATACCATTAAATCGCTCACCGACCGTCCTTTTATGATTAATCTCATGGTGTTATCTGAGTATGAGTCGAGCACCTTTGATACCGCAATTCCCGCTTGGCTGAGTGAGTACTACCAAGACAATAATATCAAATTTGCACTACCTGAACGCCCAGCGCAGAGCTTCGCAGAGCAGCTACAAGTGCTCTATGACAATCCCGTTCCTGTTGCCAGTTTTACCTTTGGCATTATCAGTGCTGAGCAAGTTCAGCGTCTGCAAAGTCTCGGTACGCGCGTCATCGGTACCGCCAATCATCCACTAGAAGCGAAAGCATGGGCAGATATTGGCGCAGATGCGGTATGTGTACAAGGGGTCGAAGCGGGAGGTCATCGCGGTGGTTGGTTACCGCAAAGTGAAAGCGATCCATTGGGATTATTGACTTTGATTGGCCAAACCCGCGCCTGTACTGATATTTCTTTGATTGCAGCAGGTGGCATTATGACGGGACAAGACATCAAATCAATACAAGCGGCAGGTGCTGAGCTTGCACAAATGGGGACGGCGTTTTTGACCACCGACCAATGCGGTATCAGTGATACTTATAAACAAGCCTTACTCGATGCCAGTCACAGCAGACGCAGCTCAGAGACACGCTTAACTCGATTATTCTCAGGTAAGCTCGCTCGTGGTTTATTAAACGATTATCTACGTGATTTTGCTCAATTTGAGAGTGCAGATGAGCTACCGCCCTACCCACAATTAAATGCCATGTCCAAATCTATGCGAGCTCATGCGTCTCAGAATATGGATGCAGAACATCAATCTTTATGGGCAGGACAAGGGATAACTTTGGTCAAACAAGAGAGCACGCTTGAACTGCTTGAGCGAGTGGTAAAAACGTTATAGGCTTAAATATTTTTATCAGTCCGAACTACTCTAACAAAAAATCTACCGCCGCAGCTGCATGAATAGCTGTGGTATCAAATACAGGTATCGGGCTATCAACCTGTTTAATAAGTAGACCAATCTCTGTGCAGCCCAAGATCACACCCTCTGCCCCTTGCGCTGCCAAATCTTTAATCACTTGACGATAATACTCTCGAGAGCTGTCTTTAAACTCACCGACACACAGCTCTTTTTTGATAATGCGATGTACTTCTGCTCTCGCCTCATCTTCTGGTATCAATACTTGTAAATCCGCATCAATAAGACGCTGCTTATAAAAATCTTGAGTCATCGTAAACTGAGTACCAAGTAAGGCTATTTTAGTAAGATTTTGTTTTTTGATAGCATCAGTAGTCGCATCAGCGATATGAGTCAACGGCAAGTCTGTGGCGGAGCGCACGTCATCGACCAGTTTGTGCATCGTGTTAGAGGCAATCATGATTCCTTGTACGCTAGCTGCTTGTAGACGCTGAGCACTGCTAGCCATTATCATACCTAGCTCGTCCCATCTGCCTTGCTCCTGTAACGTATTGATCAACGCAAAATCCACACTATGAATCAACAAATCTGCTGAATGTAGTCCGCCAAGCTGATGCTTGATACCTTCATTAATCAGACGATAATAGCTCTCGGTACTCTCCCAGCTCATACCACCGATGATTCCTAATGTTTTTTGTTGAGACCCTCTTTGTTCTTGAACTGCCATACTATACTCCTAGTTGTTTCTGGTCTTAGTTATAGTAAGTTATCGTAGCAAAACCGACTGCTGAGAACGCACTATTTCTAGAGATATTCCTTTTAGAAATAACATCTTAAAAAGTTTTAAAATACTGCCTTAAAGACAATGATTATATTAATAACATATCGCAAACCCTACCATTAATAATAACGATTTTACCTACTCATTTTCGAAGCGTATCATGTGCCCTCGTAGCCAACTATCTTGTCAGTTACGCTTATTTATTACCGCATAATTATATTCGTGCCATACGCCAGCATCATAGGCTGAGCGTCATTAATTGCTATCATCCTGTAGGACACCAAATACTATGACCAACTTCCCCACTATCAGAATACGCATTCGTCGCAAGCTCTATCGCCTTATCTTTACAGGTCTGATGGCGATGATGATGTCGCTTATTATCTCGTCAGCGCTATTATTGGTAAAAGTAGGCTACGTTGATGGCTTTTTTACAGAATTGATGCATTCTTGGGGATTGGCCTTTATCTTTGCGTGGCCAAGTGCATATATTTGCGCCTATCTAATACAAGAGCATGTACTGAGCAGGATAGAGTTTTATTGAATACTACTATGCGCTACAGCATGATTCCCAATAATATCGTTATCTTAAATTTGCCATGATTGTGCAATGTCCTCATCAGTAAGCAACAACGTTACTTAACCAAAAAAGTACTGATAACAATCCATCAAAGTTGCTACTGTTATTAGCTGATTGCACTCTTTCTTCGAGTGTCCATCACCGACAGACAATCAAATAACTAGAATACGATTATTAAAAATAAACAAAGGAAATCATCATGCGTAGTGCTATTCATAACAGTTTTGGCAAACCCTCCAACGTATTGAGCGTTGGTGACAGCCCCATGCCGCAGCCTGCGGCCAACGAAGTCCGCATCAAAACCATCCTCTCCCCTATCCATAACCATGACTTGCTAACGGTAAGTGGTCAATATGGCTATAAGCCTGAGATGCCAGCCATCGGTGGTAGTGAAGCGCTAGGTATTATCGATGCTGTGGGCGATGACGTCACAGACCTAAGCGTCGGCCAGCGTGTGGCTTGTGCCAGTGTGCATGAGACGTGGGCGGAGTATTTTGTTGCACCTGCCAGCATGGTATTTAACATGCCTGATAGCATCGAAGACGAGTTGGCTGCCCAGCTGATCGCTATGCCGCTGTCTGCCCTAATGCTATTAGAGTTCCTAAAAGTAGATAAAGGTCAATGGATTATTCATAACGCGGCAAACGGCGCGGTGGGTAAAACGCTTGCGATGCTAGCAGCAGCACGCGGTGTAAATACGATTAACCTCGTACGTAGTAAAGACGCGATAGAAGAGCTGACCTCGCTCGGTATCAAAAACAATGTCGTCACAGCTGATGATGACTGGAAAGACCAAGTTCGCGCCATCATCGGCGATAACAAGATCACAGCAGCCGTCGATTCAGTCGGTGGTGAATCGAGCAATGAGCTACTATCGTTACTTGGCAGCAAAGGCACGCTGGTCTCATTTGGTATCATGTCAGGCAAACCAATGGCACTAGACGCTGGCAGCTTGATCTTTAAGCAAGCCGTTGTAAAAGGTTTCTGGGGCAGTAAAACCAGTCAAGAAATGGATCTTGAAAACAAACAACGTCTAATCGATGAGCTACTAGAGCGTGCTTCGAATGGCGATCTAAAACTCCCTATCGAAGCCATTTATAGTCTAGATGACATTACAACTGCCGTATCTGGAAAAGTACAGTCAAGCAAAAAAGGTAAAGTTATCCTAAAACCTTAAGTGATATTCTAACCTTGCATTGATTGTCATTAAAGGCATCATAAATATGAAAAGTCCATTTGTATTACTCGTTAGATAATACTATGGGCTTTTTTATTTTAACCATGCTGTTGTCATGATGATTTCAAAGTAATTAGTTTCATCAGCAGTTACCTATCAACCCAAATAATAATATTTAATAAGGATATAGCTATGTCAAACGATACAACATTCAAAGCCTTAGTTGTCGAAGAAACCAGCGATGGCGAATTCAAAAAAAGCATTCAAGAGCGCAAAGTCAGTGACTTGCCAGAAAATGATTTGCTCATCGAAGTGCATTATTCATCGTTAAACTTTAAAGATGCGATGTCAGCCACTGGTAATAAACGAATCACCAAACAGTACCCGCATACCCCAGGTATCGACGCAGCTGGCGTGGTCGTCAGTGATAAATCAGGCACGTTTAGCGCAGGACAAGAGGTATTGGTATTCGGCTATGATCTCGGTATGGACACAGATGGTGGTCTCGGTCAAATGATCTCAATCCCCGCAGAGTGGGCGCTACCTTGCCCAGAAACGCTGACACTAAAAGAAGCAATGACCTACGGTACAGGCGGCCTAACCGCAGCACTGAGTGTCCAAAAGTTAGAAAAAATGGGTGCAAAACCAAGTGATGGCCCAGTTGCTGTGACTGGCGCAACAGGCGGCGTAGGTACGATCAGTATCGCTATCTTAAAGCAGCTCGGCTATGACGTGATTGCATTCTCAGGTAAGCCAGAACAAAGCGAGCATTTAAAAGAGCTTGGCGCAAGCGAAGTACGTCATCGCGATACCATCAATGAAATCGGTAACAAACCTGTCGGCCGTGAGCTATGGGCAAACGCCATTGATACCATCGGTGGTGATTACCTATCTAACTTGCTCAAACAAACCAAAGCGGGTGGCGCGGTGACGAGCTGTGGTCTAGCAGGTGGCGCTGAGTTTTCGATGACGGTCATGCCGTTTATCACTAGAGCGGTATCATTATTGGGTATCGACTCGGTCTATATTCCACTAGCAGATAAAGAAGCCATCTGGAAACGTGTCGCCACTGATATGAAACTGCCTAATCTTGAAAGCTATGGTGAAGAGATTACACTTGAGCAAACGCCAGAATACCTAGATCGCTTTATGTCGAGCAAAGTGGTTGGGCGTTATGTGGTGAATGTGAAGGGTCAGGTCTTGGTTTAAAACTAATTTTCGTAAAAAAAGCAGCATCTCTTTTGAGGTGCTGCTTTTTTATTTTCTAAAAATCATTAATTACTGCTATTACTACTAAGGTAAGAATTACTTTGATTTTAAATTCATAATGCTACGAGCATTAACACCACCACTTCCTTTCCATATACTTCATTAGTTCTTCAGTTCTAGCTTCAATATCTTTTTTATTGAATTGATTACTGTATGTAATTTCTGTCGCTAGCAGTTTAGTCATCTTGAATTTGCTCTTGTCATAAAAACTAATTTTTTCAAGTATATTCCTATTTTTTACTGAACTGTTAATACTTTTCTCAAGTAATGTTAAGTTTCCCATTGTATCTTTAAACTCTAAATATTCTTCTTCACTCTGAAAACCGTGCGTATCTAGAGAAAACTTAGGTGTTTGAGAGAGTATATGCTCTACTGTCAAACTTTTTGTTTTCACAAAATCTTTTAAGTCTTCTAATTCATGTCGGAAGCTTGATAGAAATTCTGAGTAATCAAGTAATATAAATGGTAGAACAGCCTTACTTCTTTTGTATACAGATCCTAATAAATTATTTCTAAACTCACTTTCACTCATCCATCTACTGTTGAACCACGTCAAATCATCTCTAATCTGATCATCTATCAAATTTTTACTATGATTGTATTTGTAAACAAATCTAGCCATATCAGATTTAGGATCTGTACCTCTTATCTTGTACACTCTTACATCTATAATTTCTATTAAGTCTAAGAAATTATAGGCACAGTTGTTATCTGTAAATAGTTTATTCTCTAGTCGTTTTTGACCATTCAGTACTGTTATTAAAGGATATAGAGTAGGAGACAAACCTAATATTGAAAATATTTTAAAATATCTTTCGTCAGTATTAGTTTTTTGGATTACTTCGTTTAGCGAGTCGAAAAATCCAAGCAAACTCTCTACATAATTTTTAATAAAGCTTTCAAGATTGATATTATCATTTTCAACCTTTCGTAACTTTTTAAGCTCATTCTTTAGATACTGCAATATATAACTTGCTGTTGGATCATAATTTTCTCTACTGAAAGTAACAAAATGATAGCGCATTATATTATCTTCTGTAAACTCTCCGTAGCGACCTGAGATTAAGTCGATGTTGTTAAGTTGTCCAGTAAGTTTAATTTGATCGTATAATTCAAAGATACTCCCAAAATCTTCATTTATCGAGCTATCAAGTGATCCACCTAAATAACGATTCGAGAAATATACTAATAAGCTTTTTGTCTTTTCCATATTCGTTAAGGGTTTGCCACGGTCATTAACTGTTTGGAATATGCGTATAGCATCTCCTTCACTTTCTTCGACAAACTCCATAATTTGCAGATTTTCAATACTTTCTAAATATACCTTTGGTGAAGTAGTTTTTAGAATATGTTCAAACATATCCATGATCTCTTGATATGCTTCTATGAGTAACCTTTGGCTTCTATTTATAGGATTCAAGCTTGCTGCTCCATTCTTTAACAGCTCTTTGAAAAAATCCTTTTCTCTACCTAAAGGAGCCAATCTATAGTAATCACCTTCTCTGATATAGAATCTACGATAATACATTGCATCTTCATCATCCATATGAGAAATTAAAGCATGAATTATCATCGTTATAGTAGTAATCCGCTGTTGACCATCTACTACGTAAAAATAATCGTTCCTATCAGTCTTTGATAACACAATAGTTCCAATATAATGATTTGCTTTTACTTCAATAGCTTCCTGTATATCTTCAAAAAGGTCTCTCACATTACTTTTTTCCCAAGCATAACCACGTTGATACTTCGGGATTTCAAAAAACTTACTGTTAAAGAACTCTTTTATTCTTTTATTAGCCATTTTATATAACTCTTAGTTAGTTGATTTTAATATAGTACCTTGCTATTGCTCTTAACTGTATAAATAAAAAAAACACCCAACCAAGTTGAGTGTTTTTTATTTATAACAAGCTGTATATCAATTCAAAAAATTTGAGTAGCGAGGAAAACGAGTAATAGTACTACATCAAGTAGGCTGAACGAGTTTGACGACGCTAATCAGGTTTTTAATTTGATAGCTTTTATTAATTGTTATTCCCATTCAATCGTAGCTGGCGGCTTGCTCGACACATCATAAGTCACGCGAGATACCTCAGCGATTTCATTCATAATGCGATTCGATACCGTTTCGATTAAATCATACGGCAGATGCGCAAAGCGAGCCGTCATAAAGTCTACGGTTTCAACCGCACGTAGCGCGATTACCCATGCATAGCGGCGGCCATCGCCGACCACGCCGACAGATTTAATTGGTTGGAATACCGCAAATGCTTGTGCAGTCTTGTCATACCAGCCTGAACGCTCAAGCTCTTGCATAAAGATTGCATCAGCCAAACGCAAGATATCCGCGTATTCTTTTTTGACTTCACCAAGGATACGCACGCCCAAACCTGGACCTGGGAACGGATGACGATAGATCATTTTGGCTGGTAAACCCAAGGTAATACCAAGCTTACGTACTTCGTCTTTGAACAAATCACGTAACGGCTCAATCAGTTTAAATGCCAAGTCATCTGGCAAACCGCCTACGTTATGATGACTCTTAATCACGTGAGCTTTGCCTTGATGCGACTTGGCAGACTCGATCACGTCTGGGTAAATCGTACCCTGTGCCAAGAATTCAACGACTTTACCATCGCTCTGCTCACTCACTTGACGCGCGCTATCAGCGAATACGTCGATGAAGGTTTTGCCGATGATTTTACGTTTTTTCTCTGGATCAGACTCGCCTGCTAGCGCATCTAAGAACAAATCTTCTGCATCAACACGGATGACTTTTACACCCATGTTTTCTGCAAAGATTTGCATCACTTGGTCACCTTCATGCAGACGCAATAGACCGTTATCGACGAACACACAGGTCAGCTGATCGCCGATTGCTTTGTGCAATAGCGCGGCAACGACTGAACTATCGACACCGCCCGATAGACCTAGCAATACTTGCTTGTCACCGATTTGCTCTTTTAGCTGTGCGATACGCATATCAGCGATATTGTCTGGCGTCCACTCACCTGCACATTCGCAGATTTGATGCACGAAACGACCAAGCAGCGCTTGACCTTGTAGCGTATGCGTGACTTCTGGGTGGAACTGTAGGCCGTAGTATTGCTTGTCATCATTGGCCATAATCGCGATCGGACAGCTTGGCGTGCTAGCGATGATGTCAAAGCCTTCAGGTACTTCGATGACCTTGTCACCATGACTCATCCAAACGTTTAGCTTGGCAGCCGCGCCGTCAGTCTTGCTGTCTTCGATACCGTCAGTCAGCTGCGAGTGACCATTTACTTCGATAGTCGCTGCACCAAACTCATGAATATCACTGGCATGAACTTGCCCGCCGAAACGATCTGCCATCGCTTGCATACCGTAGCAGATACCTAGTACTGGCACGCCTAGATCAAATACCGCATCGTTAATACGTGGGCTGTTTTCTGCGTGGACGCTCTCAGGGCCACCTGACAAGATGACGCCTTTTGCGCCAAAATCGATGATGCGCTGAGTGTCGATATCATAAGGGAACATCTCACAAAACACCCCAGAATCGCGCACACGGCGAGCGATTAACTGGCTATATTGCGAGCCAAAATCGAGGATTAAGATGCGATCTTCTTTGATTGCAGGAGTGGCAGCAGCAGTGGTCATAAATCGATATCCATCAATAGATAAATTGGTGCCCTATTTTAACAAGTTTACGCACTGTAAGGGTTACTTCCTCCGCAAAATTTCGTTATTCAATAGGTTTTTTATCAGAAACTGCCTAATCAAGCTTATGAATACTCTTAACTAGCCTGATAGGCGCTCATTTTTTACTAGCAACTTTCTACTAATCACGTAAACAGCCTATAAAATTTGCACTAGTCTTCAACCCCAATCGCTTAATTACAGTACCACCTGATTTAGGATGCTAATTAGTCAACAATCATCTAAAAATACTGCAACTATAAGACTTTACGAAATCACTTTCATTGTTCTAGTTCATGATACAACCACTTGAATTAACACTTACTCTTCAAGGTTCATGAAGTAAATCTATTTAATATCATATCATATTGAAACAATAGAAAAATATTAATCGATTTTTATTACGGAGCAGTGTACATTATTAATTAGTTCTTACTAATGCAGATACAATCTGCGCTTTTAGATACAAAGTCGCATTGTTCTGACGATAGTTAAAAGTGACTTTATTAACGACTGTTTAACAAAACTTTGTAAGGTCAATTGTTAAGTTATCTGGCAGTAAAGTTATTTTAGACTGACGAATAGTGCAAACACCTCTTTCAATACCCACTGAACCAACCTAGAGCCTTTAGGGCCTTAAAAAAGGATAAAAATTATGGAAATGGAGTTCTCGAAACGCTCAGCACTTAAGCTTAGCTCACTCACTTTGGCGGTTGCCGCAGCAACACTAACCTCAGTCTCTGCATTTGCTGATGCAACGCCAGACTGTAATGCAGGCACTGACGCAACTGCTCTAGAGTGCGGTGTTAATTCTACTGCAACAGGTGTGGATGCCCTTGCTGTTGGTACAGACTCAGCTGCAACAGGTAACTCTACTACGGCAGTTGGTGGCGAGTCAGTGGCGACTGGTCCAGGAGCAACCGCTATCGGTTGGCAAGCAGTTACTGCTGGCAATCGATCAACTGCATTAGGGCATCAGACCTCTGCAATCGGTATTCAGTCAGTTGCTGTCGGTGAAGATGCAAGCGCAACAGGCAATGGTGCAATCGCGATTGGTGGTAATAACGATGTCAATAATGATGGTACTTTAGACGAAGACGGTGTTGGCTCAAATGCCAATGGTAATGACGCTGTGGCAATCGGTGCTGGTGCTAGTGCGCAAGGCAACTCTACTACGGCAGTTGGCGGCGAATCAGTAGCCACTGGTCCAGGCGCAACTGCTATTGGTTGGCAGTCAAGCGCAAATGCTGAACGCGCTCAAGCTTTCGGTCACTTGGCCCAAGCGAACGGCGAACGCTCTACCGCAGTGGGTGAGGCAGCAATAGCAGGCGGCACTAATGATACAGTTGCCATTGGTAACCAAGCCAATGCTGGTATGAACTCGGCCACCGCAGTCGGCGGTCAAGCCAATGCTGCAGGTTTAGGGTCTACTTCCGTAGGCTGGCAGTCAGCAGCTACTGGCGAACGTGCGCAGGCATTTGGTCATCTAGCAACCGCCCAAGGCGAGCGATCATTAGCCATTGGTGAAAACGCTGACGCGCAATCTGGCTTCGCTACCGCTATCGGTAACGAATCAATTGCTAACGGTGTGGATGCTCTAGCAGTAGGTGATGCAGCCAATGCAACTGGCAATTCTACTACGGCAGTTGGTGGCGAGTCAGTAGCGACTGGTCCAGGAGCAACGGCTATCGGTTGGCAATCAGGCGCAAATGCTGAACGTGCGCAAGCATTCGGTCATTTGGCTCAAGCGAACGGTGTGCGTTCAACCGCCGTAGGTGAAGCTGCGCAAGCACAAGGCGAACGCTCGGTGGCACTAGGTAACGAATCAGTCGCTGGTGGCACTAATGATACAGTCGCGATTGGTAACCAAGCCAATGCTGGTATGAACTCAGCCACCGCAGTCGGTGGCCAAGCAAACGCCGCAGGTTTAGGGTCTACTTCAGTAGGTTGGCAATCAGAAGCCACTGGCGAACGTGCGCAAGCATTTGGTCACTTAGCATCAGCGACTGGTTTACGCTCAACAGCAGTCGGTGAAGCAGCTAGCGCCGAATCAGATAATGCCGTCGCTATTGGTAATAACTCAGTAGCGTCAGGTTTAGATGGTGTAGCGATCGGTGGGGATAGAAGCGGTGTTCGTCAAACCACAGCTTCTGGTACCTCTTCAACTGCGGTTGGTGCTCAAGCTCAAGCAACGCAAGCGGGAGCTAGCGCAATAGGTTGGCAATCAACCGCTAGTGCTGAACGTGCGCAAGCTTTTGGTCATTTAGCTTCTGCAACAGGCGTACGTTCGACCGCTGTTGGTGAAGCCGCAATGGCACAAGGCGCAGGATCTATCGCACTAGGCAACCAATCCACTGCTAGTGGTTCAAACGGTATTGCTATCGGTAACGGTGCTTCTGCTGCAAATGATGACCAAATTATCTTGGGCAGTACAGGTCAATTACAAGCGAGCACTGCGTCACAATCTGGGACTACCAGTATCGTGACAGCTGATGCAAACGGTACATTAGGTACCAGTAGTATAGACTCATTTGCAAGCGCTAGACAGTTCAACGATTTGCGTAGTCAGTACAATCGTCAAGAAGATCGTTTGGATGAAGCAGAAGACGGTATTGCCATGGCATTGTCGATGGAGACACCGGTTATTCCTTCAGGCAAGAAATATGCAATGACTATCGGTACCGGCTACTACAACAGTAGCACTGCGATCAGCGCATCGTTTGCTGGACGAGTAAGTGACAGTGTTACCATTTCGACAGGCGCTGGTTTTGGTACTGATACTGGTAAAGTAGGCGCACGTGGCGGCGTTACTTTTGCTTGGTAAGTAACTTATAAGTATTTGTTTAAACCATTGGTTTATACAGACAAAGCAAAAACCATTAATACAAGCCCAATAAAAACCCCGCAATTGCGGGGTTTTTATTTGCTCAAATATAATCAAGCCTATAAGTAGAAAGCTAATCTAACTTTCAGACTAGTGGATAAATGCACATGTTTAACTTACATTTTATATCTGTTTGATACTCTATTTGAGAATAGCTTCAAAGGCTGTACACATACGATTTAACCCTTCTATCAATACTTCTTTAGGGCAAGCCACATTCAAACGCATTTTTAAATGTCCTTCCTCGCCATATTTAATGCCAGCATTAAGCTCAACTTTAGCAGCTCTAAGCGCATCATACAGCGCCTGATCGTCTTGACTATACGCTGAGCAATCTAGCCAGATTAGGTACGATGCTTCTGGGCGCATGATTTTAATATCAGGCAAATGCTCATTTAAAAACTGAACGGTCAATTCAATATTGGCTTCGATATAACTAAGCGCCTGCTCTAGCCACTCACCGCCGTGCTCGTAAGCACTACGCATGGCTGTATACGCAAATAGATTTAGCTCGTACTCATCATTTAACTGCTGCTGCTGACTGATTTTTTTAATTAGCGCCTTATCTTTAGCAAATATCATAGAGCCTTTGATACCTGCGATATTAAAGGTTTTGGTCATCGAAGTCAGGCTGACTACGTTGTGCTCATAGCCTTCTGCCAGCGTCAGAAATGGTGTAAACGTATGACTAGTCAAGGTCAAATCTTGATGAATCTCGTCACTAACAATCGCCACGTTGTGCTTTTTACAAATCGCAAGTAGCGCTTCCAGCTCGTTCCTCGTCCATACGCGACCACCAGGATTATGTGGATTGCACAGTAGATAAAGCTTAACCTCATGCTCGATGATTTTGGCTTCGATATCAGCCAAATCTAAATGATATTTACCTTCGACTTCCTTCAGTGTAGAAAGTACAAGCTTGCGGCCATTTTGCTCAACCTTGCTCATAAAAGGCGTATAGATAGGATCGTTGACCATTACAGCCTCGCCTACATTGGTAAAGACATTCATCATCAGCGCTAGGCTTGGCACGACACCAAGGGAAAACAAGATATTTTGCTTCTCTAACTGCAAGTCATAACGACTGCCATGCCACTTCATAATCGAGTTATATAAAGCGTCAGTAGGTTTGGTATAACCCAAGATGCCATGCTGCATGACTTGCTCAACCGCACTTAATATCGGTGTGGCAGCCTTAAAATCCATATCTGCTACCCATAGCGCAATCGTGTCATCGCTATAGTGCCACTTGAGTGAACCGGTATCGCGTCTGTCGATTATTTCATCAAAGTTATATTGCATTGGTACTCTTCTTATTTGGAATAATAATGGTTTGGAACGTAAAAAATACAGCGCAATATATGCATTGTATTATCAATATACGCTACGCTATCTGCTCTAGTAGATTAAGGCGCATTCAATTTTTCACAAAGAATTAAAGTATTTTTAGACCTTAATTATCCATTTATCGGCTTAAATAACCGTCAAAGATATAAAGTAAACTTTATTTCAATAATGATTAAAAATTAATGCTACATTAAGGTTTCGGACTCTATCTATGATAAAGTTATTTATGCCAAAGTGCGCTGATGTTGCCATGATTATAATCTATCAACATCTACCCAAACTATCTAATAAGCCATCAAGGCTAACAAAAAGGAATGAAGAATGAAAATGGACTTTTTACCGAAATCAGTACTAAAGATTAGTGCCCTTACCTTTGCCATTGCCGCAACCGCTTCTTGCACTGCTATGGCAACAGGAACTGACCATCAAACTGCAAACGTAACTAGCAGCACTGCTATCACTCTCGGCAATGCTGCCACGACTAGCGGCACCAATGATACCGTTGCCATCGGTAGTCAGGCCAATGCAGGATTAAACTCAGCTACTGCCGTTGGCGGTCAAGCTAACGCTGCTGGTCTAGGCTCAACCTCTATCGGTTGGCAATCAAAAGCCACTGCCGAACGTGCGCAAGCTTTTGGTCATCTAGCCAATGCAAGTGGTGTGCGCTCTACTGCTGTCGGTGAAGCAGCCATGGCAGGTGGCAATAATGATACGGTTGCTGTCGGCAATAAAGCCAATGCAGGTCTCAACTCAGCCACTGCCATTGGTGGTGAAGCCAATGCTGCTGGTCTAGGCTCAACCTCTATCGGTTGGCAGTCAAAAGCTACCGCTGAACGTGCACAAGCATTTGGTCATCTAGCCAATGCAAGTGGTATGCGCTCTACCGCTGTCGGTGAAGCGGCTATGGCACAAGGCGCGACTTCGGTCGCAGTCGGTAATAAATCTATGGCAGGCGGCATGAACAGTATCGCTATCGGTAACGAGGCAAAAGCATCTAAAGACAACCAAGTTGTCTTAGGTAACGCTGGACAAGTACAGTCGAGTACCGCAGCACAATCAGGTACGGTCAGAATCGTTACGATCGATGACAACGGCACTTTGGGTACTATGATGGTTGACTACTACCAAAAAGCTAAATAATTATAGTTAAGCCAATAACACTGGTATAGCTATAACCAGCCATGCTAGATAAAGTAATAAAACCTCGCGATTGCGAGGTTTTTTTTGGGTGGTATGTTCGACTAAACAGGACTTTTACGGAAGTTTAAAAGATAATCACACATATCGAACTTTTATCTTTTGCTTATGAGAAATAACTCTTAAACCATACTAGTATTAACGCCCCTTAAACTCCGCCTCACGTCTCTCAACCATCGCCATTACACCTTCTTTGGCATCTTCTGAATGAAACAGCGGCGGCAGATAGCTATGGATATTAGCCAATGCAGTCGCTGCCCCATTACGGCTGGCATCTTGTGCTGAAGACAATGCCCCTCTCACGCCTAAAGGTGCCGCTTTACAGATTTCTTCTGCCAACGTTAATGCACGCTCGTACTCAGTCCCATTTGCTACTACTTCACTGACCAAATTCAGCCTATCGGCCGTTTGCGCATCGAATGCTTTACCAGTGAGTAGATACGGCATGGCTTTTTGCCAGCCAGCAGCGGCGACAAAGCGTACCGTTGCACCGCCAAATGGCATGATACCGCGCTGGACTTCCATTTGTGCAAAGTTACAGTTATCACTAGCGATGACCACATCACTGTTTAGCATCAGCTCGATAGCCACGGTGAAGCAAGTGCCCTTGACCGCCACGACCACAGGTTTGGTACGTAGTTTCCCGCTAATGCCCCATGGATCGATTTGATCGTCATTAAACTCAAATACGCCATCGTTTAGCTTGTCTTGTAGCTCTACCAAATCTAGCCCAGCGGTAAAGTGATCTCCATGGGCAAATACCAATACACAACGTAAGTTGTCATCTTGCTCGTAGCGAGTCATGGCGTCAGACAGTTGGGCAATCATATGACTGTCAAAGGCGTTGCGTTTGTTGGCACGGTTTAGCCCGACAAGGCAAACATGGCCTTGCGTGTTATAAGTGATGCGGTTTTCTGTGGCGTTACTATCCGTAGTCATGGTTCCATCCTTGTTAAAGTAATTATTTGCATATTTTGCATATAATGAGTGGTTATATAGTCGAATCTCAATAATTTATCGGTAGAGATTGAGCGATAAGTCACCTTTAATATAGACACCCTCGTTCTATAACACAAGCAATAGAGATGACTCGCATAGTGCAAAGATCGATAAAAGTTGACCTCATTTACGATAAGTGCAACTATGTTGCAGGTCTAAATATGGTTCAGAGTATTTTATGGAATTTTGGCACGGTTTTTTACTTATCACTAGCGTACATCTATTGGCTGCGGCCTCACCTGGCCCTGATTTTGTCTTAGTCTCGCAGCAGACATTAGCAAAAGGTCGACGCACAGGTTTGATTTGTAGTCTCGGTATTACCTTGGGTCTTGCCGTCCATATTATCTATTCTGTATTAGGACTGGCGACTGTCATTGCTCATTCACAGCCATTATTGACTGCTATTAAATGGTTGGGGGGCGGCTATCTGATTTATTTAGGTTGGCAAGGTATCCAAGCCAAGCCTAAAAAACCAGCAGATTTAGAAACAGCTCATCTTTTAGAAAAAACACATGCTTTAGAAAAAGCAGATTCACAAGTAGGTTCAAGCACTCACACTTCGCAAGATGCGCTTACTAGCCAGACCACACCTACAACCAAAGAAACCACTATCGAAAAATCATCTAGCAATAGCGAATCTACCTTTGCTACGTTGCGTCGCGGATTCCTTTGTAATGTCTTTAATCCAAAAGCACCTGTCTATTTTGTAGCTATTTTTACTCTTGTATTGTCGCCTGACATCCCGCTTTGGCAATTGGCTATTTATGGTGTATGGATGATGGTGTTACAGATGGCATGGTTTAGTACGGTCGTCATGCTACTCTCTATCCCTGCGGTACATCGACGCTTCCAAAGATTTGAGCATTGGATCGACCGCGTATTGGGTACTGCGATGATCGTATTAGGGCTTAACTTGATATTACGTCATCGATAAGCGACCGATAAAGCGCGGATAAACAATTAGCAACCTGCGAAATCTGCTACACTGGTTAATTATATCCATATATCGTAGCCTGACATTATGACAAGTAAGCCCATGACCCGTAACCCTGCAAATAGTAAACACAGAAACAGATCTCCTGCGACCGCGAAGAAACTCGGTCAGCTGCACCCACGCAACCCGCACCAAGGTCGTTATGACTTTGCGGTACTGACTCGCGCCTTACCAGAGCTTGCTGACCACACCATTACCAACCCTAAAGGTGAGTCGACGATTAACTTCTCGGATCATCAGGCTGTTCGCGTGCTAAATAAAGCACTGTTAGCGAACTATTACGGGGTTAAGTTTTGGGACATTCCTGAAGGTTATCTATGTCCGCCGATTCCTGGACGTGCCGATTATATTCACTATATCGCGGACTTGTTGGCGCAAACCACTCACGTAAACACCGATAACACACCTCCAACGGGTAAAGAGATTCATGCGCTTGATATCGGTACTGGTGCCAGTGCTATCTACCCTATCGTTGGTAGTCAGAGCTATGGCTGGCGCTTCACGGCAAGTGACATTGACCCTATCTCGGTCAATACCGCAGCGCTGATTTGTGAAGCCAATCCAAAGCTGAAAAGTGCGGTCAAAGTAAAACTGCAGCCTGAGCCTAAGTTTATCTTTAAAAACATCATTGGTCGTCAAGATTATTTTGACGTCGTGGTTTGCAACCCTCCATTTCATGCTTCATTAGAGGAAGCGATGGAAGCCAATAGTCGCAAGCAGCATAATTTGCAGCGTCATCGTGGTAAAAATGAAAGCGAGCAAATCAGCCGCAGTTCAACCAAATCAGGCAACGCTGCGCAAAATCTAAACTTTGGTGGTCAGCACAAAGAGCTATGGAGTGAAGGTGGCGAGATTGCGTTCTTGACCAAGATGGCAAAAGAAAGCCAGAGCTTTGCAGAGCATGTGGGTTGGTTCACTACCTTAGTGTCGAAATCTGAAAACGTTAAGCCATTGCAATTATTATTAAAGCAGTTAGACGTCGCTCAAATGCGTATTATCGAAATGAGCCAAGGTCAGAAAAGCACTCGCGTACTAGCTTGGCGCTTTGACACTGACGAAGAATAATCACTAAGCAAAATTACTAATTCGAGTTTCACGTGAAACAAAAAAGCACCGCTTTGATATTCAAAGCGGTGCTTTTTTATAAATACTCAGTAAAAATCTAAATATATTAGCTAAAAAAACATTACTTTTAGACCAATTGCAATAAGCACGATACCGCCCAATGCTTCAGCTTTATCCTCTAGCCATGTGCCTGAGCGACGTCCCAAATAGATCCCGAGCCAGCCAAATATAGCGGTTACTACAGCGATAATCAAGCAAGCTAACCACGCGTTCAGTGCCAATAAATTCAGCGTAAACCCTGCCGCCATTGCATCGATACTGGTTGCAACCGCTAAGGTAAAAATGGTGTGGTGATTGATATGTCCATGCTTACTCGTGGCTGTTACTGTATCACTATCAGTGTTAGTAACATCATCATTGACGTCCAGATCATCACTGTCAGTATCTGACTCGTCAGCAGTAAACACTTCATAAAGCATTTTCCCACCTAGAGCAATCAATATAGTACCGCCAATCTAGGGTGCAGCAGCGGCCAACCAACCCAACATTGCCGCACCCAATAAGTATCCAATAAGCGGCATTACGCCCTGAGCAATACCAAAGTAAAGCGCAGCATAGATAGCCAAGCGCAGTATATATTGATGACTGTATTTTTGAGCCTTAGCACCCAACCCTATCGACACTGCAAACGCATCCATCGCTAAAGCAATAGCGAGTAAAATTACTTCAACCATTTGATTTCCACAGATTGTAATTATTAAATAATAGCAACGCTAACAAATGAGTTTCACGTGAAACAAAAATACCGCCTTGAATATCAAAGCGGTATTTTTATAAATTGTCAGTAACCAATTTCAAATTTAGATATCTAAGTTCGATACTGTTAGCGCATTCTCTTCAATAAAGATACGACGCGGCTCAACGTGATCACCCATTAGGCAAGTAAACATATGGTCAGCGGCGATAGCATCTTCGATAGTAACGCGTAGCATACGACGATTTTCAGGGTCCATCGTTGTATCCCATAGCTGGTCGGCGTTCATCTCACCTAGCCCTTTGTAACGTTGGATAGCTAGACCACGACGTGCATCCAACATCATCTGTTGCCATAAATAATCGAAGTCACGTACTGGGATATCTTTCGTTGTGCCCGCAGACGCTTCACGGCGAATAAAGGCATCGCTCTCAAGCAACGTATTCCATTCACTTGATAAACGTAGCAGTTTGCCATACTCACCCGAGTTGATAAAGCTAGCATCTAACAGGTAATGGTGTGCCAGTTGATGCACGTATACCGTGACGCGTGGTAGCCATTGAGCCTTGGCAGATAAAGCCTCACTATCTGACGCTTCGCCGCCTTCAGTACCTACTACTGGCGTCATACCCAATAGATCTGCTGCGGCTGCATCCATATTTTTTGGCTGCGGCGCATGGATATTAACCAATTCAATCTCAGGGCTTAGATCGCTACCGAAGTGATCAAGCTTAGTCTGCATCGATGCTTTCCAATCCTGCATGGCAGACTCATCATAAGTCATGTCAGTGCTAAGTTTTGGCGTATGCGTCAATGCGTCCAAAATTACCGCTGGGAAGCGAATCTGCAGACGCGCCTTGATCAACTGTGTCTGGTTGTAGTCGTTGAGCAGTGTCTCAAGCGCTTGACCAGTAATCGCAGGCGAATCGGCACTGATATGCAGCTTAGTATTGTCAATGGTTGAAGACAATAGATACGCTTTAAGCGCTTCGTCATCTTTTAGGTATAACTCTTGACGACCTTTTTTCACTTTGTATAGCGGCGGCTGAGCAATATATACATAACCACGCTCGATCAATTCAGGCGTTTGACGGAAGAAGAACGTCAATAGCAACGTACGAATATGCGATCCATCAACATCGGCATCGGTCATGATGATGATTTTGTGATAGCGTACTTTGTCAGGATTATACTCATCAGGACCAATACCACAACCTAATGCAGTAATCAGGTTACCCACTTCAGCAGATGATAACATCTTATCAAAGCGCGCACGCTCAACGTTTAGAATTTTACCTTTTAGTGGCAAAATAGCTTGGGTCTTACGGCTACGACCTTGTTTAGCTGAGCCACCTGCAGAGTCACCCTCCACAATATATAGCTCAGATAGTACTGGATCTTTTTCTTGGCAATCAGCAAGTTTACCGGGCAGACCTGCAATATCCAGAGTCGTCTTGCGACGGGTCATTTCACGCGCTTTACGAGCGGCGTCACGCGCCCTTGCTGCTTCCATAATTTTATTAGCAATGGCTTTACCAGCAGTTGGATTCTCTAGCAGATAGTCATTGAACTTATCATGCATCGCTGATTCGACAGCAGACTTCACTTCACTTGAGACTAGCTTGTCTTTGGTCTGACTTGAGAATTTTGGATCTGGCACTTTCACCGAGACAATAGCCGTTAGGCCTTCACGAGCGTCATCACCAGTCGCAGCGACCTTTTCTTTTTTGAATAAATTCTCGCGATCCATATAGCTATTGAGGCCACGTGTAAGTGCTGAGCGGAAACCTGATAGATGCGTACCGCCATCTTTTTGCGGAATATTATTGGTAAAGCACAACACTTTTTCGTTATACGTATCGGTCCATTGCAGCGCAACCTCGACACTGATACCATCGTCTTGTTGACTGGTAAAATGGAAGACTTCATTGATACCGTCTTTGCCTGCATTGATATAGCTGACAAATTCTAGTAAACCACCTTTGTGCTCAAACTCATGACGCTTATCAATACGCTCATCGGTCAGAACGATACGCACACCAGAGTTCAAAAATGACAGCTCGCGTAGGCGTTTTGCCAAAATATCATATTCAAAGACTGTACCGGTGAATACGTCGCTACTTGGATAAAAGCGGATTTGCGTACCGGTTTGATCGGTCGCTTCCATCTGCTGAATGTCGGCGTCAGGTACGCCATCAGTATAGGTCTGATGGTAATGATAGCCTTCACGCCAGATATTCATCTCAAGCTTTTTAGACAACGCATTGACGACCGATACCCCAACACCATGCAGGCCACCTGATACTTTATAGCTATTATCATCGAACTTACCGCCTGCATGCAAAACAGTCATAATGACCTGTGCCGCTGATACACCCTCTTCTGGATGAATATCGACTGGTACACCGCGGCCATTATCCATTACACTGACAGACTCATCTTCGTGAATGATGATATCGATCTGATCACAGTGACCGGCCAGCGCCTCATCGATAGAGTTATCCACGACCTCAAAGACCATGTGATGCAAGCCTGTGCCATCGTCAGTGTCACCGATATACATACCAGGGCGCACGCGTACAGCCTCTAACCCACGTAGTACACGGATATCCTTAGAACTATAATCAGAAGGTAATACTTCTGAAATTACAGTAGGCACAGCGGCTTCAGTAGCACTGGCATCTATCAATTGCTCGTGGTCAATAGGTAATGAATCACTCATGTACATTCCTTAATCTAGCCATAATCAGCCGTTTTTGTCAGCGCACTTATAAAAATGCACCTCATGATGGCATCTTAAAATCAACTTCTATTATTCATAACTTAGAGTGCATATGAGCGGCTAAACCACTAACCACCGTTAACCTCAAAAAGGCTGCATAGAGATAAAATTGGCAAATTACTTATTAGTAATAGTCTTTATTTTGCTAGCCGTTGTTAAAACTATTGAAATAAATAAAATATTTAATTATCAACTACTTATAAAGAAACGAAAAATAGAAATCTTTTATATGATGCTATCAGATAAATTGCTGAGAACAGGACAAAAATAAAGGGTTATTTTAGCATTTTTTTGTCTGTAAGTCACTGTTTACTGGGAGTTTTACGACTTATGAGTCAGTGTCTTAGCCTAATAGCTAATATGAGTGATAGTCGCGACTGTGATGCTCAATAAAGGACGTATAAAAGGAGTTACAAGTAGGCAGGAAAATGCTTAAAGCGATGATAAGCGACTAAGAATTAATCAACAGGAATTAATCAACAGACAATATCTGGCCTTGTTTCACGTGAAACAACTTAGGTTTTGACCACAGCTCATTAACCAGAGGTACGATATCATCCGTTAAACTGGTCATGAACACCTGACAAGGTAGCTGCGATAACGTTGATAAAAGAATGCTTATTGCCCTGTCGTCTAGCTCTGCAGTGATGTCATCTAGTAGCACAACAGGGGTCGCTCTCGATGTTGAGCTATTATCGAACGAACCACTATCTTTATTATCATTGAGCAATAACGGCAACTGCGATAACCGTAGCGCAGTTATGAGCAGCTTCTTTTCACCGCGAGACAAAACATTGGCGGCCTGCTCTTTTAAAGTCGGTAATTTGGTTTGAATACTATGTGCTAAAGATGCTGTTCTGGCATCTGTCGTTTGGTCGCTTATAGACTCATCAGAACGCCAATGCACATGAATATCAGCACGATGATTACCTATACGGGTATATCCCAGTTGCAAATCCTGCTCTAACCGCTCATTAAGCTGCACATCTAGCGCGACACTGGTGTCATAACCAGCGTTATAGCTTAGGCTCAGTTGCTCAGCATAAGAAGGCAATAGCTGTACGATACTCTTGGCAAAATAAGGCTGCCATTCAGTAAATACTTGCTCGCGATAATGATGAATCAAAGCAGCATGGTTGCTCAACCCTTTATCCCATGATTTTAGCTCAGTAAGCTGTGCTTGAGTTAAATGACGAGTGCTTTTTAGCAAACTATTGCGCTGTTTTAGAAGGCGTTGATAAGCCATCCATTGTGGATGAAAACCTTGTTTCATGTGAAACACCAACCAATCTAACAGCTGCCGACGGCTCGCACTTCCCTGCTCCAACATATCCATTGACGATGGATCTATCAGCAACGTAGGTAGCTGCTCTGTCAAGACACTTTGGTTGTAAACAGTGGTTTGATTGAGGCGTAAGATGGTCGTAGCATCTGCTTGCTTTTGAATAGCTAAAGTACGGCTATCGTTGAGCTTAGCATGGACAGTCGTATTGTTTTGATGATGCTGGATATAACGTTTGGGCTGGTGATGGCGAAAACTCTTACCTCTTGATAACAAGAATATTGCTTCGAGCAACGAGGTTTTACCACTACCATTTGCGCCGATAATAATGTTGCAAGCAGCAGGCTCTACACTAATTTTAGTAAGGTTTCTAAGATGGGATATTTGTAGACGTTCAATCATAGTATCGATAGCCGCCCATTAAAGCCTACTTATTTAGCAGGCAAAAGTTTATTAAAAACCAATATATAGTACTGAAAATAAAGCTCTTTGAAACGTACTATTTCTATTCAATTTTGTTTGTTTCTAAAGAAAAACGCATTATATACGCATTGGCATAATGACATACTGATGGAACTCATCATTTAGTTGATTGACCAATACAGAGGCATTCGATTGGCTCATATGCATTTGTAAATCGCCTTGGATAACGCTTAATACATCTTGCAGATAAGCAGCATTAAATGACAACTCCATTGGCTCACCTTGATACTTAGCTTGTATCATCTCGACTGCTTCATCCTGCTCAGCATTATTAGCACGTACTTCGACCATGCCATCGCTAGCAAAATTAAAGACCACACCACGAGATTTTTCATTACTCAAGATGGCAACACGACGTAGAACATCTGTCATTTTTTCCTGACTAAATAAAGCCAGCTTGTCAGTATTGCTCGGCATCACACGGCGATAATCAGGGAACTTACCATCAATCAAACGTGCGGTAAATGTCACCATTAGATCTTGGCTAACTTGCCCTGCACTATCTACATCACCAAATGGCAAACTTACTTGTAAAAACTCTCGGCCAAAACTTAGGGTAACTGCGTTGTCTTGATCACCCAGCATTTTACCAAGCTCAGAAGCTAAACGCTCAAGCTCAATCACTGCCTTACGTGGCAAAATAGCCTGCATATTGAGATCTGCGCTTACATTGATAACACTACGGGCTAATGCCAATCTATGGCCATCTGTTGCTACCGTTGTTAGTTGCTGCTGTGAAACGTCAAAGAGCATACCTGTTAGATAATAGCGTACATCTTGAATCGCCATTGCAAACTGCGTTTTGTGAATCAAATCTGTCAGACGATTACGGCTAATAGTCAGAGGTGTGATATTTTCAGGGTTACCCAAGCTCGGATAGTCTTCGCTTGGTAGTGTCCCTAATGTAAAACGACTCTTACCACTAGTTAACAAGCAACGCTCATTTGCTTGAGTTGCTAGATTAACTTGCGCCTGGGCAGGTAGCGATTTACAAATATCTTTTAGCTTGGTTGCAGGAAGCGTCGTTGTACCTGCTTCTACACAAGCACCAGCAGGCAATTTCAATGTCGATGTCAGCTCTACCTCTAAATCTGACGCTGTTAAGATAAGCTCAGAATCTGATAGCTGTAGCTTAATATTACCCAATATAACCATATTGTGGCGTTTATCAGCGGCTTTGGCGATCAAGTTGATAGCTTTTAGTAACGATTCTCGATTGATCGATAATTGCATGCTTAGTTACTCTTATTTGAATGATTCTTTTATAAAAATTTGTCGTAATGACTCAATAATACCTTGTCTGCTGACGATAATCTACAGAGCATCTGTGCACTTATATTTTCGATATTATAAACCATCTGTATCTACTAGAATACAACGATATCTAACGCTTTTATCCTGCCTGTAACATCAGAGCTAGGGTTTTATAATCCTTATCAAATGCAGGATCTGCTGCTCTTAACTCATTTACTTTATCGCAAGCGTGCATCACCGTCGTATGGTCGCGTCCACCGAACGACTGACCAATTTCAGGGAAGCTATCGCCTGTTAATTCACGCGACAAAGCCATCGCTATTTGACGTGGTCTTGCAATACTACGCGTACGTTTACGCCCCATAATATCTTTGACCGTGACATCATAGTACTCAGCAACTATCTTACGGATGTTATCCATATTGACTGCTTGCACACGCATCGCAACGATGTCTTTTAGCGCATATTGCACCATTTCAAGAGTAATCTGTGCCCCTGTTAAGTTAGCATTGGCAAACACCTGATTTAAGGCACCTTCTAAACGTCTGACATTAGACACCACATTTTGTGCAATGAATAGCGCACATTCCTTTGGTAATACCATTCCGTAAGAGGCCGCTTTTTTCTGCAGAATTTGCACTCGAGTATCAATCTCAGGAGGATCAACAGCGACTGTTAACCCCCAAGAAAATCGTGATCTAAATCGTTCATCAAATTCCGTCATTTGGGAGGGATGTCGATCAGAGGCCAAAATAAGTTGTTTATCACCACTAGTAAAATCTGCAAATAATGTTAGAAACTCATTACTGCTTTTAGTCTTTCCTGCCAATACATGAATATCATCTACAATCAATAAATCTACTTTTTTTATTTTCTTCTTAAAATCTTCTATTTTATTATTTCTTAATGAATAAACTAATTGGTTTATAAATTTTTCAGAAGTGAAATAATAAAAACTTTGATTATTTTTTAAATAACGATGAGCTACAGAATGCATTAAATGCGTTTTTCCCAATCCAGAAGGGCCGTATATAAATAAAGGATTGTGACGATTTTTTGATTGGCGCTTACCAAGCTCATAACAAGCCTTGTAAGCCAAGTTATTGGACTTACCTGTAACAAAGGTTTCAAAAGTAAATTCGGGGTTCAGATAGCTTAATGACTTTGTATCAGCAGATTCAACTGGCTCATTATGACGCATGTTCGCATCGATATCTGCTTTTGCGTTGTTATGATGGATAGATTCAAATTTATGTTCGGATGGGGTAGGGGAGACCTCGTCTTCTACAAACAAAGAACCTGATTGACTGTTATCTTCTGCATTGCGGCCAGCATTATCAACACGTACGACGACTTCTTCAATACTACCTTGACTGTGTTTGGTAACCAACTGCTGAATATCTTGAAGATGATTCTTCTTGATATACGTCACAAAATAATCATTGGGAGCAAGAATAATCAAAGTTTGTGCTTCTTGATGAGCTGACAGAGGTCTCAGCCACATAGTAAACACGTTGTCTTTGACGTTATAACGCAAATCGTTTAGACATTTATCCCAAATATTTGCTGTGTCTATCATGAAAAGTACTGACCTTGTAATCTGAAATAATAGTTATTTTTTAGCAATATAAATTGCTACCTAAGCCTCGATATTACACGTAACAACTAACCAAAGAGTTCGTACTGATATCCTATACGAAGGTGTATATCAAGTAGCGCCTAATTTAACACAGATACCCTGTGGATAAAACCTTGTTTTTTGTGGATAAGACTGTGGACAGTTTTGTGCATAACTTTCACAAGCTAGTTATCCATATTTAACCCACAGTTTATCCACAGGCTTACCCATAGCCTAGTAAATTGATAATAAAAAGGAAAATAGACTTAACCACAGATAATCAGGGTCCCAATAATAACAATACTATATTTATATTAATTAATTATTATTATAGTGTTTGAACCAAACTGTGGATAACTTTGTAAACTATAGAATATATAACTATAAAATTTGGTTAACTAGAAATAGGTTTCTAAGGAAATATCTTTACTAGATTCGTATGAGGTATTTCCTATTTAGGGACAAAGCAAATTAGTTTATTGACCAAAACTATACTGAATGGTATAATCCTCCGTTATTACGAATTTAGTCCATTATTTTGATAGGTGAGTTATGAAACGTACATTCCAACCAAGCGTGATCAAGCGTAAACGTACTCACGGTTTCCGTGCTCGTATGGCAACTAAAAAAGGCCGTCAGGTCTTAGCTCGTCGCCGCGCTAAAGGACGTCATCGCCTTACTGTATAATCAGTAGATTGCGATAAGCATGGCTAATAGTGCTTGTTGTGTTCTTATTGTTTATAGATTGCGATAGTCAATCATCACAACTGACACTTAGCCATATATTAAAAGCGCCCACATCGGCGCTTTTTTTGTCTCTATAATTTGTTATTATTTCTTTTATCGTTATTCTACTAGGTCGTACTATGTCCAATACACTTTCAGATACACCTGCAGCTAGTTTCACTAAACAGCAACGTCTGCTTACTCCTGCAGCCTTTCGTGAGGTATTTGACGCACCTGAGCGCAAGATTCATCAGAGTCATTTAATGGCTTTTGTACGTGCTAACGAGCATGCACAGCCGCGAGTCGGTATGGCTATTACCAAGCGTAAAGTACCTACTGCTGTCGCTCGTAATCTGATCAAAAGGTATGTGCGTGAAGAATTCCGTACGAAAGCTTTTAAAATGGAAAATAAAGATATTGTTTTTATTGTTAAAAAATCTATTGAAGATATAGATAATAAAGAATTAAAAAATCAAATAATTAATATTTTTAAAAAAATAGAAAAAAAATAAAATGAATACTTTATTAAATATAAAAAATATAAATAAAATTTTCTATAAATTGTTTTTTAATTTGATTGTTTTTTATCAAAAAATAGTTAGTCCTATAATACCTGCTCGTTGTCGCTATTATCCGACATGCTCAAATTATGGCAAACAAGCTTTGATATGGCATGGCGCTCGTAAGGGTGGTTGGTTGCTGTTAAAACGTCTTAGCAGGTGTCACCCTTTAGGTGGGCATGGCATAGACTTTGTACCCTTACCATTAGCTTCTTATAGCTATCAATATATATCTTTTAATGATGTACCAAATACTGACACTCAGGGTTTGTGTGTCTATCGAGACAATATTAGCTATGTTTCACAGCTTAATCATTTGATGAAATCAACATAAAGTCGCTTTCTCTAGTCTCAGATAGATACTCTGTTGAGTTACCCACAAGTTATCCACACTCTTGGTATCATTTGAGACAGATTTTTAGTAAAATGATGCACATTTTATGTAAATGACTACTAATTCAGTTGCAATGTGACAGGACAGCTGTGTAGGTCAGTCATGACACATGCCCTAATTTTTCATTCCCTAATTTTTTAATCTAGGAAAGGTTTATGCAAAAGATATTTCGGGTGATGATCATCATTGCGATGCTAATTACCGCTTATCTGCTGATTTTGGCATGGCGAGATGATTATGCCGATGCTCCAGCGGTAGATGCGGTGCCAGAAACTACGAGTTCGGTAGGTGCTGACATTCCTTCTACTACTGGTGCAGCAGGTGATATCCCGGTACAGACATTACCTGTGGATAATAGTGCTGTGACAGCGACTCCTGCGAAAAACGCTGGTCTAATCACGGTAACAACTGATCGCTATGATATAAAAATCAATCCAGAAGGTGGTGATATTGTTTATGCTGCGCTCAAGCAGTATGACGCAACGCTCGATAGCGATAAGCCTTTCGTATTGTTAGAAAACAACAGTAACCGTGTGTATGTGGCTCAATCTGGACTTATTGGTCAGAACGGTATTGATACAGCAGAAGGCAGAGCGACTTATAACCATACTGCTAACAATTATGTGATGGAAGATGGACAGCAAACGTTGTCAGTGCCGCTTACTTACAAAAAAGACGGTGTGACGATTACCAAGACTTTCACTTTCACTGAAAATAAATATCCAATCGATATTAGCTATCAGATTCAAAACGCGTCTACCAATGCTTGGCAAGGTCAGATGTTTGCGCAATTAAAGCGTGATGATAGTAAAGATCCTGGTATGTCTGATAAAGGCGCGCTGAGCATGGCGACTTATCTAGGCGGGGCTTGGGGTACACCAGATGATCCTTATAATAAGCTGAAATTTGGTGACTTTAGTGATGGTGAGTTGACGACCACTAGCGATAAAGGCTGGGTTGGTATCGTACAGCATTACTTTGTATCTGCTTGGACGCCTGAAAACTTTACTGGCAAATTCTTCACTCGTGAAACAGGTAGTGATTACTTTATTGGTTTTAATAGCCAACCAGTGAACGTAGCACCAAACAAGCAAGTTACTTTAAATGCAACACTGTATGCAGGTCCAAAAGTTCAGTCTGAGCTAAAAGACGTTGCGGTAGGCCTTAACAAAACAGTTGATTATGGTCTGCTGTGGCCAATATCAAAGGTCTTGTTTGCTATCTTGGAAGGTGTGCATAAGGTTGTTGGTAACTGGGGTTGGTCAATTATTTTACTGACTATCTTAGTAAAAATTGCCTTAATGTGGTTCTCTAATAAGAGCTACTACTCGATGGCTAAAATGCGCGCCATTGCGCCGAGACTTAAAGTGCTCAAAGAAGAGCATGGCGATGATCGTATGAAAATGTCGCAAGAAATGATGGCGATATATAAAGAAGAAAAAGTCAATCCGATGGCGGGTTGCTTGCCAATCTTGATGCAGATGCCGATTTTCTTAGCCTTATACTGGGTATTAGTAGAGAGTGTTGAGCTGCGTCATGCACCATGGATTTTGTGGATTCAAGATCTATCAGCGATGGACCCGTGGTTTATCTTGCCATTGCTAATGGGTGCGTCGATGTTTGTACAGCAGCAGTTGAACCCACAGCCAGCAGATCCGATGCAGGCAAAAGTAATGAAGTTCTTGCCGATTATCTTTACTGCGTTCATGCTATTTTTCCCAGCAGGTTTGGTTCTATATTGGACAGTCAATAACCTGTTTAGTATGACTCAGCAATATATCGTCAATAAAAAAGTTGATGAAGAGCAGAAGCGTCGTACGGTAAAAGTGGTCGATTAATTAGTTCTTTGTCAGAAATACAAAAAACCATCGCGCAAGCGGTGGTTTTTTTATACGTGGTGGACAAGTGGTAAATGTTATCCACAGCTTATCAACATTATCCACAGTTTATAAATATTGAAACGAATATATGTCTGATACATCTACCTTTCAAAGTTTGCTTTGTCAGTATGAGTCCAGACGTCTATAATGGAGCTTTTAAACATTGAGAGTCATTGTGGATTCCTTAGAGACAGCATTAGCCGTACCTAATTCTTCTGAAAAGTCTAATACATCTGGATTGGCCACAATTGCTGCGATTGCAACGCCGCTTGGGCGAGGAGGTGTGGGTGTCATACGTCTATCAGGCAGCCGTGCTTACGATATGGCATGTGCTCTAACAGGTAAGTCTGCTTTTACGCCGCGAATGGCTAGCTTTTGTCGTTTTTATCAAGCTGATGGCACTGTCATTGATGAGGGATTGGTCTTGTTTTTCAAAGGTCCGCATTCATTCACAGGTGAGGACGTTATTGAGCTGCAAGGGCATGGTGGTGTTATTTTACAAAACCAGTTGCTTGCACGAGTTTTTGAGCTAGGTGCCAAGCAAGCAAGTGCAGGAGAGTTCTCTTATCGTGCCTTTGATAATGATAAATTGGACTTGGTGCAGGCAGAAGCGATCGCTGATGCGATTGATGCCACCAGTGCTGCCGCCGCCAGTAGTGCGATTCGTTCTTTAAGTGGTGAGTTTTCACAAAAAATTAACCAGTTATTAGAACAACTCATTCACCTTCGTTTACATGTCGAAGCTGCTATTGATTTCCCCGATGAAGAAGATGTGGACTTTTTGTCTGATGGTGTCATACAAAGTAAGCTTGAGCAGACGCAAGATAAGATACAACAAGTTCTAGCAACGGCAAAGCAAGGTCAGCTTTTGCGCGATGGTATCCATGTTGTGCTAGCAGGTAGGCCAAACGCAGGTAAATCTAGTTTACTCAACCGCCTTGCAGGGCAAGAGCGTGCTATTGTGACTGATGTCGCTGGTACTACACGTGATACGCTGCAAGAGACAGTTGTACTCAATGGTTTGACACTACATCTGACCGATACGGCAGGCCTACGTGAGACAGAAGACACTGTAGAGCGTATCGGAATTGAGCGTGCCCGTACTGCCATCACGCAGGCTGATATGCTACTGATGGTCTATGATGTGACTCGCGATGTTGAAGAAGAGAGCACACCGTTGCAGCTTGCTGAACAGTTATTTGGTGAATTGCCAGAAGCTAAACGCTTACTAATCATTGCTAATAAGAGCGATTTATTGAGCGATAATAGTGGTGAAAAAAGTGCTGCTATGACCCAAGCTGAGATCAAGAACAGAGGTTATCAGCAAGTTAATGTTTCATGTGAAACAGGTATTGGTATCGATAATTTGGTTGAAGCACTATGTGAGAAAGTAGGCTTTCATCCACCAGAAAACAGTTTAATTGCTCGTACCAGACATTTAGACGCGCTTAGACGGACAGCTAATTTCTTGGCAGAAGCCCATGAGCAATTAACGGTATTCGAAGCGGGTGAATTGGTTGCTGATAGCTTACGTCAAGCACAGCAGAGTTTGGGTGAAATCACAGGTGAGTTCAGCGCTGATGACTTATTGGGTAAGATATTCGGCAGCTTTTGTATTGGTAAATAACTGTTAGGTGGTTTTTGTTATTATTCAATAACATGAACCATTATAAAAACACTGCTCTTATTCTCAATCGTAAAATAAGGAAATGCTATGCACTGTCCGTACTGTAATGCGTCAGAGACCAAGGTTATTGACTCACGTCTTGCTGCGGAAGGGGCACAAGTGCGTCGACGCCGTTCGTGTAACAGCTGCCAAGAACGTTTTACGACTTTTGAGATGGTAGAAGTGGTCATGCCAAGAATCATCAAATCAAGCAACAAGATCGAACCTTACGACAATGAAAAGCTGCGCCGTTCTATTTTACTGCCTTTACAAAAGCGTCCTATCACTATCGATGAACAAGAGGCGATGATTAGTCGTATTGAAAAGCGTGTTAGGCAGATGGGTGAGCGAGAAATCAGTAGTAAAGTCTTGGGTGAAATCATCATGAGTGAACTCAAAACTTTGGATGATGTCGCCTATGTACGCTTTGCTAGCGTGTATCGCGACTTTCAAGATATCGATGCATTCCATCAAGAGATTGCCAATATTCGTCCAAATGAAAAATAAGCGAAGCAAGCTTTTGAGTAATCCTTAGTTGATAAGTGATTCCTAATTACCAATCATCTTTCAAACCCTATTTTCTTATATAGAACCCTCAATCATTTATTAAGCCTAGCCTTATGTCTACTCAAAGCCATGCTCAAGATGCACAAGACCGCTACTTTATGATGCTTGCTATCGAACAAGCGAAGCGCGGTTTATATACTACTAGACCCAATCCTGCAGTCGGCTGCGTTATTGTTCAGGCAGAGCAGATTGTTGGTCAAGGGTTTCACCCAAAAGCTGGTGAACCACATGCAGAAGTGTTTGCGCTGAAAGAGGCTATTACACAGGCAGCAGGGGCAACTGCTTACGTTACATTAGAGCCATGTAGTCATACAGGACGTACGCCGCCATGTGCGTTGGCGCTTGTTGCCGCTAAGGTAAATCGCGTTGTGATTGCAGGTCTAGATCCTAATCCGCAGGTTGCAGGTCGCGGTGTGAAACTATTAGAGCAAGCTGGTATTGAGGTAACGGTCGGTGTCCTGACAGAGCAGGCAGAAGTACTAAACCGTGGTTTTCTAAAAGCCATGCGTACTCAAATGCCTTATGTACGATTGAAAATAGCAACCAGTCTAGACGGTCGTACAGCGATGGCATCTGGCGAATCAAAGTGGATTACCTCAACTGATGCCCGCGAAGATGTACAAAAACTACGAGCACAAAGTGGTGTGATTATTACAGGTAGCGAAACCGTAATAACTGATAACCCACAGCTCAATGTGCGTTCAAGACAACTGGCCGTACCGCCTGAGAAAATACCTAATCCCAAAATAGTCATACTTGATAGGCGTCAGCGTTTAAAGCACAGCCTACAGTCTGATTATCAGCTGTGTCAGCATCCAGATACTATATATTGGCATGAAGGCGATTTGTCGGCGTTGTTGGCGACACTGGTTAGTGAGCACCAGTGCTATGATGTGTTGGTGGAAGCAGGTGCTAGCGTTGCAGGTAGCTTTTTGAGTCAACAGTTGGTAGATGAGTTAATCGTATATCAAGCACCTTGCTTACTTGGTGATGACGCTCGTCCAATGGTTGATTTCAATCCTATGTCCCTTGCTCAGCAGTTACGGTTTGATATAGAAAGTCATCAGCAGCTTGGTCCAGATCTCAAATTAACCCTATTACCTTTATAAATATTCTTCGTGTAAGTAGGTTGTCCACAAATTATAAAAATAAGATTAGAATGTGAGTAAATACGTCATTGATTTACGTGTTTCACATGGAACTGTGTATAACTTTGTTTCACATGAAACACAAAAGATGTTTATATCTCGATTATTTTAATAAATATTAATATAAATCAATACCTTAACAGTCTGTTCATAAATAAATAGGTTTCATGTGAAATTTTTATTTGTTGTGGATAACTATGTATTTATAGCGACTTCTAGCTATACCTCTATTGATTTATTCTTACTTATCCACAATCTATCCTATTAAAGGTCAAATCTATTGATGTTTCACTGTCAGCTATTTGAACAAATTGTGATAAAGAATTGATAGCTGATTTGATAAACTAAAATATTCGCCTATGAAGGCAATACAGTAATGAGATGAGGATAATATGTTTACTGGAATTATAGAAAGCGTTGGAAAGGTTAAATCTATGCAGGCTACAGGCGGTGACATACGTTTGACAGTAGAGTCTGATGACTTAGATTTCAGTGATGTGAAGCTAGGCGATTCTATTGCATCGAATGGTATTTGTTTAACTGTGGTGGAGTTCGGGAGTAACTACTATTCTGTTGATGTCTCACGTGAAACTATTGCTAGAACAGCATTAGAAGGGTTAAAAGCAGGACATACGGTCAATCTAGAAAAGGCCATGCTACCGACAACTCGTTTTGGTGGTCATATCGTCGCTGGTCATGTAGATGGAGTAGGGGTCGTTAGTAAATTACAACAAGATGCTCGTTCTATCTATATTGAGATTGAGATACCGCAAGAGCTAGCGCACTATACAGCGACCAAAGGCTCTATCACAGTAGATGGTATTAGCCTAACGACCAATTTAGTGTGTGACAATATTGTCTCTCTAAATATCATTCCGCATACTGCTCAAGTGACAAATATCGCTAAGCATTGGTTAGTAGGCAACAAAGTGAATATTGAAGTAGATATCGTTGCCCGTTATCTAGAGCGATTACTAAATAAATCTCAATCTGGCGGTATGAACGCGTCAAGCCCGCAAAGCCAAATCACAGAAGCATTTTTGGCCAATAATGGGTTTATGAAATAACAATTAAGCTTACTGAAATATTATCCTCGTACCAAGTTTTTGACCCTATCGATATTACTTTGATTAAGTGATATCGATAGGGTATTTTTTATTTGCACTAGAGATTTATTGTATAAAACTCTGCAAAACGGATTCTAAGTCTTTCTTACTAATGGGTTTGGATAAAAACTCGTCCATACCAACTTGCATACAAGCCTCGCGATCTTCTTCTGTATTATTTGCAGTTAGCGCCACAATCGGTATTTTATCACCTTGTGAACGAATCACTTGTGTGGCTTGTAAGCCATCCATAACGGGCATCCGGCAGTCCATCAAAATCAGAGAGATCTCTTCACGTTGGCTTTTGAGCTTCTCAAGTGCTTGCTGTCCATCTTCTGCGACGATGCTACGATAACCAAGTTTACTTAACATCTTGCAGGCTATCTTTTGGTTAGTAGGACTGTCCTCTACCACTAAGATAAGTGGAGACAAGATTTCTTTCTTAGGTATCTCTTCTTCTACAAAAGATAGACTGCTGTCATATTGATGTTTGACCAGTATGTTTAGCGTTTTCCTTGCAAACAAGGTTAAACGTAGCAGTTCAGAAAGTAGTAAACTTGCGTCCAAGGGTTTGGTCAAAAATCCATCATACTGGCCTAGTAAAGTAGAAGGGATATGTCTTTCAAGTTTCATGCTAAGTAATATCTTCGGTAGTGAAGGCGTAGCGACTAGGTCGTTTAACACTTCTTGTTGCTCGCTATACTTGTTGCTCGCATGATCTGGTAAGGTGATGGATTCGCTGTACTCATAATCTAATAACAAGACAGGAATGACAGTTTGCTCATCTTGTTTTAATTGTTTTTTTAGCTGCTGTGCAGTGGCTCTATCTAAAGCGCTGTAGATAGTCACGGATATCGTTAAGTACTCGCACAAACGTTGTAAATGTTCAGCAACTAGAGGCTGATTGATGATAGCGATAAGGTGGATATGGGGTAGCTGCGAACAACGATGATATACCGATTGATAAGTGGTATGAGGATAAGGAAGGTAGAGGCTAAATATCGTTTCTTTATCCACCGTATTACTGAGTTCGATGAAACCGCCGAGTAACTGAGCAAAGCTATTGGCATCACTCAAGCCAATATTACTGTCTTCAACTAAGTTATGATTGCTTTGATTCAAGATATTGACTAATTGATTTTTTCTCTCAGGAGTAATAGTTGCTCCAGTGTCTTTTACGCTAAACCGAATCCAATAAGATGTCTGCGCAGGCATTGTCGTGTCATTGTTAGGAGTTAAATGCTGATTACTTATTCGCGTTACTTTATCTTCAGGTACACGATCAACAGTGAGCGCGACATAGCCTGATGTTGTAAAACTAATAGCGTTTTTCAACAGATTTAATAGGATATGGTGCAGTCGAATGTAATCAGTTTCGATGTAACGAGGACAGTCCGGCGCAAAGAAATAAATCAATTCTAACCCTTGTTGTCTTATTTCTTTTGTGACTAAATTGCTAACCTCTTTGCTTACCTTATAAATATCAACCGTTTCTATACTTAGACGTGTTTTTCGGACTTCAACTTCCTCTGTTGTTAGCGTCTCATTGAGCACAGTCAACATGCTTTGACTGGTTGTAATCAATGTATTTAGAGTTTTTTTGCCTTGAGCCGTCAATGTTGAAGGGTCGATGGGTTCCAACGAATCAATTATCTTCTCTAGTGGTATCCTTAACTTACGACCTATAAATGCTTGAGCTTCGTTTGATTCATCAATTTGTAATTGCAGTTGTTGGTTGTGTAGCTGTAGTTGTTCAGACTGATGGAAAATCTCATCGACATTATTGAAAATCACAGTAAAACCGTGAACTTGCCCATGTTCACCGAACCATGGTGTTACGTGTAGTTGGTAGGCTTGTTTATTTTCCAAGCCATAAACTATCAGTGTGCGAGTAACGCGCAAACTTGAGATAGTTTTTAACAGTATTTGAGTGGCCTCATCTTTCCCTTCAACGAAATCAGTTAGCTCATAGCTTTGCCCTCTCTGTGTAAGAGGAGTAAATACTTGCTCAAAGCGCTGATTATAGAAACTAATTTGACCATGTCGTATACTCATCAACATCGGTAAGGGCGCTTGATCAACCAAGCGTTCTAAACGATGAGTCAATGTTTTTATACGCCGATAGTCATTATGTAGTTGGTAGCTGACGCGACTTAGCGCATGACCTAACAGCATGAACTCGGTAGTAGATTTCTTTTGTAAGAATGGCGGCGGCGTATAAGATTCTTTTGCGCGGCTACTCAAATTATCCGTATAAACCAGTAATTGCTCCCAGTTGGTTCGACGATTGAGCATATAGAGCAATGCCATGAAAAATAGTACGATGGCGACCATCAAAGGGAGCCAGTAACGGTAAGATATCCAGTCAACAACAAAAGGCTCATGACGTAATACGATATAAATCTGATGTCCGCTTTTTAGATTAATGATCCCTGTTAGTTCATTGCTATTGACAGTATAAGAGCTATGGTCGCTGCTGCTAGAAGCTGATGTACCGATGGTAGGGAAAGCAACGGTAGAAAAAGCAGATTCATTAGGACGAGTATTATGATGAATATAGGTCTGCCCAGAAGGCATCATCAAAATCAGCTGATAACTAAGGTGATCAAAAGTAGGTTGCTCTAAGATTCTTTTTATTTCGCTATCTACAGGTGCTGCATGCTCAATAATACTGTGCTGTAGGGCATAAAAAGTATCTATGCTATGTTGCTCACTATGTTTTTTCATCCCATCAAACATTGTGACATAGTACAGCAGTAACATAACCGTGAGAGACAAGGCATAAAAAATCAATAAGCGTTGTAAGGACTGAAACTGTTGCATGAAAGCGTGGCCCTATCTCGACACGAAAGAATATAGTGAAATTAAAATGAGGTTTCTACATATAGTATATGAATTATACGACAGCTGAATTGTCTAACATTTCTAGTGTTACCTTCTATTTATAGCAGAATAACGGCTTACTGTTTACAGAGAGTGGTTATTAACACCAAATTGTTTTGTAAAAGATATAAATAGAACGTTCGATGTCCTTGATATTATAAAGGCAAATAATGTCATTGGTTATCATGAAGTGAAGTCATTACAATCATGGCACTGCGCCGTAAACTCACCTATAATGAACAAATAAACCTTATATAATGCATGATTATGACTACAACTGCTCCTACCTTTGATACATCTAACTCGCTTACTGACCATGATAACCCAACTACTAACCGATTAAGGGTAGTATTTGCGGGTACGCCTGAATTTGCTGCTATTAGCCTTGAGTCATTAATTAAGCAGCAAGAAGCGCTGAATATAGAGATAGTCGCTGTTTACACGCAGCCTGATCGTAAAGCAGGTCGTGGTCAAAAGTTGTCAGCCTCTGCGGTAAAAGAAGTTGCATTGGCACATGATATCGCTGTAGAGCAGCCAGTCACTTTTAAAAAGTCTAGTGCAGAAGGGCTAGCTGCTAGGCAAACTCTGCGCACTTACCAACCAGATGTGATGATTGTCGCCGCTTACGGGTTGATCCTACCTATCGGTGTATTAGAGACGCCTACTCATGGTTGCTTGAATATTCACGCTTCACTGTTGCCACGCTGGCGCGGTGCTGCACCTATCCATCGCGCACTCTTGGCCGGAGACGATGAGACCGGCATTACCATTATGCAGATGGACAAAGGTCTGGATACGGGTGACATGCTTTATAAAGTCATTGCAAATATCGCCTCTGAAGATACCGCTGCTAGCCTACATGATAAGATGGCTGCACTTGGTGCGACAGCCATTAGTACGGTGCTAAAAGATTTAGCTGCTTATCAAGCTCAAGCTATTGCTCAAAATGATAGTCAAGCCAATTATGCTGAAAAGCTGGTCAAAACCGAAGGCGAAATTGATTGGGCGCAGCCTGCTGCCGCTATTGAACGTCAAATTCGTGGGCTGACACCATGGCCAGGTGCTTATACTTTCCTAGCAGGGCAGCGCGTCAAAGTGTTGGCTAGTTTACCTGTAAATACATCGCAGCAAACCAGTGAGCCTGCTGGAACGGTCATCAGTGTCGGACGAAAAGCGATCTTAGTCGCTTGTGGTAAAGAGAGTGACACTGAATCGTCGGCCACCACTTTAGCTATTACCCATTTACAGTTTGCAGGTGGTAAGCCAATGACAGCTGAACAAGTTTGCCACGGCAACCAATTAAATGACGGCGATCAACTTACGACAGAAACAAAATAACGTTACTTATATTTAACCTACTTGCACAAGACGCTATCGATGATACGTCAAGGAAATGAAATTTAATGAGACAAAACAGTACTGCGCCTAGAAACAATAAGCTCAAACCATCAAGCAATCTTATTATGAATGGCAGCGTACGCGTGCGTGTGATTCGTACATTACTGGCTATTCAAAATGGTCAGTCGCTCTCAAGCGTCCTTGATCCATTATTGAATAGTCTACATGATGGTGACAAAGGTTTTGCCCATGCGCTACTGCTTATGACATTGCGCCAATGGCACGCGCTGGCACGTTTGCTCGATAGCTTAGCAGACAACCCTATCGACGAAGTTGAGGTGCGTACCACCATTCAAGTCGGCTTAGTACAGTTGCTTTACTTAGAAGTGGCTGACCATGCTGCGATTCATGAAACCGTTGAAGCTGCCAAAGAGATTGAGTTCGCTCACTCGACTGGTTTGGTGAATGCTATTTTGCGTAAAGTCGCCAAGAATCCAAGCAAATTCCGTAAGAAATGCGATAAAAAGCATAGTCTACCAAATTGGCTTGCTTACCAGCTTAAGCAAGATTGGAGCGAGCAGTATGATGAGCTGACACAAGGCTTACGCCAACCAGCACCGATGTTTTTACGAGTGAATTCGGCGGTTACTTCGGTAGAGGATTATCAGCATGCATTGGACGGGGCAGAAATTGATGCAGATATCGTTGAGCTAACGACTGGCTTTAAGGTAGCGAACTCATCAGAGACTGCCGCTTCTACCACGCTATCAACCAAAGGTCTTAGACTACATCAAAGCACTGCCGTTAACGCTTTGCCTGATTTTGCTTTAGGAGCAGCTAGCGTACAAGATATGCATGCTCAGTTAGCTGCACCGATTATCAATAAAGCATTAATGGTTAAGCTTAGTGCTGAAAAATCTGATACGGAAAGTACGAATAATGAGATACATATTCTAGATGCTTGTGCGGCACCTGGTGGCAAGCTTGCTCACTGGTTAGAGCTTGTAAGCGCTAACGACGAATCATCGTTGTTTCACGTGAAACAAGACAACAATGAGATATCATCTGAAACGTCATCTGCGATTACTGATATCAAAGTAACGGCTATCGATAACGAAGCACCACGTATCGAGCGTATTCGTGAGAACTTACAACGCCTAAATTTAAGTCAGCATGATTTGCAGCAAGCAAATAACAGCATTGCACTTAATATAGTCTGTGCAGATGCGACCAGATGGCAGCATGGCAAGAATAAAAAAGCGGCTACCAATGAACCCGTATTTGATGCAATATTATTGGACTCTCCTTGTACTGCGACTGGCGTGATTCGCCGTCATCCAGATATCAGTATCCTGCGTACTGAAGAAGACATCGAGCAAACGGCACTGTTGCAAGCAGATATCTTGCATAACTTATGGCCACAACTCAAAGCTGGTGGTTATCTGCTGTACGTGACCTGTTCTATCTTAAAGCAAGAGAACGTCGAGCAAATGCAGGACTTTATCACTCATCATAATGACGCAGTAGTGATCGAGTTTACTGAAGATTGCAACTGGGGTATCGAACAAGCAATCGGTCGTCAGTGCTTACCCATTGATAGCGAGAATGGTGATGGTTTTTATTATGCATTGCTACAAAAAACTGCTGAATAAACCGTTTTAATTATTGAATAACATTATTGTAGACAGGACAATCTAATGAAATATATCAGTACCCGTGGTCAGACAGCGCCGATGGATTTTAGTGATGTGCTTTTGATGGGTCTTGCCCCAGACGGTGGTTTGATGTTGCCTGAGCATTATCCAAATATCGATAGTGCAACCCTTGATGAATGGCGTACGCTCAGCTATCCAAAGCTTGCAATGGCGATTATGCAGCGTTTTGCCACTGATATTCCTGTGGCTGATTTGCAAGATATCATTGAGCGTACTTACACTGCTGATGTGTTTGGTTCTGACGAGATTGTTCCTGTCCGCAAACTTGAAGATAACTTATATATTCTAGGATTATCAAACGGTCCGACATTGGCATTTAAAGATGTTGCCATGCAGTTCTTAGGCAATGCCTTTGAGTATGTGCTTAAGAAAAAAGACGCGCGTATTACGATTATCGGTGCAACCAGTGGTGACACGGGTAGTGCTGCAGAGTATGCATTGCGCGGCAAGGAAAATATTGAAGTCTTTATGCTGTCACCACATGGCAAAATGAGTGAATTCCAGCGTGCGCAGATGTATAGTTTGACCGATGAAAATATTCATAATATAGCTATCGATGGGATGTTTGATGATTGCCAAGACATCGTTAAAGCGCTACAGCAAGATGCTGAGTTTAAAGCCGCTTATAACCTAGGCACAGTAAACTCTATCAACTGGGGTCGTATCCTAGCGCAGATTGTTTATTACTTTAAAGCTTACTTTGCGGTCACGACGAGCAACGATGAAAAAGTCAGCTTTAGCGTACCATCAGGTAACTTCGGTAATATCTGTGCTGGTCACATCGCTCGCGAAATGGGATTGCCAATTGACCGTCTGATTGTCGCAACCAATGAAAACGATGTATTGAATGACTTCTTTAATCAAGGCGCTTATCAGCCGCGTCCGACTGAAAAAACCTACGTAACCTCTAGTCCGTCGATGGATATTTCAAAAGCCTCTAACTTTGAGCGTTTTGTTTATTTATTATTGGAAAAAGACAGCGCACGCGTTCATGATTTATTTGACGGCGTAAAATCAGGTCGAGGGTTTGACTTGTCTGACTTGATGGAAGCGGTTAATACGCGTTACGGTTTTGCTGCTGGTAAATCTACTCATAGCGACCGCTTGCAGACTATCAAAGCGCTTTATGAACAGCATGGTGAATTGGTTGATCCACATACTGCAGACGGCATTAAAGTCGCTAAAGAGCTACAGTTAGATGGTGAACTTATTGTTTGTGCAGAAACGGCATTACCCGTTAAGTTCGCTGACACTATTGTTGAAGCAGTAGGTCAAATAGATATCGCTCGTCCAGCACATACTGAAGGGTTAGAAGATTTACCACAGCACGTAGTGGTACTGGATAACAAGGCCGAACTGGTCGCCGAACAAATCCGCCAACATGTCACACCGAATCCTGCTTAAGTAATTACGGTCTTTATGCTTATCATCAACAAAGAAAAGTATCCACTTGAAAGTTACACCATTGTAATAAAGTGTTTATGATTGTGTTATGGTAGATATAATTGTAATATTAGAAACGGCGTCAGCAAGTCATCATCGTGCTAGGCGCTTTTTTAGGAATTATTCTAGCCAATTACACTGAACAGTTACCCTATAATCGCCATGAGAATTTTATTGATAAATTGCTGATATAATTGATTTTTTATTAATTTAAGAAATTTTCACAGTAATAAATCAAGTACAGTTCTTTGCGTCGAACACAGTGGTACATATTGTGGATATAACGATGAAGATGAGCTTAAAAAAGATAGCAAAAGCACTGTTAATGACGACGTTTAGTAGTGCCATGTTGATGAGCACGGCTCAAGCTAACAATCCGTCGCCAACTATCAAAGCTGATGCGCCCAATCGTTATATCGTCAAAAAAGGCGATACTTTATGGGATATTTCAGGTCGCTATCTAGACAGTCCTTGGCGCTGGAAAGAAATTTGGGCAACCAATAAGCAAATCAAAAATCCAAACCTTATTTACCCTAATGACGTTCTTATCCTTTGTGTGATTCAAGGAAAAACGCTGATTGGCGTTGATACTGGTGAAGGCTGTGCTGGCGTTGAAAAGCAGCTTACTGGAAGTGTAAGTACAAGTACGGTCGCGATTACCTCAACGGCCAATAGCATCCCTCCTATTCCGTGGTCGGCTATCCAGCATTGGCTTGATAAAACGCTTATCGTAAATCCCCAAGACTTTAATACCACGCCTTATATTTTAGCTTCTAAAAACCGTAACTTAATTACTGCGCGCGGTGATAAAGTCTATGCTAAAGGCGTACCGCTTATCGTAGGCCAGCGTTACGGCGTTTACCGTGAGGGTGAGCTATATGTAGACCCCAAAACGCAAGAAGTGATAGGCTTAGAAGTTACGCAGGTAGCGACTGGTCTTGTTACTTCTACAGAAAGTAATGGTGTGACTAGCTTGCAGCTTATCGATAGCTATGGCAAAGAAGTGCGTGAAGGGGATCGCGTATTTGTAGAGCTGGACAACGCTATTCCTCCTGTCTTTTATCCAACGCCTGCAAGTGTCAGTCGCGGCGGTATGATCGTGCGTGTCATGGACTCTATCAGCTCGGCTGCGAAGGGTAGTGTGGTCGCCATCAATTTGGGTAGCTTACAAGGTGCTAAGCCAGGTGATGTGCTAACGGTTTATCAAAAAGGGCCTTTGGTACGTGATACTAAGGACAATGACACACCAGTCCGTCTACCAAACGAGCCTAGCGGTATGGTGATGGTTTTTAATACCTTTGACCACATCAGTTATGCTTACGTACTTGATTCTGAGCTGCCACTTAATATTGGCGATCAGTTATTACCACCTCCTTATTTATAAATAGCTATAAGGTTTTATTAAGCAATATATTAAACTAAATACTAATCTAAGCTAAGCTTGCCTATACGAGACAGATGACAATGACGGCAGTCACCTCTTCTTTATCCGACGATCAGCGCGCTATCTTAGCGCTGTGGTACGAGGTGAATGCGTCGTTATCTGCTTATCACAAATTGATCACTTCTTTTGGTTATCCGCAGCTTGCTTGGCAAGCCAAAGTAGAGGCATGGAAGCAGCTAGGTATTCATCATACCCATCTCAAACGTCATGAACAGCCAGAGCAAACACTCGCCAATATCGATAAGATTCAGCAAGCATTAATAGATGGGCGTTATGGTTTACTATTCGCTGATGACGCCGATTATCCTGCCCAACTCTCACAAATCTACGACCCGCCGCCATTATTATTTTATCGTGGGAATAGCGCACGCCTGCATCAAGCACAAATCGCTATAGTAGGTAGCCGCAAACCCACCGCGCATGCGCAAAAAATCACGTTTGATATGGCGCAGTACTTAGCGCAAGCAGGTTATATCGTTACTAGCGGTCTGGCTATGGGTGTAGATAAACGCGCACATTTAGGTGCATTAGCGCAGGCAGACCCTGACTATCAGGGACGGACGGTTGGTGTAATGGGTACGGGGATCGATGTGAACTATCCTAATCATCGGGATCAATTATTTACTCAAATTGTTGAGCAAGGTGGCTGCATCATCAGTGAGCTATTACCACACACTCAGCCGCATAAACATACTTTTCCGCGTCGCAATCGTTTGGTGGCTGGGCTGAGTCTTGCGACCATTGTGACGGAAGCGACAATCAAGAGCGGCTCTCTTATCACAGCACGTCTCACGTCTGAGCAAGGTAAACAGGTCTTTGCTATTCCTAGTCATATTGATAACAGTAATGCAGAGGGTTGCCATCATTTAATACGTGAAGGTGCGACCTTGGTTTATCATCCTCGGCAAGTACTAGAGGACGTCAATGGTCAACTTGATTACGATAAGGGCGCTTATAGAACAGCGAACGCTACTAATTCTATTAGTAATCACTCTATTATCACTCAGTCTAATGATGCGTTTGAGATAGAGACAAACTCAATCAAATCTACTAGCCAGCAACCATTCTCTGAGATAAAGCCTGCGCGCAGCACAGTCGTTGTGCCTGAGCATTTAACTGCAATTTATGAGCAGCTTGACTGGCATGGGCAGGATTTAGATGCGCTTATTAGTGTAACCAAGCTTGCAGCGCCGCAGTTGATTGGTCAGCTAATGGAGCTTGAGTTAATGGGTCTTATCAGCGAACAAGGTGGACGATATTTGCGCGTTTAAAGTAACGTAAATATTCCTTATTGGACACTGGCATAGATAGCACTTAATTATAGACTCTCCTAGATAATATCTCTCTTGTGGTATTATTAGAATTTACTTCTATGAACCATTTAAGTCATGAGCGAACCTACACCTCTTATTACTAATTCAGCCACTCAAGCTGCTAAGTGGCTAAAAGACGGACAACTGCTCGCGTATCCTACAGAAAGCGTTTGGGGTATTGGTTGCGACCCTTATGACCAAGCAGCTGTTCAGCGTATTTTGGATATCAAACAACGTCCACAAGCCAAAGGCATGATAGTCGTTACTGATAGTGTCTCTCGCTTAGCACCTTTGCTAGCCTCTTTAGATGATGTTCAGCGCCAGCAGGTTATTGATAGCTGGCAGACAGACGATAGCAGAGATGAACAGCACGATAACCAAGCACATACTTGGTTATTACCGATTCCTCAGCCGCTTGCGAGCACTGTACCTACTTGGATTACCGGTCAGCATCAGACTATTGCTGTTCGAGTTATCTCGCATCCTACAGTTCGCCAGCTTTGCCAGCAGATGGTCAGTGAGCAGAATCCATTTGGTCTATTGGTTTCTACAAGCTGCAACCCATCAGGGCAAACGCCTGCTAGCACTTTTGAAGCCGCCTATGCTTATTTTGATGAGCAAATTGGTTATTTGCAGGGCGATACTTTAGGTTATACCTTACCTAGCCAAATTCGTGATGCAACGACAGGTTTCATAGTTCGATAGCATTGTCTATTAAAACTCTTAAACTTCTCAGAAGCGATTGCTTGCAATGCAAAGTGATAGGTGTCGCTGTGCCTTATCTACGTGAGCGTTTATAGATTAATTATTTGCTAGCTTGCCTATTTTTCTGCCTTCCTTTACCAAAAGCATGTAAAAGTCGTTTTGATAAAAACCATAAAAAAGCAGACGATGGTTATAACAGTCTAGTTTTTATTGAACGATAAGTACTTCAGCAATAAGTAATTCAAAGATAAGTCATAGTGGTGATATTTGAGGCATATAGGGAGTAGGGTATGAATGTTTTGATTAGTGGCGGTTCAGGGTTTTTGGGAAGTGCTTTTAGTCGAGAGCTAATGGCACGATATCGCGCGCGAAATAGAGACGTGGCGATTACTTGGCTAACTCGTAATAGCGGTCAACTACATCCCGATGATATCAATATGATGACTTATGACGAGCTTGCGATGTCTGATATGAGTTTTGATGTCATACTGAATTTAGCAGGCGCTGGGATTGCTGATTCTCGTTGGAGCGATGAGCGAAAAGAAGAGTTGATGGCGAGCCGGATCAAACCTACTCAGTCGATACTGGATTTTATCGCACGTGCTAGCACCAAGCCTAAGTTACTGGTAAGCGGATCGGCGATTGGCTGGTATGGTACACAAGGCGATAAGCCACTGACTGAAAACAGCGATTATGAGACGGACTTTGCTCATACATTATGTGATGAATGGGAGCAATTAGCGCTTAAAGCGACCGATCACGATGTTCCTGTAGCTATCGTCAGAACAGGTGTGGTTATTCACCCTGAGGGTGGCATGGTAGCTAAATTGTTGCTACCATTTAAATTTGGTGTTGGTGGACAGTTGGGTGATGGACAACAAATCATGAGCTGGATCAGCCGTGAAGATTGGGTCAATGCGGTCATCTTTATTATCGAGCAGCAACTTAAACTTACTAGCGACTCAGACGTTAATCACATTCAAAGCTTAGCCCAAGACGATACACCTATTAGTGACAGCACTATCAAGACTGCAAGCGGTACGGCAAATAATATAAACGCAGTCGTATATAACCTTACTGCTCCGAATCCTGTGACCAATCATACTTTTACCAAAGCGCTTGGCTCGTGGCTACATCGTCCAACTTTTTTTACTTTGCCAGAATTTTTGCTCAAGCTGATGTTTGGCGAAATGTCGACCTTACTTATTGATGGTCAAAAGGTGCTGCCACAAGCGCTATTGGATGCAGGTTATTCATTTAAACACTCAACACTCCAGCAAGCATTAAAAAATCAGAAATAGTTGTATAGCAGTTGTTTCATGTGAAACATCACAAACTATCTTCTGATAATCAATTACTGAACCGTAGTTATGTCTAAGGGTAGTCCATGCGTTACGCATTCTTCTTCACCATCTTTCTGTTATTGCAGTTGTTTAGCTTAGGTACAGTATTAAGTATACAGTGGTGGCTCCAGCCTTGGATAACGCCAACATTGCAAACGACAATATGGGCCAGTGTATTCATTATTACTAATGGCCTATTAGTATTGAGCGTAAAGAGAGCATTTGCCAACAGTTATCGCTGGGTTAGCGGTTGGATGTTAATCATGCACTTTATGATATTGACAGCGTTGGCAGTGAGTCTACTCTACGGAGGGTATCTGCTAGTAAATGCTTTATCAGGCAGTACGTTGCACCAATCGAATGAGATGGCTATAGGGCTAAGAGTACTAGCGCTATTCCTATTTATAGGACTATTTATTTATTCGTTATATAGTGCCTACGCCCCTGTTATACGCAAGCTGTCTATCAATATAGATAAGCCCTTAGCCAAGCCATTACGCATTGCAGTCGCTAGTGACTTGCATATAGGGCGATTATTTGGTGCAAAAGCCATAGATAGATTGCAACAACTTATGATTCGCTCTGGTGCAGATATTCTGCTGATGCCAGGAGATATTATGGATGATAATACAGAGGCCTTTAATGAATATCATATGGAGCAAAACTTAGCAGAACTGTGCAGTAGTCTGCCACGTGGTGTCTATGCGACATTGGGTAATCATGATTTGTATGGTCATGAGCGACCTATTAGCGAAGCGCTGCAAAATGCAGGTATACAACTGTTGAACGATGAGGTGCTCTGTATCGAGCACGAGGGTCAACCAGTATGGCTAGTTGGACGTTTTGATAATCATAAACGTCAACGTGTAGCGACTACCGATTTGCTTGTGCAAGTAGATACATCGCAGCCAGTGATATTGTTAGACCATAGACCGAGTGATATAGATAATCACAGTCAATTACCTATAGATTTACAAGTCTCGGGACATACCCACAACGGTCAAGTATTTCCCGCTAATTTCATCGTCAATGCTATTAATCGATTAGGCTATGGCTATGAGCAGATTGGTAAAGGACACTTTGTCGTGTCCTCGGGTTATGGTTTTTGGGGCATTCCATTTCGATTGGGATCGCGCTCAGAGATTTGGTTGATTACGCTATCTGGTAATACAAATTAATTGTACAAATCGATAATTAGCTAGTAAGCGGTCTATGCAGCTAACTGGGATTGTGTACTGATGATTTCACGTACAAAGCAACTAAACCCATGAATGATATTGTTTGTTTCTTGTCCAAGACCTTGATGGACACTCATAAAGTGAATAAAGCCATGCGGTGCACCAAGCACAGTATAGGTCTCTACAGCAACGCCGTAACCTTTCAGCTGCTTTGCATAAGCAAATGCCTCGTCACGTAATACATCAAGCTCAGAAGCTACAATGTAAGTTGGGCAAACTCTACTATTATCACCCAACATAGGTGAGTTCAGTATGTGTAAGCGAGGCAGTGGGCTATTCTCTAGGCAAGCAGCATCAAATACCGCTACATCAGCATGATCTAATAGTAGACCTTCACCGTATAGCTCCCAACTAGGATAATCCGTTTCAATATCAGTGACTGGATACAAAGGCATCTGCGCTAATGGTTTGGGTAGTTTTTCTAATAGATTAAACATTTTCTGTCCATCTATCCCTAAGTCTGCCCATGCGCTTTTGCTCGGTGCGGTCAGCTGCTGCGCAATCAAAGTTGATAAACCACCACCCGCGCTATCACCTGCCAAGACGATACGAGAGGGTAATGCGCCTAATGTGTGACAGTGCTCAACCAACCAAGCATATGCGGTGATACAGTCTTTCAATGCCGCTGGAGCAGGGCATTCAGGCGCTAAGCGATAATCGACACTAACCACAGACCAGCCAGTCTGCTCACAGACTGCGTGACAGAACTCATGATGTGTATCGACATCACCAATGCAGAACCCGCCACCATGAAAGAACAGCATGACTGTTTCATCAGGGTTATGGATACGTTTTCTTCTAAAACCAGATTTTTTGCCGCTGGCTTTATAACAACGGACAGTCATATCGCCATCATCCGCATTGGCAATTGTTTCATCTTTCCAGCTAACAGGTGAATCACTTTTTTTAGTGAAGGGCTTTATATTGCTTAGCATAGTCGTATTAGCTTGCTGCCATACTCTAGGTGATTGCATGGCTACCGCATCAGCAGTAAATCTCTCACGTAATTCCGGCATTGGGGTTAGTTCTAACGGTGTTTTGAGGTAGCTGTTTACTGCAAGGATGAGACGTAGGTGAGCGTTTGCATGCAGATACTGTTTTGAGTTAGGGCCTTTAAGGTAACCAATCACCCCTTCTAAAACGGGGTCTGGCAAGTAGCCGAGACCTTTCATTGCATAGTGCAATGTATGAGGCTGGTAGTTTGCCACAGGGTTATAAGCGAGTAGTTTCTCTTTAACGCTCAAACGTTTTTCTAATAAGTCATATGCTTCTGTATCTTGACTTGATGGCTCTTTTGACGCTAGGTGTAATGTCATCAATGCTTTATTAAGCAAAGTATTGATAGATAAATTTTTTGAATTAGACATAACAGCTCTCATAAATGATTTTTAGCGTGCATTTGAGTGTAGGCGATAATATTTATAGCAATGATAAAATAGCTAGCAAAATAATAGGGTATCGTTTGGTAATAGCTTGATTAATAAGCGTAAAGCAATTGGAATAAATAGTGGTTTTTTGTTCTTTTTGTGAGTAAGTATTGGGATTTATTGATATGGGACAAAAATGTTTGACGCATCTCTTTGATCAGACTTCTCGAATATTTGTCATAAATGGTAAAAATTCCTTTGCTTTAGGCTTGAAATTTGTCCTCATCACCTTTATCAAGCAGCTATTGAAGCGTATTAAAAAAACAATGAGTTAGAAACATCGAGCATTTAATAATGGCATAGTAGGATCAATAATTATTCGGTCTACTGTGCCGTCTCTTAATCTTCATTATTGAAATTCCAAGGAGCTATCATGAGCGAGCAAAACCCGAACCACGAAAATCTTGACCAAAATGTGGCACATGAGAATATTGATCACAATGACAGTATCTTAGAAGAAACCATGAAAGAGTTTGATCCACAGAATAATTCAGGTGAAGAAACGACTATCGAAAACGAAATCAACCTTGATACTTTCAAAGCGCGTATTGCTGAGCTAGAAGGCGAAGTAAAACAAGCCAAAGAAGGTACTGCACGCGCTAATGCTGAAGCTTACAATGCGCAAAAACGCATGGAGCAAGAAGCGGATAAGAGCAAAAAATTCGCACTACAGAAATTTGCTAAAGAATTGTTAGACATCGTTGACAATTTAGAGCGCGCTATCGAAAATGCCGATGCCAATGACCCAGTCGCTGAGGGTGTGCAATTAACGCACAAAGCATTGGTTGCAGTATTGACCAAAAACGGCGTAGAAGTGGTCGATCCACAAGGCGAAAAATTTAACGCTGACTTCCATGAAGCAGTGGGTATTGACCCAGAAGCAGCGGCAGATACAGTTGGTACGGTCTTACAAAAAGGCTATAGCCTAAACGGTCGTCTATTACGTCCGGCCATGGTTCGTGTTGGTCAGTAATATTTTTAGGGCTAAACCCTACTAATATGAAGGTTTTTCACAAAAAATGACATGAAACACAGTTTTTGCGTGATTATCACCTTGAAAAATACGACGGGTAAACCGATATATAGCAACAAGTGACCGACTACGGTCTGGATAAATAAGTATTTATAGTTAAAAACAAATTAGGAGCAATTGATTATGGGTAAAGTAATTGGTATTGATTTAGGTACTACTAACTCGTGTGTAGCGGTAATGGAAGGTGACAAAGTTAAAGTCATCGAAAATGCTGAAGGTACTCGTACCACACCATCGATCGTCGCTTATAAAGATGACGAAACGCTTGTTGGTCAGTCAGCTAAGCGTCAAGCAGTAACCAACCCAAGCAACACTTTGTTTGCGATTAAGCGTTTGATCGGTCGTCGTTTTGATGACAAAGTTGTGCAAAAAGATATCGGCATGGTTCCTTACAAAATCGCTAAAGCAGACAACGGCGATGCATGGGTAGAAATCAACGGTAAAAAGCTTGCGCCACCACAGGTTTCTGCTGAAATCTTGAAAAAAATGAAAAAAACAGCAGAAGATTATCTTGGTGAGAGCGTGACTGAAGCAGTTGTAACTGTACCTGCTTACTTCAATGACTCACAGCGTCAAGCAACTAAAGATGCAGGTAAAATCGCTGGTCTTGATGTAAAACGTATCATCAATGAGCCAACTGCTGCTGCACTTGCTTATGGTATGGACAAGAAGCAAGGCGATAGCACTGTTGCTGTATATGACCTAGGTGGTGGTACTTTCGATATCTCAATCATCGAAATCGCAGACGTAGACGGCGAGCAACAGTTCGAAGTACTAGCGACCAACGGTGATACTTTCCTAGGTGGTGAAGATTTTGACTCAGCATTGATTGATTTCTTAGTGGCTGAATTCAAAAAAGAGCAAGACGTGAACCTAAAAGGTGACTCTCTTGCGATGCAGCGTCTAAAAGAAGCGGCAGAAAAAGCGAAGATTGAGCTATCAAGTGCTCAAAGCACAGAAGTGAACTTGCCATACATCACTGCTGACAGCAGTGGTCCTAAGCATTTGGTTGTTACTATCAGCCGCTCGAAACTAGAGAGCCTAACTGAAGACCTAGTACAGCGTACAATGGGTCCTTGTAAGACTGCACTTGAAGATGCTGGTCTAAAAATTGGCGATATCGATGACGTAATCTTGGTTGGTGGTCAGACTCGTATGCCATTAGTACAGCAAAATGTACAGCAGTTCTTTGGTCAAGAGCCACGTAAAGACGTGAACCCTGATGAAGCAGTTGCAGCTGGTGCAGCGATTCAAGGTGCCGTATTATCTGGTGACAAAACTGACGTATTGCTACTTGATGTAACGCCATTGACCCTAGGTATCGAAACGATGGGCGGTGTCATGACACCAGTTATCGAGAAAAACACCATGATTCCTACCAAGAAATCACAGGTGTTCTCAACGGCTGAAGACAACCAGCCAGCTGTAACGATTCAGGTATATCAAGGTGAGCGTAAAATCGCTAATCAAAACAAAATGCTTGGTCGTTTTGACTTGACGGATATTCCACCAGCACCACGTGGCCTACCGCAAATCGAAGTTTCTTTTGACATCAATGCTGACGGTATCATGAACATCTCTGCAACCGATAAAGGTACTGGTAAAGCTCAAAGTATCCAAATCAAAGCAGATTCTGGTTTGTCGGACGAAGAAGTCGAACAAATGGTTCGCGATGCAGAAGCCAATGCTGCTGAAGATGAGAAATTCGCTAACCTAGCGCAAGTTCGTAACGAAGCAGATGGTCGTATTCATGCCGTACAAAAAGCGCTGAAAGAAGCAGAAGATAAAGTCACTGATGAAGAAAAATCAACAGTAGAATCTGCGATCACTGAGCTTGAAGCTGCAGCGAAAGAAGATGACCATGACGAAATCAAAGCTAAGCTTGAAGCATTAGACAATGCATTCTTGCCAATCAGCCAAAAGATCTACGCTGATAGCGGTGCTGGTGCAGAAGGTATGGATCCAAGCCAGTTCCAACAAGGTGCTGACGATGCTGGTAGCAACAAAGCTGATGACGACGTTGTTGATGCTGAGTTCACTGAAGTAGACGAAGACAAGAAGTAATACCAAATCCAAAAACGCGATTAGCTGCGTCAAACTCGCTTAGTCTACTTAATGTAGTACTTACGCTCGTTTTTCTTGCTACTCAAGTTTTTGAAAATGGTATAGTCGATGCAAATCGATAAGTAGTTAAATTAAAAAACGCATCCTTTGGGGTGCGTTTTTTTATGGCTGTTTTTCTATCAGCTACTATTCCTGCTAGCTATTATTTTTATTGATGAGACGCGTGCTTATGGTTTAAACGCGCTCACTATCAGCACTTCATAGGTTAAATTAACCACGAGCTGTCCTATTTCATCCTTTCCTGAAAAATGTTGCCAATAGTCTGACTCAAATTGCTGTAGACGAGATTTCGTCCATACAAAGGTTTGAGTATCATCTGACGTAATCTGAGTTTGATTGGTCGATACGCCGGTGAGTTTCATATGCTTTAAGATAGCGTAGGGGGTAGGAAATGGTAAATCAAAGCGCTGAATTGAGAGTTTGGTATTCTCAAAGCCAGCACTATCTAATGCCAATTGCCATTCGTCGATATCTGGATAGTAAAGCCCTTGACCAGTGAGAGTCTTAATTTGCAAAAAGTTATTTGGCGTAAAAGTACTAAAGACCAGTTGTCCTTCAGGTTGTAGACGCTGCGCGGATTGCGTGACGAAACTTAACGGATTATCAAACCATTGCACAGCATTAGCACTGATTATCAAGCTATGATTTTCTGCTAAATCTATCGTTTCAGCATCACCGATAATGATCTCAGCAGTTGGCAGTATTGAGTGCAATGTAGCCGTCTGCTCACTACATAACTCATTAATGATCCAGTGCTCGCTCTGTATATGCTTAGCGAGCAGGCGCGTCATTTGACCTGTGCCTGCACCCACTTCTAGCACACTACTTTGTTCGGTATTAGCAATACTGTCTAATAAATACTGACAAATGATCTGCTGAACATTGGCATGCTGGTCATAGTCGCTTGCATTAGCAAAGTGGCGAGCGATGGTTTGTTTTCTAACACTGAGGTCGTCAGCTGTGTCGAATGTTGTCATAGGCTTCATTATATCCAAGTGCGCCAGTTATCTATCAATAGTAGAAATAAAGTTTGTGTCAAACGATAAAGTTACAACTGCTGTATCAATCGCTCGCAGTCTTCGTTAGTCAGTTTGGCATTCATAACTAAGCGAATACGAGCAGTGTTTGCAGGCACAGTAGGTGGCCTGATAGGCAGCGCGTAAAATCCAGCGGTTTGTAGCTGTTGTGCTTTGGCAAGGGTACTCGCATTATCGCCTAATATATAAGGAATAATAGGAGATTGATAATGCGTCTCTTGCAAGGTTGGCGATACACGGTGCCGTGGGTTAATGGTTTGGCTAAGCGTGGTAGATAACAGTGCTAGATGCACACGTTGATCAGTTAAGGTCGGCATCTTTGCTAAGATAAATCGCGTCCATGCATGGTTTATCGGAGGGAGTGCAGTACTAAAAATCAGTGGACGCATGGCATTGATCAGCCATTGTTTGACGACCTCATCACACATGATATAAGCACCCATTGAAGCAAATGCTTTACCAAAGGTACCCACCAAGTAGTCAATATCCGCCAAGGTATTTGTTTCTTCCGCCAACCCTAGACCTGTATCGCCAAGCACTCCAACAGCATGTGCTTCATCGACATACAGCTCAATACGAGCATTTTTGGATTTTAATTGTACTAGTTGAGGCAAATCAGCACGGTCACCATCCATACTAAATATACTCTCGGTGACAATAATGATGCGTTCGACCGTCTCGTCTGCTTGTTCAATAAACTTGGCTAAATGCTCGTAATCGTTATGACGGTAACGACGATAGGTAACAAGTTTGCTTTGGCTCAGGCGCATCCCATCGATAATGCTGGCATGTACTAGCTTGTCAGCCAAAATGAGTGTCTTGACTGGCAAAGCTGTCAATGCTGGCAAGATACCTAGGTTGGCGTGGTAGCCACTGTTCAACACCAGCACCGACTTTGAATCGGTTAAATTCTGTTTTTCTACGGCACTTTGATACCAGTTTTGCAGTTCTTCTTCTAGAGCTTCTAACTGTATATCGTTGCCTGTCAGTAGGCGTGAGGAAGTGGCACTCATTTTAGGAGTGTGCATAGTAGATAGCTGTCCCACTTGAGCTAGAAATTCAGCTTGCAGCTCAGTGTCACCGCCTAAACCCAAATAATCATTACTCGCGATATTAAGTAAAGCTTTACCTGCATTAACGACGTATCGGCCATCGTGCTGCAGATCTGGTAATTGACGATACTGCTGCTTTGCTTTTAAGTCTGCAAGTGCGCTTTGCAAGCGCTCAGTGATAGAATTTTGCATTTTTTCTCTCTAATTATTGTTATATCAGCCATGTTTAGCTGACTTATCTAGCAAGAAAACTGTGAAATGAGTACGGATTATTGCATAAACTGGGTGGATGTAACAAAAGGTTTCATATCTAGGCCTTTGTAACCCACACACTGATAAACGCTTTCAATTCTTAACTCTCATACCATTAAACTCTGACAGAGTGTCTGAAATAGTTTGTTACTATGTATTCATCGTTAGCAGACAAGGCGATAGGGCCACAAGGCCAATATAAATAAATAACTTGTTTGTCCAAATTTCTTTCAAGGAGCTAATAATGAAAACTCTACAAAAAACAATACTTGCACTAGCAACTGGTTCTTTACTTTCTGTAGGTGCACAAGCTGCTGTTAACTATGGCAACGGCTACACAGGTCAGCCATATGTTGCTGCTAAAGTTGGTCAGTTCGATCTAGATGTTGATGGTGCTGATGACCCAACTGCATATGGTGTAACTGCTGGTTATAACTTTGATCCTAATTTCGGTATCGAAGCAGAATACGTAGGTTCAGATGATGCTGACTATAGAGGCGGCGACATCGATGCTAAGACATACGGCGCTTATGGTACTTACCGTTATGCATTCCCAAACAGCGGCTTATACGCAAAAGGTAAGCTAGGTGTTGCAAAAACTGAAGTAGAAGCTAACAATACTAACTTTGCTGGTGCTTCTGACTTCTCAGACGACGACACTAACATCGCTGGTGGTGTAGGTCTTGGTTATGCAGTAAACTCTGACTTCAGTGTCGAAGCTGAATATGACATGCTAGGTAGCGATGCAGACCTTATGACTGTTGGCGCACAGCTAAAATTCTAATGAATTAGAAAACAAGCTTTTAGCTAAACAGCTATAATAAAGAAACGATCACTTTAAGTGGTCGTTTTTTTTTGCTTACAATTTATGTATAAGTTTTTAAGACAGTAATCTATAAGTACTTCACAAGTAATATATCATTACCGTTAAAGCGTTGTTATCCTTAAAAATGTGCTACATTAAAAACTGGAATGATAAAGATAGGAATGGTGGCAAGGATGGAGATACTTTGGATGATTGAACCTTGGCATTGGTTAGTATTAGGCTTCTTATTATTAATCGTTGAGATGTTTGTACCGACGTTTGCCAGTTTGTGGTTTGGTGCCGCTGCCATCATCGTTGCAGCGCTATCATGGCTATTGCCTATTTCTGTCTCTGTTCAGATTATCGTTTGGTTAGTGCTCTCTGCTGTGTTTTTGCTAGCTTGGTTTAAGTTTATCAAACCGTTGTCAGTAGATCGTACCAAAGCTGGGCTGGGCGGTAGTGTCATAGTTGGTGAAGTGGGGATGATTATCGTGTCACCGCAGCTAGATAAAGCTGGCACAGTTAGATTTAGTGTTCCTATCGTTGGTGCGGCTGAATGGATGTGCCGTACGAGAGGAGAGCAGGTGGCAATCGGCGATAGAGTGGTAGTGACTGATATCGTTGGCAACGAGCTGATTGTAAGCAGTACAAAAGCGCAGGCAGCGATGCATAAAAGTATGCAGGTATAATAATAAGGGATGAGTTATGGAAAGCTTTAGTATTGTCATGGTGGTATTGATTGCACTGGTGGTATTCACCGTGTTTAAAGGCGTACGTATTGTACCGCAAGGTTATAAATGGGTTGTACAGCGACTGGGTAAATATAGCCAAACGCTAGAGCCGGGACTCAACCTCATCATCCCTTATGTAGATGATGTGGCTTATAAGGTAACGACTAAGGACATCGTACTCGATATTCCGTCACAAGAAGTCATTACTCGTGACAACGTCGTTATTATTGCAAACGCTGTCGCTTATATTAATATCGTGCGTCCTGATAAGGCGGTCTATGGTATCGAAGATTATGAGTACGGTATCCGTAATCTGGTACAAACGTCGCTACGTTCGATTATTGGTGAGATGGATCTTGATAGTGCGTTATCTAGTCGTGACGAGATCAAAACCAAGCTAAAACATGCAATTTCAGAAGATATCGCAGATTGGGGTATTACGCTTAAGACAGTAGAGATTCAAGATATTAATCCTTCGCAGACCATGCAAGCGTCTATGGAAGAGCAAGCAGCGGCAGAGCGTTTACGCCGTGCAACCGTGACCCGTGCTGATGGTCAAAAGCAAGCTGCTATCTTAGAAGCGGATGGTCGCTTGGAGGCTTCACGCCGTGATGCTGAAGCGCAAGTGGTACTAGCCAGAGGTTCTGAAGAGTCGATTCGCTTGATTACCAGTGCGATGGGCGAGGAAGAGATGCCGATTGTATACTTACTTGGTGAGCAATATATCAAAGCGATACGAGAACTGGCTGAGTCTGACAACTCTAAAATGGTGGTACTACCAGCAGATATCTTAAGTACCGTAAAAGGTATGGTCGGTGATAAATTAAAAGTGTAAAAAGTTATAGCAACATTAAAGAAGACCTCGCTTGAGGTCTTTTTTATGTCTATTAATTGGACGAATGACTCGCTAGCTTAGATAACTTTCGAAAAGCGGTTTTGGTGTTTCTTTTCTAAGTATTCATCAAATACCATAGCGACGTTACGACCAAGCAAGCGACCTCTAGGTAAGACGCGAATACCTGCTGCATCCATATCAATCAGTCTGTCGTCTTGCATAGCGCCCAACTGCTGAATCTCATTAATAAAGTAGGTAATGGCATCGATACCAAATTTTTGATTCACATCTTTAAAATCGAGATAATCATGACATAGTAGGTTCATGATGACATATTCACGCAAGCGGTCTTTGATAGAGGTTTTAATGTACTTTACTGCAGGCATGACTGTCGGATTGATTTTCGCCATATCAATCTTGGCTTGATAGCTCTGTAGATCAGTATCGTTTTGCAAAATATAACGCGTATTGGCATTAGAAATCTGACTGATTGATGAGACACCAAAGCCCAATAAGTCACAGTCACCCATGATGGTGTAACCCTGAAAATTACGATGTAATTTACCTTCACGCTGGGCGATAGCCAATTCGTCATCAGGTTTGGCAAAGTGATCGATACCGATATATTGATAGCCGGCTTCGGTCAATGTGTTAACAGTACTGCCGAGCATCGTCAGTTTGGCAGCTGGGCTGGGCAAGTCTTCATCTTTTATCTGACGTTGGGCTTTAAATCGCTCAGGCAAATGCGCATAGTTAAAGACCGATAGGCGGTCTGGTGACATCTCGATGATACGATTTACAGTTTTGTCCAACGTATCAGGTGTTTGATGCGGCAAACCATAAATCAAATCAATATTGATAGAGCGAAAACCAAGCTCACGTGCTTCTGTTAGCACGCTTTCAATAAGCTCTGCGGAATGCACACGATTAACAGTGATTTGCACGGTTTCATCTAAATCTTGCACACCTAAGCTAATACGGTTGAAACCGAGATTACGCAATATTTTTAGAGTGTTTTCACTCAGCTCACGAGGATCAATTTCGATAGAATAGTCACCTTCATCTTCTGGCAAAAACTCAAACTGAGTCTGTAAAAACTCCCATAATTGCACCATCTCTTCGTCACGCAAAAACGTTGGTGTACCACCACCTAAATGTAGCTGTTTGACCAATGGTTTGTCGCTGCCTTCTGGCGCAGATAACAAACGGCGCTTATGCGTAATTTCAGTAATTAAATACTGCAAGTAATCACCAGAATCACTATTTTTTTTGGTAATAATCTTATTACAAGCACAGTAGTAGCAAAGGTGGCGACAGAACGGAATATGAAAATATAGTGATAAAGGAGCACGCGCTTCGCGACTCTGCAGGATTTTTGTCTCAAGACCGATAGCCTCAAAGCTATCCGGTATTGGAGTAAATTCTAAAGCAGTCGGATAAGAGGTATAACGTGGCCCTGAGCGATTGTACTTATTGATGATTGCCTCATCAAATGCTGGTAGCTGCTTGCTAGTAATGCTGCCGCGTGTACTGGCATAAGGGTTGTCAGGTTGCATAACAGGGCGCACAGTCGTGGGCGGCTCGTCCGCACGGTTGTAGGGCTGCTGAGTGTTCTGTTCTAAATAGTCTGTCATGCGATATTCCTCGTTTTTACTCTAGATACTGCTGGTTTTTATATAGTCAATGATTTCGGATTTGGTGTTTATTTTTCGCTTGTATCAACGATTAATAATAAGATTCGAATACGTCATCAGCAGCAGTATGTATCGCTAAATGTATAGTAGATAGTATAACAAATCCTTGTTAGCAGTGGGGTGGTCGGTGAGTATTCTTAAATATTAAAATAGAGCTATTATTTACAAATAAAAAACCTCAGAACGACGCTGAGGTTGTGGTGATTCTCTCTACACCAGCAATAAAACACGACGTTTGCGCGTTGATAAATAATACTTTATTATCAATGACACTCTGTATTAGGAAGATGCTGATGTCGTTTGCCCAAGTCTATACCCGTTCGGTGGTTGGTCTGCATGCACCCAAGGTCATCATTGAAGTGCATCTATCGCAAGGATTACCTGCATTGACCATCGTTGGCCTACCTGAGGCCGCCGTGCGTGAGAGTAAAGACAGGGTACGCTCCGCCATTCTCAATTCAGGTTTCCAGTTTCCTAACCGCCGCCTCACTATTAATTTAGCCCCTGCTGATTTGCCTAAAGATGGCGCGCGTTTAGACTTACCAATTGCTATCGGTATACTGGCAGCAAGCGGACAGCTTGAGCCAGAGGTGCTATCAGGATTTGAGTTTATTGGCGAATTAGCGCTCAATGGTCAATTGCGACAAGTAACTGGTAGTTTGGCAGTTGCACGGGCAATTAAAGCTGAGAAATTGGCAATAGCGTTGTCTCAGGTAGAAGCCAATGAACAAGGGCAAAGTAATCCAGATACCCTGCCGCCGATAACACCGCAACTGATCGTGCCGATTGATAATGGTCGTGAGGCCAGCCGCGTTGATGGCGTAACGATACTAGCTGCACAGAGCTTAAAAGCAGTTTGCGACCATTTACAGTCACTCGTTGACCCAAGTGCAAGCTATGAGAGTCTAGCAGTGGTACAGCCTAGTCCTGCACAGCAGCATGTTGGCTATCAAGTGGATTTAGCTGATGTCAAAGGACAGCACCATGCTCGGCGCGCGTTAGAGATTGCCGCTGCGGGCGGCCATTCATTGTTATTTACAGGGCCACCGGGGTCAGGTAAGACACTCATGGCATCACGATTGCCAACGATATTGCCAGACTTGAGTGATGAGGATGCACTAGAGGTTGCCAGTACGTATTCGGTGGCAGACAGCGACTACAACTATGGGACGCGGCCATTTAGACAAGTACATCATACGATATCAGCAGTAGCACTAGTCGGTGGTGGTTCACGGCCAAAACCGGGCGAGATTACGCTAGCTAATAAAGGCGTGTTGTTTTTAGATGAGTTACCTGAGTTTGATCGGAGTGTGCTGGAAGTATTGCGTCAGCCGCTAGAAGCTAAGCAAATTACTATTAGCCGCGCTAACTCTCAAATGACCTTTCCGGCGAATTTTCAACTGGTTGCTGCGATGAATCCTTGCCCATGTGGCTATGATGGCGATACATCAGGACGTTGTCGCTGTCGACCTGAGCAGATCAAACGCTATCAAGACAAACTATCTGGACCTCTCTTAGATCGTATTGATTTGCATATTACCGTGCCTGCATTACCGATTGCCGATCTGCAAAATAGTCAGGTAGGTGAAACCTCTAAGCAAGTACGGGCTCGCGTAGTGGTCGCGCATCAGCATCAAATGCAGCGCCAGCAAAAGGTTAATAATGAGCTTAGCCCTAGCGAAATCGATGAATATATCCAGCTAGGCGACAATGAAAAGCAGTTATTGCAACTTGCTCAGCAGCGGCTAAATTTATCAGCGCGTGGCTACCACCGAGTATTACGGGTGGCGCGTACAATCGCGGATTTGGCTAACAGTACCGATATCAACAGCGCCCACGTATCTGAGGCGCTGAGCTATCGCAGTAAAGCGTAATCTCTGTTTGAGCAAGTTACACTGTGATGAAAGATAGACTTCATATAGATTAGGCTTTATCTTTCATAATCCAAGTAACCAAGTCAGCAAAGTGGTCAAATGCTTCGGTCGGATTTAATACGCGAATATCTTGCCCGTAGTTATAACCATAAGATAGGCCGAGCGTGTCCATATTGGCGTTCTGTCCAGCCAACATATCGTTTCTAGAGTCTCCAATCATAACTGCCTGATCGACACTAAAGTTGAGAGTCTCACAGACGTGTAGTAGGGGCGTTGGGTCTGGTTTTTTGACAGGCAAACTGTCGCCGCCCATTACCTCACTAAACAAACCTTGCCAGCCAAACGACTGCAATATCTTCGGTACAAATCGAATGGGTTTATTGGTGACTAAAGCAAGCGTATAGCCAGCTGCGTGCAACTTTTTGAGTCCGTTATCGACATCTGGATAGGCAACGGTTTTGCTACCACTGAGGTTTTTATAAGCCTCAAAAAATATTTGCTCTGCATGATCGGTTTCCTCAACCGTTAGCTCACCATCTGCTACTTCTACCTTGCCAACCAAGGCACGCTCTACAAGCAATCGTGAACCATTTCCTATCCAGTTACGTATCGTCTCGATAGGGTAGGTGTCTTTACCCAATGTGGTTAGCATGGCGTTGGTTGCGTCGGCCAAATCGGGTACGCTATCAATGAGCGTTCCATCAAAATCAAAAATTAAAAGCTGCTTATTCATTGTTCCTCACTATTGGAAATCGTTATATTTATTATATTGGCCATACCTTAGCACAGTAGCATTTTGAGGCCAGTCAATTTAGTTATCTGTTGTACTTAATGTCTTGAGTATTAGCAACTATTCGACATCTTTATAGCGTTCACGATGCTCTTTCTTCATTCTTAAATAATCTTCGTTCTCACGGCATTCGTCCCATTTAACTTTAAAAATCCGTGCGGATTCTACTTTGACAGGGTCTTCCTCTTGTCGTGGCAACTCTTCGCGGCCATGGGCGCCGCTTTGACCTTTTTTATCATCAGGTACCGCACCTTTATATTTTTTGCCGCCTTTATGATTGGCATAGCGACGAGCACGGGTATAGCCCATTTGTATAAACTTGCGCGCCATATCTGCGCCGATGAAGTCATCATCAGCTAAGTAATCTAAAAACATCTGATAGATAGCTTCACTACTCTCGCGGGCGATATCAGGAGTCGCAAAGCGCCAATGGGGTAAAATCTCAGACTTATAAGGCTCTACCAGTAATACGCCTTGCTCACCGCGACCGACACGGTACAACTCAGGCTGAGCGCGCAAATCCAAACTCTTATAATCCAAGTCGTAATCAAACTCTCTCATATCTATAACCTATTATTTTTATCTATTCGTATATGGTTATTGAGTATACTTAGCCAAGCTGTTTAGAAAAAAGCACAAAAATGTTATGCAACCGTGACAGTAGGTATTTAGCATCAAAAGAGATGGGCGAAAATGGTTATGGTAAAGTCAGCCGTGAGACGTATGAAGGCTATGAGTATGACGAATACAATGCTACGAGAAATGTTATGTTGAGAAATAAGATAAGTGTAAATGAGCTGAGCCGCTTGCGATTACCCAAAAATATACTGGTAGCGTGGCTATTGCTAACGACAAGCGTACTGGCCAATACGACTGCCCACAGCGCGTGGTTTGAACGCTTAATTCCGCAAGGGGAGACTTATACGGTACGCGAGATAGATCGCGATTTGGCATTCGTGATAGATGGCTTTATCTATGATGCGCGTACGTCTTGTTTTTTGGCAGTAGGCGACCGAGTGATATTCTTTGAGGGGCGTCACGGTATTGATTACCGCGCAACTATATACGACTTGGATTCGCGTGAGCGCTGTAATTTACTATTACGTGGTCGGTTGTACGAATAGTGGTCGGCTATACGAATAAGAGCAACACATGAATCAAATGAACGCTAAAGAATACGGTAAAATTTAAACATAAAAAAAGCCCCGAACGTTGCTGTTCAGGGCTTTTTAGAATTCTATTAACGAATGGTGGCTCGAGGCAGGATCGAACTGCCGACACACGGATTTTCAATCCGTTGCTCTACCTACTGAGCTATCGAGCCGTCTTCGTTGAGGCGCTATTAAACTAAATATAGGCTCAGCTGTCAAGCAATTTTTGCATTATATCTGATAAAAGACGATAAATAATCAGATATTAGTAAAACTAACCGTTTTAGTGCTCAGTTTAGTCTTTTACACGTAATAGTTCGTACTCACTCATGATACGGTGAATATCAGCGTCAGCAGGGACAAATTCACGTACGCCTTTTCTAACTTCGCAATCATAGACCAGTTTAATAAACTTGGCATCGATAGCACGTTTACGGTTTTCGGAATGCACGGTGAGGTACTGCAGACGCTTAGCGTTGGTCTGCCCGTCATCAAAGCAGGCGACCGCAGCGATAGGCTTATCATTGAACATCCCAACATACAGATACTGTCCACGTTTAAACCCTTGCTCAACGATATTTAATACCTCGAGACCATCAGGCTGTGCATCATCACTATCGTACAACGCTTGCAAGCGCTCTGCTAGCTCATTGTCGCGAGCAGGTTTTTTGATAAGTGGCGCATCCAAACTATTAATGGCGATCGCTTCTAAAGGCATAGCAGTTCCTATAAATAGAGGGTTTCTATAGTATAAATTAGCAGTATGAGACAGCACGATGTCATAGCGTGTAGTGCTGTAAGTAAGGGTCATCAAAGCCAGCGCTAGTCATGATTGATAAAACTGAACACACTATTTTAGCAGAATGACGTGATTTTGTGCGTGGTTTACCGCTTGGTCGTGGCAGTAAATGTTAGGGTTTGCTATGATGAGGCTATATAATATTTAGTATGTATAAACCCTAATATGTTGATATCTTTTGTATATATCATTTTCTGCTAAGGTCTGACCCAGACACTAGTAAAATATTTTGGGCAGGTTTTTGCCTTATTTATTGACCGCTTTTCACTGATAAAAAACTGATAGAGAGTAGCCATGACAGCCAATGCAACGACGACTGCTGCCACACCTGAGCAAACTGAGTCAAAAAACGTAAACCTATATGGTCGCCCTGAACGTATCGCGACTGTTGAGCGTAATACAGCCGAAACGCAAATCACTTGTACCGTCAATCTGGATGGTACGGGTAAAGGCGTGGTGGACACTGGCGTACCATTTTTGGATCATATGATTGATCAAATTAAGCGTCACGGTTTGTTTGACTTAGATATCAAATGTACCGGTGATACCTTTATCGATGACCATCATAGCGTCGAAGACACTGGTATTACCCTTGGTCAAGCGTTCAATAAAGCATTGGGCGATAAAAAGGGCATTCGTCGTTATGGGCACTTTTATGCGCCGCTAGATGAGTCATTGACCCGTGCTGTTGTCGATCTGTCAGGTCGTCCTGGTCTACACATGGATATCCCATTTACGCGTTCGCACGTCGGCCGTTTCGATGTTGATTTGTTCAGTGAGTTCTTTTACGGATTCGTCAATCACTCATGGATGACGGTGCATTTGGATAATCTAAAAGGCAAAAACAGCCATCATCAAATCGAATCGACCTTTAAGGCTTTTGCTCGCGCCCTGCGCATGGCTTGTGAATATGATGAGCGCGCGTTAAATACATTGCCATCGACCAAAGAAGCTTTCTAAGGCGCATTTAAGGCTCTTCTACAAGATTACTCAAAAGGGCCAGTCAAGCTTGGCGTACTAGTTGTACAGCCTGCGCTTGACTTCCTTGTAGCAAAACCTTATCTACACCTTAGTAATAGCCAACAATATAAATGGTCAATAATATAAATAGTACAGTAGTCAAAATATTTAAAAATGAGAACCAATCGATGACTAAAGTAGCACTACTAGATTATGGTATGGGCAACCTGCACTCTGCTAGCAAAGCCCTATCGGTAGTTGGGGCAGAAGTCTCTATCACCAATGATCCAAAAGTCGTCGCGGCGGCTGATAAAATCGTTTTCCCTGGTGTGGGTGCGATGCGTGATTGTATCGCTGGTATGCATGAAGCAGGAATTGATGACGTTATACGCCATGCAGTGTTTAACAAGCCCGTTATGGCCATCTGTGTGGGCATGCAGGCGTTGTTTGAGCAGTCAGCTGAAAATGGTGGCACGGATTGCCTAGGCATCTTAAACGGCACTGTAGAAGCGTTTGACCCTACGTGGAAAGACAAGCAGGGCGCGACGATAAAAGTACCGCATATGGGCTGGAATACCATTAGCGGTATGGATGTTGACCATCCGCTATGGCACGGTATCGAAGACAACGCGCATTTTTACTTTGTGCATAGCTATTACTGTGAACCTGCCGATAGCTCACAAGTGGCGGCGGTATGTGACTATGGGCAACCGTTCTGCGCTAGTGTGATCCAAGACAATCTATTTGCCACCCAGTTCCATCCAGAAAAGAGCCATACTGCTGGCTTGCAACTGCTCAAGAACTTTGTAGAGTGGAATGTGTAAATAGTTGATAAACGTGAAGTGAATATTTAATTTAGTAGAAGGTAGATTATCAATTGTATAATCTGCCTTTTTTATGCTCAGCCATCACTTTGTAGCTGCCATTCTGTAGCTATTATAGTTTAGCCATCATGGTTTAGTGATACGCTCAGTTATTTTCTACTTGCTTATACTTGGAATATCTCAGTGGATTTTACTGCCTTTAAAATGAATGTTGTGGAAACAACTGGCCTTGCCAAAGATGCCTTACATATCTATGTCGGTGTCGGTGTTTATCTGCTGTGTCTGGTTGCGCTGCGACCTATTATCAAAAGCCAAGGTATTCGGTCATTTATTGCTCTGATCATCGTAACTTGCATTGCGCTGTTGGGTGAGTATTTGGACAATCGAGATACGATTGAATCACTTGGCTTGACAGGCTTAAGCCGTGATCAGATACTCGCGAGCATCCGTGATTTGATCAATACTTGTATGCTGCCGTATGTGCTCTTTGCACTGAATAAGTGGACGACTATATTTCGACCAACCAATAAATCGACTTCACTAACCAAACGCCATAAAAAAACGGACTATTAATTAGTCCGTTTTTTCATTTTGCTATTTGAATTTATAATTCTAGCAGCTCATCTTATTTCTTGGCTTCATCATACAGCTCACGTACGACTTCACCAATTGCTTTAATACCATCCGTTAGCGTCTGCTCATCAGCGGCGATACTCATGCGGATACATTCGTGTGCATGCTGATAATCGCTAACATCGACACCAGGGAAGAAGTATTCACTTGGCACAATAAGCGTACCTTTTTCTTTGAGACGCTCGTATAGATCCAGTGTGCTAATCGGCAAGTCTTTAAACCATAACCATAAGAATATCGCGCCTTCAGGCTTGTGAATGACCAACGGATAATCACCCAAGGCTTCTTTTAACAGCTTAACGGCAAGGGTGGCCTGCTTTTGATAAAACGGCTTGATGTCGTTATCAGATAATTGCTTGATACGATCGTTTTCTACCAATGGCGTAGCAATCGCTGCACCAAAGCGTGTCGGTGCTAGATTGACCACGGCATTCATCGCGCTGACCGCTTCGATCACTTTGGCGTCGGCCACGATAATACCAGTACGCATACCAGGCAAACCAATCTTCGACAGGCTAAAGCATAGAATCGTATTGTTATCCCAATTCAGATGCGCGTCAGAGTAGATGATGTTAGGGAAGGGCATACCGTAGGCGTTATCGATAATCAGCGGTATGTCATAGCGTTTGGCAATCTCAGCCAAATGCGCCATTTCGTCATCGGTCAGCACGTTACCAGTTGGGTTGGTCGGGCGTGAGCAGCAAATCGCGCCGATACGACCTTCTTTTAGGGCTGGCAAGTTTTCTAACGCGTCAAAATCCACACGATATTTAAAGAAGCCTTCCTCACCATCATGTGTCACTTCATCGATATGCGGTAATACCGCGGTGAAATGCTGACCTTCCACATGCACATCGCTATAGCCGATATACTCAGGGGTCAATGGCAGTAGAATAGACTTGTCGATAGTCTCGCTATTCTCATCAGCGAACGCACCGCCAAATAGATTAAATAGATAGAAAAACGCATTCTGTGAGCCATTGGTCAGAGCGATATTTTCTGAAGTGAGGTTCCAATCATAATGACGGTTAAAGAAGCCAACCAAGGCATCGATGAAACCTGCATCCCCTTGTGGATTGGAGTAGTTCGCCATGCTGATAATCGCGCTACTATTGGCTTCACCTGTATCGTTATCTGTGCCTAGTGCCTTATACGTCTCCAAAAACAGCTCATTGACGGCATCAATTTTGGCAGGGTTACCACCGCCGAGCATGTTGACTGGCTGATCGCTTTTTAGCGCATCGCCTAGATCGTCCATTAATTGTGAGATGCCAGTAGGCTGGGTAAATTTTTGACCGAACTTTGAGAATTTCATAAGGCTACCATGCTGTTTGGGAGGGTGTTATAAGTGGGTATTTAACCGATAAAGTTGGGCTAGTATAGCAAATGAGGGCTATAAAATAAGCAAAGTGCGGGGTAGATATTGACTTATATGTCTATACAGGTTGTGAAGTAAAAAACGCCCTCTAGGTGAGTAGGAAGCGCTTAGGTTTGACGTTTTAGTGGTTGATAATTTTGTAGCTAGTACTGCTTTGCGCTTGTAGTTGGTAAGCTGACAATCTACTATTATCGATATTACATTGAGATTAACTGAGATAGCTATGTTAGTAACTGTTGTCAATAAGCCTTGGAATGTACCTTCTAGCTCTGTAAGCAAGGTTATTCTTGTAAAAGATAACTGGAATGACTATGGTTTTTATACTACTTTTTCTTTAGTCATATTTGATGAACAGGGTAAAAAGCATGAAATGGGTCTTGTTCAAATAGCTTTTAAAGGACAAGAAGAATCTCAACATACTTACTCTGCAATCGATAAAGAGTTTATAAATTTAGATAAAAAATATTTTTCCATAGGTGGAGGTGTTGACTACTATAGTAAATTTAACCAACTTACAGAAAGTTTAAAAATAACCATACTAACCTCTCTTAGAGATATTGCATATAATACTGATATTATTAAAGATATTGAAGATGAATCAGTTTTTGAGACATCTTTGTTGAGGAGCGTTAGTTTAACGACTATAAAAAATCAATATAATAGAGTATTAAAAGGTAACGCTCCATTAACCGAGTTTAAATTTAAGTTTTTACGTAAAAATATGGATAGTTTTTCAAATATTGCTCTGGACTTCGAAGTTTATCCAGAGTCCAAGCCTAATACTAATATTCATGTACTTATTGGTAGAAACGGTATAGGAAAAACTACTATATTGAATGGAATGATTGATGCGGTGATAGGAATTCAGAGTCCAACTTATAGGTTTGTTACTGAAGACTTTTATTTAGGAGAGGTGGACATTTCTAAAGGTTACTTCAGTAGAATGGTTTCAGTTTCATTTAGTGCGTTTGATCCTTTTAAGCCTTATAAAGAACAGAATGATCCCACAAAAGGGACTCGTTATAGCTACATAGGCTTAAAGAGTGATAACAAAAAAGAAAGTCTTAAAAACATTGATGAGTTGTATTTTGAGTTTATTAAAGCACTCAAAATATGTCTTCATTTGAAAAAAAATCGATGGTTAAGTGCAATTCAAACTTTAGAGTCTGATAGTAATTTTTCTGAAATGAATTTAAAAGAGTTAGTTAGCTATACAAAGAAAGAACTTGAAGAAAAAGCATTAGAGAAAATCAAAAGTATGAGTTCAGGTCATGCAATTGTACTAATTATTTTAACTCAGCTATTAGCTACTGTAGAAGAAAAAACTCTAGTATTGCTTGATGAACCTGAAAGTCATTTACATCCTCCATTATTATCAGCCTTTATAAGAACTCTATCAGACATATTAATCTATCATAACGGGGTGGCTATAATTGCTACCCACTCACCTGTTGTATTACAAGAAGTACCGAAGTCGTGTGTATGGAAAATAATAAGAACAGGTAATGAGTCTATATGTTCTCGTCCTAATATTGAAACTTTTGGTGAGAATGTTGGCACTTTAACTAGAGATGTTTTCGGCTTAGAGGTTGAAAAATCAGGTTTCTATAATTTACTAGCAGAGTCTGTATCTAATGGTGGTACTTATCAAAGTATTATCAACGAATACGAAAATCAACTCGGTCTAGAAGGTAGGTTGATTCTTAAATCTTTACTTCGTTCGAAAGATAGTGAGTAAAGAATGAAAAAACTTGATATAGATTTTCCATTCAATGATGATGTTATTCAACTCTGTTGTGAAGGGATAATTAAAGATACGAAATTAAAGAATAGATTGGAAAGTGCGACACCTATAATGTCAAAGTCATTCGTTGACTATAGCAATAAAGCTGGATTACAAGAACTTTACTCTCTAAAAGGATATAGCAAAAACAAAAAGAATGATCCAAAAGTTATTTTAGAGCTATTACATTCAGAACTGACATACATATATACAACCTTCTTTGCTAAACAAGGTAAGCCTGCTCGTCAGATATACGACAAAATTATGGTTAATGCTAAAGGCATATGCCCTTATTGCGGTATAGGCTCTCCAATGGAGCTAGATCATTATTTACCTAAATCTAAATTTCCTCAATTTTCTATTTTTACTTTAAATCTGATACCCTCTTGTGAACGGTGTAATAAGTATGGGAAGGGCAGCAATTTTGCTCAAAACAAAGGTGAGCAGATTTTACATCCTTACTTAGACCATAGCTTATACTATGATAGTCGCTGGATGAGCGCAAATCTAGAAAACAATGGGACTGATGATATAACTATAAATTACTATGCTGACCCGCCAGATAGCTGGGATAGTGTTGATAAAGATAGAGTAAAGACTCATTTCTATACGTTCAATTTACAGCAAAGGTATTCTACCTCAGCAGGTGAAGAGCTTAGCACTTTACTTCCTCAAATATACTCTATGAAGTATAAAGGATATGATATAGATGATGTATGTGAAGTTTTATTAGACCCAGTAATTCTAGCACCTAATATGTCAAAAAATCATTGGAAGAGAGTTATGTATATAGCGGTTAGAAACTATATTCAAGCTCAGCGAACTTTAGACGTATTTATCTGTTAAATTATTCATCTCGCAGATCATTATCAAAAATATTTAGGCTAGACATATGGTCTAGCCTTTTTGACTTTCGTCCTAAATCATCGCCCTTACCCTTGCCATAATCCCACGTCCAATCACCAATCTCACATAAATAATAGCAATAGCAAACAGCAATATGATTAACGCCGCACCGCCAATCGCCAAGCTTGTCCACGGCACACTAAACTGTAGATTAAACCATTGAGTAATAGCCGCCCATGCGCCAACGCTAGCGATAACAACGGCAAAGGTCGCCGCGCTAATCCCAAGTACACCCAACTCTAGGATATTGAGCATATACAAGTCACGCTTTTGCATACCGAGCAGTCTAAATGACGCGCTGTCTTTCATACGGTCTTGCGAAGTAGATAGCAGTGAGCTAATCAGCACCATGACCCCAGTGAGTAGAGCAAGCAAGGTGAATACATAGACCAAGCGGCTCATTTGTACCACCAGTTCTTGAATTTGCTTGGCAATGGCAGTGCCATCGATCGTAGTGACAGCAGGGAACTCGCGTACCAGTTTGCCTTGCAGTTCTGGAATGGCACTCTCTGACACATGTGCAGTAGCAAACTGAATTTGCGGGGCAGCGGACAGCACGGACGGCTCAAACAAGAAGTAGAAATACGGGCTTGGGCCACGCTCATAGCGCGTGCGAATACTGGTGATTTGTCCGATGATTTCGATACCTTGAATGTTAAAGCGTACCTGATCGCCCATACCGACATTGAGCATACCTGCAGCAGTGTCCAAGATAGATAAGGGTTTGATTTGCTCATTTGTCGCATCGATAGGGGTATATAGCGCATCGTCTGTGAGCGATTCAGTGATGTATTCGGTATCCATGACCGTATCTGAATAGCTCAAGTTAAAGACACGCGTGGGATCATCAAACCCATCAGCAGGCTCGATATCTTTTGCCGCCACATCATTTGCTGTCTCCACACGCGCACGAATGACGGGATAATAGGTAACAGGCGCCTCAATGATCGCATCAATATCGTCATGTTGATCGCTCTGCACATCGAGCAAAAATAGATTGGGCGCGTCTTCAGGATAGGCATTGATAAACTGCGCATTGATACTGTGATTGAGCGTGGTGATGAGTGTCAGTACCGCGACCGATAGCGATAAGGTGACAAAGAACAGCGCAGATTGATTGCCTTTACGCGCCAGATTATGAATGGCGATACGTTGCATCCAGCTGACCTTGGTGTTGCTCGCTAGCTTATTAAGCAGCCATAGCCACCCACGTGCCAACAGCCAAAATATCGCCACAAAGCCGATCAAGCCGCCTAATAGCTGTGCGCCTAATGACAGTGAACCCACTTCATAAGCAAAGAAGGCATACAGTCCTGCTAGCACCAAGCCATACCATAGTAGCGGCACGCGTCGATACCAAGGCAAGTTTTGCGTTTGCGTGCTCGCCCCTTGATTGAGTAGGGTAGCGGGTTTGGTCGTGTTAAGTGCGCTTAAACCACGCTGCGCAATCAGTAACGTCAGGGCTAAGGCAATCACAATAGTTTTGATCGCACTGATTGGATTAATGGCGAGGCCGACATCGGCTGGCAAGATAGCCACCAGATACGGCTGACCGATTTTGAGCAAACCCAGACTAAGGGCAACCGCTGCGATACAAGCAATGACAGTCGTTACGATAAGCAATTGATAATAGCTGCGTTTGAGTGAGACAAGTGGCTCGCCGAGCGCCAATCGAATGGCATTATTGGATTGCTGCTTACTGACAAACGCACTAATGACACCGTACATGGCAACCGCAGATAGTAGCAACACCGCGATGACTAGCAGTTTTAAAAACATCAGCACATTATCAGAGATACGCGAGACAGAAGTGTCTGCGGACTCTGCATCAGAGAGCTCGATATCAGGATAATTGGTCAGGATATCTGTAAGCTGTTCACGCTGCGTGGTTATCAGCTCGGGATCGCCTGCCATTTCGATACGATAGTTTATGCGGCTGCGTTGACCCAATAGGTTGGTTGACGGGAGTGCATCTTGTTTCATCAACACACGCCCACCGAAACCAAAGGTGGTCAGCGGACGGTCAGGCTCTTTGGTCAGTACATCACTGATCGTGAACTGCGCATCGCCAATGGTGATACGGTCGCCGACATCGGCCTGTAGACTACTGAGCACTTCTGGCGCGACTATCACACTGTCAGATGTTAGCTGATCCCACAGCGGCTGCCCCGAGGCAAGTTCCGCTGTGCCGTATAGGGGATACGACGGCGAGACGGCTTTGACACTGGCAAGCAAGGTTTGCTCATCATTGACCAGCATGGCGCTAAACTGATAGTCATACACGGTCTGTGTATTAGGGAGAGTTTCTACCTGTGACAATACTTCGCTTGGCCAGTCTTGCTTACTGTTTAGGATTAGATCCCCACCAACGAGCGCGCGCTGATTGTCGTTGATGTAGCTATCGACAGACTGCTGTACCGAGTCGAGGGTCAGGTAGGTTGCAAGCGACAAGGTCAACGTCAGTAGAAACAACACAGGATACACCCAGCGCTGCCACCAGCTACGGCTGAGTGCTTGCGAGCCTAGGGTTTGAAAACCTAGAGTACGGGTAAATAGCTGACTAAGAATGCCGCTAGGATAACTGGACTCTTGATGCATACTGGTAGCAGTCTTTTTTGTATCAGGCGATTTGTTGTCTGTGGGCTTACTATTCATTAAGATACAATCCAGTTATTCATGTAGGTACAATGCGGCCGTCATGCATGGTGATGACGCGATCTGCCATCTCGGCAAGTGCAGGATCATGAGTCACGACCACCAGTGCCGAGCCAACCTGTTGGCGTAAGTCCAATAGCAGCTGCATAACTTGATCGGCATTTTGCTCGTCTAGGTTGCCTGTTGGCTCATCCGCAAAGACAATCTTTGGATGCGATACCAGTGCTCGCGCCACCGCTGTACGCTGCTGCTCACCACCTGACAACTGATTGGGTAAGCTGTTACGTCTATGACCTAAGTCGACCGCATCTATCAGCTCGTCTACGCGTGATGGGTTTGGACGTCTGGCAATATCAAGTGGAAAGGCGATATTTTCAGCGACGGTTAGTGTGGGCAGTAGATGAAACGACTGAAAGACAAAGCCCATATCCTGCTGTCGAATAACGGCAAGCGCATCCTCGTCAAGACTGCTAAGCATTTGACCTGCCAGCGACACCGTACCACTATCGGGATAGTCTAATGCTGCGAGTAAACCTAACAAAGTAGATTTACCCGAGCCTGATTTGCCCATGATGACCACAAACTCGCCAGCATTAACGTAGATATCTACGTCTTTAATGATGGACAGATTTTGCTCACCGACTTGCACGGTTTTATTTAATTGTGAAGCGGTCAGTAGGGATTGTGTCTTAGCGTCTGCTTGTAGCGTTGCTGTGGCAGTCGAAGATGATAATGTCATTACAGTGTCTCGTTAAATAGTCTCGTTAAATAGTCTCGTTTGTCTTATTTTTCGTCATATTGTCTTGAGCAGTCGTAGCTGTGTTATCGGTATCGGCTGTTTTTAACTCTTTTAACTCTTCTAGTTCATTTAATTTCGGCTCTAGAATAGGCAAGATATTGTTATTGACGATAATCTCATAGCCTTCTTTGGTCGGATGAATCGCATCTGCTTGGTTAAGCTCTCGGTCACCGCCGACGCCCTCTAAGAAAAACGGAATGAGCGTTAGATTCATGTCTTTCGCAATACGAGGATAAATGTCTGAGAATGCGGCAACATATTCACTGCCTAGATTGTCATAGATTGACATACCGCCTAAGACGACGACACTGCCATTGTCTTGCAGATGCTTAACCGCAGTACGAATATTGGCTTCAATGGTTGCCACATCGATACCGCGTATCGCATCGTTAGCACCAATGGTCAATATAGTGATGTCAGGTTTGGTCTGCGATACCCAGTCCAATCGATTGACCAATCCCGTACTGGTTTCACCGCTTAGACCTGAGTTAATAACTTTAGCGTTAGCGTAGCCCATCTCTTGCAGACGATTTTCTAACTGAGCAGGATAGTTGTCGTCTTTGTCCACTCCCAGACCTTCTGTCAGTGAGTCACCAAGCGCTAGAATAGTAAGTGATGAGGATTTGACCTGTTGATCAGTTGTTGCTGCGGTTTCAGTGACTATTGGAGCAGTGCTGGTTTTACTGTTAGTCGCTTCAGTACGGGTACTCTGCGTGTCAGTAGCAGATGTGGTTTCAGCATCTTTTTGACAGCCACTGATAGCCATTACAGCTGCGAGCATGGCAATAGCAGGCAAGCGCTGAGCAAAACGAGAGGGAAATTTCATCATGGGTGTTATGTCCTATATGCAATCAAACCAGTGTCTAGTCAAATCCTATCTAAACCAGATACAGTATCAGTCGGATAAATCGTCAGGCTCGCTCAGTCTACTATTGGTAGTACTTTCACACGCCGTCTTTTTATCCGGATTATATTGAGTATCCAGCTTATATTAAGTATCTAAGTTATATTGAATTGACTATAGCAAAATAAGACAGTGACCTATATTGCCCTAAGGTTAATTTAAGGCCGCTTTATTGCGCGTTAGCAATCATAACCTTGTAGACCACAAAAACTGATAGAAATGAAAGCTGATAGCAATCAAATATATTTGCCATCGACCATTACTGGACGACTAACAAGCCAAGCAATCACGACGTTGGCAATCATCAGTATCAACATAATAAAAAGAGGCATATTCCAGCTACCAGTTATTTCATGCAGCCAGCCTGTACCCAATGGTCCAAAAAACGCAATGACATAACCAACTGCTTGAGCCATACCAGACAGCTCACTTGCCTGATTGGTCGTATAAGTACGCATCGAGAACAGCATCATGCTTAAGGTGAAAATCGCCGAACAGCCCATGCCCATCATGCCTGACCATAGCCATGCCAAATCAGTCGGTAGGTAACTGACGCCCAATATACCAACGACGTTTAGCACAGCGGCGAACACTGCTAGCGCTTGAATAGGGCGACCGCGATTGACCAACCAAGTTAAGCTTAAAATAGAAACTGGTGCCATAAACTGAAATACAGAACCCATTTGTCCAGCACTGACGGCAGATAGTCCCTTACTCACCCAAATCGACGGTAAAAAACTAGCAACGGTGTAAAACAATAATGACTGTAATCCCATAAAAATAGCAATCTGCCACGCAAAAGTGGTTCGCCACATAGAGATGTCAGAAGAACCTAACGCCGCAGGGATGACCGCTTGATGGTTAGATGAACCCAAACGCACACGTAAGAACAGCCAAATCACGAAAGCAAAAACACCTAGTATCGTCCAACCGCCTAATGCCCACTGCCAACCAACCTGCTCCGATAGCGGTAATACGACGCCTGCGACGATACCTGCTGCTGTGGTCATCGTCAGACTAAACAACCCTGTAATCAGCGGAATATGTTGTGGGGTACGCTGCTTAATGACCGGTGCTGCTAAAGTATTAGCGAAACCAATGGCGAGGGTAAGTAGCAAAGTACCAATTAAAAACCCACTCCATGTCGGGATAGCGGTCCGAATAATCATCCCTACCGTTAACAGCCCAATCATGGCAATCAGTGTATTTTCTAGCCCGAATCGCTTACCAATGGTTGGAGAAATCAGCGCACCAACGGCAAAGCTCAGCATAGGCACTGCTCCTAGCCAGCCTATCTGAAACTCAGAGATATTAAGCGCGTCCTTTACCACTGGGGCGATAGAACCTAGCGCGACGATAGGTGCACGCATATTGGTGGCTAGCAGAATCATGGCACACAGCACCAACCAAAAGGTAAAGCGTGAGGAGGGCAGGCTAGATGAAGCAGATAGATTGGACGAGGTAGACATAGCAGCACAACGATGACAGCGAAAAAAACACGTTATTAGACAGCGCCAAGAAATCGCCGCTTATAAAATAACACCAGAGAGCATTTACCCAGACACGTACCTAAACGGTAAGCGATATCTTAAATGAGACCGAAAAATATATGTAGCGCGTAAGACATACAATTTGCTTAACTGACTTTGCTAAATTTGCAGACATGTTAGTCAAAATGCATTTGTGGTTACTTCGAGTTACGGCTATAGAACAGTGATAATAAGAGATGGCGATAATAAGTAATCTTAAATAAATAGTCTTATCGCACAATAAAAATAGCGCCAAGTCACTTTTACAGGACTTGACGCTATTATAAGAACATATGTCAGGTAAATGCTACCAGCGTATGGTAACCAATAGGCTATTAAACCGATTTACCCAATTGAGCAGCTCTTAATGCATTCTCTTGCTGTTCAGCGATTAGTGAATCGCACTTATTGGGATCATTACCACAAAACGAGCAATTTTCGTCGCCCATCAATTTGGCAACACCGCCACAAGATCCTCTAAGCGGCTTTTTTTTGACCATATAACCGACGCCCATAAAAATGAAGAATAGGACAAATACGGTGAAAGTAATGGCAAGCATAGGAAGCAGTTGGCTAAGCATAGAGGAAACCTCATTTTAAAAAATAGGGCAGTTATTAGTGGTGCTGTCTAAGTTCATGCCAGCTAAGCACCGTTAATAACAACTGTATAATAGTATAGCAAATTTTAGTGCAGCTCGTTGTGCGTTAACGTATTCTCTTGTTTCACATCTATCACTTACCAGTGGCTGTTAGAGTGTGCCATCTAGAGTTTGAAGAGCGTTTAGAGCTTTTTATCAGCACGTAATGCTTTCATCGCTGGTGTTTGTACCACCTGCCAGTCGTCAATATCATCGTCAGTAGCTTCGTTGGACATATCGTCAGAACCTTTTGATTTTACATCGTCAGCTAGTACCACGAACATAGCCGCCAGATTTTGCGTTTTAGCGAGGTCTAGTGCTTTGTGATAAGGCATCGCGGTAAGGGCAGTTGCCCACGCATCCGCCAATGCAACTGAATCAGCTGCGACAGTAACTGAAGGTGCGCCGCCTGCAATAGGGTTACCCGTTGTCGGATCGATAGTATGGCTATAGCGTTTGCCATCGAATATGACAGAGTTGCGATAGTTACCAGAGGTCGCTAGATGCATTTGGCTAGCCGTATTCTTTGGCTGGCGAATAGCAGATATGGTTTGACGTTCGCTGACCGTACTGCCTTCAATAGGGGCGTCAATCGCAATTTGCCATGGCTGCTGCTGGTTGTTCACACCAGAGGTGGCTATTTCACCGCCGATCTCAACCATATAGTTACGAATTTGATAATCATCTCTCAGCACATCAGCAATGACATCGACGCCATAACCTTTGGCAACGGCAGAAAAATCTAAACCAACGCCATCTTTGGTTTTATAGATGGTGTCGTCTTTCTTTATAATGCTCTTAAAATCGACCAATGCTTTGGCTTGCGCAATCTCAACGGCGGTCGGTGGGCTTTGTAGGCGCTCGACCGTCATGGTACTTCCAAAGCCCCATGTATTTACGAGTGGCATAACGGTAGGGTCAAAAGCACCGCCAGACTGCTGATAGACAATTTGTGAGACATCGAGCACACGACTAAAATCCGCATCGATAGTGATAGGTTTGTCTTTGCCCAAACGATTGAATGTAGATATCGTTGAGTCATTTTGATAAGTAGACATGCTATCGTTAATTTGTTTTAGGCGCTCGTCTACCGCAGCTTGTATGGCAGCTTCGTCTGCATCATCAGGCAACTGATAGCTAATATGGTAGCTCGTCCCCATTGTCTCACCGATCAGATAGTTATAGTCTGGGGTTTGCTGGCAAGCGCTGACACCTAAAGTACTGGCAAGGCTGACGACGCTTACTAAGGTAAGGTGCAGAGGTTTTTTGGAAGATAAGCTGGATATAGTGTTTTTCATAATATTTTCGGTATGGCGTAGAAATGAGTAGGGTGTAAAACAAGCTACGCTTATTTTACACCCCTTGAACCCAAAAATACTAATGAAGGCACCATTCAGCGACAATTCGTTCGGTTGAGCGGATTATTTTACTTGTGACTCACGTATGAGCTTATAGAGTTTTGGCGGAGAGACGCGGTTGACCCGTGTGGCCAGTTTTTCTTTGCGACCAGCGACGATAATATATTCCTCTCCCTTGGCGAGCGCCTTCACGACTTGTTTGGCAAACTCAGTCGCAGTCAGACCGTTATTGGTTGCCTCATCCATCGTACCCTGTGCGCTACCGTCGCCAGTCAACGCATTTATAGAGATATTAGTCTGGATAAACCCGGGGAATATCGTGGCTACTTCGATACCTTGGTCGTGTAGCTCAGCACGCAAGCTGTTTGCCCACATATGCAGCGCTGCCTTGGCTGCCCCATAAGCACCGCGATATTGTGTACCCAATAGGCCTGCCACACTCGAGACCATCACGACTTTGCCGCCGCCTTGTGCAATCATGTCAGGCAACGCAAGTCTAGTAAGGCGCGTCTGAGCAAAATAATCTATTTCCATGATTTGACGCTCAACCTCTTCAGCCGTGTCCATAATGAGCGAACGCTGACTGATACCAGCGTTATTGATAAGCCAGTCGATTTTCCCCGCCTGAGCTTTAGCAGCAGCATAAGCTTCTTTGGTTTGATTGGCATCACTGATATCAAAAGAAACGACAATATGTTTGTTAGCGCGTTTGCAGCTGTTTTTGACCACATCTAACTTATCACTGTCACGTCCACTTAGAATAATCCTAGCCCCGCGTTTGGCGAACGCAACAGCTAATGCTTGGCCGATACCGCTAGAAGCGCCTGTGATCCAAATGGTTAGATCTTTGTATTTCGTTTTCATAAGAGTCCTTTCTCAATGTTTAGATAGTCCATAATATAGGATAATAAAGCGACTCTACTAGCTAGATTTGTAGCCTACCAAGCCACAGTTGTGTGTAAAAATCGCACAAAAAAAGAGCCTCAATTGAGACTCTTTTTTATTCTTACATTTCTGCGGTTAGATTAAGTCTCTAACTTAACCACCGAAATCATCAAGCATGATGTTTTCGTCTTCCACGCCCATGCTGTGTAGCATGTCGATTACGGCAGCGTTCATCATCGGTGGCCCACACATGTAATATTCACAGTCTTCTGGGTTTGGATGATCTTTCAGATAGTTTTCGAGCAATACGTTATGGATAAAGCCTGTTGGACCTTCCCAGTTATCTTCTGGTAATGGGTCAGACAGTGCAACATGCCACTCAAAGTTATCGAACTCTTCTTCTAGCTGATCATAGTCTTCAACGTAGAACATCTCACGAATAGAACGAGCACCATACCAGAAGCTAATCTTACGATCTGTGTTCAAGCGTTTGAGCTGATCAAAGATATGCGAACGCATTGGGGCCATACCAGCACCACCACCAACAAAGATCATTTCAGCTTCGGTCTTCTTGGCAAAGAACTCACCATAAGGACCTGAAACCGTCACTTTGTCACCAGGTACTAAGCTAAATACCCATGAAGACATTTTGCCTGGTGGAATACCGTCAGGACCACGTGGCGGTGGACTGGCGATACGGATATTAAATTTGATGAGGCCTTTCTCTTCAGGATAGTTAGCCATCGAGTAAGCACGGATAACTGGCTCATCAACTTTTGAGACATAGTTGAAGATACCGAATTTTTCCCAGTCTTCTCTATATTCTTCATCAACCACAAAGTCTTTGTAATGCACTTCATGCGGTGGCGCTTCCAACTGTACATAACCACCAGCGCGGAAGTTTACTTCTTCGCCTTCTGGAATTTTTAGTACCAGCTCTTTAATGAAGGTAGCAACGTTATCGTTAGAGATAACTTCACATTCCCATTTCTGTACATCAAAGAACTCAGGGTCAATCTCAATTTTCATGTCTTGCTTAACAGCTACCTGACAAGCTAAGCGCATGTGATTGCGGATTTCACCTTGAGTAAAATAGCCTTCTTCGGTGGGCAAAATAGAACCACCACCTTCAATAACGCGGCAACGACACTGCGCACAAGTACCACCACCACCACAAGCTGAAGATAAAAATATACCTTCGCCCGCTAGCGTTTGTAGTAGTTTGCCGCCAGCTGGTGTCACCACATCATTATCGGGATTATCATTAATATGGATAGTGACATCGCCTGAACTGACCAGTCTTGAGCGCGCCGCCAAAATAATAGCGACAAGGCCCATGATGATCAAGGTAAACATAGCAACGCCACCAATCGCCGTAGCGTAATCCATGGTAGGTATCCTTAATCTATGGGGTAGGGGTGTAGGGGCATAATCTATGCTGTACCCAAACCTCTACCGAATAAATGAATTAAATAAGTCAAATAGCTAATGAAAGCTTTGAGCTTAGCGGTTTAGATGGACATACCACCGAACGACATAAAGCCGAGCGACATAAGACCAACCGTGATAAAAGTAATACCAAGACCACGCAGCGGTGCTGGAATATCTGAGTATTTGAGCTTTTCACGGATACCCGCCAATGCTGTAATAGCAAGTGCCCAACCGAAGCCTGCCCCCACACCATAGACAACAGATTCACCAAAGTTATAGTCACGCTCAACCATAAACAGTACACCACCTAAGATGGCACAGTTTACGGTGATTAGTGGTAAGAATACCCCAAGTGCGTTATATAGACTCGGTACAAACTTGTCCAAGAACATCTCTAGGATCTGTACGGTGGCTGCAATCAAACCGATATAACTTAGCAATCCTAAGAAGCTCAAGTCGATATCAGGGAACCCTGCCCATGCCAGCGCACCATCTTTTAGGATGAACTGGAATAGTAAATTGTTTAGTGGAACCGTAATTGCCATTACGACAACAACCGCAACACCTAGACCAATCGCTGTAGAGACTTTTTTGGATACGGCCAAAAAAGTACACATGCCTAAGAAGTAGGCAAGCGCCATGTTCTCAATAAAGACTGAGGTTATAAATAAACTAACATAATGTCCCATTAGTGACCGCCTCCATGTGCCATGCCTTTAGACTGCGGCTTCATTACAAACTCAGCTTCTTCAACTTGTTCTGGTTTCCAGATACGGACAACAGCGATGAACAAACCAATGATAAAGAACGCTGATGGTGGTAACAATAATAAACCGTTTGGTATGTACCAACCGCCATCAGTGACTGGCTGTAGAATCGTAATACCAAACCAAGTACCAGCACCCAATAGCTCACGGATAGTTGCAACGAATAGCAATACTGCTGAGTAACCAAGACCGTTACCAATACCGTCTAAAAAGCTTGGGATAGGTGGGTTGCTCATAGCAAATGCTTCAGCACGGCCCATAACGATACAGTTCGTAATAATCAGACCAACAAAGACTGACAAACCTTTACTGACGTCATAAGCAACTGCTTTTAGTACCTGATCAACCAAGATAACCAACGAAGCAATAATCGTCATCTGTACGATGATACGAATGCTTGATGGAATCTGCTTACGGATAATCGAGATAAAGAAGCTTGAAAATGCCGTTACCAAGGTCAATGCCACACACATGACCATAGCGTTAGCCATGCTGGTGGTGACAGCCAATGCCGAACAGATACCAAGGATCTGTAGGGCAATAGGATTATTATCAAAGATAGGCGTGGTTAAAATGCTTTTAGTGTCAGCCATGTTATGCCTCCTTGCCGTTTGCTACTGGTAGCTTGGCTGCCAATTCGGTTTTAGGTTGAGCTGCCGGCTTTGATTGATTTGCTTGCGTGTCTGCACCTTCAACCGTTTGGCCGCTCTTTTCGCGTAGCGTATCTAGATAAGGCTTATAACCTTGCTCACCTAACCAAAACTGAATCATGTTGCTGACGCCGCGGCTAGTCAATGTTGCACCGCTAATGCCATCAACCCAGTTCTCTTTTGGGTTACCAGCTTTGGTTACACCAGTGGCAACGTTACCATTCTCGTCATAGGACTCGATACCGCTCCACTTTGCACGCCATTCTGGCTCTTCGATACGAGCGCCAAGGCCTGGGGTTTCTTTATGCTCATAGAAACTGATACCTTTGATGGTATTCATATCACTTTCGAGCGTTAAGAAACCATAGATAGTGCCCCATAGGCCGTAGCCCTGAATTGGCAATACAACCGTTTCTGGCTGACCTGCGTCATCATTTTTGACATAGACTTTGGCATATTTTGGCTTACGACCAATACCAGCAGGATCGTTGTCACCCAAGTCTTCACTTAAAGCTTGGTTTTTTGTCGCTTGACTGGCGTCATAAGCATTACGATCAGGGATGCCAGCAGTTTTTAGCGCATCGTCATCGAGATAAGTACCTTCGTTTAGATCAATGATTTTTACTTCAAAATCTTTAAAACGTTCGGCGACATCATCTGCTGTATCAGACTCAGCGTCATACATATCAGCCGCAACTAAGATGTTTTTGTTACGATCTAAACGTGCGTTTTCAACTTGCGCAGGCTTTAGACCAACAGCCACTGCTGAAACCAACACTGAACACACCAAGCATAGCGTCAAAGCCACACTGATGGTTTTCGCGTTATTACTTTTGGGCTTGGACATAGCGAACCCTCCGAGCGGTTTGGCGTTTGATATTTGCTTGAGTCACAAAGTAATCAAACAATGGAGCAAATAAGTTGGCGAATAGAATGGCCAGCATGATGCCTTCTGGGAAAGCAGGGTTGATGACGCGAATCAGTACGGTCATAAAACCAATCAAGATACCGTAAGCCCAGCGGCCTTTGTTTGTATGCGCAGCTGATACTGGATCGGTTGCCATAAATACAGCACCGAAAGCAAAGCCACCGATAACCAAGTGCCAGTAGAACGGCAAGCTCATCATCATATTGTCTTCAGAACCAATCATGTTGAATACAAGAGACGTAGCAATCAGACCGACCACACAACCTGCCATAATGCGCCAAGAAGCAATACGCGTCCATAGCAACACTGCCGCACCCATTAGAATGGCTAGCGTCGATACTTCACCGATACTACCTTGCATGTTACCTAAGAATGCATCACTCCACGTGATCGCATTACCATAGACGTCGACGAAGTCCTGAGGAACCACACCAAGTGCTGCAAGGCCAAGAGGGGTTGCACCTGAGAAACCGTCTACTGCTGTCCATACTGAGTCACCAGACATATAGGCTGGATAAGCAAAGTATAGGAATGCACGACCCGATAGGGCAGGGTTAAGGAAGTTTTTACCAGTACCACCGAACACTTCTTTTGCGACAACTACACCAAAGATAATACCTAGGGCAACTTGCCATAAAGGAATATCAGGTGGTAGACATAATGCAAATAGAACTGAAGTCACAAAGAAACCTTCGTTAACTTCGTGTCCACGGACGACAGCAAAGATAATCTCACAGAGAATACCTACCGCAAACGTCACGATGTAAATAGGCAAAAACTGCATCGCACCATAGACGAAGCTTGCCCAGATACTGTCTGGATTATAGCCTGCCATGCTAGTGATAACAGTACGCCAGCCTTCAGGCTGTAAGCCAAGCTGAGCGATAGCGGTTAGTGCTTGATGACCAATGTTGTACATACCCCAAAACATCGCTGGGAAGGTACATAGCCATACGGTAATCATAATACGCTTTAGGTCAATCCCGTCACGTACATGTGATGACGCATAAGTGGTTGAGCTTGGTTGACGTAAGAACGTATCAAACATCTCAAAAATAGCGTAGTACTTTTCGTGTTTGCCGCCTTTGGTGAAAGATGGCTCCATACGATCGAACATATTGTGTAAAAATTTCATCGTGGTTAGCCCTCCAGCTCAATGCGCGTTAAGTTATCACGCAAAATATCACCGAATTCATATTTGCCAGGAGATACAAAGGTGCATAGTGCCAAATCTTCTTCGTCCAGTTCAAGCACACCCAAATCTACGGCGCTAATGATGTCTTCGACGATCAATGCACGTAGTAATTGAGTTGGTAGGTAATCTTGTGGCATGACTTCTTCATAGACACCGATTGGTACCATCGCTCGTGGTGAGCCGTTACTTGTGGTAGTAAAGTCGTACTTTTTGCCACCAAAGAACTGCGAAATATAGATAGGCAGTTTTGAGAAGCGGTTTTTACCTGGAGTAAAGAAGTGGAACGCAGGACGCTCACGACCTTCAGTCAATACGCTGATCTGATTGTGAAAACGACCCAGATAGGCGATGTTTTCAAACACTTTGCGACCAGACAATACTGAACCTGAAATGATACGGTTCTCGCCAGCAGCCAGCTTACCTTTGGTCAATGCAGTGATATCAGCACCGCGCTCAGTCATAACCAAATGTGGGTTGGTGACAGCAGGACCTGCTAAGCTCACCATGCGGCGCGTATATAGACGACCTGTCGTAAACAATTTACCGATGGCAATCACGTCTTGATAACCAATCGTCCATACGGTCACACCGCGGCTGATAGGATGCAAAAAATGAATATGCGTACCAGCAAGACCAGCTGGATGCTTACCAGCAAAACCATGATACTCAGTGACGTTATTCGCTGCAGTCTTTGCAACTGGCGTCAGTTGGGTATCGCCGTGATGGCAGACAAAGGTCTTTGGACTAAGCGTAGATAATACAGCAAGTCCATCATTGAACGCTTGTAGCTGCTCATTGATCACAAGCATCGGGTCAAAGGCAAGTGGATTGGTATCCATTGCTGTGACAAAGATAGCATGTGGACGAGCGCCGATTTCGGGTGCGCGGCTATAAGGACGCGTACGGAACGCCGTCCATTCGCCAGAGGCAATCAGTTGGGTTTCAACGACTTCAGAGTCTAGGTCAGCAAGCTGCTGTGAGTCATAGCGCTCAAAGTCTACTTCTTCACCATTTGGGTCGACCGCAATCACAAGACTCTCAAACACTCGACGTTCGCCACGTTTAACAGCGACGACCTTACCGGCAGCAGGGGCAGTGTAGATCACGCCAACACGTTTTTTGTCTTCAAAAACGGGCTGGCCTTTGGCTACAATGTCACCTTCTTTGACATTCATAGTGGGCTTCATACCCACATAATCATAGCCAACAAGTGCTACATGTGTCGGTTGGTGCTCAGATATCTCGCGGGAGGGTTCACCAGTGATGGGCAAATCCAAACCTTTTTTGATGGTAATCATAAGCGAAAACTTAGTCCATAGTCTAAAACGATACCAGACGTCCTGTTTGGTATATCGGTAGCATGAACATTTGTATCACTCAACAAAGCCTTCAATCGTCTATTTCCTTTATAGTGAAATAGGGATGAAAGCTCTGTGAAGACAATACATGATCATAACTACTAGTAAGAGTATTAACGCTGACCTTAGACTCCTTAACAACACGTTAATGTCTTATTCGAATTACCAAAGTGGCGACTGGCTACCAAGGTGTATGCTAAAACCGTTTCATCGAAACCAATCGCTACAGCACATGGCTAAAAGAGACTGGTTTAAATACAAATGGCTTTATCACACGTTTCATTGAAATTTAAAACTTGTAACACCAGTATGTTTGACCATCTCTCGTTCACTAATATCGTTTAAAGATATTCGATAGAATAAGAGTGTGGCCAAATAACGATCTATTAAGGTAGATGATATACTGGTTAAAAGACAAACTAGCTAAGCAACTGATAAGCAAACCTCACTTATTATAAGCTGCTATAGTTTTAATCGTAACGGTTTTAATATAGTTAGCTAGTGATAGGGACTTGCAAGACATCTAATTAAGGTTAAATACCGCAGAATCGATGGTTTAGAGACTATTGGTTGAAATTTTTCAGATAGTCCTTTTTAGCAATTTCTTGGCCAATATTTTATTGGCGTATTGAACGATTGCTCGATCCATCCTGATCACCATACTGTATTAGTGAGTCGTAACAACTCAACAAAAAGCGTAACACATGGTTACTATCACATAGAAACAAATAAAAATTTACCTAGGATTATACGCTAAATTGACCTAAAATTGCCAGTCAGTAATAGAATTTAACGATTGTTGGTAGTGATTCTACGTACTAAAACTTATGGTTATGATTGTCTAGTTTCTGTCTTTCTTATTTGTATTCAAACAGATTGCTAACTTAGCGATGTCTTGGTTTTCGATCTGTCCATAATTTATGCTACTTTTAAGCAGCGTTTTCTCTCGTTATTTGATGCCTCGATAACGTTTCATTCTCAAAATTTTAATTTAATAAATTTATTGCCAATCTTGTGCTTTATAAGGAATGCTATATGTGTGCTGTGCCCGTCATTATCCCGGCTATTGATTTAAAAGATGGTAAGTGTGTACGTTTAAAACAAGGCCGTATGGAAGATGATACGGTGTTCTCTGATGACCCAGTTGCCATGGCAGCACGTTGGGTAGATGAAGGCGCGCGTCGTTTGCATTTGGTCGATTTGAATGGTGCTTTTGATGGCGTGCCAGTACATAGACAAGTGGTCAATGATATCACCAAAGCCTATCCGAACCTGCCTATTCAGCTGGGTGGTGGTGTACGTAACATGAACACTATCGAGCAGTATATTACCGCAGGTTTGACGTATATCATTATCGGTACAAAAGCTGTTGAAGATCCTGATTTTGTCGCTGAAGCTTGCCGCGAATTTGCAGGGCATATCATCGTAGGTATCGATGCCAAAGACGGTATGGTAGCCACTCATGGCTGGGCAAACGTGACAGATACCAAAGCGACCGAGCTTGCTAAGCGCTTTGCAGATGTAGGCGTGTCGTCAATCGTTTATACTGATATCGCTCGCGATGGCATGATGCAAGGCGTTAACGTCGAACAAACCGTTAATTTGGCGCGTGAAGGCGGATTACCTGTGATTGCATCAGGTGGCGTTACCGATATGAAAGATATTGAGCTGTTAAAGCCGTATGGTGATTGTATCGAAGGTATCATTACTGGTCGTGCTATCTACGAAGGCACGCTGAACTTAAGCGAAGCACAGCTTTATTTAGATAGCTAAATAAAGCCAGACAGCTAATTCCTAACAACTAGCTAAGCGAGAAAAATCCATAAAAAATAAAGGATGCTTATGGCCACTTATATTGACCGTCCGATAGTACGCAGTTTTATAAAAGCGTGGGGTCAAATAGTGTTGTTACTAAGCATCCTTTTTGCGTCCTCAGCGCATGCTGCCAGTGAAGAGATTTCTGGTATCGCAGCAGCGCTAGGTATAGAGACAACTGAAAGTGTAGATACGACAGAGGCAAGCGTATCTAACGATGATTCTGCTATATCAGAAAATGAGACATCAGACAGTGAAGTCACAGAACCTGCCAGCTCATTGCCAACGCCAGCTACGCCACCAATAATCAGTGGCGAAAGCACTAATAACGCACAAATCGAGACCACACCCACACCGCAAAAAGACAACGATATTCGTCAACGTATCAGCGGTATTTTCTCTGAAATCGAAGGCTTACAAGCCGTCAATGTTAGTGTCACCCAAGGGGTCGTTACCCTAACGGGAGAAACAGCCAACGAAAAAAAAGCACAACAAGCGATCAACTTAACCAACCGACTAACAGATGTCGTCACTGTAGAAGATAGAATTAACCGCACACTAGATGTTCAAGAGAATGTCTCAACGGTCTATCAAGGTCTAAAAGCGCAGGTGACCAATCTAGTGAAGGCGCTACCGCTACTATTGGTTGGCATCGTTATATTTGCCTTGGTAGCATGGTTTGGCAGTTGGTTATCTAATCGCAAAAAGATGTGGCAACGTCTGACGCCCAATCCATTTGTCGCTGAGCTGCTGTCACAAACGGTCAAAGTCATCTTTATTATCTTTGGTCTGATTTTAGGACTAAGTCTGATAGGGGCAGAGACTATTTTAGGCACATTGCTTGGTGGGGCAGGTGTCATTGGTATTGCGGTTGGCTTCGCAGTCAAAGATACCATTGAAAATTATATCGCTTCACTAATGCTGAGCATTCGCCAACCTTTTCGTGCCCGTGATCATATCGTGATTAATGGACAAGAGGGCATCGTGGTTCGTTTGACCTCGCGCGCGACGATACTGATGACACTGGATGGTAATCAGCTGCGCATTCCTAATGCTGAAGTCTTTAAAGGTACCATTCTAAACTACACCAAAAACCCTGAGCGTCGATTTACTTTTGAATTGGGCGTTGATGCCAATGATGATCCTTTAGCAGCAATCAAAGTCGGATTGGATGCGATACATACGCTGGCGTTTGTCTTGAATGAACCAAAGGCGATTGCGGTTATTACCAATGTGGGTGATTCTAATATTGTTTTGGAGTTTCAGGTTTGGGTAGATCAATCAGAGACTGATTTTGCCAAAGCACGCAGTATCGCCATTCGTGAGACCAAGCACGCACTAGAAGATAAAGGCTTTAGCTTACCTGAGCCTATTTATCGTCTGCGCTTCAATAACAAGTTAGAAAAAGCCTTTGAACACATGCAAAGCAGTGCCAACAATACTAATAATGTTCAATCTGATATAACGATTACGCCGACTACCCCCAAACCTGCTGAAACAAATCAGGTCAGCGAGAGCCATACGGATGACCAAGATAAAAAACAAGCCAAGGCTCGAGCCAAAACCATTTTACAAGGTCGCAGTGCTAATGAGGTTCTCGACGCCCGTCCTGACGATAAGTTGATGGAAAAGGTTGAGCAAGAGATTGCTCAAAGCTCAGATGAGACGGATTTATTGAATAATAATAGTCCGCAAGAATAGGTATTAAGTGTTAAATAAGGTTTAGGCATAAAAAGTGCAACAGAATCTATATTTGGTGGTTATTCAAATACGGGGCTTTTTATGGAAATGAAACACGTTATTATCTTTGCAGTAATTGGTATTGTGGCATTACTCGGCTTTAACATTATCAATGGCAATAGTCGTGAACAAAATAGAGAGATTGCAACCAGTAGTGTAGCGGCTGAACAGCCTGATTCTACAGTAGCTACCTCTGATACAGATATAACTAGCCAGCCACTTAGTCAACAGCCGAAAGCTATTGTAGATAGTGCGACCAGTAAAATCGACCTAGCACAGCAAGCCGAACAAGACCGTGTAGACCAATTGGACGATGCGCAATAGGCACAATAAATAGCTATATCATTGATGATTGAAAAGTACATAGCATAAAAAAGGCTAACGATCACGTTAGCCTTTTTTATTGTATTACAACACCAGTATCTAAGTATCAGTCTAAGCTTAGCTTTTTTTGGCAGCGCCTCTGCGGTTGCTGCTTCTTTTTGCTGGAGTTTTCTTAGACTGTTCTTTCTTCGGTTGACCTTTTTTGCTCTGGTTCATTGCACTAGATTGCAATTTAGCCTTCAAATCAAAGTCAATTTGTAGCAGATCCATATTGACACCCGCAACCTTCACTTTAACCGAATCGCCCAGTCCAAATAGCGTGCCTTTATCTTTACCGATAAGCTGCTGTTGCTGCTCATCGTAGACGAAGAAGTCATCGCCAACGTTTGAAATATGAACCAAACCATCGATATATAAGTCAGTCAATGTGACGAATAGACCAAAGCTAGTAACCGTAGTCACAACGCCTTCGAACTCTTCACCAACATGATCGGTCATGTAATGACACTTGAGCCAAGACTCTACATAACGTGATGCTTTTTCTGCACGGCGCTCTGTATCTGACGTTTGTGTACCAGCACCTTCAAGAGAAAAGTCCATAACAGGCTGTTGGCTATTAGTGACTTTCGCTTTAATCGCGCGATGCAGCATCAAATCTGGATAACGGCGAATCGGCGAGGTAAAGTGGCTATATTCGTCATATGCTAAGCCAAAGTGACCAATATTGTCAGGTGCATAGTTTGCTTGCATCATTGAACGCAGTAGCATGCTATGAATACTGATGGCATCTGGTCTATCTTTAGTTGCTTCAATAATGCGCTGATAGTCCGCCTGAGTTGGATTCTCTTCTGGGAATGGTAAGCCAAAGTTTTTTGCATATTCATGAATACGCATCGACTTCTCATTATCAGGCTTATCATGGTTACGATATAAAACTGGTAACTCATGTTTAAGCGCGAAGTTTGCAGCACAAGTATTGGCAAGGAGCATACACTCTTCGATTAGCTTCTGAGAGTCGCCACGAGTGCGCGGTAAAATCGCTTCGATTCCGCCTTTCTCGTTGAACTTGATATACGTCTCAACCGTTTCAAATTCCATTGCATGACGTTCTTCACGCTTTTTAAGCAGTAGCTCATACAATTGATGTAAGGTATCAACAGATTTTTTAACGTCTTTATTACCCGTTAATGATTTAGGTAATCTCTTATCATTCGGATTCACAAGATAATCATTTACTTGATTATAGGTGAGACGTGCTTGTGAGTGCATCACTGACGGATAGAACTCATATCCAGTCACTTTACCAGCGCGCGATATCTTGATATCAGCAACCATACATAAGCGATCTAGATTAGGGTTCAATGAGCATAGACCGTTAGATAACACTTCAGGCAACATCGGAATTACACGATGCGGGAAGTATACTGAAGTACCACGCTCATAGGCATCTTGGTCAAGTGGTGAATTCGGTGTCACATAATAGCTGACATCCGCAATCGCAACCACGACACGGTAATTACCACCAGAACGCTTTTCAGCAAATACAGCATCATCAAAGTCACGAGCATCTTCGCCATCGATAGTGACAAGCGGTAGATGACGTATGTCTGTACGACCTTTGATGTCTTTTTCTGTTGGCTCTTGATAATCATCGGCTTGCTTAAGCGCAGCTTCACTAAAATCTGATGGAATATCATAGTTGAGCAGGGTAGTCTCAATAATCAATTCACGATCATTGTCATCAGACAGCACTTCAGTGATTTTACCAGTGGCAAATTCATGCTGGTTTGGCCAGTCAATGATATCGACCTTAACAGGAGCGCCTTGTTTGATATTTAGCGCCTGAACATTGTCATCAGTAACCGTAATCGGCTGATGATTGTTTGGGCTACCAAGCTCAACACAATAGCCGTCTTCATCACGAGCAAGTGTACCAATAAAGTTGTTTTGACGACGTTCGACAACATCAACGATACGCCCTTCGGTACGTCCACGATTGTCTGTCGAAGTGCCGACAGCTGCTACCGTATCGCCATTGAATACCCAACGCATTTGTTTTTCATGTAAAAACAAATCTGGCATATCACTTAGCACCACAAACCCAAAACCTTTTGGATGTGCAGAAACTGTACCTGAGACGATATCTTGCTTAGTCACCGTGCGATAGCGATAAGGACGACCATCACGATTCACTTGGCCGTCACGCGCCATTGCCTTTAGGCGATTGCCCAAAGCATCAAACTGATCAGGATCATCAATATTAAAGGCTTTTGCCAATTGTTGATGCGTGACTTCCCCATGTTCATTAATCGTGCTGAGTATCAGCTCACGACTAGGAATCGGGTTGTCATATTTTTTTGCCTCACTTGAGGCGTTTGGATCATTCCAACTCATAAATTACCGTATCTATTTTTAAAATTATTAATAGTGGCTATCTTAACACGAACGACGTTGCAATATCTTGCGTCAATTGTCTTATGTGTATTCGGTAGCAGGAAGCGGTCAGTTTTCTGACGACCGCTATAGGGACGAATCAAATATCGATATCGACACTACTTGATTGGTTAGTGATTTTTTTACTATCCAGCTCTTTTGAAACTTCTAGTACCGTAGTCTGATTTGATTTATCCAAGTATTTTTGTGCTTTATCTACTTCCGTGGTCAGTGTATTGACCGTTTGCTTCATATTCTCTAGCGCTTCAATTTTATAATTACTAATCATATCCATAGTGTCATAGACATTATTGAAAGCATTTTGCAGTTTATCAAGCTCAATACTACTGCTAGTCGCCTGCTCATGGATTTCACCTGACTGACGCTTGAGCATCGCTGACGTTGATTCAATCAAACTACTAGTCGTTTTATTCAACGCAGTGATTTGATCTAGTACTAATTTTTGATTGGTCATTGCTTGAGCAACGACCACAGCCGTGCGTAATGCAGATACAGTAGTCGTGGTTGCGCGATCAACACCTTTAATCAGCTCTAAATTATTACGGCGAATGGTATCAAGCGCCAAATAGCCTTGTACATTCACTGCTAACTGAGTTAAAAAGTCAGTGTTTTTTTGACGGACATAAAACAACATCTCTTCTTTAATAATGCGCGCTTTTTCTGGATCTGTTGCTTCTATCGCATAGACCTTTTGCTCAAGTTGCTCATCAATCTTTTTGCCAACATAGACATACTGGCGAATAGACTGCATCAGCTCCCACATGTTGACTTTTTCTTGCTCAATCATCGCATTGTCTTTGAGTAACTCGTCTTTACCATTGTAGAGACTGGTCACAACGGCATTGATGTGCGACTGCGCTGACTCATACTGACGGAAATAATCTTGTACTTTGTTGCCGAATGGAATGAGACCGAACAGCTTGCGGGAGCTGGTCAGCTCCTTTTTGCTCGGATCTAAGTCTTCAACAATACCACGTAGTTCCGTTAGCGATTTGGCGATAGGAGAGTTGTCGAATAAGCTGTCATTCAGACTTTTTGCGGGAAAATCTAACATTCGGTTAGATACTTGTGCAGATTCGCGAATCTCTTTGGTACCTAGATTATGAATAGACTGCACGTTCTGTCGAAACTCATCGCTATGCACAGAGTTAGTAATCACATGATCAACAAAAGCATCAACCTTGGCATCGAGCTCAGGAATTTGGCTTTCATCCAATTTGACCATCTGATCTGCTTCACTTTTCTGTATTTCTTTCACAGGTTCAGGTGCTGTTAGAGAGATACTGGGAGTTGTAGCGTTTTCTGGTGGCGTCAATTCTTGCATGAAATAACCTCTGATATCGGAGAAGGGAAGTGTTTTTTGTCAACGACTCTGACAGTCGTGATATACATTGTTTTTATTTATACACTTAGCTTTTTTACACTTATAAATTATCTTTAGCTCATACTAATTTTTATCGAATGATCACTAGTGACTGCTAAATACTGACGAGCAAACATAACTAGACCTTTAGATTACCGTGTAATCAGAAAGTTGAGAAGGTGGATTTTGTAAAATAGCGTCAGTCAATGATGCTAGGCTATTTATGTTCAATATAGCTATGTTTATTACAGCAGTTTTTGAGTCCACATAATAAAAAACCATCAATATCCCGCAGCATATTGATGGTTAGAGTTATAAATAGCTATATAGACTAACAGCCACCACTCAAAGCAATCCAATAGACAGATTACTTTTTCTTAGTGGGTCCAAGCAGCATACCCATCTGACGACCTTCCATCTTAGGGTACTGTTCGACGTTTGAGATATCAGCAGTATCTTCAATGATACGATCAAGTTGTTTGCGACCGATATCTTGGTGCGCCATTTCACGTCCGCGGAAACGGATGCTAATTTTAACTTTGTCTTGATCTTCCAAGAAGCTCACGATTTTTCTCAGTTTAACCTGATAATCGGCCTCTTCGGTACTAGGACGTAGCTTCATCTCTTTAAGCTGAGTCTGCTTTTGGTTTTTCTTAGCTTCTTTAGCCTTTTGCTTTTGATCATAGAGAAAATGCTTATAATCCATGATCTTACATACTGGCGGCTTAGCTTCAGGAACTAATTCGACCAAATCTAGATTTTCATCACGTGCCGCTTTCATCGCGGTTGCGATATCAACCACGCCCATTTGCTCGCCATCTTCTTTAACGAGACGGACTTCTTTGACATTGATATCTTCGTTGATGTTCAAACGGTTGGACTGTTTAATAGGTATTACTCCTCATCTGTTTTTGGGGTCTGTCGGCCTTTTTTACTGACAGCGGTCTGTACTAATGTAATAAATTCAGAAACACTCATCACGCCAAGGTTCTCACCTTCGCGAGTTCGGACGTTAACACTGCCCGATTCGACTTCTTTATCCCCTAATACTAGCATATAGGGAATACGTTCTAATGTTTTCTCTCGTATCTTAAATCCAATCTTTTCGTTACGCAAGTCGCTAATAGCGCGTAAACCTGCATTTTTGAGCTCGCTAACCACGTTTTCACATGCATCAGCTTGCTTATCGGTGATATTCATGACCACAACTTGCTGCGGTGCTAGCCATACTGGCATCCAACCGGCATAGTTTTCGATCAAAATACCAATGAAGCGCTCAAACGAACCTAAGATTGCACGGTGCAACATAATAGGTACTTCACGATCGTTTTGCTCATTGACGAACTCAGCATCGAGACGCTCAGGCATATTTGGATCAACCTGAATGGTACCGCACTGCCAAATACGACCTAATGAATCCTTTAGACTAAACTCAATCTTTGGACCATAGAATGCACCTTCGCCAGGTAAGTAATCCCAGTCTAGCCCTGAGCTATCAAGCGCATCTGCTAGCGCTTTTTCTGCAAAGTCCCAAGACTCATCACTACCAACGCGTTTTTCAGGGCGGGTAGACAGTTTCATAATAATATTGTCAAAGCCAAAATCTTCATAGACCGCAAGCGTTAGCTTAATAAAGTCAGCAACTTCTTGTTGAATCTGTGCCTGCGTACAGAAGATATGCGCATCATCTTGAGTAAAACCACGTACGCGCATCAAACCATGCAATGAACCTGATGGCTCGTTACGATGACAAGAACCAAATTCAGCCATACGTAGTGGCAAGTCACGGTAAGATTTTAGACCTTGATTAAACACTTGCACGTGACAAGGACAGTTCATCGGTTTTACCGCATAATCACGGTTTTCACTAGAAGTCGTGAACATATTGGTTGCATAGTTGCCCCAATGTCCTGAACGCTCCCACAAACTACGATCGACGATTTGAGGGGTTTTAATCTCTTCATAACCATTGTCATATTGTACTTTGCGCATATATTGCTCAAGTACTTGATAAATCGTCCAACCATTAGCATGCCAGAACACCATACCTGGCGCTTGCTCTTGCATATGAAATAGGTTCAACGCTTTACCAATTTTACGATGGTCACGTTTTTCTGCTTCTTCGATGCGCTGAATATAAGCCTTTAACTGTTTCTTATCAGCCCATGCAGTACCATAGATACGTTGTAACTGCTCGTTTTTGGCATCACCGCGCCAATAAGCACCTGACATTTTGGTCAGTTTAAATACTTTCAAAAAGCGCGTGTTTGGCACATGCGGGCCACGGCACATATCGACGTATTCTTGGTGATGATACAAGCCAAACGCTTCTTCACCTGGCATATCATTGATAAGCTTTAACTTATAGTCTTCATTACGTGATTCAAATATCTCAATCGCTTCGGCACGTGGCGTCATTTTTTTAATAACGTCATAATCTTGCTTGATCAGCTCCATCATGCGTTTTTCAATTGCTTCCATATGCTCAGGCGTAAATGGTGTTTCACTAAAGATATCGTAATAAAAACCATCATCAATAACAGGACCAATGACCATCTTCACATCAGGATATAACTGTTTAACAGCATGACCTAACAGGTGAGCGCATGAGTGACGAATAATATCGACACCGTCGTCGTCTTTTGGCGTTACGATTTCAACATTGGCATCAGCGACGATAGGATCATGTGCATCTACCAGATGACCATTTACACGTCCAGCAACCGTCGCTTTAGCGAGTCCTGTCCCAATACTTTGTGCCACTTCCATGACTGTTGTATGACCTTCAAAGTCTTTTACACTACCATCGGGTAAAGTAATCGCTACCATAATCTATTCGCCTATTATTGGGTCCGTTGGCAGTGATGACTGCAACCATCAATCATATAACCGTGAGACCACATCAATTATATCTAATCATCGTGATATGTTGTGAAAGGGACGCATTACCTAGAGTCTTACTATAACTATATATGTTAGAACTGATATAAGGCTCTAAGTCAGTAAATCAATAGCATTGCAGCAGAACGCATTTTGCTATAGAAGTAATATAACAGCTAACATATATAAGTAATGCAGCAAAATACCTATTATAGCAAAAACCGTCTCGCAACACTAGATATCAAGGGATTGCGCGACGACTAATATAAGAGCCATATCTTATGATAAAGGTAGTATCAGATACTGCACTATATAGCGCAGTATATTGAAAGCATCATATAACCCCAAATAACTTAGCTCCTATATAGTGCTAATCATGTGAATATCAACATTCAAAAATGTAAGAGATAATTTGTTTAAGGAAAATACTCAAAAATGACAGGGTAAATAAGTCGAGTTATGAAGATCAAACAAGCTTATCTTTATTGAAAATTGGTGAATTAAATCGCATTGCGCACTAGTATTAAAGAAAGTAGAGAACCTCAATTTTATAACCCATTGAAAGAAATACAGATTTATTCATCTGCTAAAATAAGTTTAAAAACATTAATAAAACGGGTTGACACAAAAGTTAAACCGTCTATAATACGCCCTCATCAAGACGAGCTGGAAGTAGCTAGTGTGTTATTACACATTAATAACCCAGTTAACTTGTTGAAACAAATTAAAAAAAGAAGTTGACAGAC